>NZ_JBFAKL010000002.1:0-514960 GCF_040655715.1 Nonomuraea cavernae | reverse complement strand
CTGCAGCCCCTCCAAGGCCGGCCACCTGTGCAAGGCCATCGCCGTCCTTCAAAATCACCGTGTCACACAGGCCGCCCGAGGGTGAAAAAGGTTCAGTGATACCAGGGTCCATTGGTGGGGCCGAAGTGGCGTGCCAGCTCCGCGGGGTCGGCGGCGGCCAGCTCGGCGACCGTGCGCAGGCCGAGGGCGGCGAGTTTCCTGGAGGTCCTGGCCCCGATGCCCCAGAGGGCGTCGGTGGGCCGGTGGTGCATGACCTCCGCCCAGTTCTCTCCCGTGAGCCGGAAGACGCCGGCCGGTTTGGCGAACCCGGAGGCGAGTTTGGCCTGGTGTTTGTTGTCGCCGATGCCCACCGAGCACGACAGCTCGGTCTCGGCGAGCACCGCGCGCCGGATACCGGCGGCGAGCGCCTCGGGGGCGTCAGTGCGGGCGCCGACGAACGCCTCGTCCCATCCCCAGACCTCGACCTCCATCGGGAACGCGCGCAACGTGGCCATGACGCGCTCCGAGGCCGCCTCGTAGGCCGGCGGGTCGGTGGGCAGGAAGACGGCGTCGGGGCACAGCCTGAGCGCCGTCCGCAACGGCATCCCGGAGTGCACACCGTGGGCGCGGGCCTCGTAGGTGGCGGTGGCGGCCACGGTGCGCGGCTGTGTGGGATCGCCCGAGCCGCCCACGACGACGGGCCTGCCGCGTAGCTCGGGACGGCGCAGCAGCTCGACCGCGGCGATGAACTGGTCGAGGTCCACGTGCAGGATCCAGTCCCTGGTGGACATGACGTCCAGTATGCCGTCAGGGGCTCAGCAGCTCTCCGTCGCGGTAGACCAGGGCGCGGCGCGGGACGGCCCAGGCACGGTCACCGAGACGCGGCTCGTCGCCCTCGTCGACCACGGCCTGGATGAAGGTGCCGGCCTCTTCGAGGGTGACCAGGGTGCTGGTGCCGAGGTTCTCCAGGACCGAGACGGTGCCAGGGAAGGCGTCGGGGCGTGCGATGGGGGACAGGTCCATGTACTCGGGGCGCACGCCGTACACGAGGTCGTCGCCGTCGGTGAGGCTGGCCGGGGCGGGCAGGACGGCGCCGGCCGCGTGCAGCGAGCCGCCCGCCGCCTTCGCCGGCAGCAGGTTCATCGGCGTGGAGCCGATGAAGGAGGCGACGAACGTGGTGGCGGGGCGCTGGAAGACCTCCGAGGGCGTGCCGACCTGAACCATCCGTCCCTGCGACATGACGGCGATGCGGTCGGCGAGCGCGAGGGCCTCGGCCTGGTCGTGGGTGACGAAGACGGTGGTGACGGCGAGCTCGCGCTGCAAGCGCTTGAGGAACGTCCGGGCTTCGAGGCGCAGGCGGGCGTCGAGGTTGGACAGCGGTTCGTCGAACAGGAAGGCGGTGGGGTGGCAGGCGATGGCGCGGGCGAGGGCGACGCGCTGCTGCTGGCCGCCGGAGAGCTGGGCGGGGCGGCGGCGCAGGAGCTCCGACAGGCTGAGCCGCCGGGCGACGTCGGCGGCCTTGGCGGTGCGCTCGGCGCGGGGCACCTTGCGGATGCGCAGGGGGTAGGCGATGTTCTCGGTGACGTCCATGTGCGGGAAGAGCGCGTAGTCCTGGAAGACCATGGCGACGTTCCTGCGGCCGGGAGGCGAGGACGTGACGTCCGTCTGGTCGATGGAGATGTGCCCGGAGCTGGCGGTCTCCAGGCCCGCGATGGTGCGCAGGAGCGTCGTCTTCCCGCAGCCCGACGGGCCGAGCAGGGCGAAGAACTCGCCGTCTCCGATCGTGAGGTCGATGCCGTCGAGGGCGCGCACGCCGCCGGGAAACACCTTGGTCAGGCCGTGCAGGGAGATCACCGCTTGATCCCTCCGTGGAAGCGGAAACCGTAACGCTGCGAGACGAACAGGTACATCGCCACCACCGGCAGCGAGTAGAGCAGCGAGAAGGTGGAGATGAGGTCGAGCTTGGGCGCGCCGCCCTCGGTGTAGAGGGTGTAGAGGATGACCGAGCCGGGCGACTTGTCCGGGTCGCGCAGCAGGATGAACTGGAACAGGAACCCGCCCCAGACGCTGGCCAGCGCCCACACGGCGATGGTGGCCAGGCCCGGCCGCACCAGCGGCACCACGATGTGCCGGAGGATCTGCAGCGAGGAGGCGCCGAAGACCCGGGCCGACTCCTCGTACGAGGTCGGCGTCTCGTCCATGAAGTCCTTCAGGATGAAGATCGCCGCGGGCAGCAGGCCGCCGGAGACGACGAGGATGACGCCGAGATGGGTGTCGATCAGGTCGAGCCGGGTGGCCAGCTCGAAGATGGGCACCATGGCCGCGGTGCCGGTGACCACCGACGACAGCAGCAGAAGCAGGTAGAGCAGCACGTCACGGCCGGGCACCCGGACCCGCGACAGGGCGTAGGCGGCCAGCGCTGCCAGCACGACGACCAGCGCCGCCGCCCCGCCGCCCTGGATGAGCGAGTTGCGGATCGAGCCCAGCGCGTACGGGTTGTCGAGGATGGCGGCGAAGTTGTTCAGCGTGAACTCGGGGACGGACGTGGTGATCGTGGGACTGTCGTCGAACGGCGCGCTCGCCAGCCAGAGCATCGGCAGCGCGAAGAAGGCGAGCACGACCGCGAGGAACACGGTGGACACCAGCCGCCCGACGGTGTGCCTGATCATGCCGAAGGTCCTCCCGTCAGCGCGGCCTCGCGCCTGCGCCGGTCCCGCAGCAGCCGCAGGTAGACCAGGGCGAAGACCAGGTTGATCAGCAGGATGAGGAAGGAGATGGCGGCGCCCGCCCCGAGCTCCCCGCCCCGCAGCGCCACGTTGTAGACGTAGATCGGCAGGATCTCCGAGCGTCCCTCCGGCCCGCCGCCGGTCAGCACGAACGGGGTGAAGTCGTTGAACGTCCACAGGCTGATGAGCAGCAGGTTGGTCAGGATGTGCCGCCTGATGAGCGGCAGGACGACGTCACGGAGCTGCTGGAAGACGCTCGCCCCGGCCAGCCGGGCGGTCTCCAGGTGGGAGGGCGGCACGTTCTCCAGGGCGGCCGAGTAGAGCATCATCGAGAACGCGGTGCCGCGCCAGACGTTGAAGACGACGATCGACAGCAGCGGGTAGTCGAGCAGCCAGGCGAACCCCGGGGTGTTCAGGAGCGCGTTGAGGGTGCCGTCGTCGCGGTCGAGCAGCGCGAACCAGAGAAACCCGACGACGGTGCTGGGCAGGATCCACGACAGCAGCACGACGCCCTCCACGACCCGCCGCAGCCGCCCCGTGCGCGTCCGCAGCACCCAGGCCAACGCGAACCCGAGCCCGGCCTGGCCGAGGATGGCCGAGCCGCCGACGTAGACGACGGTCAGCCAGAGCGAGCCGAGAAACCGCGGGTCCCGCAGCGCGTCGGTGTAGTTGTCCAAGCCGACGACCTGCGGGTTCGCGGCGGCCAGGCCGGTCAGCCGGTAGTCGGTGAGTCCGAGATAGATCGTCCAGAGCGCGGGGAAGACGAGGAAGACACCGATCAGGACGAGCGCGGGCAGGACGAATCCGACCGCCCTGCCCTTGCCCAGTCCCGCGGCGTCAACCGCTGACATTGGCCGCGCCACCGACCAGTCCCTCCAGCTTGGTCCGGTAGGCGGTGACGGCCTCGTCGGCGCTCTTGCCACTGACCACGTCGGCGGTGGCCTCCTGCAGGATGACGGAGACCTGCGGGTAGACGGCGACGCCCGGCCGGTAGGCGGTGACGGGCAGTACCTCGTCGGCGACGAACTTCAGCATCGGGTCGCCGGTGAGCACCTCGTCGTTGACGTCGCCGCGGGAGCTGATCCGCGCCTGCCCGGCCAGCTGTGCCTTGGTGGCGGCCGCCCCGTGGATGAAGGCGAGCAGCTCCCAGGCCGGCTTCGGGTTCTTGGAGAACGGGTTGAGCACGCGCACGGCGCCGCCCGACATGCTGACGTGGTCCTGGCCCCGGATGCCGGCGCCCGGCCGGATGGCCGGAATCCTGGCGTAGCCGACGGTGGTGTCGCGGTCCTTCATGGCGGCGACCCCGGCCTTGGGCTCGACCACGGAGCGCCAGAAGTAGTCGCTCTCGGCCAGGATGGCGATCTTGCCCGCGGCGAACTGGGCGAACGACTTGTCGCGGCCCTTGGCCTCCTGCTGCAGCCTGGGGTCGCCCAGCCCGCTGCCGCCGTAGATCTGCTGGTAGAAGCCGAGCACGTCCTTCATGGCCTGGGACGCGCCCGTCCACTTGCCCTCGCTGTAGATCTCGGCGCCCGCGCCGGCCAGCAGCGGCAGCACGCCCTGCATGGTCGTCGCCTCGCCCATGGCGGTGCCGGCGTTGATCTGGATGGGCGTGGGGACCCCGGCGGCCTTGAGCTTGGCACCGGCGTCGATGATCTCCTGCCAGCTCGCGGGCTGCCATGGGTCCGGCAGGCCGGCCTTCTCGAACAGGGTCTTGTTGTAGAACAGGACGCGGCCGTCGGTGCCCTGCGGCAGCCCGTACTTCTTGCCGTCGAAGATGCCGAGCCCCTGCACGGCCTGCGGGATCTGCGACCAGCCCTCCCACGCGTCGACGGCGGCGCCGCCGACCTCGGCGAGCGGCTTGATGTAGCCGGCCTGGGCGAACTCACCCACCCAGATGCCGTCCACGTCGATGACGTCGGCACCGGTCTTCGACTTGAGGTCGAGCGCGATCTTCGTCTTGTACTGCTCGTCGTCCACGCCGCTCGGCTGGAACAGCACCTTGACGCCCGGGTGGGTCTTCTCGAACTCCGGGATCACCCACTGCTTGATCCAGTCGGCGGAGTCGGAGTTCTTGCCGCCCGAGATCGAGTTGGCGGCGATGGTGAGGGTGACGCTCTCTCCTCCGGACGGCGTCGCGGTGCCGCAGGAGCTGAGCGCGAGGATGGTCAGTGCCGCGATCACCGCAGGTCGGCTGGGGAGTCGCATGTCGGCCTCCTGTTCAGGACGTGCAGACATACCGACAATCGCACGCACCCCGGCGGCCGTAAAGAAACGATCTGAACACGGATCGGGGGCGTGAACCCGGTGTCGCATGGGGGCGGAGCCCTTCCGAAGGGTTCGCCGTGAGCTGATCGTGGGAAGTGCAGACAGCGACGCAACATGAGTAGGGTCGCCCTAGGACACTGACCTTTGGGAGGGAGTCGCGTGGCATCGCACAGGGATCTGCCTGTCGGCTTGGTGAACCAGCTTTTCCACAACACCGGACGTTCGTCGTTCACCGAGTTCGTCGGTTCATATGCGCCCGAGTTGCTGCCGCAGCGGGACAAAATCCTCGCCACACCGATCGGCGACCAGGTCCCCCACGCGACCACGATCGTCGCCGCCACCTTCGCGGGCGGGGTGGTGATGGCGGGCGACCGGCGGGCGACGTCGGGCAACATCATCTCGCAGCGTGACGTCGAGAAGGTGTTCCGCACCGACGACTACTCCTGCATGGGCATCGCGGGCACGGCCAGCACCGGCATCGAGATGGCCAGGCTCTACCGGGTGGAGCTGGAGCACTACGAGAAGCTCGAAGGCCGGACCATGTCGGTCAACGGCAAGGCCAACCGGCTGGCCACGATGATCCGCGGCAACCTGGCCATGGCGATGCAGGGGCTGGTGGTGGTGCCGCTGTTCGCCGCCTATGATCCCGACCGCGACGAGGGGCGGATCTTCAGCTACGACGTGGCCGGCGGGCCCTACGAGCGGGAGCGGTTCGACGCGATCGGCTCGGGCTCGATCTTCGCGCGGGGCTCGCTGAAGAAGCTCTACCGTGATGGCGCCTCCGCCGACGACATGGCGATGACGCTGATCCAGGCGCTGTACGACGCTGCCGACGACGACTCGGCGACCGGTGGCCCCGACGTCACCCGCAAGATCTGGCCGATCGTGTCCGTCATCGACGCCGACGGTTTCCGCCGGCTGGGCGACGAGCAGGTGTCCGGCTACGTCGAGCAGATGCTCGAAGCCCGCCTGATCTCGCCCGACGGCCCCATCGCCCCGCTGCGCTAGAAAGGACCATCACGGTGTCCATGCCTTTCGGATATGCGTCCCCTGAGCAGATCATGCGGGACAAGGCGGACTATGCGCGCAAGGGCATAGCGCGGGGCCGCTCCGTCGTCGTGCTGCAGTACGCCGACGGCATCCTGTTCGTCGCGCCCAACCCGTCCCGGGCGCTGCACAAGATCAGCGAGATCTACGACCGCATCGGCTTCGCCGCGGTCGGCCGCTACAACGAGTTCGAGGAGCTGCGGCTCGGCGGCATCCGCTACGCCGACATCAACGGCTACACCTACGACCGCTCCGACGTGACGGGCCGCGGCCTGGCCAACCTCTACGCCTCCAACCTGGGCCGCATCTTCACCGAGTCGATCAAGTCGCTGGAGGTGGAGGTGGTCGTGGCCGAGGTGGGCGACACCCCCGACGGCGACGCCATCTACCGGCTGACCTTCGACGGCTCGGTCTTCGACGAGCACGGCTTCGCCGCGATGGGCGGCCAGGCCGAGGCGGTGTCGACGCGGGTGAAGGAGCGCTACCGCGAGGCGATGCCGCTGGCCGAGGCGCTGGAGACGGCGGTGGTGGCCCTGACCGAGCCGGGCGGCGAGCGGCCGCCGGTCGGGCAGCTCGAGGTGGCGGTGCTCGACCGCAACCGCGAGCACCGCAAGTTCCTCCGGATCACCGGCTCCCGCCTCGAACGCCTGCTCGCCCAGACGGCCGGGCCTGCCGAGGCCGCCGAGCCGACCGAGCCGACCGAGCCGGAGGCCGGCTCCGGCGACGCGCCCGCCGGCCCCGAGAGCGGGTCCGGCGCCGCGCCCCAAGCCCCGCCGACCGGGCCGCCGACCGGCCCCGACGGTGATGTGGACGACGGGTCCTCCCCGCTGTAGGACCCGGCGTCCGCCCGTGGTGCCCGGCGGGGGCGACGCCCCCGCCTTCCACGTTCGGGTGTTCGTGCGGGAAAGCCCGGTGCGTGCCGTTCCGGTCCGTGCGGGAAAGCCCGGTGCGTGCCGTTCCGCTCCGTGCGGGAACGGCCCGGTGCGCGGCGTTGCGGAGGTTGGCCGGCTGGACGTCCGTGTGATGTGGCTCACCCGTTTCGAGGCGAACCGGCGGGCATGATCGGACATCGTATGGTCCGTGAAGATGATGACGCGTTCCCTCCTCGCCGGCGGCGCCGCCGCGGCCGTCCTGCTGACCGCCACCGTGGCCGCCGACGCCGCCACCGGGATTCCCAGGTACAAGGCGCCCAAGATCTTCGGCACCACCTTCCAGGCGGACCCGAAGCACGACTTCACCAAGCGGATCCACTCCCGGCACGACGGCATCCTGCGCGGCCGGATCATCGGCGTGTACGGCGGCTTCGCCGAGTACGAGCCGATCAAGTGGAAGAGGGACACCCACACCGAGGGCTACTTCGTCGGCCCGCCCGAGGGTGACGTGCGGGCCTACTCCTCGCCCATCGCCAAGAACGTCGTCTACCTGTCCGCCTTCGGCTGTGGCCGGTCCACGAGCGGCATGACGGTCAACCGCGCCACCGGGCTCGGAAACAAGCGCTGCTCCCGCGCCGTGCTGCTCAAGCGGGTCAAGAACGAGGGCCGTCCGTCCCTCATCACCGTCCACAAGAGCAAGATCGTCCGCGTTCAGGAGATCTACACCCCGTAGCCGTACGGGCCGTATGGGGTGCGTGCGGATGCCGCGACGGGAGGTCGCGGGGTCGTGACGAGGGGCCGGATCTCGTGCGGCGGTAAAACACCCCGCAAGATCTCTCCCGCGCGCCCATCCGTGGGCATAGTGTGAGGTGATGGATCGTCGCATCTTCGGGCTGGAGAACGAGTACGGCGTGACCTGCACGTTCAGGGGGCAGCGCAGGCTGTCGCCCGACGAGGTCGCGCGCTACCTGTTCCGGCGAGTGGTGTCCTGGGGCCGATCGAGCAACGTCTTCCTCCGCAACGGCGCACGTCTCTACCTCGACGTGGGCAGCCATCCTGAATACGCAACACCCGAGTGTGACAACGTCATCGAGCTCGTCACGCACGACAAGGCCGGCGAGCGCATCCTCGAAGGACTCCTCGTCGACGCCGAGAAGCGACTGCGCGAAGAAGGCATCGCCGGCGACATCTACCTGTTCAAGAACAACACCGACTCCGCCGGCAACTCCTACGGCTGCCACGAGAACTACCTGGTCGGGCGGCACGGCGAGTTCGGCCGGCTGGCCGACGTGCTGATCCCGTTCCTGGTCACGCGGCAGATCATCTGCGGCGCCGGCAAGGTGCTGCAGACTCCCCGCGGCGCCGTCTACTGCGTGTCCCAGCGGGCCGAGCACATCTGGGAGGGCGTGTCCAGCGCGACCACGCGCAGCAGGCCGATCATCAACACCCGCGACGAGCCGCACGCCGACGCCGAGCGGTTCCGCCGCCTGCACGTCATCGTCGGCGACTCCAACATGAGCGAGACGACCATGCTGCTCAAGGTCGGCGCGACCGACCTGGTGCTGCGCATGATCGAGGCGGGCACGGTGATGCGCGACCTGTCGCTCGAGAACCCGATCCGGGCGATCCGCGAGGTCTCCCACGACATGACCGGCCGCAGGCGGGTCCGGCTGGCCAACGGGCGCGAGGCGTCCAGCCTGGAGATCCAGCAGGAATACCTGTCCAAGGCCAAGGACTTCGTCGACCGCCGCGGCGGCGACGCGATCGCCCGGCGGGTGCTGGAGCTGTGGGAGCGCACCCTCACCGCGGTCGAGACCGGCAACCTCGACCTGGTCTCGCGCGAGATCGACTGGGTGACCAAATACCAGCTGATCGAGCGCTACCGCAAGAAGTACGACCTGCCGCTGTCCTCGCCCCGGGTGGCGCAGCTCGACCTCGCCTACCACGACGTGCACCGCAAGCGCGGCCTGTTCTACCTGCTGCAGAAGCGCGGCTCGGTGGAGCGGGTGGCCTCCGACCTGAAGATCTTCGAGGCCAAGTCGGTGCCGCCGCAGACCACCAGGGCGCGGCTGCGGGGTGAGTTCATCCGCAAGGCGCAGGAGAAGCGGCGCGACTTCACCGTCGACTGGGTGCACCTCAAGCTCAACGACCAGGCGCAGCGCACGGTGCTCTGCAAGGACCCGTTCCGCAGCGTCGACGAGCGGGTGGACAAGCTGATCGCGGGCATGTAGGAGGCCGGTTTACCTCGGCAATACCTGGATGTCAGATACAGTGACGCGAATCTGACGTCTTTCCGAGGGAAATCCATGCGCCGCGCATTGGCCATCCTGGCCGCCGTGCCTCTGATCTTCTTCGCCGCCGCGTGCGGCGACTCCGACTCCGGCGCCACCGGGGGCGGCAACGCGTCGGCCGGGGTGAAGGTCGCCGGCAACGTGGGCGCCAAACCCACGGTGACCTTCCCCACCGGCAGTCCCGCCAGCAAGTCGTCCTACGAGGTGGTCTCCGAGGGCACCGGTCCGGCGGTCAAGAGCGGCGACAAGGTGATCGTCAACCTGACGGTCTACAACTGGGACGGCAAGGACAACGCCTTCCAGGGCTCCTCCTACGACACCAAGACGCCCGAGACGATCGGCGTCGACCAGCAGTTGCCGGAGGTGCTGCAGGAGGGCTTCACCAAGGTCAAGCACGGCGGCCGGCTGCTGGCCGTGATGGCCGCCGACCCGGCCGCCCCGGCGCAGCAGACGGAGGCCACGCCGACCAAGGTGTTCGTGCTCGACGTCGTCGGCGCGCCGCCCGAGGCGCTGAAGGCGGCCACCGGCAAGGAGACCGGCGATACCCTCACGGGCGTCAAGGTCGTCAACCCGGGCGGCGACAAGGCCCCCACGCTGACCACCAAGACCAAGGACAAGCCCGGCAAGAAGCTCGTCGTCAAGACGCTGATCGAGGGCACCGGCGCCAAGGTGACAGCTGCCAACACGCTCACCGTCCACTACACGGGCAAGATCTGGGGCACCGACAAGGAGTTCGACTCCAGCTGGGGCAAGAGCGAGCCCGCCTCGTTCCCGCTCGGCAACGTCATCCAGGGCTGGCAGCAGGGCCTGGCCGGTGTGCCGGTCGGCAGCCGGGTCGTGATGAGCATCCCGCCGGACCTCGGCTACGGCGACAAGGAGCAGCAGGGCATCCCGGCCAACAGCACGCTGGTCTTCGTCGTGGACATCCTCGCGGCGTACTGACAAGCGGGCGTACTGACAAGCAGGTCGTACTGACAAGCGGGCGTACTGACAAGCAGGTCGTACTGACCAGCGGGCGTACGGTCGAGCAGGCTTACTGACGGACGGTCTGATACCGCGGTAGCATCGTGCGGCCCGGCGGCACCACGCCGCCGGGCCGCCGCGTCGTGGGAGGCGCCGATGCTCCGCAGGGCCGTGCCGCTGCTGCTGTCGCTGGCGGTGCTGGCCGCCGCCTGCACCGGCGAGAAGGCGGCCGATCCCGGCCTCAAGGTGGGCGGCGCGTTCGGCGTCAGGCCCACGGTCGTCTTCCCCGAGGGCAGGCCGTCGGACGGTCTGCGGATCGACCAGCTCGCCGCCGGCAAGGGTGAGCCGCTGCGCTCGGGCGACCTGGCGATCGCGCACTACACCGCGCACGTCTGGGACGGGCGCGAGAACCGGCTCGTCGACTCCAGCTTCACCCGCGGCGCCCCCGTGGCCTTTCCGGTGGGACGGCTGCTGCCCGGCCTGGACAAGGCCCTGCTGGGGCGCCGGGTGGGCAGCAGGGTGATCGCCGCCATCCCGCCCGGCGAGGGCTTCGGCGCCAATCCGCCGCAGGGCATCAGCCCCGGCGACGACCTGCTCTACGTGATCGACATCCTCGGCGCGCACCCCGAGGGGGCCTCGGTCAAGGCGCGCGGCGGGTCGCTGGCGGGCGTGCGGGCCGGCGGGGGTGCCCGCCCCCGGCTCTCGGTGCCGAAGTCGGCGCCGCCCGCCCGGTTTGTCGCCAAGGTCCTGTCCAAGGGGAAGGGGCCGCGCAGCCGTACGGGTCAGCTGCTGGTCACGCAGTACCAGGGGGTCGTGTGGGAGCGGCGCCGGGTGTTCGACTCCACCTGGAGCACGGGCCTGCCCAAGGCGTTCACGATCGGCGACGGCAGCGTGATCAAGGGCTGGGATCGCGCGCTGGCCGGTGTCCGCGTCGGCAGCCGGGTGCTGATGGTCGTCCCACCCGCCCAGGGCTACGGCCCGTCCGGGCAGCCGGCCTTCGGCATCGGGCCGGGCGACACCCTCGTCTTCCTGGTCGACGTGCTGGCCGCGTACTGATCGGCCTTCCCGCGCGCGCGGGCGTACGTCCTAGACTCCGGCTGTGAGCGAAGACCACCTCGACGCGCTGGCCCTGCTGCACGATCCCGTACGACGCAGCCTGTACGACGTCGTGGCGGCCAGCGGCGGCGACGTGGGCCGGGGAGAGGCGGCCGAGTCGGCCGGGATCTCGCGGACCCTCGCCGCGCACCACCTCGACAAGCTGGTGGAGGCGGGTCTGCTCGAAAGCGGCCTGCGCCCCCAGGAGCGCAGGGGGCCGGGCAGCGGGCGGCCCGCGAAGGTCTACCGCAGGGCCGCCGGCGAACGGTCGGTGAGCCTGCCGCCGCGCGACTACCAGGGGCTGGCCTCGGTGCTGGCCGGCGTGGTCGAGCTGCTCGGCGCGGACGAGGAGGCCGAGCGGGCGGCGCGCCGGGCGGGACGGCGGCTGGCGGGGACGCGCGGCGACGAGCCCGTGGAGACCGTGCTGCGCGAGCGCGGCTACGAGCCGTACGCCGAGGGCGACCGGCTGCGGATGCGCAACTGCCCCTTCCACGCGCTGTCGCGGGAGCAGCCGGTGCTGGTCTGCTCGATGAACCTGGCGCTGTGCCAGGGCCTGCTGGAGGGGCTCGGCGACGACCCGGAGCGCGCGCGGCTCGATCCGCGGCCGGGGGAGTGCTGCGTCTCCCTTTCTAAAACAAATGAAGATTGACATAGAAGTGGCCGGGATGGTGTGCTGACGTCATGCATCTCGCCCAGCTCAACATCGCCCACCTGCGCGCGCCGATCGACGCCCCCGAGCTCGCCGCGTTCGTCGAGCTCCTCGCACCCGTCAACGCGCTCGCCGACACCTCACCGGGCTTCGTGTGGCGGATGAAGGAGAGCGAGGACGACCCCACGGCCACCCTCACGCACGCCTACGGTGACCACCTGCTGGTCAACTTCTCGGTGTGGGAGTCGCTGGAGTCGCTGTGGAACTACGCCTACCGCAGCGCGCACCTGGACGTGCTGCGCCGCCGCAGGGAGTGGTTCCTGCGGGTGGCGGAGCCGTACATGGTGATGTGGTGGATCCCCGAGGGGCGGCTGCCGACCCTCGCCGAGGGCATGCGGCGCCTCGAACGCCTCAGGGACGAGGGGCCGAGTCCCGAGGCGTTCACGTTCAAGGACTCCTACGACAGCAGTGAGGCCGCGTCCCGGCCCGCCGCGGCCGACGCCAGGAAGTAGGCCAGGTCCTCCTCCAGCCCCCGGCCCATCGTCGACAGCCGCACCGGCGAGGCCCGCAGCGCCTCGTGCAGCCCGTCGACCGGCACCGGCACCAGCTCGTGGCGGACGGCCAGCAGCTCGGCCTGGTCCCTGACCCGCTCGCCGAACTCACCGGGCAGCAGTGGCACCGGCACCCGGGCGGGTGACAGGGCGACCCGGCCATAGGCCGTCAGCGAGTGGTGGGACACCCCGAGATGCCGCTCGCGCCGGTCGCCCTCGCTGACCCGCAGCGCCGCCACCGGCCGGCCGAGCAGCACGGCCGCGGCGTTGACCGCCTCGCCCGCCGAGACGCCCGAGAACCCCCACCGGGTGCCCGTGCCCAGGTTGCCCGGGCCCTGGGCGGCGATCGCCACGTCCGCCTCCAGGATGTGCCTGGCGGCCAGCAGCCCCGTGTGGGTGGTGACCGCCTCGACGTCGCCGCCGAACGCCTGCCCGACCGTGACCACCCCGGCCAGCCAGCCGACCTCGCGCAACCGGGCGCACGCCATCGAGAACCACGCGGGCAGCGCCCCGCCGTCCAGCATCACGTACGCGACCCGCGCGTCCGGCGCCGAGTCGTACAGGCCGCACAGGATCGGCGGCAGCGCCGAGTGCAGGTCGGCCACCACCACCGGCATGCCGTCCACGGAGTCGGCCTCGCGCAGCGCCTCGTGGAAGGGGGAGTCCTGCTCGTCGGCGCCGAGCACGGTGGCCTGCAGCGGGGTGTAGCGTGCCTTCACCAGGTGCCCGGGGCCGTCGGGATCTTCCGGCAAACGGTTCGGCACGGCCACCACCATGGCGTAACCTCCCGTACCGAGACCCATCGCGAGTGCCGTCGTGTTGAGCAGCACCTCGTCGCCGGGTTCCGGGCGGCCCACCAGCGGGGGATAGGCCAGCGCCCGGCACGATCCAGGGGGCCCCGTGCCCTCGGAGACGGCGACCTCCAGTTCCATCGCTCCCGGCCACTCGCGCCGGATCCGTACGACCTCGCCCTTGCGCCATCTGATCACGGGGGCAGGGTAGCGTCCATGAAGGAGGAGTGAGCGGATGTCGCGCCGTAAGACCGAGCGGTTGCTGAACCTCGTGATCTGCCTGCTCGCGACCAGGCGCCCGCTGTCGGCCGAGCAGATCCGCCACGCCGTCCCCGGCTACGACCGTGAGGGCGACGAGGCGTTCCAGCGCATGTTCGAACGTGACAAGAACGAGTTGCGCGAGATCGGCATCCCCATCGACGTGGTGCGCGACCCGTGGGAGGACGAGCCCGGCTACCGCATCGAGCGCACCTCCTACGAGCTGCCGGAGATCACCCTCGAACCCGACGAGGCGGCCGTGCTCGGCCTGGCCGCCCAGGTGTGGCAGCGGGCCAGCCTCGCCGAGGCCGCCTCCGGCGCGCTGCTCAAGCTGCGTGCGGGCGGCGTGGCCACCGACGACCCGGCCGGCGGCGGGGTGGGCGCCGGCGGCGCGCTGGAGCTGCGGGTCGACACCCGCGACCCGGCCTTCCCGGCCCTGTGGAACGCCGTCCGCGACCGGCGGGCGGTGCGCTTCGACTACCGCGGCGCCGGCAGTGAGAGCGTGCGCAGCCGCACGGTCGAGCCGTGGGGCGTGGTCAGCCGGCGCGGCCGCTGGTACCTCGCCGGCTTCGACCGCGACCGCGCCGCGCCCCGCGCCTTCCGGCTCAGCCGCATCACCGGCCAGGTCACGACGGTGGGCAGGCCAGGGGCCGTCGAGGTGCCGGCCGGGGTCGACCTGCGCGACATGGTGGGCTTCCCCGACGAGGCGATGGAGGAACGCGTGGCCCTGATCCGGGTCCGCCAGGGCACCTGCGAGGGGCTGCGCCAGCTGGCCAGGGTCGTCTACCCCGGCACCGACGGCTGGGACGAGGCCGAGCTGACCTTCGCCGACCCCGAGCGGCTGGCCGGATGGATGGCCAGCCTGGGCTCCGACGTCGAGGTGGCCGGGCCGCCCGACGCCCGCGAGGCCGTCATCCGGCGACTGAAAGGGGCACTGGCGTGAGCGGATCCGCCGACCGGCTGCCGAGACTGCTGGCCCTCGTCCCCTACCTGATGTCGCATCCGGGCGCGCAGGTCGGCGAGGTGGCCGAGGTGTTCGGGCTGAGCGAGAAGCAGCTCATCGACGACCTGCAGCTGGTGTGGATGTGCGGGCTGCCGGGGCACACGCCCGGTGACCTGATCGACGTGTCCTGGGACGGCGGCGAGATCCTCATCGACAACGCCGACACCATCGCCAGGCCGCTGCGGCTCGGCATCGACGAGGCCAGCGCGCTGCTGGTGGCGTTGCGCATGCTGGCCGCGATGCCCGAGCTGGCCGAGGTGCCGGGCGACGCGCTGCCCCGGGTGACGGCCAAGCTGGAGCGGGCCGCCGGCGAGGGCGCCGCCGCCGTGAGCAGCCAGGTCGCCGTCGACGTCGACGCCGCCCCCGACGCGCTGCCCAAGGTCCGTGAGGGGCTCACCAGGCGGCGCAGGCTGTCGCTGCGCTACTACGTGCCCGGCCGCGACGAGGTGACGCCGCGCGACGTCGATCCGATGCGGGTGGTGATCGTCGACGGCCGCACCTACCTGGAGGGCTGGTGCTACCGGGCCGAGGCCATGCGGTTGTTCCGGCTCGACCGGGTGCTCGGCGTCGAGGTGCTCGACGTGCCCGCCGACCCGCCCGCCGAGGCCGAGCCGATCGACGTCACCCAGGGCGTCTTCCGGCCGTCGCCCAGCGACGAGCTGGTCGAGCTGGAGGTGACCGCCGCCGGGCGCTGGGTGGCCGAGTACTACCCGTGCGAGGAGGTCACCGAGCTGGGCGAGGGCCGGCTGCGGGTGGCGCTGCGCGCCCGCGACGAGGACTGGATCCTCAAGCTGGCGCTGCGGCTGGGCGACACCGGCCGGGTGGTGGCGCCGCCCGCCATGGCCGACCGGGTGCGCGAGGAGGCCGAGCGGGCCCTGACGCTGTACTCTCAGCGGTCATGACCTGGATCTTCCTGGCCGCCGGGCTCGGCGCCGCCGGGGCGGCCGTGCTGGCCGTCTCCGGTGCGCGGGTCATCACCGCGGCACGTACCCTGAACAGGGAAGTGGCCACGGCCCAGGCACAGATGGAGCCGAGGCGGGCCAGATTGCGGCCGCCAGAGGGATGAGTCTTATCGTCAGGCAGCGTACGATCGTGGCTGAAAACGCACTAGCTTGGTGAGGATGTCACATGGGACAACTCGGAGTTCCCGAACTTCTGATCATCGCAGTCGTGCTCATCATGCTCTTCGGCGCCAAGAAGCTGCCGGAGATGGCGCGAGGCGTCGGTAGGTCGCTGCGCATCTTCAAGTCGGAGACGGCGAAGCTGCGCGACGACGACGAGGACGGGCAGACCACGGTTCAGGCGCAGGCACAGGCCCAGCCGCAGGCGCAGCCGGTCCCGCCGCAGCAGATCCCGGCCGCCCCTCCGGTGGTGTCTCCCCCGCTCTCGGCCGAGGAGCAGGCACGCCAGCTTGAGGAGCAGGCGGCCAGGCTCCGCGCCGCCGCGAGCAAGGCCGACAAGCAAGTCTGACCCCGATCCCTCCTCGTCACCTGGACTGCTGAATGGCGCTGCTCAGACGGTCGAGCCGTAAGGACCCGCCCCCGGCCACGGACGCCGAGGGGCGCATGCCGCTGATGGAGCACCTGCGCGAGTTGCGCAACCGGCTGCTCATCGCGTTCCTCGCGGTCGGCGTGGGCATCATCATCGGCTGGATCCTGTTCGATCCGGTGTGGGAGTTCCTCAAGGCCCCCTACTGCGAGACGGTCCAGTCACGCCAGCTCAACGGGCGGTGCAGCCTCACCTACGGCGGCATCTTCCAGTCCTTCTTCATCACCCTGAAGGTCTCGGCGATGGTCGGCCTCATCGTGGCCTCACCCGTCTGGCTCTACCAGATCTGGGCGTTCGTCACCCCGGCCCTCTACCGCAACGAGAAGCGCTACTCCATGGGCTTCCTCGCCCTGGCGATCCCGCTCTTCCTCCTCGGCGCGGTCCTGGCCTACGTCATCATCGACACCAGCCTGTCCTTCCTGCTGAGCTTCTCGCTCGAGGACACGGTCGCCACCATCCAGATCGACGACTACCTCGACTACATCCTGATCATGTTGCTGATCTTCGGGGTGTCGTTCGAGCTGCCGCTTCTGCTGGTGTTCCTCAACATCATCGGGGTGCTGCCGCACGCCACGGTCAAGAAGCACCGCCGGATGGTCATCTTCCTGATGTTCGTGTTCGGCGCGGTCATCACGCCCGGCGGCGAGCCCATCGCGATGATGGCGCTGGCCCTGCCGATGATCCTGCTGTTCGCGGCGGCCGAGCTGTTCATGTTCCTGCGCGAGAAGCGCCGGCCCGCCGGTGAGGACTTCTCGCACCTGGACGACGACGAGGCCTCGCCGCTGGAAGAGGATTCCGATCCCGCCAAATAGGCGATAAGTTCCGGGCGTGCCCCCTCAACTCGCCCTGCTCGTCAATCCGGCCGCACGCGGCGGCCGGGCGCTGCGCCTGCTCGAACCCGTGGTCCGCCGGCTGCGCGCGGGCGGGGCCGATGTGTCGGTGATCGTCGGCGACGGCGCCACGGACGCGCTCGAACGAGCCTGCACCGCCGTGGCCGAACGCCCCGACGCCCTGGTCGCCTTCGGCGGCGACGGCCTGGTGCACCTGGCCGTCCAGGCCGTGGCCGGCACCGACGTGCCGCTCGGGATCATCCCGGCCGGGACGGGCAACGACATCGCCGCCGCCCTGGGCCTGCCGCGCGGGGATCCGATGGCCGCGGCGCGCACCGTGCTGCGGATGAAGTCGCGGCTGATCGACGCCGTCCGGGTCCGGGCCGGCGGCGCCGACGAGCTGTACGCCGGGGTGATGTGCTGCGGGTTCGACTCGCGGGTCAACGAGCGGGCCAACAGGCTCACCTGGCCGCCCGGCATGGCCCGCTACCTGGTGGCCATGGCCGAGGAGTTGCGCCGGTTCCGGCCCATCCCGTTCCGGATCACGCTCGACGGCGAGACGGTCGAGCGGGAGGCCATGCTGGTCGCGGTGGGCAACACCCGGTCCTACGGCGCGGGCATGCGGGTGTGCCCCGACGCGCGGCCCGACGACGGGCTGCTCGACGTGATGGTGCTGGGAGCGGTCGGCAAGGGGGAGTTCCTGCGGGTCTTCCCGAGCGTCTACCGGGGGACCCACGTGACCCACCCGGCCGTGTCGATCAGGCGGGCCAGGAGTGTGCGGCTGGTGGCGGCCGACGTGGTGGCCTACGCCGACGGCGAACGCGTCGGGCCGGTGCCCGTCACCTGCGACGTGCGGCCGGGAGCGCTCCGCGTCATCACCTGAGATCTACCTTGTAAAGGCGTCGGCCGGGCAGGACGGACCGGAAAGACGATTTCGGTAGGCTGGCGTCATGACAACGCCAGCGGAACGCTACGCGGCCTTCCGTGAAAAGTACGGTGACGACGGGCCCGCTCTCAGATCGTTCCGCGACCTGTACGAGTTCGAGCTCGACGACTTCCAGATCGACGCCTGCCGTGCCCTCGAAGCGGGTGACGGGGTCCTGGTGGCCGCCCCCACCGGGTCGGGCAAGACGGTCGTCGGAGAGTTCGCCGTCCATCTGGCCCTGGAGCAGGGGCGCAAGTGCTTCTACACCACTCCGATCAAGGCGCTGTCCAACCAGAAGTACAACGACCTGGTCAAACGCTACGGCACCGCCAAGGTGGGCCTGCTGACCGGCGACAACAGCGTCAACGGCGAGGCCCCGATCGTGGTCATGACCACCGAGGTGCTCCGCAACATGCTCTACGCCGGGTCGGCGACGCTGGCCGGGCTGGGGTTCGCCGTGATGGACGAGGTCCACTACCTGGCCGACCGGTTCCGGGGGGCGGTGTGGGAGGAGGTCATCATCCACCTGCCCGAGTCCGTCCGGCTGGCGGCGCTGTCGGCCACGGTCAGCAACGCCGAGGAGTTCGGCGAGTGGCTCGGCGAGGTGCGCGGTGACACCACGGTCATCGTCGACGAGCACCGGCCGGTGCCGCTGTGGCAGCACATGATGGTCGGCAACCTCATCTACGACCTGTTCATGGCCGACGACGAGACACCCCGCATCAACCCCACCCTGATGCGGGTCACCCGGGACGCCGAGCGGCTCACCGCCGGACGCGGCAGGCGCGGCAACGGCCGGCCGTCGCGCTCGCGCCCGCCGGACCGCACCCAGGTGATCGAGAAGCTCGACGCCGAGGGGCTGCTGCCCGCGATCACGTTCATCTTCTCCCGGGCCGGCTGCGACGCGGCCGTCCAGCAGTGCCTCAACGCCGGGATCCGGCTCACCACCGAGCGGGAGCGTCACGAGATCCGCCAGCTCGTCGACGAGCGGACCGCGCACCTGCCCGACGAGGACCTGGCGGTGCTCGGCTACCTGGAGTGGCGCGACGGCCTGGAGCGCGGGCTCGCCGCCCACCACGCGGGCATGCTGCCGGCGTTCAAGGAGGTGGTCGAGGAGCTGTTCACCCGCGGGCTGGTCAAGGCGGTGTTCGCCACCGAGACGCTGGCGCTCGGCATCAACATGCCCGCGCGCAGCGTGGTGATCGAGAAGCTCGACAAGTGGAACGGCGAGACCCACGCCGACCTCACCCCGGGCGAATATACGCAGCTGACCGGCCGGGCCGGGCGGCGCGGCATCGACATCGAGGGTCACGCCGTGGTGCTCTGGCAACTCGGCATGGACCCCCTGTCGGTGGCCGGGCTGGCCGGCACCCGCACCTACCCGCTGCGCTCCAGCTTCCAGCCCTCCTACAACATGGCCGTCAACCTGGTCGGCCAGTTCGGCCGCGAGCGCGCCCGCACCCTGCTGGAGGAGTCGTTCGCGCAGTTCCAGGCCGACCGGGCGGTCGTCGGGCTGGCCAAGCAGCTGCGCAAGCACGAGGAGGCGCTGGAGGGCTACCAGGAGGCGATGACCTGCCACCTGGGCGACTTCACCGAATACGCCGGGCTGCGCCGCCGCCTGTCCGACCGCGAGGCGCAGCTGGCCAAGCAGCGTGGCGCCGCGCGGCGGGCCGCGGCCGTGCGGTCGCTGGAGGCGCTGCAGCCGGGCGACGTCATCCGGGTGCCCGGCGGGCGCCGGGCGGGCCTGGCGATCGTGCTCGACCCGGGTCGCAACCCGCGCGGCTACGGTCCCAGCCCGCTGGTACTGACGATCGGCAAGCAGGTCAAGAAGCTCGACCCGGCCGACTTCCCGGTGCCCGTCGAACCGATCGAGAAGCTGCGCATCCCGAAGAACTTCAACGGCCGCTCGCCCAAGGAGCGGGCCAACCTCGTCTCGACGCTGCTCGCCAAACTCGGCGACCGTGACCTGGGCAAGCCGGCCAGGGCGCGCGACCACGCGGTGGAGGACGACGAGATCAACGAGCTGCGCCGCCGCATCAGGCAGCACCCCTGCCACGGCTGCGACGAGCGCGAGGACCACGCCCGCTGGGCGGAGCGCTATCACAAGCTGCTGCGCGAGACCGACGGGCTGCGCCGGCGCGTCGAGGGCCGCTCCCACGTCATCTCCCGCACCTTCGACCGCATCTGCTCGGTGCTGGAGCAGCTCGGCTACCTGAGCGGCGAGACCGTCACCGAGGAGGGCCGCCGCCTCGGCCGCCTCTACACCGAGCTCGACCTGCTCACCGCCGAGTGCCTGCGCAGCGGGCTGTGGGAGGAGCTCGACCCGGCGGAGCTCGCGGCGTGCGTGTCGGCGCTGGTGTTCGAGTCGCGGCAGGCCGACGACGCCCGCCGCCCCAAGATCCCGGCGGGGCGGGCGCAGGACGCGCTCACCTCGATGGTCCGGCTCTGGGGCGAGCTGGAGGGCATCGAGTCCGACCACGGGCTGGAGACCATCCGCGAGCCCGACCTGGGCTTCGCCTGGGCGGCGTTCCGGTGGACCAAGGGGCACAGCCTCGACGCGGTCCTCATGGACGGCGTCAACGGCAGCGAGCTGGCCGCGGGCGACTTCGTCCGGTGGATCAAGCAGCTGATGGACCTGCTCGGTCAGCTGGGCAACGCCGTGCCGGAGGGCAGCAAGATCAAGCAGACCGCGAACAAGGCCATGGACGCCATGCGCCGTGGCGTGGTGGCCTACTCCTCGCTCACCTGACGTTCTTCGGTGGCCGGGCGGCGTACTGACCGCCCGGTCAAGGTGATGTCATCGTGGGTCTACGCAACGTCACCGTTCGGGCGGTTTTCCGGCTGAGCACGGCGGAAATCCCCATGTCGCAAGCTCGGTCCAGCCCTTCTCGGATCCGCCGCGAAGCCCGCCCACGCGGCGTCCGGCCATCCCCCTGGAGGTTGCCATGTTCGCCCTCGTCGCCGCCCTGCTGTTCGTGCTCGCCCTCGTCTTCGAGATCGCCGACCTCGCCGTGGGCGGCGTGCTCACCGTCACCACGCTCGCCCTCGCGGGCCTGGTCTGCGTCGCCCTTCATCTGATGGGCCTCGGAGCCGGATGGCGGCCGCTCGGCAAGTGACCGCTCCACCTGGCCGCGTCCGGATCCCGGGCGCGGCCTCGTTCCGCGCCGGGCGGGCGCGTCAGGCGGGGGTGAAGCGGACCTGGCGGGTGGCCGGGTCCGCTTGGGTGAGGCGTACGGTGATGTGCTCGCCGAGGGGGAGCGGCCCGTCACAGGGGGCGATCACGGCGGGGTCGGCGAGCTGGACCTGGCCGTCGCCGCGGCGCGCGTCCACGTCGATCACCATGGCCTCGAACGCCTGGCCGACCCGGTCGCGTAACAGGAACGCCTCCACCAGGTCCACGCAGGCGCGCTCCACCGACGAGGAACGGCGGGCCGCGGCCGACATCAGGCCGGGCAGCTCGTCCAGGGCCCGGGCCACGTCGGAGGGGATCGGCTCGCCGGCGGCGATCGCCAGGCACACCTCGGTGGCGTAGCGGTCGACCAGGCGGCGCAGCGGGGCCGTCACGTGCGTGTAGGGGGCGGCCACGGCGGCGTGGTCGGCCAGCTGGGGCGGCTCGCCGTTGAAGGACACGTAGCCGGAGCCGCGCAGCAGCACCCTCGACTCGTGCAGGAACGCCGCCTGCCGCGCGTTGGCCGGGTCGAGGTCGTGCACCACCTGGCCGTAGCCGGCGCCGTCGGGCCACGGGACGTCCAGCGCCGCCGCGACCCGGCGCACCTTGTCCAGGTCGCGCGGCTGCGGCGCGGGCAGCACGCGCAGCACGCCGATCTCGGCGTCGAGCATCATGGAGGCCGCCGCCATGCCGGTGAGCAGGGAGAGCTGCGCGTTCCACGCCTCGGCGGGCAGCGGCAGCCGGTAGGCGAGCCGGTAGCCGCCGTCGGCGGTCACCACGTCCTGCTCGGGGGTGGGCAGCGTGACGCCGCCGCGCTCGCGCTCCAGCGCCAGCCGGAGCGCGCCGATCTCGGCCAGCAGGCCGAGGGTGCCGTCGGCGGTGCCGGTCTCGACGGCCGCCTGCACGTAGGCGTAGTCGAGCCGCTCGCGGCTGCGGACCAGCGCCCGCCGCACGTCGGCGCCTACCGTGCGGCCGTCGGCGTCGAGGTCGACGCACCACACCGCGGCCGGGCGGGTGGCGCCGGGCAGCAGGCTGGCGCCGCCCTCGGACAGCACCCTCGGGTGCAGCGGCACGCTGCCGGTGGGCAGGTAGACGGTGGCGCCCCGGGCTCGGGCCTCGGTGTCGATGACCCCGCCCGGCCGTACGAACGCGCCGACGTCGGCGATCGCGTACCAGACGCGGTAGCCGCCGCGCAGCCGTTCGAGGTGGACGGCCTGGTCGAGGTCCATCGAGCCGGGCGGGTCGATGGTGACGAACGGCAGGTCGGTCAGGTCCTTGCCGTCGAGCCTGGGCACCTCGGCCACCCACTCGGCCTCGTCGAGCACGCGGGAGGGGAAGGCGTCGGGCAGCCCGGACTCGCGCCGGATGCGCGCGAACCCGTCCTCCAGCCTGGCGGGGATCTCGCCGGGGATCTGAACGCTCGTCTTCGACACGCGGTCAACCTACCGTGACGGCTATCGGGGCAGCGCGTCGAGCAGGCGGTTGAGCGGGCTGTCGAGGCCGTAGCGGTCGGCGAGCCGGACGAGGGCCTCGGGGTCGCGGGGCTTGGCCGGGAGCGTCAGGTCGGCGGCGGGCAGGGGCACGTCGGGGGCGACTCGCACCACGGCGGGGGCGACCCTGAGGTAGTCGCGGGCGGCGGCCAGGCGGGTGCGGCTGCCCGCCGGGAAGCCCTCCGTGACGCCCGCGTCGAGAGCGGACAGCAGCGCGTCGAGCGAGCCGAAGCGGGTGATGAGGGAGGCGGCCGTCTTCTCGCCCACGCCCGCGACCCCCGGCAGGCCGTCGCTGGGGTCGCCGCGCAGCGTGGCGAAGTCGGCATAGGCGCGCCCGGGGATGCCGTACTTGGCCGTCACGAACGCCTCGTCCACCGTCTGCAGGTTGCGGATGCCGCGCACGGTGTAGAGGACCCGCACCGGACGCGAGTCGTCGACCAGCTGGAACAGGTCGCGGTCGCCCGTCACGATGTCGACCGCCCCCTCGGCCTGGTGGGTGAGGGTGCCGATCACGTCGTCGGCCTCGTAGCCGGGGGCCTCCGGCCGGGCGATGCCCACGGCGTCGAGGACCTCCTCGATGACCGGGATCTGGGGCACCAGCGTGTCGGGCACCTCCTCGGCGTCGCCGTGGGCGACCCGGTGCGCCTTGTACGTGGGGATGGCCGCGACGCGGAAGGCGGGCCGCCAGTCGGCGTCCATGGTGGCCGCCAGCCCGGTGGGGGAGTGGGCGCGCACCAGGGTGGCGATCATGTCGATCAGCCCGCGCACCGCGTTGACCGGCATGCCGTCGGGCGCCGTGATCGAGTCGGGGATGCCGTAGAAGGCCCGGAAGTAGAGCGAGGGAGTGTCCAGAAGCATGAGCACGGGTCCATGGTCGCACTCCTGGCGGCCCCTCGCAGAGCCTCCTACGCGTCGCTCGGGCCCAGGATGCCCACCGCGAGGAGGCAGGCGTCGTCCTCCGGGTTGGGGCCGCCGATGTCGTCGAGGACGCGGTCCAGGCCGGCGTCGAGGTCGCCGCCCCGCAGCTGCGAGGCGGCCTTCAACACCAGGTCGAGACCCTCGTCGATGTCGCGGGTGCGCCGCTCCACCAGCCCGTCGGTGAACATCAGCAGCAGGTCGCCGCCGCGCAGCTCGGTGCGGGCCGGTTGGTACGGCTGGCCGCAGGCGGCGCCCAGCAGCACGCCCTTCGGCTGGTCGAGCGGCCGGGCGGTGCCGTCGCGCACCAGGATGGGCGCCAGGTTGCCCGCCCTGGCCCAGCTGAAGACCCGGGCCGAGGTGTCGAGGTGGCCGATCACCGCGGTGGCCGTGGTCTCCTCCAGCCGATGGATGACCAGCTCGTTCAGCCAGGTGAGCAGCACTTCGGCGGGCTCGCCGGTCATCGTCAGCCCGATCAGGGCGTGCCGCAGCTGCGCCATGCGCGCGATCGCGGGCAGGCCGTGCCCCGAGACGTCGCCGATCGCGAGCAGCACCCGGCCGTCGGGCAGCGGCGCGGCCTCGAACCAGTCGCCGCCCAGGCTCGCCGTCTTCTCGGCCGGCACGTAGCGCACCGCGATCCTGGTCTCCGGCAGGTCGAGGCAGCCGACGGGCTCGGGCAGGATGGCCTCGCGCAGCGCCAGCATCACGTGGCGCTCCTCGGCGGCCTTCTCTCTGGCCTCCAGCAGCTGGCGGCGCGACTCCGACATGATCCGCTCGGCCCGGCGGCGGCCGGTGATGTCCTGGACGACGCCGTGCACGCGGGCGGGACCGCCGGGTGACGCGAGCGGCTCCAGCACGACGCGCAGGTCGCGCAGCTCACCGCCGCGCCGGATGCGGAACTCCGCCTGCGCCGGCCGGCCGGCTCGCAGCACCTCCGCCAGCAGCCGGGCCAGCGCCTTGCGGTCGGCCGGCTCCACGTGGGCGGACAGGTCCGCGAGCCGGACCGGGCCGGCGTCGCGGTGCCTGCCGAAGATGGTGAAGACCTGGTCGGACCAGGTCGCCTCACCGGTGCGCAGGTCCCACTCGGCCCAGCCCATGTTGCCCAGCCGCTGGGCGTGGGCGAGCCGTGCGGCCAGCAACTCGCAGTCGCCTGGGGCGCTCACGAAGCCTCACACTCGCATGCAGTGGAACGGGACATTCGGCTCACAGTACGTCATCGAAGAAGTGCGTACGGTGGGGATGGCTTGTGCTGTGGTGAGAGCTTTCCGGGATTTTAGGCGGCGGGATCCGAGCGGATTCGGCCGGGAACCGGACGGCCGGACGGCTCCCGCCCGGCTACCCGGCAGGGCTTCCGGGCCGGGCGGTCCGAGTAGATTTGTCACTGTGACGTCTTCAGAGCTGTATCCCGTTTCCCGCCTGGCCGCCGTCCAGGAGGCCACCGCCAAGTCCGGCATCGACGCGCTGCTGCTCACCCCCGGGCCCGATCTGCGTTACGTGACCGGCTATGACGCCAAGCCGCTGGAGCGGCTGACGTGCCTGGTGGTGCCGGCGGCCGGCGAGCCGTACATGATGGTGCCCCGCCTGGAACTGCCCGCCGCGCAGGCGTCGCCCGCCTCGCGGCTGGGGCTGGAGTTCGTCGCGTGGGACGAGACCGATGATCCCTACCGGATCGCGGCTGCGCGGCTGGGGCGGCCGGGCGTCGTGGGGCTGGCCGACCGGATGTGGGCGATGTCGTCGCTGCGCTTCCGTGACGTGCTGCCCGGCGCCGAACAGGTGCTGGCCGGCGGCGTGCTGGGCGAGCTGCGGAAGCGCAAGTCCCCCGCCGAGGTGGCCGCGCTGCGCGAGGCGGGGGAGGCGATCGACGCGGTGCACCGGCAGGTGCCCGGCTTCCTGCGGGCCGGCCGCACCGAGCGGGAGGTGGCCCGCGACATCGTCGAGGCGATCCTGGCCGCGGGTCACGACACGGTCGACTTCGTGATCGTCGGCTCCGGCCCCAACGGCGCCAGCCCGCACCACGAGGTGTCCGACCGGGTGATCCAGGCGGGCGAGCCGGTCGTGGTCGACATCGGCGGCCAGCTGCACAACGGCTACTGCTCCGACTCCACCCGCACCTACTCCGTGGGCGAGCCGCCGGCCGACTTCGCCGCCTACTACGAGGTGCTGCGCCGGGCCCAGGACGCCGCCTGCGCCGCCGTACGGCCGGGCGTGCCGTGCGAGTCGATCGACGCGGCGGCCCGTGACCTCATCGCCGAGGCCGGCTTCGGCGATCACTTCATCCACCGCACCGGGCACGGCATCGGCATCGAGACGCATGAGGAGCCCTACATCGTCGCGGGCAACGCCGAGCCGATGGAGCCGGGCTTCGCGTTCTCCGTCGAGCCGGGCATCTACCTGGCCGGCAGGCACGGCGCCCGGATCGAGGACATCGTGGTGTGCGGCGAGTCCGGAGGGGAGCGGCTCAACAACACGTCTCGTGAATTGGTGATCGTTTAGGCAGAATCGGGGGACATGTACCTTTCCGAGGAGTTCTGTGCCGATGACTGTTGACCGGGCCCTGCCGACCGACGAGGCGCGCGACCTGATCGAGCTGACGCGTGACCTGGTCGCCAAGGAGGTTGCGCCCCGCGCGGCGGCCGACGAGGCGGCCGGGAGGTTCCCGCGCGAGGTGTTCACCACACTGGGCGCCGCCGGGCTCCTCGGCCTGCCCTATCCCGAGGAGCACGGCGGCGGGGCCCAGCCGCAGGAGGTCTACCTGCAGGTCGTGGAGGAGCTCGCGGCCGGCTGGCTGACCGTCGGGCTCGGCACCTCGGTGCACACGCTGTCCTGCTTCCCCGTGGCGGCGTACGGCGACGAGGAGCAGCGGGCCTCGCTGCTGCCCGCCATGCTCGGCGGCGACCTGCTGGGCGCCTACTGCCTGTCGGAGCCCCAGTCGGGCTCCGACGCCGCGGCGCTGACCACCAGGGCGGTGCCCGGCCCCGACGGTTATACGGTCGACGGCGTCAAGGCGTGGATCACCCACGGCGGCGTCGCCGACTTCTACCTGCTGATGGCCCGCACCGGCGAGCCGGGCGCGCGCGGCATCTCCTGCCTGTACGTCCCCGCCGGGCTCGACGGGCTCTCCTGCGGCGAGCCCGAGCACAAGATGGGCATGCGCTCCTCGCCGACCGCCCAGGTCCGCTTCGACGGTGCGCACCTGCCGCGCGAGGCTCTGGTCGGAGCCGAGGGCGAGGGGTTCCGCATCGCCATGGCGGCCCTCGACGGGGGCCGGCTCGGCATCGCGGCCTGCGCGGTCGGCGTGGCCCAGGCGGCCCTCGACGCGGCGGTGTCCTACGCCAGGGAGCGCCGCCAGTTCGGCAGCCGGATCGCCGACTTCCAGGGCGTCTCGTTCATGCTGGCCGACATGGCCACGCAGGTCGCCGCCGCCCGGGCGCTCTACCTCGACGCCGCCCGGCTGCGTGACGCCGGCCGTCCCTACGGCACGCGGGCGGCGATGGCCAAGTTGTTCGCCACCGACATGTGCATGAAGGTCACCACCGACGCGGTGCAGGTGTTCGGCGGCTACGGCTACGTCGAGGACTTCCCGGTGGAGCGCTACATGCGCGAGGCCAAGGTGCTGCAGATCGTCGAGGGCACCAACCAGATCCAGCGCGTGGTCATCGGCCGTGCCCTGACCAGGGAGTGACCGCCCGCCTCAGCGGGGCTCCTCACCGGTGGGCCCGGCCTCCCGCAGGGCCTGCTCGAAGGCGGCGAGGACGTCGGGCGTGAACAGCGTGAACCGAGCCTCGGCCAGCCGGGCCGGGGTGACGCGGACGGTGCCGATCGCGATGCGGGCGGCGTCGCGGGCCGGCCAGCCGTAGATCCCGGCGGACACCGCGGGCAGGGCGACGGTGGCGGCGCCCAGCTCGTCGGCGACCCGCAAGGCCTCCCGGTAGCAGGAGGCGAGCAGGTGCGAGCGGTCCTCGGCGCGGGAGTAGACCGGGCCCACGGTGTGGATGACCCACCGGGCGGGGAGATCGCCCGCGGTCGTGGCCACCGCCTGGCCGACGGGCAGGCCTTTGCCGTAGTGGGAGGCGCGCAACTCGCGGCACTCGGCGAGGATCGCCGGGCCGCCGCGCCGGTGGATGGCCCCGTCGACCCCGCCGCCTCCCAGCAGGCTGGAGTTGGCGGCGTTGACGACGGCGTCGACGTGCTGCTCGGTGATGTCACCCGAGACGATCGTGATCCTCACGGTGAAAGAGTCTGCCTCAGCCCGGCCAGCGCGCGGCGCGCCGTGGCCTGTTCGACGGGCGCCGTGTCGGAGAAGCGGATCTCCTCCAGGTCGCGCAGGGCCTGCTCGGTGTCGCCGGTCAGCGCCCGGATGCGGGCCCGCCGCAGCCGGGTGCGCATCCGGTCGGGGGCCAGGACGAGCGCGCGGGCCAGCTCGGCCTCGGCGGCGTCGAGATCGCCCCGCCCGGCGAGCGCCAGCGCGCGGGCCGATCGCACGTCGGCCTCGTCGCTCGGCGAGAGGCCGAGCGCCAGGGCGCGGCCGAGGTCGGCCAGGGCGCCGTGGTGGTCGCCCAGGTCGGCGCGGATCTGCCCGCGCCCCGCGAGGGCGGGCGCGGCGTCGCGGTTGACGTGCAGCGCCTGCTCGAACGCGCTCGCCCCATCGGCGGGCGAGCCGCTGAGCCACTGCGCGTAGCCGAGCACGGTGAGGGCCCGCACGTCGCTGGGGGCCCGCTGCACGGCCTGGCGGGACAGGTCGGTGGCGGCGCCGAAGTGGCCCGCGCCCAGCCGGGTCTGGGCCATCTCGGCCAGCACGTGGGCCGCCGCGCAGCCGTCCTCCAGCAGGGTGTAGGTCAGCAGCGCGGTGCGGAAGGCCCGCTCGGCCGACTCCACGTCGCCGTCGGCCTGGGCGATGCGGCCGAGCAGCCGGTAGGCGCCGCCGAAGCGGCGCTGCAGCCCGCGACCGCGGGACTTCTCGGCGATGCTGGTGGCGTGGAAGCGGGCGGTGGCGAAGTCTCCGGCCCGCAGGGCGGCCTCGGCGGCGGCCCAGACGGAGGCGAGCTCCTGAGCGGACGGTCCGGACAGCGGAGAGGCGTCCGCTCCGCTCATCGAGGCCTCCTCATCCGTGGCCGGATAAGTCGAGACTCGCTGATCACCGGCCTCCTCGTCAATCAGCCACCAGCGGAAATGTGGTGCACGGCCGGTGAGCCGTTGAACCTGCGGGGGCACCTTACCAAAGCTGTGCCCGGCTGTGCGGGTGAAACGAATGTCCAAATCGCCCCGTAGTGACGACTTGGCCGCTATATGTCGAATTCAAATAGGGGTGAAAGGTGTAAATGGTGCAGTCGGTGGATCGCCGATTCGGTGCGGCTGATATCGCGCCACCGGCCGGGAACCGGAATGACGAGGCGCGCGGCCCCGCCATTGACGCGGGGTTACTATGAACCCCGTAAAAGCGGCTCAGGCGCTCGAAATCCGGCGAGGTAATCGTGACCCAGCATCATGCCGCAGCACCGGTTTCGCCCGCGGAGCCCATCTGGGGACGCGAGATCCCGTTCCGCAACCCGCACTTCACCGGACGTGACCGCGAGCTGGACATCCTGCGCGCGAGTCTCGGCGCCACCTCGCGGGGCGTCCTCGGCCACCCGTTGCAGCCTCTCTACGGCATGGGCGGAGTGGGCAAGACGGAGATCGCCGCCGAATACTGCCACCGCCACGAGGCCGACTACGACCTGGTGTGGTGGGTCAGGTCGGAGCAGGAGGACACCGTCCGCAACGCGCTCATCGCGCTCGGCCGCCGGATGGGCCTGGCGGAGTTCTCCGACACCGAGCGCGACTACTCCTCGCAGATCGTGCTCGACGCGCTGCGCACCGGGAGGAAGTACTCCCGCTGGCTGCTGGTCTTCGACAACGTGACCGACCCCGACATGATCCGCTCCTACATCCCGCGTGGCGCCGGGCACGTCATCATCACCTCCCGCATCGCGCAGTGGCGCCGCGAGCTCAACTCCGAGGGCATCGAGGTGGGCGCGTTCAAGGCGGAGGAGAGCGTCGGCTTCCTGCGCCGGCGGATCCCCGGCCTCGGGCCGGGCGGCACACCGGAGGCCGACGAGGAGCGGTTGGCCGAGGCCACGCGGCTGGCCGACGCGCTCGGCCACCTGCCGCTGGCCAGCGAGCACGCCGCCGCCTACCTCATCGAGACCCGCATGGCGGTGGACGACTATCTCGTCCTCTACCGGCGCAACGCCCACGAGATGCTCGGCCAGCCCGTCGACATCTACTACCCCGAGCCGGTCGCCACCACCTGGAGCGTGTCGCTCGAAAGGATCTCCGACGAGGCGCGCAGCCTGTTCAAGCTGCTCTGCTTCTTCTCGCCGGAGCCGATCTCAGAGGAGCTGATCGTACGGCCCACGCTCACGGCCGGCGGGAGCCTGCCCGAGGAGCTCGGGCGGGTGCTGGGCGACCAGGCGACGTTCCGGCGGGCGGTGCGCGAGCTGGCCCGGTTCTCGCTGCTGAAGATCTTCGGGGTGCGCAACGTCGTCCAGGTGCACCGGGTCGTGCAGGACGTCACCAGGGGCAAGATGCAGCGCGAGGACCCCGAGCAGGTCGCCGAATACCGGGGGATCGCGCACGAGCTGCTGGCCGCCTCCGACCCCGGCGTGCCCGACAAGGAGGCCAACGACCCGCAGTACGAGCTGTCCAAGCAGCACCTCATCCCGTCCGGCGGCCACGAGTCGGCCAACCCGCGGGTCCGGGCGCTCATCATCAACCAGGTGCGCCGGATGCGCCTGCGTGGCGGCAACCGCGAGGGGCTCAACCTCGGCCAGCTGGTGTTCGACAGCTGGCGGGAGCGGTTCGGTCCCGACGACCTGCAGACGCTGATGCTGGCACTGGAGGTGTCGATCTGCCTGTTCCAGCTGGGCGAGGTCGAGCGGGCCGGCCAGCTCACCATCGACACCCAGACCCGGCTCGCCCGCACCCACGGCCGCGACAACGAGGCCTACCTCAAGACCGCGGGCACCTACTCACGCCTGCAGCGCCACCAGGGCAACTACGCCGAGGCCCACCAGCAGGACGTGGAGCTGCTCCCGCTGTACGAAGAGGTGTTCCGGTCCGAGCACCTGCAGACGCTCAACCTGCTCAACAACATCGCGCTCGACCTGCGCTGCCTGGGCCGCTACGAGGAGGCGCTGTCCTACGACCGGCGCGCCCACGACGAGCGGCGCCGCATGTTCGGCGACGCCGCCGACTACACCCTCAGCTCGAAGTTCGCCATCGCCCGCGATCTGCGCAGCCTCGGCCGGGTCGAGGAGGCGCTCGACCTGATCCGCGAGGTCTGCCGGCTGGCCGAACGTAAGAACCACCCCTGGCACGCGGTCAGGCTGCAGTGGGAGACCGAGCTGTCGGCGGCGCTGCGCTGGGTCGGCCTCTACGAGGAGGCCAGGCAGCTCGGCGAGGAGAACTTCGAGCGCCACGCGCGCATCCTCGGCCCGGCCCACCGTCAGACCCTCAACTGCGCGGTCACCCTCGTCTTCAGCCGGACGCTCGACCGTGACCTGGTGGCGGCGGCCCGGCTGGGCGAGGAGACACTGCTGGCCTGGGAGAAGGTCACCGGCGACCGCACCCACCCCAACACCCAGGCGGCGGCCGTCAACCTGGCCGTCGTCCAGCGGCTCCTCGGCAACCCGCTCGGCGCCAGCCGGATCGACCAGGAAGCGCTCGACCACCACACCGCCCGGCTCGGCGCCGAGCATCCCGGCACCGCCACGGTGATGACCAACCTGGCCAGCGACCTGGCCGCGCTCGGCAACGTGCAGCGGGCCCGCGAGCTGGGCGAGACCGCCCTGAAGATCTTCAGCGAGACGCTCGGCGAGAGTCACCCGCGCGCGCTGGCCGCCGCGAGCAACCTGGTGCTCGACCGGCGTGCCTCAGGCGAGACCGACAAGGCGCAGGCGCTGTGCGAGCAGACCCTGGCGCGTTACGCCGAGGTGCTGCCCGACCACCCGCACGCGCTGCTCACCCAGCAGGGCGGCCGGATCGACCTCGACATCGAGCCCATGTCACAGTGAGCGCCGCATCTCGGCCACGAAGCGCTCGCCCTCCGCGGTCAGCGCTCCCGACCCGGTGAGCTCGCCGATCGCCTTACGGGTCGGCTCCTCCCAGGCGCGGATCCCCGCGAGCGCGCGGTCGTGGTGCGGGGTGTCCAGCAGCAGCCGCCAGAAGGCGATGAGCCCGGCGTAGGCGTAGCAGCCCTGCAGCAGGTTCTCGGCCGGGCGGAGGTCGTCGCGCCACGGCGCCCGGCCGGTCCAGCCGGTGTCCGGCCGCGCCAGCGGCACATGGTTGGTGACCGCGCCGAGCAGCACGTGCCTGAACTCGTGCAGCAGGGTCTCGGCGCACTCCACGTCGTCGGCGGGCATCGACATCGCGATCGCGCCGAACGCCCAGCCGGAGGTGGAGCTGCGCAGGACGCCCGGCACGGCGGGCAGCAGGGGGACGAGCACGCGCAGGGTCTCGGCCATCGCCGCCGCCGTGCCGGGCAGGTGACCGCCGAGCAGCCGCCAGCCCCCGCCGAGCACGTCTCGCCAGACGGGCAGCCGGGGGGCGGGGTCGCGGTCGCCGTACAGGTCGAGGTAGGGGTCGTCGTTGACCAGGCAGAGCCGCAGGACGAGACCGTGGCGGGCGATCCGCAGGTCGGGCGGACGGGGTGGCCCGGACAGCGCCGCGGCCACCTCGGCGAGGTAGCGGGTGTCGGGCCGGGAGGTCGCGTGGAGGGCGCGCGCCGCCCAGACGCCGACCTGCGGCGCGGCCAGCAGCTCGCGTACGCGCCGCGGATCCTCGTGCTCGGCCTTGGCCAGCTGACGGTGCGCCGCGGTGAATTCCGGAGCCGGATCCCCCGACCGGAGTTCGCGCCGCAGCGCCTCGATCAGGATGAGGTGACGGCGTGATTCGGCCAGCCGCCAGGGGGTCACCGCGGCGGGCTGAATACGGCCCGCCGCGAGGTCAGTCAGTGGGGGTTTCATCGCCGGGACATCCGCTTCTCCCGCTCGGTTGGTCCCATACTCGAGAAGCTTCGCTCCGCATGTTTCCTATGGTGCCGGCCAGAGCCGTGAACGATTCGTCGGTGAGTTGGGCCAGTTGGTCCAGGGTGAGTGGGTCGATACTCAGTTCCGGACCTCCCATTCGGGCCTCCTTCATGGGGATCATCGCGATGATACGTCATAAAGCATTCACTTCCCTTTACCGAATTATCCGGAAGGGCGGTCAAAATCGGTAATGGAGTACGACGAGTTCGGCGCGCATGGCGACGGCCACGTTGCCCTCCGGGGTGACGGTCACCCGCTGCACCGCCTCGGGCAGCGCGTAGGACCCGGTGCGCCGCCAGGTCCGCAGGTCCCAGAACGCCACCGTGGCGTCCTCGGAGCCGGTGATCGCGACCGGGCGGCCACCCAGGGCGGCGCACGCCAGGCTGGTCGCGGCGGACTCGTGCCGTTCGGCGGCTTGGTGCAGCGGGGCGGCGTTGCGCAGGTCCCAGCCGCGGATCGACCCGTCGTCGGCGACGGTGACGACGAGATGCCGGTCGTCCACCCGCACGCCCCGCGCCGCGCGCACCCCGTGGGCCCCGCTCAGCCGGTGCGGCACCGGGTTGCCGCTGGCCAGGTCGACGACCCAGGCCGTGCCCGGCTCGTCCACCACGATCAGGCAGGTCCGGTTGCCCATCGTGTGGACGTCGAGATCACGCACGGGCGCCCGGCCGATCTCGTGCGTGGACAGGCGGAGCCCGGTCGCCACGCTGACGATCTCCACGACGCCGCGCGTACGTGACCCGCAGGCCAGGACACCGGTTTCGCCCAGCCGGCCCGAGGCCAGGATCTCCGGACCGGCGGCCACGTCGGTGGCCGGCCCGGTGCGCTGGAACCCGGCCCGTCCCGCGCCGGTCCACAGGGTCAGAGGACCCGACGGGGCGTAGGAGATCACGTGCCGGCCGTCCGCCGCCGCGGCCAGCTGGGACCGAGGACGCACGGCGTGCCGGCCGAGCGGCATCCCGGTCGCGGAGGCGTACAGGTGCAGCACGTCGCCGGTGAGCGCGGCGAGCACACCCTCGCCGGTCGCCAGCCCCGTGATGGGCGCCCAGCCGCGGTCCGGCGACGCGGACGCCACGTCGGCGTTCCACAGGCGGACCCGCCCGTCGCGACCGGCGCTGACGATCACCGGCCGGTCCGCGATCCAGGTGCGGGCCAGCGCGGTCACCGGGCCCGCGTGCGCCGCCACGTTCCAGGCCGGCCGCCCCAGCCCGAGGTCCACCGAGTGGAGCGCGCCCGTGTCATCGCCCGCGAAGTCGGCCTCGGGACCGGGGGCGGGCAACGCGGCCGAGGCGCCGGGCCCGGGCAGCGGCCGGTGGTCGCCGTCGACCAGGTTCCACGCCCACAGGCGGCCGTCGCGGGCCCGCAGCACCGCGTGCGCCGAGCCGGCCGCGCTGACACAGGTGACGTCCGCGAACGGCGCGCCGGCGACCCGCAGGATGCCCAGCGATCGGCCCGTCTCCAGAGACCAGAGCCGGGCCGTGCCCGCGCCGTCCGTGGTGACGGCGACCGGCCCGTTGACCGCGGCGCAGGCCACCGAGCCGCCCGAGCCCCCCGGACCCCCCGGAGCGAGCGCGCCGGTCAGCGGCGGGCCGCTCCCCGGCGTCCGGACCTGGCGGTGGCCGTCCGCCCCCACGCGCACCACGCCGATCTCCGCGCCCGGCCTCCAGACCCGGCAGTGGTCGTCCGTACCCGTGCTCACCACGGCGCTCACCCCGCCGATCTCGGCGACGGCCAGCGCGGAGACCCGCCCGGCGTGCCGGGGCGCGGACAGCTCGATCCGCTCGCCGGTCGCCGGTTCCCAGACCCGGATCGCCCCGTCGCCGTGCCCGGTCACGAGTGCCGTGCGGCCCGCCCACGGGACGGCCCGCACGGCGGTCACCTCGCCGCCGAACCCGGCCGGCGGGCCCGTCCGGCGGCCGGTCTCCAGATCCCACAGCCGGACCGGGCCCTCGTCGCAGCTGATCGCCAGCACGTGGCGGCCGTCGAGCCCGAAGGCGTCGAGAGTGTGCCGCGTGCCCCCGGCCGCGATGGTCATCCGCAGCGCCGGGCTCACCGCGATGCCGGTGGCCCAGGCCGGCGCCCAGCCGCTGCCCCGGCTCAGCTCGGCCGCCATCGCGTGCTCGCCGAACCGGGCGGCGTCCACGGCCAGGATCTGACGCCGGACGCCGGGCCCGGCCACCGCGTGGCGGGCCGCCGAGGCGCGGTAGACGTGCGCGCCGACCGGCGGGTCGGGCAGGGCCGCCAGCAGCGGCAGCGTCGTCACCGGGTCGGTGTGCACCAGGAACTCCGGCCGGGCCAGTAGCTCGGCGATCCGCGAGGCGCCGTCGGCGTGGTGGACGGCGTGCCGCCGCACGTACGCCGGGGCCGCCGCCCAGTCCATCTCCGGCCCGGCCGGGGCGAGCAGGTCCAGGATCTCCGCGTCGCGGCCCGAGGCCCGCAGGTGATCGATGAGGCCCTGGTGGAACAGCCGGTACAGGACGGTCGTGCCGTCCTCCTCGACGCTCTGCCGCAGGTAGAAGCGCGCGGCCGACAGGGCGGCCCGTACCTCCGCCTCGGCCATGGCCGGGCCGGACAGCGCGCCCAGGGCGCGTACGACCTCGACCGGCATGCCGTCGCCCCGGGCGTGGGCCACGGCGGTGAGGACGGCGCCCACCTCCGGCCGGTCGGCCAGGTCGAGGTCCATCACCTCGGGCAGCGTGCGCGGCGTGCCGAGGCCGAGCGCCCGGGCCACGACCGCGTTCGCGACCGGCACCCGCCGGGCCGCGAACCGGTGCGTGCACAGCCCCGCCACCAGGAACTCCCCCCACCGGTCGGCGTCCTTGGGCGGATCGGCCGCCAGCGTCTCGGCGACGGCCCGCGCGTAGGCGCGGCGCGCGGGCACGAACCGGACCGAGTTGTACGGCTCCGTCAGCTCCAGGACCGCCTCGACGTACTGGCGGATGTTCCGCTGGACCTCGGCCCGGTCCTCGTCATCGAGGTCCACCAGCCCGCCCGTGTCCTCGGCCGCCCGCCGCAGTGCCGCGAACTCCGGCCACGGCCGCATCCCGGCCAGCAGCCGGCACCGGCCCCGCTGCACCAGGGCCAGCAGGTCGGCGGCGAGCTCGGCCGGGTGGCTCGCCTCGTCCAGCGCGTCCACCAGGAGGGTGGGCCGGTCCTCCAGCGCCTCGCCGAACGACTCGCGGGTCCACGGGGTCCGCGGCGCCGGCAGCCGGAGCTGGGCCGCGAGGGCGGCGAAGATCTCGCCGGTGCCCAGCTGCCGGGCGTGCGCGATGGCCAGCCGGGCGTTCTCGGCCGGCCGGTGGGCGGCCCGCGTCCAGATCCGCTCCGTACGGCGGCGCAGCTCCGGATGCGCGGCGCAGGCCAGCACGCCGAGCAGCGCCGACTTGCCGGTGCCCGGACTGCCCGTCACGACGCGCAGCGGCCCGTCACCCGCCCCGTCGAGCCACGCCGCCAGCGCGGCCAGCTCGTCGGCCCGGCCGGTGAAGCAGCCCGCCTGGGCCGTCCGGTCGTGGCCCGCGGCCCGCCGCTCGTAGTGCCTGGGGTCGATGGCCGCGACCTCCGCGAGGAACCCGCCGAACGCGCGGTCGGCCGCCTGCTCGGTCGCCGCGGCCCGGTCGGGGTCGTAGTCGGGGTTGCGGAAGAACGGCGGGACGTCCGCGGCCGACCTGAACTCGACCAGGCTGGACATCATCTCCTGCGGGGCGGCGTCCAGCTCCGTGATCAGCCGGTCGAGCTGGTCGCGGATGTCGGCGTGCAGGGTGGACAGCGAGATGTACTCGTTGGCGGGCGGGATGTGCCGCAGCCCGCGGCTCATCTCGTCCAGGACGCTCGCGGCGGCCCGGGTGAACAGGCCGTCGAACGCGGCGTTGCGGGGCGCGCAGGCGGCGAGGACGGTCGCGCGGGCCGGCGTCTCCAGGTTCAGCTGGTGCGGGGAGCGGGCGGCCGTCCCGGCGTGGCACACGTCGACCAGGAACAGCACCCGGGGCCCGTCCGCCGGGTTCTCCGCCTCCTTGACCCAGTCCACGACCCGCGTCTGGCGGGGCGCCTTGCCGTCGGGGCCCACCACGTGCAGGTCGCCCGTCCGGGTCAGCTCGCCGTGGCCGACGATCGCCACGACCAGCAGGTCGCCCGGCCCGCACGCCTCGATCTCCGCGAAGACCGCGTCCCCCAGCTCCGCCGCCGTCGCGGGGGCCGGGGTCGCGTAGTCGAAGCCGAAGCGCCGCAGCACGCCGGCCATCCGGGCCGCGAGTGCGCCGGCGAACTCCAGCGGCTCCCGGCCCCGCGCCTCCGGGACGCTCAGGCACAGCGCGCGGCGCCGCGGGGTCTGGGGCACCATGCCGCCTACAGGCCGAGATGCCGGGTGACGTCGGCACAACGTAAGTAGCTCTGCGCCGTGTGGAAGTCCCAGCCGGCGATCCGCAGGTCGGTCACCTCGGTGTCCACGCCGTCGAAGCTGCCGCCGAGGCCCGTCCGAGGCACCGCCACCAGGTCGCCCACGTCGGCCAGGTTGACCCAGCGGCGCACCCCCGGCGGCCGCGCGCCCCGGCCGTCCGGCAGGGGATCCAGCCGGTCGAACACCACGCCGGGCATGCCGAGCGGGCTCCCCAGGGTGACCAGCAGGTCCACGCGCAGCTCGGGCGCGGCCCACAGCGCCTCGTAGGTCACCACGCTGCCCAGCGAGTGGGCCACCACGACGACGCGCTCGTGCCCGGAGCCCGCCGCGATGGCCGAGCCCACCGCGTCGCGGGCCGCCAGCCGCCGCTTCCCGCCGGGGCTCTTCAGGTAGACGCCGACCTCTCGGACGAACGCGGTGGCGAACGCGCGGACCGTCCTGCCGTATCTGCGGGTGAGCCAGTCGGCCGCGGCGCGGGCCCTGGCCGTACGGTCACCCTGCGCCGTCTGCGGCGCGGGACGCAGCCGGTCGACCCAGTCGATCAGCAGGCCGGCGGCGAAGTCGTCGAGCGTGTCGACGTCGTCGGCGCCCTGGTGGGCGCCCCGGCGCAGGTGGTGGGCGTAGTAGCCGACGGTGACGGGCGTCCCGCCCAGCCAGCACGTCCAGTCGCGACCGGCCGACGCCGCGGCCTCGGCCGCGGACCCCGTCCGGCGGAAGTACGAGTAGTTGCGGACCCCGTGGACTCCGACGAGATATGGGAGCACATGTTCATAGGTCCCCAATTTTGTTGGCACTTCAACCGCCCATGACCATGCGGACCAGGTCTATTCGTTGGGCCGGTCGGCGGTGGCCCTGATGACGTCGATCCAGATGCGGGTCAGCAGCGTGCCCAGCACCAGCACCGGCAGAACCTGGGCGACGGTGGCGTAATGGTCGCGCGGCATGAGCCCTCACAGCTAGCGGTCACTCGCATTCTGCCGTAGATCACCACTTTTGCACGGTCTGCGCGACTAGGGACATCACCGATGCGGACCCTGAGGCCATGCCCGCGCCCGGTGGTCTACCGTGACGGGCCACGCCTCCGGCGCCGAACCCGGCCGGAGGCGCGACTCCTGATCTCCGAGGACGTAGCGAGGGCCGCCTTCGGAGCGTGCGGCTCGCCATCTGGTCGGCGAGGTGTATCAAATCTCCCCGTTCGTGCTCTGGGAAGTCGAGGGCGACGGAGGGAGAGGGGATGTTCGTCGGAAGGGCGGTGGAGCTGGCCCTGGTGCGGGGGGCGCTGCGCGCCGCCGGGGGCGGCCTCGCGCGGACGATCGCGATCGAGGGGCCGGAGGGGATCGGCAAGACGGCGCTGCTGCGTCACGCGCTCGCGCAGGCGTCGGGCGACCGAGCGGCCCGCGGGGGAACGGCCTGCGGGACCACGGGTTGCGGGGGCGCGGATTGCGGGACCAGAGGTTGCGGGGGCGCGGCGGATGGTTCGACTGGAGGGAACGCGGGTGGGGAGAGCGCGAGCCGGCGGGAGCCTGGGGAGACCACGGAGGTCCGGGTGCTCGCCGCGAGCGGGGACGAGGAGGAGCGACGGCTCCGCCTCGGGGTGGTGCGGCAACTGCTGGGGGAGGTCGGGGGAGATGATCCGTGGAGCGTCGGCCAAGCCGTGTTCGACGAGCTCGAACGGCTCCAGGCCGCCCGGCCCGTGGTCGTGGTGGTGGACGACGCCCAGTGGGCCGACCGCGCCTCCCTGCAGGCCCTCGCCTTCGCGCTGCGCCGCCTTCGCGCCGGACGTGTGCTCGCCCTGGTCGCCTGCCGCGACGTCGCGGACGAGTGGCTGCCGGAGGGGCTCCGGCGGCTCCTGACCGGCGACGAGGCCCTCCGCCTCACCCTCGCCGGCCTCACGGCCGCGGACCTGGCCCGGCTGGCAGGCCAGGTATCGGCCGACGCGGGGGAGCCGGACGCCGGGCCGCTGACGGACAGGGCCGCCGCGCGGCTGCGCGAGCACACCTCGGGCAACCCGCTGCACGCCCGCGCCCTGCTCGCCACCCACACGGCGCGGCAGCTGGCGGATCCCGGCGTACGGCTGCCCGCCCCCGGCACCTACGCCCGCCCCTTCGCCCGCCGCCTGCGCGCCAGCGACGCTCGCACGAGGGCGCTGATCGCCGCCTGCGCCGTGCTCGGCGACCCCTGCGACCTCCACGTCGCCGCCGCCGTCGCCGCCGCACTGGACACCCCCCTGCCCGCCTACGAGGCCGAAACGCCTCCGGCGACGGCCTCCGCCTCGGGCGTCGCCGCCTGGCCGGTGGCGGCTCCCGAGGCCGGAGGAGGCGCTGCGCGGGTCGAGGTGCTGGACGCGCTCGAAGGCGGGGTGGACGCCGGGGTGCTGGAGGAGCGGCCCGGCCGGACGGTCGCGTTCCGCGATCCACTCGCCAGGGCGGCCGCGTACGGGATGCTCGGCGCGGGGGCTCGCGCACGCCTGCACCTGGCCGCCGCCCGGGTCGTCGAGGACACCGGTACGGCCCTGCGCCATCGGGCGGCCGCCGCCGACGGCCCTGACGAGACGCTGGCCGAGGAACTGGTGGGGTTCGCGGCCAAGGAGGCGCAGCACGGCCTGTGGCTGGAGGCGGCCGCCCACCTGGAGCTGGCGGCGGGGCTGTCGGAGCCGGCCGCCACCCGGGACGAGCTGCGCACCGCGGTGCTGGAGCACGTGCTGCTCGGCGGCGACGTCGTCCGAGCCGACGAGCTGGCCGCGGCGCCCAGCTCCGACCCCCGGCCGGAACGCCGCTACGTGCTGGGGCGGCTCGCCCTGGCCGCCGGCCGCTTCGACGAGGCGGCCGAGTCGCTGGCCGAGGCGTGGCGTGACCGGGCTCCCGGCTTCGCCGCCGACACCGCCGAGCAACTGGCCTGGCTGCACCTGGTCCGGGGCGACCGGGAGGCCGCGGCCAACTGGGCCCGGCTGGCGATCGAGCAGCCCATCCAGGGCCCGGCCGGTCGGCCGTACGACGTGCTGGCGCTGACCGGGGAGCCCCTTCAGGGGCGACCCCATGACGCGCCGGCCCTGCCGGTCGCGGCGGGGAGGTCGCGTGACGTGCCGGCGGCTCAGGGCGGGCCGGCCGGCGGGCTCGCCGGGGCGGTCCGGTGCCTGCGCGGCGACGACGCGGCGGCCGCGTCCGCCATGCTGGCCCGGACCGTCACGGCGGAGGGGCGGGCCGGGCTGCCGCACCACCGGCTGCTGGCCGGCGCGCTGCTGGCCGTCGCCGAGTACCGCGACGGGCGGTGGGCGGACGCGGTCGCGCGTGGGGAGCGGGTGCTGGCCGAGGCGTGGGAGCTCGGCCAGCGCTGGCTGCTGCCCTGCCTGGAGGTGGTGTGCGTGGCGCCGCTGGTCGCACGGGGTGAGCACGAGCGGGCCCTGGCCCACGCGAACGCCGCCCGCGCCGCCGCCCGCGACATGCGGCACGTCATGGGAGAGGCGGCGGCGGACGTCGCGATGGCGCTGCTCGAAGGCAGGGACGAGCCGGCGGTGACGCTCCACGCGGCCGCCGCGACCGGCGACCCGTTCGTGCCCGACCCTCGGCCCCGGCTCGTCGAGCTGCTGGTCGCCGAGGGCCGCCTGGACGAGGCGGAGCAGGAGCTGGCCGGGCTCGCCGGTCTGGCCGGGCAGGCGCGACAGGCCAGGCTTCAGGGGCTGCTGCTGGCGGCGCGGAACGCTCCGGCCGAGGCCGAGGCGAGTTTCGAGCACGCGCTCGCGCTCGCCGCCGAGGGCGGCGACCCGCTGGAGGAGGGGCGCGTCCTGCTCGACCTCGGCAGGCTGCTGCGCCGCACCGGGCGGCGGCGGGCGGCGGCGGAGCGGTTACGCGCCGCGCGGGAGGTCTTCGTCCGGCTCGGCGCCCACCCGCTGGTGGCCGGCTGCGCGCAGGAGCTGGAGGCGTGCGGCCTGGAGCCGTCGGGCACCGTGCGGCTGGGGCTGACGCCCCAGGAGTTCAGCACGGCCAGGCTCGTGGCCGACGGCCGGACCAACCGGCAGATCGCCCGCGAGCTGCTCATCAGCGTCAAGACCGTCGAATACCACATCGGCAAGATCTATACGAAACTCGGCATCGGCTCCCGGGTCGCGCTCGCCTCCAGGCTGGCCGCCCTGGGAGACACCCCCTGACCTCGTACGGTCAGGACCGCGAGCTGACGCCGCGCCGGAGGAGGGGACCGGCGCGGCGTCCGCGCACGCGGGCCGGTCCGCTCAGACGCGGATCCACGACGTGGTCACGGTCGCCCCCTCCTCGCAGATGACGCGCAGCCGCAACGGGCCGGTGCCCGGCGACTCGGCGGTGAAGCGGCCGAGGTCGTCGGAGCGCACCCGGATCTCACCGTCGGGCCGCTGGACCCCGATCTCCACCCGCGTGCCGCGCAGCACCCGGCCTACCAGCCGCGAGCCCGAGATCTCCACCTCCACGACCACGCCGCCGGTCTCGAAGGTGAGCAACCGCGGCCGGTCGCCGCCCCGTACCCGGGTCGCGGTCAGCTCGTCCCAGGAGTCGAACGTCAGCTCGGCCAGCTCGCCGTCGAGCGTCCGGAGCGTGAACGCCAGCATGGCGTCGTCGAACAGCTCGGCGGGCACCGGATCCAGCAGCAGCGCGATCTCACGCAGCTCTTCTTCCAGCTCGAAACCGTCGTCATCCATGGCCCTCACCTGCGAATCCCGGTCACTCCGCGCCGCGCGATCAGCTCGCCCAGCTTCTTGAGGCAGCGCGCCCTGATCGGGCCCACGCTGCCCACGGCGAGGTCCAGCCCCGCCGCGATCTCCTGGTAGGAGGGCCGAGGGGAGGAGATGAGCACCCGCAGCAGCCGCCGGCAGCGATCCGGCAGCTCCTGGAAGGCGTCCCACACCTGCTGGGCGCGCCGCCGTTCGGCGCCCGCCTCCTCGGCCTCCAGCACCAGCAGCTCGGGGCTGCGCTCGTCGATGTCGAGCCCCAGCAGCGCCACGTCGCTCACCGGCATGGACCGGCCGCTGGTGCGGACGACGCGCAGCGCCTCGTGGCGGGCCGTGCTGGCCAGCCAGGAGCCGACCTTCTCCGGCTCTCTCAGCCGGGTGAGGTGCTCGGCGAGCCGGAACCACGTCGTCTGGCAGACGTCCTGGGCGTCGGAGTTGTTCGGCAGGTAGGAGCGGGCCACCGACCACACCAGCCCGGTGTGACGGTGGTAGAGCTCTTTCCAGGCTCCGGCGTCGCCATCCGCGGCTGCCCTGACGAGGGCTCCGGTATCGTCCACGGCGATCCTTCCCTCTGCTGGAGCGAAGTGCTCATGATATTTCGTGAGACGCTCCAGGACAGGGGATGGGTGACTCATCACAGCATGCCGCTCAGATCGGGCACGGCGAGCACGCCGTCCACCAGGTCCTTGGCCGCCTGCCGGGAGGTCACCTGGGCCTGCGACATGCGGGCCGCGAGGACGCCGGCGATGATCGGCGTGGCGAACGACGTGCCGCTCCACCGGGCCAGGCCGGTGAAGGTCTCCTTGTCGCCGACGGAGAAGGGCGCGAGGCAGGTGCAGCCCGGGTAGAGGGCGGGCGCGTGAAAGCGGCAGACCGCGCTCGCCGGGTAGTCGTACAGATAGTCGCCCGAGGTGTAGGCGTTGACCAGCCGCTCGCCGGGCGCGTAGACCTTCACCCAGCCGCCGTGGTTGCTGAAGCAGGCCCGGCCCTGCCCGTCCTCGCGCAGTGCTCCGACCGACACGACCACGTCGCCGCCGGCGTTCACCGGTTCGTCCGCGAGTGCCGCCGGCCAGAACGGGTCGGTCACGCCGTCGTTGCCCGCGGCGGCCACCAGGACCGTGCCGGGGTGGCCGGTCAGCTCGGTGACGAAGTCGGCGAGGCCGAGCAGCGCCTGGGTCCGTTCGGTCGACGCCCCGGCCGACAGCGAGATGATGTCCGGCCAGCCGTGGGTGTCGAGCGTCTGCAGGATGGCCAGGCCCAGCTCGTCCTCCGGCACCGCGCCGGCGTACGGGAAGGTGTTGTGGACGCGGACGTCGGTGGCCGGCGCCACGCGGCGCACGACGCCCGCGATGAACGTGCCGTGGCCCGTGTAGGACCTGATCGTGCCGTCCAGCTCGAGCTCCTGGGCGGGTGTGGTGACGTCGCCGCCGACCATGGGGATGTTCGGCGTGCCGGTGCTGGCGTCCAGCCAGGTGTGGGTCAGGTAGTCGTGGACGAGTCCGGTGTCCATGACGGTGACGGTGACGCCGGCTCCGTGGGCACGCGGGCCGCTCGGCGGCATGGGCGGCGAGGCGGCCGGCATCGGCTCGTCGCCGGGGCACAGGTTGACCCCGCTGACCGACACCAGGTGGACCAGCGTGGCGTGGACCTTCTCCCGCTCCAGGGCCTCCAGGGCGCGGAAGACGTTGCGGCGGCCGAGGGCGAGCCGGCGGACGGTGACCCGGTCCTGGCCGTCCTCCGACGGCCAGGCGACGCGGACGTTCCCCTCCTGCGGCTGGTTCCGCTCGGCGATCTCGATGGCGCGGGACACGTCGGCCGCCCGGACCAGGATGTGGCCGGCGAGGTAGGCGTAGCGGGGCGCGACCGGGGAGCCCGGCTCGGCGCCCTCCGGGCCGGCCGCGGCGCGCGCGTCCTCCGGCAGTGCCTCGTTCACCAGCTCCAGCTGCTTCCAGAACCGGGGATCCGGGCGGGTGTCCGGTGTGCTCATTTGGGTCTTCCTCCAGGGGAGCGTGTTAGTCCTGCCTGTATGAGCCAGGTGGCGCCCGCCTGATACAGCCCGTCCGGTCCGGCCGGCCTGACCTCGGCCGGCCGGCCCTCGCCTGGCCTGGCCGGCTGGCCCGCCTGACAAGGCCGCCGCATGGACGCGGGCACCCCTCGCCTCTACGATCGGTCCGTGCCTGGGGGAACGGCGAGGGATTCCCGGATTCCGGGCGACCCGCACGATGTGCTGGCCATGGTTTTCGCACGTCCTCAGGAGGCTCTGCGGGCCGCCCGGGCCATGCTGGCAGATGGGCGCGGGCCGTACGAGTCGTCGATCGCCCGGCAGGCGCTGGGCATCCTGCACCGCGAGTTCGGCGACCTGGACGCCGCGATCCGCGAGCTGCGGCAGGCCGTCCGGCTGGCGCGGCGGGCCGGTTCGCCCGACCGTGAGTCCGACGTGCTGGCCACGCTCGGCATCGCGCTGCTCCACCGCGGGCGCACCCGGCGAGGGCTGGCGGCGCTCGACGCCGCCGCCGCGACGTCCGGCGGGCCCACGCGGGCCAGGGTGCTGTTCCGGCGGGCGGGCGCGCGGTGGATCCTCGGCCGGCATCGCGACGCGCTCGACGACCTCCGGGTGGCGGTTCCCGCCCTGACGCAGGCGCGCGACACCGTGTGGGCGGCCCGCGCGCTCACCCTGCGCGGCCACGTCCACCTGGCTCTGGGCTCGGTACGCCTCGCCGACGCCGACTTCGGCACCGCGCAGGACATGTTCGCCACCACCGACCAAGAGCACGACTCGGTCGTCGCGGTGCAGAACCGCGGCGTGGTCGCCTTCAGATCGGGGGACCTGCCCGCGGCGCTGGAGCTGCTCGACGAGGCCGACCGGCGCTTCCGCGAGCTCGGCACGCCCATGTTCGACCTGGCCGCCGACCGGTGCGCGGTGCTGATGGCCGCCGGGCTGGCCAGGGACGCGCTGGGACGGGCCGACCAGGCACTGCTGCGCCTGGCGCGGCTGCGCGGCCAGGCCACGATGCGGGCCGAGCTGCTGCTCATCGCCGCCCGGGCCGCGCTGCTCGCCGGCGATCCCGGCACCGCCCGGCAGCGCGCCGACGAGGCCCGGCGGCTGTTCGGCGGGCAGCGGCGCGCCTGGTGGACCGAGCACGCGCGGCTCATCCTGGTCCAGGCCGCGCTGGCCGAGGGCGCGGCGTCGCCGGCGTTGCTGAGCGCGGCCCGCCGGCTGGCCGGTCGGCTGGCCGAGCTCGGCTCGCCCGAGGTGTGGCAGGCCCACCTGCTCGCCGGCCGCGCCGCGCTGGTGCTGGGCGACCGGCGCGCGGCCGACCACCACCTGGGCGTCGCCGCCAGGGCACGGCACCGCGGCCCCGCCGCGTCGCGGGCGGCGGGCTGGCTCGCGGAGGCGCTGCGCGCGCGGGCGGCGGGCCGGCCGCGGCTGCTGCTGCACGCCTGCCGCGCCGGGCTGGCGCTGATCGAGGAGCACCGGCTCACGTTCGGCTCCGCCGAACTGCGGGCCCGGGCCACCGCGCAGGGCGCGGAGCTGGCCAGGCTCGCGCAGCGCCACTGGGTGCGCTCCGGCGGCGCCCGCGAGCTGCTCACCTGGACCGAGCGGTGGCGGGCGACCGCGCTGGCGGTGCCCGCCGTGCGCCCGCCCGAGGACCCCGAGCTGTTCGCCCGGCTGGCCGCGCTGCGCGAGACCGACCACCTGCTCGACCGGGCCCGCTCCGACGGCGCGGCGCCGGCGGCCACCCTCGAACGGGATCGCGAACGGCTGGAGGCGCAGGTCCGGGAGCTCGCGCTGCGCGTGCGCGGGCCGTACGGCCGGGAGGCGGGCGCGCCGGACGCCGGCCGGATCCTGGCGGCGCTCGGCGGCGACCCGCGTGCCGGGGTGCGGCTCGTGGAGCTGGTCGTGGTCGACGGCGTCCTCCACGCGCTGCTGTGCGGCGGCGGCCGGGTCCGCAGGTTCGAGGTGGGCCCGGTGGCGGCGGCCGTCGCCGAGATCGAGTTCGCCCGGTCGAGGCTGCGCCGCCTGGCCTACCAGCGCGAGCCGGACCGGGAGGAGCTCGGCGAGCTGGGCCGCCGTCTCGACGCGAGCGTCCTGGGGCCGGTGGCCGCCCGGCTGGGCGACGGCCCGCTCGTCATCGTGCCGCCCGGCATCCTGCACGGCGCGCCCTGGGCGCTGCTGTCGTCCCTGCGCCGCCGGGTGTTCAGCGTCGCGCCGTCGGCCGCCGCCTGGTTGCGCGCGCGTGCGGCCGTCCCGCCCGAGGACGGCGCGGTCGTGCTGGTGCGCGGTCCCGGCATGGCCGCCGCCGACGGCGAGGTGCGCGCCATCGCCGCCCTGTACGACGAGGCCACGGTGCTGGGCGGCGGCTCGGCGACGGCCGGCGCCGTGCTGTCGGCCGTCGACGGCTGCCGGCTGGCCCACCTGGCGGCGCACGGGACGTTCCGGGCCGACAGCCCGCTGTTCTCCTCACTGCTGCTCGACGACGGACCGCTGACCGCCCACGACCTGGAGGGCCTGGACCGGGCGCCGCACCGGCTGGTGCTGTCGAGCTGCGACTCCGGGCAGATGGCTCCCGTCGGGGCCGACGAGGTGCTCGGCCTCGCCACCGCGCTGCTCCGGCTGGGCACGGCCGGCATCGTGGCGAGCGTCGTCCCGGTCAACGACGAGGCCGCGGTGCCGGTGATGGTGGGGTTGCACGACGGGTTGCGGCGGGGGCTCACCCTGGCCGGGGCGCTCGCGGCCGCCCGCGGAGACGACGTCTCCTTCGTCGCCATCGGGGCAGGTTGAGGCTTTCCCCGCCGCCCCCTGAAGGGGGAGGTCTCCGGCCTCGGCAGATTTGACGATGAGGCCGTCCAGCGCCTTGATCGGATGCCGTTGATCATGTGAGACTTCTTTATAATGGGTTACTTATCCGGACAGTGGGGGTCGTCGCCCATGATCCGTGTGCCGATCGAGCGGCTCTAGGATGCCGGACGACGGGCTGGACGTGGCGTTCGAGCTCGGCAGGACCTGTGCGCTGGCCGCCGAATGCGGCAGAGATCTGCGGCGTTGCGCCCAGATGTACACCGGCCTGTTCCCGGCGGCGGCCTTCGACACCGACTTCTACACCGGGATGTCCCTGGCCGGCGCGTTCACCTCGCCGTGGACCAGCGCCGAGGGGCTCAAGGTGGCCAACAGGGCCGCGATCTGGGTGCTGGCCGTCGACCGGCTGATCGACCACACCTTCACCAGGCGCGGCGAGGTCCACGCGCTGGTCCGCGAGTGCCTGGCGGTCGCCGACGGAGCGGTGCCCAGGGCGGCGGTCACCAGGTTCCTCGCCGACCTGCGCGACGAGCTGGAGCGGGTCAAGGAGTTCGAGGACCTGAAGGGGCTCTGGCGAGACCAGCTGGCCGCCATGCTGAGCGCGATGACCCGGGCGTGGGTGTGGCGCGACACCCGGCGGGTGCCCTCGCTGGAGGGCTACCTGGACAACGCCGACAGCCGAGGGTCGTGCTTCGTGGACCTGTCGCACTGGATCTACGCGGGTGACGACTGGGCCAGGCGGCACCTGACCGAGCTGCGCCCGGTCAGCGCGCACGTGCAGCGCTACCTGCACCTCCTCGGTGACCTCGCCTCCTACCGCAGGGACGTCTCCTGGGGCGACCTCAACGTGCTCATGCTCGGCGTCGACCGCGCGGAGGTGACCGACGCCATGGCCCGGCTGGAACACGAGTCGGCCGAGCTGATCGGGCCGCTGCGCGAGCGGAGCCCGAGGGTGGCCGCCTACCTTCGGCGGCAGATCGGCTTCCACGCGGGCTACAACGGCGTTTCGGGTTAGCGGCCCGTCCCGTGGTCCTGACCGGGTGACCGGTCCGGGTTTCGGCCTGGCGAGCCGGACGGCACCTCCCATGACGCTTCTCTCAACACGACATGTTGGGTGTGACTTTCGATCGTCCCCTATATATGGTGTCTCCTGCAGCCGGTTCGGCCGCCCGACAGGGAGGCTGAGGCAAGAGGGAACCTGGTGAGAATCCGGGACTGCCCCGCAGCGGTGAGTGGGAACGACCGCCGTCAGGTGCACTGGGCCACGAGGCCCGGGAAGCGACGGCCAGTAGGCATGAGGGACGCGCCCACGAGTCCGAAGACCTGCCGGCGCGCCGTACACGATCATGCGTGTGCGGCTGCTCCGAGGCCGCGCGGGACGGCCGACGGCACCGGCGCGAGGGCTTGTGCGGCGTCCTTGCCGGCGCCTCCTGCGCGTGTTCTCGGTTCATGACCGAGTTCGCGAGGAGAGAACAGTGACGGTCACCGGGGACGCATTGACCGACCTCACCGAGAGGGCGCCGGCGGACGGGGAGGTGCCCGCGCCACGCCGTGTTCAGATGCGGGTGCGCAAACGCGATGGCAGGACCGAACCGGTCGATGTCAACAAGATCGTTCGCGCGGTGGAGCGCTGGGCCGACGATCTGACCGACGTCGACCCGCTGCGGGTCGCCACCAAGACCATCAGCGGCCTGTACGACGGGGCCACCACCGCCGAGCTGGACCGGCTGTCGATTCAGACCGCCGCCGAGATGATCGGCGAGGAGCCACAGTATTCGCGCCTGGCCGCGCGGCTGCTGTCCGGCTACGTCGACAAGGAGGTCCGCGGGCAGGGGGTGGCCTCCTTCAGCCAGGCGATCCGCCTGGCTCATGCCGAAGGGCTCATCGGCGACGCCACGGCGGAGTTCGTCGACGCCAACGCCCGCAAGCTCGACGACGCGATCGACCCGGCCGCGGACCTGAGATTCGAGTACTTCGGGGTGCGCACGGTCTACGACCGCTACCTGCTGCGCCACCCGTCCACCCGGCTGACGCTGGAGACACCGCAGTACTGGCTGCTCCGCGTGGCGTGCGGACTGGCCGAGACGCCCGCCGAGGCGATCGGGTTCTACCGGCTCATGTCGTCGCTGGCCTACCTGCCGAGCTCGCCGACGCTGTTCAACTCCGGCACGCGCCACACCCAGATGTCCTCGTGCTATCTGGTCGACTCGCCTCGCGACGAGCTGGGCTCCATCTATGAGCGCTACGCCCAGGTCGCCCAGCTGTCGAAGTTCGCCGGGGGGATCGGCATCTCCTGGTCTCGGGTGCGCTCGCGGGGCGCCCTGATCCGCGGCACCAACGGACATTCCAACGGCATCGTCCCGTGGCTGCGGACTCTTGACGCCTCCGTGGCGGCCGTCAACCAGGGTGGTCGCCGCAAGGGCGCGGCCTGCGTCTACCTGGAGCCGTGGCATCCGGACGTCGAGGAGTTCCTGGAGCTTCGCGACAACACCGGTGAGGACGCCCGCCGTGCGCACAATCTCAACCTGGCCAACTGGATCCCCGACGAGTTCATGCGCCGGGTCGAGGCCGATGGGATGTGGTCGCTGTTCGACCCCGACGAGCTGCCCGAACTGCCCGATCTGTGGGGGGAGGCGTTCGACGAGGTCTACCGCGCCGCCGAGCGGGCCGGCCGCTACGTGCGCCAGGTCAAGGCGCGCGAGCTGTACGCCAGGATGATGCGCACTCTCGCACAGACCGGCAACGGCTGGATGACGTTCAAGGACGCCGCCAACCGCCTGTGCAACCAGGCGGCCGAGCCCGGCAACGTGGTGCACCTGTCCAACCTGTGCACGGAGATCATCGAGGTGTCCAGCGACGCCGAGACCGCCGTCTGCAACCTCGGCTCCGTCAACCTCGCCGCGCATGTGGCCGACGGGGGCATCGACTGGGAGCGGCTGCGTGCGACCGTGCGTACCGCGGTCACCTTCCTGGATCGCGTGATCGACATCAACTACTACCCGAGTGAGCAGTCGGCGGCGAGCAACCCGCGCTGGCGGCCGGTCGGTCTGGGCGTGATGGGTCTGCAGGACGTGTTCTTCGCCCTGCGGCTGCCGTTCGACTCGGCTGAGGCCAAGGAACTGTCCACCCGGATCGCCGAGGAGATCTACCTGTCGGCGCTGGAGACGTCGGCGGGTCTGGCCGAGCGCTTCGGCGCCCATCCCTCCTTTGACCGGACCTGGGCGGCCCGTGGCAAGCTCCAGCACGACCTGTGGGGCGAAAGCGGCACCCAGAGCGGGCGCTGGGCGCAGGTGCGTGAGCGGATCGCGGCTCATGGCCTGCGTAACTCGCTGCTGATCGCGATCGCGCCCACCGCCACCATCGCGTCGATCGCCGGCTGCTACGAGTGCATCGAGCCGCAGGTGTCCAACCTGTTCAAGCGCGAGACCCTCAGCGGAGAGTTCATGCAGGTCAACAGCGCGTTGGTGGCCGAACTCAAGGCGCGCGGGCTGTGGACCGAGCACATCAGGGCCGCCATCAGGCAGGCCGAGGGCTCGGTGCAGGGCATCTCCGAGCTACCGGAAGACGTGCGGCGGTTGTTCCGCACGGCCTGGGAGCTGCCCCAGCGGGCGCTGATCGACCTGGGAGCCGCGCGCTCGCCGTACATCGACCAGAGCCAGTCGCTCAACCTGTTCATGAGCGCCCCGACCATCGACAAGCTCTCCTCGATGTACCTGTACGCCTGGAAGTCCGGGCTGAAGACCACCTACTACCTGCGCTCACGTCCGGCCACCCGCATCCAGCAGGCCACCGTCCCCGTCGTGAACACCTCCGAGGAGGCTCTCGCCTGCTCGCTGGAGAACCCCGAGTCCTGCGAGGCCTGCCAGTGAGCGGCGCCGACCCCAAGGAGAACCTGATGTTGCTCGACCCGGGCATGAGCCTGACCCTGCGGCCGATGCGCTATCCCCTCTTCTTCGACCGCTACCGCGACGCGATCAAGAACACCTGGACCGTCGAGGAAGTGGACCTGCACTCCGACCTCAAGGACCTGTCGAGACTGTCGGGAGCCGAGCGCCATCTGATCAGCCGCCTGGTCGCCTTCTTCGCCACCGGCGACACGATCGTGGCCAACAACCTGGTGCTCAACCTCTACCAGCACGTCAACGCGCCCGAGGCGCGGCTGTACCTGTCGCGGCAGCTGTTCGAGGAGGCCGTGCACGTCCAGTTCTACCTGAACCTGCTCGACACGTACGTGCCCGACGAGCAGGAGCGCTTCGAGGCGTTCGCCGCCGTGGAGAACATCCCCTCCATCCGGCGCAAGGCGGAGTTCTGCTTCCGCTGGATCGACTCGCTGGGCGATCTTCGCCGGCTGGAGGCCCGGGAGGACCGGCGGGCCTTCCTGCTCAATCTGATCTGTTTCGCCGCCTGTATCGAGGGGCTGTTCTTCTACGGCGCCTTCGCCTACGTCTACTTCCTGCGCTCGCGCGGCCTGCTCAACGGGCTGGCCTCGGGCACGAACTGGGTCTTCCGCGACGAGTCCATGCACATGGCCTTCGCCTTCGACGTGGTCGACGTCGTGCGGCAGGAAGAACCGGACCTGTTCGACGAAGAGCTGGCCACCCAGGTCAGGGAGATGCTCGCCGAGGCGGTGGACTGTGAGGCGTCGTTCGCCGAGGACCTGCTCGGGCAGGGCGTGCCGGGCATGTCGATCGCGGACACGCGGACCTACCTGGAGCACGTGGCCGATCGGCGGCTGGCTCAGCTCGGCATCGAGCCGCTGTACAGGGCGAAGAACCCGTTCGCCTTCATGGAACTGCAGGACGTCCAGGAGCTGTCGAACTTCTTCGAGCGCCGGGTCTCGGCCTATCAGGTGGGCGTGACCGGCTCGGTCAGCTTCGACGCCGACTTCTGATCCGTGGACGCCCCGGGCCAACACGGCCCGGGGCGTCCGGCGCACGATGTCCGGCTGCCCCGGCCCGGCGGCCGGCACCCCTGACAACCCTCTTGACATCCTGGTGGGAAGCGGACCCACAAGAGGGGCAGGAGGCGACAATTGTGACACATTGAATCTTGTACTGCTTTGCGTCTTGAGTGGAATTTGTGGCGTTGCTATGGTGTCTCGATGTCAGCCGTGTAGATCGACCTCTTCCTGCGCCTTGACAGGTTCCGCTGACCAAGGCTCCTCAGGGCGGATGTGTGCACGCGTGCGGGTTCAACACTTTGCCGCGAAGGGATGTACAGGCGGTGTTCGATGGACTTCGGTCGCTCTGATCTTCGATGGAGGCTGCCGACCGCGATCAAGATCCTGATCGCGGGCGGTTTCGGCGCGGGCAAGACCACCATGGTCGGCGCGGTCTCCGAGACCCGGCCGCTGCGCACCGAAGAGGCCCTGACCCACATCGGTGCGCACGTCGACGACCTGTCGGGCATCGAGGCCAAGCCCACCACGACCGTGGCCATGGACTTCGGCCGCATCACGATCCGCGACGACTACATGCTGTACCTGTTCGGCACGCCCGGTCAGGAGCGGTTCTGGTTCGTCTGGGACGACCTGACGCTGGGCGCCCTCGGCGCTGTCGTGCTGGCCGACACCCGCCGGCTGGCCGACTGCTTTCCGGCTCTCGACTACTTCGAACGCCGCCAGACGCCGTTCGTGGTGGCGCTCAACTGCTTCGACGGCGCGAGCCCCTTCTCGGGATCAGGCACACATTCCGTGATGGGACCCGTTGTGTAGATCACGATTCGGGTGTTCCGGCCGGTAGCTGACTGTTTGATCACCACCATCTGCAGCGTGTTGATCAAGGAGCTGCTGGCCGTCTTGTTCCCTCACCTGGCCGGAGTGTGCATCGACGAAGTGTTCCGGTCGGGGGCCACAGTGCAGATCCGGGCCAGGACCGGCACAGTGAAGGCCGCCTGCCCGGCCTGTGGAACGCCGTCGCGGCGGGTGCACAGCCACTATGAACGGCGGCTGTCCGATACCGCAGTCGGGGGCCAGGAGGTGCTCATTCACCTGCGGGTCCACCGGTTCTTCTGCCGCACTGACGCGTGCGCGAAGGCGACGTTCGCCGAGCAGGTCCCGGGGTTGACCGTCCGATACGGCCGCCGCAGCGTGCGAGCGGCACAGGCGTTGCAGGCCATCGCGCTGGCGCTGAGCGGCCGTGCCGGAGCCCGGCTCGCTGGTCGGCTGGCGGCCTCGGTGAGCCGGATGACGCTGATCAGGCTGATCCGTTCCCTGCCAGACCCGGTTCTCGTGGCGGGCCCGCGGGTGCTCGGGGTGGACGACTTCGCCCTGCGGCGCGGCCACTCCTACGGAACGATCCTGATCGACATCTCCACCAGCACCCCGGTCGATGTGCTGATCGACCGGACGGCCGACACCCTGGCCGCCTGGCTGCGAGCCCATCCCGGTGTCGAGATCGTCTGCCGCGATCGAGCCGGCGCCTATGCCGTGGGCATTGCCCGGGGCGCACCGCATGCGACTCAAGTCGCTGACCGCTGGCACCTCTGGCGCAACCTCGGCGAGGCTGTCGAACGCACCGTCACCCGCCACCGCCACCACCTGCAAGCCCTGGCCAGCGCGCCGAGCACCCCCACTGATACGTCCCCGCCTCCGGAGCCGCCCGCCCCGCCTCGCTCGTCCGCCGACCGTCACGATCGCATCGCCACCCGAACCCGCGAGCGGCATGCCGCCATTCACACCCTGCTCGATCAAGGCCAAGGGTTGCGGGAGATCGCCCGGCTGCTATCCCTGGGTCGTAACACCGTCCGGCGGTTCGCTCGCGCCGCCGATCCCGAAGACCTGCTCGTTCACGCCGGAACGGGCCGGCGGCCCAAGACCCTGGAGACCTACGACTCCTACCTGCGCAGGCGGTGGGCCGAGGGATGCACCAACGCCGAACTTCTCTACCGGGAACTGCAGGCTCTGGGCTATCGCGGCAGCACCACCACCCTCCGCCAGTACGTCCACCCCTGGCGAGCGGCAACGCCTCCCGCGCCGGCATCAGCGCGCCCACCCACCGTCCGACAGGCCACCGGCTGGTTCCTGCGCAACCCCGCCAATCTCGACCCCGACGAGCAACAACACCTCGACGCGCTCACCACCGCATGCCCCCAACTGGCGGCGCTTCGGCTGCACGTGCGCCAGTTCGCCGAGATGATGGTCCACCGCCAGGGCCAGAACTTGGAGACGTGGATGAACGCAGTCCAGGGCGACGACCTGCCCGACCTGCACTCCTTCGTCACCGGGCTACGCCGCGACCAAGACGCCGTCACCGCCGGCCTCACCCTGCCCTACAGCTCCGGACCCGTCGAAGGACACGTCAACCGGACCAAAATGCTCAAACGTCAAATGTACGGCCGCGCCAACCCCGATCTCCTGCGCAAACGCATCCTGCTGACCGACTGACCAGAGACCGATCACGGAATGTGTACCTGATCCCCTTCTCGGTCGGCGAGGTGCGGACGGCCCTCCGACTGGAGCCCGAGATCCCGATCGTGCGCTGCGACGCGCGCAGGCGCGACTCGGGCAAGGAGGTGCTCATCACGCTCGTGGAGCATGCCATGCGCAGGGCGGCCATCCCGGTCGGGACCGGGTCGTGACCAAGAGCCGCTACTTTTGACCGATGGAGGAGATCGACCGCCGGATCGTGACGCTGCTGGCCAGAGACGGCCGGATGAGCTTTACCGACCTGGCCAGGGAGACCGGGCTCTCGGTCTCGGCGGTGCACCAGCGGGTGCGCCGCCTGGAGAAGCGCGGAGTCATCCGGGGATACGCGGCGATCATCGACCACGACGCGGTCGGCCTGCCGCTCACCGCGTTCGTGTCGATCAAACCGATCGACCCCGCCGCGCCCGACGACGCCCCCGACCGGCTGGCCCACCTGCGCGCGATCGAGGCGTGCCACAGCGTGGCGGGTGACGAGAGCTACATCCTCAAGGTGCGTGTCGCCTCACCGGTGGCGCTGGAGGACCTGCTCCAGCAGATCCGTGCCTCGGCCAACGTCTCGACCCGCACCACCGTGGTGCTGAGCACCCCCTACGAGCACCGGGCCCCCGACGTGGTCGGCGACGGCGACGGCCAGACCCTCTCCTGACCGTCCCTCAGCCCGGCTCATCCCGCCCGGGGTGGCGCTCCTTCAGGGCGCGCCGCTCGTCGGCGGTCCTGCGCGGTGAGGCGACGTACTCCCGGTCGGCGTTGTGCGGTGGGCCGCAGGGGTCGCGCCCGTAGATCGCGTCGGCGGTGAAGATCATGGTGCCGGGCTCGGGCAGGTCCACCCGCATGGCCGTCGTGCCGGGCGTGTGGCCGGGTTGGTATGGACGGCAAACTAACTCGGAGTCGGGGCGCTGCCCGTCGACGCGGGCTCGCTGCGGGCCGAGATCACGCTCGACCCGTGGCGGATCAGGTTCACCGACGCCTCGGGCGCGACGCTGGTGGAACAGGACCGGGGCCACGTCGACATCAGCGGCCGGCTGCGCACCCTGCCGTTCGGGCGCTCGCGGGCCGCGGCGTCACGGTGGCCTACCACGAGAGCTTCGCCGCCCCGGCCGACGAGGCGTTCAGCGGGTTCGGGGAGTCGTTCACCCGGGTCGACAAGCGCGGCCAGCGGCCCGTCATGTGGAACTTCGACGCCTTCGGCGCGGAGTCGCAGCGCGCGTACAAGAACGTGCCCTTCTATCTGCCCCGACGACGTGGCCCAGCCGGCCCGCCTCACCTCGGTGCTGATCCCGGCCGAGGAGGTCGGCCGCGAGGCGGTGGGGCTGCTGATGGACAAGCCGGCGGGCCGCGGCGTGCCGGAGGCCACCCTCCTCGAACCCCGGCTGACCGTACGCGCCAGCACCTGACCCGCCCTTGACCGGACCGCTGCCGTCACAAGAGGGAGGACGGGATGCGGGGAGGGGCGGCAGGCGCGAGGATGTGTGTGACTCGACGGGCATGCTAATGTCGTCGTTTGTCGCAACAACAAACAGAATGGCCCGGAGTGTCCCATTAATAACAATAATGGTCTGGTGTCAACACGTCAAACAGAGCTCGCAAGGGAGCAGGAGTACGTCACCCGCCTCTACGAACGCCTCGACGTGCTGCGCGACCGCACCCAGCGCAGCCTCAAGGACGTGCTGGCCACCGGCGCCGTCGGCACGCTGCAGAACCGGTCCGAGCGTGACACCTTCGCCGAGATGTACGCCTCCCGCCTGGCCCGGCTGTGGGCCGTGGAGCGGGGCCTGGTATTCGGCCGCCTCGACCACGTCGACGAGGGCCGGCTCTACATCGGCAAGCTCGGCCTCACCGACGACGAGCAGGACCGCCTGCTCATCGACTGGCGCGCGCCCGTCGCGCAGCCGTTCTACCGCGCCACCCCGGCCGCGCCGATGGGCGTCACCCGTCGCCGCCACCTGCAGACCAAGGGCCGCGCGGTCATCGGCGTCGAGGACGACCTGCTCGACCTCGACGCGCTGAGCGACGACGACCGCGCCACGCTCAACGGCGAGGCCGCGCTGCTCGCCGCGCTCGACGAGCACCGCACCGGCCGGATGCGCGACATCGTCGCCACCATCCAGGCCGAGCAGGACCGCGTCATCCGCGCCGACCTGAGCGGTGTGCTCGTGGTCCAGGGCGGCCCCGGCACCGGCAAGACCGTCGTGGCCCTGCACCGCGCCGCCTACCTCCTCTACACCCACAGGCAGCGGCTGGAGCGCCGCGGCGTGCTCATCCTCGGCCCCAACCCCATGTTCCTGCGCTACATCGAGCAGGTGCTGCCCTCCCTCGGCGAGACCGACGTGCTGCTGTCCACGGTCGGCGAGCTCTACCCCGGAGTGACCGCGACCGCCCGCGACCGGCCCGAGGTGGCCGCGCTCAAGGGAGACACGCGGATGGCCGAGGTGCTCGCCCGGGCCGTGCGCGACCGGCAGCGGGTGCCGCGCAAGCCCATCGAGCTCGACCTCGGCCGCCACAGCCTCACCATCGACCGCAACATGCTCGAAGCGGCCCGCAACAAGGCCGTGCGCGCCCGCCGCCCGCACAACCAGGCGCGCGCGGTGTTCGTCAGGTCCCTGCTGAACGCCCTGGCCCGGCAGGCCGCCAAGCGGCTCGGCAAGGGGCTCATCGACGACGACGATCTGGCCGACCTGCGCGAGGAGTTGCGCACCGAGCCCGTCGTCAAGGCCGCGCTCAACCGCCTGTGGCCCTACCTCACGCCGCAGCGCCTGCTGCTCGGCCTGTACGGCTCGCCCGAACGCCTCGGCGCCGCCGCCTCCGCCCTGACTCCGGCCGAACGCGCCCTGCTCCGCCGCGACCCGGCGGCCCGCGGCGGGGAGTGGACCGAGTCCGACGTGCCGCTCCTCGACGAGGCCGCGGAGCTGCTCGGCGAGATCGACGAGCAGGTGCTGCGCGCCACCGCGCTGCAGGCGGAGGAGGAGCTGGCCGCCGCCAGGCAGGCCGAGGAGCGCGAGCGCGAGTCCGAGGTGGCCTACGCCCGCGAGGTCCTGGAGCTGACCGGCCTGTCCGACGTCATGGAGGCCGAACGGCTGGCCGAGCGCCAGCGCGGCCAGGGCCCCTACCTGACGACCGCCGAGCGGGCCGCGGCCGACCGCACCTGGGCCTACGGCCACGTCATCGTGGACGAGGCGCAGGAGCTGTCGCCGATGGCCTGGCGCGCGGTCATGCGAAGGGTGCCCACCCGGTCGATGACCATCGTCGGCGACATCGCGCAGACCGGCTCGGCGGCGGGGGCGCGCTCCTGGAAGGAGGTGCTCGACCCCTACGTGGCCGGACGCTGGCGGCAGGAGCGGCTGACCGTCAACTACCGCACGCCGGTGGAGCTGATGGCGGTCGCGGCCCGCGTGCTGGCCACCATCGACCCGGCGCTCGAGGCGCCCGCCTCGGTCCGCGAGACCGGCGCGGAGCCCTGGTCGGCGCCCTTGGCCGCGCTGCCCGAGCTGGTCAAGGCCGAGGTCGGGGAGGGCGGCAAGATCGCGGTCGTGGTGCCTGACGAGCTGCTGGAGCCGGTCGGCGAGACCGTCCGCGCCGCTGTGGCGGGCGCCGAGGTGATCGCCCCCGGAGTCGGCCGGGTCAAGGGCGCCGCGGCGCTCGACGCGCCGGTCGCGGTGCTGGGCGTCGCCGACGCGAAGGGGCTGGAGTTCGACTCCGTGATCGTCGCCGAGCCCGCCCTCATCGCCGCGCAGTCACCGCGCGGCCGCAGCGACCTGTACGTCGCGCTGACCCGGGCCACCCAGCGGCTCGGCATCGTGTACGACCAGCCGCCGGGGGAGGCGCTGAGCGGCTTGCCAAGGCGCGGGCAGGAGGCGACTAATGGGCTATAACCGGCTTTGGCCGAGGCGGCCCCGGCATGTCCTACCTGCGAAAACTTGATGTTTCTGCTGATCGGGACACGGTTGACATCTGAGGTGGAGTCGGTAGTTTGCTGCGCAGTCCAGCACGGGACTTGGCCGGTTGGCCGTCTCTGACATCGTCGGATCCTGCGTCCGTGACGGAGCGTGACTTCGTCCACACAGCCAGGTGCAGGGCCGTCGGTCCGTCGAGTCGGGGCACCCCAACCGGGCGGGGGGTTGGACCCGGGACGGGCCCGGGAGCCCAGTAGACAACGGAATTCCGCGCTCGCCGCCGACGAGACGGGTCCGGTCCGAAGGGTTTCCGGGCCCTCTTCCCGCTCTCGTGCGCAGGATCGCCATCAAGCGCCGGGTGGTCCCACGGCCTCGTCTACCGCGGGATCACCCAGTCGCCGGCTCCCTCCCTGATCCGCCCCCGGTGCCAGGCCGCCGGCTCCGCTCACAGCGGCCCCAGAGGGCCCAGAGGGCCCACAGGCCACGGACGGCCCGATCTCCGTCTCCCAGTGCGACCCGGTGGCCGCGAGGCCGTCAGAGACTCCTGTGACGCCCTGGGGCTCCCATTTCCGATCCGGCCGCGGCGGGACGACCGAACGCCCGCCGGAGGGCGGTACCGTTTCGGCTAGCAGGCACGCGACGCGCTGAGGAGAGACCGGAGTGGTGCAGGACAGGACAGGCCTACCGTCGAGCGACGATCAGCCTGCGCACGCCCCGGCCACCCCGGCCGCACCCGAACCCGCGGCCACCTCCGCACCGGCAGCGGCACCCGGACCCGAATTCGAACGTGGCGGGGCTCGCGCAATGGAGTCCGGCCGGGTGCTCGCCGCGCGCGTTGCGGCCGCCGTGGCCGGCGGGGCGACGCTGTTCCTGGCCTTCCCGCCGCTCGACTGGTGGGCGTGCGCGCCGCTCGGCATCGCGCTGATCGTCGCCGCCCTGCGCGGCACCCGCCCGCGCCGCGCCGCCTGGCTCGGCTACCTGGCCGCCGCCGTGTTCCTGCTGCCCACGCTGGCCTGGGTGCGGACGATCGGCGATGACGCCTGGCTCATGCTGGTGGGCGTCGAGAGCCTGTTCTACGCGGCGCTGGCCGCGCTCGCCGCGCCGGCGTTCCGGCTGCGGCTGTGGCCGCTGTGGTTCGCCGGGCTCTGGGTGGCCATGGAGTGGGCGCGCGGGCTGGTGCCCATCGGGGGCTTCCCCTGGGCGCGGGCCGCCTTCAGCCAGGGCGAGTCGCCGTTCACCGGCTACGCGGCGCTGGGCGGCGCCCCGCTGGTGTCGTTCGCCGTCGCCCTGTGCGGCGCCCTGATCGCCTGCGCGCTCCGGTGGAGACCGGCGGCCGGGGCGCGGCCGGTGGCTCCGGTGCGGCGGGTGGGGCCGGTGGAGGCGCGCCGGCTGGTCCCGCTCGCGCTAGCGCTGGCCGTTCCGGTGCTGGGCCTGGCCGTGCCGAGGCCGGGCGACGAGGGCCGCACCGTCAACATCGGCATCGTGCAGGGCAACGTGCCCGGCCGCGGCATGTACATCCTGGGCGACGAGCCGGCCGTCGTCCTGCGAAACCACGCCAACGAGACCAAGAGGCTGGCGCGGGCCGTACGAGACGGAAGGCTGCCCAAGCCCGACCTCGTGGTGCTGCCGGAGAACTCCACCGACATCGACCCCTACCGCGACGCCGGCGCGCGGGAGATCATCGACGAGTCCGTCAAGGACGTCGGCGTGCCCACGCTCGTCGGCGCCGTCGTGGCCATCGGCGACGAGCACCGCGCCACCCGCAGCCTGGTGTGGGACCCGGTGACCGGGCCCGGCGCCTACTACGACAAGCGGCACCTGGTGCCGTTCGGCGAATACACCCCGTTCAAGGACATCGTGCTGGCGCTGTGGGAGCGGGCCAACCTGGTCGGCAGGCAGTCCGTCGCGGGCACCAGGCCCGGCGACCTGAAGATGGGCCCCGTGACGATCGGCGCCGTCAACTGCTACGAGGTGGCCTACGACGGCACCGTGCGCGATACCGTGCGCACCGGCGCCACGCCGCTGGTGGTGCAGACCAACAACGCCAGCTACGCCGAGTCCAATCTGCCGCCGCAGCAGCTCGCCATGTCCAAGCTGCGCGCGGTGGAGCACAACAGGGCGGTCGTGACGGCCGCCACCACGGGCATCTCCGCCTATGTCACTCCTGACGGTAAGGTCTCCTGGCAGACCCGCGAGCTCGTCGCGGACATGAACGTGGTCACGGTGCCGGTGCGCACCCAGACCACCGTCGCGACCAGGCTGGGCGCGTTGCCTGAGTGGGCCCTGGCCCTGATGGGAGTGGTGGCCGCCGGTGCCGCGTGGAGAGGCAGGCGGCAGGACGACCCGATGAGGAATGACTGATCATGGAGACTCTCGGCCGGGTGCTCGTCATCGTCCCGACCTACAACGAGCGTGACAACCTGCCGGCGATCGCCGAGCGGTTGCGGGCCGCGCTGCCGGAGGCCCACCTGCTGGTGGCCGACGACGCCAGCCCCGACGGCACCGGTGACGTCGCCGACGAGCTGGCGGCCAAGGACGACCACGTCCACGTGCTGCACCGGCCCGCCAAGCAGGGGCTCGGCGCGGCCTACATCGCGGGCTTCCGATGGGGCCTCGACGAGGGCTACACCGTGCTGGTGGAGATGGACGCCGACGGCTCCCACCAGCCCGAGGAACTGCCCGGTCTGCTGCGGGCGCTGGACGAGGGCGCCGACCTGGCGATCGGGTCGCGCTGGGTGCCCGGTGGCAAGGTGGTCAACTGGCCGGCCTCGCGTGAGCTGCTGTCCAGGGGCGCCAACGTCTACACGCGGATCATGCTCGGCCTGCCGGTGCGCGACGCGACCGCGGGTTTTCGCGCCTACCGCGCGGCGACGCTGGAGAAGGTGGGCCTGGCCGACGTCCAGTCGCAGGGCTACTGCTTCCAGGTCGACCTCACCCTGCGCACCTCCCAGCACGGGCTGCGGGTGGTGGAGGTGCCGATCACGTTCGTGGAGCGGACGGTCGGCACCAGCAAGATGAACGCTCGCATCATGGCCGAGGCGTTCTGGCGGATCTTCGTGTGGGGGATCACCGGCCTGCCCGGCCGCTTGCGGGGCGGCAGGTCCTGAGGCGGAACGGTTCGGCCGCCCCGGGCGTTGTTCCTGCTGTACGCAGGTATGCGGAATCGAGGGAAATGATGCGGCTGCTGCTCTTTCTTGCCTTTCTGGCCATTCCGGTGCTGGAGATCTGGCTGTTGATCCAGGTCGGCTCGGCCATCGGCGGCTGGACGACCGTGGCGGTGCTGATGGCCGTCGCCGCGCTGGGCGTGTGGCTGGTGCGCCGCGAGGGGCGGCGGGCGTGGCGGGTGCTGCAGGAGGCGGTGCAGACGGGCCGGATGCCCGACCGGGAGCTCGCCGAGGGCGGCCTCATCCTGATGGGCGGCATGCTGCTGGTGCTTCCGGGTTTTCTCAGCGACATCGTCGGGCTGGCTTTCGTGCTGCCGTTCACCCGGCCGATGATGCGCCGCCTGGGCGCCTGGTTCTTCGACCGCCGGGTCAAGCGGATGGCGGCCGCCTCGCCGTACACCCATCTGTTCCCGCCGCAGGGCGGCGGCGCGCCGGATCAGGGGCCGCGGGGCGGCCGGGTGGTGCACGGTGAGGTGATCCGCGACGACCGTGCCCCCGGCGGTGACCCCGGGGGTGACTCCGGCCGCGAGGAGCGTGCCTCGGGTCCGGCGGCGATCCGGTCCGACCACGGATCCGGCGACCCTCGATAAGCGCGGAACTTACGCGTGGGCACAGCGAAACCCCCGGGCGACCGCCCGGGGGTTTCGTACCGTGAGATGTGTCAGGCGCTCTTGCGACGCTGGGCTCGCAGGACGGCCAGCCTCTCGTTGAGCACCTCTTCCAGGTCCTCGATGGACCTCCGCTCCAGGAGCATGTCCCAGTGTGTCCGCGGGGGCTTGGTCTTCTTCGACTCCGGTTGCTCGCCGTCGACGCGTACGGCGGTTACGCCGCACATCCGGCACTCCCAGGTCGAGGGAATCTCGGCCTCGGCGGCAAGCGGAACCTCGAAGCGATGGCCCTTAGGACAGGTGTAGGGCACCTCCTGGCGTGGGGCCAGATCCGTGTTACGGTCGTTCTCGTAGCTGGTTGCCCCGAGCCGGGTGCCACGAAGTGCGCGCTCGCCCATGTCTAAATGCCTCCTACAGGGCCCCCATGCATAGGGGGTCTGTCTCCCACGGTGTCTAACGCTTGGTACCGTGATGGGATTCCCACCCGCGGCGTGATCCAATCGCTTCGGCTCCCAGGAGTTGACACGGAAGCCGCGCCCCCCTGGTCCGGGCGTCGCGAGGGGGCAGCCGATTCAGGCGGCGCGCGAGCGCCACACCTCGTACGACAGCCACAGACCGCCGACGGCGATCAGCGCGCCGTGCGCGATCCGCAGCGGATACGGCCCGAAGAACTGCGGGACGAACAACACGAAACCGAGCGCGAGCGGAGCCGCGCTCCATCCGGCGAGCGTGCCGGAGCGCCTGACCGCCACGGCGGCCATCACGACGCCGACGGCGAGCAGCACGAGCCCCGCGGCGAACATGGACAGGGCCACCGGCCCGTAGCGGAACTCCTCGGCCAGCTCCATCAGGGCCGGGGCGTCGTCGCGCAGGGAGCGCCGGGCGATGACGCTGAGCCCGAAGTCCTCCGCGCCGTAGTAGGGCAGGGTCAGCCCCGCGCCGATCCAGGTGACCACGGCCGCCCGGAGTGACAGCCGGTCGCCGAGCAGCCCGTGCAGGCCCAGCAGGCCGAGGGCGAGCAGGATGAAACCGATCATGGCGGCCAGATGGCCGATGATCCAGGCCGTGGAGGCCATGGCGGCCGCGTCGTCGCCGGAGGGCCGCACGGCCGGATAGACGAGGAACAGCACGCCGCCGGCCGCGAGGGCCAGGGAGGTGAGTCGGGGGTTCATGGCGCTCCATCGAGTGGGAATCATCGCTCTGATATGTGAGCAATGCTCTCGCTGGAGAGTGCCGCCGTCAAGAGCGGTGCTCTCTGTTCGGACCGCATGCCTCGGAAGTCCAGGCTGGCGTGGTACTCGTACGGGCTCCGCCGTCAGCTGTCGAAGCGGCGGCGGGCACCCTCGATGTGACCGAAGTGGTGGTGGGTCCAGTCGCAGATCAGATCGACCGTTGCTCGCAGGGCTCGGCCCGGTTCGGTGAGTGTCTCGGCGCAGACCGAGTAGGAGATCTCACGGCTGTTTCGCTGATCAACCCTGACGGGCATGTCCGAGTCCCGACCTGTCATCACGTCGCGGTGGCGACGGGGAGCAGGCGGGTTCACATCGCACCACAAGCTCGCCTGGGATGAGAACGGCGAGCTTGTGGCGCCGGGCGACCTCGCCGGACAGGTCGCGCAGGTCCACCGCGCGGCGAGTCAGATGCGCTCGGGCACCTCGTTGCCGGCGGCGCGGATCGCCTTGGGCAGGTTGACCAGAGCCAGCAGCACGAACCCCAGGACAAAGAAGATGATCATGGAGACGATGGCGATCCGGTAGCTGTTGGTCAGTTGCAGCGCGATCGTCACCGTCAGCGCGCCGATGAAGGCCGAGCCCTTGTCGCTGATCTGCAGCAGGCTGAAGTACTCCGCCTCCCTGCCCTTCGGGATCACCTGCGAGAACAGCGAGCGCGACAGCGCCTGGGTGCCGCCCAGCACGATGGCGATCGCCAGCGCCAGCAGGTAGAACTGCAGCGGCTCGCCCTCCTCGACGAACAGGGCGCTGACCACGATCACCGTCCACACGACCAGGCTGGCGAGCACGGTGCGCTTGGTGCCGAAGCGGCGGGCCAGCAGGCCGAGCAGCAGCGCGCCGAAGAACGCCACGAACTGCACCATCAGGATCGCGCTGATCTGCACGGTCCGGTCCAGTTTGAGGGCCTCGGAGGCGAAGGCCGCGCTGTTGCCGATGACCGTCTGGATGCCGTCGTTGTAGACCAGGTACGCCACCAGGAACAGCAGCGTCAGCGGATAGCGGCGCAGCTCCCTCAGCGTGCGGCCGAGCTGGCGGAAGCTGCCGCCGACCGAGCGCAGCGCGGTGGTCTCGTGCGCCGGGACCGGCCGGTTGCGCAGGCGCAGCAGCGGGATCAGGGTGAACGTCGCCCACCACAGCCCGGCCGACATCATGCAGATCCGCACCGCCATGCCCTCGGACAGGCCCAGGCTCTCGTGCTGCAGGTAGAGCGCCAGATTGAGGGCCAGCAGCAGCCCGCCGCCCAGGTAGCCGATCGCCCACCCTCGCGAGGAGACCCCGTCGCGCTCGTCGGGCGTGGAGATCTGCGGCAGGAACGAGTCGTAGACCACGACGGACGACCCGTAGGCCAGGTTGGCCAGCACGAACAGCACGCCGCCCAGCAGGTAGCGGTCGCCCTCGACGAAGAACAGGCCGAGCGTGGCCAGCGCGCCGAGGTAGGCGAACCCGCCGAGCAGCTCGCGCTTGCGGCCGGTGTGGTCGGCCAGCGCGCCGACGATCGGCAGGAAGACGATCTGCAGGAACACCGCCACGGTCAGCGTGAGCCCGAAGAACGCGGCGGGCCGGATGTCGGCGCCGAGCACGTCGACATAACCGAGCCCCGGGTTGGCGGTGACCAGCGCGTCGAAGCCGTCGGAACAGGTGGCGGCCGCGACCGACGGGAAGTCGGTGGCGCACGCCGAGGTCTTGGCCACGGCGATCAGGTAGGGGCCGAGGAAGACCGAGACGATCGTGGTGTAGAAGGCGGAGTTGGCCCAGTCGTAGAAGTACCAGGCCCGTTGCTCGCGTTTGCGGGCGGCGGGGGACTCGTGGGCGGGGTCGTCAGGGACCGCGGGGGGTGCGGGTACGGGCATGGTGTCCAGTCGCTCCTAGGCGGCCAGGTGGCCGGGATGCCACAGCCCGCGACGATCGAGGACGTCGCGCAGGCCGGTGACGTTGTCGGTCATGATGCCGTCGACGCCGAGATCGAGCAGGTGCTCCATACGGGTGGCGTCGTTGATGGTCCAGACGTGCACCTGCATGCCGATGGCGTGGGCGGTGCGGATCAGGCTGCGGGTGGTGACCCGCAGCCCGCGAAACCCCACTGGCACCTGCGCGCACGGGACGCCGGCACGCGACAGGCGGGCGAGCAGCCGGCCGTAGCCGGAGGTCGAGGCGGCGGCGCGCAGCGTGGCGACGCCGCGCGGCCCGAGCGCGGAGCAGACCTCCCGGCCGACCGCGGCCCTGGCCAGCATCAGCCGCTCCTCGGAGAAGGAGGTCAGGCACACGCGGTCGTGGGCGCCCGTGCGCCTGATCGCGTCGGCCAGCGGGGCGATCGCGCCGGCCTCCTTCACGTCGATGTTGAAGCGGTGCTCCGGCCAGGTGCCGAGCAGGTCCTCCAGCAGCGGGATCTCGTGAACGCCACCGATGCGGGCGCGCCTGACGGCGCTGTAGGGCAGCTCGGAGATCCGGCCGCGCCGGTCGGTGACCCGGTCGAGCGTGTGGTCGTGGAAGGCGAGCAGCACGCCGTCGGAGGTGGCGTGGGCGTCGGTCTCCAGGTAGGCGTAGCCCAGCCGCACGGATCGCTCGAAGGCCTCGGCGGAGTTCTCGGCGCCCTCGGCCGAGCCTCCGCGATGGGCGAAGGCGAGCGGGCCCGGATGGTCGAGGAACGCGAAGCGGCGGCTCAGCACGTCCTGAAGTATGCCTTCCCCGGATGAACGATGCGATTACGAATCGGGGAGATTCTGCCATTCCTGGCGGCGTGCCTCGGCCAGCGCGATCGCGGCGGCCACCGAGACGTTGAATGAGCCGACCCGCCCGACCTGGGGGATGTAGCAGACCCCGTCGGCCGCGTCGAGCAGGGCAGGCGAGCAGCCGTGGTCCTCGCTGCCGACCACCAGGCACACGTCGCGGCCGAGGTCGGCCCGGTGCAGCGGCACCGCCTCGGAGGTCAGCTCGATGGCCAGCACGGTGTAGCCGTCGGCCTTGGCCGCCTTGACCGCCTCGCCGGCGGGCACCGCGTCGTGCCAGGTGACCAGGCGTTCGGTGCCGAGCGCGGTCTTGCCCGCCTTGGGGTTGGTCGGCGGGGTGGCGTTGCCGGCCAGCCAGATCTGGTCGACGCCGAAGGCGGCGGCGGTGCGGAAGATCGAGCCCACGTTGAAGGGGCCGGTCACCGACTCCAGGATCAGGGCCAGCCGGTTGCCGGTCTGGCGGCGCCAGGTGCGGTTGAGGCGCTTGACATCGGTGGGGCGCAACTGCCGTCTCATCGTTCCACTCTCAAAATCCGGTAGGCGGCCCGGGAGGCCTCGCGGGAGGCCTGCCAGCCCTGCTCGCCGAGCCAGCGCTGCAGGGAGTCGGAGCCGAGGTGTTTCTGCACGACCAGGTAGGCGACCCCGCCGGGCGCCAGCCGCGTCAGCCAGCGGGTGAGCATCTCGTGCAGCGCCGGCTTGCCGATGCGGATGGCCGGGTTGGACCAGATGGCGTCGAACGTCACGTCGTCCGGGACCTCGTCGGCGTGCATTGCTCTTACTTTGTAAAGGCCGGCGGCCCGGGCGTTGCGCTCCGTGAGCTCCACGCTGCGCCGGTTGACGTCGACGGCCCACACGGTCGCCTCCGGAGCCCGCGAGGCCATGGTGAGCGCGATCGGGCCGTAGCCGCACCCGAGGTCGAGCAGGTCACCCTCGCGCGGCGGCGGCGGGACCGTCTCCAGCAGGACGCGGGTGCCGAGGTCGATCCGCTCGGGGCTGAACACGCCCCTGTCGGTCTCCAGCCGCAGGTGCAGGTCGGGCAGCACGAGGTCGACGACGCCCGGCCGGCTCGGCGTCCCCGGCTGCTCGGAGAAGTAGTGGGCCACGGGCCGCAACGTTACGGGATCCGGGCACCGAACAGGACCGCGGCACCGGCCACCAGCAGCCCGCACAGGATCGCGGCCACGATGAACCACTGGGTGATCTCCTGGTCGACCAGCTTGAAGCCGAGTGAGGTGCCGATCTGCTCGTAGACGTCGCGCAGCTCGTTGCCGGACTCCGCCGAGTAGGCCCGGCCGCTGGTGCCGTCGGACAGCGACTGCAGGGTCTGCTTGTTGACCGGCACGTTGACCGGGCGGCCGTCGATGGAGACCGTGCCCTCCTGCGTGCCGTACGCGATCGTGGAGACCGGCACCGCCGCCTGCTTGGCGGCGTCGATGGCCTCGTTGACCGAGCGGCCGGAGGTGTTGTCGCCGTCGGACAGCAGCACGATCGCCGCGGGCGGCGGGTCGGTGGCGGCGTCCTGGTCGAAGGAGCGCACCGAGTCGAGCGCGTTGAACACCGCCTCGCCGATCGCGGTGCCGGGGCGGGTCGACAGGTTGCCGATGGCGGTCACCACGGCCTGGTGGTCGGTGGTGGGGGAGATGACGACGTTGGCCGAGCGGGCGAAGGAGACCACGCCCACGTTGAACCGGTCGGGCAGCTCACTGACGAACGCCTGGGCGGCGGCCTTGGCGGCGGTGATCCGGTCGGGCTGGACGTCGTCGGCGTCCATCGACAGTGACACGTCCAGCGCGATCATGATGGTCGCGCGGTCGCGCGGCACCTTGACCTGGTCGGCGGGTTTGGCCGCGCCGATGACCAGCAGCGACATCATGGCCAGGAACAGCAACGGGGCCACGTGCCGCCGCCAGCCGGGCCCGGCGGGGGCGACCAGGTCGAGCAGGGCCAGGTTGGTGAAGCGGACGGTGTAGCGGCGCCGCGCCAGCTGCGCGGCCACGTATCCCGCGATCAGCAGGGCCACCAGGAGGAACAACCACAACCAGGCGGGGGCGAGGAACGTCATGACGCCTCCTTCGTGGCCACGTCGCCTGGTCCGGTGGTCGCCTCGGCGCCCTCGGTCACGTCACCCTCCGGCGGGCGAGGTGGCCGATACGGCGCTGGCGTAGCACGAACTGTGCCACATCGAACACCCAGTCCCGGTCGGTGCGCAGCACCAGGTGCGCCACGCCGGCCCGGCGCAGCGCGGCCCTGGTGCCCTCCCGCTGCAGGGCGGCCGCCTCGGCGTAGTCACGGCGAACTTTGGGAGAAAGGTGCACTTCGCGTACTTTCCCGGTCTCGGGGTCGGCGAACGCGACCCTGCCGACGTCCGGCAGTTCGAGCTCGCGGGGGTCGATCACCTCGACCGCCAGCACCTGGTGGCGGGACGCGAGCCGGCGGATCGGCCGCTCCCACGGGCGTTCGGCGTCGGGGTCGAGCTCCGGCCGGGCGTCGAGGAAGTCCGACACGACCACCCGCATGCCGCGCCTGCGCCGGGTCGCCGCCAGCACCTCGATGCCCTCGGCCAGGTCGGGGGCGTCGGGCACGGGCCGGCCGCGCGGCGCGTCCATCAGGGAGTGGAGCAGCCCGTACAGCGCGGGACGGCCGGTGCGCGCGGGCATCCGGTGCAGGAACTCGTCGTGGATCACCAGCGCGCCGAACCGGTCGGCCATCCGGCTGCACAGGAACCCGATCGCGCCGACCGCCGACACCACCAGGTCACGCTTGTCGGTGTCGGCGGTGCCGAAATCCATGCTCGGCGACAGGTCCGCCAGCGCCCACGTCTCCAGCTCCCGGTCGGCGATCAGATCCCGCACGTGCGGCACGGTCGTGCGCGCGGTCACCGACCAGTCCATCCGGCGCACGTCGTCCTCGCCCGGCACGTACACGCGGCTGTCGCCCGCCTCGCTGCCCGTGCCGGGCAGCAACCCCTGGTGCGCGCCGTGCAGCAGGCCGTCGAGCTTCCTGGTCACCAGCAGCTCCAGCCGGCGCAGCGCCTGCTCCGCGGTCGCCGTCAACGGTTCTGGTTCCAGACGACGAGAGGCGGCGGCACGGCCTGCAGGATCTGCCGGACGACCTGCTCGGGATCGACGCCGTCGGCCAGCGCGTCGAAGGTGAGCATCAGGCGGTGCCCCATCACGTCGACGGCCACGTCCCGTACGTCGTCGGGCAGCAGGTAGTCGCGGCCGCGCAGCAGCGCCAGCGCCCGCCCGGCGGCGACCAGGCCGAGCGTGGCGCGGGGGCTGACGCCGATCTCGATGGTCTCGGCCAGGTCGGGCACGCCGTACTCGGCCGGGGCGCGGGTGGACATCACCAGCCGCACCACGTAGTCGGCGACCAGCTGGTGGATCGAGACCTGCTCGGCGGCCTCCTGCAGGGCCATCAGCCGCTGCGGGTCGAGCACCCGCTCCGCCGCGGGCGGGGTGACGCTCATCCGGTGCAGGATCTCCAGCTCCTCGTGGGCGCTGGGATGCGGCACCCGCACCCGGAACAGGAACCGGTCGCGCTGCACCTCGGGCAGCGGGTAGACGCCCTCGGACTCGATCGGGTTCTGGGTGGCCAGCACGATGAACGGCCTGGGCAGCTCGTGTGTGACGCCCGCCAGCGTGACCTGGCGCTCGGCCATGACCTCCAGCAGCGCCGACTGCACCTTGGCCGGGGCGCGGTTGATCTCGTCGGCGAGCAGGAAGTTCACGAACACCGGGCCCAGCTCGACGTCGAACTTCTCGTTGGACGGGTGGAACACCCGGGTGCCGACGATGTCGCTCGGCACCAGGTCGGGGGTGAACTGGATGCGGGCGAACGTGCCGCCCACCACGGTGGCCAGGGTGGAGGCGGCAAGGGTCTTGGCGACGCCCGGGACTCCTTCCAGCAGGCAGTGCCCGCGCGCGAGCAGGGCCACGATCAGCCTCTCGACCATGTGGTCCTGCCCGACGATCACCCGCCGGACCTCGTCGAGGGTCTGACGCAGCACGGCCGCGTCGGTTCCGCCTGGCAACTCTTCGGCGACGCTCATGACGCCCATTCCACCAAACGTGCCGCAAACGTGCACGACGCCACGTCTGTGCTTTCATGGCGAACGTGGCAGTTCCGCTGCAGTACGGTGATCCGCCCCGGCTGGGGCCCTTCCAGGTGCAGGCACGTCTGCACACCGGCGCGGCCGGGTTCGTGTACCTCGCCCAGGCTTCCGACGGGCGCGCGGTCTCGCTGGCGGTGCTCACCCGAGGGGCGGCGCTGGACGCGGCGGCGCGCGAGCGGTTCGTCACCGCGATCCGGGAGGCCGCCGTGCGCGGCGGCGTGCGGGGCTGGCTCGAACGGGCCACCCGGTCACGGGCCGCCGTGCTCGACGGGGCGCCCCAGGTGCTCGCCATGGACACCGGCCGGGCGCCCTGGGTGGCCGTGCCGTACGCGCCGGGCCGGCCGGGAGCCGAGCGGTTCCTGGAGCCGGTCATGGTCGGCGGGACGTTCATCGGCCAGGCGCACGGCCCCGACTTCGTCCCCTACTGGCTGACCGACCGCTCGCCCGCGCTGCCCGCCCCGCCGCCGGGACGGCGCCCGCTGACCGAGACCGCGCGGCGGGTGCTGTACGCCGCGCTCGCGCTCGCCGTGCTGGTGCTGCTGCTCGCGACGATCCTGCTGTTGCTGCTGGTGGGCCGGCAGGACGCCGAGCCGATGCCCAGGCCGCTGCCGCCGACCAACTTCGAGCCGACGCCGCCGCCGACCCCCGCCAGCCCGGAGCCGCGCCAGCCCTCGTCCAGCACCACGCCGTCGCCCACCGACAGCGGCGGGGGCACCCCCGGCCGCTCTCCCGGCGACGATCAGGGCAACGAGTCGCCGCTCTGACCCCCGCCCTTTCGGCGAGGACTCCCTTCGGCGAGGAACCCCTTTCTGCGAGGAGCCCTTTCTGCGAAGACCTCTTTCGGTGGGCGCCAATCTCACATTCGCCTTTGCCTGTCGACGGTTATTCGCTCACGGAAGAATGCGCCTTTAGAGAAATGCGCCCCCAGCGAAAAGGCGAGGCTGCGCGTACGGCCCGGGTCTAGCGTCGGAGAAATAGTCCGGGAGAAAGGCGATCCGTGAGCGAAACCACCCGCACCCAATGGCCCGACCAGCTCAGTCAGCGTCTGATGAGGGAACGCATCCTCGTTCTCGGTCAGGAGGTCGACGACGACATTTGCAACCGGCTCTGCGGCGAGCTGCTATTGCTCGCGGCCGAGGACCCCAAGCGCGACATAACGCTTTACATCAATTCGCCGGGCGGTTCGGTGTCGGCCGGCCTGGCACTGTACGACATGATGCAGTTCGTCCCGTGCGACGTGGCGACGGTGGCGATGGGCTTCGCCGCCTCCATGGGCCAGATGCTGCTGTGCGCCGGCGCGCCGGGCAAGCGCTACGCCCTGCCCAACGCCCGGATCGTGATGCACCAGCCGCTCGGCGGCATCGGCGGCTCGGCGGCCGACATCCAGATCCAGGCCGAGAACCTGCTCTACACCAAGCGCCGGATGGCCGAGCTCATCGCCCACCACACCGGCCAGCCGCTGGAGCGCATCCAGGCCGACTCCGACCGCGACCGCTGGTTCACCGCGCAGGAGGCGTTGGAGTACGGCTTCGTCGACCACATCGCCGAAGGGCTCAACTGAGATGAGCGGACGTTACGTACTGCCCTCCTTCACGGAGCGCACCTCGTACGGGATCAAGGAGATGAACCCGTACAACAAGCTGTTCGAGGACCGGGTGATCTTCCTCGGCACCCCGATCGACGACACGGCCGCCAACGACGTGATGGCGCAGCTGCTCACGCTGGAGTCGATCGACCCCGACCAGGACATCAACATCTACATCAACTCGCCGGGCGGGTCGTTCACCGCGATGGCCGCCATCTACGACACGATGCAGTTCGTCCGGCCGGAGATCCACACCGTCTGCATCGGCGAGGCCGCCTCGGCGGCGGCGGTCCTGCTGGCGGCGGGCACCCCGGGCAAGCGGGCCGCGCTGCCGCACGCGCGGGTGCTGCTCCACCAGCCGGCCACCGAGGGCGGGCGCGGCCAGTCGAGCGACCTGGAGATCCACGCCCGCGAGATCCTGCGCATGCGCGACCAGCAGGAGGAGATCCTGGCCCGGCACACCGGGCGCACGACGCTGGAGATCAGGCGCGACATCGAGCGCGACCGCATCTTCACCGCCGAGCAGGCCCGCTCCTACCGGCTGATCGACGACATCTACGCGTCGAGAAAGCGCACCCTGGTCCCGGCCCGCTGACGACCGGGTGCGGCGCGCCGGATCCACCGGCGCGCCCTCGCCGGCCGTTTCCCTGACGGCCGTTCGCCTGACGGCCGTTCGCCTGACGGACGGATCCCTACAATGGCGGCATGCGCGCCAGCCGCCTGCTCTCCCTCCTGCTGCTCCTGCAGACGCGCGGCCGCATGACGGCGCCCGACCTGGCCGAGGAGCTGGAAGTGTCGGTCCGCACCGTCTACCGCGATGTGGAGGCGCTGTCGGCGGCCGGGGTGCCCGTCTACGCCGACCGCGGTCCCGCCGGCGGCTACCAACTGCTCGACGGCTACCGCACCCGGCTCAACGGGCTGACGGCCGAGGAGGCGTCCTCACTGTTCCTGGCCGCGCTGCCTGGCCCGGCCGCCGAGCTGGGGCTGGCCGAGGTGGCGGCCAACGCCGAGCTGAAGCTGCTGGCCGCGCTGCCGCCCGAGCCGCGCTCGCACGTCTCCCGGATGCGCGAGCGGTTCTTGCTGGACGTGCCGGGCTGGTATCGCGGGGCCGACGACGTGCCGCACCTGGGCGAGGTCTCCGAGGCGGTGTGGGAGCGGCGGCCGCTCCGGATGACCTACCGCCGCTGGGGCAACCAGGACGTCGAGCGGGTGGTCCACCCCTACGGCCTGGTTCTCAAGGGCGGCTCGTGGTACGTGATCGCCGCGCCCGAGGGGCAGAGCCCGCGCACCTACCGGGTCTCGCGCGTGCTGACGCTCGAGACGCTGCCCGGCCGCTTCGATCCGCCCGCCGGCTTCGACCTGGCCCGGTTCTGGCGTTCCTACTCCCAGGAGTTCCGCGAGCGCATGCACACCGCCGAGGCCGTCATCAGGCTGGCTCCCGGCCGCGACGGCCTGCTCGCCTACACGATGGGCAACGACGTGGTGGCCGCGGCCCTGGCCGACGCGGATGAGCCCGACGCCGAGGGGTGGCGCACGCTGACCGTGCCGGTCGAGTCGATCACCCACGCCCGCTGGCTGCTGCTGCGCATGGGGACCGACGTGGAGGTGCTGGGGCCGCCTGAGCTGCGCGAGGCGATGGTGGAGACGGTCGCCGAGCTCGGAAAAATGTACGGGTGATCGCGGCCGATTTCTGCCACCATGCCGGTCATGTATCTCATAGCGTTCATCGGCGCCTGCGTCCTGGTGGCCATGGCCCCGGGTGTGAGCACCGCGGTCATCCTGCGCCAGACCGTCCGCGCGGGCAGGGGATCCGGCATGGCGGCCACGCTCGGCAACGAGACCGGCATCCTGGTGTGGGGGCTGGCGGCCGCGTTCGGGCTGTCCGCGATGGTGCTGGCCTCGCAACTGGCCTACGACGTGATGCGGATCGCCGGCGCGGCCGTGCTGGTGGTGATGGGCGCCCAGTCGCTCTGGCAGTCTCGCAAGGGCTCGCCGCAGGTCGAGCCGGCAGGCGTGGGCGTCGACGGGTGGCGCCGCTCCTACCTCACCGGGCTCGGCACCTGCCTGGCCAACCCGAAGGCCGCGGTGTTCGCGATGTCCTTCCTGCCGCAGTTCGTGCCGTCCGGGCAGAGCATTCCGCTGACGCTGGTCGTGCTCGCCGTCGTCTGGGTGCTGGTCGACCTGCTCTGGTACGGCCTGCTCGTCTGGATGGCGGGCGCGGCCAAGGCGTTCCTGTCGAGGCCACGGGTGCGCAGACGGCTGGAGCGGATCTCCGGCGTCGTCCTCATCGGTCTCGGCGTCCGGCTGGCGGTGGAGTCCCGATGACGATCTGGTACGAAGAGGCGGGTTCGGGCGATCCGGTGGTGCTGCTGGCGTCGAGCGCGGCCGACGCCGGCATGTGGGACGGCCAGTGGGAGGCGCTGGCCGGGCGGTTCCGGGTCATCCGGGCCGACTACCGGGGTTTCGGTCGCACGCCGTACGAGGCGGCGGAGCCGTACAGTGACGCGGGAGACGTGCTGGAGGTGCTCGGCGCGCTGGGCGTGGGCCGGGCGGCGCTGGTCGGCTCCTCCTACGGGTGCCGGGTCGCGCTGCAACTGTCGCATCTGGCCGACCGGCTGGTGCTGCTCAACCCAGGCTCCGATCTGCCGGCGACGCCCGACCTGAAGGAGTTCGGGGCGGAGGAGAACCGGCTGCTGGAGGCGGGCGACGTGGCCGCCGCGGCCGAGCTCAACGCCCGCACCTGGCTCGGTCCCGAGGCCGGCGCGGCCACCCGGGAGCGGCTGGTCGCCATGCAGGCCCACGCGTTCGCCATGCAGCTGGCCGCCGATCCGGAGCCGTCGCAGTTCGAACCCGACTACGTCCTGTCCGCCGTCGAGGCGCCCGCGCTGGTCGTCGGCGGCGCGCATGACCTGCCGTACTTCCAGCGCAGCGCCCGCCACGTCGCCGCCGAACTGCCGCGCGCCGAACTGCTGGAGCTCGGCTGGGCCGGGCACCTGCCGGCCCTTGAACGTCCGAGGGAGATCGCCGCCCTGCTGCTGGACTACCTTTGACCGTATGACGAACGACCTGGCGACCCTCATGCGGCAGGCGCAGGACGACGATCCGCTGCGGGCCCTGGAGGCCACCACGGCGCTGCGCCACGAGCTGGAGCGGATGGAGGCGGTGCAGGTGCGCCGGGCCCGGGTGGCGGGGCTGCCCTGGGCGCAGATCGCCCACGCCATCGGAGTGAGCAAGCAGGCCGTGCACAAGAAGTACGGGCGGGGCTGAGCGAGGCTCAGGACCACTGACGGGCGTACCATCCGATCGCGATGTTCCAGGAGTAGCCGCGCCTGATCCGCCCGGCCACGTCGGGCGGCAGCGTGTCGAGGCCGCGGTGCTCCAGCAGCACCTCGGTGCCGCCGTCGACGGGCGAGAAGGCCACCTCGATCTCCATCCGGCCGGTCGGGTTGAGCAGGTCGGCCCAGACGAGGCGGCGCGGCGGATCCCAGGTGAGGATCCGGCCGGTGTCGACGTGGCCGCCGTCGGACCACAGCTCGCGCAGGTGGCCGTCCTGGAACCGGATGCCGGTCGCGCGGGCGGGGTCGACCCAGCTGTGCGGTCCGCGCACGTACCAGCTGTCGATCTCGTCGGTGAAGATCCGGAACGCGGTGGCGGGGTCGACCGGCACCGTGACGCCCGCCCGCACGGAGGAGCTCACCGGCCGCGCTCCACGTGGTCCTTGAACGAGCCGAGCTGCTCGGCCCAGAACGCCTGCACCTGGTCGAGCCACGCCTGAAGCGCGGTGAACGGCTCGGGGCGCAGGGTGTAGAGCCGCAGACGGGCGTCCTCGCCGCCCGCCTCGGCCTGGACCAGCCCGCCGGCCCGCAGCACCCGGAGGTGCCTGCTCAGCGCGGGCGGGCTCATCTGGACGGCCTGCGCCAGCTCGCCGGCCGGCCGGGGCCCGTCGCGCAACAGGTCGATCACCTTGCGCCGGGTGGGGTCGGCGAGGGCGGCCAGTGTCGCGTCCACATCGTTCATGTTGGCGTTAACCTTTAACCGCTTTCGTTATACTCTGAATCGTTAACGATAGCGCTGATTATTGCGGAGGTTCGCTCATGGCTGTCCAGCTGGGTTACTACACGCTGTCCGTCCGGGATCTCGACCGGGCGGCCGCCTTCTACGGCGCCCTGTTCGGCTGGGAGTTCAAGCGCGAGCACGAGACCTACCTGCACGTCACCAACACCACCGTGCCGATGGGCTTCACCGCGACAGGGCCCTCGTCGCAGCCCAACCTCTACTACCACGTCGACGACATCGACGCCGCCGTCGACCGCGTGCGCGAGCTGGGCGGCACGACCGGCGAGGTGATGGACAGCAAGTCGGGACGCGGCTGTGCCTGCACCGACGACCAGGGCACCGAGCTCAGCCTGTGGGAGCCCGCGCCCGGCTTCGCCTGACCCGGTCGTCGGGGCCTGTCAGTCGGGGGCCTTGACGGTGGCGATGCCGAGCGTGCTGGTCATCGGCAGCAGGCCCGCCTCGAAGACCGCGCCCATGAACGGCAGGACGAGCCGCGTCAGCCGCTCCGCGCGCTCCTCGCCCAGCTTCCGCCACGGCTCGGCGGCCAGTTCGTCGGTCATCCGCTCCACCTGGTCACGCAGCTCGCGGCCCTCGTCGGTGGCCTGGCCGTCCGCGTCGACCAGGCCGCGCGCGGCCAGCCGGTCCCGGGCGGCCGCCCACTCCTGCTCGCTCCATCCGCGACCGGCGAAGCTCGCCACCGGGGCGGCGCCGACGGCGGCGAACGACACCAGCGACTCGCACGGGTCGAGCCCCGCGCTCAGCAGCGCCGCCAGGTGCCCGTCGCCGCGGTGCTCGCGCAGCACGGTGGTGGCCTGCCAGAGGGCCAGGTGCGGCTCGTCGGGCCAGGGCAGGTCGAGGTTGGCGGCGGCGAACGGCCGGTGCGCCACGGTCAGGCTCTCCGCGGCCCGCCTGGCCAGCTCGGCCGCCTCGCTCACCTCGGGGGCCGCCGCCTTCTGTCCGAGCAGGTCACGATAGGTCCGGTCGACCGCCCGCGACCGGGCCGCCAGCACCTGCTCGGGGGAGGCGGTGTCCCAGATCGACGGGACGTGCTCGGCGATCACTCCGGGCGCGAAACTGTAGTAGGTGGCGGTGGCCAGGCGGGTGCCCACTGCCCCCAGCGGGGCGGTGCGGTAGGCGAAGTAGCTCGGCCAGCGTGACCCCACGTCGTAGCCGAGCGCCGCGGCCTCCTCGAAGGCCTGCGGTGAGAAGTACAGCGCGGCGTGGACGGGCTCCAGGTGGTGCCACATGTGGCGGGCAAGCTTGCGATAGGTGGACATGTCGCAAAGATCCCTTCAAAAATCATCACTGCCTAGATAAGGTATGACGGTGACGATAGACCCATGGCGCATCACTGGTCAATCCCAAATAGATAGTTATGTCGGGCGGTGGGCGGAGTTCGCCGTGCTGCTGGTGAACACACTGGCCGCGGACCGTGCCCACGGCCGTACCGTCACACCACCCGCGGACGGCGCCGACCGGCTCACCCGGCTGCTCGCCGCCCTCACCCCACCCGCCGGCCCGCTGACCGCCGCCGACGCCGACCGGCTGGCCGAGGTGGCGGCCGGGCTCCGGCCGCTGTTCGCCGACGGGCCGCCGCAGGTCGACCGCCTCAACGAGTTGCTGGTACGGCACGCCGCGGTCCCCGCCCTGTACGGGGACCCGCCCAAGCTGGGCTTCCACCGGCTGGAGGCCGATCTGGTCGACGCCTGGGCGGCCGACGCCGGCACGGCCCTGGCCATGGTGATCGGGGTGGGGCAGGGGACGCGGCTCCGGTCCTGCCAGGCGGACGGCTGCGACCTGGTGTTCTTCGACGTCACCCGCAACGCCTCGCGCAGGTTCTGCGGGTTGTCGTGCCAGAACCGCGCCAAGGCCAGTGCCTACCGCGCCCGCCGCCGCGGCTGACCCCCGGTCAAAGGGTGACGGTCACCTCAAGCCCGCCCTCCGGGAGAGGACGGGCGTCCAGGCCGCCGTCGTGGGCCTGGACGATGGCGGCCACGATCGACAGGCCCAGCCCCAGGCCGTCACCGTCGGCCCTGCGGCTCGTCTCCAGGCGCTGGAAGGGCTGAAGGAGCGTGCCGACCTTGTCGGGCGGGATCACCGGGCCGCTGTTGGCGACCCTGAGAGTGGGCCGGCCGGACCGCATGGCGGTCGACACCGAGATCCAGCCGCCTGGCACGTTGTGCCGTACGGCGTTGTCCAGCAGGTTCGAGACCAGTCGCTCCACCAGGGCGCGATCCCCGGAGGCGGGGGCGGGGCCGAGCACGTGCTCAACGTGCGGGGCCTCGGGCGTGGTCTCCCGTTGATCGAGGGCCTGCGCCGTGATCAGTGCCAGATCCAGGGGCTCCCGGTGGTGGAGGCCCTGCTCGCTCCGGGCCAGGGTGAGCAACGCCTCGATCAGCCGCTCCTGGTGCCGGCCGGCGGTCAGCAGACGTTCCAGTACGGCCCGCAGCGCCTCGGCGTCGGCCTCCGGATCGGCGAGCGCGATCTCGGCCATGGCCTGCTGCAGCGTCAGCGGCGTGCGCAGCTCGTGGGAGGCGTTGGCGACGAACCGCCGCTGCGCCGTGAACGCGGCCTCCAGCCGGTCCAGCAACTCGTCGAAGGTGTCGGCCAGCTCCTTCAGCTCGTCGTCCGGGCCCGGCGCGGCCAGCCGCCGGTCGAGCCGATCGGCCGTGATGCGCCGTACGGTGGCGGTCATGTCGCCCAGCGGCCGCAGCACCCGCCCGGCCATGAGCCAGCCCAGCAGCATCGACGCGAACGCCATGACCACCAGCGCGATCAGGGAGTTGACCAGCAACCGGCGCAGGCTCGCGGCTTGCTCCGCCTCGATCCCCGGCGTCGAGCCCGGAGGCTCGAACCCGTCGAGCCTGTCGAGTCCTTCGGGTGTGCCCGGGGTGCCGGGCGTGCCGGGCGTCGCGGGCGTACCGGGCGTACCGGGCGTGCCGGGCGCGGCGGGCGGGCTGGGCGGGTTCAGCGGTGACGGGCTGAGGGGGCTGGGCGGGTTGGGGGCGGTCGGCGGGCCGGGGAAGGGGGAGTGCTCGACGAGGAGGTAGATGAGGGCGACCAGCAGCGCCCCGGCCACCAGGAACAGGCCGCTGTAGAGCAGGGTCAGCCGCAGCCGGACCGTCCATCTCATCGAGGCTCCTTGATCGGAGAGGGCATCAGATCCGGTATCCGGCCTGGGGGACCGTCTCGATCAGCGGCGGGTCGCCGAGCTTGCGGCGTAACCGGCTGATCGTCACCTTCACGGTCTGCGTGAACGGATCGGCGAACTCGTCCCAGCCCCGCTCCAGGAGCTGTTCGGCGGAGATCACGGCCCCTCGGGCGGACAGCAGCAGCTCCAGCACGGCGAACTCCTTGGGGCTCAACGGCAGCCGCCGCCCGTCGCGGGTGGCGATCCGGGTGGCCGGGTCGAGCCGCAGATCGCCGTGGGCCAGCACCGGAGGCAGGGCCGGCCGTGAGCGCCTGGCCAGCGCCCGGATGCGGGCGACCAGCTCGGCGAACGCGAACGGCTTGGGCAGGTAGTCGTCGGCGCCCAGGCCCAGCCCGGTCACCTTGTCGTCGATGGTCGCGGCGGCGGTGAGCATGAGCACTCGCGCCGGGTAGCCCGCACCGGTCAGCGCCCCGCACACGTCGTCACCGTGCAGGCCCGGCAGGTCGCGGTCGAGGACGACGACGTCGTAGTCGTTGACCGCCGTGCGATCGAGCGCGGCCTCACCGTCCAGCGCCACGTCCACGGCCATGCCCTCGCGGCGCAGCCCCATGGCGACGGTCAGGGCCAGCTCCTCGTGGTCCTCGACCACCAGCACTCTCACGATCCCCCAGAATGCCCCGCGCCCGGTAACAGCGGGGTAACCACCGCCGTTCCCGCCCCGTAACCGGCTTCCGGCTTGTCTGGCTGCCACGACGACCTGTCGGCAGAGAAGGAGAATCACCATGGCAACCGGAAAGATCAGCAGGGCGATTCTCGCCGCCACGGTGCTCATCGTGGCGGTGGGGGCGGCCGGATCGGCCGATGTGCGGGCTCCGTCGCCCCCGGTGCCGCCCTCGGCTCCGGCGGCGCCCCCGGTTCCAGAGGTGCCCCCGGCCCCGGAGCTCCCTTCCTGACGCGCGGTCAGCGGGTCAGGACGACCTTGAGCGCGCCCGTCGCCTCCGGGTCGGAGAAGGTGTCATAGGCGGCGGACATCTCGTCCAGTGGGAAGCGGTGCGTGATGAACTTCCCCGGGTCCAGCCGCCTGGCGGTGATCATGTCGAGCAGCGCCGGCGTGGAGTAGGTGTCGACCAGGCCGGTGGTGATCGTGACGTTGCGGATCCACAGGTCCTGCAGACGCAGGGGCACCGACTCGCCGTGCACGCCGACGTTGGCCACGTGGCCACCGGCCCGGATCAGCCGGGTGCACTGCTCGAAGGTCTCCGGCACGCCGACCGCCTCGATGGCGACGTCGGCGCCCAGCCCGCCGGTCAGCTCGGCCACCGCCGCGGACGCGTCGTCACCGGCGCCGACGACCACGTCCGCGCCGAACTGCTTGGCGGCCTCCAGCCGGGACTGCGCGAGGTCGACGGCCACGATGTGGCTCGGTGTGAACAGCTGCGCGGTGGCGATCGCGGCCAGGCCGATGGGGCCGGCGCCCACGACGACCACCGTGTCGCCGGGCCGCACCCGGCCGTTGAGCACGCCGACCTCGTAGGCGGTCGGCAGGATGTCGGCCAGCATCAGCGCGGCCTCGTCCTCCACTCCCTCGGGCAGCAGGTAGGTCGAGGTGTCGGCGAACGGTACGCGCACGTACTCGGCCTGCGTGCCGTCGATCAGGTGCCCCAGGATCCAGCCGCCGCCGCCCAGGCACTGCCCGTACATGCTCTCGCGGCAGTAGCGGCAGCGCCCGCACGCGGAGACGCACGAGACCAGCACCCGGTCGCCCTCCTTGACGGTGGTGACGGCGTCCCCGGTCGCCGTCACGGTGCCGACCGCCTCGTGGCCGAGGATCCGGCCGGGCGTCACGGCCGGCACGTCGCCCTTGAGGATGTGCAGGTCGGTGCCGCAGATGGTGACCGCGTCCACCCGGACGACCGCGTCCGTCGGCGCGGTGAGCCGCGGATCAGGAGCCTCTTCCCAGGAGCGTTGCCCCGGTCCGTGATAGATGAGTGCCTTCATCGTGGCCTCCTCGTGGTTCTCCTCCTTGCCACGCTGTCCGGTGCCGGTGGGGGCGGGGTAGGGGCGAAGGTCCCACCGCGCGGGTACCTTCGCCTCCGGGCACGCGCGCCGGAGCGCGGGGACTGAGGACTTTGGTCCCACCGATCACGGACTTTGCGCACCTCCGCCGGGCAGGAGGCGGCGCCTAGCCTGTCGTGGCCGTTCCGTCCAAGAGCGGGCTGTCACATGCCCGCCGGACCAGCCAGGCCGGACGAGATTCGCCGGGCCGGAAGAGAGGCGCTGGATGCCGCCCGTCGAGGTGCAGATCGGAGTCAGACCGGAGAACCGGCCGACCGTCCCGCCCGTCCGTTCCCGCGCCTCATGGCACGTCCGGGCGAACGCGGTCGTGCTCGCCTGGCTGGCTCTGACCATCGCGGCCGCGCTGGCCCAGGGCGAACTGCCCGCGCCCCGCTGGCTGGTGGTCCACGTCTTCCTGCTCGGCGCGATCAGCACCGCCATTCTCATCTGGAGCGAGCACTTCGCCACGGTGCTGCTCCGCGCCCGGACCCCGGATCCGCGGGGGAGCGTCGCCCGGCTCGGGGCCCTCAACGCCGGGACGGTGGCCGTGCTGTACGGGGTGGCCGTGGGGCCGTGGCCGGTGGCGGCGGCCGGGGCCGCCCTGGCCGTGGGCGCCGTGACCTGGCACGCGGCCGTGCTGGTCGGGATCGTCCGCCGGGCGCTGCCCGGCCGGTTCGGTCATGTCGTCGGCTGGTACGTCGCCGCGGCGGGCGCGCTGGTGGCGGGCGGCGTGCTGGGCGGCCTGCTCGCCGCGCAGCCCGGTGGCGGTGCCCTGCACGAGCGGGCGCAGGCCGCGCACGCCCAGCTGAACCTGCTCGGCTGGGTGGGGCTGACCGTGCTCGGCACGCTGTTCACGCTGTGGCCGACGGTGCTGCGCACGCGGATCTCCGAGCTGACCCGGCGCTGGTCGCGCGCCGCGCTGTGGCTGTCCGTGGCGGGGCTCGCGGTGACGGTGGCCGGACTTCTTCCCGGCCTGCGCTGGGTCGCGGTCGCCGGGCTCGTGACGTACGCGGTCGCCGTGGCCGTGGCGCTGGCCCCGCCGGTCGAGACCCTGCGGCGGCGCCGTCCGCACACGGCGGCGTCCTGGACGCTGGCGGCCGGCGTGGTCTGGTTCGAGGTCGCGCTCGTGGCCGAGGTGGTGGTGGTCGCCACGCGTCCCGTCGTGCGGGTGGCGGCCGGGCTGGAGCCGCTGCTGCCGCTGATCCTCGCGGGGTTCGCCGGCCAGGTGCTGATCGGCTCGCTCACGCACCTGCTGCCGGCGGTGCTCGGTGGCGGGCCGCCCCGGTTCAAGCGCAACGCCGCACTGATCGAGCGCGGCTGGGCGTACCGGCTGGCGGCGACCAACCTCGGCGTGCCGCTGCTCGCGCTGCCGGTGCCCGTCCCGCTCCGCCTGCTCGGCTGGGCGCTCGTCCTCGCTCCGGCGGCGGCCTTCGTCGCCCTGGCCGTGACCGCGCTCACCAGAACCGTGTCGGCCGGTACGGGACCCGCCGGGACCGGAGCTGCCGGGACCGGAGCCGCCGGTACGGGGTCGGCCGGGACCGCGGCGGTCGGTACGGGGCCGGCCGCGAGCGGTGCGGGCGTGGGGCCGCCGGGTGGTGGCCGCCGGTCGCGGGTGTCGCCCGCCCACGTCGGCGTGGTGATCGGGTGCCTGCTGACCGCCCTGGCCGTGGTGGGCGCGATGTCCGGCGGGAGCGGGCCGGCGCGCACGCGGGTCGCGCCCGGCGCCGAGCAGACGGTGGAGGTCACGCTCAGGGGCATGCGCGTGCAGCCCGGGGTGATCGAGGCCGAGCCGGGCACCGTGCTGACGCTGAAGGTCGTCAACGCCGACGCCCAGCGGCACGACCTGCGGCTGTCCACCGGAGAACGCACCCCGGAACTGGCGCCCGGCGAGAGCGCCGTGCTCAAGCTGGCTCCGCTCGCCGGGGCCGTGGACGGCTGGTGCACGCTCGCCGGGCACCGGGCCGCGGGCATGACCATGCGGATCGTGCCCACCACCGCGGCGGCCGCGCGGCCCGTACAGTCCTCGCCGCCGGGCGGCGACCATGGGCACACCCAGGGCGCGCGGCTGGATCCGGCCGCGCCGATGCCGTCCGGCTGGAAGCCGTTCGAGGCCGCCGTAGAACCCGCGCCCTCCGGGGCCGAGCACCACGTCGAGATCCGGGTGAAGGAGACCGACCTGGACGTGGCCCCCGGCGTCCGCCAGCGGATGTGGACGTTCAACGGCACGCTCCCCGGCCCGGTCCTGCGCGGCCGGGTGGGCGACCTGTTCGTGGTGACGTTCGTCAACGACGGGGCGATGGGGCACGGCATCGACTTCCACGCGGGTGCCCTCGCCCCCGACGAGCCGATGCGCACGATCGACCCGGGGGAGCGGCTCACCTACCGCTTCCGCGCCGCCCACGCCGGAGCGTGGCTCTACCACTGCTCGACGATGCCGATGAGCCAGCACATCGCCAACGGCATGTACGGCGCGGTGATCATCGATCCGCCGGGCCTGCCGCCCGTGGACCGCGAGTACGTGCTCGTCCAGGGCGAGCTCTACCTCGGCACGCCGGACGCCCGGGCCGTCGCCGTCAACGAGGGGCGCCCGGACGGCTGGATGTTCAACGGCGCCGTGGCGGGCTACAAGCACGCTCCGCTCACCGCCAAGGCGGGCGAGCGGGCCCGGATCTGGGTGGTGACCGCCGGGCCGGGCACGGGCACGGCGTTCCACGTGGTGGGCGCCCCGTTCGACACCGTCTACAAGGAGGGCGCCTACCTGCTGCGCGAGGGCGACCCGGGCGGAGCCCAGGTGCTGGACCTGGCGCCCGCGCAGGGCGGCTTCGCCGAGCTGGTGTTCCCCGAGACCGGGCACTATCCGTTCGTGGACCACCACATGCGCAGAGCCGAGACGGGCGCCTCCGGGATCTTCGAGGTGAGCGCGCCATGACGTGGTGGACGGTCGTCAGGTTCCTGCACGTACTGTCGGCGGCCCTGTGGGTCGGCGGGCAGCTCACCGTGTCGCTCGTGGTGCTCCCGCTGGCCCGCCGGATGCTCGACACCGACCGGCGCGCGGACGTGCTGCGGGCGGTCGGCAGAAGGTTCGGCCTGTTCACCGGCGCGGTGTTCCTGCCGGTGCAACTCGCCACCGGCGTCGCCATCGCCGTCCACAAGGGCGTCACCTGGGCGTCGCTGGCGGAGCCCGGCTACGGCCGGACCCTCGCCGCCAAGCTGCTGCTGTTCTGCGTGGTCATGGTCGCCGCGGCCCTGCACGGGTGGGCCACGGGGCGGCGGCCGGGTATCGCCAGGGCGCTGGCCGTGATCTCCCTGGTGGGGTCCGTGGGCATCGTCCTGCTGGCGACCGCCCTGCCCGCCACCTGAGGCCCCGCCTGTGGCGCCCGGCGGGTTTAGGGCCCGAAAAGAGGGGACCAAAGACCCTTAAAGGATCACCCTGATCCCCACAAAGCTGGCAGAGCCCACGTATGAGACGCGACGGGATAGGACCTGACGATGGCTGCCGTTCCCCTGATCCGCGAGCAGACCCGTGGCCGGACCACGGCACTCGCCCTGGCGACCGCGGCTTTCGCGGTGAACTTCTGGGCCTGGGCGCTGCTGAGTCCCCTGGGCCCGGTCTACAAGGAACTGCTGGGGCTGAGCGCGTTCGCCGTCTCCCTCCTGGTCGCAGTGCCGGTGATCGTCGGCTCGCTCGGCCGGATGGTGCTCGGCGCGCTGACCGACAGGTACGGCGGACGGCTGGTGTTCGGCGTCTGCAGCCTGATCGGCGTGCTGCCCGTGCTCTTCCTGGCCTTCGCCGAGAGCTACCCGGCCCTGCTGGCCGGCGGCCTGCTGCTGGGCATCACCGGCGCGACCTTCGCCATCGGCGTGCCGTACGTCAACGGCTGGTTCCCGCCGGAGCGGCGCGGCCTGGCACTGGGCATCTTCGGGATGGGCAACATCGGCACGGCCGTCTCCGGGTTCGCCACCCCGTGGCTGGCCACCGAGTTCGGCCGGCCCGCCCCCTTCTTCGCGGTCGCCGTGGCGCTGGTGGCCGTCGGGGTGGCCTTCCTCACGATGGGCCGCAACGCCCCCGGCACGCAGGCGGCCACGGAGCCGTTTCTGACCAGGTTCGCCGCCGCCGCCCGGCTGCGCGTCACCCGCGAACTGGCCGCGATGTACGCGCTGACCTTCGGCGGTTTCGTCGCGTTCGGCGTCTACCTGCCGTTGTATCTGGGCGCCGTCTACGAGCTGAGCGTCGCCGACGCGGCGGCCCGGACCGCCGGATTCGTGGTGCTGGCCACCCTGGCCCGCCCGGTCGGCGGCTGGCTGGCCGACCGGGTGGGCGGGCCGCTGGTGCTGAGCTGGGTGCTCGCCGCGGTCTTCGGCTGCGCGATCATCGTCTCGTTCGCCCCGGGCATGCTCCTGGCCACGGTCGGCTTCCTGGCCATGGCCGCCGCGCTCGGCCTCGGCAACGGCGCGGTCTTCGCCATCCTGGGCCGCGCCGTGCCCGGCACGATGGTGGGCAGCGCCACCGGCGTGGTCGGAGCCGCCGGCGGCCTGGGCGGGTTCCTGCCGCCCATCGTGATGGGGCTCATCTTCCAGGCCACCGGCTCCTACTCCATCGGCCTGATGCTGCTGGCCGCCATGGCGCTCGGCGGCTTCGTCTACTGCTGGTTCGTCCTGCGCGCACGCGACTGAACCATCGATCGAGAAAGAAGGATCTACATGTCGGGCATGGACGGACCGGTCAGCGACGCACTGCTCCAACTGGGCAGGCACCTGCGTCCCGGCCAGGTCTCGGACGACCTGCGCACCCTGCACCAGATCGGCGGCCGGCAGGGCGACGCCTTCTACCGCGACCGGTGGAGCCACGACAAGGTGGTGCGCTCCACCCACGGCGTCAACTGCACCGGCTCCTGCTCCTGGAAGGTGTACGTCAAGGACGGCGTGATCACCTGGGAGGCGCAGCAGACCGACTATCCCAGCGTGGGCGGTGACCGGCCGGAGTACGAGCCGCGCGGCTGCCCGCGAGGAGCCGCCTTCTCCTGGTACACCTACTCGCCCACCCGGGTGCGTTTCCCCTACGCGCGCGGCGTGCTGGTGGAGATGTACCGGGAGGCCAAGGCCAGGCTGGGCGACCCGGTCGCGGCCTGGGCCGAGATCACCGCCGACCCGGTCAGGCGGCGGCGCTACCAGTCGGCCCGCGGCAAGGGCGGGCTGGTCCGGATCACCTGGGACGAGGCGACCGAGATCATCGCGGCGGCGCACGTGCACACCATCAAGGAGTACGGGCCCGACCGGGTGGCGGGCTTCTCGCCGATCCCGGCCATGTCGATGGCCTCGCACGCCGCCGGCTCCCGCTTCGTCTCGCTGATCGGCGGGGCAATGCTGTCGTTCTACGACTGGTACGCCGACCTGCCGGTCGCCTCCCCGCAGGTGTTCGGCGACCAGACCGACGTCCCGGAGTCGGCCGACTGGTGGGACGCGGCCTACCTCATGCTGTGGGGCTCGAACGTGCCGGTCACCCGCACCCCCGACGCGCACTTCATGGCCGAGGCCCGCTACCGGGGCCAGAAGGTCGTGGTGCTCTCGCCCGACTACAGCGACGCGGCCAAGTTCGCCGACGAGTGGCTGGCCCCGCACCCGGGCACCGACGGCGCGCTGGCCATGGCGATGGGCCAGGTGATCCTCAAGGAGTTCTTCGCCGATCGCCCGACGCCCTACTTCACCGGCTACGTCAAGCGTCACACCGACCTGCCGTTCCTGGTGCGGCTGCGCGAGCACGAGGGCGGTTCGTACCTGCCGGACAAGTTCCTCACCGCGGCCGATCTGGGACAGGAGGGCAAGGAGGAGGCGTTCAAGACGGTCGTGCTGGACTCCCGGACCGGCGAGGCGGCGGTGCCCAACGGCTCGCTCGGCTTCCGTTTCGCCGAGCAGGGGCAGGGCCGCTGGAATCTCGTCCTGGGCGACCTCGACCCGGCCCTGACCGTCTACGGCGGCGAGGCCGTCACGGTCGCGCTGCCCCGCTTCGACACCGGCGACGGCGGCGGCGTGCTGGAGCGCGGGGTCCCGGTCCGGCGGATCGGCGGCCACCTGGTCACCACCGTGTACGACCTGATGCTCGCCCAGTACGGCGTGGCCCGCGAGGGCCTGCCCGGCAGGTGGCCGGCCGGCTACGACGACGCGGACGAGCCGTACACCCCGGCCTGGCAGGAGCGCGTCACCTCGGTCCCGGCGGCCCAGGCGATCCGCATCGCGCGCGAGTGGGCCCGCAACGCCGAGGAGTCCAAGGGCCGCTCCATGATCATCATGGGGGCGGGGACCAACCACTGGTTCCACTCCGACACGATCTACCGCTCCTTCCTGGCGCTGACCACGCTGACCGGCTGCCAGGGCGTCAACGGCGGCGGCTGGGCCCACTACGTCGGCCAGGAGAAGTGCCGTCCGGTCACCGGCTGGGCGCAGCTGGCCGGCGGCCTCGACTGGTCGCGCCCGCCCCGGCAGATGATCGGCACCGCCTACTGGTACCTGCACACCGACCAGTGGCGCTACGACACCTACTCCGCCGACGTCGTCTCCTCTCCGCTCGGCGGCGGGGAGTTCGCCGGCAAGGCCACCGCGGACCTGCTGTCGCAGTCGGCGCGGTTGGGCTGGATGCCGTCCTACCCGACCTTCGACCGCAACCCGCTCGACCTGGCCGACGAGGCCGCCGCGGCGGGCCGGGACATCGGGCCGTACGTCGCCGAGCAGGTCGCCTCCGGCGGCCTCGGCTGGGCCTGCGAGGATCCCGACGCGCCCGCGAACTGGCCGCGCGTGCTGACCGTGTGGCGGGCCAACCTGCTGGGCTCGTCGGCCAAGGGCAACGAGTACTTCCTGCGCCACCTGCTGGGCACCGACTCGTCGGTGCGGGCCGAGGAGGCGGGACCGGAGCAGCGGCCCGAGAGCCTCGCCTGGCCGGAGGAGGCGCCGAGGGGCAAGCTCGACCTGCTGCTGTCGCTGGACTTCCGGATGACCTCCACCACGCTGTTCTCCGACATCGTGCTGCCCGCCGCCACCTGGTACGAGAAGCACGACCTGTCCTCCACCGACATGCACCCGTTCGTGCACGCCTTCTCCCCGGCGATCGACCCGCCCTGGCAGACCCGCACCGACTTCGCCGCGTTCCACGCCATCGCCGCGTCCTTCAGCGCGCTGGCCGAGCGGCACCTCGGCACCCGTACGGACGTCGTGGCCGTGCCGCTGCTGCACGACACGCCCGACGAGCTGGCCACCCCGCACGGGCGGGTGCGCGACTGGCGCACCACGGGCACGCGGCCGACCCCCGGCGTCGACTTCCCCAAGCTCGTCACCGTCGAACGCGACTACGGCGCCGTCGCGGCGAAGATGGCCTCGCTCGGGCCGCTGACCGAACGGCTCGGCGCCACCACCAAGGGCCTCACCTTCGACATGGCCGCCGAGGTCGAACGGCTGCGCCGGACCAACGGCGTCACGGCGGACGGGCGGCCGTCGCTGGCCACCGACATCGCGATGTGCGAGGCCATCCTGGCCCTGTCGGGCACCACGAACGGCCACCTGGCCGCCCAGGGCTTCGCCACGCTGGGCCGCCGTACCGGGACGTCCTTCGACGGGCTGGCCGACGAGCACCGGCGCATCACGTTCGCCGACACCCAGGCCCGGCCGGTGCCGGTGATCACCTCGCCCGAGTGGTCGGGCAGCGAGACGGACGGGCGGCGCTACTCGGCGTTCACCATCAACGTCGAGCACCGCAAACCCTGGCACACCCTCACCGGCCGCCAGCACTTCTACCTCGACCATGACTGGATGCAGGAGGCGGGTGAGGCGCTGCCTGTCTACCGGCCACCGCTGAACATGACCGCGATGTTCGGCGAGCCGAGCGTGGGCGAGTCGGGGGCGGACGGGATCACGGTGCGCTACCTCACCCCGCACTCCAAGTGGTCCATCCACTCCGAGTACCAGGACAACCTGCTCATGCTGACGCTGTCACGCGGCGGGCCGACCATCTGGATGAGCCCGGCGGACGCGGCCAAGGCGGGCATCGACGACAACGACTGGATCGAGGCGGTCAACCGCAACGGGGTCGTCGTCGCCCGCGCGGTCGTCTCGCACCGCATGCCCGAAGGCACCGTGTACATGTACCACGCGCAGGAACGCGTGGTGGACGTGCCCAAGACCGAGGCGTCCGGGCGGCGCGGCGGCATCCACAACTCGCTCACCCGCCTGCTGGTCAAACCCACCCACCTGATCGGCGGCTACGCCCAGCTGTCGTTCGCCTTCAACTACCTCGGGCCCACCGGAAACCAGCGTGACGAGGTCACCGTGATCCGGCGCCGCTCCCAGGAGGTCGACTACTGATGAGAGTCATGGGCCAGCTTGCCATGGTGATGAACCTGGACAAGTGCATCGGCTGCCACACCTGCTCGGTCACCTGCAAGCAGGCCTGGACCAACCGCGCCGGCACCGAGTACGTCTGGTTCAACAACGTCGAGACCCGTCCCGGGCAGGGCTACCCCCGCACCTACCAGGATCAGAAGAAGTGGAAGGGCGGCTGGGAGCTGAACGGGCGCGGCCGGCTGCGGCTGCGCGCCGGAGGCCGGCTGCACAAGCTGCTCACCATCTTCGCCAACCCGCTCATGCCGTCCATCGGCGACTACTACGAGCCGTGGACCTACGACTACGACCGGCTCTTCTCCGCCCCCGCCACCGAGGACACGCCGGTCGCCCGGCCCCGGTCGCTCATCAGCGGCCTGCCCACGAAGATCACCTGGAGCGCCAACTGGGACGACAACCTGGCCGGCTCCCCGCAACTGGCCTCCGCCGACCCGGTGCTGAGCAAGCTGTCGGACCAGGTGAAGCTGGAGTTCGAGCAGGCGTTCATGTTCTACCTGCCGCGCATCTGCGAGCACTGTCTCAACCCGTCGTGCGTGGCCTCCTGCCCGTCCGGCGCGATGTACAAGCGCTCCGAGGACGGCATCGTGCTGGTCGACCAGGACCGCTGCCGCGGCTGGCGGATGTGCGTGACCGGCTGCCCGTACAAGAAGGTGTACTTCAACCACAAGACCGGCAAGGCCGAGAAGTGCACCTTCTGCTATCCGCGGGTCGAGGTCGGCATCCCGACCGTCTGCTCCGAGACGTGCGTGGGCCGGCTGCGCTACATCGGCCTGATCCTGTACGACGCCGACCGCGTCATGGACGCGGCCTCCGTGCCCGACGAGAAGGACCTGTACGAGGCGCAGAAGAGCGTCCTGCTGGACCCGAACGACCCCGAGGTGATCGCGGGCGCGCGCGCCTCCGGCATCCCCGAGGACTGGCTGGACGCGGCCCGCCGGTCGCCCATCCACAAACTGATCTTCGAGTACGGCGTCGCGCTCCCGCTGCATCCCGAATACCGCACGATGCCGATGGTCTGGTACATCCCGCCCCTGTCGCCGATGGTCGACGCACTGGCCGGCACCGGCCACGACGGCGAGGACGCGGGCAACCTGTTCGGCGCGATCGACTCCCTGCGCATCCCGGTCGAGTACCTGGCCGAGCTGTTCACGGCCGGCGATCCCGAGCCGGTGCGGGCCTCGCTGCGCCGCCTGGCCGCCATGCGCTCCTACATGCGCCGCCTCAACCTCGGTCAGAGCCCCGACGAGAGCATCGCCGCGTCGGCCGGCCTGACCGGCGAACAGGTCGAGGGCATGCACCGGCTGCTCGCCCTGGCCCCCTACGCCGAGCGTTACGTGATCCCCAAGGCGCACGCCGAGCAGGCCGGGGAACTGGAGGAGTCGTTCACCGGGTGCAGCCTCGACTACGAGGGCGGTCCCGGCATGGGCGGCCCGTTCGGCGAGGCGAGCGGCATGCCCGCGCCGGTGGCGGTGGAGAACTTCCACGCGCTCAAGGACCGCCAGGGGAGCGGCGCCCTGGCCGATCCCGCCGATCGTCCCCGCCGCGTCAACCTGCTCAACTGGGACGGCAAGGGGATGCCCGACGGCCTGTTCCCCAAGCGCGAGGAGAACCCATGAGTGACCGCGCGGTGCACCTGACGGCTTCGGTGCTGCTCGGCTATCCCGACGAGCGGCTGGCCGGGGCGGTGCCGCTGCTGGCCGAGGCCGTGGCCGGCCTGCCTCCGGGCGAGCCGGCCCGGCGCCTGACCGCCTTCCTCGACCACCTGGCCGTCACCCCGGTGGCCGAGCTGGCCGAGCACTACGTGGCGACCTTCGACCTCAAGCGCCGCTGCTGCCTGTACCTCAGCTACTACGCCTACGGCGACACCCGCAAGCGCGGGATGGCGTTGCTGCGGTTCAAGCACGCCTTCCGGGAGGCCGGGTTCGAGCTCGCCGACGGCGAGCTGCCCGACCACCTGGCCGCCGTCTGCGAGCTGTCCGGCCGGGGCGCGACCGAGCAGGCGACACGGCTGCTCCGCGAGCACCGGGCGGGCCTGGAGACGCTGCTGGCGGCCCTGCGGGACGAACGCTCGCCCTACCAGGACGTGGTCGCCGCCGTCCTGGCCACCCTGCCGCCGCCGACCGCGCGCGAGCGCGCCGCCGTGGCCCGGCTGGCGGCCGAGGGGCCGCCGGTCGAAGAGGTCGGCCTGGAACCCTTCACGATGCCCGGAGAACCCCGATGAACGCGCTGGACCTGATCCTGTGGGTGGCCGCCCCGTACGTGGCCCTCACCGTGTTCGTGCTCGGCCACGTGTGGCGCTACCGCTACGACAAGTTCGGCTGGACGACGCGCTCCTCCCAGATGTACGAGTCACGGCTGCTGCGCGTCGGCAGCCCGCTGTTCCACTTCGGTCTCCTGGTGGTGATCCTCGGCCACGTCGGCGGCCTGGTGATCCCGAAGTCCTGGACGGAGGCGGTGGGCGTCACCGAGGAGGCCTACCATGTGGTGGCCGTCGTGCTCGGCACCGTCGCGGGCGTGTGCACGCTGGCCGGCCTCGCCATCCTCGTCTACCGCCGCCGCACCGTGGGCCCCGTCTTCACCGCCACCACCCGCAACGACAAGCTCATGTACGCCGTCCTGGTCCTGGTGATCGTGCTGGGCCTGGCCGCGACCGTCGCCGCCAACATCATCGGCGGTGGCTACGACTACCGTTCCACCATCTCGCCCTGGTTCCGGTCGGTCTTCGCCTTCCAGCCGAAGGCCGAGCTCATGGCCGGGGCGCCGCCGCTCTTCCAGGCCCACGCGCTCAGCGCGCTCGTGCTCTTCGCGATCTGGCCCTTCACCCGGCTGGTGCACATGCTGACCGCGCCGCTCGGCTACCTCACGCGCCCGTACATCGTCTACCGCGGCCGCGACGACCGCCCGGGGAGCCACCCGGGCCGGCCATCGCGGGGCTGGGAGCCGAGCAACCGCCCCTGACCCCGCCGCGCGGTCAGGCCGGCGCGGGTGCGGGCGGCAGGACTCCGGTCCGCCGCAGGTGCGCGCGGGCGTGCTCGATGGCCTCCGGAGTGCCGGGGTGCCTGCCGGCCGCCTGATCCAGGGCGCCGACCGAGTCGAACACCGGCACCTGGCCGGGCCGCAGGCCGGAGACCAGCACGAGGATGCCCCGCCGGTGCAGCCGGTCGACGGCGTCCTTGAGCACCAGCGCCCCGGTGGCGTCCACGGTGGTCACGCGGGACATCCGCAGGATGACCACGCGCACGTCGGCGACCTCGGACAGCTCCAGCAGGAACCGGTGGGCGGCGGCGAAGAACAGCGGTCCGTCGATCCGGTAGGCGACGATGTGCTCGGCGAGCAGGGCGTATTCCTCGTCGCCGTGCTCGCCGGGCAGGTCGGGCGTGAAGTCGACCTGGTCCAGCCGGGCCTGACGGGCCACGGCGCGCAGCGCCAGCGCGCCGGCGATGACGAGGCCGAGGATGACCGCGTAGACCAGGTCGAGGACCACCGTGGCCATGGCGGTCAGCACCAGCACGAGAGCGTCTGAGCGGGTGGCCCGGGCGATCGCGCGCAGCGAGCCGACCTCGACCATCCGGATCGCGGTGGCCAGCAGGACCCCCGCCAGCGCGGCCAGCGGGATGTGGGAGACCAGCGGCGCGGCGGTGTAGACGATGGCGGCCAGCACGGCGGCGTGGGTGAGCGAGGCCAGCCGGGAGGAGGCGCCGCTGCGGACGTTGACGGCGGTGCGGGCGATGGCCGCGGTCGCCGGGACGCCGCCGAACAGCGGCGCGGCGATGTTGGCCAGGCCCTGCCCGAACAGCTCGCGGTCGGGGTCGTGCCGCTCGCCCACGGTCATGCCGTCGGCCACCGACGCCGACAGCAGCGACTCCAGCGCGGCCAGTGCCGCCACCGCGATGGCGGGCGTCAGCAGCGAGCCGATCGCGGACAGGTCGAGGAAGGCCAGCGAGGGGGCGGGCAGACCCGCCGGCAGGGCGCCGATCGTGGTCGCGTCCAGGCCGAGCAGCCGCGTCGCGACGGTCGCCGCGACCACGGCGACGATGGAGAACGGGACGGCCGGCCGCAGCCGGGCTCCGCCCAGCATGATCGCGGCCACCCCGGCAGCCAGCGCGATCGCCGTCCAGTCGGGCGCCCCGGCGAAGTCCAGCACGGCCTGCCAGGCCACGGCCACCGCCTTGTCACCCTCGGGTGGAGGCACGCCCAGGGCGGAGGGGACCTGCTGCAGGGCGATCACGCAGGCGATGCCCAGGGTGAAGCCCTCCACCACGGGTGCGGGGACATAACGCATGTATCGCCCGACGCGGGCCACGGCCAGGGCCAGCAGGATGACGCCGGCCATCAGGCCGACCGTCAGCACGCCCCCGGGACCGTACTGGGCGACGATCGGCACCAGCACCACGGTCATGGCGCCGGTGGGACCGGAGACCTGCAGGTTGGAGCCGCCGAACACGGCGGCGACGGCGCCCGCGACGACCGCGGTGGCCAGCCCCGCCTCCGCGCCCAGCCCCGAGGAGACGCCGAAGCCGAGCGCCAGCGGCAGCGCCACGATCGCGACCGTGAACCCGGCCAGCAGGTCGCGGCGCGGGTGGCGGCGCATCGCGGCCAGGTCGCTCCGGGCGGGCAGCAGCGAGCCGGCCGAGCTCCAGGCCCGGTGGAGCCACCGGCTCACGGAGTGCCGACCTCCGACGAGCGCAGCTCCTCGAGCAGGTCGTGCTGGTCGGTGAGCATGGCGGTCAGGATCCGGCGCGCGGCGCGCATCAGGTCGGCCACGTCGCCGCCGGCCAGCTGGTAGACCACGCTGGAACCCTCACGGGCCGACATGACGATGCCCGAGCGCCGCAGCACCGCCAGATGCTGCGACAGGTTGGGCGGCTCGACGTCGATCGCCGCCAGCAGGTCACGCACCGGCACCGGGCCGTCCTGCAGCAGCTCCAGCACCCGGATGCGGACCGGGTGCCCCAGCATCCGGAAGAACTCGGCTTTCGCCTGGTACAGGGGAATCGGCACGCCGCCTCCGCCTTCCGTGAGAGCCCGTCGCGGGCGGCCGGGTCGCTTTCCCGCGAGATGACAGCTCAACTATGTAGGCAATTGCGAATATTCGCAAATCCATAAGGACCAACGGCACCCGGTTCGAGGACTTCGTCCTCCGGATTCCGGCCGCCCATTCCGGAAAGGTGGAGGTGGAAGGGCCGACCGTGGAGGAGATCGTGATGGCCGGACGGATCGTGGTGGGGGTCGACGGCTCCGCGCCCGCGACGGCGGCGGTGGAGTGGGCCGCCCTCGACGCGCGGCACCGGGCGCTGGGGCTGCGGATCGTGCACGTGTGCGAGCCCTGGCACGCCGACGGCGCGACCGAGCACTGCGCCCGGATCCTGGAGACGGCCGCCGCCCACGCCCACGACCTGGCGCCGGACGTCGAGCTGAGCACCGAGGCGCTGCACGGGGGAGCGGCCGGCGCGCTCGTCGCCGAGTCCGCGAGCGCCGACAGCGTGGTGCTCGGCAGCAGAGGACACGGCGGATTCGCCGGAATGATGCTCGGGTCGATCGGCATGGCCGTCGCCGGGCACGCCGCCGGACCCGTCGTGATCGTGCGCGGACCCGCCGTGGTGACGCACGGCCGGGTCGTCGTCGGCTACGACGGGTCCGAGCCGTCCGTGGCGGCCATGGCGTACGCCATCGAGCAGGCCCGGAGCCGCGACGCGCAACTGCACGTCGTCTACGCCTGGCAGCTGCCGATCTACTCGCCGTACGCCGTCGCCTTCAGCGACCTGATGCAGGAGGCCTTCCAGCAGCAGGCCCAGGCGGCCCGCGAACGGCTGATCCCCTGGCGGGAGGACGATCCCGACGTCCTGATCACCGACGAACAGCTCTGTGAGCACCCCGTGTCCGCGCTCATCAAGGCCGCCGCCACCGCCGACCTCGTGGTGGTCGGCTCGCGCGGCCTGGGCGGGTTCGCCTCGGCGGTGCTCGGCTCGGTCAGTCACGGCGTGCTGCACCACGTGAGCTGCCCGGTCGCCGTGGTCCGGCCGCGAAAGGAGGCGTCATGAAGATCGAGACCCTGACCGCCCGGCACGTGATGAGCCGGGCCCTGGTGGCCATCAGGGCGGACGAGTCGCCGCTGATGGCCTGGGAGCTGATGCGCCGGTCCGGTGTCCACCACCTGCCGGTCGTCGAGGGGAGACACGTCGTGGGCGTCCTCACCCGTGAGGACGTGGCCGTCACCTGGTCCGGCGGGCCGCAGGAGCAGTCCGACCGTCAGGTCGGCTCCCTGCTGGGACGAGAGCCCCGGCCGCGCGTCGGGCCCGACACCCCGCTCGCCCGCGTCGCGGCCGTCATGGTCGACAGCGGCTGCGACGCCGTGCCCGTGGTGTCCCGCAGCGGCCTGGTCGGGCTGGTCACGGCCCGCGACGTCCTGTCCGCCGTGGCCGGCCGCATCGACCCCCGCAAGGAGGAGCCGGGCGAGATCGTCACCGGGATGTTCCACCTGGAGCCCGTCCTGCCGGGCCAGGGCTGACACGGCAGAGGAAGAGGCGTCCCACCCACGCCTTCAGCATGAGCCGCGAGTCCACCCGCAGGTCCGCCGCCGAGCAGGCCCGGGAACCTCTGGTGTCGCAGGGGCCCGGCATCCGCGAAACAAGCTGACACCGGTGCGGCCCGCCTCGCGCCCCTCAGATGTCTGGGACGAAGGTCACAGCGGACAGCGCCCTTCGGCACCCGCGCCCCATACGTCGTCAATGATCTGATAATCACATGGACGTGATCACGCATGCCCGGCAGGGGCTCGGCGACGACGAGGCGGCCCGCCTGCTGACCGAGCATGGGCCGAACCGGTTACCGGAGCCCAAGCAGCCGTCGATCCCGCTCAGAGCGGTCCGCCAGCTGGCCGATCCGCTGTCGATCCTCCTGCTGGTCGCCGGGCTGGTCACCCTGGTCGTGCTGGGCGAGGCGCCCGAGGGCGCGGCCATCATGGCGATCCTGGCGGTGAACGTGGTCATCGGCGTCACCCAGGAGGTCAAGGCCGAGCGGGCCGTACGAGCCCTGCGGACGTTGTCGGCGCCGATGGCCAAGGTCCGCCGCGACGGCGTGGTCCGGCGGATCCCGGCCGCGGAGGTCGTGCCCGGCGACGTGATCGAGGTGGCGGCCGGAGACCGGGTGCCCGCCGACGCCCGCGTGCTGGAGGCGGCCTCGCTGGCCGTGAACGAGTCCATGCTGACGGGCGAGTCGAACTCGGCCGCCAAGCGGGCGCGGGGCACGACGCGGGGGCCGCTGGGCGACCGTGACGGGCAGCTGTTCTCCGGCAGCATGGTGGTGCGCGGCTCGGGCGTGGCGGTGGTGGAGAGCACCGGCGCCGTCACCGAGATGGGCCACATCGCCTCCGCCCTGCAGGGCAAGGTCAAGGGGCCGCTGGAGGTGGAGCTCGCCACCGTCTCCAAGCGCATCGGCCTGCTGGCCCTCGTCGCGGGCGTGGTGATGGTGGCGCTCGGGCTGGCCCGGGGCGGCATCGAGCCGCTCGACCTGGCGCTGGCCGGGGTGGCGCTGGCCATCGCGGCGGTGCCCGAGAGCATGGCCGCGGCGGTCACCACCGCCCTGGCGCTCGGCTCGCAGCGGATGGCCCGGCGCGGCGTCATCGTCCGGCGGTTGCCGGCCATCCAGGCGCTCGGCGCGACCACCGTGATCGCCTCGGACAAGACCGGCACCCTGACCACCGGGCGGCTGACCGTCGCCGACCACGTCGCGGCGCCGGGCGCGGACGTCTGGCGGGCCGCCGTCCGCTGCAACGACGCGCACGACGGCGTGGGCGACGCGGTGGACGTGGCGCTGCTGGCCGCCGCCGCCCGCCACGGGACGACGCCCCTCGACGGCGGGGCCAGGCTGGCGACCAGGCCCTTCGACGCCGACGTACGGTCGATGGCGGTCGTCACCGAGGGGCCGGTGCTGACGGTGAAGGGCGCGCCGGAGGTGGTGCTGGCCCGGTGCGCCCCCGGCCCGGAGGTCGACCGGCTGGAGCGGGCCGTGTCCGAGCTGGCCGGCCGGGGGCTGCGCGTGCTGGCGCTGGCCGAGCACGACACCGACGACCTCGACGCGACCGGGCTGCGGCCGGTCGCGCTGCTCGCGCTGAGCGACGAGATCCGCGAGTCGGCGCGGCAGGCCGTCGCCGACTGCCGGCGGGGCGGCATCCGGGTGATCATGGTGACCGGCGACCACGCCGACACCGCCCGGGCCGTGGCCGAGCAGGTCGGCATCGAGCCCGACCCGGTGGTGACCGGGGCCGCGCTGGACGGCGAGGACCGTGAGGAGCGGCTGCGCGAGGCGAACGTGCTGGCCCGCGTCGATCCGGCGACCAAGCTGGACCTGGTCCGCGCGCTGCGCGCGGGCGGCGAGGTCGTCGCGATGACCGGCGACGGCGTCAACGACGCGCCCGCGCTGCGGCACGCCGACGTCGGCATCGCCATGGCCGGCGACGAGGGCACGGACGTGGCCAGGGAGGCCGCCGCCGTGGTCGTCACCAACGGCGAGCTGGGCACGATCGTCACCGGGGTGCGGCAGGGCCGCCGCCTGCACCACAACGTCGAATCCATGATCGGCTACCTGCTGGCCGGCAACCTGGCCGAGATCTTCCTCGTGCTCGTGGGCCTGTTCGCCTGGCCCGACCTGGTCATCCCGCTGCTTCCGGTGCAACTGCTCTGGATCAACCTGGTGCTGGACGGCATCCCGGCCATCGCCCTGGGCGTCGACCGGTCGGCCGGCGACCCGCTGACGGCCAGGCCGCGCCGAGACGGGCTGCTGTCCGGCGCCGTGCTGGCCCGCATCGGGATCCGCTCGCTGATCGTCGGGCTGCTGGTCTTCGCCACGGTGGAGGTCGCCCGGCGGCTCGGCTGGGACGAGGCGCAGGTGCGGACCCAGGCCGTACTCGCTCTCGTCTTCGCCCGGCTGACCCTGGCCTACGTGGCCAGGGCCCGGCGCTGGACCTTCGAGCGCGGCTGGTGGCACGGCCGGGCGGTGCTGCTCGCCGTCGTGGGCGCGGCCGCGCTGCAGGCGCTGGTGACGCTGGTGCCGGCCCTCGGCACGTTCCTCGCGCTCGCACCGGTCCCGCCGCTGGGCTGGGCGATGGCCGCGGGCGCCGCGCTGCTCACGCCGGTGCTCTGCGACGCGGTGCGGGCGCTGCTCCGGCTCAGAGGGGGCCGGTAGCCGACGTCGTCCTCGTCGGGACAGGGGCCGCCCGCGTCAGAGCCCGTGGATGCGGCGGCCGGTGATCCGCTGCGGCACGATGCGGATGTACAGCTCGCGCTCACCGCCCGCCCAGGGGGTCACGCCGGAGCCGATCACCTGGTCGATCTCGTCGGGCGGCACGTGGTGGGCCGCCCCCTGGACGAGCACGCTCCAGCCCTCGCGCCTGGCCTCGTCGATCCGGTCGACCTCGAAGCCGATCTTGATGTCCATGCCCTCCACACCGGTGCGCAGGTCGCGGTCCATCGGGCCGCCGTGGGCCGTGCGGATGACGATCGCGCCCTCGTGCAGCCGGTAGTTGACGGGCAGCACGGTGGGCCCGTGCAGGCCGCTGAAGGCGACCCGGCCGACGCCGCCGGGCGCGAGCAGGCGCAGGCACTCGTCACGGCCGAGGGCCTCCAGCGTGGGATGCGCCGCCGCCGGGCCGCGTCCCGGCGGCCGGTCCAGGCCGCCGCCGAGCAGGCTCTCGACGGTCGTCTCCAGGGCGGCCGCGAGCCGCGCCAGCGCGCCCGTGGCGAGCGTCTCGGGATTCTCCTCCAGGTACTTGACGTAGCCGGCGGCCATGCCGGTGCGCTCGGCGAGCTGCTCGCGGGTCAGCCCGAGGCGTTCGCGGTGGTAGATGATGCGGCGTCCGAGGTCGCCCGTCGCGGCCATGGTGGTTCCCCCCTGATCGCTCGTGAACGTACGGCTGGCGCCGCACCTGAGCATGTTGTCGTTGATCCAGGCGCTCTCGCGGTCGGCGTCGATGAAGAACCGCGCGCCCCGGTAGCGGATCGTCAGCGACATCGTGCCCAGCCGGTCGGGCAGCACCGGGTTGAGCCGCAGCCCGTCGCGGCGTAGCTCCAGCCCCAGGTAGCAGCGCTGCAGCAGGTCGAGCGTGCCCGCCATGGCGCCGAGGTGAATGCCTTCGGCGGTGGTGCCGTGCTGGACGTCCTGGATGTCGCTGATCAGGGCCTCGTGGAAGAACCGCCAGGATCCGGCGCGGTCCGATCGGGCGAGCACCCACGCGTGCACCAGGGCGCTCAGGGTGGAGCCGTGGCTGGTGCGCGCGAGGTAGTAGTGGATCGTGCGGTGGATGAGGCCGGGCTCACACGGATAACCGAGCCGCAGGAGCAGAGCCAGCAGCTCGTCGGTGGTCAGCAGGTAGAAGAGCATCAGCGTGTCGGCCTGCTTGGACGCCCGGTAACGGTTGACGTCGTCGCCGGCGGCCTCCAGCACCCGGTCGAGCCGCCGCACGCCGTGATAGCGCTCCCAGTCGAGCTCCTCCAGGCCGGCGTAGCCGGTGAACTGGCTGATCACGCCGTCGTGGAAGTCGACCCGCATCCGCCGGGTGATGTCGTGCCAGCGATCCGCCTCCTCGGCCGTGCCCTGGAACTCCGGGAACAGCTCCAGCGTGTCGGCGGCGCGCAGCAGCAGCCAGACGGTCATCACGTTGGTGTAGGCGTTGTTGTCCAGGCCGGGGGACTCGGCCCCGGGGTAGGCGTCGTGATACTCGTCGGGGCCCATGACGCCGCGGATCTCGTAGCGGCCCGACTCCGGGTCCGCCTCGGCCAGCGAGGCGAAGAACCTGGCGATGTCGATCAGCAGCTCCGCGCACCACGGCCGCATCGCGCCGGTCGCCAGGTAGTGCTGCCAGACGTTGTAGGCGATGGCCAGGCCGGCGTGCCGCTGCAGGCGGGAGTGGTCGGGCAGCCAGCGCCCGGACTCGGGGTTGAGGTGCAGGGTCTGGGTCTGCTCGGTGCCGTCGCTCGCGCTCTGCCAGGGGAACATCGCGCCGGCGAACCCCGCGGCGCGGGCCGCCGCCCTGGCCTCGGGCAGCCGCCGCCACCGGTAGCGCAGCAGGCCGAGGGAGATGTCGGGAAAGCGGAGGTTCAGCCACGGCATCACGAACAGCTCGTCCCAGAACACGTGCCCCCGGTACGCCTCGCCGTGCAGGCCCCGCGCGGGCACGCCCGCGTCGATGTCGGCCGTGTGCGGGGAGAGCGTCTGCAGCAGGTGGAAGACGTGCAGGTGGACGATCTGCGAGGTCTCCGGCCCGTCGACGTCCAGCCGGGCGCGCTCCCACAGGCGGTCCCAGGCGGCCCGGTGCCGGGCGAGCAGCGTGTCGAAGCCCGGCGCCAGCCGTACGGCCCGCACCGCCGCGGAGCGGGCGTCGCCGATCGCGGGGTCGCGCGAGGTCACCAGGGCGACGACCTTGGACAGCGTCACCGGCTCGCCTTCGAGCAGGTCGAGCCGGTACTCCGCGGTGATCCGGCCAGGTTCGCGGGTCGCCTCGCGGGCGGGGAAGGCGGTGTCGGCGCGGGCCGCGTAGGCGACCGTGATGCCGGAGGAGCGGGTGGTGGCGGTCAGCCAGGCCAGGTCGTCCTCGATGCCGGTGGCGTGGCCGGTCAGATGGTCGCCGCGCAGCTCGCGGTAGCGGGCGACGCCCTGGTTGCCCACCCGGCCGTCGAGAACGGTCCGCACCCGCATCGGGCCCGACCAGTTCTCCGGGACGAACTCGGTCTCCAGCGCGGCCAGGCGCGGGTCGGCCATGGACACCAGGCGGCGCTGCCGTACCCGCGTGACGCGGCCCGCCGCGTCACGCCAGCGCAGCAGCCGCAGCAGCACCCCGTGACGCAGGTCCAGCTCGTGGCGGTAGTCGAGCGGGCCGTCCGTCGCCGGGTCGAACCAGTCGGAGCCGGGCGTGGCGAAGGTCACCGGCAGCCAGTCGGGCAGGTTGACCATGTCCTCGTTGGACACCACGCGCCCGGCGACCGTGGAGTCGAGGCGGTTGAAGCAGCCCGCCGCGTAGGTGCCGGGTGTCCGGCCGGCGCCGTCGGGTGTCGCCCCTCGGGTGGCGAACCGGCCGTTGCCCAGCGTGCACAGCGCCTCCCGGAGCCCTTCGGCGGCAGGGTCGAAGCCCTCGAAGACCAGGGTCCACGGGTTCACCGGCGGCTCACGGTCGTGACATCGATGACGGCCATGCACCCGAACTACCCCCAGGCCACCAGGGCAGACATGGCCCTAGGGCCTGCCCGGACGGGACCTACGGCCCTGCAGCGAACCCGGTGCGAAGAGGTCCCATAGAGGTGACGAAGGAGGAGACATCATGATCATCGTGGGTGTGGACGGCTCGGTGGCCTCGCGGGCGGCGGTGGAGTGGGCGGCGAACGACGCCTTCCGCGCGCACCAGCCGTTGCGGATCGTGCACGCGGTGGACCACTCGCCCTACCAGATCGCCAGGTTCCCCAACGACGACTGGCCGGACGCGCTCGTGCGCACCGGGCACCGGTTCCTGGCCGAGGCGGTCGCGCTGGCCCACGAACGCCAGCCCGAGGTCGAGGTGACGACGGAGCTGGCCGAAGGCCCCGCCGCCGTGGTGCTGCGCGAGCAGTCCAAGGAGGCCACCGAGATCGTGGTCGGCAGCCGCGGGCTGGGCGGGTTCGCCGGCGCGCTGCTGGGCTCGGTCAGTACGCACGTCGCCGGGCACACGCAGTGCCCCGTCGTGGTCGTGCGCGGCGAGCGCCGTGAGACCCTCGGCGAGGTCACCGTGGGCGTCGACGACTCTCCCGAGTGCGAACCGGCCCTGGCCTACGCCTTCGAGCAGGCCAGGCTGCGGGGCAGCACGCTGCGGGTGGTGCACGCCTGGCAGCTGCCGGTGCACGCCTTCGCGCCCGACATCCCGTACGACATGGACGAGGTCCGTACGGCACAGCACCAGCTCGTCACGGACCGGCTGGCGGCGTACCGGAGGGAGTACCCCCAGGTGACGGTCGTCGAGGACGTGCGGTCCGCGCATCCCGTGAACGCGCTCGCCGACGCCTCGGACCGGTCCGACCTGGTCGTGGTGGGCTCACACGGCCGAGGCGTCATGGGATCGGTGCTGCTCGGCTCGGTCAGCCGGGGCATCCTCCACCACGCCCGCTGCGCGGTGGCCGTCGTCCGCTCGGGCCCCGCGTAACCGGCTCGCCCGCCCGGGATCGGACAAGATCCGGAACCGGGCGGGCGAAGGTCCAACCTGGGTGGGCGAGCGGCCTCAGCTGATGCGAGACTGCTCGTATGACGGAAGGCGAGGGCAACCCGTTGATGCCCAACATGCGGCTGGACGAGTTGCTCGCTGAGCTCCAGGTCCGGCTGAACGCCGTGCTCGCCACGCGGGACCGGGTGCACGCGTTGCTCGAGGCCGTGGTCTTGGTGGGCAGCGACCTCGATCTGGAGACGGTGCTCGCCCGCATCGTGGAGACCGCCACCAAGCTGGTCGACGCCAGCTACGGCGCGCTCGGCGTGATCGGCCAGGAGCGCACTCTCATCCAGTTCATCCCCGTCGGGCTGAGCGAGGAGGAGATCGCCAAGATCGAGCACTGGCCGCACGGTCTCGGCCTGCTCGGCCTGCTCATCAAGGACGCCCGGCCGCTGCGCCTCGGCCGCATCGCCGACCATCCCGAGTCCTACGGCTTCCCGCCGGGGCACCCGCCCATGGGCACCTTCCTCGGCGTCCCGCTCCGCGTGCGCGACGAGGTGTTCGGCAACCTCTACCTGACCGAGAAACGCGGCGGCGGCGAGTTCGACGAGGAGGACGAGGCGATCGTCATCGCGCTGGCCACCGCCGCCGGCGTGGCCATCGAGAACGCCCGCCTGTTCGAGGAGTCACGACGGCGCGAGACCTGGCTGCACGCCTCCTCCGAGGTGACCACGAGCCTGCTGTCCGGCGCAGACCGGAGCGAGGTGCTCACCCTGATGGCCGGGCGGGCCCGGCAGATGGCCGACGCCGACCTGGCCAAGGTCCTGCTGCCGGACCGGTCGGGGGAGTGGCTGACGGTCGAGTACGCCGAGGGCGAGCACGCCGACGACGTGAGCGGCCTGGTCTTCCAGGTGGGCGCCACCCCGGTCGGGCAGGTGTTCACCCGGGGTGAGGCGATGTCCGAGCGTGACCTGCCGGCCGCCGACTCACCGCTGCGCGAGCTGGGCTTCGGCCCCGAGCTGCTGCTGCCGCTGGGCGGCGGGCATTCCGTGCGCGGCGTGCTGGCCCTGGCCAAGAGGTCGGGCCGGCTCCCGTTCAGCGTGGCCGACCTGCGGATGCTGGAGTCGTTCGCCGGTCAGGCCGCGATCGCGCTGGAGCTGGCCGACACCCGCAAGGACGCCGAACGCCTCGGCCTGCTCGAAGACCGCGACCGGATCGCCAAGGACCTGCACGACGTCGTCATCCAGCGGTTGTTCGCCATCGCGATGACGCTGATGAGCACGGTCCGGCTGGTCGAGCACCCCGAGGCCTCGGGGCGGCTGCAGCATGCGATCGACGAGCTCGACGAGACGATCCGGCAGATCCGCTCGACCATCTTCGCCCTGCAGGGCGCCCACCAGGCCAGCGGCCCTAGCCTGCGCGCGCAGGTCGTCGAGCTGGTCGAGGGCGCCCGCGGCCACCTCGGCTTCATGCCCGGCCTGCGGATGGAGGGGCAGCTCGACAACCGCGTGCCCGAGGCCATCGCCGAGCACCTGCTGGCGGTCCTGCGCGAGGCGCTGTCCAACGTGGTGCGTCACGCCAGGGCGTCCAAGTCCGAGGTGTCGGTCGAGGTGGCCGGCGAGATCCTCACCCTCATCGTCCGCGACGACGGCGTGGGACTGTCCGCCGACGGGCGCCGCAGCGGGCTGCGCAACCTGGAGGAACGCGCCACCGGGCTCGGCGGCTCCTTCGAGATCACCACTCCCGACACCGGCGGCACCACGCTCCGCTGGCAGGTGCCCATCTGAACACGGCCCGGCTCACTCCGGACACATGGAGAGCGACATTTCGGTGGCGGGCGTGCGCGTGATCATGCGGCCGGTCAGTTGCTCGGCCTCGACCACGATGTAGTGGTCGCGGCTGCCGGGCGCCCACGCGGCCAGCGGCAGCTCCGCCAGCCGGCCGATCTCGGCCGGGTCCTGCACCGCCCGGGCCTTGCCCACCGCGGTCACCGACCAGCCGGTGCGCAGCTCGGTGTCGAACTCGTCCACCTCGAACGCCACCACCGCGTGCCGGGTGGCCGCCGCCAGTTTGGATCCGCCGCCGGTGCGGATCACGATGGTCTCGCCGTCGAGGGCGAACGTGACCGGCTGCACCGCGGGCAGCGCCCGGTCGGTGAAGACGATCCGGCCGATCGGCGTGGCTGACAGCAGGCGCAGGCACTCCTCACGATTGAGAACCCGCAGGCCAGACGAATCCAGTTGCATACGTTCTATGATCGCCGCTCGGCCGGTGGACCCCCCAGGGCCGAAGGTCCCATTTATTCGCGCCGATCTGCCCTGAGCCGCGCCGAGAGGGCGGCCGCCTGGGTGCGCCGCTGCATGTTGAGCTTGGCCAGCAGGTTGGACACGTAGTTCTTGACCGTCTTCTCCGCCAGGAACAGCCGCTCGCCGATCTGCCGGTTGGTCAGCCCCTCGCCGATCAGCTCGAGAATGTGCCGCTCCTGGTCGGACAGCGCCGCCAGAGGGTCCTGCCGGGCCGCCTGGTCGCGCAGCCGCTGCAACATGGAGGCCGTGGTCTGCGGATCGAGCAGCGACTGGCCGGAGGCGACCGTGCGCACCGCGCCCACCAGGTCGGAGCCGTGGATCTGCTTGAGCACGTAGCCCGAGGCCCCCGCCATCACCGCGTCGAACAGCGCGTCGTCGTCGGCGTACGAGGTCAGCATCAGGCACGCCAGCCCGGGCAGCCGGGACCGCGCCTCCCGGCACACGTCGACGCCGTTGCCGTCGGGCAACCGCACGTCGAGCACCGCCACGTCCGGCTTGAGCGCCGGGATGCGGGCGATCGCCGACTCAGCGGTGCCCGCCTCGCCGATCACCTCGATATCGTCCTCGGACCCGAGCAGGGCGGCCACGCCCCGGCGGACCACCTCGTGATCGTCAAGCAGAAACACACGAATCATGACTATGACGGTATCTCGGTTCGCGTCATGCTCGGAAGGTACCCGATGGTCCCATCCCAGCACGAATGGGGTGCGGCGGGACCCCTCGGACCCGCCGCACCGGCTTGGGGTCAGACTCCGGCGGGGTCGTAGGGCGCGGGGGTCTGGTACCAGTGGATGACGTCGTAGAAGTTGCCGATGGTGCCGTTCTCGAGCTGTCCGGGGGTCTCCAGCAGCCCGGTCGCCAGGGCGAAGCGCTGCTGCCGGGCCCCGATCACCACGAACTGGTAGGTGCCGGCCTCGGCCACCCGGTCCAGCTTGGCGAAGCGGATCAGCGTGGTGTGGCTGTGCTCCTCGTAGAACGGCTCCCTGAGCGTCGGCGGGACGGCGATCAGGCTCCCGCTGGGCGTGGTGATCAGGATCTGCGGGAGGTGGTGGTTGGGGATGGTGTTCTCGGGGGCGAGGTCAGGCATGATCGCCTCGAAGTACAGTCGCTGCCCGGCCGTGAAGGTGAGCTTGAACGAGCGCACGTCGAGCGGCTTGTTCATCCAGCCGTAGAAGGCGAAGGAGACCGCGCCGTCGACGACCCGGGGCGCGTTGCCCGGGGTGTTGGCCTTGGTGAGGATCACCGTGTGATGAGCCCACGCCGGCAGGGCGACGATCAGCGCCAGCAGTGTGGCGATCGTCACGGTGAGGATCCGAGACAGCTTGCGGGAGGGGGGACGTAGCATGGGCGGGCCTTCCTTCGCGAAGGTTCTGGCCGTGAGAGGGGCTGCATCCCTCTCACGGCCGTTTCTCTATCCCGCCGCCCGGTCGAGGTCGTCGGCCTGGCGGGCGTACAGGCGGGCGTATGCGCCCTGGCGAGCCAGCAGTTCCCGGTGGGAGCCCTGCTCGACCAGCCGGCCGCGATCCATGACGAGGATGCGGTCGGCGTCGGTGACCGTGGCCAGCCGGTGCGCGATGACCAGCAGGGTCCTGCCCTGTGCCAGGTCGTCGATCTGCCGCTGGATCTCGGCCTCGGTGTGCACGTCCAGTTCGGAGGTGGCCTCGTCCAGGACGAGGATGGGGGCGTCCTTGAGCAGCGCGCGGGCGATCGCCAGCCGCTGCCGCTGGCCGCCCGACAGGCGCTCGCCCATCTCGCCGACCACGGTGTCGTAACCCTCGGGCATCTCCATGATCGTGTCGTGCAGGGCGGCCTGGCGGCAGACCGCCTCCAGTTGCTCCTGGGTGGCGTCGGGCCGGGCCAGCCGCAGGTTGGCGGCGACGGTGTCGTTGAACAGGTAGGTGCGCTGGCCCACGACGGCGATCAGGTCGCGCAGGTCGTCCAGGCCGAGCCGGTCGACCGGGGTGCCGCCCACGCGCACCGTGCCGGACTCCGGCTCCCAGAACCTCAGCAGGAGCGAGACCAGAGTGGACTTGCCGGAGCCCGAGGCGCCCACCACCGCGTAGCGGCTGCCGGCCGGCACGGTGAAGGAGACGCCGGACACCGCGGGCGGGCTCTGGCCGGGGTAGGCGAAGGTGACCGACTCGAAGCCGATGGAGGCCGTGGCGGGCCGGGGCGCGGGCGCGGGCGGGTCGGTGACCAGCGGCGGCCGGTCGGTGATCTCCCAGATGCGGCGCGCGCCGGCGAAGGCCTGCTCCAGGTCGGCCATGAACTCCTCGACCCCCAGCACGGGCCCGAAGGTCGCCAGCCCGATCGCCACCGTGACGGCGATGTCCTGCCAGGACAGCCCCTGTCCCCAGCCGGTGAACAGGACCGCGATCACGCCCGCGCCGACCAGGAACTCGTTCAGGCCCCGGCGCATGGAGATCAGCGTGCCCAGCCGGCCGATCGCCGAGGCGCCCGACGAGCCGAGCGCCTCGAGTTCGGCCAGGCGGCGGGTGCCGTAGCCGAAGGCGAGCACCTCCCTGACCCCTTGGACGCCGTCGGTGAGGTGCTGGGAGATCTCGCCGCGGGACCGCCGCAGATCGGTGGCGGCCGTCGCGGCGGCGCGGTGACTCAGCCACGGCACCACGACGCCCACGCCCAGCAGGAACGGCGCCAGCACGAGGGCCACCACCGGGCTGTACTCGGCGCCGAGCACCGACAGGGAGATCACCGGGACGATGACGGCGGCCAGCGACGGCGCGATCGTGTGCGCGTAGAACACCTCGATCCGGTCGATGTCCTTCATGACGCGGGCGAGCAGGTCACCGGTCCTGCTGCCCTCGATCCCGGCCGGGGCCTGCGGCTCGATCCGCTGGTAGAAGTCGTCGCGGAGCATGGCCAGCAGCTTGAAGGCGACGTAGTGGCCGGCGTACTGCTCGACGTAGCGGAACAGGCCCTTGGCGAAGGCCATGACCACCATCGCGACCGCCACCGGCGTGATCACCGACGGGTCGCCGGACGCGACGCGGACCACGCCCCACGCGCCGACGCCGTACAACGCGATGCCGAGGCACATCTGCAGCACCCGGAAGGTGACCGAGACGGCCAGCGGCGTCATCAGCGGACGGCCGAAGCGCAGCAGGCGCAGGCTGATCTGGGTCCGGGTCATCGCGTCTCCACCTCGGTCCGCCGGACCGCGCGGGCGTAGTGCCCGCCGCCGGTCATCAGTTCGTCGTGGGAGCCCTGCTCGGTGACGAGGCCGTCCTCCAGGACCACGATCCGGTCCGCGTCGCGCACCGTGGACAGCCGGTGCGCGATCATCAGCACCGTACGGCCGACGGTCAGCCGGTCGAGGGCGGCCAGGATCGCCGCCTCGGACTCCAGGTCCACGTTGGAGGTCGGCTCGTCGAGGACGAGGATGGGTGAGCCCTTGAGCACGGCGCGGGCGATGGCGGTGCGCTGCGCCTGCCCGCCGGACAGCATGAGGCCGCGCTCGCCCGTCGGTGTGTCCAGTCCCTCCGGCAGCCCCCGGACGAACTCGTCCAGGTTGGCCGTGCGCAGCGCGTCCCACAGCCGTTCGTCGTCGGCGTCCGGCGCGGCGACCAGCAGGTTGTCGCGCAGCGTGCCGGTGAACAGGTAGGTGGTCTGCGCCACGACGCTGATCTGCTCGCGCACCCACGCGGCGGGCACCGAGGTGATGTCGTGGCCGCCGACGCGGATCACGCCCGCGCCGGGGTCGAGGTTGCGCTGGAGCAGCGCGGCGACGGTGGTCTTGCCCGAGCCCGACGGCCCGACCAGCGCGACCTTCTCGCCCGGGGCGATGGTGAAGCCCACCTCCCGCAGCACCGGCGTGTCCGGCAGGTAGGCGAAGCTCACGCCCTCGAAGGACACGTCGGAGGTGGCCTTCTCCGGCGCGCTCGTCGCGGGGTCGGCGACGGCGGGCTCCTCGGCCAGCTGGGCCCTGATCTCCTTGGCGGCCGCGGCGCCGCCCATGCCGACGTAGAAGAACTGGCCGACCTTGTCCAGCGGCTCCACGAGCTGCGTGGTGAGCAGCACGAGGGCCACCGCCTCGCCGGCGTCGATCGCGCCCTCGCGCATCCGGGCCATCGCCAGCACGGTCGCCGTGGTGATCATGCCGAGCGAGAACACCGTGTCGACGACGAACAGGATGACCTGGTTGCCGGCGAGCAGCCGCATGATCGCGCGGCGCAGCTCCTCCGAGGACCTGGCGAGGGCCCTGCCGTGCGCCGTGCCCTGGTTGAAGAGCTTGAGCGTCGACAGGCCCTGCAGGGCGTCGAGGAAGCGGGCGGCGAGGTGGTTGGCCGTGTCGCGGTAGCCGTCGCTCACCTTGGCGAAGCCGCGCTGGAAGACGCCGACGGTCAGCGGGATGGCCGGGACCACGATGGCCAGGATGAGCGCCGTCCACGGGTCGATGAACACCCCGATGGCCACCAGTACGAGGATCGGCACGGTCATCGAGGCGAGGATCGGGCCGAGGAAGGTCGCGTAGTAGGTGGCGACGAGCTCGACGGCCTCGGTGCCGGTGGAGACCAGCCTGCCGGTCTGCTCCCGCGAGCGCAGCGGCGCGCCGAGCCTGAGCAGGTGGCGGTAGATCCGGTCGCGGAGCCCGACCTCCAGCCGGCCGCCCGCGCGGACGGTGATCGCCGGAACGGCGGCGGCGAGCAGCGCGCGGGCCGCCGCCGCCGCGAACAGTCCCGCGATCACCGCGGTCTCGGGGGCGCCGCCCCGGTAGATCTGCCCGATCGCGGTCCCCACCAGCAGCAGGAGCGCCGTGGTGGCCAGTGCCTGGAGCCACGTGCCGAGCACCGACAGCAGGACGGGGCCGCGTATGGGCCGCATCAGCGACTCCAAGTGATCCTCCACGGATGTTCCTCAGAATGAAACGGAGTTTCCACAATCAATCATCTGAAGAGCTGTTCAGTCAATAACGTCTTCGCCCGGGCGAGCCGCCAGACTCCCATGGCGAAGGCCGTCCAGGTGAGCGTGTTGAGCGACTCCTCGACCCATTGCAGGGCGATCGTCTGCTCGGGCTGCCCCGCCAGGATGCCCATCGCGTACGTCCCCAGCAGGTTGAAACCGAACAGGAAGGTCGCCGCGACCTGGTTGGCGCGGCGGGAGAGCAGCAGCAGCCGGACACCCAGGATCGTGGCCGAGACGGTGGTCACGATCAGCAGCGGCCAGGTGCCGCCCAGGGCGGCGGCCGCCGCCAGTCCGGCCACCGCGAAGGCGGCGAACGCCCAGAGCGGCGGCCGCCTTCCGGCCGTGCTCGGCGCCGTGCTCAGCAGTGCCCAGGCCAGCAGCGTGAACCCGGGGCCGAGGAGGAAGAACTGGGCTTTCGCCATCCACACGATGTCCGGCCCGCCGGAGGCCACGATGAGCTTCCAGACGGCCTTGAGCGCGCCGCCGGTCACCGTGAGCGCGCCGCCCGCCAGCGCGGCGGTGGCGATGGAAGGTCCGGCCATCCGGCGGACGAAGGGGACGAGCAGGCTGATGCCCGCGGTCATGGCGAGAACCGGTAGGAAGTCGACGAGTGCCAGAGCGAGGGGGTAGTCCACCGACGGGGCCTTCCTTGTCGGAAACGTCGTTTCCGCCAACGTAGAGCCGAGATCCATTGACGGGAAACGCCGTTTCCATAACGATGTGCCCAACCGCGCAGGAGCGTCTCGGAGCGGGAAGGCCGTCGCGGTCGCCGATCGACTCGAGGAGAGAGCGGATGACCACGGACGAGCATGTAGAGGTCCAGATGGCGGGGCGGCCGCCGCTACGGGTGCGGCTGCACGCCGCCGCGCCGTTCGGCTGGTGGCCCGCGCTCTGCATCGCACTGGTCGCGCTCGTCGACCGGGTCGAGTACAACCTGATGGCCGGCGCGCTGCCGGCCATCCAGCGTGAGCTGGGCTTCGGCGACACGGCCGGCGGGGCCATCGCGACCGCCGCCGCGCTGGCGGGCGTCATCCTGCTGATCCCGGCGGGCCGGCTGGCCGACCGGGGCCGCCGCACGTGGGCGATGGCCACCGTCGTCGCCGTCTGGTCGCTGCTGACCCTCGGCAGCGGCCTGGTCATGTCGTACGCGATGCTGTTCGCCGTCCGGGTGCTGCTCGGCGGGGCGGGGCTGCTCTACAACCCCGCCGCCTCCAGCCTGCTGGCCGACTACTTCCCCGGCGGCAGCAGGTCGCGGGCGTTCTCCCTGGAACGGTTCGGCTACTTCGCCGGTCAGCCCGTCGGCATCATCGTCGGCGGCGCCCTGGCCGAGGCGTACGGCTGGCGCACGATGTTCTTCCTCATCGCGGTGCCCGGCATGATCGTCGCCATGCTCTGCCTGAGCCTGCGTGAGCCGATGCGCGGCACCGGCGACCGCATCGAGTTGCTCCGCACCGGCGAGACGGCGCCCGTGATGCCCGTGACCACCGCCGCGCCGCCGCGCGGCCCGGTGCTGAAGGAGATGCGCGACCTGCTCGGCATCAGGACGCTGCGGGCGGTCGTGGCCGGCCTCGGCACCCTGTTCTTCGGGCTGGGCGGCCTGATGTTCTGGCTGCCCACGTTCTACCAGCGCACCTTCGACATGCCCAGCGGCATGGCGGCGGGCCTGGCGGGCGGCGTCGGGCTGCTCGGCATGATCGTCGGCAGTCTGCTCGGCGCCCGCCTGGGCGACCGGGGGCACCTGACCCGCCCCGGCTGGCGGGTCGCGCTCGGCGCCGGCGGGCTGATGGTCGGCGGCCTCAGCCTGGCCGGCTCAGTGGCGATCCTGGTGCTGCCCGTCCAGCTGGCCTGCCTCGCCGTGTCGTCCATCGCGTTCCTGGTGGCCATCCCGGCCCTGACCGCGGCCACCGCCGACGTGGTGCCCGCCGCGCGCCGGGGGATGGGGTTCGCGTTGCTGCAGTTTCTCGTCTCGCTGGCGGGGGCGGCGGGCCCGCTGCTGGTGGGCGCCTTCTCCGACGCCACCGGCTCGCTGCGCGCCGCCTACGCCATCCTCGCCGTTCCGCTGCTGGCCGGCGCGCTGCTGGCCTACCGGGGACGGACGAGCTTCGACGCCGACCGCCAGGCCGCGCTGGCCCAGCGGTGACGCGCCGCGCCGACCGGTACGCCGACCGGCGCGCGGCGCCGGTCGGCGCGGCGGTGACGCGCGGTGCCGATCAGTGCTCGCGCAGCAGGCGGCCGGCGCCGTAGACCTTGTCCTCGATGCCGTTGTCGCGCAGCGCCATCCACCAGGTGGCGGCGTTGATCGCGATGACCGGCTTGCCCAGCCAGCGCTCGGCCTCGTCGGCCAGGCCGACCATGGACAGGTTCGTGCCGCACTGCACGAGCGCGTCGACGTCGGGGGAGTCGACCTCGATCAGGGCCTCGCGCAGCTCGTCCTCGGTGACGTGCGCGATCGACACCGCCGTGGGGCACTTCAGCCCGCGGATCGCGGCCACCTCGAAGCCGATCTCGGTGAAGAAGCGGACCACGTTGTCGTCGCCGACCGGCTGGTAGGGGGTGACCACGCCGATCCGGCGGGCGCCGTACAGGTTCAGCGCCCGCTCGCAGGACTCGGCGCCGGTGGCCACCTGGAGCCCGGTGAGGTCGTGGATCTGCCTGACGAACTGCCGGTTGCCCTCCACCCCGCCCCAGAACGTCTCGGCGGACATGCCCATCACCATGTAGTCGGGTTCGCAGGTGAGCACCCGCTCGCAGGCGGCGCCGATCTCCTCGCGGATCTGATCGAGTAACCGTTCCATGCCCTCATTTCCGGACATGTTCTGATCTCTGATGTGGATCCGGCTGAAGTGCGAGGTCACCCCCGGCACGGTCATCCGGTAGAAGTCGGGCTCGACGATCGTGTTCGTGGACGGGGCGATCACCCCGAACTTACGGCGCCAGCCGAGTGCGTCGGTCACGGGAGCACCTTCCTCTTGGTGAAGGGAGCGGTGGCGAACCGGGTGAGGATCTTGCCGCCGGTGAGCCAGCGGACGTGGGCGCCGTTGGCGACGCGCCGCACCGCCTGGTCGGCCAGCCACGGGGTGACGGTCTCGACCCGGTCGGCCAGGATGTCGAAGACCCGCCGCGACTCCGGGCTGATCTCGTCGTGCAGCAGCAGGTCCGTGACGACCATCCCGGGGCTGAGCAGCCCCACCGACACGCCGTCCGGCACCTCCTTGGCCAGTGCTCTGGTCAGGTAGTGCAGCGCCCGTTTGGTGGAGCCGTAGACGGCCAGCCCGGGCACCGCCCGGCCGTCGCTGCCCAGGCCCTCCATGTTCCACACGTGACCGTGACCCTGCGCCGCCATGCCCGCCAGCGCCACCGCGCAGCCGTTGATCACGCCGGTCAGGTTGACGCCGACGACGCCGGCCGCCTCGGCCTCGGGCAGCTCCCAGAGCGGCCGGCGGGCGTGCGAGACGCCGGCGTTGTTGATCCAGATGTCCACGCGGCCGAACCGCTCCACCGCCGCGTCCCACAGCCCGCGCACCTGCTCACGGTCGCTCACGTCGGCGACCACCCCGAGCGCGCCGTCCAGGTCGGCCTTCTCCACCGATTCCGTACGGCTCCCGCAGAACGCCACCTCGTGGCCCGTCTCCAGGAACCGGCCGACCAGCCCGTGGCCGATGCCACGGGTGCCGCCCGTTACGACGATGACCATCGAAGCACCCCGTGCACCACGGCGCCCAGCACGTTGCCGTCGAACAGCTCGTAGGCCACCGCCAGCTCCGTCCCGGCGCCCATGCCGGGCGTCGCGTCGAGCATGAACTCCCGGCCCTTGAGCTTCCACACATCGGCGAAGTGCAGGCTGGGATAGTTCGCCCGGCCGAACGCCTGGGCGTTGCCCCACGCGTCCGGGCCCTCGTAGAACGAGCGGAAGCCGTCGCGCCGCGAATCCACGGTGTAGGCGCGGTCCAGCGCGCCCGACCAGGTGACCCGCTGCCGGGTCCTGAGCAGGTCGAGCGGCTCCAGCTCGATCGTGACCTGTACGGTGCCGCGCGGCTTCTGGTCGGCGCCGTAGACCTCGCAGGCGCCGCTGAAGGCGCCCGCGGCCTTGGTCGGCAGGATGTGCGGCACCGGCCCGTTCCTGGTCTCCTCGGCCAGCCAGCCCTCCACCTTGGCGGGGTCGCGGGTGTAGAGGCCGTTGAAGCAGCCGACCACGGCCGGGCCCTGGAACAGGACCGAGGAGTAGACCTGCGTGTCGCGGTCGGTCAGCACCTGGTTCCAGGTGTTGAGGTCCACCTGCCAGCCCGGCCCGTAGTAGTGGGCGTCGACGAACGACCCGTACGGCTGGCCGGTGCCGTAGAAGTCGGGACCGGTGTAGAGCCGGCTCGCGTCGGAGTCGACCACGCCGAACGCGAACGGCGCGCCCAGCCGGAACCGGCCGGCCATCGGCCCGCCGCCCTCCAGCCCGCCGTCCATGTAGTAGGTGGTGACGCCGTTCTCGAAGACCGAGGAGCGGCGGATGTCCTCGTAGCCCAGCCAGGTGCCGGTGGCGTCGAACAGCGAGGGCCTGCCGAACCACTCACCCTCGATGCGTTTCTGCCAGGTGCTCGGCTCGCTCAACGCAGCAGCTCCCCTCGGACGCGTTCGGACTGCTCGTCGCCGAGCAGGCGGGTGACCTGGTACCAGACCGGGTCCACGTCGGGACTGAACAGGTTGTCCCGGTTCGCGGCGTCGCGGGCGGCGAGGTCGGTGCCGCCGGGGTCGGGCACGCCCGTCTCGATCAGGGCCAGCCAGTGGCCGAGGTAGGTGTCGACGGTCTGGCCGAGCTTCTCGAACGCCTCCTCGCCGGCCCGGCAGACCAGCATCCAGGGGGACATCATCGCCTTCTGGCGCGGGCCGACGTCGGCCGCCGAGAGCCCGTCGAGGGTCCAGGCCTGCGCCAGCGGCTCGGTCAGCGGCAGGTAGCAGGCGTCGAGATAGGCCAGATGGGTGGCCAGCTCGACGCGGGGGATCAGGTCGAGGTGCATGGCGTGGAAGGCGGGTGTGGCCACCGCGTCGAGCGTGAAGTGCGGCACCGCCGACCCGGCCGGCGTGAACGCGAAGATCATGTGGCTGTCCAGCCCGATCATCGGCACCACCAGGCTGACGGCGACCACCTTGTCGACCTGGGCGTCACCGGTGCCGGCGCCGCGCAGCACCCGCAACCGGCCGACCGGCTCCGGTGACATCTGGCTGGTCAGCGGCACGTCCGTGCCGGCGGTCAGGTCCAGGGCGGTGACCAGCCGGTCCAGGGTGCGGTCACTCAGCGCTGTGGGCAGGCTCATTACGGCTCTCTCCTCGGGTCTTGTGCACCCAGGCGCGGGCGAGGTCGGGGTTGTCGCGGCGGGCGGGGGAGGCGATGACGGTGGCCTCGCGGCGCGGCACGTCGCCCGTCACGATGTCGTCACCGCCGACCCACCAGCCCCGGTCGATGAGCTGCTGACGGCGCCGCCGGTAGGACACCTGCAGCGCGTCGCTGCGCAGGTGCAGCTCCGCCGACAGGTCGAAGGGCAGCAGTTCGGGCCGCTGCGACTCGACGACCAGCCGGTCCTGCTCGAAGATCCGGGTGATCCGCTTGGCCGCGTTGGCGTCGGCCCACTTCCCGGTGAAGAAGTTGCGGTAGCCGAGGATCTTCACGTGGGTCCGGTTCTGGCTGACCGGGATGTTGAAGTCGTACAGGATGAGGTCGCCGAACGGCAGCCGGACGTGCAGCTTGACGATGTTGGGCAGGTACCAGCCGTTGGTGACGATCACCGGGTCGATCCGCGCCTTGGCCAGCATCCCCCACAGGCCCTTCGGGGGCGGCGGGTTGAGCAGGATGTCGGCCTCGGCGTACCAGTCGGTCTGGGTGATCTCGTAGTCGGGGATCTCGGGTTTGTCGGGGTTGCCGAAGGCGGTGCCGTGCACGAACGGCGTGTGCGCCGCGTCCACGACGTTCTCCAGCGCCCGCTCGTAGTTGGCCTCCAGCGTGGTCTCCCAGTGGATGACGCGGAAGGCGGGGTCGTCGTGCTGCGGGATGTGCGGGATCGGCGGCCGTTCCTCCTCGGGCAGGTCGCCGAGAAAGGTCCACACCATCCCGTACTTCTCGACCACCGGATAGGAGTCGATCCGGGCCTTCTTCGGGATGCCCCGGCCGGGCGGGTTGGCCGGGATCTTGACGCAGCCGCCGTCCGGCTCGTACTCCCAGCCGTGATAGGGGCAGACGACCCGGTCCTCGATCACCGTGCCCAGCGACAGCGCGCCGCCGCGGTGCACGCACAGGTCCGACAGGCACGCCACCTGCCCGTCGCGGCGGCGCCAGAGCACGAAGTCCTGCCCCAGGCAGGTCACCTTGCGTGGCCGCCGCCCGACGGCCTCGCTGAACTCGACCGCGTACCAGAAGTTCTTGAGCATGTCTCCTCCTAACGGCGCCGGATGTCCGGCAGGCCGTCCAGCACGGTCCGCGCCCGCGCGTCCTCGTGCAGATGCGTGCCCAGGAAGGCCGTGATCAGACCGGCCAGTTCGGGGCGTGGTTCGGCGGTGGCGGGCAGGTCGAGGAAGGCGCGCGCGGCCGTCCGGTCCACCGGGTCGGCGATCGTGAAGTGGTTGGCGCCCTCCAGCACGGCCAGCAGGTGCTCGCCGCCCCGATCGGACAGCGCCTCCTCGAACGTGCGGGTGACCGGGTCGCGCTCGTGGCTCTCCTGGCCGTAGCGGTCGGAGCTGCCCATGATGACGCCGTCGCGGGTGCCGACCGACAGCAGCACGGGGCAGTCCACCTGGGCGGGCAGCACCGTGCCGGCCGGCCAGCCGAGCATGGTCGCGACCATCGTGTGCGCGCCGTACGCGAACACCGCCTTCACCGAGGGGACGTGCGCGGCCGACTGCAGGGCCAGCGTCCCGCCCGCCGAGTGGCCGCCGAGCGCGACGCGGTCGAGGTCGAGGACGCCCTTCAGCAGCTCGATCTCCGCCAGCGACTCCAGGATCGCCGGGATGGCCGGGCAGGTCGCGCGGGTGCCGTACGTCTCCGGCCGGGCCGCGTCGAGGTCCACGCCGGGCGTCAGCCCGTACTCGCCGCCGAACAGCTCACCCACCCGGTCGAACGTCACGCAGACGAACCCGGCCGAGGCGATCTCGACGGCCAGCCACCGGTAGGCGTCCTGGCCCACGTTGATCCCCGACAGGAACAGCACCACCGGGTACGGCCCGCCCTCCGGCGGGAAGACCCCGGTCAGCCGGTCGCCCTGCTCGGCGGCCGGGTAGTGGACCTTCAGATGGGAGGTGCCGAACGGCGGCTCCCCACCGGTCGCGGCGGCCCACCACAGCGACCTGATCACGACGGCCTCGGCAGTGTCCGGTCGCCGCCCCAGAGGCCGCGGACCAGCTTGTCGGTCAGCTCCTGGCCGAAGTAGCGCACGCCCATCACGTTCGCGGGATCGCGCTCGGCGATGTTGCGGCGGATCGCCAGGTCACCCGCCGCCAGGGCCGGCCGCTCCTCGGCGGGCACGGGCTCCGCCTCGTCCACCCAGCTCAGCCAGCGGTCCACGCGGGCGTGCAGCAGCTCGCGGACCGTGTCGATGTTGGGCTGGGCGCGGGGGAACGAGTAGCAGTAGGCGTTGGGCGACAGGCTCGCCCGGATGAACCCGGTGCGGCTGGTGAACCAGGTGAAGTCCGGGTTCTTCTCCTTGAACGCCAGCCAGTCGGCGTCCAGCGGCGCGTAGTGGCGGTCGAAGTAGTCGCCGTCCTGGACGAGGCTCGCGCGAGGGATGAAGTCCTGGTAGAACCAGCCCTCCGGCCACACCAGCAGGGCGATGCCCAGGTGCGGCACGTTCACCTGCGGGCCTAGCCAGACCGTCAGGTGCAGGTTGGCGAAGCTCGCGGAGGGGTTGCCCAGCCACGAGTGGACCATCCAGTCGATCTCAGGGCCGGAGTAGGCGTCGAGCCGCCCGCCCGGCCCGTCGGGGTGGGTCCCGTAGTCGCCGGGCGCGCTCGGCTCGGGAGTCAGCTCGAACCTGGCGTCGATCTTGGCCTTGAGCTCCGCGAGTATGCCCCGCAGCTGCTCGAACGTCTCGGTGACGTCGATCACCGGCGATTCGTCGAGCATCTGCTCCACGTGCTGCAGCGTTTCCTTCACTGAGGTCCTTCCAGAAGTGCTCCGGCCAGCGGCCACGGCCGGCCGCCGACCAGGTCGGTGCCCCGGGACACGAACCTGTTGACGCTCTGGGCCGGCGACACCGCGCCCAGCACGAGCGCGTCGGCGTTCTTGACGGGGGTGACCACGGGATGACTGATCTGCCCGGTGAACGGTCCCTTCCAGGCCGTCCACAGGGTGAAGTCGGCGGGCAGGTCGAGGATCGCGCCCGCCAGGCCGTCCGGGCCGTCGGGCCCGGCGGCGACGATGTTGAGCCGGTTCTCCGCCGCCCGTTCGGGCAGTCCGAGCCGCAGCTCCCAGGGCTCACGGGCGGTGAAGGGCACGGCGACCACGTCGGCGTCGGCCAGTGCGGCCAGCCGGAACTCCTCGGGATGCCGGGAGTCCTCGCCGGCCACGATCGCCAGCCTGCCCCACGGGAGCTGGTGCACCTCGCGCGGCGGCACCTCGCCGTCCGGCCCGACCAGCGCCCCGGTGCCGAGCACCACGTGCGCCCCGCCCTCCCGTACGTCCGGAGCGGTGCCCTGCACGGCAGGGGCCTCGTCCCGTCCGGCCGGAGCGGTGTCCTGCACGGCGGGAGACGCCTCCTTCAGGGACGGAGTGGCGTCCCGTAAAGCCTGGGCAGCCTCTTCGGCCGTGACCGGCGACCCCTCGGGTAGCACGATCAGCCGGGCCCCCTCGGCGATCGCCTGGCGCACCAGCGAGGCGTCGCCCCGCACCACCGCGACCGGCAGCGACGGCGCCCCAACCGGAGCGGTGCGCTCACGGGGTGGCTGCGCGATCGGGCCGTAGCGCTCCGGCCGCCGGGTCGCCAGATGGCGGGCCCGCTCGGCGTCGGCGGCCGACGGGTCGATGTCGGCCACCACCACCGCCTCGCCGGTGCGCGGCGCCCTGGCCACGACGGTGCCGTCGGGGGCGACGATCTGGCTCTCACCGGCGCCGTGCAGCCACTCGGGCGGCACACCCAGCGCGGCGCCGACCTCGCGCAGCCGGTCGGCGGGGATCAGCGGGCCGACCTTGTTGGCCGCGACCACCCACACCTTGTTCTCGGCCGCGCGGACCGGGATGTGCAGCGAGGCCTCGTCCGTGGCGAACGAGTTGAGGCTGTTGAGCAGCACCTGGGCGCCGCGCAGCGCCAGCCCGCGGGTGATCTCGTTGATCACGCCTTCCATGCACGCGTACAGGCCGAGCCGGCCGGCCGCGGTGGCGACCACCGGGCCCACGCTCGTCGCCGGGTCGAGATGGTCGTTCTCGGCGCCCATCAGCACCTGTTTGTCGGCCTCGCCCAGCAGGGCGCCGTCCGGGCCGTAGAGCAGGGACGCGCCGGTGGTCCGGCCGTCGTCACGGGCCAGAGTCACGCCGATCTTGACCAGGACGCGGTGCCGGGCGGCGCGCTCGGCGACCGCGCCCAGGAAGGCGTCACCATGGCGGCAGGCCAGCTCCCGGGCGTGCTCGCGGTCGCGGTACCACGACAGGTGGTTGCAGAACTCGGGCAGCACGATGAGCTCCGCCCCCTGCCCGGCAGCCGAATCGATCATGCGCAGGCAGGTCGCGAGATTGGCGTCCACATCCTGGCCTACGTCGAACTGCGCCGCCGCGACGCGCACCATGCGGCCTCCGTTACGTCTGGAGAAACAGCGTTTCCAAGAACTAGGATCTCGCGAAACAGGAGCAGATGTCCATAGGAGGCGGTTGTGCTGACGCACGTGGTGCTGATGAAGTTCGCCGACCCCGGCGACGCGCCGGAGGCCAAGAAACTGCTCGAAGGGCTGAGGGGCAGGGTCGAGCAGATCGGCGACCTGTCGGTCGGCCTCGACGTGATCGGGTCGGAGGTCTCCTACGACCTGTGCCTGACCACCACGCACGACTCGGCCGAGGCGCTGCGCGGCTACCAGGAGCACCCGGCACACCTGGAGGTGGCGACCTGGCTCCGGCCGAGGCTCGCCGCCCGCGCGGTCGTCGACCACCTCACCTGACCGGCCCGCCGGGTCCGCCGCTCAAGCGGACCCGGCGCTTGGCCGAGAAGGCGGAGACCCCCGAGCGTGTCTGCTAAGACAAATTGCACGAAGGGGATCGGCTCGGCAAGACGATCGCCGATCTGCACGTCACGAAGTGAACCAGTACTCCTGACTACCGCTAACGGCATCCCAAGACGCTGACGTGGCTCGGTACACCTGGCTTCAGCCCGTGCGGTAACCCGGGGCGAACTCCCACCCGGGGTACGCGCCGGAGAGCCGGGCACCGTGCCGGTCCCAGTCGTCGGCGGGCAGCTTCTCCGGACCCTGGATCTTGATCTGCCCGGACCGAATGATGAATCCCCAGGAGAAGCCCGTGACCGCGCACACCGTCCGCGTCGCCCAGGTAAGGACGACAGGGAAAGAATCGTTTCAATGGTGCCCACCGGAGTCGTGGTGGTGAGGCCCGCAAACAAGAAAATCCCCGCCAGTCCCGGAGGAGGGCGGGGAGAAATCTCCCGGAGACTACATCACATCGGGTGCCGATGTTCGACTGACCGGGCCTCAGACCATCAGGCGTGGTCGTAGATCGAATGATCGCCGACTCGGCGACACTGCAGGGTCGGATCGCCGTCGTCCGAGGTGGTGAAGCGGAACGTGGCCCGGCCGTCCGGGGAGGCGAAGTTCCACGTCAGCGAGTAGACGTCGGTGCCGGTGAGCTTGTGAATGCGAAGCCGTACAGGCCAAGGGACCCTGCCGGTGTGAGCTCCCTGTTCGATGGCCGGGAGAAAATACTTGTAAATGGCTTCCTTGAACATGGCGTAGTGCTCGGGCGGAAGCCGTGACACATCCCGGAGAAAGGACGCGGTGCGTTCGTATCTCACTCGGAGCGCTCTCCGCGGACGGCGTCGATCTCGGCAAACAGGTCGTCCATGCTGTCAAAGGCGTGGGTGCGCCCCTCTTGAGCGTCGGCGTCGGCTTCGGCTTCGGCGGACTGCCATCCCGGGGTCCAGTACCACGCCTCCTCGGCCGGCACGATCGCAGCGACGCGGCGGCCCTGGTCAGTGAGATACGCGATCGTGTGGCGCTGGGCGGCAGTGCTGATGACATCGGGAAGATGTCCGTCGGCCTCGCTCAGCGGGATCTCGAAGGCGTCTTCACTCATGTCATGAGTGTAAGCGGGTGCGTGTGCGGGAGGCATATAACGCACTGTAGTGACATCGTCGCGTAATGGCGTGTAGTTCTCGCAGTCGAGTCGAACGACATGGTTCCACCGCCCGAGTCGAGTGACCAGGGTCAAGATGAGTGTCATGGTGCCCGGCCGCCGGGTCGAACTCGCCGGGGCGGCCGGCCTTGAGGCGGGCTGGTCAGCCGGTGCCCGGGTAGGCGCCTGGGGCCATGCCCTGGCCGCCGGGGCGGAAGGCGGCCGGGGCGTGCACGACCTTGGTCTGGACGTACTCCAGGAGCCCCTCCTCGCCGTACTCGCGGCCGTAGCCGCTGCGTTTGACGCCGCCGAAGGGGGCGCGCAGGGACATGCCGGTGCGGTTGTGGGTGTTGACGAAGACGAACCCGGCCTCCAGCCGCCCGGCCAGCGCGAACGCCCGCTCCTCGTCGGGCGACCAGACCGAGGCGCCGAGGCCCAGCTCGCCGGCGTTGGCCCTGGCCAGGACCTCCTCCTCGGTGTCGTAGACGAGCAGTGGGACGGCGGGGCCGAACTGCTCCTCGGCCACCAGCGGAGCCGCGTCATCCAGATCGGTCACCAGCACCGGGGTCACGAAATATCCGGCGTCGGGGTCGTGGCCGGGCGCCACCCGCCCGAGCGGCACCGCCGTCCCCCCGCGATCGGCCGAGGCGACCACCAGGGCGCGGATCCGGTCGGCGGCGGCCGCGGAGACGACCGGGCCCATGGACACCCCGGGCGTCAGGGGATCGCCGGTCACCAGGACCCGCTCCGCCGCCGCCACGTACGCCTCGGCGAACTCCGCCGCCCGCCCGCGCGGCACGTACAGCCGCTTGGCGGCCATGCACACCTGCCCGCTGGTCGCGAACGACGCCATCACCAGCCGTTCGTAGTCGGCGGTGGTCAGCGAGAAGTCCGGCAGGAACACGGCCGGGTCGTTGCCGCCCAGCTCCATGACGGAGGGCGTGAGCATCGCCCCCGCGTTCGCCGCGATCTCCCGGCCCGCCACGTCGCCGCCGGTGAAGGCCACCTTGCGCACCAGCGGATGACCGGCCAGCGCCCGGCCGGTCTCCGCGCCGCCGTGCACGGCGAACACGACGGGCAGGGCGGCGGCGACCTCGCCGACCGCCAGCGGCGCGAGCGGCGACGGTTTGAGCACCACCGTGTTGCCCGCCACCAGCGCGGGAGCCAGCTTGAGCAGCGCCAGGATGACCGGCGCGTTCCACGGCGTGACGCACCCCACGACGCCGTACGGCTCGCGGCTCACCACGAGCCGGCCCGCCTCGTCGTCCACCTCGGAAGAGGCGAGCACACGGGGAGCGTGGTCGCACACCCAGCGCAGGTAGGCGAGCGCGAAGCCGATCTCGCCCCGGCAGTCGGCCAGCGGCTTGCCGGACTCGCGGGCGAGCAGCGTGGCCAGTTCCTCCTGACGGGCGGCCAGCGTCTCGCCGCGTTCCCGCAGGATGTCCGCGCGGGCGGAGACGGGCAGGGCCGACCAGTCGCGGCGTTCCGCGTCGGCCCGCCGCACGGCGGCGTCCACCCCGGACGGGCCGGTGACCGGGACGTGGCCGACGATCTCGGCGATCCGGGCGGGGTTCTCGCGGGAGATCACACGGGCTCCCGGAGGGACGAGATCAGGCAGGCGCGCAGCAGGTGGGACCTGGCGGCCCCCGGGTCGGCGGCCAGCGCCCGCAACTCGGCGTGGTGGGCGGCCGGATCGGCCGAGCGCAGCTTCTCCCAGTTGCCGTGGCTGATGGCGCCGACGTGGTCCAGCGCCACCCGCCGCCGCCGGGCCGCGACCTCTTCCGGCGACCCCCCGCCCATGAAGCCGCCCATGAAGCCGTCAGGGGAGTCGGCGAGGGAACCGTCGCCGAGCAGGGAGCCGAGCAGGGAGGCGGCGAGCAGGACCGCGTCGTGGATGCCGCTGTTCATGCCGAGCCCGCCGAGCGGGTTGTTGACGTGCGCGGCGTCACCGGCGAGCAGCACCCGGCCGCTCGCGAAGGTGGCCGCCACCCGCTGGTGCACCCGGTAGAGCGAGGCGTGCGCCACCTCCCAGTCGCGCCCCGGGTCGGCCACGGCGCGCAGCCGCGCGGGCAGCCGGGCCAGCTCCGCCTCGTCGGAGGTGCCGGGAGGAGTGGGCAGCAGCACCCGCCAGTGGTCGGGCGTGCGCAGCAGCACCAGCCACTCCCCGGGGTCGAAGACGTAGTTGATCGGCTCCAGCCCGGGCAGCAGCCGCTCGACGGGCTCGGTGGTGGAGGCGACCAGGAAGCGTTCGGGGTAGGTCAGGCCCTCGAACGGGATGTCCAGCGCCCGCCGTACCGCCGAGTGGGCGCCGTCGGCGGCGATCAGCCAGTCGCCGGTGAAGGTGCCGCCCGCGTCCGTCGTCACGGCCACGCCTCCGGCGTCTGCAAGCACGCCGGCGGCCCGCTGCCCGAACAGCACCTGGCCGCCGTGCCGCCGCAGGTGGTCGAGCAGGATGGGCGTGAGCTTGCTCTGCTCGCACTGCACCCGGAACGGATAGGGGGTGTCGCCGGTCAGCACGCCGAGGTCGAGGGTGGCGATCGGGCCGCCCGACCGGTCGCGGTACTGGAAGGTCCGCGCGACCAGGCCGCGCTCCATCAGCTCGTCCAGCACTCCCAGCCCGGCGAGCATCTCCAGCGTCGGCGGGTGGAAGGTGGAGGCGCGCGACTCGGCGGCCAGCTCCGGCCCCGCCTCCAGCACGGTGACCGGCACGCCGGCGCGGGCCAGCGTCAGCGCGGCGGTCAGGCCGACCGGCCCGGCCCCCGCGACCAGGACGCGGCTCACAGGCCGCCCTCGACTCCGACGACCCTGGCTCCGGTGAAGAACAGGATCGTCTCGGCCGTGCCCTCCTCGCCCAGCCCTGACAGCCCCCACGCAGGGCGCGGCGTGAACAGGTGCAGGCTGAGCACGCTGGAGCCGTTGACCTTGACCTCGCCCGCGCGGATCCGCCGGGCGGCCGCGAGCGCCCGCTCCTCGTCGCCGCCCACGACGTAGCCCTCCAGCCCGTACGGGGTGCCGTTGGCCAGTGCCACGGCCTCGTCGACCGTGTCGTAGGGCACGACGGCGGCGACGGGGCCGAAGATCTCCTCCGCCAGGTCGGTCCCGGTGATCAGGGTGGGCGCCAGGAAGTTGCCCTTGTCCGGCACGCTTCCGTACGCCGTGGCCCGGCCGCCCGCCGCCTCGGTCGCGGCCCGGACCCGCCGCAGGTGGGTGGAGTGGACGAGCGGGCCGAACTCGGTGTCCGCCGCCAGCGGGTCGCCCGCGCGCAGGGCGGCCAGCCGCTCGCCGGTGGCTTCGACCAGCTCGTCCAGGCGTGCGCGCGGCACGAGGAGCCGGCCGAGGGCGCGGCACCACTGGCCGTTGAGCGAGGTGAGCAGCTCGGCGGCGGCACGGGCGGCGGCCCCGGTCTCGGCGTCGGGCATGACCAGCAGCGGGTTGTTGCCGCCGAGCTCCAGCTGCGCCGGCCGCAGGCCGGCCGCGCAGGCCGCGGCGACGGCCCGGCCCCCGGCCAGGCCCCCGGTGAAGGAGACCGCGCGGACGCGCGGGTCGGCGCACAGCCGGGCGCCCGTCTCGGCGCCGCCCCGCACGAGCTGGAAGACACCGGGCGGCAGCACCTCGGCCAGCGTCTCGGCCAGCAGCTGGGTGCCGTACGGGGCGTACTCGCTGACCTTGAGGATCACCGGGCAGCCGGCGGCCAGCGCGCTCGCGGTCTTGTGCGCGGCCATCGGCGCGGGGGCGTTCCACGGCGTCAGGCAGAGCGCGGGCCCCCACGGCAGCCGGTGCACCTCGACCGGGCGGCCGTCCTCGCGGGTCGCGGTGCGCAGCAGCAGCCCCTCGCGCAGCTGGGCGGCGGCCAGCGCGAACGCGCCGTGCACGATCACGCCGAGCGGGCCGGTCTGCCGGATCGGCACGCCGGTGGCGAAGGACTCCAGGGCGACGATCTCGTCGACCCGCCCGGCCAGCGCGGCGGCGGCGGCGTCGAGCAGGCCGGCGCGGTGCTCGGGCGTGGTGGCCGCCCACGAGGCGGCCACGCGGTCGGCGGTGGCGAGCGCCGTCTCGATCCGCCCGGCCGCCGAGCCCCGGGCGCGGCTCGCGACCTCGCCGGTGGCGGGCGCCTCCAGGTCGAAGCCGAGGTCGTCGGCGCAGGCCGCCCAGTCGCCGTCGACCAGGTCGGCCGGCTCGGGGAGCCGGATCACGACCGCTCCGCGGTGGCGAACAGCTCGTTCTGCCTGGCCTCCGTGACCAGCTGGGCGACCTCCAGCCGGCCGCGCTCGGCCGGGAACGTCATCACCAGGCCCATCGCCAGGTCGCGCAGCGCCCGGCCGATGACGCCGCCCATCATGGCGCCGGAGGTGCCCGAGGCCTTGAACGCGCCGAGCGCCACCTGGAAGCACGCCTCGGTGACCGCGCCCTTGCCCAGCCGCCACTGCCGGAAGACCTCCGGCTTGGGCCGCAGCGGCGGCTCGGAGGTCTCCAGCAGCAGCTGGCGGCGCACCCACAGGTAGGCGGTCTCCAGGTCCTTGGTCATCTCGCCGATGAGCACCTGGTGCATCGGCGAGGAGGCGATCGGCCGGCCCGTGTCGGCGAACGTCTTGCGGGTCAACTGCTCGATCACGACGTCGTAGACGTTCTGCGCGCACCCGGTGTAGACGGCGGCGATGGCCAGCTGGTTGCCGACGAAGCTGCCGCGGCTCATCTGGAGCATCCGGGTGAACGCCCCGGGGATGGTCATCGCCTCGTCGGCGGGGATGAACACCCCGTCCAGCCGGATGCCGTTGTTGGCCGTGGCCCGCATGCCGAGGCCGTCCCACGGCGCGCGCACCGACACGCCGGCCGCGTCGCGCGGCACGAAGAACGTGGCCAGCCCCTCGGCGGTCTCGTAGCCGTCGAGCTTGGCCGTGGTCAGGTAGTGGTCGGCCACCCCGGTGGCGCAGCCGAAGGACTTCTCACCGTCCAGGATCCAGCCGCCCTCGGTACGGCGGGCGGTGGTGGCGATGGTGATGTTGGCGCCGGAGCTCTTGACCGACTCGGAGGCGAAGTTGGCCAGCCAGGTGCCGGACGCCATCCGGGTCAGCACCTTCTCGGCGAACGCGCGCACGACCGGGATCTCGCCCTCGTCGAACAGCCCGGCCTCGATCGCCTCCAGCGGGAGCAGGCCGCGCGAGGCGCTGGTGTTGTGGAAGAAGTAGGCCAGGGCCGTGGAGGGGCAGGCGGTGCCCATCGCGAAGGTGGCGGCGGCCAGGTCGCGGAGCGTCCCCCCGAGGCCGCCGTACTCCTCCGGGACCACCAGCCCGAGCAGCCCGGCGTCGCGCAGCAGGGCCACGTGCTCGACGGGGAAGTCCGCCTCCTCGTCGGCCTTGGCCGCGGCGGCGCGCAGCGCGGGCAGCACGGACTCGACGCGTTCGGCGCGGGCCCGCTCGGCCGGAGTCATGTCGTCGACGAGGCGCTCGCCGGTCAGTCGGTCGGTCACGGTCAACCCTTCAGTTGGCGAATCCGCAGGTGTGTTCGGGAAGGAGGTCCAGCCGGGCGGCCCCGGCGATCAGCGTGTCCCGGTCGACGGCGCTGGCGACGTCGAGCTGCCCGGCGAGCAGCAGCACGTCCTCGGCGGGCAGCGCGCCGTCCACGCCGCCCAGGGTGGTGTCGAAGTGGCACACCCCGCTCTTCATCGCGACCAGCGCGTTGACCAGGCCGATGCCCTGGCGTTCGCGCAGCGCGACCCGGACCACGGCCGGCTCGGCGGCGGCGCAGGCGTCCTGGAGCAGGTCGCGGACCCGGACCGGGGTGGCGGGCTGGGGCCCGTCCCGCAGCCCGATCTCGTCGCAGCCGAGCTCGGCCAGCCGGGCGGCGGCCGAGAGCGTCCGGCCGGCGTGGTCCGCGGCGAACGCGTCGGGCAGGTAGCCGACCGTGGCCAGCCCGGCCCGCCGGGCCGCCTCCAGGATCGGGGCGGCCCGGTCGGCGGAGTCGCCGACGGCGAACTCGGCCACGCCCACTCCGGCCTCGGCCACCCTCGCCGCCTGTGCGGGGTCGGTGATCAGCGCCGAGGCGGTGGCCGGGTCGAGGTCCTCGCGGGGCGGCGGGTCGCCGTACCCGTCGAACAGGCGGACCCTGGTCCCGGCGGCGCGCAGCATCCGGGCGGCGCCGGCCAGCGTGGCGCCGCTGACGCCGCGGGCGCGCAGCACGGCGAGCAGCCCGATGTCGGCCACGGTGATCCGGTCGGGCAGCGGGTCGGCGAGCCGGCTCCAGGTCCGCGAGTGGAACAGGACGGGGGCCACCCGGCGCGGGGTGGCCGCCGCCAGCACCTCGCCGACGAAGATCGTGTGGTCTCCGCCGGGGTAGGCGTGCTCCACCCGGCAGTCGAGCCAGCCGATGGAGTCGGCCAGCACGGGCGAGCCGGTCGGGCCCGGCTCCCACCGCGCGCCGGCGAACCGGTCGGCGGCGCCGGCCCGTCCGGCGAACCGGCGGCCGATCGCGGCCTGGTCCCGGCCGAGGATGCTGACCGCGAAGGCGCCGTGCTCGCTCACGAGCCGGTGGGTCCTGGTGTCGCGCGCCAGGCAGATCAGGACCATCGGCGGGTCCAGGCTGACGCTGGAGAAGGAACTGGCCGTCATTCCGTGCCAGCCGTCGCCCGCTCCGGTGGTCACGATCACCACGCCGCTGGGCCACTGGGCCAGCACCGCGCGGAAGGTCTCGCCGTCAGTCGCCACTGCTCCTCACTGTTCCATTCATGGAAACACTGTAACGCTGAAGGTAACGACCTGGTCTTGCCGTGTCAATGTGACGTTGTTTCCCGTGGGGAAATCCTGCGCCCTAGACTGGCTCCGACGGGAACATTCACCTTGTGAGGGGGCCAGGTGCCAGTTCAGGCGGAGTCCGAGACCCAGAGCCGTTCCATCGCCGCCGTGGAGCGGGCGATGGACGTTCTGCTGCTGTTCGGCCGCAGCACGCGAGCCGATCTGGGGGTCACCGAGATCGCCACCGAGCTCGACCTGACCAAGGCCGCGGTGCACCGCATCCTCACCGCGCTGCGCAGCCGCGAGCTGATCGCGCTCGACCCCGTCACCCGGCGCTACTCACTCGGCCACGCGGCCATCGCGCTCGGCCGCGCCTACCTGGCGCGCACCGACCTGCGCGCGATGGCCGGCCCCGAGCTGCGCCGCCTGTCCTCGCGCGTGGGGGAGACCGCCACCCTGTCCGTACGCCGCGGCGACACGCGGCTCTACGTCGACCAGGTCGTCCCCGACCAGGAGCTGCGCATGGAGGTCTCGCTCGGCATCCCCTACCCGCTGCACGCGGGCAGCTCCTCCAAGGCGATCCTGGCCTTCCTGCGTCCCGACGACATCGAGGGCTACCTGGTCAGGCACGGCCTCGAACGCCTCACCGAGCGCACCATCACCGACCCCGCCAAGCTGCGCGCCGAGCTGACCGCGATCAGGCGCAGGGGCTACGCCACCTCGTTCGGCGAGCGTCAGGAGGGGTCGGTCTCGATCGCCGCGCCCGTCTTCGACCACGACGGCCTGGTGATCGCGGCCGTCAGCGTGTCGGGGCCCGGCTCCAGGTTCAAGCCGCGGCTGCAGGAGCAGGCGCCCCTCGTGGTCGAGTCGGCGGCCCGGCTGTCGGCCCAACTCGGCCACCACGGCTGAGCCGCTCGGCCACCACGGCTGAGCCGCACTCTCCTGGCGTCTCACGGCTCGCCACCCGGCGTCTCATGCCTCACCACCCGGGGTCGCACGGCTCGCCACCCGGCGTCTCATGCCTCGCCACCCGGGGTCGCAGGGCTCGGCGCCGTGCGACCCCGGTGGCTCACAGCTCGGCGGCCACCTCCCTGGCCAGCGCCCGAAGCTCGGGGTCCAGCCGGTCCAGTCGCTCGTCCAGGTCGTCGGCGAACCTCAGCCGCTCGATCGACGGGTCGTGCGGCCGGGCCTCCGGCATCCAGGCGGAGTGGATCATGAACGGGATCACCGTGCCGGGCGAGGGGGCGAGCGTCGCGACCGGGCCGCGCGACACGTCGGCCGCGTCGAACAGCTCCACCCGGAACCTCGCGTCGTTGTGCACCACCACGGCCAGGTAGCCGTCGTGACCGCCCGGCTCGGACCCGGCGTACCTCGACCTGCCCGGGCCGCCGGGCGCGCGGGGCACGAAGATCGGCGAGGTGGGGTAGTCGTCCAGCGGCCAGGCCCACTCCGCCAGCGGCTTGAGCGAGTCGCGGTCGAGCGAGGCCAGCACCGAGGGCGTCTCCTCGCGGGGGAACAACGACCGGTCGATCCGGTCGCCGTAGTTGCGCAGCAGCCGCGCGCTGACCGCCTCGGGGTGGAAGCCCTGGAAGACCAGGTGGTGGCGGGTGGGGCGGAGCTGCCCCTCGAAGGACCAGTCGATGGCCGACAGCTCGGCCTGCCAGTAGCGGCCCGGGTCGCGCAGCCGGGCCACGTCGGTCACCGTGCCGGCCCCGGGGTCGAACTCCATCACGGTCACCACGGCCGGACTCGCGCCGTGGCAGTACATGCCGCGCAGGGCCGGGTCGACGGGCCTGCCGAAGACGTCGATGTCGTCCTCGCGCAGGTAGAGGCCGATGTCGACGCCGGGCGAGTGCTCCATGACGACGCGGACGCCCGCCGAGTCGTCGTAGGTCGCGTAGAAGTGGTTGACCTCCGGCGCGATCCGGAAGACGGTCCCGTGGACGGCCGTGCCGGGCCGGGTCGCGTCCAGCGTGTCCTTGCGCACCAGCAGCAACGGCCCGTCGGGGTTGTTGGTGACCGTCCGCTCGCCGGTGCCGAGCACCTCGTCCAGGTCCACCTTGTACGCGGTGTCGGCCAGCACCAGCCAGTCGCGGGTCTGCGTGATGGTGTGCGTGGCCTGCGGGAAGACGGCGCCCTCCACCGGCCAGCGGCGTACGTGCCCGCCCTCGCCGTCGTAGCGGATCACCGACAGGGCGCCGGTCATCGGGTCGCGGGTGACCGACCACAGGCAGCCGCGCTCGGGGTCGATGACCGGGTGGGCGGTGCTCAGGATCGACGGCAGCACCGGGGCGTCCAGCACCGGCGCCCAGTCGTCGCGGTGGCCGACTTCGGCGACGAAGCCCAGTGTGACCGGGTCGACCTCGACCGGCCGGCCGGCGTCCCAGGTGGCCAGCAGCCGGTCGCCCCACGGCAGCGGGGCCGTGTTGGCCGCGTTGACGGCGCCGAACGGGGAGTTGGTGCCGACCGGGCCGGCCGTGAACAGGTCGGGCCGCCGGCGGCGCAGCCGTACGGACGGGGAGTCGATCACGTTCGCCCGCCAGGCGAACCGGCCGCCGGGGCCGGGCGTGAGTGAGAGCCGCACCAGCACGCCGTCGCCGAAGAAGGCGTGCACGGGGTGGGTGCGCTGGTCGGAGCTGCTGATCACCATGTGCCCGGAGACGTCCGACGGCCAGGCGCCCTGGACGACGTCGAGCTCCAGGTCGGACGGATCAGCCTTGGTGAGGATGGAACGCGGAATCGGCATGGGGGCCTCCCTCTGTCATCCCTGTCATCACAGGATCGCACCTGGTTTGAGTACTCCGAGGACGGCGGCGGCCAGCACGCTGCCCCAGATCATCCACACGTAGGGCAGGCAGCCGTCGACCGAGCGGCGCAACGTCCGCTCCACCTCGGGCGTCGAGCCCGAGGCCATCAGCGTGCCGAAGGCCGGGCCGAACGGCCGCAGCGTGAGCCGGATGCCGAGTCCGGCCGCGATGGCCAGGGTGTAGAGCGCCAGCTTGCCGCCCAGCCAGCGCGGATTGGTCTGCACGCCGAACGGCTCCGCGGCCAGCAGCGTGTAGCCGGCCGACACGGCGATGGCCGCGATCAGCGCGATCCGGATCGTCCAGTCCGCCTTGCGGACCAGCGGGAAGCGCCCGTGGGTGCGGTGGTCGGCCACGGTCAGCGCCAGCCAGCCGAGCGCGAAGACCCACACGAGCAGCACCGACCAGAGCGGGAAGAGCGCGACGCCGAGGAAGGTCGCGCCGTGCGGGTCCAGGGCCATCAGGGTGACCCCGCTCGGCAGGAACAGCACCAGGCAGATCTTCGGACCGAGGTCCAGCCCGCTCATGACGCCGAGCGCGGCGGCGCGGGCCTGCGGCGTCAGCTCGGGGCGGAGCACGAACCTGCTGGAGTAGTAGACGCCCAGGTCGCCGCCGAGCCAGAAGACGAACAGCACCAGGTGGAGGACGATCCACCAGCCGTGCGGATGGGCTCCCAACGCGTGCCTCCACTCACCCGAAGATTTGTGGAACGACGTTACACTGTCCGAAACGGTGTCGCTAGGCGGGGGACGGGCGGGCGAAGCCGCGTTCCGAGCGGTTGAGCCGGAAGCCATCGAGCCGCTCGAAGTCGAGTTCGCAGGCCGAGACGGCGTGCCCGGCCCGGCCGGTGAAGTAGCCCTCAGGGTCCGGCGGGCACGGGTCGGCGAACCCCGTCACCCCGGCGCACGGCTGCCCGTGGTAGGTCACCTCGTGATGCCAGTCGCTCACCGCCACGTACGTCATGAACTCGTAGGCCCTGGCCACGCTCAGGTGCTGCCACAGCGCGCGGGCCGGCGCGGGCGTCGGCCACTGGGTCACCGAGAACGCCGGCACCAGCACCGCGTCGGCGTGCTGCGACAGGCTGGCCGAGTACCACAGGTCGGCGCAGAGCAGCACGAGCAGTCGCCGCCCGTCCTGCTCGAAGGCGGCGCCCCCGGTCCCCGGCAGCACGCCGTCCCGCGCCTCCACCCCGTACGGGTGGCGCTTGTCGTAGCGGGCCACCACCTCGCCCGCCGGGTCCACGACGGCGCCCCGGTTGACCGTGCCCGAGGCCGTCACGTCGTAGTGCGAGCCGCCCACCACGGCCGCCCGGGACGCCGCGGCCAGGCCGCGCAGCCTGTCGAGGTACGCCGCACCGGGCAGGCTGGATCCCACCAGTTCCGGCAGGAGCACCAGGTCGCCCGGTGCGGGCGGCTCGGCCTCCAGCATCGCCTCGACCTGATCGAAGTTCGCGTGACCGTCGGCGGACCAGCTCCGGGGCTGGACGAGTAACACCCTCACCCGTCAATCGTGCCAGATCATGACATTCGCCTCGGGTGAGAGCGGTGGATCAGCCTCGGTTCCCCGTGCCATGGGCGGCCCCCGGCATGTCAGCCGGACGGTGGGTAGGGGTGGCGGATGAGCAACCGACGAAAGAGGAACGGTTTCGCCCGCACCCTGCTCGGCACGGCCACGGCGGTCACCGCCGCCGCCGTGACGGGAGGGATGGCCGGCGACACGGACTCCACCTGGTATCGCAGGCTGCGCAAGCCGCGCTGGCAGCCGCCCGGCTGGGCCTTCGGCGTGGTGTGGCCGGTGCTCTACGCCACGATCGCCTACGCCGGGGCCCGCGCCCTGGCCGCATCCGACGACCGGCCCGGCGTGACCCGCGCGCTGGCCGTCAATCTCGCCCTCAACGCCGCCTGGACGCCGTTGTTCTTCCGCGCGCACGCGCCCCGCCTGGCCATGGCCGATCTGCTGGCGCTCAACGCCTCCAACGCGGTGCTGGTGAGCCGGTGCCTGCGCGCCGACCGCGGCGCGGGGCTGACGCTGCTGCCGTACACGGGCTGGACGTTGTTCGCCACGGCGCTGAACGGGTGGATCGCCGCCCGCAATCCCGGGGACTGACACCCCGCGCCTGAAGTCGGGGTTGAGTGGATTAACGGTGATATCGGATGTGTGCTCCGGTATGGGGATCGTGCTCTAAGGTGATCGAAAATCGACATACGCCTCAAGCGCTTCCCGAACGGAGCCCTATGGACGACGAGACCGCCCAGTCCGCGTGGGATCGCGTCGACACGACCAAGCCCCACTCCGCCCGCGTATGGGACTACATGCTCGGCGGCAAGAACAACTACCAGCCGGACAAGGAGGCGGGTGACACCATCCTGGCGTTGTTCCCGGCCTTCGCCCAGGTGGCCCGCCTCCAGCGGGAGTTCCTGATCCGCTCGGTCCGCTTCCTGGCCGGCGAGGCCGGCATCCGCCAGTTCCTCGACATCGGCACCGGCCTGCCCACCGCGAACAACACCCACGAGGTCGCCCAGGCGGTGGCGCCCGAGTCGCGGATCGTCTACGTCGACAACGACCCGCTGGTCCTGGTGCACGCCCGTGCCCTGCTGACCAGCACGCCCGAGGGCGCCACCGACTACCTCGACGCCGACGTGCGCGACCCCGAGGCGATCCTGGAGGGCGCAGCCAAGACACTCGACTTCAGCCGGCCCATCGGGCTGACCATGCTGAGCATCGCCGGCCAGGTCACCGACGCCGACGACCCCAAGGGCATCGTCAAGCGACTGGTCGACCGGCTCCCCTCGGGCAGCTACCTGGCCCTCAGCGACGGCGTCAACACCGATCCGGCGCTCGTCACGGCCGTGTCGAGCTACAACGCCAACGCGGCCTTCCCCTACAACCTGCGCAGCCCGGAGATGATCGCGACCTTCTTCGAGGGGCTCGAACTGGTGGAACCCGGCGTGGTGCCGACGCCGCACTGGCGCCCCGACGGCGGCGTGATCAACCCGGCGCTCCCGCTGAGCGCCGTGTGCGGCGTGGGCCGCAAGCCCTGAGCACCCGCACGGCACGGCCCAGGTCACTCGCATCATCCATCGGGATCATGGGTTTGACCTGGGCGGACGCGCCTTCTCCCGAGGTCGCCGGACATAGGTGGCGCGGTACCGGGGGGCACGTGCCGTGACGCGGCGTACGTGTTAGCGTGGAGTAGTTGCAGTTGTGGTACCCATGAACATCGGTGCACCTGACGGGACGTGACCTCAGGTGCATTTGTTTTTGCTGGTCATCTCCGGATGGGTTCATCACGACCGCGCAGAGGCCGCACGGTGCGGCCTCGGCTCAACCAGAGGAGATCGGCATGGCCACCGGAACCGTGAAGTGGTTCAACGCTGAAAAGGGTTTCGGCTTCATCGAGCAGGACGGCGGCGGCGCCGACGTCTTCGCCCACTACTCGAACATCGCGACCCAGGGCTACCGTGAGCTGCACGAGGGCCAGAAGGTGTCCTTCGACATCACGCAGGGCCAGAAGGGCCCGCAGGCCGAGAACATCGTTCCCGCCTGACACAGCGCACACCACGAGCCGGGTCCCGCGCGGGGCCCGGCTCGTGGCATGTGTGGTGAGGGTTTGCGACCTTTGTCAGCGCCACAGGCAACTACATGGGGTTAGGGGGGAATACTAACCGTGACCGGGGCCTGAGCCCCGCGGACCATGTCAGGGCGATGCCAGGCCGACAAGGGGGCTCCAGGCGATGAGCGCTGCCATACCGGATACCGCGCTGGACGAGGTCCACATTCTGTGGACCTCCGAGGGCATGAGCTGCGACGGGGACACCGTCTCCGTCACGGCCGCCACGCAGCCGAGCATCGAGGACGTGCTCCTCGGTCTCGTGCCGGGCCTGCCGAAGGTCCACCTGCACAACAAGGTGCTGGCCAAGGAGACGGGCGCCGAGTTCATGACGGCCTTCCACGAGGCCGCCGAGGGACGGCTCGGCCCGTACGTCCTCGTCGTCGAGGGATCGATCCCCAACGAGAACATCAACGGCGACGGCTACTGGACGTCCATGGGCAACGACCCGGTCACCGGCGACCCGATCACGTTCAACACCTGGATCGATCGGCTGGCGCCCGGAGCGTGGGCGGTGATCGCGATCGGCACCTGCGCGACCTACGGCGGCATCCACGCCATGGCCGGCAACCCCACCGGATGCATGGGGCTCTCCGACTACCTGGGCGCCGGCTTCCGCTCGGCGGGCGGCCTGCCCATCGTCAACGTGCCCGGCTGCCCGGTGCAGCCCGACAACTTCATGGAGACCCTGACCTGGCTGCTCTACCAGGCGGCGGGGCTCTCGCCGATGATCCCGCTCGACAAGGAGCTCCGGCCCACCTGGCTGTTCGGCAAGACCGTGCACGAGGGCTGCGACCGGGCCGGCTACTACGAGCAGGGCGACTTCGCCGGGGACTACAACTCGCCGAAGTGCCTGGTGAAGGTCGGCTGCTGGGGGCCCGTCGTCAACTGCAACGTGACCAAGCGCGGCTGGATGGACGGCGTCGGCGGCTGCCCCAACGTGGGTGGCATCTGCATCGGCTGCACGATGCCCGGCTTCCCGGACAAGTTCATGCCGTTCATGGACCAGCCCCCCGGAGGCACGGTCTCCTCGACGATGACCACGGCCTACGGCGCCCTGATCCGCAGGCTCCGCGCCATCACCAACAAGACGGCCAACCACGAGCCCAAGTGGCGCCACAACGGTCCGAAACTGACAAGCGGGTACGACCCCCGCTGGCACGGCTAGAGGGGGAACGCCGACGTGACCGCGCGTATGGAACAGGCGCAGGAGACCCGCCAGCTGGTGGACATGTCCTGGGATCCGATCACCAGGATCATCGGCAACCTGGGCATCTACACCAAGATCGACTTTAACAACAGCGAGGTGGTGGAGTGCAAGAGCACGTCCTCGCTGTTCCGCGGCTACAGCGTGTTCATGAAGGGCAAGGACCCACGTGACGCGCACTTCATCACCAGCCGCATCTGCGGCATCTGCGGCGACAACCACGCGTCCTGCTCGGTCTACGCGCAGAACATGGCGTACGGGGTCAAGCCTCCGCCGCTGGCGGACTGGATCATCAACCTCGGCGAGGCCGCCGAGTACATGTTCGACCACACGCTCTTCCAGGACAACCTGGTCTTCGTCGACTACTGCGAGCAGATGGTCAAGGAGACCAACCCCAGCCTGCTGCGCAGGGCCGAGACCACCGAGGCGCCCCATGGCGGCGTGCACGGCTGCCGGACGATCGCCGACATCATGCGCGCCTTCAACCCGTTCACCGGCTCGATGTACCGCGAGGCGCTGCAGGTCAGCCGGGTCACCAGGGAGATGTGCTGCCTGATGGAGGGGCGGCACGTGCACCCCTCGACGCTCTATCCCGGCGGCGTCGGTACGGTGGCGACCCCGCAGCTGTTCACCGACTACCTGTCCCGCCTGCTCAGAGTCCTCGACTTCATCAAGAAGGTCGTCCCGATGAACGACGACCTCTTCGACTTCTTCTACGAGGCGCTGCCCGGCTACGAGGAGGTCGGCCGGCGGCGCGTCATGCTGGGCTGCTGGGGCTCGTTCCAGGACCCCGAAGTGGTCGACTACGACTACCGGCACATGGCCGACTGGGGCCGCCGGATGTTCGTGACACCCGGCATCGTGCTCGACGGGCAGCTGCGCACCACCAGCCTGGTCGACATCAACCTCGGCATCAGGATCCTGCTGGGCAGCTCCTACTACGACGACTGGCAGAACGAGGAGACCTTCGTCAGCCACGACCCGCTGGGCAACCCGATCGACCAGCGCCACCCGTGGAACCAGACGACGCTGCCCAAGCCGCAGAAGCGCGACCTGGAGGACGGCAACTACAGCTGGGTCATGAGCCCCCGCTGGTTCGACTCCCACTCCGGCGACCATCTCGCGCTCGACACCGGCGGCGGGGCGCTCGCCAGGCTCTGGTCGACGGCCCTGGCCGGTCTGGTCGACACGGGCACGGTCCGGGCCACCGGGCACAGCGTGGAGATCAACCTGCCCAAGAGCTCCGCCTTCCCGGAGATGCGGCTGGAGTGGAACATCCCGAAGTGGGCCAACACGCTGGAGCGCAACCGGGCCCGCATCTACTTCGTCGCCTACGCGGCAGGGATGGCGTTCCACTTCATCGACCAGGCGATGGCCGAGATCAGGGCCGGGCGCACCAAGGTCTTCACCGACTTCGAGGTGCCGGAGGAGGCGATCGGCTGCGGCTTCCACGAGGCGGTCCGGGGCGTCCTGTCGCACCACATGGTGATCCGCGACGGGAAGATCGCCAATTACCACCCGTACCCGCCCACCCCGTGGAACGCCAGCCCCAGGGACAGCTACGGCACACCGGGGCCGTACGAGGACGCGGTCCAGGGCCTGCCGATCTTCGAGGAGAACGGGCCGGAGAACTTCAAGGGCATCGACATCATGCGGACCGTCCGCAGCTTCGACCCGTGCCTGCCCTGCGGGGTCCACATGTACCTCGGCGACGGGAAGGTGCTCCAACAGGTGCACTCCCCGACGCTCGGCACGAGCATCTCCGGTTAGGCCGCCGTGGACGACCAGGAGCTGGCCGGCCGCTTGAGCCGCGTCGACGCCCTGCTGGACGAGGTGACCGATGCGCGCGGGGTCGAATTCGTCGAGGCGCTGCTCGACCTGTACGGCGAGGCGCTGTCACGGGTGATGACGGTGGCCTCGGCGGCAGGGGAGGGCTTGGCCGAGCGGCTGGCCGCCGACGGGCTGGTCTCGCACCTGCTGCTGCTGCACGGCCTGCACCCGCTGGACGCGCGCACCCGCATCGAGCAGGCGCTGCGGGTGGCGCGCAAGCGGCTCGGCGGTGGCAGCGCGGACGTCGTGGCCGTCGAGCCGGACGTGGTCCGGCTGCGCCTGCGGCCCGCGCGCGGCGGCTGCCGCTCGTCGGCGGCGACGCTGACCGCGGCCCTGGAGCAGGCGGTACGCGCCGCCGCGCCGGAGATCGAGGCGGTCGAGATCGAGGTCGAGAACCCGCCGGCGCCGCCCGTCGTGGTCCCCGTCGAGTCGCTGCGCCGCATCACCGGGCGTGACCGTCCCGGGACACCGGCGTCGTGACGCGGCGGACCGAGGGAGGCGCCCTGCGCCGGCTGATCACCCGGCGCGCGGCGGCGCCTGCCGGGGAGCCCGAGCAGGAGCAGGAGCCGGTCCTGGAGCGGTGCGAGCTGTGCGCCGGCCCCGTCCCGCCCGGCCACCGCCACCTGCTCGACCTTTCGGCCCGCGAGCTGCGCTGCGCCTGCCGGGCCTGCGCGGTGCTCTTCGACAGCCCGGCCGCCGGCGGCCAGAGCCATCGCCTGGTGTCGGACCGCCGGTGGCTGCTGGACGGCTTCGCGCTGGACGACCAGACCTGGGCCGGTCTGCGCATCCCCGTGCGGATGGCGTTCGTGCTCCAGGACTCGGCGGCGGGCCGGACCGCGCTGTTCTATCCCAGCCCCGCCGGGGCCGTCGAATCACCGCTGGACGAGCACACCTGGCGGGAGCTGACCGAGACCAACCCCGTGCTCGGCCGGCTCGCCCCCGACGTCGAGGCCCTGCTCGTGAACCGGACCGGCGAGGCCAGGGAGCACTGGATCGTGCCCGTCGACGAGTGCTACACGCTCGTCGGGCTGCTCCGCACCCACTGGAGAGGACTCGCCGGAGGGGCCGAGGTCTGGGCCGAGATCACGCACTTCTTCACCGAACTACGCCGCCGGTCCACGACCGTGGCCGCGGCCGACGACCGGCTTCACCGCTGAGTCAAGGGGGGACCAGGCAATGGCCAGCAGGAAGAAGGACCCGCACATCAGGACAGGACACTCCCACGTGCGCCCGGACACCCCGTCGCACATCAGGGGAGTCCACGAGGGCAACGCGGTCGGCAACTACGAAAGGCAGGCCGGCCATCTGCCGGACGGGCGCTCGACCGCCGCGCGCTCCACCGGCATCGACGCTCACGGCCGCGAGCCCATCCACCCCGACATGCCCAACCTCTCACCCGCCTGACCGGGGGACACACGATGACATCCGGGCCGCCGGAGCTGCGGATAGCGGTCGACGGGGTGCGGGTGGCGGAGTTCGCCGCCCTGCCGACCCTGGAGTTCGGCCTCACGATCGACGGCGCGGACGGGGTCGAGGTGCGCTCCGTCGTGCTCAACACCCAGATCCGCATCGCCGCCGCCCGCCGTACGTACGGGCGAGCCGACCAGGCGCGGCTCGTCGAGCTGTTCGGCGCGCCCGAGCAGTGGAGCAGGAGCGTGACGAGCCTGCTGTGGACGCAGACCGTCACGCACCTGCCCGCGTTCACCGGCAGCACGGCCGCCGCCATCCCGGTGGCCTGCACCTACGACTTCGACGTCGCGGCGGTCAAGTACTTCCACGGCCTCGGCGACGGCGAGATCCCGCTGGAGTTCCTCTTCAGCGGCACCATCTTCTACCTGGCGGACGACCGGCTGCAGGCCGCGCGCATCGCCTGGGACACCGAGGCGGAGTTCCGCATGCCGGTGCGGACGTGGAAGGACCTGATGGAGCACTACTTTCCGGCGAGCGCCTGGCTGCGGCTGGGGCGCGACGCCTTCGACCGCCTGCACGCCTACCGGAGCCGCCACACCCTGGCCGGCTGGGACGACGTGGTCGAGTCGCTGCTGAGGACGGGCGGGAGCTGAGCGATGGACCAGGCCGGACAGATCGCGCGAGCCGTGCTGTACGAGGGCTACCTGCTGTGGCCGTACCGCGGGTCCGCGCTGAAGAACCAGCAGCGCTGGACGATCGGCGGCATCCATCCCGAGCCGTACGGCAGGGCGCACGACGGCAACCCGTGGCAGGCGCGGACCCAGTGCCTCGTCGAGGCGGATCCGGCCGACACGATCGAGGTGCGCGTGCGGTTCCTGCACGTGGTCACCCGCGAGGTGGCCCGCGCGCGTGGCGCGGAGCTCGACCTGGTGCCGGAGCTGACCGTCGCCGGCCGGCGCCACCTGCCCCGGGAGGAGGCGGTCGAGCGGGAGGTCGCGCAGGCCGGGCTCGACCTCGGCGGGCTGGCCGAGCGGCCGGGCCGGATCGAGATCGACATCCCGGCCGGTCAGGAGGCCGAATGGCTGGCCGACGGCGCGGGCGGCCGGGCCGGCGCCGTGCTGCGCGGCTGGCAGGCGCTGCGCGGCCACGTCGAGGCACGCGCCGAGCTCCTGCGGCCAGGGCTCTTCCGGCTCACCGTGCGCGTCGTCAACACCACACCCTGGGCGGGCGACATCCGCGCGGAGGCGATGCGGCACACCCTGATCTCGGCCCACACGGTGCTGCACACCGAGGGCGGGCGGTTCGTCTCGCTCATGGACCCGCCCGCGGAGCTGCGCCCGCTCGCGGAGGAGTGCCGCAACCTCGGCGTCTGGCCGGTGCTGCTCGGCGAGGAGGGCGACCGCCGCACGATGCTGGCCGCGCCGATCATCCTGTACGACCACCCGCGCGTCTCGCCGGAGAGCCCCGGCGACCTGTTCGACGCCACGGAGATCGACCAGCTCCTCACGCTGAGCGTGCTGGCCCTGACCGAGGAGGAGCAGCGGGAGATCCGCGACGGCGACCCGCGCGGGCGCGAGATCCTCGACCGGTGCGCCTCGCTCACGCCCGCGGAGCTCATGCGGCTGCACGGCATCGTACGGGCGGAGCCGGCCGGATGAGCGAGACGGACTTCTGGACCCGGATGGAGCGGCGCGGCCCCGACGAGGTGCTCGTGGACGGGGTGCCGGTGCGCGCGGGCAGCCGGGTGCGGCTGCGGCCGTCGGCGGCCCGGGCCGACATCTTCGACCTCGTCCTCGCCGGGCGCGAGGCCGTGGTCGAGTCGATCGAGCAGGACGACGCGGGCGCCTTCCACGTCGCCGTCGTCCTCGACGACGACCCGGGCCGCGACCTGGGGGAGGCCCGGATGCCGGGCCACCGGTTCTTCTACGCGCCCGAGGAGGTCGAGCCGCTCGGGCCGCCGCAGGACGCGCCGAGAGCCGCGCGGGTGCTCGTCGCCGGGATCGGCAACATCTTCCTCGGCGACGACGGGTTCGGCGTCGAGGTGGCGCGCCGCCTGGCGAGGGAGGAGCGGGCCGCCGGCGTGGACGTGGTCGACTTCGGCATCCGGGGCATGGACCTGGTCTACGCGCTGCAACGCGACTACGACACCGCGATCCTGGTCGACGCCGCGATGCGCGGCGAGCCGCCGGGCACGCTCACCGTGCTCGAAGCAGACCTGCCCGACGGCGGCGCGGCCGCCATCGAGGGCCACGGCCTGGATCCGGTGAAGGTGCTCCGGCTGGCCCGTGAGCTCGGCCGGGTGCCGGAGCGCGTGCTCGTGGTGTGCTGCGAGCCCGCCACCGTGCTGACCGGATCGCCGGACGAGGACGTGCTCGCCGAGCTGAGCGAGCCGGTGCGGGCGGCCGTCGACCAAGCGGTGCGCCTGGTGATGGACTTGACGTCCTCCCCACGGCTGAAGCCGGGGGATTCCAACCCATCTCTACGCAGGTAGGAGGACAGGTTGAGGTTCACGGTTCGCAGGTCCGCCCAGCGGCGGGCCTCCCCGTGCAGCCACCGTGCGCCCCACGGCGGTGTGGCGGATGTTCTTCGCGGCGTTGACGTCGGCGTTGGCCTGGTGCCCGCAGACGACGCACAGGAAGACCGCTTGGCTCTCACGGCTCGCTCTGGCGATGTGCTTGCAGGCGTTGCAGGTCTGCGACGTGTGATGCGGGTCGATCTTCTGGACGCGACCGGGAGCTTTGTGCTCCAAGCGTTGCACGAGCGTGCCCCAGCAACTGGCCAGGATGCCCCGGTTGAGACCGGCCTTCTGCCGGACGTTCTTGCCGGGCGCCTCGATGGTGCCCTTCGAGGACCGGACCATGTCGCGGATCTTGAGATCCTCGACCGCGATCACGTCGAAACGGCGGGCCAGATCGGTAGAGGTCTTCTCGGCCCAATCCTTGCGCCGGTCCCTCTCGCGGGCTTTCAGCCGGGCGATGGCCGTCTTCACCTTGACCCGCCGATTCGACCCGCGCTCGGCCCGCGCCAGCTTGCGCAGCAGCCGCGACAGGCGGGCCTTCTCCGTGTCGCGCAGGGCGGGCGCGTTCAGCATCTGGCCCGTCGAGAGCGCGGCACTCACGGCAACACCTCGATCAACGCCGACGACCTCGCCCGTGCCGGGTGCCGGGATCGGCTCCGGGATGGCGGCGAACGCCACATGCCAGCGGCCCGCGCGGTCGCGGGTGATCCGGTAGGACCTCACCGCGTCGGGGACGGCCCGCGACCAGCGCAATCGCACCCACCCCACCTTCGGCACCCTCACCTCGCCCACGTTGCGCGACAGGCGGCGTACGTCTCCCGCCTTGACCGCGACGATCCGGAAGCCCTCGCTCCGGCCGCGCTTGCGCCACGTCGGACGGCGGTGGGTGCCCGCGAAGAAGCCGGCCATGGCCTGCGCGAAGTCCCGCAACGCCTGCTGCTGCACCGTGTGCGACCCTGCCCGCAGCCAGGCGGACTCCGCCCTGGCCTCGGTGAGCTGTTTGGACTGCGCGTTGTATCCGGGCGCGGACTTCAGCCCCGGACGCCAGTGCGCGTGCTGCTCGACAGCGAGATTCCAGACGAACCGGGCGTGCCCGCAATGCTCCGCCAGCGCCGCCTCTTGAGCGGGCGAAGGCGAGAGCCGGAAGCGGGACACGTCGATCAACCTACCGACCACCACCGACAAAGTTCTGCGGCATCGTGCCGCGTTTCCTCCCCAGGGCTGAAGCCCGGGGTCTCCACGTTCAAGGAGTTTCGATGATTGCGGAAAGTGCCGGGCCTGGCTCCCGGTCCTGGACCACGGAATGAGGTGACATGACATGAGTAAGACACGTGTAGTGGCGTTGATCGGGGCCTGCGGGGTGGTAACGGTCATCGCCCTGCAATGGCCGGATATCAAGCGGTATCTGATGATGAAATGGATGTAGCGCCGTATGCATGAGCACGGGATGTGCGAAGGACTGGTCGACCTGATCCGGCGACAGGCCGGCGACCGGGAGATCACCGGAGCGCGGGTGCGCGTCGGCACCCGCCACGCCGTCGTGGGGGAGGCCTTCGACCAGGCCTTCGCGCACGCGGCCGCGGGCACACCGGCCGAGAACGCCGTGCTCGACCTGGTCGTCACGCCGCTGACCGTCACCTGCCGCGCCTGCGGCGGCCGGACGGAGTCACTGGACGTGCTCGCCGTCTGCCCGGTGTGCGGCGGCGACGACGTCGACCTCACGGGCGGCGACGAACTGGTCCTCGAATCCATCAGCTACCGGGAGGAGCCGGCGCATGTGCCTGGGCATCCCGGGTGAACTCGTCGGGACCGACGAGGAGCACGCCGACCTCGCCCTGGTGGACGTCAGCGGCGTGCGCCGCCGCATCAACGTCGGCCTGCTCGCCGACGAGGACCTGAAGGCCGGCGACTGGGTGCTCGTCCACGTCGGGTTCGCGCTGTCCAAGATCTCGGAGTCGGAGGCGCAGGCCGTCCTCGACTACCTGGAAGGGCTCGGCCAGGCCTACGACGACGAGCTCGACGCGCTCAGGCAGTCGGACATCTCTTGAGCGGCATCGGGATGAGCGGCATCGAGATGAGCGGTATCGGGATGAGCGGCATCGGGATGAGCGGTATCGGGATGAGCGGTATCACGACAAGGGGGACGCGTGCGGTTCGTCGATGAGTACCGCGACGCCGGAAAGGCCCGGATGCTGGCGGCGGAGATCGCGTCCAGGTGCGAGCCGGGACGGCGCTACACGTTCATGGAGGTGTGCGGAGGGCACACCCACACGATCTACAAGCACGGCCTGGAGGACCACCTTCCGGAGAACGTGGTGCTCGTGCACGGTCCGGGCTGCCCCGTGTGCGTGATCCCGATGGGCAGGGTGGACGACGCGATCCACATCGCCTCCCAGCCGGACGTGATCATGACGTCGTTCGGCGACATGACGCGCGTGCCGGGCGGCCAGGGCTCGTTCCTCGACGCCAAGGCGGCCGGCGCCGACATCCGGATGGTGTACTCACCGCTCGACGCGCTCCGGATCGCCCAGGCGAACCCCGACCGGCGCGTGGTGTTCATGGCCATCGGGTTCGAGACCACGGCGCCGTCCACGGCGATGACCATCCTGCGGGCGGCAGCGGACGGCATCCGCAACTTCTCCGTCTTCTGCAACCACGTCATGATAATTCCGGCCATCAAGGCCATCCTCGACTCGCCCGACCTCCGGCTCGACGGTTTCATCGGCCCCGGCCACGTGTCGGCCGTCATCGGCTGCGAGCCGTACGAGTTCATCGCTCGCGACTACGGCAAGCCGCTCGTCGTCGCCGGCTTCGAGCCGCTGGACATCCTCCAGTCGGTGCACATGCTCCTTGGCCGGCTCGCCTCGGGACGGGCCGAGGTGGCCAACCAGTACGCCCGGGTGGTGCCGTGGCAGGGCAATCGCACCGCGATGGACGTCATCCGCAGGGTGATGCGGCTCCGGCCGCACTTCGAGTGGCGCGGCCTCGGCTTCATCTCCCAGTCCGCGCTCATGCTGGCCGATGAGTACGCCGCCTTCGACGCCGAACGGATCTTCGAGCTGCCCGGCGTACGCGTCGCCGATCCCAAGGCGTGCCAGTGCGGCGAGGTCCTCAAGGGCGTGCTCAGGCCCTGGGAGTGCAAGGTGTTCGGCACCGCCTGCACCCCGGAGACGCCGATCGGCACCTGCATGGTCTCCTCGGAGGGCGCCTGCGCCGCGTACTACAACTTCGGCCGCTTCAGCCGCGACCGCGTGAGAGAGGCGACCCGGGCATGACCACCGAACGGCCGGCGCGCGAGACGCCGGACCTCGGGCACGCGCTGCCCGGCACGCCCCACCCCGGCCGCGAGCAGCAGGTCCTCGACCGCATCGCGCGGGCCAGGCGGCGCAAGGCGGTCGTCAAGGAGGAGCGCATCACGCTCGCCCACGGCGCGGGCGGCCGGGCGACCCAGACGCTGATCGAGGCCGTCTTCCTGAAGGAGTTCGGCAACGCGCTGCTCGCCCCCCTGGAGGACGGGGCGACCCTGCGGCTCGACGGCGCGCGGGCGGCCTTCACCACTGACTCCTTCGTGGTCTCCCCGCTGTTCTTCCCCGGCGGCGACATCGGCGACCTGGCCGTCAACGGCACCGTCAACGACCTCGCCATGTGCGGGGCCCGCCCCGAGTACCTGGCCGCCGGATTCATCCTGGAGGAGGGCTTTCCCGTCGCCGACCTGCGCCGGATCGCCGCCTCCATGGCCGCCGCGGCGCGCGCCGCCGGCGTGTCGATCGTCACCGGCGACACCAAGGTGGTCGAACGCGGGAAGGCCGACGGCTGCTACGTCACCACCACCGGCGTCGGCGTCATCGAGCGGCCGGTCAGCCTGTCGGCCTCCGGTGCGCGGCCCGGCGACGCGGTCATCGTCTCCGGGCCCATCGGCGAGCACGGCGCCGCCATCATGCTGGCCCGCGGCGACTACGGCATCGAGGCCGCGCTCCAGTCCGACACCGCGCCCCTGCACGAGCTCGTGGCCGGCCTGCTGGACAGCGTGCCCGGGAAGGTCCGGACCCTGCGCGACGCCACCCGGGGCGGGATCGCCACCATCCTCAACGAGGTCGCCACCGCCTCCGACGTGGCCGTGGTCGTCGACGAGGACGCCGTCCCGGTGCGGGCCGAGGTGACGGGCGTGTGCGAGCTGCTCGGCATCGACCCGTTCTACGTCGCCTGCGAGGGACGCTTCGTCGCCATCGTCGACGGCGCGCACGCCGGCCGCGCGGTCGATGCGCTGCGCGGCCACCCGCTCGGCGCGGGGGCCGCCGTCATCGGCACGGTGAAAGCCGACCCGCCCGGCCTCGTCCTGCTCCGCACCGCCTTCGGCGGCACCCGCATCGTCGACGTCCTCGTCGGCGACCCTCTCCCACGCATCTGCTGAGGGTGGTCGCCGGTCAGGTTCGGGCGGCGGCGACCGCCGCCTGGCCGAGGCTGATGCCGCCGTCGTTGCAGGGCACCGTGCGGTGGGTCAGCACGCGGAGACCGTGGCCGCGCAGGCCGTCGGTCACGCCGCCGAGCAGGACCAGGTTGGCGAACACGCCGCCCGACAGGGCGGCCGTGTCGAGTCCCGTGGACTCGGCGACCAGCAGGACCGCCTTCACCACCGCCGCTGCGAGCCCGTGGTGGAACCTCGCCGCGATCACCCCGGATGGCGTGCCCCGGCGCAGGTCCGCGGCTACGGCCCGGACCAGGTCGGTGCTCCTGATCAGCACGGCCGGACGACCATCCAGCGTCCCTCCGGACGAGGTCACGGCAGCCGGCCGGCCGTCAGCCATGAACGAGGTCACGGTCACGGGATAGCCGTCCCGGACGGCGGGGTCCACGTGGTGTTCCAGGACCACCGCGGCCTGCCCCTCGTACGTCACGGCGTCGCGCAGGCCGATCAGCGCCGCCACCGCGTCGAACAACCGGCCGGCGCTGGAGGTGACGGGCACACCGCGACCGCCGAGAGCGGCGAGCGCGGCCACCGCCGGCCAGTGGGCCGCGTTGCGGCGGGCCACGTCCAGCCCGTCCGCCGGCTCCGCCGCCGCGTGCAGGAAGGCGGCGGACATCCGCCACGGCTGCCGGATGGCCGTGACGCCGCCCGGCATCGGCACCGGCTCCAGGTGCCCGGCCCTGCGGAACCCGGTGAGGGACGCCACCAGCAGCTCGCCGCCCCAGAGGGTGCCGTCTGAGCCGTATCCCGTGCCGTCGAACGCGACGCCGATGACCGGCCCCACCTCGCCGTTGTCGGCCAGGCAGGAGGCGATGTGGGCATGGTGGTGCTGGACCTCGACGAGCTCCACCCCTTCGAGGCCGAGCGCGTACGTCGTGGACAGGTAGTCAGGGTGCGCGTCGTGGGCGACGACCTCCGGCTCGACGCCGAGCAGCCGCCGGAGGCGCTCGATCCCGGTCGTGTACGCGCGCAGCGTCTCGTGGCTCTCCAGATCGCCGAGATGCTGCGACACGAACGCGTGCCGTCCCCTGACCAGGCAGAACGTGCTCTTGAGCGCGGCCCCGCAGGCCAGCACCGGGCGCGGCGCGGCCAGGGGCAGCGCGAGCGGTTCGGGGGCGTGCCCGCGGGCCCGGCGGATCGGCAGCGCGGCTCCCCGGAAGGCCCGCACCACCGAGTCGTCGGCGGGCGTGTGGATCGGCCGGTCGTGGCACAGGAAGACGTCGGCGATCCCACCCAGCCGCCGCCGCGCGTCCTCGTCGTCGTACGCGATCGGCTCGTCGGACAGGTTGCCGCTGGTCAGCACGTACGGCCGGGCGAACGCGCGGGCGAGCAGATGATGCAGCGGCGTGTACGGCAGCAGCACGCCCAGGTCGGGACCGTCGGGCGCGACCGAGGGCGCGACCGGCGCGTCCGCCCGGCGGGGCAGCAGCACGATGGGCCGGCGCGGGCCGGTCAGCAGCGCCGCCGAGGCGTCGTCCACCTCGCACAGCTCGCGCGCGGCGGCCAGATCCGCGGCCATCACCGCGAACGCCTTGTCCGCGCGGCGCTTGCGGGCCCGCAGCGTCGCGACGGCCGTCCCGCCGGCGGCGTCGGCGGCCAGGTGGTAGCCGCCGAGCCCCTTGACCGCCACGACCGCGCCGCCCGCGAGCCAGGCCGTCGCCACCGCGACGGGATCACCGGGCACCCGTGACCCGTCCGGCGCGCGCAGCGTGAGGGCCGGCCCGCAGGCGGGGCAGCACACCGGCTGGGCGTGGAAGCGCCGGTCGCCCGGGTCGCGGTACTCCGCCGCGCACTGCGGGCACAGAGGGAAGGCCGCCATGGTGGTCGCGCCCCTGTCGTACGGCATCGCCGTGATGATCGTGAACCGGGGCCCGCAGTTCGTGCAGTTGACGAACGGGTACCGGTAGCGGCGATCGGCCGGGTCGAACAGCTCGGTCAGGCAGTCGTCGCAGGTCGCCACGTCCGCCGGAATCAGCGTCCGCCGGGCCCCGCCGGCCACGCTGGGCGCGATGTCGAAGCCCCGGGCCCCGGTCGGCGCGACCTCGGTCACGCTGACCCGTTCGACCACGGCCAGCGCGGGAGCCCGCTCGCGCACCGCCTCGACCAGCGCGGTCACCGCGGCGGGCGGGCCCTCCGCCTCGATGAACACCCCGGTGGCGTCGTTGCCGACCAGGCCCGCCAGGCCGTACCGGGAGGCCAGCGCGTGCACGAACGGTCGGAAGCCGACGCCCTGGACGATGCCCTCGACCCGGATGCGCGAGCGGACCCGGCCGGTCACGCCCCGGCCGGTGAGCGCTGGACCAGCTCCCACAGCACGTGGCAGGCGGTGGTCTGAGCCTCCTGGACGCGGTGCACCGACGACGAGGGGATGACGAACAGGTGGTCGGCGAGCTCTTCGGTGGCCATCCGGCCGCCACCCGACCCGGCGAAGCCGACGGTCACCATCTCGCGGCGGCGCGCCTCCTCCAGGCCGCGCAGCACGTTCGCCGAGCCGCCGCTGGTCGACAGCCCGAGGGCGATGTCGCCGCGACGGCCGAGGGCGGCCAGCTGGCGGGCGAAGATCACATCGAAGTCGACGTCGTTGCCGAGCGCGGTCAGCAGCGCGGCGTCGCCGGTCAGCGACATCGCCGGCAGGCTCCGGCCGTCCGCGCCGGGCGTCAGGAACAGCTGGGCCACGGACTGCGCGTCGGTGCTGCTGCCGCCGTTGCCGAAGGTGTAGAGCCTGCCTCCGGACCGGAAGGCGGCGGCGAGCACGTCCGCGCACTCCGCGAGCGCCGGGCCGAGCCCTTCGAGCACCCGCAGGCGCAGCGCCAGGCTCTCCCCGGCCTTCTCCACGCTGGAGCGGGTCACGTCCTCGACGGTGACCTGGCCGGTGCCGAGGAACGGGTAGAGCGTCCCGGTCATGCCCCGTCACCTCCGAGCACCGCGATGGCCTCCTTGGCGTGCACCAGCACCACGTCGCCGACCCGTGCCTCGACCAGCGCCACGCTGATCTCCTCGGTGCCGGAGCCCGTGTCGACCACGGCCAGCCCGCCGTCACGCACCTCGGTGACCCGCACCGGGACCGCCGTGTCGGCGCACGTGACGCAGGCGCCGTCGTCGTGGCAGGCGGCCGGGGCCAGGGAGAACACCGGATCCTCGTAGAACACGTGCACCAGCTCCCACAGGACGTGGTAGATCGTGACGTGGATCTCCCGCGCGACCCGTGGATCGCCGGTCCGCGCGGGGAGCACGTGGTGGATCTCCAGGCCGTTCACGACTCCGTCGTCCGAGCCGCTCGCGGTGAGGGCGACCGTCAGCATGCCCAGGTCACGGGCCGCCGCGAGCGCGGCGCGCACGCTGCCGCACCCGTCGCCGGTGAGGAAGCCGACCGCGATGTCCTCGGGCCGCCCCAGCAGCCGCAGTTGCGTGGCGAAGACGGACTCGTAGCCGCTCGCGGCGGCGAGGCCGCTCACCGCCGCGGCGTCGTTGGCCAGCGAGATCGCGGGAAGCGCGCGCTTGCCCACGATCACCGGATGGGTGAACTCCACGGCCAGATGCCCGGCGTCGGCCGCCGCGGCCCCGTTGCCGAACGTGAGCAGCCGGCCCTTGCGATGGAAGCGCTCGGCCATGTCGAGAGCGCACATGACGATCCGCCCGGCGTCCGCCGCCAGCGCTTTGCCGGGGCCCGCGCGACGTGCGGCGGCCTCGTCGAGCGGGGCGGTCCCTGCCTGTTGTCCCATCGCCATCCCCTGTCCGTCGGCGGCCCTTTTCGATCACAGGGTCCACTGGGGATGGGGCTTTGCCCGGGATTTTCCCGGCCGTGTCCCGCCAAGGTTGCCCCAAGGGTCAGCAGATGGAGAAAAGCGAAGACTTCGTAAGGAAATATCACAATACGTATCGAGATTGCTGCGACGGGTAGGTGCGCTCGGGAGACCGGCCCCGCGCCACGGCGGGCAGCCCGAGACAGGAAGACGGCGAGTTGACCTCCTCCCCCTCGTGAACGAGGGGGATTCCCACGGTCGCCCGTGAGGGTTCCTGTTTCATCGCCGATCGCCGCCAGGAAGGAGGACTTCCCTTGAGGTCTTACATCGGCTCCACAGGCGTTTCAGCTCTCCGCCAGCCCGGCGGCGAGAATGTTCCTGGCCGCGTTCACGTCCCGGTCATGAGATGCGCCGCAGGCGCACACCCAGGTCCGGACGTTCAGCGGCATGGACGGCTGGAGTGTCCCGCACACAGAGCACAGCCTGGAGGACGGGAACCAGCGACCCACCACCACGAGCCGCCGCCCGTACCAGCGGCTCTTGTACTCCAGCATGCCGCGCAGCTCCCGCCAGGACGCATCCGAGATGGCGCGCGCCAGCCTGTGATTCTTGACCATGTTGCGGACGGTCAGGTCTTCCACGGCGATCACTTGGTTCTCGTGAACAAGCCGGGTGCTGACCTTGTGCAGAAAGTCGCGTCTGCGGTCGGCGATCCGCGCGTGCACGCGGGCCACCTTCAGCCGGGCCTTGACCCGGTTGGCCGAGCCCTTCTCCTTTCGGGCCAGCGCCCGCTGAGCGCGAGCCAGCCTGCGCCGGTCGGCCCGCTCATGACGCGGGTTGGCGATCTTCTCCCCGGTCGACAAGGTGAGCAGGGCGGTGATCCCCGCGTCCACCCCCACCACCTGCGTGACCGGGGGCAGCGGGGCGATCTTCTCCTCCACCAGGATGGACACGAACCACCGACCGGCCGCGTCCCTGCTCACGGTCACCGTGGACGGCTCAGCTCCCTCAGGCAAGGGCCGCGACCACACGATGTCCAGCGGCTCGCCCATCTTCGCCAACGTCAACCGGCCCTCGCGCCAGCGGAACGCCGAACGGGTGTACTCCGCCGACATGCGGGACTTCTTACGGGACTTGAACACCGGATACCTGGCCCGTTTGGCGAAGAAACCGGCGAACGCCGCCTGCAGATGACGCAACGCCTGCTGCAACGGGACACACGACACCTCACCCAGAAAGCTCAGCTCCGCAGAGCGCTTCCACGCCGTCAGCAGCGCCGAAGACTCCGCATAGGAGACGCCGCGGCCCTCCAGCCGGAAGGCCCGGGTCCGCTCCTCCAGCGCCTTGTTGTAGACCAGGCGGACGCAGCCGAACGTCCGGGCAAGCTCCACTGCCTGCTCGGGGGTCGGGTGGAAGCGGTACTTGTAGGCCCGCTTCACGATCTGCGCCACGCCGCACACCGTATCGCAAGATCCGCCAAATCTAGCACACGTGTTCGATATAGCCGTTTTGTTCCGGCTTTGCTCCCCGCCCTGAAGGACGGGGTCTCCAGCCTCAAGGAGATTCGATGAAGGCGATCACGGTGATTCCGGGCCGGCCCGGCCAGGTGCGGGTCAGCGACCTCGACGAGCCGGCGCCGGGCCCCGACGACCTGCTCGTGGAGGGCAGGCTCCTCGGCATCTGCGGCACCGACACCGACATCGTCGAGGGCGACGACTACGGCTGGCCGCCACCGGGCCGGGAACGGCTGGTGATCGGCCACGAGTCGCTCGGGACCGTGATCCAGGCGCCGCCGGGCACCCGGTTCGCCCCCGGCGACCTGGTCGCCGGCATGGTGCGGCGTCCCGACCCCGTCCCGTGCGAACCGTGCGGGCACGGCGAGCCGGACTTCTGCCGCAACGGCCTGTACACCGAGCGCGGCATCAAGGAACTCGACGGGTACGGCTCGCAACGCTGGGTGGTCGACACGCAGTACGCGATCAAGCTGGACCCCGGGCTCGGCGACTGCGGAGTGCTGCTGGAGCCCGCGTCCGTGCTGGCCAAGGCGTGGGAGCAGAGCGAGCGCATCTTCAGCCGCGCCACCTGGCGGCCCAGAATCGCCCTGGTGACCGGTGCGGGCCCGATCGGCCTGCTGGCCGCGTTGATGGGCGTCCAGCGCGGCCTGGAGGTGCACGTCCTCGACCTCCACGACCAGGGCCCCAGGCGGCGGCTGGTCACCGACCTGGGCGCCACCTTCCACGTGGGGGAGCTCGGTGACCTCGACGTCGTTCCCGACGTGGTGATGGAGTGCACCGGCCACGGGCCGCTCGTCTTCGGGCTGGCCGAGCGGGTCGCGCCCGACTCGGTGATCTGCCTGCTCGGCATCATGCCCGCGACACACCCGGCCGAGGCCCGGCTCGACGAGATCAACAAGCAGATGGTGCTGAAGAACACGGTGCTGTTCGGCTCGGTCAACGCCTCCCGCCGCAACTTCGAGCAGGCCGCCGACGCCCTGACCAAGGCCGACCTCGGCTGGCTGCAGCGGATGATCACCAGACGGATCCCGATGAGCGACTTCGTCGACGGGCTGCACAAGCATCCCGACGACGTCAAGGTCGTCGTCGACCTCCAGGTCTGACCACGACGCCCGCGGATGCGAGTCCCGCGCATCCCTCCCGCCGCCGAGCTGTGGAAGCGGCTTCTGAAGGCCCTGGCCGGGGCCCGGCGCCGGTTGGTGACGCACGCGTGGACGTTGCTGCAGCAGACCGCCGCCGCCACGCTCGCGTGGGTGATCGCGACCCACCTCGGCGACCACCAGGATCCGTTCTTCGCGCCGATCGCCGCCGTGGTCGCGCTCAACACCGCGCCGGGGGAGCGCGGGCTGCAGTCCCTGCGCCTGCTCACGGGAGTGGTGCTCGGCATCGTGGCCGGCGAGCTGACGCTGTCGCACGTGGGCGGCGGCTACCTGGGCCTGGCCGTGTCCGTCTTCTTCGGGACCGCCACGGCCCGCGCCCTCGGCGGGAGCCGGCTGGTGGTCGGCCAGGCCGCCGCCGGCGCGATCCTGACCATCGCCTCGGCCACGGCGATGGCGGGGTCGAGCCGCCTCATCGACGCGCTGATCGGCGCCGGGGTCGCGCTCGTCTTCAGCCAGCTGCTGTTCGCTCCCGAGCCCGTCGCGCTGCTGCGGCGGGCGGAGGCCGAGGCGCTGGAGAAGATGGCCGACGGCCTCGAACTCACCTCCAGCGCGCTGGGCGGAGACGCCGCCGACGCGGGCGAGGCCGGCGACCGGGCGATGAAGAAGCTGCGCGACCTCATCGACGGGCTCGCCGAGGTGGGCAGGGCACGGCACGTCAGCTCGATGGTGACGCAGTACACCGTGACCTGGCGGGTCCGGGCCGCGCCGCTGGTGCAGGAGCGGGAGAACGCCGGCTACCTCGACCTGCTCGGCGGGAGCTGCTTCATGCTCGCGCGCACGGCGCTGGCCGCCGACCAGGACGAGCGTCTCGTGCTGGCGCCGAGCATCGCCCACCTCGCCGACATCCTGCGCGACCTGTCGGCCGGACTCGGTAGCCGCGCCGAGCGGCAGCACGCCGCCGACCGGGTCCTCGACGCCGTCAGCGCGCTCGACCTGGAACGCCTCGAAACCGAGGCCAGCGGCCGGGACGCCGTCGCGGCCCTGGACATGGTCGCCATCGACGTGCTGGTGTTCGCGGGAGTGGAACCGGCCGAGTCCTCGGCGGCCGTGCACGAGGGCGCCAGGAGGTTCAAGGTCGCCAAGCCGCCGCAACCGCCCCGGGTGCCCGTCGTCACCACCCTCCTGCGCCGCTGGCGCGGGCGCCGGCAGCGCCGGATCGAGCGCCAGGACCGGCGCGAGCACCGGAATGGAGATCAGCACGGGCACGGGGAAGGGCGTTGACACGGGTGGCGCGCCTCATAGGGGCCATGGCCCTGGGTAGCACGCTGAAGGTCCGTTTCCTGGGAAGAAAGGTCCGGTCCAAGATGACCAGCAGACTGGCCGAATTGTGCGGCTTCGGCGCCGAGGCGGTGGAGACGTTCTGGCGCAACGGGTTGCTGCGTCCCGAGCCGCCCGACCGGCTGGCCAGGATGGTCGCCGCCTACCGGCGCTACGACGCGACACCGGCCGCGGGCGTGGCCATCGCCGCCGCCCGCTGGCCGGACCGCACGGCCATCCTCGACGACGACGGGCGGTTGACGTTCGCCGAGCTCGACCGCCGGGCGGCGGCACTCGCCTCGGCCCTGCACGACCGGTTCGGCGTGCGGCCGGGGCACACGGTCGCGGTCATGTGGCTCAACCATCGGGGCTTCGCCGAGGCGATGGCGGCCGTCTCCCGCCTGGGCGCGGACCTGCTGCCGCTCAACACGGGCCTGGCCGGGCCCGCGCTGCGTGACGTGCTGGAGCGGGAGAGCGTCCACACGCTGATCGCGGCGCCCGGCCTGCCGCCCACCGGCTTCGACGGCCCCCAGACCGGTGACCTGGACGAGCTGATCGCCTCCGCCGGGGCGGACGAGCCGCCGGCGCCGCGCCGGCCGGGCCGCCTGGTGCTGCTCACCTCCGGCACGACCGGCACGCCCAAGGGCGCTCCGCGACGGCTGTCCCTGACCGCGCTGGCCGAGCCGTTCACCTCGATGCTCGCCACCGTGCCGCTGCGCTCCGGCGAGCCGATGCTGATCGCGCCGCCGCTGTTCCACGGCCTCGGGCTGCTCTGGTACGGCGTGGCGCTGGTGCTCGGCTGTCCCGTCGTGCTGATGCGGCGGTTCGAGCCCGAGGCCGTGCTGGACGCGCTGGACCGGCACCGGGCCGGCGCGATGGTGGCCGTGCCGGCCATGCTGCGGCGCCTGCTCGCCGGCGAACCACGGCCGCTGCCGCACCTGCGCGCGGTGATCTCCGGCGGGTCCGCGCTGCGGCCCGACCTCGCCGAGGAGTTCACGCGCGCGTACGGCGACGTCCTCTACAGCCTGTACGGCTCCACCGAGGCCGGCTGGGCGACCATCGCCACCCCCGCCGACCTGCGCGAGGCCCCGAGCACGGTGGGACGCCCCTCGCGCGGGACCACGGTGCGCGTCGCCGGGCCCGGTGGCGAGGAGCTCGCGCCGGGCGCGGTCGGCAGGGTGTTCGTGGGCGGCGGGGTCACCTTCGGCGGCTACACGGGCGGCTACACGGGCGACTCCACGGGGGGCCACACGGGCGGCTCCACGGGGGGCCACACGGGCGGCTCCACGGGCGGCTCCTCCATGGGGGGCTCCACGGGCGACGACGACCGGACGCTCGACGGCCTGCTGAGCACCGGCGACCTCGGGCACCGCGACGAGCAGGGGCGGCTGTTCATCGACGGACGCGAGGACGACATGATCGTCTCAGGCGGGGAGAACGTCTTCCCGCAGGAGGTCGAGGACCTCCTCGCCCGGCAGCCGCAGGTCGCCGACGTGGCCGTGCTCGGAGTGCCCGACGACGAGTACGGCCGGCGCCTGGCGGCCTACGTGGTGCCGGCGCCGGACGCGACGCCCTCGGCCGACGAGCTCAAGCAGGCCGTCCGGAGCGGGCTGGCCGGCTACAAGGTGCCGCGGGATGTCGTGTTCGTGCGGGCCGTGCCGCGCAACCCGACGGGCAAGGTGGACCGCGCCCGGCTGGAGGAGAGCCGGTAGCCGGCCGATCCGCCGGTACCCGGTGCCAGACGGCGACGGGCACGGCTCGTTCTGAGGGAACCGCGGCCTCCCGGCTGTAAGGATCTACAACGTAAAGGCGAGCGGACGGGCATGGTTTCGGTAGATTCGATGCAAGAAGATCGCGGATTGCGAGGTACGGGTGTCGGTCAGGCGCGGTTCGCAGGAGACCAGCGGTTCGCAGGGGACGAGACGAGGATCACGGCCGTACGCGTGGATGCTGGCGCTGGCCGCGGTGGTGCTCCTCGCCGACCAGTCCTCCAAGTTCTGGGCGATCTCGGCGCTCTCGGACGGTGAGCGCATCACGGTGATCCCGGGACTGATCCAGCTGCGGCTGTTGTTCAACCCCGGTGCCGCGTTCTCGATCGGCGAGGGGGTGACGTGGGTGTTCACCCTCGCGGCCGCCGCCGCGGTCGCCGGCATCCTGTACGTCGGCCGGCGGTCGCGCTCGCCCGTGTGGGCCGTCGTCCTGGGCGCACTGCTGGGCGGCGCCACCACCCACCTGCTCGACCGCCTCTTCCGCCCGCCCGGCTTCGCCCAGGGCCATGTCGTCGACTTCATCGACTACGGCGGCCTGTTCGTCGGCAACGTCGCCGACATCGCCCTCACTGGGGGCTGCGTCCTGCTCATACTGCTCAGCCTCCGTGGCATCCCCCTGGGTGACGCGGCCGACGAGGAACACTCGTCCTCCTAGGGTGGGAAGCGGCCAAGAGCGCCAGGCCGCCGGGTCGCCTGACGCTGCCGGCCTCTGGCACGACCGTGACCGGCGCGTGCCGCCGGGCTCCGCTCAGCGCGCGGGGATGATGCTGATGCCGAGCATGCGCGCTCCCGTCTCGGTGCGCGGCCGGTGCGTGCTGCCCGGAGCGAACACCACGTAGCTGCCCGGCCCGAGCCGGTGCCCCCTGTCGATGAACTCTCCCGAGACGACGTAGTAGCGCTCCTCCCCGTCGTGTACGTCCACCTCCGGCCATTCGGTGCCCGGCGCGAAGTCGTACATCCAGCCGCGGGCCCACTCGGTGGCGGGGAGCCGGCGCCGGACGATTCCGGGGACGATCTCGACGGCCTCGACCTCGTCGACGTTCAGGACCTGGATGTCGTCGTGTTCCATGGCTCCCATCGTGGCCGGGGGAGGCTCTCCGGCACAGTGACCGGATTGACATTCTCAGATACTTTCCTGCCATGGGTGTTCACCGGGTCGTCGCGCTCGCGCTGCCGCCGCAGTCCACGTTCGAGCTGGCGTGCGCCGCCGAGGTCTTCGGGGTGCGCCGTCCCGGGCTGCCCGACCACTACGACTTCCAGGTCTGCGCCGAGCGCCCCGGCGCGGTGCCGACCCTGGCCGGCTACGACATGGCGGTCACCTCGGGGCTGGCGGCGTTGGACCACGCCGGCACCGTTGTGATCCCGGGCTGGCAGCGGCCCCTTGAGCCCGCCCCGCCGGCCGTTCTCGACGCGCTGCGCCGGGCCCACGGGCGGGGCGCGCGCCTGGTCGCGATCTGCTCCGGCGCCTTCCTGCTGGCCCAGACCGGGCTGCTCGACCACCGCCGGGCGACCACGCACTGGCGGATGGCCGCCGAGCTGAGAGACCGGTTCCCGCTCGTCGACGTCGACGCCGACACCCTCTACGCCGATCTGGGCGACGTGGCCACCAGCGCCGGCACGGCCGCCGGCATCGACCTGTGCCTTCACCTGGTCCGCGCCGACCACGGCGCCGCCTACGCCGCGCAGGTCGCCCGGCACATGGTGATGCCGCCGCACCGGGAGGGCGGCCAGCTGCAGTACGCCGCCGCGCCCCCGGCCGCCCGGCCGGCCGACTCGCTGGGGCCCCTGCTCGACTGGGCCGCCGAACGGCTGCACGAGCCCCTCACCGTCGACCGGCTCGCCGCCCGCGCCGGGGTCTCCGCGCGCACGCTGGCCCGCAGGTTCGCGGGCCAGCTCGGCGTCAGCCCGGGGCAGTGGCTGCTCAGCCGGCGCGTCGCGGCGGCCCAGGCCCTGCTGGAGGAGACCGATCTGCCGGTCGAGACGATCGCCGCCCGCGTCGGCCTGTCCTCCGCGGTCAACCTCCGGCGCAGGTTTCACCGCGCTCTGCGCACCACCCCTGTCGCTTACCGGCGAACGTTCGGCCGCTGAGCGCCCCCGAGGCGGGGAGGTCAGGGCCGACGGGTGAAGGTGCCGAGGCCGGTGCGGTCCAGGTTCACCACGGTGACCGCACGGGCCCTGCCGCCCGGGACCGTTCGAGGGCGGTTACTGCAGAGCCGCCAAGAGCGCGTCCAGTTTGGCGTCAACCTGACCGAAGCGCGTGTCCATCAGGTTCTTCAGACGTTGCTCAAGCTGGTCCAAATGTTCTTTCGTGGCCAGCGAAGCGTTGCCCGCCATGATTTCCCCGAAGACGGGCTCGGTGTATTCGAGGATCTCCTGGCGGATCGTGTGCGGGAGCTGGTCTACCGCGGTCTTGATATCCCCCATGTCGGCACCGAGCGTAAAGGCGGCGGCTTCGAGCCGTTGGGCACGGTCGGCAAGGTGTGACCGGTGCTGGGGAGCGGTCATGTGGTCATCGTAGTCCTGAGCCGTGGTCATCTGCCGGCCAGGCGCCAAAGCGAGGTGGCCTCTGCGGCGCGGGCAGTGTGGACGGGATCAGTGCGGTCTGAAACTCGCGAATACCGGGGTTCAATGCGGAACCGAACGTTCCGCAATGGCTCCTAATGTTCGGGGGAGAGGAAGGGAGCAACACATGTTGCGAGGACCGGCCACCATCAACTTCTGGGCCGACGACCTGGAGGCGGCCAGGAAGTGGTACGCCGAACTGCTGGGCGTCGAGCCGTACTTCGAGAGGCCCGGCAACGGCCGACCGGCCGCCTACTACGAGTTCCGGATCGGCGACCACCAGGCCGAGCTCGGCCTCATCGACCGGAGCTACGCCCCGCCGGGCCTGCCCAGGGACCCCGGGGGAGTGATCATGCACTGGCACGTCGACGACGTCCGGGCCGCACTGGACCGGTTGTCGTCCATGGGGGCGAGGCCGTACCTGCCGCTCACCGAGCGCGGCGAGGGGTTCGTCACCGCCGCCGTGATCGATCCGTTCGGCAACGTGCTGGGCATCATGTACAACCCGCACTACCTGGAGGTCCTGGGCCGATGAGACTCTTCGCGGACGCCGCCCGGTGGGAGGCGTGGCTGGCCGAGCATCACGAGACCGAGGGCGGGATCTGGCTGCGGATCGCCAGGAAGGGGTCGGCGCTCTCCACGGTCACGATCGGGCAGGCGCTGGAGGTCGCGCTGTGCTACGGCTGGATCGACGGCCAGCGCAAGTCCCATGATCAGCACTGCTACCTGCAGCGCTTCTCGCGCCGCCGCAAGGGCAGTCCCTGGTCGCAGGTGAACGTCGGGCACGTCGAGAGGCTGACCGCCGCCGGGCGCATGCGGCCGCCGGGTCTGGCGGAGGTCGCCGCCGCCCGGGCCGACGGCCGCTGGGCGGCCGCCTACCCCTCCCAGCGCGAGGCCACTGTCCCGCCCGACCTGGCCGAGGCGCTGGCGGACTGCCCGGAGGCCGCTGTCCGCTTCGAGGCGCTCGGCAGGACAGACCGCTACCAGGTGATCCTGCCGCTGCTGACGGCCAAGACCCCGGCCGGACGCGCGGCCCGCCTGCGGAGGGCGATCTCCGGCCTGTCGGACATCCCCCACGAATCTACAATGTAAAGGCGCCCGCCGTCAGTGGCCCGTGCTAGCCGGGCCACCATCGCGGGTGACCTGCCCGAACACCTCGTCCCTGACCCGGGCGAGAGCCAGGTCCATCGCGCCCACCAGCACCGGGTTGCCCCGGACGGCCGACAGCCGCACCCGCAGCCGCCCGACGTCGAGTGCCCGCAGCTCGCGCTCGACGAGGTCGCGCAGCCGCTCGCCCCCGGCGGACACCAGGCCCCCGGCCAGCACGACGAGCCCCGGGTCGACGACCGAGGCGATGGTCGCCAGGCCGAGCGCGACCCGGGCGGCCACCGTCCGCAGGCCCGCGACCGCCTCCTCGGCGGCCCTCCCGGTGCCCTCGGCCAGGCGCACCGCCATTGCCATCGACTCCTGGAAGTCGGCCCCCTGGACGCCGTACGAGCGCAGCAGGTCCCGCACCGCCGGCCCGCCGGCCAGCGCCTGGTAGCCGTGGTGGCTGAACCGGCCGCCGTCGAGGGCGGTGGCCGCGCCGGGGACGGGCATGTAGCCGACCTCGCCGGCGCCGCCGAAGAAGCCGCGGTGCAGCCGTCCGCCGATCACGAGGGCGGCGCCGAGCCCCTCACCCGCCCACAGCAGCACGAAGTCAGGGCAGTCGGCCGCCGCGCCGTGCGCCTGCTCGGCGAGGGCGACGAGATTGACGTCGTTCTCCACGTCGACGGTGACGCCGAGCCCGTCGCCGAGTGTGGGCACCAGGTCGGGGATCTGCCAGCCGGGCATGTCCGCGGCGGTGGCGTGGTCGAGCCTGCCGGTCGTGGGGTCGACGGCGCCCTGCACGCCGATGACGACGCGGCGCAGCGGGCCGGGCGGCCGCGCCGCCTCGACCGCCTCCCGCAACTGCCCGACCAGGCCGCCGCCCATCGGCGACGGGGCGGGTGAGCCGGCCGCGCCGACGACGGCGCCGGTGATGTCGGCCACCTGTACGTCGATCCGCTCAGGTGTGACGTCCAGCGCGGCCACGTACGCGGCGGCGGCGTTGACCCGGTAGACCTCGGCGGTGCGTCCGGGCTGGCCCGCCCGGACGCCGTCGTTGACCACGAGCCCCGCCTCCTGCAGGCGGGCCAGGAGCTGGAACGCCGTCGGCTTGGACAGGCCGGTCAGCTCGCTCAGCTCGGGGCGGGTCAGCGGGCCTTTCTCCAGCAGGATGCGGAGCGCGGCGCGGTCGTTGATCGCGCGCATCAGCCTCGGCGTCCCGTGGACAGGGGGCTTCACGTCACCTCCGCGTCGAAGGGCGTCACGTCGACGTCAAGGTGAGGACGTCAACGTGAGAGCGTACAGGGCGATCGCCGCGAAATCGTCGGCCGGCTCGGAGGCCTGCCAGGAGCGCACGTCGTCGACGAAGCGGCTGCCGTGCCCGGTGAAGCGCTCGTGGCGGTCCTTGCCGTCGGCCGGGCAGGGGGGCATCTCCGCGAAGTGCTCGCCCAGGCCGTCGGCGAACAGTTTCGCGTCGTTGGGGCCGTTGACGACCGCGCCCGCCACCGGACGAATGATCGGAAACATCCTCGCCGCAGGGCTTGCGGAGAGGTGAAACGCCTGTGGAGCCGGTGTAAGACCTCAACGAGAGTCCTCTCTCGGGCGGGCGACCGGCGGTGAAGCAGGAAGACCAACCGGCGACGGTTGGAATCCCGGTTCTTCAGAGCCGGGAGGATGTCAACTGCTCCTCCTGAAATGATCGCGAACTCGGGTCCGCGCGGCCTCGGCCGCGTCGAGCAGGTCCAGCCCGGCCAGCGCGGCGCCCGCGACAGGGGGGAGGGCGCTGACCACGACCCGCGCGTCCGGCGCGCTCGCGCCGATCGCGGCCTCGATCAGGCCGTGCAGGTACGGGTCCCGGGCGGTCAGCACGCTCCCGCCGAGCACCACCTCGGCAGGCGTGTCGAGCAGGTCGAGCCGTTCCAGGCACACCCTGGCCATCACGGCCACCTCCTCGGCCTGCCGGGCGACCACGCCCCTGGCCACGGCGTCGCCGCCGGCCGCGACGGCGAACAGGCCCGGCACCAGCTCGTGCAGCCGGGCCGGGTCCAGCTCGCCGAAGTGCAGGGCGAGCACCACCTCCGCGACGCTCGCCGTGCCGAAGTGCGTGACGACCAGTTCGGCCAGCGCCGTCGCCGGGCCACGCCCGTCCTCCATCCGGGCGGCGTGCCAGAGCACCCATTCGGCCAGTTCCTCGCCGCCGCCCCAGTCGCCGCTGCGCCTGCCGAGCGCGGGGAAGCGCGCCGTGTCGCCGGACGGGGAGACGCCGGCGGCGTTCATGCCGGCCCCGCACACCACGACCACCCCCCAGGGCAGGGAGGCACCCGCGCGCAGCACCGCGAAGGTGTCGTTGGCCACCGACACCTCGCCCGCGCAGCCGCGCGCCAGGAACTCGGCGCGCAGCGCCTCCTCCTCGGCGGGGAAGTCCGCCCCGGCCAGGTAAGCCGCCATCACGTCGGCGTACGGCGCGGCCATGCCGTCGCGCAGCGCCCTGGCCCCCCGCTCGACCACGTCCGCGGCGGCGTCCACCCCGGCGCTCTGCGGCGTGAACGGGCCGGTCCGGCCGGTGGCGAGCACCGTGCCGTCCTCGGTCACCAGCGCGAGGTCGGTCTTGCTGTTGCCCCCGTCGACCGCCAGGATCGTCCTCACCGAGCTCCCGCCCAGCGCAGGTGCGGGCGGTTGGCCTCCAGCAGCAGCCCGGTCAGCTCGCGCGCCAGGTGCTCCTGGCCGACGAGCGGGTGGGCGAGCAGCGCGTCGGCGACCCGCTCACGCCCTCCGCGCCGGGCGGCTTCGAGGGCGAGCGTCTCGTACGCCGACACGTGCGCGATGAGCCCGGCGTACAGCGGCTCGACGGGGGCGACGGGCAGCGGCACGGCCCCCGAGGCGGTGATCCTGGCCGGGACCTCGACGACCGCCTCGTCCGGCAGGAACGGCAGGACGCCGCCGTTGCGGACGTTGACGACCTGGGTGTCGCCGCGGTCGCCGAGCAGCGAGGCGATGAGCGCCACGGCGGCCTCGGAGTAGAAGGCGCCTCCGCGTTTCTCCAGCAGTTCGGGCTTGGTGTCGGCGGACGGTGAGGCGTACAGCTCCAGCAGCCGCCGCTCCAGGGCGGCGACCTCGGAGGCCCGCGTCGGCGCGGTGCGCTGCTCCTCGACCACGAGGTCGTGGGCGTAGAAGTAGCGCAGGTAGTACGACGGCACCGCGCCGAGCCTGGTGATCAGCTCGGCCGGCAGCCCGACTTCGGCGGCGATCTCCGGGCCGTGCCGTTTGAGCAGGTCCGGCAGCACGTCGGCCCCGTCCAGGTGCGCCGAGCGCACCCACGTGAGGTGGTTGAGGCCGACGTGGCCGAGCGACACCCGCGACGGCTCGACGCCGAGCGCGGCGGCGAAGCGGCGCTGGAAGCCGATCGCCACGTTGCACAGCCCGATCGCGCGGTGCCCCGCGTCCAGCAGCGCCCTGGTGACGATGCCGACCGGGTTGGTGAAGTCGACGATCCACGCCTCGGGCGCGTGCTCGGCGATCACCTGGGCGATGTCCAGCACCACCGGGACCGTGCGCAGCGCCTTGGCCAGCCCGCCCGCGCCGGTCGTCTCCTGGCCGACGCAGCCGCAGCGCAGCGGCAGCGTCTCGTCCACCTCTCGGGCCGCCTGTCCGCCCACCCTGAGTTGCAGCAGGACGACCCGCGCCCCGGCGACGCCCTCGCGCACGTCGGCGGTCGCGGTCACGACGGCCGGGTGCCCGGCCGCGCGCAGCATCCGGCGGGCCATGCCCGCGACCGGATCCAGCCGCTCCGCGGCCGGGTCCACCAGGGCGAGCTCGGTCAGCGGCAGCTCCTCCCGCAGCCGCGCGAACCCGTCGACCAGCTCAGGCGTGTACGTCGAGCCGCCCCCGACCACGGCGAGTTTCAACCTTTCACTCCCGTCAATGTCACGCCCTCGATGAAGACCCGCTGGGCGAAGAGGAAAACGATGATCACCGGGGCGGTCACCAGCAGGGTGGCGGCCATGGTGAGGTTCCACTGCACGCTGTGGAAGGCCTTGAAGGTGGCCAGCCCGAGCGACAGGGTCCAGCCCTCCTGGTCGACTCCGGCGTACAGCAGCGGCCCGTAGTAGTCGTTCCAGCAGTAGAAGAACGAGAACAGCGCCACCGCCGCGATCGCGGGACGGGCCATCGGCAGGATGACGGTGAACAGGATCCGCACGTCCGAGCAGCCGTCGACCTTGGCCGCGTCGGTGTAGTCGCGGGGGATCGTGATGAGGAACTGGCGCAGCAGGAAGATCGAGAAGGCGTCGCCGAAGAGCATCGGCAGGATCAGCGGCCACAGCGAGTCCGTCAGGTCGAGCCGGGCCCACACCAGGTAGATCGGCACCGCGACGACCTGCGGCGGCAGCATCATCGCGCTGATCACCACGAGGAAGGCCGCCGTGCGCCCCCGGAAGCGGAAGCGGGCCAGCGCGTAGGCCGTGGGAATGGACGACACCAGCATGAACAGCGTCGCCAGCGAGGCGTACACGAAGGTGTTGGCCGTCCAGGTGAGCAGCTCCGAGCGGGCGAACACCTCGCCGAAGTTGGCCCAGTTCCACTGCTCGGGCCACAGCCGGCTGGTGAGCGCCTGCTCGTCGGTCATGAGCGCGGTCAGCGCCACGAACACGACCGGGCCGAGGAACATCAGCGCGAGCGCGATGGCCAGTGCGTGCTGCGCGATCCACATCAGGCCGCGCCTGCGCGTCACGACGCCGCCTCCGCCCGGCTGAACTGGCGCAGCAGGACCAGCGTGAACAGCATCGCGACCACGAACAGCAGCAGCGCGTGCACGCAGGCCAGCCCCATCGACCAGTCGCGGAAACCGGTGTGGAACAGATGCTGGGGCAGGGTGAGCAGTGAGCCGTCCGGATAGCCGGGGGTGAATGTGGTGCCGGGCGAGTCGGTCGCGCCGGAGGCCACCCGGGAGGCGATCATCGCCTGGGTGAAGTACTGCACCGCGTAGATCACGCCGGTGACCGCCGAGAACATCAGCACCGGGGAGATCACCGGGAGCGTGACGCTGCGGAACTGCCGCCAGGCGCCCGCCCCGTCGATCGCGGCCGCCTCGTACAGGTGTTTGGGCACGTCCAGCAGCGCCGCCAGGAAGATCATGATGGCGTTGCCGGCGCCCCACAGGGCGAGCAGGGTGAGGCTGGGCTTGGACCAGGCGGCGCTGCCGAACCAGTCGGGTCCGGTGATCCCGAACCAGGCCAGCAGCTGGTTGACCGGGCCGGTCGCCGGGTTGAGCAGGTACACGAAGGCGACCGTGCCGGCCACCATCGGCACCAGCGACGGCAGGTAGAAGATCGTCCGCAGGATGCCGCCGCCGCTCTTCAGCTTGGTCAGCAGGTGCGCCACGCCGAGCGCGAACAGCACCTGGGCCGGGACCATGAAGATCACGAGCCACAGGGTGTTCAGCCCCGACTGCAGCACGCGGGGGTCGGAGAAGGCGTAACGGTAGTTGTCCAGGCCGATGAACTCCAGCGTGAACAGGTCGTAGCGGTGGAAGGAGAAGTACACCGTGGACAGCAGCGGATAGACGAAGAAGAGCGCGACGCCGATGAGCCACGGCGACAGCCACAGGAGGGCGCGCGCGCCGTCGCCGCGCCACCGGGGCGGGGGCGCGACGCGGGTGGAGACCATCATCAGCCTCCGGAGAGCTTCAGCTTGTCGTTGATCCGCTTGTCCACCCCGGCCAGCCCGGCGTCAAGGTCCTTGACCGCGCCCTTCTCCCACTGGGTGAGGAAGGTGGAGAAGGCGTCCTGGTTGAAGACGCTGTTGACATTGGGCGGCAGCGTCGAGGTCTTGGGGTGGGCGAAGATGTCGAGGAACGTGCCGAAGTTCTCGTCCCTGGCCAGGTCCGGGTGGTCCATGGCGGCCTTGGTGGTGGGCACGTTGCGCAGCGCGTTCGACAGCGTCACCAGCGAGTCGGTGTCGGTGGTGAGGTGTTTGACCAGCTCCCAGGCGTGCTGGGGGTGCTCGGCGCCTCTGGGCACGCCGATCACGGTCCCGGCGGTGAAGCCGCTGCCGTACAGCTCGGGCTTGTCGTCGGCGACGGGCAGCGGGGCGGTGCCGTAGTCCAGGTCCTTCGCCACGGGGTCGCCTGCGATCATGGCGTTGCGCCACTCGCCGTCGAGCACCATGGCGACCTTGCCCTTGAAGAACGGGTGCTCGGCGCCCCACTCGTCACCCAGCCCCTTGCGGAACTTCTCCAGCTTGTCGTAGCCGTACCAGTCGACCAGCTCCTTCTGCCAGCGCAGGAGCTGCTTCCAGGCGGGGTCGGCGCCGATGGCAGAGGTGGCGTCGTCGTTGTACCAGCGGGCGCCGACCATGGGGCCGAGGTGGCTGGGGGAGTTCTCGTAGTACTGGAAGCTGGGGATGAAGCCGGCCACCTTGATGGTGCCGTCGGCGTCGCGGACCGTGAGCTTCTTGGTCAGCTCGGTCAGCTCGGTCAGGGTCTTCGGCGGCCGCTCGCCCTTCATCAGCGCCTTGTTGTAGTAGAGCCCGTACGCGTCGGCCAGCAGCGGCATCGTGCACCGCCTGCCCTCGAACTCGGTGTAGGCGCGGGACGCGGCCGGCAGCACGCCGAGGTCGATGCCGTCCTGCTCGATGACCGGGGTGAGGTCCTGGAACGCGCCGCTCTTGCACCACTGGGCGACGTTGTCGGTGGTGAACGAGGCCGCCACGTCGGGCGCCTTGCCGCCGCGGATCGCCTGGGTGATCTGGTCGTCCTGGATGCCCTTCTTCATGGTGACCTTGATCTGCGGGAACTTCGTGGTGAAGCCCGCGACCGCCTCCTCGAACGCCTTCGTCTCGACGTCGGTGGAGAAGCCGTGCCACAGCTCCAGCGTGGCGGCGGGTAACGCGGCGGCGGCCGGGCCGGTGCCGCTCGTCGTGGCCTTGGGCTGGGCGCCGAGCGATGGCGGCGCCTCCTTGCCCGCAGTGCATGCGGTCAGCGACAGGGCCAGCAACCCGGCCGCCGCGAGAGGGACGAAGCGCACGAGGGTCTCCTATGAGCTGGTGTGGGGGGTTAGTCGTCCGCCGGAGGATTAGTAAGGATTCCTAACTTGCTAGGGACCGTAAGTGGGTAATCCGGCTCGGTCAAGCCTCGAAACCAACTCGTGACGCGCCACGAACGCCGTGATTGGCGGCTTTAGGGTAGGACACCTGACTAACTGGGTGCCCCTCAGGGCCGCTTGGCCGCCCAGACGGTCCGCGATGTGCGCACGGTGAGGTCGTCGCGGCGCAGGACGCTGTGGGGGCCGTCGCCGGCGATGAGGGTGTCGAGGGTGGTCAGGTCCTCGGTGTCGAGGTGGTCGTCGAGGTGGTCGCGTGCCCGCTGGAGGGAGAGTCGCGCGTAGCGGCGGGCGGCGTCCGGGAGCGGGTGCCGCAGGTCGATGGCGAAGGCTCGCTTGGCCTGGAGTGTGAAGCCGGCCGTGCGGAGCTGTGGGGTCAGCTCGTCGGGGCCCGCGTGCGTCGCGCGGGGCTGCTCGTTGTGTCGTGCGGCGTGGATGCGCGCTTCGAGTCCGGCGCGTCCCTGGCCGAGGTCGTGGGGCAGGAACTTCGGGAAGGAGTCCATCTCGGAGATGACCAGCAGCCCGCCGGGACGCAGCGCGCCGAACGCCTCGGTCAGGATGTGCGCGGGGTCGGCCATGTGGTGCAGGGACAAGCCCGCCCATGCCAGGTCGGCGGTGCCGAGGGCCGGCCATGCCGCGTCCAGGTCCGCCTGGACCGTCTCGATCCTGCTCTCCATGCCGCGGGCGCGGGCCTTGCGGGCCAGGTGGTGGAGCAACTGCGGAGAGATGTCCAGGGCGGTCGCGGCGGCCTGCGGGAAGCGTTCCAGCAGGGCGAAGGTGCCGGTGCCGGTTCCGCTGCCCAGGTCGAGGATCCGGCGCGGGTGCCGATCGCTCGTGAGCTCCGCGAGCCAGGCGGTCACGTCGGACAGGTAGGTGTGGAGCACTTCGGCGTCGAGGTCCAGAAGCTCGGCCATGGCGAGGTCGCCGGGCCCTGAGGCCGCGTGCTGGTGGTGGTGGTTCATGATTCGACCGTAACGCCGGCTTGCGGGGTTGGCATAGCGCCTTGCTCATGACGCAAGAAAGGGTGGCTTTCGAGGTCATGATCCGCATGCGGATCGGGGGGCTGCGCCCAACCTGCGGCTGGTCGCCCGGCGACCTGGCCGAACGCCGCTATCTGGCTTCCTGGTGGCCGCTGGTCACGCGTGAGTGGTCGGGGATCTCCACGACCACGTTGGTGGACTTGATCACGGCGTCCGCGACCACTCCTGGCTCCAGGCGCAGCTCGTCGGCCGCCTGACGGCTCATCAGCGACACCACCCGGAAGGGGCCGGCGGCGATCTCCACCTGTGCCATCACCTCGTCCCTGATCACCTCGGTGACGATCCCGCGGAAGCGGTTGCGCGCCGAGGAGCGGCCGCTGCCGCCCGCGTCGATCTGGGATCGGGCGAAGGCGGCCAGGTCGGCGCCGTCGACCCGCCGGTGGCCGTGCTCGTCTCGCTCGGCCGGCAGCCGCCCCGCGTCGACCCAGCGGCGGACGGTGTCGGCGCTGACTCCGAGCAGTGTGGCGGCTTCGCTGATCCGGAACGTCGTCACAAGCCCTCACCCTACCTTTACGGCCGCTGAGCATCCGTTACCCTCAAGTGCTAGGTGACTAGATAAATGGAGGATTGATGATCGAGTTCCATCTGGACGGCCGGTCCGGGGTCTCGCCGTACCTGCAGCTGGTCCAGCAGGTACGGCAGGCGCTGCGGCTGGGTCTGCTGCGTGAGGGTGACCAGCTGCCGACCGTCAAGGACGTGGTGGGGCGGCTGGCGATCAATCCCAACACGGTGCTCAAGGCCTACCGGGAGCTCGAACACGAGGGCCTCGTGGCGGCCAGGCCCGGAGTCGGGACGTTCGTGACCCGCACGCTGACCGACTCCTCCCTGGCCGCGCACGCACCGTTGCGCAGAGAGCTGCGGCGCTGGCTGGCCAAGGCCCGCCTGGCCGGCCTCGACGACGAGAGCATCGAGGCCCTGTTCACGACCACCTTTCGGACCGCCTCTCAAGAGGACATAGCGTGACCGCTGTCCTGTAGGCCCAGGGACCGGGCGGCGCCTGGTGCACGTAGGCTCGGGCCATGTCAGAAATGATCATCGCTGCCCACGGCGTCGAGGTGGAGTTGGGGGACACCCCCGTCCTGCGCGATGTCGGCCTCGTGGCCGCGGCGGGGGACATCGTCGCCGTGCTGGGGGAGAACGGCGCGGGCAAGTCCACGTTGCTGCGCTGCCTGGCCGGTCTGCGCCCGCCGCTGCGCGGCCTGATCGAGGTTCTCGGCGGGCTGCGCGGGGGGCGTGGCGTCGATCGCGGCGCGTGACAGCATGACCGCTTCATCAAGGAGCGCGGCGTCGCCGGTCTGTTCATAGCTGGCGCGCAGGCTGGCGGCCAGATTGCTGAGGAACCGCGGCCGGTCGGGATGGTCGACGAGGGTTGCCCTCACGGCAGCCCGGCCCGAGGCGATGGCCTCGTTCAACACGCCCACGTCGCCGGTGGCCCGGTGGAGGAGCCATGGCTTGCACTCAATCGGCTGGCGAATTCACCGCGGTCGGGATGCGTCGCTGGGACCTCTGCGCCAGCGTGTTACGGGCCGGTACCGGCAGGCCGGCGATGCGGCACCGGCGTACGACCTCCCGGTAGACCGCCGCCAGCGAACGCCGCTGCCGGCTCAGATACCGCGACTCGATGACCTCGCGCAGCACCGCTTCAACGGCCGCAGGCAACCGCCGTCGCCCCCGGCCGCCGCTGGAGCTCCGGGGCAGCAGGTCCGACACGACGCCTTCGCCAGCCCGCCACCGGCTCAGCAGCACGTACACCTGACGCCGCGAGATCCCCAGCTCGTCCGCCGCCGCGTTCGCGGCCGCCAATCCCAGCCGCGGCTGATCGGCCAGTGGGCTGATCAGCTCCGCCTGGCGTATCGCCACATCCCAAGCCGCATTCGGGGCGGTCAGCACGCCCCGCTCAACGATCTCCGTCTGCCCGCCATCCATGCCCAGGGCCTCACCGTCGCGCACGCGAGTACGGAACAAACGCACCGTAGCGCAGAGAACTGCTGACAATCCGGTGCTTCACAGTCCTCTGCACAGACTCCGAAACAGCAGGACATCCGTGCACGCGACTTCAGAAAGTCACAACGGGTTTCGGGACGATCGCCGGGAATCGCGTGATCGTCTGAACTGGGGATCTGCGGAGACGGCTCCGGCGTCGTGGAACCGTCCCTTAAACGACCTATTTCACACACATTGCGGAGTTTGTCTTGTCGCGTATCGCGACCTTTGTCTGTGATGTTGCTTTTTCCCGATCTTTACTGTTACCTTCCGCTCTGTTGATGATCTTCGTCAAGATCGGAGTTCTGTGTCACTCTCAGTTCTCTCTCTTTCTCCCACGACTCGACATCGCAGCCGGCTTCTCGGAATCCTGGTAGGGCTCCTAGTACCTGTTCTGGCCGCTGGACTCTCCGCCCCCGCACACGCTGGCCTTGCCTCAGGAACATCGACAACCTCCCGGACGGGTGCTGCGACCGCGGCAGGCCCCGTCGAGCTTCTCGGCGCCGCAACCGAGACCACGCGCTACTGGCGCCACCCCGACGGTCGTATCACCACGGAGATGTGGGCGCGGCCCGTGCGGGTGAAGAAGAATGCTGCCTGGGCGTGGATCGACCCCACCCTGAGCGAACAGGGCGGCGTGGTGAAGCCCAAGGTCATCAAGGGCGACCTGGCACTGTCCGGTGGCGGTGATGCGGCGATCACCTCCTACGCGCCCGAAGACGGCCGATCCCTCTCGCTGACCTGGCCGACGACGCTGCCCACGCCGACTCTGGACGGCAGCCACGCCACCTACCCGGACGCGGCAGGCCCCGGTGCAGACCTCGTCGTCACCGCGCTCGCGACAGGATTCCGGTACGACGTGGTGCTGCGGACCCGGCCGGCCAAGGACGTGAAACTCCAGATTCCCTTCCGGGGGAAGGGTCTTTCTCTTCGGGAAACCTCCGATGGCGTCCTTCGTGTGACGGACGCCTCCGGGCTGAACATCGCGGTCAATTCTCCGCCAACCCTCCGGAGCGCCAAGGACATGCGGAAGCCCGCCGGGCGCGCCGGGGCGGTCGAGACCTCCGTCGAAGAGTCCGGCACGCAGCAAGTGCTGCAGCTCAAGCCGGACCCCGGTTTCCTCGCCGATCCGGCGACGCGGTACCCGGTCACGCTCCAGTCGGCGTTCAGTATGACAGCTGCCTCCGACGCGGATGTGTGGAGCGTCACGCCCAATGATCCCAACGGCAGCGGCATGACGTTGATGGCCGGCACCCAGTCGGATGGAACCAAGAGCCGCGCCTATCTGAAGTTCGACACATCATCCCTGGTGAGACAGCAGATCAGTAACGTGACCCTGTCGTTGCTCAACATCGACGGCCCGAGCTGCGGGTCACAGGTGAGCGACGGCATCCAGGTGCGCCGGGTCACGAGCGGCTGGAGCCCGGCGACGGTGACCTGGGCCCAGCAGCCGACCAACACCACCGAGAACGCCGTGACCAACCGCAGCAGCGTGGGCGGTTCGTGTGCGCCGACGCCGATGACGTGGGACATCACCGCGGTGGCGCAGCAGTGGGCTGCCGACGTGGGCAACTACGGGCTGGTGCTGATGTCGCCGACGGAGCGGGCGGTCCGGAACTACCGCGTCTACCCGTCGTCGGAGAACAGCGACTTCAACGATCCGCCGAAGCTCACGGCGACGTTCTCGCCGGTCGGCGACCCGGTCGTGGTGAGTCCGGCAGGGCCGGACGGGGTGGAGGTGATCCAGGCTCCCGCGAACTGGCGTTACGACGCCGTACAGATGGCCGAGCCGCAGGCGCACGCCTTGAGCGCGGCCTTCGACCGGGTCGTGGCCAATGCCGACAAGCTCGCCGACCCGTACGTGGACATGGTCAGCGGCCAGGTCATCGTGCCTGCGGCCACCGCTGACGGCCACGCCGTCGGATCTGCATTGCTGTCCGGTACGGCCTACCTCGGATACGGCGGGACGGACTGGACGATCCCGGGCGAGTACACCGACGGCGACACCGACGAAGACGGCGAAGGCCCACCCGGACCAACGGAGTCATACAACTTCACCCCCCAGGTCCCCGATGTGACGGCCAGCCATGGCCAGCAAGTGACGATCATTCGTGAAGTACTGCAGTTGACCAGCGCTCAACTTCCCGGAGCAGACGCGATCATCTCCGCGCGGCCGTGGCCCGAGCGGAACAAGGTATTGATCACGGCCAACGCCGTGTCACCGGAGCTCCGCCTGGCGCTAGCCCAGCGATACGGGGTCAACAACGTGGTGATCAGGCTCAAGCCCGACGCCGCACGACTGACGACGAAAACGGGCACGGACAACCGGCAGCTGACGACGCAGGCGGGCACGGACAGTCGCGCGAACGACAATGACGAATACATCAACGGTGGCGGAGCATTCGACACCAAGAATGACTTCGAGTGCACGATGGGGTTCGCGTGGTCGCTTCCCGCTGGGAGGCGACTGGTGACGGCCGGGCACTGCCTCCCGGTGGACGACCCTACGGGCGTACCGCTCACCGGCGGGACGCGCGAGTACGGCAAGCGCGTGCTGACGACCTGGGACGACGGTATAGGCACAGTGTTCCTGCCCGGTAAGAACGAGGCACAGGGCGACTCAGCCCTGGTGACCCCGAACGCTTCGATCTACCCGACCGCGTCCATCTTCATCGGTGGTCCAACGTCGAGGGAGAAGCGGCCGGTGAAACGGAGCTGGCAACGACGGTCGGCACCCGGCGATCTGTTCTGCGTCGGCGGCAGATACTACGGGCAGCACTGCTCCTGGAAGGTCGTGGAAGGCAACGACTACTTCAAGACCGACGGAGGACTGCTGGACAACGCGATCCCCGCCACGCACGCTTCGGAATGCCTCAGGGAAGAAGGCGGAGACTCCGGCGGCCCCATCTACACATTCCAATCTGATGGATCCGTCGTCGCCAAGGGCATCACGAGCAGCGGCACCTCCACCCTGCTCGACTGCTATGTAGCGTTCACCGACATCACCACAGTGCGGCAGTCGTACGGTGGCGACGTCATGAAACGCAGGTAAGGAGGGCAGACTCTATGGCCACGCTCAGGACCAGCCTGGGGAGCAGAGCACTCGCAGTGGTTTGCGTCTCACTGGTTGTGGCGGGATGCAGTACGTCGGAGTGGCGGAACGTCAAGAACGTGACGCTGTCGCCCGACGGGCGGACGCTGACCATGCAGGTCATGTTCAGCCGCCCTCCTTCGAATCCCGAGCCGTGCGAGCGCGTGGCCGACACCATTGTGGAAGAGTCCGCATCGACGGTCGTCATCGGTGTTCTCGTAGAGGAGGACATCTGTGATCGGCCGTGGCCTTGGGAAGAGCCGACGTACAGCACGTTGACTGGGTATCCGCATCCGGTGCAACTCCGGTTGAAGACACCGCTGGGCGACCGGGCGGTAGTGAATACCGCGGCCGAGAAACCTGTCGCGGTCAATGTGCAGTCCGGATAGGCGTGACGGTCGTCCAAGTGGCAGGCCCGCGGTTCGCCGCGGGTCTGCCAGGTAGCAGGCAACGGCGATCTTCCCCACTCTCGCCGTTTCAACAAACGATCGTTATTTGAAGACCCATCGGACCGGTCGCCGTCGACGGCAGATGAACGCCGCCACACCGGCGGGTGAACCTCGCGCAGGGTGACCTTGATCTAGTGAACGGTGTTCGCAGTGTCCACGACGGTCACCGTATCGGCGCGATCATCACGGAATCGGCTGATGCACACATTCCGGCCTGGCACGCGGGTCGCCGATACCAGGGCGAAGCAGCTCTCCATGACGCCGCCGGAAGGCTGCCACGCCTGACAGCGGAAATCTTCATTCGCCACAGTAGACATTTGAGGCTGCTGGGGCTAGTGTTTCTCACATCGCAAGGACGGATCGACGGGCAGCGGAAGTATTGGCACCACGATGAACTGCCCGGAGCTAGATGAAGTGCAAGTTGAGGCAGAAGGTCGGACGTGACGGGCCAGCGCACGGTTAGGGGCCCAGAGCGTGGACGCGCTGCCTGCAGGTGAAGTAGGGCAGTAGGTCCGGAAGATAGAGATGAAGGGAGTGTTGAACGCCATCGGGATCGCCCGTTGCCGGCTGAAGTCTCGCCGCTCGGGTACCGCAGTTCCACAGATGGGAAGGTGGTCTGAGGTCACGTATCCGCGATCCCCGCATCACGCCAGGCAGTACGGCGGATGCGGACGACGGTAAGCCGGCCGGATGGCCGGTAGATGGTGTTGAACTCTTCGGGGCCCTGGCGCGACACGCGCCGGGGCCCCCTGTGCGCGTCAGGGAAAGGAATGTATGGGTCAACGTCGCTCGGCTGCCGGTGGAGACACGATCGCTCACGGCAGGATCGCGCACACGGCCGGATCCACGCCCGGATTCAGGGCCGAAGACCGGTTCGAGGATCGGTTCGACGATGAGGACTACCCCGCCTACAGCATGGGCGCGGCCGCCGAAATGCTCGGTGTCACCCCGACGTTCCTGCGGGCTCTGGGCACCGCCGGACTGATCGAGCCGCTACGCTCCGGCGGCGGGCACCGCCGCTACTCCCGCTACCAGCTGCGCCTGGCCGCCCGGGCCCGGGAACTGGTCGACCAGGGCACCCCGGTGGAAGCCGCCTGCCGGATCATCATCCTGGAAGACCAGCTCGCTAAGGCGCTGCGCATCAACGACGCCCGCGACCGCCCGGCCGGACACTAGCACCAGCAGTGTGTGCCCTGTTGCCAGGTTTAGTGACAAGAGCAGGGCACCCCACTGATTGCCGAGTGTTGCAAAATTGTCACCAATTGCGACCTGGCCGGGCGTTCGCGCACTTCGCGCCATAGCGGCTGGCCTGGCAGCGAGCGACGCCACCGCGTTCGCGCGCGCCCGCGCGCGTGGTGCCTCGCAAAACTCTCGAAAGTTCAGGGCAGGACGGCCGAAGCGAGCCGTCCTGGCACGCGGGCGTAGGCCAGTCCGGGAACCCCGTGGCCCTCATGAGCCGCCGGTCCTGCTGCCCGAGAGCATGGCGGCGTCGATGTCGGCGGGAGCGCCGGCCCGGCATAGCGGGCACCAGGGGCGGCCGGTGCGCGGGTGGAACTGGTCGCCGCCGGGTTCGCCGTGCGGGCAGGGCGGCGCGGTGCGGTGGTCGCCGGCGGCCGCGCGTGCCTGCTGGCGGGCGGCCTGTTCGCGGACGCGGTCCTGCCAGTCGGCCAGGTCGCCGGTGCGGGCCAGCTTGGTCAGGTAGCCGGCCAGGTCGCGCGGCCGGTGCTCGGCTTGCACGGCGGCCGCGATCTGCGCGGCTTCGCCGGCGTCGACGCCGAGCTCGTTCATCACCACCTGCGCGGGCCGCACGACGGGGGCTGATCGCGCAGGTACGCGCCCTGATGATGAGGGTTCTTGAGGGGATTGAGGAGATGGGGTCCAGCTTCCCCGGACGCTTCGGCTGGTTTTCCCGGCCCCTTCGGCCAGGTTTTCCGGATCCTTCGCCGCTGCCGTAGGGTCCGGCTTTCCCGGAGGCTTCCCAGCGGAAGGGTCCTGGTCTCCCGGACCCTGACCGTCCTGTCCTGTGGTGGCCTGAGGGGCAAGCGGCGGGATCTCGAACACCGCGCGACGGCCGTTGTGCCCGCCGCTGACCCGGCGCAGCACGCCCTTGGCGATGAGCTCGTTGATGACCTGGTAGCGCTCGGACCGGCTCTTGATCCGCGTCCGCCGGACGAACTCGGGACTGTCGATGCCAGGCCAGGCCTGGCGGGTGATGTCGTTGGCCTTCTCGGCGAAGACGATCAGCACCTTGTGCTCGCGGTGCGTGAGGTCGGGTGCGTGATCCATCACCTCGACGATCAGGTGGATGCTCATCACTGCCCGCCGTCGGCGGGCAGCATGCCGAGCATGGCCCGGATGGGCGCGGTGGGGATGAGGATCTTGCGGCCGATACGCAGCGCGGGCAACTCACCGCGGTGAACGGCCGCGCAGGCGGCGCCGCGGTCGACGCCGAGCACCGCGGCCGCCTCGCGGACGGTCATCGTGGGCCGCTGCAGCGCCTCGCGGCTCGCCTGCTGCTGGGGGGTGGGCTGCAGGGGGCCGGTGTGGTCCTGCGTGGGGTCCTGTCGCGTCACGCCGATGGTTGACATGATCGGCGGCTTAACGTCAGCGTGCGATGGGTGGCGGGGCGTCCGCCAGGTCCACTCCTAGTCGTCGTCGTCGGGAGTGTCGTTCTCCGCATCGCAATTCCAGCAGTCCCAGAACGTCGGCGCCCTTCACAATGTGAGACATGAATCCCCCAGCAAGATCGCTCTGGTTTCCGTGGCGGCTGCTGCCATTGCGCTCACCACGGCCTGCAGCAGTTCCACCTCTATGACGAGCGCATGGCCTTCCTGCGCAAGTCAGCCAACCGGGGCGTGGACACCTACAAGCTGCTGTACTCGCAGGAGGCGAAGATCGACAAGGCGCGGTGCGAGCGCGCTTTCAACGGCAGCGGTGCGAGCAGCGACATGCCGCCCGACATGCAGACTGGCGGCAGCACGCCCCAGTGGCAGGCTCAGGTAAAGGAGTTTTTCGTCGACTCCTGCATCTCTGGCAAGCCCAAGCCCGTCCCCGGCGACCTCCCCGACCCGAGCACATCGCCCTCTGTCCCGTCCTCGACACCGACACCCTCCGTGTCGGGCTCCAAGTCCTAAACAGACCCGCCCTGGAGGCTTACTGGCGGGCCGCGAGCGCGCCAGAGGCGACCGGTTGACCAGGCGGGCAGCGCGGATGGCGAGGCGCTCCTCAGGACGGGGCGGGGCTCGACGACGAGAGCATCGAGGCCCTGTTCACGACCACCTTTCGGACCGCCTCTCAAGAGGACATAGCGTGACCGCTGTCCTGTAGGCCCAGGGACCGGGCGGCGCCTGGTGCACGTAGGCTCGGGCCATGTCAGAAATGATCATCGCTGCCCACGGCGTCGAGGTGGAGTTGGGGGACACCCCCGTCCTGCGCGATGTCGGCCTCGTGGCCGCGGCGGGCGAGGTCGTAGCCGTGCTGGGGGAGAACGGCGCGGGCAAGTCGACGTTGCTGCGCTGCCTGGCCGGTCTGCGCCCGCCGCTGCGCGGCCTGATCGAGGTTCTCAGCGGGCCTCCGGTCGACGCCGCCGAATTCTGGGAGCGGGTCGTGCTGGTCGGCGACGAGCCGGCCTGGTATCCGGGATTGAGCGTCCAGGAGCATCTGGAGCTGATGAGTGCCGTCCACCGGGACGCCCGTCTGACGGTGGGGGAGGCGCTGGACATGTTCGAGCTGCGCGGACGGGCCGAACTGTCCCCGCTGACCCTCTCCACCGGACAGCGGCAACGGCTGTCGCTGGCGATGGCGCTGCTCCGGCCGAGCCGGCTGTTGCTGCTGGACGAGCCGGAGCGCGGGCTGGACGCGGCGTTCCGGGCCCGCCTCGCCGCGATTCTGCAGGGCTACGCCGGCGACGGGGGCACGGTGGTCATGGCGACGCACGACCTCCAGCTCGCGACGGCCACCGGGGCCCGCCTGATCACGCTGGAAGCCGCGTCGTGAACCCCGCGCGCGCCTACCTCCGATCCCGCCGGGGACGGCCGATGACCTGGTCGGATCGTTACGCCGCGGTGTTCGGGGCGGCCCTTGGCGTGGCGCTGCTGGGCCAGCCCCTCGCCGCCACCCTGCGCGGGCTCGCGGCCGGGGTCGATCCCGCGCGGCTGGCCGCGGCGCTCGCGCTGGTCATGGTCGCCTACGCGGGATACCTCGCCTTGGCCCGCCTCCTGGGGCCTGTCGTGCTGCCCGCAGCCGACGCCGCCTGGCTGGTGCTGTCTCCGCTGCCGCGCCGCTCGGTGCTGGGCAGAGCGGTGACGGTCCTGCTGGTGATCGCGGTGGCGGGCGGGGCGGTGCTCGGCCTGGCCGCGCTGTCGGCGTTCGGCGCCCCGGACAACCTCGTTCTCCGCCTGGTCGCGGCACTCGTGGTGGGCGTCGGCGCGGGCGCGGGAGGCATGGCGGCGGCGGTGCTCGCCCAGGCCGCCGGAGCGTGGGACTCCTGGCTGCGGGTGGCGATCGCGGGCATCGTGGTGATGGCCGTGCTGGTGGCCGTCCTGGGCAGTGGCCCTGCCCGGCAGGCTCTCACCGCCGTCGCCGGCGCGCCGGTCGGCTTGGCCGTGTCGGCGGCCGGCCTGGTGGCCGCCGGGGCCGCGGTGCTGCTGCGGCGGGCATGGGCGGCGCTCGACCGCATCCCCGCTCGGCGGCTCCTGAGCTCGTCGGTCAGGAGCGGGCGGGTGATCTCGGCCGCGGTCACCCTGGATCCCGGCGCGCTGACCTGGGCCGCCGAGGACGACCACTGGCGTGGACGGGCGCTGGGCTCCCGTCCCTGGCCCGGTTTCGCCGCTGCGGGCGGCTGGGGGAGGGCGCTGGCGCCGGCCTGGCAGGAGTGGCGGCGGGCCGGGAGACGCCCGGGACGGCTGGCGGTGCTGTCCGGCTCCGTCGCGTTGCCCGCTCTGGCTGCGCAGGCCTCGGGAGGCATGTCCGTGTTGCCGATCGGCGTCCTGCTGTGCGGGGCGCTGGCAGCCGCCGTGGCGTGCACCACCGGCGCACGCCGCGACGGCGACAACCCCTCCCTCGCCCGGCTGCTGGCCGTGGACGGGCGAGCCCTGCTGGCCGCGCGTGCGCTGCTGCCCGCCCTGATGGCAGGCCTGTGGTCCACCCTCGCACTGGCCGGCCTGGCGGTGGCCGGTGTCCTTCCCGGCGGTCCGTGGTGGCTGCTGGGCCCGGCTCTCGCTCCCGCGCTGGCCGCGGCGGCCCTGCGGATGGCCGGCCGGCGGCCCGTCGACCATGCGCAGCCGGTCATCGAGACGCCGGTCGGCTCCCTGCCGACCGGGCCGCTGATCTGGGCGCTGACCGGCGTCGATCTCGCGCTGCTCGGCTGCCTCCCCACGCTGGCCGCGTTGACCGACCCGGCGGCTTCGCCGGCCACCTCGGTGGTCGTCCAGGCCCTCGTGGGAGGTGGCGTGCTCGCCGCCTTCCTGCTGCGCCGGGGCCGCCGGTCGACAGCCTCTGATGGATGAGCGCGGGTTTCGGCCGGGTGGGCGCGGGTTCGGTGGCCTTGACCGACAGGCCCGCGCGATCGGTGATCCCCGCCGCGACGTGCGGGGCCGGCTGCCACTGGACGGCTGCCACTGGACGGCAGCGGATGGTGGACCGCGCGAGGTCCGGTGCAGGACGATGCCGGACGTGGTTCCCGATGGCGGGTGCCATCGGGGTTCGAGCGAGGACGACCGGGAGGTCCGCGTTGGCGAAGGTGGATGAGGACAGGATCGCGATTCGCGAGCTCGTGGAAAACTAGGCGTTGTGGCGTGACGCCGGTTTCTGGGAGCGGTTCGCCACGCTCTGGCATCCGATGGACGGCTGGATGAGCGCCACCTGGTTCCAGGGGCCGGCCAGTGAGTTCATCACGCGCAGTCGTGAGGGGTTCGAGGCCGGGGTGAACATCCTGCACTTCCTCGGCGGTCACACGTGTGACTTGGCGAGGGAGCGGGCGGTGGCCCAGACGAAGATGACCATCAACCAGCGGGCGGCGATCGACGGCGTGGAGGTCGACGTCGTGTGCACCGGGCGGTTCTACGACTTCCTCGCCGTCCACGACGGCGCCTGGAAGCTCGTACGCAGGCAGCCGATCTATGAGAAGGACCGGCTGGACGTCGTCGACCCGGCGGCCACGTTGGCGCTGGACGCGGAGCTGCTGGGTCGTTTTCCGGCCGGTTACCGCCACCTGGGCTATCTGCAGACCAAGGCGGGGTTCACCGTGAAGGGCGGGCTGCCCGGCCTGGTCGGCCCGGCCGTCGAGCGCCTGTATGACGAGGGCGCCAAGTGGCTGGCCGGTTCGGCCACGCCCGGCGCCGTCTGAGCGCCCCGGCCGGTCCCCGGTCAGTGGCCGATCAACCGCGTCTGCTCCTCGTCGTGGTGCTCGCCGAGGCCGGGGGGAGGTCGTCCAGCGTGTTCAGCTGCTCGTCGCTCAACTCGACGTCTGCTACGCGCCCGTTTTCCCGAAAACGGGTGCGCAGCAGGACTGCCGGTGACGGAATGTCGTCTATCGCCGGGTATGCCCCGAATGAGGTGAATAACCATAAAAAGGGGTTATATGGCGACCGTCGAGGAGTGCGACCATGGCCACACAGTCCACCGCCGCCCGTCAGCGGTTCGGCGACTTCGCGCCGAAGTTGGTCGAGCTGACCGACGGCGTGCTGTTCGACGACGTCTGGGAGCGGGACGAACTGTCCCCTCGGGACCGGAGCCTGGTCACCATCACCGCGCTGGCCGCGTTGTACCGCACCGACCAGATCGAGTTCCACCTGCGCAAGGGCCTGGACAACGGCCTGACCAAGGACGAACTGGTCGAGGCGATCACCCACCTGGCCTTCTACGCCGGCTGGCCGGCCGCCATGACCGCGATGAACACCCTCAAGACCATCGTCGAGCGGGCCGAGGACGACATCGGCTGACGCGGCGCCGCGTCAGCCGGTGAGCCAAGCCATGGAGCTCCACAACCGGCGGCCGGCGGGCCACGCGCGGGCGGGCCGGTCCCGCCTGTGACCCGAGCCCATGACTGAGAGCCCAGGACCGAGAGCCCCGGACCCGAGAGCCCCGGACCCGAGAGCGAGGAGCCATCATGCGAGGAGCCGTCTTTCACGCCCCCGGCGACGTGCGCTTGGAAGAGCGTCCCGCCCCGGCGGTCGTCGATCCCGGCGATGCCGTCCTCCGCACGGTCGCCACCTGCGTGTGCGGGTCCGACCTGTGGTACTACCGCGGCATCACCCCGTTCCCGGAGTCCACACCGATCGGGCACGAGTACGTCGGCGTCGTCGAGGAGGTCGGCGGCGAGGTCACCACGATCAAGCCCGGCCAGTTCGTCATCGGCTCGTTCTTCGCCTCGGACAACATCTGCCCCAACTGCCGGGCCGGCTACCAGAGCTCGTGCCTGCACCGTGAGCTCATGCTCGGCTGCCAGGCCGAGCTGGTCCGGGTCCCGCTGGCCGACGGCACCCTGGTGGCCACTCCCGGCGAGCCCGCCGCCGAGCTCGTGCCCAGCCTCCTGGCCCTGTCGGACGTCATGGGCACCGGCTGGTACGCCGCCGCGGCCGCCGAGGTCAAGCCCGGCGCGACCGTCGTCGTGGTCGGCGACGGCGCCGTCGGGCTGTGCGGTGTGCTGGCCGCCGCGCAACTCGGTGCCGAGCGGGTGATCGCCATGAGCCGTCACGAGACGCGGCAGAGGCTCGCGAGCGCGTTCGGCGCCACCGACCTCGTGACCGAGCGGGGAGACGAGGGCGTCGCCCGCGTCAAGGACATGACCGACGGAGTCGGCGCGGACTCCGTGCTGGAGTGCGTCGGCACCCACGAGTCGATGCTGCAGGCCCTGCTCTCGACCCGGCCCGGCGGCAACGTGGGCTTCGTCGGCGTCCCGCACGGAGCCGACCTCCCGGTCGAGGAGCTGTTCTACTCGCAGGTAGGGCTGCGCGGCGGTCCCGCGCCGGTGCGCCGCTTCCTGCCCGACATGATCGAGCGGGCGTGGGACGGGCGGATCGACCCGGGCAAGGTGTTCGACCTGACGCTGCCGCTGGAGCAGGTCGCCGACGCCTACCGCGCCATGGACGAGCGCCGCGCCATCAAGGTGCTGCTGCGCCCCTGACCCGGCGGGGGAGCCGGCGTGCCCGGCACCGTGCTCAGGGGGTGCCGGTGTGGCGCGCGACGACCCCGGCCGCCAGCTCGGCTCCGTCGAACGCGCCGGAACGGGCGCGGCCGGCCAGGGTGCGGGCGATGATCCGGTCGGTGACCGAGGGCAGGTGCCGGGCCAGGAACAGCTCGACGGCGCCGCGGCGGGTGGTCGCCAGGTCGCGGCGGGCCCGACGGCCGAGCGCGGCGCGGAGCACCGCGTCGACCACGCCCTCCAGCGGCTCGTAGCTGCTCATGCCCTCCAGCGACAGGCCGGCGGCGGCGGTCGAGTCGTGGATGGGGCTGCGCACCGCCGACGGGTAGACGCAGGTGACGGTGACATGGGTGCCGATCTCCAGGCGCAGCGCGTCGGCGTACGCGACGAGCGCGCGTTTGGAGGCGCCGTACGCGGCCGCGAGAGGCAGCTGCATGACGGCCATCCGCGAGGAGAGCATGACGACCCGGCCGCGGGATCGGACGAGGGCGTCCACGCAGGCGGCGGTGACACGCCAGGTGCCGAGCAGGTTGATGTCGAGCTGGCGGCGGGCCTCGGCTCCGGGCGGCAGCTCGGCCGGGGCGGGGCCGCCGACGCCGGCGTTGTTGATCAGCAGATCGAGGCCGCCGAGCTTTGCGATGGCGGCCGCCACGGCGGCGGGCACGGCGGCGTCGTCGGTGATGTCGCAGGCCAGGACCTCGACCGGGTCGTCAGAGCGCGGAGCCAGGTCCAGGCCGACGACGTGGGCGCCGAGCCCGGCCAGCCGGGCGCTGATCGCCCGGCCGAACGTGCCGGACGCACCGGTGACGATGACGCGCAGGCCGCGCGCGTCACGGCGGCGGCCGGTCGTACGGCCAGGGGAACCAGGGGAGGCGGGGGAGGCGGGGGAAGTGCTCACGCGCGGGTCTCCTCGCGGCGGGTAGGGGTGAACGGCCGGGCGCCGCGCAGCAGCCGCGCCCGGCCGGCCTTCATCTCGCGCGGCAGCGCGGCGACGTAGCGGTCGAAGTCGACGCGCATGGCCGGGCGCCGGTCGCCCCACCGCTCTGTGGCGGCGCGCAGCGCGCGGGCGACGGAGCGCCGCTGCTCCGCTGCGGAGGGCAGCGCGTAGCGGCCGGACAGGTGGGCCGCGACCAGTTTGGCCTGGGCCTCGACGATGGGCAGTGCCGCGCCGGTCGACTGCATGAGCCCGACGAAGGCCAGGCTCGGATCCCGCAGGTGGAAGATGCGCTGGTACAGCGGCAGCCGTTCCGGATCGTCGCCGAGCCAGTGTGAGGTGAGGAAGGGCATGGTCACGCGGTAGCCGGTGGCCCAGACGATCACGTCGACCGGGTCGGAGGCGCCGCCCGTGAAGACGACGCGCTCGCCGTCGAGACGGTCGACGCCCGGCCGGGGGGCCACCTCGCCGTGGGTGAGGCGGTGCAGGATGGTGTCGCTGATCGTGGGGTGGTTCTGGAAGAGGCCGCCCGAGGGGGCGGGCAGTCCGTAGCTCTGCGGGGCGCCGACGGCCAGCCTGAGCAGGGTCTCGGCGATGCGCTGGCGCAGCCGCCAGGGCAGCGCGGACATGGCGGCGCCGGTCGCGTCGGCGGGCCGGCCGAACAGGTATTTCGGCACGATGTGCACGCCGTGACGGGCGGAGAGCAGGACGGGGCCGCGCGCGACGTTGGAGGCGTCGGCGGCGATGTCCATCGCGGAGTTGCCCATGCCCACCACCAGCACCCGCCGATCGCGGAAGACGTCGGGAACGCGGTAGTCGTGGGCGTGCATCTGGGTGCCGGCGAACGTGCCGGGGTAGCCGGGATCCGGCAGCCGCGGGTCCCAGTTATGGCCGTTGGCGACGACGACGGCGTCGTAGCGGCCGGTCTCTCCCGATTCGGTCGTCACGGTCCAGGAGTGCCCGGCGCCATCGCGCTCGACGGAGCCGACCGTGGCGCCGAACCGCAGATGCGGGGTGAGGCCGAAAGTCTCGGCGTAGTCGGCGAGATAGCCGGCCACGTGGTCGGCCGACGGGTAGTCGGGCCACTCGGCGGGCATCGGGAAGTCGGCGAACTCGGTGCGGCCCTTGCTGGTGTTGAGGTGCAGGGAGGCGTAGGCGGGGGACAGGCCGCTGCTGTTGTCGCGGGCCCACAGGCCGCCGGGCCGGTCGCCCTTCTCGTACGTGACAACGTCGAGGCCGGCGTCGAGCAGGGCCTTGGTGGTGGCGAGTCCGGCCGCTCCGGCGCCGATCACGGCGACACGGCAGGCAGGGAGCATGGGGGCGTTCTCCTCGAGGGGCGCGGCTACGTCAGAGGGCGCGGCGAGTGGGGTCACCACCCGCCTGTGGACGCCTGTTGTGGCGGTTTCCAACGTATGGCCTGATCGGGGCCCGGACCATGGTCCTCCTTACGGTTTTGCCGTCCCGGGTTGTGAGGAATCACAACCTCGGGCACGATCACGGGGTGGATTCTCGCGACGACTGGACTCCCGTGGGCGACCTCATCGAACGGATCGCCGGCGACGCCGACCTGATGGCGTCGGTCGTGTCCGTGGTGCGGGCGAAGGTGCGGGAGATCGCCGTCCTGCCGTCGCCTGACATCGCCGGGCACACCCGCGCGCTGCTCGTGGCGGCGACCCGGGCGCTGGCGGCCAGGCGCGGCCCGACGGAGGCGGAGCTGTCGTTCGTGGAGGAGCTCGCCGTCACGCGGGCCCGGCAGGGCGTGCCCATCGAGGCGGTTCTGGGGGCCATCCACGTGGCCGAGCGGGCGATCTGGTCGCGGGCCCGGGAGGTCGCCGGCGCGGCAGGGGTCAGTCCTGATCGCCTGCTGGACGCTCGCGAGCTGTACGACGACTGGGCGGAGGCCATGCGGGCCAGGCTGATCGCGGCGCACCATGCCACGAAGGCGGTGCAGGGCCCGCGGACCTGGGATCGGGAGGCGTCGATCCTGCGCCGCCTGCTCGACGGAGGTTCGGCGGCCGCGCTGGCGGCGGCCGAGGCGGGCCTGCCGGTCACCGGCGGCCTGTGGGTGGTGGCCGCCCGTCCGGGCGAGGCCGCGACGGCCCTGGAGCGTTCGCTGCGTGAGCAGCCCCCGGTGCTGTGCGCGGTGGTGGACGGCCTGCTGGTCGGGGTGCTCGGCCGGGCTCCGTCGGGCCGCGCCGCCAGGCCAGGGACGGTGGCCGGGCTCGCCGGTCCCGCCGATCCCGAGGAACTGGCGACCGTACGACGTCTGGCGATCACCGCGCTGAACGCCGCCGAGTCGACGGGCCGGGACGGCGTGGTGCACGTCGCCAGGGTGCCGGCGCTGGCCGCGATGGCCGACCGTACCGAGCTGGCGGCGGTGCTGCTCGACCATCACCGCCCGGCGTGGACGGCACTCGGCACGCGGGCCGAGCCGATCGCCCGCGCGGTGTGCGCCTGGCTGGAGGCCGACCGCGACGTGGCCAGGGCGGCCGAGACGCTGTTCGTGCACCCCAACACGGTGCGCAACCGGCTGCAGCGCTTCGCCGACGTCACCGGGATCGACCCGTACGCGACGTTCGGCGCGGTGGACGCCTGGTGGCTGTGCCACGCCTGGCTGACCCGGGCCTGACCGTACCGGCTGCGCGACGGCGAGACCGGCTACCGCTGACCGGCCGTCCTCGATTCGGTGATGAGCCTGAAGGTCACCGCCGACGCCCACAGCCAGATCAGCGCCCCGCCGAGCAGCAGCCATCTCAGGTCCGCCAGCGGAAAGGCGGCGAACCCGAGGACGAGGTAGGCCGGCGCGGTCACCAGGCAGTAGGCCGCCCACCCGCGCTGCCCGAGCCGGGCGAAGCGGCGGGCGAAGACCAGGCAGGCCACGATCAGGGTCAGGCCGGTGAAGACCGGGGCCAGGTTGTGCAGCATGCCGTGCCAGCTCGGCTCGCTCACCACGTCAGGCGTGCCTGGTGGGAAACCGGCGGCCGGATCAGTGGGAAACACGCCGCCCCAGATCAGCCCGAACCCGTACAGGCCGATCAGTAATGGCCCCCACGTCCCGGCGGGACCCGGATGCAGCAGGCGCCGCAGGCCGACGGCGGAAACCAGCACCAGCAGGCCGGAGACGACGAAGTTGGCCGTCTGGATCCAGCCGCTGTCGCCCAGGCTCAGCTGGCTGAGCGCGTGGCGCACGGGATCGAACCCGTCACGGGTGAGCTCCTGGACGACGACCGTGGCGACGAACAGCGGGCCGGCGGCGACACCGCACCACAGAAGGGGCGTCGTCCTGGACGAGGTGGCTACGGGCGCCGTCTCGGGCGCTTGCCAGGCATGACTCATGTGCACTCATTTCCTCGGGATGCGCGTACCTTTTCAAAAGGAATCTTGAATATAAAAATCAATTTTGTCAATGCGCCATCGCGATCTTCCTCCGAGGTGGGGTGGTCGCCCTCCCTTCCGCGACGTCTGGTGGGGCCGGCCGGTCGCTCAGCCCTTGAGCCGCATGGCGGGAGCGGCCGTGCGGACGAACCCCAGCGAGCGGTAGAGCGGCTCGCCCTGTGTGGAGGCGCGCAGGTGGACGGTGGTGATCCCGCGGTCGCGATACCAGTCGAGCAGTGCCGTCACGCAGAGCCGGGAGTAGCCCCGTCGCCGGTAGGCGGGATCGGTCACGACGTTGTAGACGTATCCGGACACTCCGCTGGGATTCCTCGGGCCTCCGAGCCGGAACTCCACGGCGCCCACCGCGCAGGCCGCCAGCTCGCCCGGCCGGTCGGGGCGCTCCACGACGAACGCGACCATCGACGGGTCCGGCTCGTCCAGCCGGCGGCACAGCGCCTCCCTGGCGCTCCCCATCCATGCGTCGCCGCCAGACTCCTGTCCCGGCATGTCGGCGAACATCACGCTCCGCAGTCGTACCAGCTCCGCGGCGTCCGCCGCCGTCGCCCTTCGCGCGTCACCCATCTGCCAGACCATAGCCCGCCCCGGCTCGCGGTGGCCGGGCTCCGGCCTGCTCCGGCTAGGTGGCCGGGCGGGCGAGCCAGTCCGCGAAGCGGGTTTCGGCGATGCGCGCCTCGCCGACGGGGATGAGGGTGTCCTCGGCCAGTTCGATGCCGAAATAGCGCGCGTGGGGGTCGGGCACCACCTCGCGCGGATCGCGCCACGCGCTCAGGCCGCGCCGTACGAGGTCGTCGAGATGGAACCGCTCGGGCCCGGCGACCTCGACGACGCCGTTCACCGGCGGGCCGACGGCCACGTCGGCCACGGCGTCGGCGATGTCGCCGGCCGCGATGGGCTGGATGAGCGCGGTCGGCATGCGGATCGCGTCGCCTTCGGAGCCCGCCTCGGCGATGCTCTTGACGAACTCGAAGAACTGCGTCGCCCGGACGATCGAGTAGGGGATCGAGGACTCCTTGATCAGCTCCTCCTGCGCGTTCTTCGCGCGGAAGTAGCCGCTCTCGGACAACCGCTCGGTGCCCACCACGGACAGCGCGACGTGATGTCCGACGCCCGCCTCCGCCTCCGCGGCGAGCAGGTTGCGGGTCGACGTCCTGAAGAAGTCCAGCGCCGCCTTGTCCTCGAAGGAGGGGGAGTTGGACACGTCCACGACCACCGGCGCGCCCTGCAAAGCCGCCGCCAGGCCGGCGCCGGTGAGGGTGTCGACGCCCGAGGACGGCGACGCGGGCACCGCCTCGTGACCGCGCCCGCGCAGGTCGTTCACCACTTTCCTGCCGATGAGTCCGCTGCCGCCGATGACCACGATCTTCATGGGATCCCCCGTCCGCCGCCCTGCCGACCCGGAGAGATGTCCGCACCGCTCACCGGTCGTCTCTGGCACCTTTCTGACGGTTGACATCCTCCCCTCGTCAACGAGGAGGAATCCCACGGCCGCCGGTCAGGGTTCCTGTCTCGACCTGGCCCTCGCGCCGGCGGAACGCCGGACGGGTGTGCTCCGCCGCGCTGCGTGTCGTCACAGGGCGGGAGCGAGGCCGGCCACGGCGTCGCCGATCCGGCCGCGCCACAGGCGGGCCTGCTTGGGCATGTTCCAGCCGAGGACGCCGGTGATGGTGGCGTCGCGGTGGTAGAGCGCGACGAAGCGGCGTGCGGCCGGGTCGCCGTCCACGACGGTCATCTCGGCGCCGGCGGACGGGGTCCCGTGGACGTGGATCCTGGCGTCGAACTGGTCGGTCCAGAAGTAGGGCACAGGGCGGTAGGGCCGGTCGTCGCCCAGGATGCAGGACGCGACCAGGCCGGCCTGTTCGGTGGCGTTGGTGCGGTTCTCCAGCCTGATCAGCGTGCCGAGCGTGTCGTGGTGCCAGCGCGCCACGTCGCCGGCGGCGTAGACGCCCGGGGCGGCCCGGCAGCGGGAGTCGCACACCAGACCGTCGTCCAGCCGCAGGCCGCTGCCGGCCAGCCAGCCGGTCTCGGGGACGGCCCCGATCGCGACCACGACCACGTCGGCCGGCAGCACCTCGCCGGTAACGAGGCGCACGCCCGTGACCCGCCCGTCGTGCCCGTCCAGCCCGCTGACCCCGGCGCCCGGCCGCAGCCGCACGCCGCGCTCGGCGAGCAGTCCCGCGATCATCGGTCCGAGCTTGCCGGTCAGAGGCGCGGGCTCGGGGCCGGCCAGGGTGACCGCCGCTCCCAGCTCGCGCGCGGTGGCGGCGATCTCGGCGCCGAGCACCCCGTCGCCGACCACCACCAGCCGCGCCGGATCCCGCAGGTCGGCCCGCAGGTCGGCCCGCAGCGCGAGCGCGTCGTCGAGGGTGCGCAGCACGTGGACCCCGGCCAGCCCGTCCTGTCCGGGCAGCGTGCGCGGACGCAGTCCCGTGGCGACCACCACGGCGCCGGCGCGCAGGGTGCGGCCGGACGTGGTGTGGACCGCGCGCCGCTCCACGTCCAGCCCGACGGCCGGGTCACCGAGCAGGAACTCGGCGCCCAGGGCAGACAGCGCCTCCCGTGGCCGCAACCGGGCGCGGTCAGGGGCCCAGGCGCCGGACAGGACCTGCTTGGACAGAGGCGGCCGATCGTAGGGCAGGTGCGGCTCGGCACCCAGGACGGTCAGGCCGCCCCGGTAGCCCTTGCGCCGCAACGCCTCGGCCGTGGCGAGCCCGGCGGCGGAGGCGCCGACCACCACGACGCCGGCGGGAACGCTCACCCGGCGTCGCTCAGTTCGATGGCGGACGCGGGGCAGACGGCCGCGGCCTCGCGTACCGTAGCGTGCAGGTGCTCGGCCGGCTCGGCCTCCAGCAGGAGCACGATCCCGTCGTCCTCACGCTGGTCGAACACCTCTGGCGCGAGCAGCACGCACTGGCCGGCGCCGCAGCACCTGGCCTCGTCCACGATGACTTTCATCAGGGGATTCCTTTCTGTATCAGGTCGCGTCGGGTGTGACGGGGGCCGTCCACACCGCCGCGATCGCGTCGATCAGCCCGGTGGCCGCGCCGTGCCAGCCGGCGCGGGGGGTGGGCAGGCCGTCGGCGAGCGCGCGTTCGCGCTCGGCGCACATGTGCAGCAGCAGGTGCGAGGCCATGTCACCGCGTTCGGCCCGCACCTCGGGCGGCAGCTCGGGCAGGCAGCGGTTGAGCCCGTCGAGGATGTCCAGGAGCGTGGGCGAGGTGAGCGCCTCGTCGATCATGATGTCGCGCAGGGCGGGATCGGTCAGTACCTGGACGCTGAACCGGGCGAACCACGTGGGGTTGCCCAGGGCGGCCAAATGCTCGGTGAACGGGCGCACCAGGCAGGCCACCCAGTGCCGTACCTCGGCGGAGTCGCCGGCCTCGGCCAGCATGCGGGTGCGGATGCGCTCGATCGGCTCCACGTGCTTGCGCACGATCGCGCGCACCAGGTCGGTCTTGGTGCCGAAGTGGTAGCCGACCGCGGCGTTGTTGCCCTGCCCGGCGGCCTCGCTGACCTGGCGGTTGGACACGGCGAACACTCCGTGCTCGGCGAACAGCCGCTCCGCCGCCGCCAGGATCTGCTCACGCGTCGCGTTGACCCGCTCGGCTCGGGCCGCCATTCCTCACCACCGCACCGGGACTTCGCGCAACCCGCCGACGACCAGGCCGTCCACCTTCGGCAGGTCGTCCACCGGCACGGCGAGCTCCAAGGTCGGCAGCCTGCGCAGCAGCACCTCCAGCACGACCTGCAGCTCGGTGCGGGCGAGCGCCTGGCCCAGGCAGGAGTGCGCCCCGGAGCCGAAGGACAGGTGCGGATTGGGGCTACGGCCCAGGTCCATCTCGCCGGCGCCGTCGAAGACGCTCTCGTCGCGGTTGGCCGCGGCCATGCTGCAGATCACGGTCGTGCCGCGCGGCAGCACCGTGTCGCCGACCTCGGTCTCCTCGCGGAGGTAGCGCGGCAGGCCGAAGCCCGAGTTGGCGTCGAACCGCAGCGACTCCTCCACGGCCGTGCGCACCAGCGACCGGTCGGCCAGCAGGCGCTCCCAGCGGGTGCGGTCGGCCAGCAGCATGCCGACCATCTTGCCGATCATGTTGGCGGTCGTCTCGTGCCCGGCCACCAGCAGCGCGATCCCGGTGACCAGCAGCTCGACGTCGGACAGCCCGCCGCCTTCGGCGTCGGCGCTCCTGATCAGCTCGCTGATCAGGTCCTCGCCCGGCTGCTCCCGCTTGGCGGCGACGTGCTCGGACATGTACTGGGCGAACTCGGCCTGCGCGGCGTCGATCTCCGCCTTGGCGAACTTGGTCAGGTTGAGCATCGTGTCGGACCAGTACGCGAACCTGTCGCGGTCGGCGGCGGGCACCCCGAGCAGGTCGCAGATCACGTACACGGGCAGCGGGAAGCCCAGGCTCGCCTTGAGATCGGCGGGCCGGCCGCGCTTGACCATGTCGTCGATGAGCTGGTCGGCCATCTCCTCCATCACGGGTCGCAGCGCGGCCATCCGCTTGGCGGTGAACCACTTGCCGACCAGCCGCCGCCAGCGCTGGTGCCCCTCGCCGCTGTCGGGGATCACCTGCGCCATCTCGCTGCTGAACAGCCCGCCCGAGTCGTCGGCCGACAGCCGCGCCGCGTCGTCGGCGTTGAGCAGCCGGGTGAAGCGCGGGTCGGCCAGTACCTGCTTGACGTCCTCGTAGCGGGTCAGCAGGGAGGCCTCGTCCCCGCTGGGCAGCTCGACCCGCGCGACCGGGCACTGGCGGCGCAGCAGCGCCCACTCGGCCGGCGGCTCCAGCGGCGCGTCGTTCGGAAGGGGATAGCTCAGCGGCTGCTTACTGATGTCCTGGCTCATCGTCACCTCTCTGGTCAACCTTCACCGTCAGGCAACCAGAGCCCGCGAATCAAAGTCAAGCGACTGACTTAAAACCTTCGCCAAGACGTACGCGAGGCCGGGAAGCAGTGCGCCGCGAGCCGGTGCCGCCCGCCGCCGAGATGATCCCGGGGGCGCGCGACGTGTCGTTCAGCGCGGACGACGGGGTCCGGCTCGGCGCCTGGTTCGTCCCCGGCGACCACGACGTGACCGTGCTGATCGCGGGCGGCCGCCGAACCACCTGCCTCCGGCGACCGGCGCGACCACTCACCCGCCGTACGGGCGCGTGATGATCTCCAGGTTGTGGCCGTCCGGGTCGGACCAGTAGAGGCCGCGGCCGCCGTCGTGGGTGTTGACGGTGCCGGGCTGGTCGTGGCGCGGGTCGGCCCAGAACGTGAGGCCGCGACCCTTGATCCGGTCCCAGATCTGGTCGAACTCCTCCTCCGTGACCAGGAAGGCGTAGTGCTGCGGGTGCACCGGACCGCCGCTCTGCATCACGTCCAGGGAGACGCCGTTGCCCAGCTCGACCACGCGGAACGGGCCGAACAGGGGCGCGGGCTCCAGCCCCAGCAGATCGGTCAGGAAGGCCGCGGTGCCGTCGCGGTCGGTGGATTCGACGATGGTGTGGTTCAGCTGCACGGCCATGGCGCGGCCCCCTCCGCTCGCTCCGGGTCTTCCTCGAACCTAACCCGGGCCCGGCGCGGGCGGCACTCCGCCACGCGGCACCCGCCTTAGGGGTGATAAATCCGGCGACTCCGGCGAGCGACCGGGGTAGGGTTCCAGGGTCCTGTCGTCTCCGATAGAGGTGGACGTTGCGCATCTGAGGTCCGCGAACACCGCGCGGTACGGTCTGGTCCGTACACGTCACGCCGCAGCCTGCCTTCCCGGCCGCCCGTGACCCCGCGTGGAATGCGACCTCGGTGCATGAGCCGTCCTCACCCTTCGGAGGGCCGCCGCACCCCTCTTCCGGCCCGGTCGCCGCGTGGTGCTCGCACACGAAGTCCCCATCCACCGCGTGCGACTGCGAGAACCACCATGGCCAATTCCATCAATGCCTCCGTGACCTGCTCCGCCCTGTCCTTCCGATGGCCCGACGGCACGACCGTCTTCGACGGGCTCTCCCTCAGCGTCGGCCGGGGCCGCGTCGGCCTGGTCGGCGTCAACGGCTCGGGCAAATCCACCCTGCTGCGGCTGCTGGCCGGCCGGCTGCGCCCCTCCCAGGGGTCGGTGACCGTGGGCGGCAGCCTCGCCTACCTGCCGCAGAACCTCACCCTCGACACGACCCTGCGCGTCGACCAGGCGCTGGGCATCGCCGAGCGGCGCGCCGCGCTGCGCGCCATCGAGGCCGGAGACGTGCGCGAGGAGAACTTCGAGACCGTCGGCGACGACTGGGACGTCGAGGAGCGAGCCCTGGCGACGCTGGGCTCCCTCGGGCTCGGCGACGTCGAGCTGGACCGCACCGTGGGGCAGTTGTCCGGCGGGGAGACCGTTCTGCTGCGCCTGGCCGCGCTGTTGCTGGAGCGTCCCGACGTGCTGCTGCTCGACGAGCCGACCAACAACCTCGACCTGTTCGCGCGCCGCCGGCTCTACGAGGCCGTCGACTCCTGGCGTTCCGGCGTGCTGGTCGTGGTCAGCCACGACCGCGACCTGCTGGAGCGGGTGGACCGCATCGCCGAGCTGCGCGCCGGATCGGTCACCTGGTACGGCGGCGGCTGGTCGGCCTACGAGGAGGCCCTGGCCGTACAACAGGAGGCGGCCGGGCGGATGCTGCGGGCCGCCGAGGCGGACGTGCGGCGGCAGAAACGCGAGCTGGAGGAGACCCAGATCAAGGTGGCGCGCCGCCAGCGGCTCAGCAAGAAGCTGGACGCCCAGCGGCGGGCCCCGAGGATCGTCGCCGGCGAGCGCAAGCGATCGGCGCAGGAGTCCGCGGACAAGCTTCGCGGTCTGCACGAGGAACGCCTGGAGGAGGCGCGCGAGCGGCGCGAGGAGGCCGCGGACGCGATCCGCGACGACGCCGAGATCCGGGTGAGCCTGCCGCACACCGCCGTGCCCGCGGGCCGTACGGTGCTGAGCCTGCGCGAGCTGAGCCTGCGGTTCGGCAGGCTGCGCGGCGGCGATCTGCGGGTGCACGGGCCCGAACGCGTCGCGCTGGTCGGGCGCAACGGATCCGGCAAGACCACGCTGCTGCGGACCCTCGCCGGTGAGGTCGCGCCGCTGACGGGCGAGGCGAGGACGTTCGTGCCGCTGCGGTTCCTCCCGCAGCGGCTGGACGTGCTGGACGACGAGCTGAGCGTCGCCGCGAACGTGGCCCGCCTGGCCCCCGGCGTCACCGACAACCACATCCGCGCCCAGCTCGCGCGGTTCCTGTTCAAGGGGGCGCGGGCCGAGCAGCCGGCGGGCACGCTGTCGGGCGGTGAACGCTTCCGGGCCGCCCTCGCGGCGACGATGCTCGCCGCTCCGGCCCCGCAGCTGCTGATGCTGGACGAGCCGACCAACAACCTCGACGCGGCCAGCGTGCGGCAGCTGACCGGCGCTCTCGACTCCTACCAGGGCGCGCTCCTGATCGCCGGGCACGACCTGCCGTTCCTCGAATCGGTGGGCATCACCCGCTGGCTGCTCCTCTCGGACGAGCTCCGGGAGACCACCGCCGAGGAGGTGCGCGACCTGCTGGAGGCGACGGCGGGCTGACCACCCGGGGATCGTCCGCTAGGCGGGCAGCGGCCGGTCGTTCACCACGTGCTTCATCACGAGCGTGGAGTTGAGCCGCTGCACGCCCGGCAGCGCCGACAACACGTCGTCCTCCAGCTCCTGGTAGGCGGTCAGGTCGGCGGTGACGACGCGCAGCAGGTAGTCGGGGTCGCCGAACAACCGCTGGGCCTGGACCACCTCCGGCACCCGCGCCACCGCCTCCTCGAAGCCCAGCAGCGTGTCACGGTCCTCCTGGCGCATGGTGACGAACACCAGCGCCTGGAACGTCAGGCCGACCGCTGCCGGGTCCACGATCGCCCGGTAGCCGCGGATGACGCCGCCGCGCTCCAGCTCCCGCAGCCGGCGGTGGCAGGGCGAGACGCTCAGGCCCACCCGCGCCGCCAGCTCCGTGATCGTCAGGCGGCCCTCCTCCTGCAGGACGGCAAGGATTTTCCGGTCGATCGCGTCCATGAAGAAGATCATTCCACAATCGCCACTGAAGGGGGCAAAAGTTGGAAGCACTTTCGGGCTGATCGACACTATTCTTCGCCCATCATCGCTATCAGGGGAGATGGTGGGCATGACGGCCGGTTCCGTGTTCGCCTTCTGGGGGGTCGCGCTCCTGCTCATCGTCGTGCCGGGCGCCGACTGGGCGTTCACCATCGGCGCCGGGCTGCGCGGCCGGTCGGTGTACCCGGCGGTGAGCGGGCTGGTCGTCGGCTACGCCGCGGTCACCCTCGTCGTCGCGGCCGGGGTCGGCGCCCTCGTCGCCGCGAACCCGGTCATCCTGACCGGTCTCACCGTGGTGGGCGGTCTCTACCTGATCTGGCACGGCACGACGACCTTCGCCCGCCCGGCCACCTTCACCGCGCCCGCCGACGGCCCGGCCGGCAACGACTGGACCACCTTCCTGCGCGGGATCGGCGTCAGCGGCCTCAACCCCAAAGGGTTGCTGATCTTCCTCGCCCTGCTCCCGCAGTTCACCGACCCGCGCGGCGCCTGGCCGGTCGCCGCGCAGATCGGCGTGCTCGGCCTGGCCTTCATGACCACCTGCGGCCTGTTCTACCTCGCCGTCGGCCGGCTCACCCGCGCGCTCCTGTACGGCCGCCCCGCCGGCCGCCTGATCAGCCGCCTGTCCGGAGCCGCCATGATCGGTGTCGGCGCCTGGCTCCTCATCGATCGTCTGCTGGGCTGAACCGCGCCGATCAGCGGGGTGCCGAGGCCGGGGCCCTAACGCGGGGACGTGGGGAAGCACCATCCGTCGAGGAGCTCGCTGATCGTGGCGGCGCACAGCAGGTGCGGGTGCAACTGCCCGGCCCGCTCACGCGAGATGCCACCGGCGAGGGCGGCGTCGATGAGCGCGGCGCCGATCCACTCGCGGTCGGCGGGCTGCCCGTCGTCCTTGGTGATCAGCAGCTCGCCGGCGGGCCGGCTGAGGCGCAGCACGTCCAGCAGCCGGCGGGCCGGCCGGGGCACCGGGACGGCGACGATGTCGCCGCCGTGGTTGCGGAAGGTGATGACGCTGTGCTCGGTGCCGTCGACCTCGGCCACGGTACGCAGGGCGCGGGCGGTCAGGCCGGCCAGCGTGCCCATCGGGGCTCCGGTGCCCTCCAGCAGCGCGATGGCGGCGGCGGTGGCCAGCCGGCCGTCGGCGGCCAGCCGGGCGACGCCCTGGCGCAACATCCGGCGTTCCTCGCGGGAGAGCGGCCGGCGGGCGCGGGCGGCCTCGATGGGCGCGGCGCCGGGGTCGTCCCCCAGCGCGCCGCGCAGCCGGGCGTAGGTGTAGAAGGACGACAGGGTGGCGCGCCTCTTGGCCACCGTGGAGCTTCCCAGCGGTTTGCCGGGTGAGCGCACGCCCACGGTGAGCGCGCCGGAGGCGGCGGCGTCGCGGTAGGAGTCGAGGTGCTCCTCGGTGACCGCGAGCAGCTCGACCGCGGGCCGAAGGTCGTGCAGCCAGCGCAGGAAGGCGGCCAGCACCCGCAGGCGGGTCCGCCGGCCGGCCGGGGAAGGGGTGTCGGCCAGCCAGCCGGCCACGGTGTGCCGGGCCTGCTCGTCGAGGGCGTCGATCAGATCGACGTCGCCGCCGGGCACCTCGCCGCCGTCGCGGGCCCGGCGGCGCGGCCGTAGCCCGGCGATCTCCCCGACGCTGGTCACCGGCGGGCCGGTCGGCGGAGCGGCGGTCTCGGTCACCCCTTGGACGCCGGTTGAGCGGGAGCCGAGTGGCAGGGTCGTCCTCGATGCCGGCCTGCCGCCGTCGAGTGGGTGCGTGTTCATCGACCGCTCCAGGTGACGACCAGATCAGTGGGGAAGTTCAGCCGGAAGCCCCCGAGCCGCCGGCCGGAGCCGGCGGGCACGTCGCCGCCGGCCGGATCGGGGCACGGGCGCGCGAGGCGGGCGCGGGTAGGTGCCGGCGCTCGCCCAGCGGTCGCGGGGTGGCTGGAGGCCGCCGCGATGGCGCAGCGGCGACGGGACGGCGAGCTGGGGAGTCCGGTCACGATGGTGATCGTCTCACGATGGCCGCGTGGGCTCCAATTCCGGCAGCCCTGCGTGACCGCCCGTCCCGGGTAGAACGCCGTTCGGTTGGCGCGTAGGGTGGCGTGATGCGCGCGTTGATCTGTGAGAAGTTGGGCTCGGTCGCGGTGACCGAGACGGAGGACCCGGAGCCCGCCGCCGGCCAGATCGTCATCGCGGTCGAGGCCGCGGGTGTCAACTACGTGGACGGGTTGTTCGTCCACGGCCGCTACCAGATCAAGCTGCCGCCGCCGTTCGTGCCGGGCAGCGAGGTCGCCGGCACGGTCAGCGCCGTCGGGCCGGGCGTGACCTGGCTGGCGGTGGGCACGCGGGTGGCGGCGGTGTGCGGGCTGGGCGGGTTCGCCGAACGGGTCGTCGTCCCGGCCGCCGGCGCGGTGGAGATCCCCGACGCCCTCGACGCGGCCCGGGCCGCCACGTTCGCCCAGAGCTACTGCACGGCGCTGTTCGCGTTGCGGAACCGAGGCGGGCTGCGGGCGGGGGAGACCGTGCTCGTCCTGGGCGCGGGCGGCGGGGTCGGGCTGGCGGCGGTGCGGGTGGCGACCGCGCTCGGCGCGACGGTGCTGGCCGGGGCGTCGAGCGAGGACAAGCGGCGGGCCGCCCGCGACGCGGGAGCCGTCGCCGTGGTCGACACGACCACGCGGAGCGTCAAGGAGGCGGCCCGTGAGTTCTCCTCCGGCGGGGTCGACCTGGTCTACGACCCGGTGGGCGGTGACCTGGCCGATCCGGCGCTGCGGTCGCTGCGGCCGGGCGGCCGTTACCTGGTGATCGGGTTCGCCTCGGGGGCCATCCCGTCGCTGCCGCTCAACCAGGTGCTGCTGCGCAACCGCGCGGTCGTCGGCGTCGACTGGGGCGCCTGGTCGATGTCCGATCGCGAGGGGCAGCACGCCCTGCTCACCGAGCTTCTCGGTCTCGTCGCCGACGGCGTGCTGAGCCCGGCCGCCCCGGCGACCGCCCCGCTGGAGTCGGGGGCCCGGATCCTGGACGACCTCCTGGAGCGCCGCGTCACCGGCAAGGTCGCCCTCATCCCCTGAGCGCGGGCGTCTCCAGGGCGGCCGGCCCGGCTCGGCGGACCGCGTCGTGCGGCCCTCGACCGCGACGGTCCTCGCCCCGCCGGGTTCCGGCGGGGCGAGCACGCTGCGGCGGCCTCGGTCAGACAGTGACCGGCCTCGCCAGGTAGCGGCCTCGCGGGTCGCCCACGATCTTGCCGTCCTCCAGCACGTGCCGGCCGCGCAGGAAGGTGTCGGTCACCCTCGCGGTCAGCTCGAAGCCCTCGAACGGCGTGTACTCCTGGGTGGACTCGGAGTCGGCCGCGCGCACGGTCCAGGACGAGTCCGGGTCGACGAGAACGAAGTCGGCGTCGAGGCCCTCGGCGATCGCGCCCTTGGTCCGCAGGCCGAACCGCCGCGCGGGGTTCCAGGAGAGCAGCCGGGCGACGTCGCCGTAGGACAGCCCGCGCCGGGAGCCCTCGCTGATCAGGCCGGGCAGCAGGTACTCGGCGCCGCCGAACCCCGACTTGGCCACGAAGACGTCGTCGCGCGGCTCGCCGAACTTCTGCTCGTCGCGGCAGCAGGCGTGGTCGCTGACCACCCAGTCGACCTTGCCGTCGAGCAGGTGGCCCCACAGCGCCTCGACGTCCTCGCGCGGGCGCAGCGGCGGGTTGACCTTGCCGCCGATGCCGCTCGCGGTGGTGATGTCGGCGAGCAGGTGGCCGATGGTCACCTCGCGGCGGAAGTCGATGTGCGGGAACGCCTCCGCCATCCGCAGCGCCGCGTCCATCGCCTTGGCCGACGACAGGTGCAGCAGGTTGATCGTGGGCAGCCCGGTCTCGTGCGCGAGGTAGGAGGCGATGCTGACGGCCAGGCCCTCCGAGTGCGGGGGACGGGAGGCGCTGTAGGCCTCCAGGCCGGTGAGCGTGCCCTCCTCCTCCACCATCTTCGTGTACGCGCTCATGATCTCGGCCGTCTCGCAGTGCAGGGACAGCGAGATCTCGTCGGCCAGGTCGGGGAACTGCTCGCGGGCCGCCTGGATGCCGCGCATGACGAACTCGAAGTGCGCGTAGTCGTACCGCTCGCCCTCCGGGATCATGAGGAACGAGTTCTGGTCGGCGGAGCGCCCGTGCAGGCCGTGGCTGCCGTAGAACATGAACACCTTGAACGACGTCACCCCGTGGTCGCGCACCAGGGCGGGGATCTCGTCGATGTGCCTGCGCATCATGGGCGCGAGGTGGAAGGCATAGTCGACGTACGAGCGGTCCTCGGAGCCGTCCAGGACCTCGGGGAAGACCTCCCCGTACGGGCCGCCCTTGTTGAGGTAGTACTGGCCGGTGCGCATGTAGGTGAGGGCGGAGGTCACGCCGCCCTGGGCGCAGGCCCGGCTCTCGGTCTCGGTGTCCACGGCCAGCGGGTTGTAGATGCCCCAGTGCTGGTGGGCGTCCACCGCGCCGGGGAAGGCCAGCTTGCCGCCACCGTCCACGACGGTGTGCGCCTCGGCCGGGTCGAGGCCCGGCGCGACGGCGGCGATCCGGCCGTCGAGGATGCCGATGTCGGCGGTCTCCGGCTCGGGCCGGTCGTGCCGGACGACCCTGACGTTGGTGACGATCACGTCGAACGATGCCACGAGGTTCTCCTTGAAGTCTCAGAGGGAAGGCGGGGTGTCGGTCAGCCGGGTGAGCGGGCGCATGACCTCCGCCACGCCGGTGAGGCGGTCGAGCCGCAGGACGAGGTCGCGTACGGTCCGGGCGGACTCCTCCGGCAGCCGGCCGGCCACGTTCTCGCGGAACTTGCGCGCCAGCTCGGCGTCGGACAGCGGCCGGGCCGGGCCGCCCCGGTTGGCCAATACCTCCTCGGTCCACTCGCGGCCGTCGTCGGCGCGCACCCGGACCACCGCGGGGAACTGGTGCGGGAAGATGGCATCGCAGCGCTCGTCGGGGACGACGTCGACCAGCGCCATCAGTGCGCGGCGGGCCGGATCGCGGGCCAGCTCGTCGGTGAAGTCGTCGAGGCCCACGCCGAGCCCCGACCCGCCGACCAGCCCGGCGACCACCGCGTACGGCCCGCTGAACTGCGCCTGGTAGCCCGTCTCCGGGGCCCGCTTCTGATCGAGCGGCTGGCCGATGGTGCGGATCACCGCCGACGGCACGCGCAGCTCGATGTGCTCGATCCGGTCGAGCGGGACGCCCCGCTCCCGCAGCGCGATGCCGGCGTCGATGGCCGTGTGGGTGAAGTGGTTGGCCGGGTAGGGCTTGAAGAAGATCCCGGGGACCGCCCACTGTTCGCCCAGCCCGGTGAGCACCTGGTCCAGGTCGGTCTCGCCGCGCAGGAACGCCTCGAAGAAGCCGAAGCGGCCCTCCAGGACGGTGGGCGGGCCGGTGAAGCCGCGCCGGGTCAGCTCCGCGGCGGTGACGGCCGACTGCGCGGCCCAGCCGCAGTGCAGCCGCTTGACCGTGCCGCCGGTGCGGTTGGCCTCGATGATGCCGGACGCGAAGGACGCGGTGATCCCGAGCGCGTGCCCGACACCGTCCGCGCCGAGCCCCATCAGCAGCGCGGCCGCCACCGCGCCGCCCATCGCGCCGCAGATGGAGGTCGCGTGCTGGCCGTGCTCGAAGAAGACCGAGTTGCCGAGCTCGCTGTCGTAGCCGGCCATGCCGAGCCGTACGGCGACCTCCAGCCCGGCGGCCACCGCGGCGACCGTGTCGGCCCCCGAGGCTCCGGACGCCTCGGCGGCGGCGAGCGCGGCCGGCACGACCGCCGCGCTCGGGTGGAGCACCGACGGCAGGTGGGTGTCGTCGTAGTCGAGCGAGTGGGCGAGCACCCCGTTGGCGAAGGCGGCCTGCGGGGCGGGCAGGCGGCCGGCCACCCCGACGGCGCTGGCCCGCGGCGCGCCGCCCTGGTCGGCCACGTAGCCGGCGGCGGCGGCGCTGGTCGGCAGCCGGTAGGCGGCGACGCAGAGGCCGAGCACGTCGAGGATCCGGCGGCGCACGCTGTCGGTCACCTCGTCCGGCAGCGGCCCGGTCAGCGTCCCGGCCGCGAACCGGGACAGCTCGGCCGCGAGGACCGGCGTCTCAGCCATGGCCGACCACCGCCAGGGGACGCACGGGGGACCCGGTCGCGCCGAAGATGGGCAGCGGGGAGAGCACGAAGGCGAACTCGTGCACGGCGTCGGCGGCCAGCTCGTCGAGCACCATCGTCTCGACGATGTAGACGCCCCGCTCGACGAGCAGGACGCGGTGGGCGGGCAGCAGACTGTGGCCGCCGCCCGGCTTGAGACACTCGAAGGCGATGGTGTCGGCGCCGACGGCGTGCGGCTCGTGGTCGGCCAGCCAGGTCGCCCCGGCCTCGCCGACGCCGGGCACGCCCGACTCCAGGCCCGTGTAGGCGTCGCGGTCGCCGAACAGGCGCCCCCAGCCGCTGCGGATGAGGACCACGTCGCCGGCGCCGATGGGCGTGCCCTGCCGCTCGGCGGTCGCCGCCAGGTCCTCGGGGGTGATCTCGTAGCCGGGCGCGCAGCCCTCCGGCGTGCCGAGGGCGGCCGGCACGTCGAGCAGCACGCCCCGGCGGAACATCGGGGCGATGGTGTGGGCTCCGAGGGCGGCGAACCTGCCGCCCCGGCTCGCCTCCACGGCGTCGGACCCGTCGATCAGCCTGCCGTCCTGCGACACGTGGGAGAAGGCGTCGATGTGCGTGCCGACGTGGGTGCCCATCGTGATGACGTCGTTGGCGGCCGAGCCGCCGTCGGCCCGGACCATGTCGCCGTGCCGGCGCGGCAGCGCGTGCCAGAAGGCCGGGTGGTTGGGCGACTGGGGCATCCCGATCGTCAGGGGCCGCCCCAGGTCGTAGATCCGGATCCCGCCCTGGACCGCCCGCAGCAGCAGGTCGGTCGTGGTGGCCCCGTTCAACGCTTCCCGGCTCGACTCTTGTCGGCTCGACTCTTCTGGGCTCAACGCTTCTCGTCCTTCGTCACTGGTCCGAACGCCGGTGATGCCGGCGCCTGTCATGCGATCACCCGCCTGGTGCGCAGGTCCTCCACCGTCCCGGCGTCGAAGCCGAGCTCGTCCAGGAGGATCCTGTCGGTGTCGGCGCCGAGGTCCCGCCCGGTGAAGCGAATGCGGCCGGGAGCGCCCGTCATCCGCCACATCACGTTGTGCATGAGCACGGGGCCCAGATCCTCGTCCTCGACGTGCGTGAGCATGCCGGTGGCCCGCACGTGCGGGTCCTCGACGAGGTCGCGGGCGCTGTAGACGGGCGCGACGGCCGCGCCCGCCCGCTCGAACTCCGCCAGCACCTCGGCGCGGGTGCGCTCGGCGATCCACGACCCCACGTAGGAGTCGAGCAGGTCGGCGTGCTCCGCCCGCCCGCGGCCGGAGGCGAACCACGGCTCATCGATGACCTCGGGATGGCCCACCAGCGTCAGGACGCGCTCGGCGATGCTCTGCGCGCTGGTCGACACCGCGACCCAGCCGCCGTCCTTGCACAGGTAGGTGTTGCGCGGGGCGTTGTTGGACGACCGGTTGCCCTGCCGCCGGCCGACGACGCCGAGCTGGTCGTACACCGTGGGCCCCGGCCCGACGGCGGCCATGATGGGCTCGATCAGGCTCAGGTCGACGACCTCGCCCCGCCCGGTCCGCTCCCGGGCCCACAGCGCCATCATCGTCGCCGACGACGCGGCGATGCCGCAGATGCTGTCGGCCAGGCCGAACGCCGGCAGGGTCGGCGGGCCGCCGGCCTCACCGGTCAGGTGGGCGAACCCGCTCATCGCCTCGGCCAGCGTGCCGAACCCGGCGCGGGCCGCGTACGGCCCCCGCTGGCCGAAGCCGGTGATGCGGACGATGACCAGCCGGGGGTTGGCCTCGTGCAGCGCCTCCGGCCCGAGGCCCCAGCGTTCGAGCGTGCCGGGCCGGAAGTTCTCCACCAGCACGTCGGCCGTCACGGCCAGCCGCAGGAGGATGTCGGCGCCCTCGGGAGCCGACAGGCTCACCCCGAGCGCCCGCTTGTTGCGGGAGATCTCCTTCCACCACAGTGGCACCCCGTCCTTGGACGGTCCGTGCCCTCGCATGCCGTCCCCGTTGACCGGGTGTTCGATCTTGATGACCTCGGCGCCCTGGTCGCCGAGGATCTGGCAGCACAGGGGTCCGGCGAGGATGGTGGACGCGTCCAGCACCCTCAGTCCTGTCAGCGGGCCGTCTTCCACCTCAGCTCCATGTTCCGCTATAGCGAACGCTGGTCCGCTCAGAGGTTAGTTCATTGCTTCTTTCCAGGTCAACGCTTCGTTCGCCGGGCGCCGCCTGGAGGCGCCTCTCGCGTTCAGCCGAGCAGGCCCAGCATCCGGATTGACGGCTCCGGTTACCACTGCGAGGTGATGATGCGGACACGAAAGGTGATGTCCGCAGGTGGCACGGGATGCCGCGGACGCCGTCGAACTCCAGGCGCCGGTTCACATGGCGTCGCGGGACGGCTTCCGGGGAGAGAGGGTCAGGGCTGGGCCGGCCGGTAGCCGAGCTGTCGCGACACCTCGGCCGCGGCCTCCTTGACGAGCCGGCCGTATTCCTCGGTCTCGCCGGCGCTGAGGCGGCTGACCGGGCCGCAGACCGAGATGGAGCCGTAGACGCGGCCGGTGGCCTCGTAGACGGGAGCGGCCACCGAGGCCGCGCCCTGCTGGCGCTCGCCGAGGCTTACCGCGTAGCCGCGCCGCCGGGTGAGCTCAAGCTCCTCAAGCAGGCGTTCGGAGTCCTGGATGGTGATCGGGGTCAGCGCGTCGAGCGGCCCCGAGGCGAGGCAGGAGCGGATCTCGTCGGGCTCCATCGCGGCCAGGATGGCCTTGGACGAGCCGCCGGCGTGCAGCGGGTAGAGCCGGCCGAGCTGCACCGACATCTGGATCTCCTGCGGAGACAGCACCTGTGTCAGATACATCCGCTGGTAGCCGTAGCGGACGGACAGCGTCGCGGTCTCCCGGGTGCGGGCCACGAGGCGTTCGAGGTGCGGCTGCGCGATCCGCGGCACCTCCATCTGCGCCATGGCCGCGAGGCCCACGCTCACCGCGCCGGGCCCGAGCCGGTAGCGGCGGGTGCGCTCGTCGAAGGAGAAGAAGTCGGCGGCGACGAGGGTGCGCACCACGCGGTGCACCACGGCCTTGCTCAGCCCGAGCGACCGGGCCAGCTCCGAGACCCCGATGTCGGGCTCCTTGGCGGCGGCCACGGCGAAGATCACCTGAAGGGCGCGCTCCACACCGCTGCTCGTCTGCCCCTCGTCGGGAGGGGTGCCGTTCGCCGACGGACGCCCGGTGTCTCCCGAGTTCTTGTTCTCAACCGACCGCACAAAGCCAAAGCATAGCCGCGATCCACGCGCCTCCAGCTCCCGACGAACGGGTTAATTGTCCCGTTTTGAGAATATCTGTGCGCGCCCTCCCGTTGTCACCGGAGGCCGGTACCGATCTCGGCCGGAAGGGGGCGGTGAGCGCGAGGCGTTCACGGCCGTGAAAAAGTCATTTCCGTGGCTTCCAGGTCCATGATCAACCCGCTAGATCGGCTCGCGGCGGCTCGCTAGGGTGGGGCGCTTTGGCCGCTCCGTCCCCCCGGGAGTGCTCGTGCGTCGCCACCGTTTCGGCAGGCTCGCGGCGTCGGTCGCCGCGCTCTACCTCGCCGCCGTCGCCGTGCTCGGCGTCGTCGCGCTGGTCACCGGAGAGGTGGACCTCCTGTGGTGGGTCGTCGCGCACGAGCCTCTGCCTCCTGCCGGTCGCCGACCAGTCGCGCGGCCCGGTCACCACGGCCCAGGACTGCGAGCCGCCCGAGGAGTGGAGAGGGCTGGACCAGAGCGAGAGACGCACGCCGACCGGCGGGGAGGCGTACCTGTGCGGCATCCGGAGCGGCGGCACGCTGAAGTTCGCCGCCACCACACCCGACCAGGTGCTGCTCGCCCACGGACGCTGGCTGTGCGGCGACTCCGCGCCACCGGCCGCTCATCAGACCCGCCCGGCGGATCGTGATCAAGGAGCCCCAGCGGACCGACCACGGGGTCCTGGAGGCTTGGGAGCAGACCGAGGACCACTACGACCCGTCCAGCATGGAACTTTTGGACAAGGCCCAGGACAACGGGCTGGTAGCCGCCCGTCCCGGCCATCTGATCGTGCTGTCACACCCCGACTTCGACCTGTGCGTCAACGTCGAGACCTACACCCGCCGCCCGCCGGTGGAGACGAAGGGCTGGGACCACGTCGTCGAGGTCGGTTACGAAAGCCCCACCGGCGAGATCGTGCTCACGGACGACCTGAGCGGCACCGAGCTGACCGACATCGCGCTCGACGGCCGCGAGGGCCACTATCGGATCCGCGTGCACTACGCCTGGTTCCCGTGGAAGGGCGCGCGGGAGGGCGCCCAGCGCCTGCTGATCATGGCTTACCCCGGCGGCGGCGACCAGGTCGCCACCTACCGCGGACCGGGCAGGTGAGCGCCGCCACCGCGCATCTCCTCCTCGACGTCGCGGACCGTCATGGCCAGGGCGCTGGTCAGCTCCGGCAGGCGGTCCCGTGAGAACCGGACGGTGGGCAGCGACACCGAGAGCGCGGCCAGCACCCGGCCGTCCTCGCCGCGCACGGGCCGGCCGACGGCCGTGACGCCCGACTCGGTCTTGCCGGCGTTGATGGCGAAACCCCGCTCGCGGACGGTCCGCAGCTCGCGGCGGAGCGACCCCAGGCTGGGGCGCCGGTCGAGGCGGCCGGCCCACTTCTCCTCGCTGTAGAGCGCGTCGAGTCGCTCCGGCGGCAGGTCGGCGAGCAGGACCTTGCCGCCCGAGGCCAGGTGCGCGGGGAAGACCATGCCCTCGCGGTTGCCGACCCGCAGCGCCTGCGCGCACTCCACCGATCCGATGAACCGTACGTGGTCGCCCGCCAGGATCACCAGGTTGGCGCTCTCGCGGACCCGCTCGACCAAGGCGGCCAGGTGCGGCATGGCGACCGAGCGCAGCAGCGCGGTGCGCGACTGGGAGCTCGCGCCCAGCGACAGGACCGGCCCGGCGGCGTAGCGGCGATCTCTGGTCTGGATCGCGAAGTCCCGGTACACCAGCATCGCCAGCAGCCGGTGCGCGGTGGAGGGCGCCACCCCGAGGCGCTCCGCGGCCTCGCCCACGCCGAACGGGCCCTCGACCTGGAGCAGGACCGCGAGCTGGAGCGCATGGTCGACACTGCGCACGGAGTAGTTGGGTGGATTCTTCAGAGCAGAATCTCCTGTTCTTTTCCAGTGCCCAAGATACAAGCTTGCAGCACGGCGGCGCCGGTGGGCGTCGCCATGTCACCCCGCGCCGAAGCCGTGTCACGGCACGTCGAAGGAGCCAGACTTGACTGAGAACGCGAACTCCCCGGTTCGCCTCACCGTGCTCGACTCACCGGACCAGCCGGCGCCGTCGGCGGCGCTGGAGGAGCTGTACCACGGCTTCGAGAAGGAGCTGCTGGTCCCGCTGTGGACCGAGATCGGCGACCTGATGCCGGCGCACCCGCGCTCCAGGGCGGTCCCGCACCTGTGGCGGTGGGACAACCTGCTCGCCCTGGCCGACCGGGCCGGGCACCTGGTGCCCGTCGGCCGCGGCGGGGAGCGGCGGGCGATCGCGCTGGCGAACCCGGCGCTGGGCGGCCGGCCGTTCGCGACGCCGACGCTGTGGGCCGCGATCCAGTACCTGATGCCGGGCGAGGACGCTCCGGAGCACCGGCACACCCAGCACGCGTTCCGGTTCGTCGTCGAGGGTGAGGGCGTGTGGACCGTGGTCGGCCGCGACCCGGTGCCGATGCGCCGCGGCGACTTCCTGCCCCAGGCCGGATGGAACTGGCACGCCCACCACAACGCGACCGACAAGCCCATGGCCTGGATCGACGGCCTGGACATCCCGTTCCAGTACGTCACCGAGGCGCAGTTCTTCGAGTTCGGCCGGGACGAGATCAGCGCGGCCGAGCACGCCACCCCCGAGCGTTCCCGGTCGGAACGGCTGTGGGGCCACCCCGGCCTGCGCCCGGTCTCCGCGCCCGGCGCCCAGCCCGGCACCCCGCTGCTGGCCTACCGGTGGGCCGACACCGACCGCGCTCTGACGGACCAGCTCGCACTCGAGGCCGAGGGCCACCCCGGGACGGTCGAGCCGGGCCACGCGGCGGTGCGCTACACCAACCCCACCACGGGCGGCGACGTGCTGCCGACCATCCGGGTGGAGATGCACCGGATCCGCGGCGGGGCCGAGACCGCGCCACTGCGCGAGGTCGGCTCCTCGGTGTACCAGGTCTTCGACGGCAGCGGGCGGGTCACCGTCGGCGACGCGTCCTGGTCGGTCACCCGCGGCGACCTGTTCGTGGTCCCGTCGTGGACGCCGTTCTCGGCCCGGTCCGAGGCCTCGGCGTCCGACTCCGACTCGGGCGCCCTCGACCTCTTCAGATTCAGTGACGGGCCGATCTTCGAGGCGCTCCGCCTCGACCGCGCCCACGTGGAAGGACAGAACGCATGAAGCTCGCCACCATCCGCACCGCCGACGGCGCCACCCGGGCCGTACGTGTGGAGGGGGAGACCCTGGTCGACCTCGGGTTCGCCGACGTCGGCGAGCTGCTGGCCCAGCCGGACTGGGCCGGGCACGCCACCCGTGCGCAAGGGAGCGCGGTCGAGAGCGCCGGTTACGCGCCGGTCGTCCCCCGCCCCGGCAAGATCATCTGTGTCGGCCTCAACTACCGCAACCACATCCTGGAGATGGGGCGTGAGCTGCCGGAGTACCCGACGCTGTTCGCCAAGTACGCCGAGGCGCTCATCGGGGCCGACGACGAGATCCGGCTGCCGCCGGAGTCCGGGCAGGTCGACTGGGAGGCCGAGCTCGCCGTCGTCATCGGCAAGACCGTGCGGCGGGCCGGCGAGGACGAGGCGGCCGAGGCCATCGCCGGGTTCGCCGTCCTCAACGACGTCACCATGCGCGACTGGCAGTACCGCTCCGCGATGTGGCTGCAGGGCAAGACCTGGGAGGGCAGCACACCGTTCGGCCCCTACCTGGTCACCCCCGACGAACTGCCCGGCGGCACCCGGCCGTCGCTCACCCTGACCGGGTCCGTCGACGGCGAGGTGGTGCAGCGGGCCGACACCTCGGACCTCGTGTTCGACCCCGTCGCGCTGGTGCGCTACGTCTCCACGATCATCACCCTCAACCCGGGCGACGTCATCGCCTCCGGCACCCCCGGCGGAGTGGGACACGCCCGCAAGCCCGCCCGCTACCTCGCCGAGGGCAACGTCCTGACCACCGAGATCACCGGGCTGGGACGCTCCGAGGCGAAGACCGTCGCCGAATCGGCGGCGTGATGACCGCGAGCAGGAGCCGGGCCGACAGCCTGCGCTGGACGGCCCAGGGGAGCGAGCTCTTCTTCGGCGCGCTGGACGCGTCGCCGGACGAGCGGCTGGCCCGGCCGACGGCGCTCGACGGCTGGACGGGCCGGCATCTGCTGGCCCACGTCGCCGCCAACGCCGACGCGCTGGTCAACCTGGCGCACTGGGCGCGGACCGGAGAGGAGACGCCGATGTACTCCTCCCCGGGCCGGCGCGACGCCGACATCGAGGCCGGCGCCACCCGGCCGGCGGCCGAGCTGCGCGCCTGGGCCGCGCGGTCGGCCGAGGCCCTGGACGCGCGGCTCGCCGAGCTGGACGAGTCGCAGTGGGCCCGCCAGGTCCGCACCGCCCAGGGCCGTACCGTCCCGGCCGGGGAGATCCCCTGGATGCGCGCCCGCGAGGTCATGGTGCACGCCGTCGACCTCGGCGCCGGGGTGGGCTTCGACGCCCTCCCGGCCGGCTTCCTCGCCGCCCTGATCGACGACATCACCGCCAAGCGGTCCGGCGCCGGAGACGGCCCCGCGCTCACCCTCACCGCCGCCGGCCACGACGGCACCTGGGCCGTGTCCGGCGCCGGCGACCCCACTCCGGTGACCGGCACCCTCGCCGGCCTTGCGGCCTACCTCTCCGGCCGGCGGAGCGACGGCGTCACCGCCGCCGGCGACCGGCCGGCTCCCGAGCTTCCGCGGTGGCTCTAGCTCCCCGGCACGACCTGATGGAAGGAACATCGGACATGTCCGAAGACGGTAACGACGTCGACGTGGTGGTGGTCGGCGGCGGGATCGGCGGCCTGGCCAACGCCCTCGCCCTCACCGGGAAGGGCCTGCGGGTGCGGGTGCTGGAGCAGGCCTCCGAGTTCGGTGAGGTCGGCGCCGGTCTGCAGATCGCGCCCAACTGCACCCGCATCCTCGACCGCTGGGGCCTGCTCGACGAGATCAAGTCGCTCGGCGTGCTCCCCGAGAGCATCGTCATGAAGGACGCCGTCGACGCGGACGTCCTCACCCGGCTCGACCTGCACGACGTGGAGCGGCGCTACGGCTTCCCGTACATGGTGATCCATCGCAGCGACCTGCACGGCACGCTGCTGCGCGCCTGCCGGCGGGCGGGGGTGGACCTCGTCAACGACGTCACGGTGACCGCGTACGAGCAGGCCGAGGGCGGCGCCGTCGCCGTCCACGACGGAGGGCGGGAGTTCGGGGAGATCGTGCTCGCCGCCGACGGCCTCCACTCGGTGGCCCGCCGGATCCTGAGCGACGACCGGCCGGTCAGCTCCGCGTACGTCGCCTACCGGGGCGCCATCCCGGTCGACCGGGTCGCCGACCTCGACGTGCGGCTCAAGGACGTGGTCGTCTACGTCGGCCCCCGGTGCCACTTCGTCCAGTACCCGCTGCGCCACGGCGAGATGTTCAACCAGGTCGCGGTGTTCGAGTCGCCGAAGGCGCGAGCCGGTGAGGAGGACTGGGGCACGCCGGACGAGCTGGACGGAGCCTTCGAGGCCACCTGCGCCCAGGTGCGGGCCGGGCTGCCGCTGATGTGGCGTGACCGCTGGTGGCGGATGTTCGACCGGGACCCGCTCACGGACTGGGTCCGGGGCCGGATCGCCCTCACCGGCGACGCCGCCCATCCGCCGCTGCAGTACCTCGCCCAGGGCGCGGTCATGGCCATCGAGGACGCCTGGGTGCTGGCCGAGCACGTGGGCGCGCAGGGAGTGACCGGCTCCGCGGCCTCGGGAACCCCGACGGGCGTCGACTGGGACGCCGCGCTGGCGGCCTACAACGCGGTCCGCCCGGAGCACTGCCGCCGCGTGCTGACCACGGCACGGTCCTGGGGAGACCTGTGGCACCACGACGGGGACAAGCGGCTGTGGCGCAACGAGGTGCTCCGTGACCGCGACGTCTACGACTACGACTACGTGGACTGGTTGTTCGGGCCGACCGCCCTCACACCCGGCGAGCTGCCCCCGATGTACCCGTCTCGTGCCCGTAGCACCGGGTGAAGATGCGGGTAAACTACGAAAGTTCGTATACGGAACTGTTGTTCGCATAGCGAACATCAAAGGAGGACGGCATGGGTGGGGCCTTCGTCTACGCCGCGGCGCGCACACCGTTCGGCAGGTTCAACGGCGCGCTCGCCGGTGTCCGTCCGGACGACCTGGCCGCCGCCGCCCTGCGTGGCGCCCTGGCCAAGGTCCCGGAGCTGGATCCGGCCGCCATCGGCGACGTCGTCTGGGGCAACGCCAACGGCGCGGGCGAGGACAACCGCAACGTCGGCCGGATGGCCGTCCTGCTGGCCGGGCTGCCGGTCAGCGTGCCCGCCACCACGGTCAACCGGCTGTGCGGGTCGAGCCTCGACGCGGCCATGATCGCCTCCAGGACCGTGGAGAGCGGCGACGCCGACATCGTGGTGGCCGGGGGAGTGGAGTCGATGACGCGGGCTCCGTGGGTGCTGCCCAAGCCGTCGCGGGCCTTCCCCTCCGGAGACGCGACCGCCGTCTCGACCACGCTCGGCTGGCGGCTGGTGAACCCGAGGATGCCCCGGGAGTGGACGGTCTCGCTGGGCGAGGCCAACGAGCAGTTGCAGGAGACCTACTCCATCTCCCGGGAGCGGCAGGACGCCTTCGCGGCACGCTCCCACGCGCTGGCCGCCGCCGCCTGGGACTCCGGCTTCTACGACGACATGGTCGTGCCGGTCGAGGGCGCCGACCTCGCGCGCGACGAGGGCATCCGCCCTGGCACCACCCCGGCGATCCTCGCCGGGCTCAAGCCGGTGTTCCGCCCCGACGGCACCATCACGGCCGGCAACGCCTCGCCGATCAACGACGGCTCCTCGGCCGTCGTGCTCGGCTCGGAGGCCGCCGCGAGCCGCGTCGGCGCCGACCCGATCGCCCGCGTCGCGGGCCGTGGCGCCTCGGCGCTGGAGCCCCAGTTGTTCGGGTACGCGCCGGTCGAGGCCGCCGACCGGGCGCTGCGCCGGGCCGGCATCGGCTGGGACGACGTCGGGGCCGTCGAGCTGAACGAGGCGTTCGCCGTGCAGTCGCTGGTCTGCCTGGACGCGTGGAAGATCGACCCCGAAATCGTCAACACCAAGGGCGGCGCCATCGCCATCGGCCACCCGCTCGGCGCCTCCGGCGGACGCGTCCTCGGCACCCTCGCCCACGTGCTCCGCGAACGGCGTGCGCGGTGGGGCGTGGCCGCCATCTGCATCGGCGTCGGCCAGGGCCTGGCCGTCGTCCTCGAGAACGTGAGCGCTTCTTGACCTCCTCCCCAGGGCTGAAGCCCGGGGTCTCCAGCAAAGGAACTCCGATGACCTTGGTCACCGCCGATCCCGGCGCCGCCGTCGCGGACATCGCGGACGGCTCCACCGTCCTCATCGGCGGGTTCGGCATGGCCGGCATGCCGGTCACGCTGATCGACGCGCTGATCCGGCAGGGCGCCACCGACCTGACCGTGGTCAGCAACAACGCCGGCAACGGCGACACCGGCCTGGCGGCGCTGCTCGCGGCCGGCCGGGTGCGCAAGATGATCTGCTCGTTCCCCCGGCAGAGCGACTCCTGGGTCTTCGACTCCCTGTACCGGGAGGGGCGGATCGAGCTGGAGCTGGTGCCGCAGGGCAATCTCGCCGAGCGGATGCGCGCCGCCGGCGCCGGGATCGGCGCCTTCTACAGTCCCACCGGCGCGGGCACGCCCTTGGCCGAGGGCAAGGAGACGCGCACCATCGACGGCCGCGACCACGTGCTGGAATATCCGATCAAGGGTGACGTCGCGCTCATCGCCGCCCACGTGGGCGACCGGATGGGCAACCTCGTCTACCGCAAGACCGCCCGCAACTTCGGGCCCGTCATGGCGACCGCCGCGACGACCACGATCGCCGAGGTGCGCCGGGTCGTCGAGGTCGGCGAGCTGGATCCCGAGACCGTCGTCACCCCTTGTGTCTATGTCGACCGCATCCTCGACCTGAGCGCAGCGGAGGTCTCAGCGTGACCGTCTCCATCCACCCCGAAGGCCACCCCGACGGCCGGACCGACGGCCACCCCGACGACCGGACGGTCGAGCACACCGGCCGGGGCCCGCTCGACCGCGACGAGCTGGCCGCCGTCGTGGCCCGCGACATCCCGCCGGGCTCGTTCGTCAACCTCGGCATCGGACAGCCGACCACGGTCGCCGACCACCTGCCGGCCGGCTCCGGCGTCATCCTGCACACCGAGAACGGCATGCTCGGGATGGGCCCCGCCGCGCACGGCGACGAGATCGACCCCGACCTGACCAACGCCGGCAAGATCCCCGTCACCGAGCTGCCGGGCGCCTCCTACTTCCACCACGCCGACTCCTTCGCGATGATGCGCGGCGGCCATCTCGACGTGTGCGTGCTCGGTGCCTACCAGGTGTCCGAGCACGGCGACCTGGCCAACTGGCACACCGGCGCCCCCGATGCGATCCCCGCCGTTGGGGGCGCCATGGACCTGGCCATCGGCGCCAAGAACGTGTTCGTCATGATGACGCTGTTCGCCAGGGACGGCACGCCCAAGCTCGTCCCGGAGTGCACCTACCCGCTGACCGGCCTGGCCTGCGTGAGCCGTCTCTACACCGACCAGGCGATCTTCCACCTCGGCCCGGACGGTGTGACCGTCGCCGAGACCTACGGCACGACCGTCGAGGAGCTCGCCTCCCGGCTGGACGTCACCCTCCACACCCTCGGCGGCCGCGAGGACGCCGGCTAGAACGGCCCTCCAAGGACGTCCGCGATCGTTCTGAGGACGCCGGCCGGAACCGGCCGTCAAGGATGACCGCGATCGTTCTGAGGACGCCGGCCAGAACCGGCCCTCAGGACGTCCGCGATCGTTCCGGGCGCGGCCAGGGCCGCCCGCCCAGGCGCTCCACGTCCGTGTTGAACCGCTTGAGGTAGGCGGCGAAAGCGGCGACGTCCTCGGGCGACCACTCGGCCAGCACCTTCTCCAGGCCCCGGATGTTCCTGGCGTGCTCCTCGTCGAGGTGGCGCTCGCCCGCCGCCGTGAGGCGGAACTTGCGCGCCATGCCCCCCTCGGGATCGGGGATGCGCTCGACCAGCCCGTCGCGCAGCAGAGCCGTGGTCTGGCGGTTGAGGGTGGAGACGTCCAGGCAGAACGCGTCGCTGAGCTGCCCGATGGACATCGGGCCCTCCATCCGCAGGCGGCTGAGCAGGGTGTAGGCGCTGCGGTCGACGTGGCGGTAGCGCCCGAGCAGCATCGTCTCGTACTCGATCAGATGCGTGGGTTTGTCCATGCCAGTCCTTCTCCCTCGGCGCACGCCTGCATGACTGCCTTGCGATGTGTAACGCCCATATTATGTGCAAGTCACACGTCATATGTAGAGTGCACATCGTTTGTGTCGGCTGAAGAATGAGGGAGTTCGCGTGGAGGATTCCACGACCGGTACCCGTCCTCACGGCATCGTGATCGTGATGGCGGTGGCCGGCATCGTCGCCTCGCTCACCCAGACCTTGGTGGTGCCGCTGATCGGCGAGCTGCCCCGGCTGCTGGGCACCAGCGCGTCCAACGCCTCCTGGGTGCTCACCGCCACGCTGCTGGCCGGAGCCGTCACGACGCCGGTGGTCGGCCGGCTCGGCGACCTCTACGGCAAGCGCCGCATGATGCTCGTCTGCTCGGTGCCGCTCATCGTGGGCTGTGTGATCTGCGCGCTCTCCGGCTCCCTCGCGCCGATGATCGTGGGCCGTGGCCTGCAGGGCATGGGCATGGGCCTGATCCCGCTGGGCATCAGCGCGCTGCGCGACCTGCTGCCGCCCGAGCGGCTGGGCCCTTCCATCGCGCTGATGAGCTCCTCCATGGGCATCGGCGGCGCGCTCGGGATGCCGCTCGCGGCCGGGGTGGCCGAGTACGCCAGCTGGCGGGTGCTGTTCTGGGGCACGGCCGCGCTCAGCGTGCTGGTGACCGTGCTGATCGGCACGCTGGTGCCGCCCACGCCCGCCCGGACCCCGGGACGCCTCGACGTCGTCGGCGCGCTCGGCCTGGGCGCCGGGCTGGTGTGCCTGCTGCTGGGTGTGTCCAAGGGAGCCGACTGGGGCTGGACCAGCGGCACCACGCTCGGCCTGCTGGGCGCCGCGCCGGTCGTCCTGCTCGCGTGGGGCTGGTGGGAGCTGCGGAACGACGATCCGCTGGTCGACCTGCGGGTCACCGCCCGGCGTCAGGTCCTACTTACCAATCTCGCCTCGATCGTGGTCGGTTTCGCCATGTACGCCCAGGCGCTGATCATCATGCAGGTCCTGCAGCTTCCGAAGGCCACCGGCCACGGCCTGGGCCAGTCGATGCTGGCCGCCGGCCTGTGGATGGCGCCCTCGGGCCTGATGATGATGCTCGTCTCACCGGTCGGCGCCCGGCTGTCCGCCGTCCGCGGCCCCAAGGTCACGCTGATCACCGGCAGCCTCATCATGGCGCTCGGCTACGGCTCCTCCATGGTCCTGCTCGGCTCACCCTGGGGCATGCTGGTCATCACCTGCGTCTGCAGCATCGGCATCGGCTTCGCCTACGGCTCGATGCCGGCCCTCATCATGGGCGTCGTGCCGCGTTCGGAGACCGCCGCGGCCAACAGCTTCAACACGCTGATGCGGTCCATCGGCACCACGACCTCGGCGGCCGTGATCGGCCTCGTCCTATCGCAGATGACCATCCGGTTCGGCCCGGCGGTGGTGCCTTCGGAGGGCGGCTTCCGGGTCGGCATGCTCATCGGCTGCGGCGCCGCGCTGTCCGCCGCGGCGATCACCCTGGCCCTTCCACGCCGGGCCGAGCAGCCCGAGGCGCACGCCGAGGCCCCCGCTCCCGCCGCGCGCCACTGACGGCGGGCGTGCCTGATCGTCACGGACGCGCCGGCCTGCCGTCGGCAGATCCTCAGGATCGCTGGTCGAGCTCGGCGGCCTGGTTGATGTAGTCACGCAGGGCCTCGTGATCGACGTCCTCTGGATTCTTGATCTTGACGTGCCGGGTTCTCTTCCCGGAACCGTTGAGGAGGCCATGCGCGTCGGCGAACTCGACTCCACGCTCGAAGGCGAGCGTGATGTGGGTCTTGCTGACGCTGATGATCGCCAGGATCCTGTTGCCCCGCCAGGCGGGAGAGCCGTAGGTGATCACCTCCTGGGCCTCGGGCGCGTGCTGCCTCATCAGCTCGCGCAGGGCCTCGACGGTGGGTTGGTGGGCGGGCGCGACCCGGGTCCTGACGTATTCGTCGACAGCCTGGTTGCTCAAGGTCTCTCCGATTCAGGGATGCGGCCGGTCGGGTCGCGGAGGCGGGGCGGGCTCACCCGGCGGTGGAGTCGTGCTCGTCGTGGAGCCAGATCGGCTGCCAGTCGGCCAGCTCGTGGAAGCGGCGCAGCTCCGCGACGGCGCACAGCTCGCCCGTCCAGGCCGCGTAGGGCGGCTGGCCGGCGTCGAAGCCGCTGCGCGCCAGGGTGAGCCGGGTGCCGCCGCCGGAGCCTGCCAGCTCCCAGGTGAACACGCCCGTGCCCGCCCAGTCGATGGACAGCGCCCGGCCCGGGTCCAGGTCGAGGATCCTGCCGCCGTGGCCGTACTGTCCGCCCACGCGCGCGTCGATGTCGACGGGGAAACCGAACCAGCGGCTCACCTGGGCCCCGTCGACCAGCGAGTCGTACACCTCGGCGGGCGGCGCGGCGAGGAGCACGTCCGCGCGCAGCTCGTTCGAGGTGTAGTCGGGCTTGGGGGTGAGGGGGCGGCCTTCGAGGTGGTCCACCAGGTTGGCGATCGACAGCGCCCAGAAGGTCTGCAGTGTGCCCAGGCTGCCCGGATGGGAGAAGTCGAACTCGGTCTGCGACACCGTGACGACGGTTGATCCGGGAGTCTCCTCCCGGAGGCCGATCTCCACGGTGGTCGTCTTGCCCGCCAGCGGCCACGCGAAGCGCAGCGTGTGGTCGTCGACGTGGAGCGGACGTTGGCGGGGGGCGTCGCCCTCCAGGGTGTGGCGGCCCCAGAAGGCGTAGCGGTCCGGCAGCTCGGCTTCGGCGTGCTCGGCCAGCCAGACGCGCATCTGAACGGGGTCGGTGAACGCCTCGTGCACGGTCTTGGCCGGTGCGGAGACGCGGGCGCTCATCGTCAAGGGCTGGGTCATGGTCTTCCCTTCAGAGGGAGGTGGAGCCGCGCGATCAGCTCGGGCGCAGGCCGCCTCGCATTGATATGAAAAGTTTGTACGTAAAAATAAACTTTGTCAATGACGTGATCCACGTCGGGCGGCCACGATCTCGCCTCCTAGACCTCGGGGCCCAGGGGGATGCGGTCGTGGATGCGGGTGGAGAAGATCAGGGTGGTGGTGGTGCGGCCGGCGGTGGCCAGGTGGGTGCAGACGCGTTCCAGCTCGGCCATCGACCGGGCCCACACGGTCAGCACGTAACAGTCCTCGCCGGTGACGTGGCGGCACTCCACGACCTCGGGGATCTGGGAGAGCATCCGGTCGAGCGCGTTCCCGGACGGGTCGTGGGTGCGCACGCGCACGATGGCCTGCAGCTCGAACCCCAGCTTGGCCGCGTCGACGCGAACGCCGTAGCCGGTGATCACTCCCGTGTCCTCCAGCCGGCGAAGACGGTCGGCCACGGCGGGGCGGCTCAGCGACACCCGCCGGGCCAGCCCGGCCACGCTCAGCCGGGCGTCCTCGTGTAGTTCGCGCAGGATCTGCCGGTCAATCAGGTCTAATGCCACTTCGATCGTCACATTTGAAAATTACCGTCATTCCGCTGGCGGAACAGGATTTATCCCGACTTGATTGTCTTCAGGAGGCGGTATTCGCCTTCGTAGGCTTCGAGTATGACAAGCCAGAGGCCGCGCCGTCCGGCACCAGAGCAGAGTCCCGTCAGAACCACTGAAGGGCTGCTCGGCAGGGCGGGTTTTCACGCGCTCGCCCACCTCCACGGGCTCGGGGGCCGCCGCGCCGGAGCCGAAGCCGAGCCCGCCGAGCTCCGCGCCCTGCTGGACGCCCCGCTGCCGGACGGCCCCACCGATCCCGCCGAGGTGATCGACCTGCTCGCCGAGGCCGGCAGGCGCGGGACCGTGGCCAGCCCCGGCCCGCGCTACTTCGGCTTCGTGATCGGCGGAAGCCTGCCCGTCGCGCTGGCCGCCGACTGGATGGTCTCCGCCTGGGACCAGAACGCCGCCGCCTACACGCCCGGCCCGGCCGCGTCAGTGATCGAGGAGGTCTGCGCGCGCTGGCTCGTAGAGCTGTACGGCCTGCCGCGCGAATCGTCGGTGGGTTTCGTCACCGGCGGCCAGATGGCGACGTTCACGGGACTCGCGGCGGCCCGGCACCACCTTCTTGAACGGCACGGCTGGGACGTGCCGGAACGGGGCCTGACCGGAGCCCCGGAGGTGACGATCCTCGCCTCCGCCGAGCGGCACGCCAGCGTGGACCGGGCGCTGCGCTTCCTCGGGTTCGGCTCTGGCGGCGTCCGCGACCTGGCGTGCGACGCCGACGGCGCCGTCGACCCGGCCGCCCTCCGGGACGAACTACACAAGACCCGCCATCCGGCCATCATCTGCCTGCAGGCGGGCAACATCAACACCGGCGCGGTGGACCCGATCGCCGAGGCGTGCGCGCTGGCCCGCGAACACGCTCCAGGAGCGTGGGTGCACGTGGACGGCGCGATCGGGTTGTGGGCCGCGGCCAGCCGGCGGCTGCGCCCCGCAGGGCTGGAACTGGCCGACTCCTGGTCCACGGACGCGCACAAGTGGCTGAACGTCCCCTTCGACTGCGGCATCGCGCTCTGCGCCCATCCGGCGAGCCACCGCGCCGCGATGGGGATCTCCGCCGCGGCGGCCCCGTACGTCGTGCTGTCGGAGCAGACCCGCGACCAGATCGACTGGAACCCGGAGTGGTCGCGGCGGGCCAGATCCGTGCCGGTGTACGCGGCGCTGCGCGCCCTCGGCAGAGAGGGGGTGGCCGACCTGGTGGAGCGCACCTGCGAGCTCGCCCGGCGCTTCGCGGAGCGGTTGCGCGAGGTCCCCGGAGTGGAGGTGCTGAACCGGGTGACGCTGAACCAGGTGCTCGTCGCCTTCCGGGCGGACGACGGCGACCACGACACGCTGACGCGGCGCGTGGTGGACGCGGTCCAGCGCGAGGGCACCTGCTGGCTGGGCGGCACCATCTGGCGCGGCCGCTACGCCATGCGCGTCTCGGTCTCCAACTGGTCGACCACCGAGGACGACGTCGACCGCTCGGTACGGGCGATCCTGGGCGCCCGCGGATCCCTGAGAAATGGTACAGTCGATCGCAGTCGAACATGTGAGCGATAACCAAGCCTAAGCTCGACGTCCCTGTCAGGAGCCGGCCGGTCGATCAGTTTCGCCGCTCCCGATGGTCCACATGGCAAAACATCGGAACGGAGACCACACGTGAGCGAGCCCAAGAGCCATACCCTCGAGGTGCCCGGCGGCATCCTCCACTACGACGTACGCGAGGCCGAGGCGGGCGCCGAGCCGATTCTGCTGATGATCGGATCGCCGATGGACGCCACCGGGTTCGCCGGCCTGGCCGAGCGTTTCCGGGACCGTACGGTGGCGACCTATGACCCGCGCGGGATCGGACGGAGCGAGCGGACCGACGGCGCCGCCGAATCGACGCCCGACCAGCACGCCGACGATCTGCACCGGCTGATCACCGCGCTCGGTGGCGGGCCGGTGGACATCTTCGCCAGCAGCGGCGGCGCGGTCAACGCCCTGGCGCTGGTGGCCCGGCATCCGGAGCAGGTGCGCACCCTCGTGGCCCACGAGCCGCCGGCCGCCCAGGTGCTGCCGGACCGTGAGCAGGCGATGGCCGCGGTCGCGGACGTCCGCCGGACGTACGAGCGCGAGGGGTTCGGGCCGGCGATGGTGAAGTTCATCGCGGTCAGCAGCCTGCGGGGCGAGATCCCGGCCGATCTCGCCGGACGGCCGACTCCGAGCCCGGGCGACTTCGGCCTGCCGGCGGAGGACGACGGTTCCCGGGACGACGCGCTGTTCGCGCAGAACCTCATCAGCTGCACACACCACGAGCATGACTTCGAGGCGCTGCGCACGGCGTCGACCCGCGTCGTCATCGGCGTCGGAGCCGAGTCGGAGGGGGAGATGGCCCACCGCGCGGGCGTGGCGGTCGCCGAGCGGCTCGGCACGACGCCCGTGACCTTCCCCAGTCACCACGGCGGTTTCCTCGACGGCGACTTCGGCATGAAGGGCGACCCGGACGCCTTCGCCGTCACCCTCCGCCAGGTCCTGGCCGGCTGAGACGGCCCGATCCAGCGCACCTGGCACCCCGATGGCCCCGCCACACGTCCGGCGGGGCCATCGCCGGCACGCTCGGTCGGCGAAGTGGATCCACGGTGTCGACCGCCGTACAACAGTCCGGCGTACCTCCCAAGGGGGCGCTCACGACTGGCCAAACCTTAGACAAAACCGGGCATGTCCCGTCGCCATCCCCTCGCCGTCGGCGCTACGTGACGAAAGCATGGATGTTGAGGACGGTGTGCGGAGGATTCCCCGCCCGGCTGCTCGGCAGGACCGCGCCCGAGGCGAAGCGGCTGCGCGAGCTCCTCGGTCTCACCGATCCGTGCCCAGCGGAGATCGCCGAGGTGGCCGCGCTGGCGCTCGGATCGGGGGCGGTCGACGAGGCGCTGAGGGAGGCCAGAAGCCGGGCGGCCGAAGCCCGCGAACAGTTGGCGACCCTGCCCCGCACCCCTGCCCGGGAGTCGCTGTGCCGGCTCGCAGACCACGCCGTGGCCAGGGCGGGCTGACATGGCCGGGCCCGCGTTCGACGCGGTGGTGGTGGGCGCCGGTCCCGCGGGGTCCGCGACCGCGTACCACCTGGCGAAACGAGGCCGGCAGGTGCTCCTCCTCGACCGCAGACGCCTTCCACGGGACAAGTGCTGTGGCGACGGGCTGACCCGCCGGGCCGTACACCTCCTCACTGAGATGGGCATGCTGGACGAACTGAACGAACTGGTGGAGACGTCCCACGCCCGGCGGATCGGCGGGGTCAGCGTGACCATGCGCCACCAGGGCACCCGTGAGTTCGGCTACGAAGGCGGCGTCGGGTACGGCATGGTGGTGCCCCGCCTGGAGCTCGACGCCCGGCTGTGCGCCCACGCGGTCCGAGCCGGGGCCACCCTGTGGACCGCCACCGCCACCAGACTGATCGGCGGGCCGGCCGGCGTCGAGGGCATCGAGGTGGTCCGCGACGGCAGGCCCGTCCGGCTACGGACATCGGTCCTGGTCGCCGCCGACGGAGCGTCGTCCCGCCTGGCCAGGCAGGCCGGGCTGGGTCCAGACGGCGGCCGATGGACCGGTGTCGCCGCCCGCGGCTACTTCATCGGCCTCGAAGAGCTGCCCGACGTGCTGGAGTTCCACCTGCCGCTGGAGGACATGACCGAGCGGTACCTGCTGCCGTCCTACGGGTGGATCTTTCCGCTGGGCCCCGGCCGCGCGAATGTGGGCGTCGGCCTGTTCGAGCCCGAGAAGACCCAGAACGTGAGCGACCTCTACCACCGGTTCGTCGCCGATCTGCGCCGTACCGATCCCCGCTTCCGCCGCGCCCTGGCCGAACGCCCCATGACGGCGGCACCGCTGCGCACCGACTTCGCCCCCGGCCGCTGCGGCGTCCCCGGCCTGCTCCTGGTCGGGGACGCGGCCGGCCTGATCAGCCCGTTCACCGGCGAGGGCATCGGCTTCGCGCTGGAGTCGGGCGCTTTGGCGGCCGAGCACATCGACGAGTCCCTCGGCGCGGACCATGCCGGCCCCGTCCGCCCCGAGGCTTACGCGCGCCGGCTCGGGCTCAGGCACGGCGGGCACTTCGAGACGGGCCGATATTCGGTACGCCGCTACCTGCTGGCCTGGCGAGTGCTCGGCGCCACCTTCCACGACGACCGTCCGCTGTTCTCCTTGTGCCGGCGCCTTGCCCTGTTCCCCGAAGGCGCCTACGCGGAGGTGCTGCTCGACCCCCTGCCGAAGCCGGACCCCGCCATCGACCGGATGCTCCGCCGCGATCTCCTGGCGGTGGCCGAACTGCTCGCGGGCACCGTCCGTGACGACTGGCCGATGTTCGTCAAACTGAACGGGCTCGGGGAGAGCCTGTCCGCACACCGGGTACGGCCCGCCGTTCTCCTCCTGCTGGCCACCTACGTGGGCGGTCATCCCCATTCCCTCGCGCAGGTCATGGCGGCGGCCGTGGACCTGGGCCTCCTCGCCGGCCTCGCGGCCGACAGCGTGCGACAGGCCGGTGAACAGGACGGGCGGCCCGCGTGGGGGAACCGCTTCTCGGTGCTGGCCGCCGATTTCTTCCTGGCCCGAGCCTACGAACTCGCCGCCGCGGGTGGTGGCGCGGTCGCGGCCGAGTTCGCCGAGGCGCTCGCCGCGCTCTGCCAGGGACGGGGGCGCGAGCTGACCGCCGGGGGAGTGGGCGGCCCGGCGGAACGCGACCGGATTTTGCGGGACAAGACCGCCATGGCGTTCGAACTGCCGTGCCGGTTGGGGGCTCGGCTCGGTGGGTGCGACGCGCCCACCACTGAGGCCTTGGCCGCGTACGGACGCCATCTGGGGATCGCGTACTCACTCGTCAAGGGGGCCCAGAGCGACCTGGGGGCTTCGCCGTTCTTCCCGCGGATCTCAGACGACCTCCTGACGGACCAGACGGAACGGCTCGTGGCCGCGCACGCGGCAGAACAGGCACTCGCGCGCGTCCCCGCGTCCCTCGTCCGGGACCTGCTCGCCCGCATCCCCGCAGGGCTGTCGCCCGCCATCGGAGCCGCACCCGAGATGACCCGACGCGCGTAGCGAAAGCCGCGAGGCTGGGAAATCGACGGAACTGGATGAACGCTCCTCGGGGGCCGCGGGCCGTGCGAGGCGGTTGGCGAATGAGGCAGTGGTTGGGAAATGTCGGGATATTTCTGGACATCACATCACAGGTCAGTGATAATCCTGGCGGACGCCTAAAAAATCTTGCTCAGCATCGGTCGGGGGTCAATGACGGCGCGCATTCACGCATTCGCGGACTGCTTACACAATGGCCGAAGGAGGCCGAATGGCACACAGGTTCACGCGACGAGGAATTCTTAAGAAGTCAGCCGCGGTGGCGGCCGGTGCGGCCGGTGTGGTCGCCGTGGGCGAGAGCGCGGCCCTCGGATCAGCAGGCCCCGGCGCGCTGGTCGGACAGGTGACCCGAGTAGACGGTGCGCTGGTCGAGGTGGCGCTCGACGCGGGCGGCACCGTGCTGGTCCCGCCGGTCGGGTTCCCTCCCGGTTGGCAGTTGCGGCCGGGCGACCCTGTCATGGTGATGAAGGCCGAGTTCCACGGCGTGCCCGACCATGCGGCGCCGGTGGTGGTCTCCGTCTCCGGCTCGCTCGGCACGCAGCGCGGACGCTCCGTGAGCGTCGCGGGTGCGAACATGAACATCACCCCGCAGACGATCCAAATGGGCGAGAAGTCGGCGGACGGCTCCCATACGGATGCTTTCTGCATCCGCAACCGGACAGACAATTCTTTGACCGCGGTCGCCTTACGCTTCCATGGCTGAGGCGCAGATGGCGGCATTGCTGCTGACGTTTCCGCTGTCCGGGATCCTGCTCTGGGCAGGGCTCGAAAAGCTCCGGGAACGCGGGCAGTTCATGGGCACCCTCGCGCAACTCGGTTTCGCCGGAAGAGCGGGGAGCCTGCTCGCCGTCGTCGTTCCCGTTGCCGAGATCGTCACGGGCGCCGGCCTGGTTCTGGTCCCATCGGCGACCTGGCCGGTCGCATCGGTCGCCGGGCTGGGAGTGTTGTTCGCCGCCGCCGGACTGCTCGCTCTCCGTACCGGCCGGAACATCACGTGCTCATGCCTCGGCGCGGGTGGCAGCATGCTCGGTCGTCGGCAGATCGGTCTCCTACCGGCCTGGCTGGGCGTGGCCGCCGCGCTGTACCTGCTGGCTCCGGCTTGGCCGGCCTCTCAGGGCATTCAATATCTGGCCGCGGTGACGGTGGGCATCGTCGCAGTGCGCGCCCACGCCCTGGTGAGGCTCGCGTCGAGGTCCGCTGGTTATCGGAAGGCGATCGGCGAGGCGGCCGGAGTCCGCAGGCCCATCGTGATGAGAGCTGAGGGGGTCGAGACGGGATGACGGTCGCACTGTCGGCGTCGGTCGTGATATTGGCGATCTTGGTTTTTCTGCTGCTGGGTTCCCAGGTCGAGATGTATCGGACGATCGAGCAGCTCCGCGAGTACAGCGGGCTGATCGACCGCCCCGTCCCCGTCGCCTTCACACGTTCGGGAGAGCGCCCGAGCGGCGTGGGGCTGCCCGCCGAACTGGATGCGGCGGCCCAGGCTCTTGTGTTGCTGCTCTCGGACAAATGCGCGACGTGCAGGTCGATCGTCGCCTCGCTCGACGGTGCCGTCCCTCGCGACGTGGTCCTGGTGATCGAGGCCGAGGACCCCGACCAGAGCGCCGGGCTGACCATGTCCTACGACCTCGATCCCACCCGCACGATCATCGACTCCACGCGCCACATCGGCGACGCCCTCGGCATCAACACGACCCCGGTGGCCATCGTGGTCGAAGAGGGGCGGTTCACCAGGGCGACCACCGTCCCGTCCTCCCGACAGCTCTACGCGCTGCTCGAGTCGCTGCGCGCCAACCGAACGATCGAGGTCGGCGGGCCGTCCTCGCTGGAGGTGAAGTGATCGTGAAGATGACTGCCCCGCCCCTTACCGGTCCAGTCGCCGAGCACGCCCACGACGAGTCCGTCGGCTTCGAGTCGATCCGTCGTCGCGGCCTGCTCGGAATGCTCTCCAAAGGCGGGATCGCCTTGGTGGGAGGCATCGCCACCATCGTCGCGACCTCCTCCCAGGCCTCGGCGGACGGCTACCACAAAGCCTGCTGCCACCTGGCGAGGAACAACAACTGCAGCCGCGGCTGCCCGAGCAACTGCAGCTTCTGCTGCCCATCCGGCTGGACGAAACGGTCATGGGGCTGCATCGCCGGTGTCCGGCCGATCACGTGCGGAGAGTGTCAGAAGGGCGGCACCTCGTGCTGGAACGGCACCTCGTACACCTGCTCCGTCATGATCGACCAAAACGCCTGCTGACTGATCTGACCGGCCCGTCCCGAGTACGCCGTCGGCTTGTCGTGAACTTTCGCTTCGGCGTGCTCGGTCCGGTCCGTGAAGGGAGGATGAACGGGGTGGAAGTGCTCACGGCCGCCGGGCCGGGCGACCGCCGTCAGGCAGGGCCGCGTCACCGTGCCCCCTGACGCCATAGCCCTGGGGGCGGTCCTGCTGGCGGCGGTGGCCGGGTTCGCCCAGCTGTTCAGCCCTTGAGGCCTCTCCTTCGTCGGCATGTTCAGACCAGCCATGGAGCTGCCGCACCCCCTGGTCCAGGGGGCCACAAAGATCCGTCGCCACCGCGCAGCGCGTCCTCTCGCCGCGCTGGCTGCCGGATTCGTGCTGTCCGCCTCGCTCGTTTTCGGGTTGGTGACCTTCGCCGGCGCCGCGTTCGGGATCGGCTGGTTGCCGGAAGGCGTACGGGTCGCGCTGGCGGGGATTCTCGTCGTGGGCATGCTCCTCGTCGACATCGTCAGTCTCAGGGCCGGGGATGTCTGCAAACTGACGCTTCGCAGGCAGACGCCCAAGGCGTTGGAGGACAGGTTCGGCCCGTACCTGGGCACGTTCATGTGGGGCATCGACACCGGGACGGCGGTGACCACGATCAGGGTGTCCTCCCTGACCTGGGTCACCATCGGCCTCGCACTGCTCCAGCTCGCGCCCTGGTGGCTCGGCCTGGCCTACGGCCTGGGCTTCTCCTTGTCCTTGGCCGCCTGCACGCTCCTCCCGCCCTGGCGACCGGTCAACGCGTTCGGTGAACCCATGTGGGTGCAACGACTGCTCACCCGTTCCCGGCCGGCCGTGCAGGTGGTGTGCATCCTCGGGTTGATCGGTTTCGGTGCCGTCGCCGGCGCGGCCGTCATAGGCGCGCTATGACGGCGGTCCCGCTCCTGTTCGCAGGTGAGGGTCTTGACCTGGCTTGTTCGTGATCAGGCGGCGAGGGTGAGTTCCGGCCGGGCGAGATGGACCTTGGCCAGGCCGCGATAGCGAGTCCGGCGGTGGTGCGCGCCTGCCGGCCCGGGCAAGGCCGGCAGTCCTGGCGGAGAAACGGATGACGATCGCGTCGGTGCCTCATCACGCACCTTCAGCTATGTGGCGCGCTTGCGGGTACGTGCCGAAAGGCGCGTTGGGCTGCGGTCAATCAAGATCCGGGCGTGCCGTCGGTGGATGTGGGGGCGACGGGCTCCAGCGGATGTGGCGTGACTCCAAGCCTGACCACTCCGTCGCTTTGCGGCTCTGCCGCCCACACAAGCCAGTCCGAGCCGACGGCGTCCGAGGCGATGGGTTCGTACGACAGGTGGAAGCCGCCCTTCTTCCCGTCGATCCAGTTGACTGTCGAAGGGTCGGGATCGGACTTCACCATCTGATAGACGACCTGCACGTCACGCTTGCGTACCTCTTCAAGCACCTCGGCCACCGTACGATCGTCCAGCTCCACGCCCTCCAGGACCTCGCCCTTGTCGGTGGCGGAAGCTGCGGCCTGGTAGCGCTCACCAGGCTCCGCCGGCCTGCCCAGCTGAGCTCGTACCTCTCCCTTGAACCCGACAGGAACCCGAACCGCCAGGTAGCAACCCTCCTCGCCGATCTTGCAATTGACGGGTTCGCGGCCACCCGCGAACGTTCCCGCCGGTGTGGTGCCGTCTTCGCCCTGCGTCAGGACCAGGTCTCCCACGAGGGTTGGCGAGACAGGCCTGGGCTGCAACTCGACCTTGAGCCCAACGGCACTGAACGCCTCGGTGTATCTCTCGTGATCGGCGAGCGGATCCTTGATCCGGGCGACCCACTGCCCGCCCTCCTGCCTGATATCGATGGCCGAGCCGGCATAGGACGTGGCACTGCCCACGCCATCCGGCACCAGGCTCGGGCCGACCACAGCGACCGTCACCAGACCCGCCGTCACCACCGCGCCGATGATCAGCCGCCGCGCCGGCACCACGGGCACGGTGCTGGACGACGGGAGAAACCCCCGCCACGCTCGACGAGATCGCCGCGTCTTGTGCGGCTCTCCCGGCTGCCAGCCGATGGCCATGGCCAGCTCGTCGGGATCCCGCAAGGGGATCTGCGATCTCATCTTCTGCAGCGGCTCACTCTCGTCCATCTGCGACTCCTCCCAGTACCTTTCGAACCTTGGTGCGGGCGCGGTTCAACCGTGAGCGCACCGTGCCCACGGGAATGTCCAGGACGTCCGCGACCTGCTGATAGCTGAGCTCGCCCCAGGCGGTCAGCAGCAGGACGTCACGATCTCCCTTGCGTAAGCCGGCCAGCGCGGCCGCCAGATGTGAGGTTCCCGCAGCGGTGGATACCCGCTCGGCGACCATGTCGGCATGGCTTTCCAGTACCGGGTCCACACCGGTGCGAACCAACGCACGGTACAGACGCACCTCCGAGCGGTAGTGGCGGCGTATCAGGTTGGTGGCTATACGCCACAGCCATGGCAACGCATCGCACCGGGCCAGGTCGTAGCCCTCCCGTTTCCAGAAGGCCAGGTGGAAAGTTTCCGCCACGATGTCGTCAGCAAGATCACTGCCGAGGCGACGGGCGGCGTAGCGGTGCAACGACGGGGCGTGCCTGCTGAACAGTGCACCGAAATATTGGGGATCGTCGAGGGACTGCGCGATCAACGTCGCATCGTCCCTCTCATCGCGAATCACGTCAGGTGGGCCCATAGGTGTCCTTCTCGCCCGCAGCTGCTTACACCAACTACTAGCCCGACGTAGCACCAAAGGTTCACGTTGAAGTCACGCCGCCCCCCGCGACCTCCCAAGCACCCCTCGTCCGTCATCGGAACCGCACCGGACGGGTGGTTCAGGCGCGCCTTGGGCGGTAACGCATCGAGGTGATCCCCGAGCTGTACGGCTTGGCCTCGATTGGACTTCACGGTCTCCATTCGGGGTGCTGAGCGGCACCGTGACGATGGTGGCGTCTTGCGGCAAAGTATCCCGATATCGTAATATCCGAAAACGTGAAGTCCGAATCCGTATCACCGGGCCGGTCGGCGCTGCTGGCCTTGCAGCGCGCTACCCACGCCACCTTGCACCTGATCGCCACTGAACTCGTCGACCTCGACCTGACCGCCTCCGAGATCAACGCACTGGCTAACCTCGCCGACGGTCATGGCCGCACCGTCTCCCAGCTGGGGGCCGCGGTCGGGGCCCGCCCCACGACGCTGACCAGCGTGCTGGACCGGCTGGAACGCCGCGGTCACATCACTCGCGGCACGCGCGCCGGCGACCGCCGCTCGGTGCTCATCGAACTGACCGACTCCGGGCGCGCGGCGGCCGCCGTCATCACCCAGACCCTGACCGACATCGAGAACCGCGCGCTGGAGAGCCTGCCCGCCGAAGCGGTCGCCGGCTTCTACGCCGTTCTGGACGCGCTGGTCAAGGAGGGGTCATGACCACACACGACCACGGCCCGCACTCCGGCCACGGCGCGAACGGCACGGACGAGGAGTCCTCGCCGTTCGCCGAGTTGATGGGGGAGGTGATGGCGACCGCCGAGCGGTTCGGGCACCGCCAGCACGTCCAGCTGACTTGGCTGGCCGTCCGGCGCTACGGCACCACTGCGGCGGTCGACCTGGTCAGCGACGGCATCCAGCGCACCGCCCGCTACGCGGGCGCACCGCAGAAGTACAACGCCACCGTCAGCCGGGCCTGGATCGAACTGGTGGGCCACCACGCCGGGCAGTTGGAAACCGCCGACTTCGACGCGTTCGCCGACCAGAACCCCGCGTTGCTCGACAAGAAGCTGCTCGCCCGCTTCTATCGGTCCTCGACGCTGGCAAGCGACCCGGCCAGGACCGGCTGGGTCGAGCCGGACCTCGCTCCGTTCCCCTGGCAGCAAGCCGGCGGGTGAGACGGGGCTCAACTCTCGCCCCTGTCTGCCGGTCTGGTCGACCTTGGGGGGCTGAAGCTGGCCCGCAGGATCGGTAACGGCCCTCCCACCTCGCCTGGCAGCGACGTCGGGAGGGCCGTTCAGCGTGCGGAGGCGCCGTGATAACGGTGAAGGAGGCGTCGGCGATCATCGAACGCAGGCACGGCGGTTGGCGCGTTGATCGCGTGGTTCAGGGATGGTGTGGCGGATGTGCCGCCGACGGGGATAGACGCGGGCGCTGCCGGACTCGCCGGGGATCTCTATCGGGGATCCGGCCGATCCGCCCGTGGCCAGATTGAGGAACCGGATGGAGTGGGTCTTGTGGCCGCTGCGATCAATATAGGCGACCGTCGTTCCGTCCATATGGAGCGCGCCGCCCAGAGTGCCCTGTCTGACCCGTACCATCCGCCAGGTCTCGGTCGAATAGACCGTGGCGACCTCCTGCCCGCGGGTGAGCAGATACTTGTTGTCCGGGCTGAAACTCACCGGGATCTGCCCGGCAGGCAGCGTGTGCACTTCACCAGACACCGAATCCAGGATTCGGTACGGCTGCGCACTGCCGCGATCGAGGATGATGAAACGCCCGGCAGGCGAGATTTCTATCATGAATCGGTTCGTAGTCGACCATTTGACTCCGGGCACGGCACGCACCTTGCCGGTGGTGATGTCCCGGACGACCAGGGCATCGTCCGTCGCCTCCGCCGGAGGTCCCAGCCCCACGGTCAGGACTGCCGCAACCGAAAACAGTGCTTAATCGTCGCGTGAGCTGCATCGCCGCTCCTTGATCGCCGCAAGGCACCCCATTATGTACGACGAGTGCCCTGTCGGTATGTGGCGCGCTTGCGGTTACGTGCCGGAAGTGCGTCGGGCTGCGTTCAATCAAGATCCGGGCGTGCCGTCGGTGGATTTCGGGGCGACGGGCTTCAGCGGTTCCGTTGCAGGTCCCCCGTCGTCCGCCATCGGAGCCGCACCGGCGGGGTGGTTCAGGCGCGCCTTGGGCGGTAACGCATCGAGGTGATCCCTGAGCTGTACGGCTTGGCCTCGATGAGCTCCAGGTCGAGGCGGCCCAGATCGCCGGGGAAGAGTCTCTGACCGGCACCGACGGCGACCGGGATCACGCGGAGCTGGAGCTCGTCCAGCAGACCCGCCCGGATCAGCGAACGGGCGAGCGACAGACTGCCCCAGAGCATGATGTCCCCGCCCGGCTCGCGCTTGAGCTCGGCGACCTTCTCGGCCGCGTCGCCGCGCACCACCCGCGCCGGTTCCCAGTCTCCCCACGGCGCCTTGTCGAGGGTGCTGGAGAAGACCAGCTTGGGCATGGTGTTCACCGACGTGGCGACCGTCTCGTCGGCGGTGGGCCAGTACTCGACGAACATCCGGTACGTCGCGGCACCCAGCAGGACGGTGTCCACGTTCTCCATGATCTGCAGGTTGTCCTGGTCGACCTGGCTGTAGTCGGTGACGGACTCGAAGAAGTCAAGCTCTCCATCTGGTCCGGCCGCGTAACCGTCGACCGTGACGAGCTCTTGGACGATGAGTTTGCGCATGCCGGTCAGACTAGTCGAGCTGATCGAACTCATCGGTTCACACGGGCGGATGTTCGTAGGTGATCGTTTTTGCGGCGACGGCGCGCCGCGGTCGATGACAACCGCGACACTCTGCGCCATCTCCCGCGTTCCGGTCCGACCAGCGCCCCCTCTGTCGCGGAAATCCGACATCAAGCCGCTGATGATCCGAGAGTTCCGACACCATCGGGCGTTACTTCACCTGCCCGAAGAAGGTACGCAGATCCGCGGCCAGCACCTGCGGCGCCTCCATGGCCGGGAAGTGTCCGCCCCGCCGGTGCTCCACCCAGTGGGCGTCGGCGGGCGGGTCGAGCAGCTTCCGGACCGTGGCGTCGGCGCCGAACACCGAGAATCCTTGCGGCACCGCGGGCGGCGCCCCCCACTCGGACGAGTGGGCCTGCTCGTACAGGTAGCGGGCGGCGGAGACGCCGGAGCCGGTGAACCAGTAGAGGCTCACGATCGTGAGCAGCTGGTCCCGGTCGTACGGCAGGTCGGTCCACTCCTCGAACTTCTCGACGATCCAGCCGAGCTGCCCGGCCGGCGAGTCGTTGAGCAGATATCCGATGGTCTGCGGCCGGCTGTTCTGGATCGCCAGGTAGCCGCTGCCTTCGCGCCGGAACTCCGCCATCCGGTCCAGAGCCGGCTTGTCCGCCGGATCCGCCGGGTCCAGCCGGTCGGCCATGCCGGGCAGGAAGGTGGCCGTGTGCGCCGCCGTGAGCGGGTCGGTCACCACGTGCACCCCGGCGACGTGCTCGCCGTCGATGCCGGCGACCGCGCCCGAGACCCCCGCGCCGATGTCACCGCCATGGACGCCGTAGCGGTCGTAGCCGAGGCGGCGCATCAGCTCGGCCCAGGCCCGCGCGGTGCGGCTCATCTCCCAGCCGGGCTTGTGCACCGGGGTGGAGAAGCCGAAGCCGGGCAGCGACGGCGCCACCACGTGGAAATCCTGCCGCAGGTGCCCGATCAGCGTGGTGAACTCGGCGAACGCGCTCGGGTAGCCGTGCGTGATCATCAGTGGGAGGGCGTCGGGATTGTCGGAGCGGACATGCAGGAAGTGGATCCGCTGTCCGTCGATCTCGGTGGTGAACTGCGCGAACTCGTTGAGCCGCGCCTCGGCGGCACGCCAGTCGTAGCCTGACGCCCAGTACGCGGCCAGCTCCCTCAAGAACTCCAGAGGTACGCCGCGGCTCCACCCGGCACCGGGCGGTTCATCGGGCCAGCGGGTCTTCGCCAGCCGGTCGGTCAGGTCGTCGACGGCGGATTGGGGGACGGCGATGGTGAACGGCTCGATACTCATCGGGAGACTCCTCGGATCGTTGGACACCGCCACGGTACGAGCCGATGCGGAAGACTTCTTTCCGCTATCGAAGGCCGGCTTCACCCGGTGAAACCGCGGCCAGGTCGATCTCGGGAATCCAGTGCCGCCGGTCGGCCGGATCGGGCGGGGACACGGGTCGCAGCTGGCCGAGCAACGTTCGCAGCAGCGGGCGCGGGTTGCGCCGGTGCCAGACCACCGACCACGGCATGAGGGGTGTCGGTTCGACGATCGGGATCCTGCGCAGCCCGCTCCCGGCCGCGTCGATGCTCATCTCGCCCAGGCCCACGGCGTTCTTCTCGCGCAGGAACTGCTCCACCAGATGCCGCTGGCCGATCGCGGGCGCGGTGAAGCGCAACGGGACGCCGAACCGGTCGGCGAGGCGTCTCAAGTAGCCGTGCCACTCCGCGGCGCCCGCCGGGTCGGGCATCGCGATGCCGCCTGCTCGCAGGTCGGCGGGCCGCAGCTCGTTCCTCCCCGCGAGCGCGTGATCCTCCGGTACGAACGCGGCCAGCGGCTCCAGATGGATCAGCCGGTACGTCAGCTCCTCCGGCCACGGCCCGGGCAGGTCGTGCGCCCGCCCGAAGGCCGCGTCGATCTCCCGCCGGCGCAGGGCCGGCAGCGCGACCGCCAGCCCCTGCCGCATGCTCAGCTCCACCCGCAACCGCGGATCGCGCTCGCTGGCCTCGCGGACCATGCGCAGCGGTGTGAACCGCTCGTCGTAGACATCCACCCGGACCGGGGCGTCCGCCACGCGGACCGCCTCGACCGCCCGGTCGAACGCGGCGACCGCCTCCACCGCCATGGGCAGGAAGTCCCGCCCCGCCGCTGTCAGCTCGACGGACCGGGTGGTCCGCTCGAACAGCGGCGTGCCCAGCGCCTCCTCCAACCTGCGGATGCGTCTCGACAGCGCCTGCTGGGTGACGAACAGCCGCGCTCCTGCCCTGCCGAAGTGCAGTTCCTCGGCGGTCACGACGAAGGCACGCATGCCTGGGATGTCCGCATCCATGCCGGGAGCCTGGAGCGACAACGATCGGTTGTCAATGCGGCGTCGATCATTGTTGGACGGCGACCTCGATGAGCGGGTTATCTGGTCGCCTGACGTCATCGTTCGGAAGAGAGGGCTGTGCATTGGAGATCGTGGAGATCCGGCGAGGGCTGCACCTGCTGCGGCTGGAGTTCGGGCAGGCCTACCTGTGGAACGACGCGGGCGCGCTCACGCTGGTGGACACGGGCATCGCCACCTCCGGTGACGAGATCGCCGAGGCGATCGGCCGGCTCGGCCTGCGCACGGACGCCGTACGGCAGGTCGTGCTCACCCACTACCACGAGGACCACAGCGGCGGCGCGGCGGCGGTCGCGACGTGGGGGGATGTGACGGTGATGGCTCATCGGCTGGAGGCGCCGGTGATCCGGGGCGAGACGCCCGCGCCGCCACCGAACTTCACCGACGAGGAGCGGGAACTGCACCGCGGTCTCGGTGCCCACCTGCTGCCCCCTGTCCCGCCGTGCCGCGTCGACCGCGAACTGGAGGACGGCGACCTGATCGGTTTCGGCGGTGGAGCCCGCGTGATCGCCACCCCCGGGCACACCGCCGGCAGCATCGCCCTCCACCTGCCGGACGAGGGGGTCCTGTTCACCGGCGACACCGTGGCGCACGTCAACGGCCAGGTCATGCCAGGGGTGTTCAACATCGACCGCGACGAGACGCTCCGCTCGTTCCGCCGGCTCGCGGACCTCGACGCCGAGGTCGCCTGCGTTGGCCACGGCGACCCCATCACGGGCGCGCGCACCGCGCTCCAGAAAGCGGCGGCCGCCATCCCCGCCTGACCGGCCGTCGCCGGCTCTCACCACGACCTCGGGAATGGCGAAAGGCCGGATATTCGCATGCGGGAGCGAATTCGGACCGGCCACTCTTACGACATGAACAGCCATGACGCAGAGCCCGCCACGCCCCCGGTTTCCTCAGGCGAGCTGCTGGGCTTTCCACCGGAGGCCCGGGTGCTCATCGTCAACTGCGACGACCTGGGCATGCACGAGGCCGTCAACGTCGCGGTGATCGACTCCATCGAGCAGGGGATCGCCGCCTCGTGCAGCCTGATGACCCCCTGTCCCGCCGCGCACCACGCCCTGCGACTGCTCGACGACCGGGGCCACGCCGTGCGGGTCTGGCTCCAACCGGGACGGCAGAGGATGCGCGATCAGGGCCTGCCGGTCGTCGACAACCCCTTCCTGGACAGCTTCTCCCTCGCTGTCCAGGACAAGGCGCTCACGTACTCCCGTCTGTTGCGCGATCTCCCGGCCGGGCTCAGCGAGTGGGCGGTGCATCCCAGCCTGGGCACCCAGGAGACGCACGCGATCGACAGTGGGTGGCTCGTGCGCCGGACCGACTACGAGTTCCTCACCTCGGCGGCCGCCCGCGAACTCCTCCGCGACCAGGAGATCATCGTCATCGACTACCGGCTGATCCAACGGGCCTGGACCGGTGGCACTTCGGCCAGGCCCCACTAGGCATCAGTTGTGCGCCACGACCGAGCCGTGCGCGATCTCCTGTGGCCGGGCCACGTCGAGGTCGAACCCGGCGCCCCTGACGTTGTCGTACGTCAGCGTGTCCGTCGGATAGGCCCCCGCCGTCAGCGGCCAGACCACCAGCCGCACCCGGTCGGGGTCGGCGTCGTAGGAGTACTGGACGAACCCGTAGCCCGGCCGGCCGTCGACGCTGCCCGTGCCCTTGACCGCGATCCGGTCGTCGGGCGTGACCACCAGCCATTCGAGGCTGGTCGAGTCGAGATCGAACCCGGCCGGAGTGACCCGGAAGGAGACCTTGCCGTTGCCCGGCTCGGGCCCCTGGTCGTGGGGGAGATACTTCACGTTCGCCTGGAAGTGCCCCTTACCGGTCGCCGGCGGGTCGGCGGTGACCGAGCCGGCGGGCGAGGTCAGCCAGCCGCCCTGAGTGCCGAAGCCCGCGTCCGGATCGTAGACGATCACCATGACCTCGTGCCCGCCGGAGCCGGTGTCGTCGTCGGTGACCTCGGTCTTGATGGTGAACATTCCCGGTCGCGTGTAGACGTGGCTGTCCTGGCAGGTCAGCCCGTCGGCCGCGTGCGTGGACGTCGTGCCGTCGTCCCAGTCGGTCAGGCAGGTGTGGGTGTCGTTGCCGCCCGGGTCGGTGAAGGGCACGCTCAGCGACACGGTGGCACCGGCGCGGAACACCTGCCAGGGCTGGGGAGTAACCGCCGACGCGGCTCGCGCGGCCCTCGGCGTTTCCGTGGCGGGCGCCACGTTCGTCAGCTCCAGCCGTGCCTCGTCGCCGACCGCCGCGTTGACGCCGTCGTACGCCGACAGTTTGAGGGTGAACGTCCCGTCGTCATCGCAGGTCACCGTGGTGCGGGTGGCCGTCGGGGCGGAGAAGGAGCAGGAGGCCCCGGCGTCGACGTCCGGGCCGGGCTCGACGCTCCAGTGGACCGCGGGCGTGCCCTTGTCGTCGTTGGCGAGCCCGGTCAGCTCGATGGCCTGGCCCTCGGCGCCCGTGCGGTCCGGTCCGGCGGAGACGACAGGCGGCTGGTCGGGATCGGGATCCTGGGGGCCGCCCGTGTGGTTGAAGATGGCGCCCCTGTCACCGCCGTTGGCCACGCTCGTGTTGAGCTTCAGGATGTAGCTGCCGTACAGGCCGTAGACGGTCTTGTCGCAGACGCAGTTCGGCCCGCCGACGGCGTCGCCCTCGTCGACGACGATGCCGTTCGCGGCGTCCACGAGCTTCCAGTGCACGGTCGAGCCGAGCTTGGCGCCGATGTCCACCCGTACCCAGTGCTGGCTGCGGTGGGAGCGCAGCGGGTGGTCGGTGCGGCACTCCATGTCCGGCGAGGAGATGAAGCAGTCCTCGTTCTCGAAGTCCCAGCAGGTGTTGTCGCCATTCAGCTCGCGGATTCCGCAGTTGACCTGCTCGGCCACCTTGTTGAGGCGCTTGATGCCGTTGAAGGGCCAGTCGTAGGGGCCGGGGATCTCGACCTCCTCGTTGCGGTCGCTGAGGAAGGCCGTGACGTAGTCGTAGCCCTGGTTGCCGCCGGAGACGTACCCGGCGACGTTCGTGCGCCACTCGTGGTTGCTGCCGCCGAGTTTGCTGAAGCCGACCTTGAGCGCGTGCGTGGTGCCTGGCGGGGCGAAGGACGGCACGCCGTAACGGGGTTCGGCGCGGCGCAGGAGGTCGAGGGCGTAGCCGCGCCGGGTCTCGTTGATGACCTGGTTGGGCGCGCTGAACAGCCGGAACAGCCTGACCTGGTCCCGGGCCGTGGTGTGGGTGTCGCCGAAGGCGCCCTCGTCGTCGGGATAGGTGTTCTCCATGTCCGCCGCCTCGAGGAACGCCCTGAAGAGGTCGCACGGCCGTACGGTGCCGCTGTCGTCCTTGCCGCAGCCGAGCGACTCCCGCCACAGGCGCAGGGAGGTGTCGTTGTCCGACTCGAGGATCATCTTCTCGACCAGCGGCCGCTCGGCCGCGCTGAGGTCCTGCGGCCGGTGGAGCAGGGCGCCCAGGATGGACGCCTTGACCAGGCTGCCGGTCTCGAAGAACTGCTCCGTCGTGCTGTAGCACTCGGTGCCGGTGACGTGGTCGTAGAAGGCGACGCCCGGCTCGCGGAGTCCTTCCAGCCTGACGACGGTCCCCACGTTGACCGCGATGCGGATGAAGTCGGCCATCTGGTCGGCGAACTGCGGATGTTGCTCGGAGGTGCAGGTCACCTCGGGTTCGCGGTCGTACTCACCGGCCCAGGCGGGCTGCCCCGTCACGAACAGGGTGCCGATCAGCGCCGCGAGCGCGACGACGGCCTGGGGTAAGCCCTTCTTCCCCGTCTTTCCCATCACTTTTCCTCTCTTGGCACGGCGACGCGACCCGGCACCGGTGACGGGCGAGTGGGCGGGCGTCGTCGCGCATCCCCGTGGAACCGAAGAGCGCCTCGACTCTTCAGCTCGGCTTTGTGGTGAAGGCTGCCTTAATGTACATTTCGCCGCCGAATGTGGACCAGAGCTCGTATCGTTCCAAGTCGCACCGGTTTCGCGGATTTCACGCGGCGAAGCGCTCGTCGATCTCCTCGCCGGTCAGCCCGAAGTCGGCCAGGTCGTACCGGTGGGCCGGACGGCCCCCGCCGGAGCGGCTCTCCTCGTGCAGCCGGGCCATGGCCGCGCGGGCCGCGTCGCCGAGCGGCAGCCCGAACCGGGCGTAGACCGTTTCGACGGTGCCCAGCGGGTCGCGGACGAACGCGTCGTAGTCGACGTCGCAGAACCGGGCCGGGTCGTGCCGGGCCCGCTCGGCCCGGAACCGGTCGAGGCCCCGGCTCCACAGCTCCACCTGGTCCCGCCCGATCAGCGCGCCGGTGAACACCTCCGACCAGCCCTCGGTCGCGTGGGCGGCGAGGCTGCACATCGACGCCATCGCCGTCCGCGGTGAGCGGTGCGTCTGGACGACCAGCGCGTCCGGATAGACCTCCATCAGCGCGTCCAGGGCGAACAGGTGGCTCGGGTTCTTCAGCACCCAGCGCCGGCCGGGCTCGCGCAGCCCGATGAGCCGCAGGTTGCGCCGGTGCCTGCGGTAGGCCGCGGTCCAGTCCTGGCCGTCCAGCCAGGCGGAGTAGGACGGCAGGTGGGCCAGGCACTCGAAGGAGACCGACCGCATGGACTGGCGCAGCAGCCGCCAGCACTCCTCGACCTGCCCGGCGGACATGTAGTGCACGCCCATGAACTCGGGGTTGCGCACGTGGTGCCGTTCGTAGGCGGCCTGGATCCGCTGGAAGGCCGGGTTCGCCGGCCAGGTCTCCTGAGGCGGGCGCGGCTGCGGCACCTCGGTCAGCCACACCTCCAGCCCTTGGTTCGCCGGGTCGGCGGTGAGCAGCCGGTGCAGGGCGGTCGTGCCGGTGCGCGGCAGCCCGGTGACGAAGATCGGCCGCTCGACCGGCACCTCCGCGTGCTCGGGGTGCTCCCGCCAGGCCGCCTCCGACAGCAGCCGCGAGGTCAGCGCCCCGCGCAGCGTCGCGCGCGTCACCTTGACGCCCAGCGGCGTGAGCGCCTCGTCGCGGGCGTAGGACTCCAGCAGCGCTTCGAGCCCGTCGAGGTACGGGTCCTCGCCGAAGTCGTCCAGCCCTGTGTAGGTGGTGGCCGAGGCGAGCAGGTCCGCGGCCGTGCCGACACCCGTGTCCGTGGTCATCGTCGCCGTCCCTCCGGGGTCAGTGGTGCCATTCGCCGCAGTTGACGTCGAGGCACTGGCCGGTGACCGCCCGCGCGAGCGGGGACAGCAGGAACACCACCGTGTCCGCGACCTCGTCGGGCTCGGGCAGCCGGCGCAGGTCCAGCGTGGCGGCGATCTCGTCGTACACCTGCTGGGCCGGGACGCCGCGCTCGCGCCCGAGGTAATGGAAGTACCGCTTCAGGTTGTCCGCCCAGATGTAGCCCGGCGCGATCGAGTTGACCCGGATGCCCTGCGGTCCGAGCTCGGTCGCCAGGCTCTGCGACAGAGCGAGCAGCGCGGCTTTGGCGATCTTGTACACGCCGAACGTCCGCCTGGAGTGCCGCAGCACCGCCGAGTTGATCATCACGACGGAGCCGCCGCGCTCGGCCAGGGCGGGGGCGAAGAGCTGGGTGAGCCGCAGCGCGGCCAGCAGGTTGGTCTCGAAGGCGGCGCGCACCACGTCGAGGTCCACGGTGGTCAGGTCCGTCAGCGGCGGCATCGCGAAGGCGTTGTTGACCAGGCCGTCCACCCGGCCGTACGACTCCAGCGCCGTCTCGGCCAGCTCCCGGCACGACGCCTCGTCGGTGATGTCGGTCCGCACCGCGACCGCGCGGCGGCCCAGCTCCGCCACCTCCTTGGCCACCTCGGCCAGCCGCGCCTCGTTCCGCGCGGCCAGCACCACGTCGGCGCCGGCTTTGGCGCACTGAAGCGCCAGCCCGCGGCCCAGCCCCGGCCCGGCACCGGAGATGACGACGACCCGGTTCGCCAGAGACATCAGCCCAGCATCCTCTTCGCGACGGCGGTCTGGCGCGCGGCGATCCGGCTCGCCCACTCGCTCGGGGTCACCCGTTGCCGTTCGTAATGGGGGAGCCGCTCCGGCAACTCGCCGAACGGGATCACCTCCACCTCGGGGCCGTCGTCCGGCTTGAGCTCGCGGGCCAGCCGCTGCCAGCGGAACTGCAGGTAGCCGCGGCGGTGCCCGGTGCGCTCGATCCAGTTGGCCAGGCCGGGATCGCGCTCGCTGACGACGTAGCGGATCATCCCGTCAGGGTCGGCCCGCGCCTGGCCGGCCGTGAGGCTCGTCTGGTGGTTGATGTAGTCCAGCGAGACGTACCACATGCTGCCGAGCTGGAAGCCCTGGTACGGCGCGACGGCGCGGCCGGCGACCGGCACGGTGATCACCATGACCTGGTCGTCGTCGAGGTCGTAGTGGCCGACCGACGAGTACTGGGTGGCGAGCCCGCCCGGGGTGGGCCGCGGCTCGGTCATCGTGTTGACCGGCAGCGTGAGGTAGTGCCGCTCCGGGAAGGCGAGGAACGTGCGCAGCCGGGAGACCAGCATCCGGCCCGCGATCTCGTACCTCCTGGCCATCCGCTCGGCCGTGGGCGGCGGGGGAGCGGTGCCGAGCGCGCCGGCCCGGTGGACGCGGATCTCGCCGGGCCGCTCGGTGTCCCAGTCGCTGAAGACCTCGCGCGCGATCAGCATCGCCGCGCCCGGCCCCAGCGTGAACCGGTTCGGGCCCGTCCCGGCTCCGGCGGGGCCGAACCGCAGCTCGTACGATCCGTCCGCGGCGATCTCGATGTCGCGGTCGTCGAACGCGGTGAGGCTGTCGGGCGAGCGTGACGGCGAGTAGTCGCCGTTGAGCACCTGGAAGCTCAGGTCGGCCGTGCTGCCCCGGCGGCCCGTGACCACGTATTCGGCGTCGTCGCGCAGGTAGGCGTGGAAGTAGAGGGTGTCCGGGTTGTCCAGCCCGAGCTTGGTGTAGGGCCCGGTGGAGGTGGCGAAGTAGGGGAAGTCCCGGTCGTAGGCCCAGACCATGTGCAGCGTCGCCTTGATGCTGCCGGCCAGGTAGTCCAGCCCCTCGGCCAGGTCCTGGTCGGTCCGCACGTGGGGCGCCGACCGGATGATCCGCTCGGCTTCGGCGATCGCCTCGGCGAATGACTGCGTGGCCACCGGACTCCCTCGTGGTCGCGGTACACCCGGGTACCGGAGCGGTCGGCTTCCTTCCAGGTGAGAGTAGAACCCGTTCTAGGAGGGGTCAATGGGCGATCGGCCCGCGGCGGGATCAGACCAGCGGTTCGCGGTGAACTTCAGGCTGGGCAGATCGTCGAGGGAGACGGTGTACTCGTACGTGCGGCGGTGGCTGGTGGCGGCGATCCGCCACCGCCCGTCGGAGCAGCGGCGGTAGGTGTCGCTGTAGTAGGCCGACCCCCGGATCAGCAGCCGGTACGCCATGGCGATCACGGTGTCGTCCAGGCACCACGTGCCGGTGGCGTGGTCGCCGTCGACCTCGATCTCGGGATGGCTGACGACGTGCGTGGTGATCATCTCGGGGCCGAGCTCGCGGCGCAGGTAGCCGACGATGTCCGCGCGGCCGTCCAGGTGCAGCGGGTGGCCGACGACCGGGGCGTCGTAGTCGGCCACCGCGTCCTCGGTGAGCGTGTCGGCGAGCTCGTCCCAGAGCTTCAGGTCGACGGAGCGCAGGTAGCGCGCCTTCGCCAGGCGGATCTCCTCCAGCGCGATCAGGTCCATGCGCCCCAGCATGCGCCCCTGCCGCGCCGCTGACAAGAACGTGTTCTAGTGCAGGGGGCGTGGATCCTTCGCGGGCCAGTTGGCCAGCGCGATGTGCAGGCCGTCGAGGGATCGTTCCCAGGATCTCCGCACGTCGCGCGGATGCCTGAACCCGCCGTTGGCCTCCAGGGTGACGTAGCCGTGGAAGGCGCTGCGCAGCAGGCGGCCCGCATCGGTCAGGTCCGGCTCGACCAGGTCGTACGCGCGGAGCATCGCGTGGGTGAGCTCGACGGTGCGGACGTGGACGGTGGATCCCGCGAGGACGGCGGGGCTCGGCTGCACCGCCTGGGTCGCGGTGTAGCGGCCGGGGTGGGCCAGCGCGTAGTCGCGGTAGGCGTTGGCGAACGCGACCATGGCGTCCTTGCCGGCCCGGCCCGCGACCGCCGCGGCGATGCGGTCGGCCAGCTCTTCCGCGGCCAGCAGCGCGACCCGTTCGCGCAGCTCCCGAAGGTTCCTGACGTGCGAGTAAAGGCTCGCGTCCTTGACCCCGAAGCTCCGCGCCAGCGCGGACACGGTGATGTTCTCGAAGCCGACGGCGTCCGCGAGATCCGCGGCCGCCCTCGTCACGCGCTCGGCTGTCAGCCCCGCACGGGCCATCCGCCACCTCTGTTTTCCTAGGCTAAATAAGTGTTTGCCTAATATATCTAGGAACTGTAGCGTTCCGCGCCATGCAAGCAGTCACTGAACAGCAGATCCGCGCATCGTTCGTCAACTGCTCCAAGGGGGAGGCCAAGCGGCTGACGCTGCCGCGGGGCCTGGCCGAGCAGCCCTGGGACGACCTTGACTTCCTGGGCTGGCGCGACCCCGGCGCGCCCGACCGCGGCTACCTCGTCACCGAGCACGGCGGCGATGTCGTCGGCGTGGCGCTCCGCCTGGCCGCCCAGCAACGCGGGCACCTCCACCGTGGCATGTGCTCCCTGTGCCTGACCACACACCCCGGCAACGGCGTCTCCCTCTTGGCCGCCCGGCGAGCGGGTCAGGCCGGCCGGGACGGCAACTCCGTCGGCGTGTACGTGTGCAGCGACCTCGACTGCTCCCTGTACGTGCGCGGCAGGAAGATCCCCGACCTGGGCGGGCGGCTTGAGGAGTCCCTGACGGTCGAGGAGCAGATCGATCGCACCAGGAGCAAGCTGTCGGCCTTCCTGGACAAGGTCCTGGCCTGAACCGGCATGACCGGGAACACATCGCATCCGTTGACCACGCGTCAGGAGAGAGAGGATCACCTTGAAGAGCAGTGGGTGGGCCGACGAGCGGTTCGGGGCGGTCGCTGACGCGTTCTCCCGGAACTTCACCGACCACGGTGAGCTCGGCGCGGCCGTCACCGTGTACGCCGGCGGACGCAAGGTCGTCGACCTGTGGGGCGGGATCGCCGACCCGCGCGACGGCCGCCCGTGGGCGGAGGACACGGTCGTGCCGGTCTTCTCCTGCGCCAAGGGCGTCGTCAGCGTCTGCGCCCACCTCCTCGCGCAGCAGGGTCGGCTGGATCTCGACGCCCCGGTGAGCCGCTACTGGCCGGAGTTCGCCCGGCACCGCAAGGGGGCGATCACGCCGCGCATGGTGCTCGGGCACCGCGCCGGGCTGCCCGTCCTCGACCGCGTGCTGAGCTTCGCGGAGATCACCCGGTGGGCGCCGGTGGTTCGCGCGATCGAGGAGCAGGAGCCGCTGTGGAAGCCGGGGGACGCCTACGAGTACCACGGCCATGTCTTCGGCTTCCTCATCGGCGAGGTGATCCGCCGGATCACCGGACTCACTCCCGGCGGGTTCTTCCGCCAGGCCGTCGGTGACGCGCTGGGGCTGCGCACCTGGATCGGCCTGCCGCGGGACGAGGACGCGCGGCTGGCCAGGCTCGTCGAGGCCGAGGGCCGCCCCGCGATGCCCGGCCCCGAATCGCTGATCACGCGCATGGTGACGATGAACGGCGCGCTCGCCTTCCCCGGCCTGGACGAGCCCCACGGCTGGAACGATCCCGCGCTGCTCCGGGCGGAGCTTCCCGGGGCGGGCGCGGTCTCGTCCGCGAGCGGCCTGGCCGGCCTGTACGCCGCGGCCGCGACCGGGGTGGACGGCTCGGACCGCCTGCTCACCCACGACACCGTCACCGACCTGGTGCGCGAGGTGTCGGCCGGGGCCTCCTGGTCGGGCCTGCCGGACGTGGGCGCCCGGTGGGGGAGCGGCTTCCTGCTGCACGCGCCCCGGTTCCGGTCCATGCTCGGCCCGCGCGGCTTCGGCAACGACGGCGCGGGCGGGCAGTTCGGCTTCGGCGACGACGAGTTCGGCGTGGGCTTCGGCTATGTCGCCAACCGCATGATCGGCCACGGCGACGGGCGCGCCGACCGGCTCGTCGCGGCGGTGCGGAAGTCACTGAAGATATGAATCTACATTGTAAAGGCGCTGGCCAGTGGTACCTCCCTGAGCAGCACAGAAAGAGCACTAACACCACGCAAACAACGCACTGACGGCACGGTCGCCATACTCGGCCCAACGTGATGGAGGTGGCCGTGGAACGGTGGGAAGAGGGGCTGGCGGACCTGCGGGGGCGGGTGCGTCGCTGGCCGGCGGGGGCGGTTCTGTTCCGGGAGGGAGACCGTTCGGACTGGATGCTGCTGATCAGGGCGGGCCGGGTGAAGGTCACCTGCTCGACCGAGGCGGGCAGCGAGACGGTGCTGTGGGTGCTCGGTCCGGGGGAGGTGCTCGGCGGGTTGTCGGTGCTGGGTGAGGGGGAGCGGGCCATGTCGGCGACCGCGCTTGAGCCGGTGACCGGGCTGTCGCTGCCGTCCTCGGCGTTCGACGGGCTGCTGCGCGACAGCCCCGCCGTGGTGGTAGCGCTGTTGCGGTTGCTCGGCAGGCAGCTGCGGGAGGCCGAGGACAAGCTGGTCGAGTTCGGTTCGCTCGACACGCTCGGCCGGGTGACCAAGCGGCTGGTCGAGCTGGCGGACCGGTTCGGCGACGACTGCCCGGCGGGGCTGCGGATCAGCCTTCCGCTGTCCCAGCAGGAGCTCGCCGGCTGGACCGGGTCGTCCAGGATCGCCACCGCGCGGGCGTTGCGTACGTTGCGTGACCGGGGGTGGATCGAGACCGGCCGCCGGGAGATCGTCATCCGGGATCTGGCCGCCCTGCGGCGCCGCGCCGGAGGGCTCTCCTTCCCGGTGGAGTTCAGCGCCGCCGGGTGAGGGGCACGGGAGCGGGCGCGTGCGGGGACGAGGTGAGGGGAGCGGTGCCCAGGTCGGCGTGCAGCCGCGCGGCGTGTTCGGTCTCGCCCAGTGCCTCGTACGACCGGGCCTCGTCGAAGGCGATGCCGAGCCCGCGGGCGGCGGCCAGCGCCCGGGTGGCGGTGCGCCGGGCCGCCGGCGTCCGGCCGGTGAGGTCGAGCAGCAGTGCCGCCGCCCAGCCCATCCGGGCGGCGGCCGACGGGGTCCGCCTGGCCAGCTCGCCCATGTGGCGCAGCAGCCGGGGGATGGCGGGGTCGGTCATCCGCAGCGCCCGCAGCACCTCCGCCAGCCCCGCCCACGCCTCCAGGGTTCCCCGCAGCGGCATGTCCGGCCGGTCCGCGGCGCGCAGCGCGTCGATCACGGCCCGCCGCGCGGTGGCCACGTCACCGTCCAGCAGGCAGAGCTGGGCCTGGAGCGTGCCGAGCCGCAGCCGCTGGATCGTCTGGATCTTGCCGCCGGCGTGGGCGAAGTGGGTCTCGTCGAGCCGGGGGAGCGCCGCCGTCGCCGCGCGTGCGGCCTTCAGCACCCGGGCGACCTCGGCGGGTTCGCGGTCGGCCAGCCGTAGCAGGGCCTCGGCCTGGCCGGTCAGGCACCAGTAGCCGGACAGTTCGTCGCCCATGCGCGCCACGGAGATCCCGGCCACCGTCGCCAGCAGCGGGGCGGCGTCCGCGTAGCGACCGCGCTGGACCTCCAGTTCGGCGAGCAGCCCGTGGCAGTGTTCGGCGAGGCGCCGGTCGGCGGGGTGGCGGCGGGCCGCCGTCAGGGTCTGCCGTGCCGTGCCGAACCGGCCCTCCGTGGCGAGGAGCAGCCCTCTGGCCAGGCGGGCGCGGGAGACGGTGATCGGGTCGGGCACCGTGGCGACGGCCTCGTCGGCCAGGCGGCCGTAGTGGCGTGACACCTTCCGGAGCCCGGCGAGGGCGGCCACGACCGCGACGTTCGCGTACGCCTCCGCGCGTTCGGCGATGCCGCCCGACCGTTCCGCCGCGTGCAGGTGACGCAGGACGGCGAGCAGCAGGGCGGTGTGGTCCTGCCGGTGGTAGCCGAGTTCGCCGAGCATCGACAGCGTGTGGGCGGCTTCGGCGGCCAGGGCGCGTCGCGGGGCGTTCCTGGCCGCTCCGGTGAGCGGTGTCAGGCGGTGGGCCGCCTGACGGAGCACCGTCGTGGCCAGGGTCGCGAGGATGCCGAGCCGGGTGGTGGGCAGCGGCCGGTCGGCCACGGCGAGCGCGCCGGTCAGGGCCGCCAGGCTCTCGCCGCCCCGCTCGAACTGGAAGTGCGCGATCCCGGCCAGCCGGTGCCAGCGTGCCAGCTCCGCCCGCTGCTCGTCCGTGTCCGCGGCCGGCCTGCTCGCGATCATGTCGGCGGTGATCGACAGGGCCTCGGTGTAGTAGTGCCCGCGCAGGCAGAGCGTCCAGTAGTGCTCCGCGAACACGGCCCGGCCGGGGCCGATGTGACGCCACGCGAGCCGGAGGTTGTCCATGTCGGGGTCGAGTTCGTCGAGGACGGCCGTGTCGGCGTGGTCGCGCAGCCTGGGCGCCCGTTCGCTGAGGAAGCGCGCGTACCAGGCGGCGTGCCGGGCTCGCGGGGTGTCGTCGGTGAGCCGGGCGACCGCGCACTGGCGGACGAGTTCGTGCACGCGGTAGCGGCCGTCGCGGTCGCGGCGGACGAGGGAGTGGTCGGCGAGCCTGGCGAGGACCACGGCGCTGGTGGCGGCGACCTTTAGCGCGGCCGCGAGCGTGAACCCGCCGGCGAAGACCGACACGCAGGCCAGGGCTCGCTGTTCGGGTGCGGTGAGGAGCCGCCAGGAGGCGTCGAAGACCTGTCTCATGCTGGCGTGCCTGCTTGTCGCGGGGGCCGGATGCTCCAGCAGGACCACGGGCGTGGCCCGCCCGCCCGGGTCGCCGGTCGGCGCCAGCCGGTCGGCGATCTCCTCGCAGGTCAGCGCGCGTGTCAGTGAGGCGGCCAGTTCGATCGCCAGGGGCAGTCCGCCGACGGCCGAGCAGATCCGGGCCAGCGCGCGAGGGTCGGCGTCGAAGCCGGGATCGAGCCTGCGGGCCAGTTCGGCGAACAGGGCTCGGGCCTGGGCGTCCGGCAGGGCGGGCACCTCGTGTACGTGTTCGGCGCAGCTGCCCAGCCTACGCCGCGAGGTGGCCAGGATCCGTACGCCGGGCGCCGCCGACAGGATCGCCTCGGCGAGGCCCGTCATGGTGGGCAGGTGTTCGACGTTGTCCAGGATGAGCAGGGTGCGCCGGTCGCGTACGGCGGCGAGCAGCAGGTCGCGTGCCGGTTTCGGTGGCGTCAGGTCGACGCCGGCCGCCTTGGCCAGGGTCAGCACCACGGCGTCGGCCTCGGTCCCGCGCTCCTCGGCCGCGCCGGCATGGTTGTCGCCGTCGGGTGGGCGTACTCCGGCGAAGGAGACGAACAGCACGTCGCCGTCGAAGCGCTCGCCGGTGGCGATGGCGAGTCTGGTCTTGCCGACGCCTCCGGGGCCGGTCAGCGTCAGCAGGCGGACGTGGTGGTCGCGTAGCCGCGCCGTCACCTGTTCGACCTCTTCGTCCCGGCCGACCAGTCCGGTCAGCGGGCAGGGCAGCCGGCGCACCACGCCGGCACTCGCCACGCCGGCACTCGCCACGCCAGGGTCTGCCGCGCCCTTTCCTGTCGCACCGTTTTCTGTCGCACTGTTGTCGGACACGGCCCGTCCCGGTGCGGCCAGGATCCGCCGCCGCAGCGCTTCGGTGCTCGCGTCCGGGGGGATGCCGAGTTCCTGGTCCAGCACGCGGCGGCACGTCTCGTAGTGGGTGAGCGCGCCGGCGCGGTCGCCCAGCGCGGCCAGGGTCTCGATGACCATGCGGTGGGCGCTCTCGTCGAGCGGGTCGAACTCGAGCAGGCGGCGTGCCAGCCGCGCCGCGCCCTCGTGGTCGCGTTGCCGGTGCGCGGTGCGTGCCCGCTCGCGCAGCGTCAGCGTCGCCGCCCGACCGGCCTGCCGGCGGCGTTCGGCCGCCCAGTCGTCGAACCGGGGGGCGTCGGGGAGCGCCAGGTCGTCGAGGAAGCCGCCCCGGTAGTCGTCCGGGACCGAGCCGTCCGTGACGAGGTCCTCCCAGTCGAGGGTGTACGGCAGGGTGCGGTCGAAGGCGACCTGGGTGGGGGCGATGGTCAGGTGGTCGCCCACGGTGCGGCGCAGTTCCATCAGGGCGAGCCGCAGGCTTCCGCGGGCGTTGGTCTCGGCTCGCTCGCCCCACAGCAGACCGGCCAGGGCCGACCTGGTGTACGGCCTGCCTTCGATCATCAGGTAGCACAGCAGCGCCCGCGCCTTGGCGGACCTGATGGGGACGGCGTGGCCGTCTCCCTTGCTGATCGAGCTCATCTCGAGCACACGTACGCGCAACTCGTTCATCCGGCGTCCCCCGTCGGCACGATCTCGTGCGGCGGCCCCGAGCGTAATTATCCGTCCGAGTTACGAGAAGGCAATTGTCCTCATAAGTCGCCTGAGATCGGGGTGGGGAATGCGGAAGACGCTCCGACCCGCCGGGGGTCGGAGCGTCCGTAACCGTGATGGTCGATGCCGTGACCGTCAGGCCGGGTTGACCTCGTACACGATGGTGTACTTGGCGCCGTTCAGGTGGTCGAACTCGTCGACCTGAACGCCCGCGCCGGACTCGGTGTCATTGACGATGACGTTGCCGAGGAAGTCGTCGACGCCGCTGTCCTCCTCGAACAGCTCCATGACGGCGCTGCTGCCGGTGAAGTCGTGCGTCCTGCCCACGAGCGACTCGGTGTCGCCCTTGCCCATCTCGACCGGACCGAACTCGCGCGTCCCGTCGATGTTCAGGTACGGCCTGTCCTTGCCGACGGCGGTCTGCTTCTTGTTGCACGTCAGCGAGATCAGCTCGATCGTGTACGTGGTGGTGGTGGTGGTGGTCGCCGCCGCCGCCGGCAGCGCCGCGCTCGCGAGCGCGGCCACGGCGAGTGGCAGCACCGCCCATCGAAGAACCTTTCGCATGGCCTTTTCTCCCCTTTGGATGCTCGCCCGAGGACTTTTCCGGGCTGTCACCATTCCAGCCGGAAGCGCATGCGGGGTCTGTCTCGTCCGATACGCAGGCACGGTGTCCTTCGACACCCACGGTGGAGGGTCAGCCGGTCAGGACCGATTGGACGGATCTGGTCACCACGTGGGCGGCCTCATCTGAGGGCAGCCGTCCGGCGCGCACCTCGGCCGCCGCGCCGTGCAGGATGTACTGGACCAGGCTGACCAGCCAGGTGGTGGGCAGGTCGGTGCGGAAGGCGCCCTGTTCCTGGCCGCGTCGGATGAGCTCGGCCATGCGCCGGGCGGGCTCGGCGTGCATGTCTCGCACCCGTCCCTCGGGGAGCACCCCCTCGGCGGCGGCCAGCAGGGCCGCGGACTCGGCCACGAGCGCCCAGCTCGACGCCAGCAGGCGGGTCATGGCGTCGCCCGCGTCTCCGGTCAGGTCGATGGACGACAGGGTCTCCTCGCCGGTCCGCAGCGCGTCCGTGAGCGCGGCTCCGACCAGGTCGGCCCGCGTGCGGAAGTGTCCGTAGAGGGTCATCCGCCCGACCCCGGCGGCCTGCGCGATGTCGTCGGTCGTCGCGTTCGGATCCGAACTCAGCAGGGTGCGCGCCGCGGACACGATGCGGGCGATGCTGCGCTCGGCGTCGGCGCGGCGTCTGGAGCGGGCGGAGGGCGCGGCCATGCCCACATCTTAACTCGTACGGACGGATACGGGTTATAGTGAAGGCAAAAGCTCGTACATGAACGTACGAGTTAGTCGCATGGAGGTCCGATGACCCAAGCACCGGCACAGCAGACATCACCTCACGAGCCGCATCCGGCACGCTGGCGCATCCTGGGCTTTCTCGGGGTGGCACAGCTCATGCTGATCCTCGACGTCACCGTCGTGGCCATCGCGCTGCCCCACATCGAGACGGACCTCGGGCTCAGCCGTGAGGTGCTGACCTGGACGGTCAGCGCCTACACGCTCACCTTCGGCGGCCTGATGCTGCTCGGTGGCCGACTCGCGGACCTGGTGGGAGCCAAGCGGGTCGTGCTCGCCGGCCTTCTCGTGTTCACCGCGGCGTCGCTGGTGACCGGCCTGGCCGGATCCGCGGGCATGCTGGTGGGCGGTCGCATCGGCCAGGGCGTCGGGGCGGCGCTGCTCTCTCCGGCGGCCCTGTCACTGGTGGTGGCCCTGTTCGACGGCGAGGAGCGGAACAAGGCCCTGGGCGTCTGGTCCGCGCTCGGCGGCGGCGGCGCGGCTCTCGGCGTCCTCCTCGGCGGCCTGCTCACCGCCGGGCCCGGATGGCCGTGGGTCTTCCACGTCAACGTGCCCATCGGACTGGTGATCATCGCGGTGCTCGCCACCCTGCTACCGGCCCGCTCGTCCGCGCCCGCCGACCGGCCCCGGCTCGACGTCCTCGGCGCGATCCTGGTGACGGCCTCCTCCGCATCGCTGATTTACGCCTTCATCGCCGCGGGTGAGAGGGGGTGGCTCACCACGTTCACCGGGGGGCTGATCCTGGCGGCCGCGGTGGGTTACGTGCTGTTCGTGCTGTGGCAGAGGCGGACGCGCTCGCCCCTGATGGACGTCCGGCTGCTGGCCCGGCGGCCCGTGGCGACCGGCGCCTTCCTCATCCTGATGGCGACGGCGCTGATGATCGCGGTGTTCTTCCTGGGCACCTTCTACTTCCAGCAGGCTCTGGGATACGGCGCGCTGCGGACAGGGCTGCTGTTCCTGCCGGTGGCGCTGGCGACGATGCTCGGCGCCAACCTGACCGGCCGCATGCTCGGCCGATGGGGCGGACGCGGGCTGGCCGTCGCGGGCCTGACGGTCGCGGCGATCGGCATGGCCGTCCCGGCGGTGTCGATGAGCCCGGTCAGCGTCGTGGCCGGCGTGGCCGTCGCGGCGGCGGGCACCGGCGCGCTGTTCGTCATCGCCTCGGCGACCGCCCTCGGCCAGGTGGCGCCGCACGAGGCCGGGATCTCCTCCGGCATCGTGAGCACCTTCCACGAGTTCGGCGCCTCCATCGGAGCCGCGGTCATGTCGAGCGTCGCGGCCGCGAGCCTGGCCGGGACCACGTTGAGCGGTTTCGCCGGCGGATTCACCGTGGCCGCGGTCGCGGCGGCGGTCGCCGCCGTCGTCGCCGCGCTGGTCACACCCGGCCGTCAGAAGTGACGGACCGACTGGTCAGCGTGTATCTGGTCTGGGGATGTCGATCCCGGCGGCGCGAAGCTTCGTTTCGACGAGCGACGCCAAGCGGGCCGCGGCGGAGTCCTGTTCTTCGCCGTGGTGGGCGATCAGCCGGTACCGGGTCGCGGTCTCGGTGCGGGCTTGCAGGCCGGTCACGATCCTCAGCTGCGCGGGGTTGGCGAGGTAGTGCTCGGCCATGTCGGTGGCCAGTTCGGCAACACGGGGGTCATCCGGTTCCCAGCCGGTGACTTCGGCGCTGCGCTTGGTCAGTTCGACGAAGCGGGGGTCGTGCAGCGCGTGCTCGATATCGGTGAGGTAGTCGTCGAAGCCTTCGGGGACCAGGGCCTTGGCCAGTACGAAGGATTCGCGGGCGGTTCGCACGTCGCACGGCGTGAAGCCGAGAGTCGGCATTCCCTCCAGCATCGCCACGGCGCGGTCGGGCAACAAGGTCCGGTCGCCGGAGGTGAGTCGGTGGAGCACGTCCCGCCGCGCGGTCAACTCGGCGATCCGCTCGGTGAGGTGCCGCTCGACGTCGACGAGTGTGGCGGCGAACGACGCGGCGTCGGAGTCGAGCAGCGGGCCGATGTCGCCCAACGGCACCCCTGCGGCGGCCAGAGTCCTGACCTGCACCAGTCGCAACAGATCAGCCGACCGGTATCGCCGGTAACCCGAGCTGTCGCGCGCTGGTTCGTCGATCAGGCCGAGCTTGTGGTAGTGCCGCACCGTCTTGATCGTGATGTCGGCGAAGGCGGCCGCCTGGCCGATGGTCACCCCATCGGTCATCGACTCAGCGATCCTGCCGATCATGCGCTGCGGCGGTCTCCCGTACGGCAGCGGCGACTGCCCGGAAGTCCTTACGCAGGATCTGCGTGTGGTTGCTCTCGACCTTGGTGCTGACCCGCAGATGCGGATTCCGGCGGAGCACCGGATTGAGAGAGGCGCGCATCTGCTCCATCTCCTCCGCGCCACCACCGAGGTTCGCACCCGTGGCCACGATGTAACGCACCGGGCAGGACAGCCGGTCCAGGACCGGCTCGAGGGCGGCGCAGACCTCGTTGATCTCGATGTTGACCTCAGCGTGCTGAGCGGCACTCATCGAGGCGGCCAGGCCGAACGGGCGCGCGAGCGGCAGAAACATCCGCATCTTGCGGAAGATGCGCCGGATCCGTTCCCGGTTCTCCTCCCCGGTAAGCCCCCACGGAACCGCACCGTCGACCGAGACCACGCCGGCGACCCGGTCAGGGTTACGGTCGGCCCAGTGCACCGCGAGCGCCGCACCGTAGGACCAGCCGACAAGCAGCGGCCGGTCAACCCCAGTTGCCTCGACAACCGCGTCGACGTCACGAAGACACCCTTCGAAGGAATAGTCCGCCGACCGCTTCGACCTGCCGCGAGCCCGCTCGTCGTAGGTGACGTGTCTCCACTCGGGGCCGAGTTCGGCGATCAAACGCCGCCAGGAACGCTGGCTGGCGTAGGAGCCGTTGAGATAGAGAACGGGACGACCGGGGCCGCGGGTGTCGGTGACCGACAGGGCCGTGTCGTCGATGGGCACCATGCCGGTCCATGGTGAGGTGGTCGAACTGGTCATGCGATCAGTCTTCACCTTGACCTTGGGTCAAGGTCAAGGTGGATCGTGACGTCACTCGATCGAGTGTCCGCGTGCTACCAGCTGCCGGGGATGGTCCCTTTCCGCTCAGGCCGGACGCGGGGCGCGGCGGTCCCCGCGCCGGGCGAGTTCGTCGTCGTCGACCAGGGTGAGCATCGGCTGGCCGGGCTCGCACAGCATGGTGACGGTGAACCGCAGGGGGATGTCGTCGCGGTTGTTGCCGTCCTGGTAGTGGATGACGTCGCCGCCCGGCTCCCAGAAGGCCTCCCCGGCGCGTACGACGCGCTCCGGCTCGCCCTCCAGCTCCAGCAGCATCTCGCCTTCCAGCACGTAGCCGAACGCCGGCCCGGAGTGCCGGTGCGGCGGGGTGCCGGGGTCACCGGGCGGGAACTCGATCACCACGACCATGGCGTGCGCGCCCTGCGGGATGAACGGCGGCTCGGCCTCCTGTACCAGGGTCAGCGCCGTCTGCCACGCGGTGGATCTCGGCCTGGGCCCGGTGGTCGCGGGGTCGTTCTCGGACATGGGATTACCTCTCCTGCCTCTGGGTGATGGAGCGCGGGCGGGGCGTGCTACCTGCCTGCGGTGTGTGACGGCCGGTCGTGGTAGCGGATCCGGCCAGGGTGGCGCCGTCGCCCGGTACCAGTGTCCGCTCGCCGAGCTCGCTTCCGAGGTAGTGCGCGTGCGTGTCGGGGCGTGGCGGCGCAAGGTTCCGCCCGCTGCGAACGCCACGGCCCGTACCCGCTGTTTTCCGGTGGCACCTGGTCAGGGCCGGCGGATCCCGAAGAATCCGCCACCGTTGTCGTCGCAGGTGAGCCGGTAGTCCCCGGAGACGGGCGCGGCAATCCTCCAGATCAACTCCCAGGATTGGCCATCGCGCACCTCGATGCGGCGGGGGACCGGGACAACGCGGCCAGGGGGCGATATGTCGCAATGAATCTTGGCCCCACGCAGCGACGTGAAGTAGCTCTCGGGCCGCCGCGCGATCAGGCTTGGATCATGGCACACCATCTCCGGCTGCGAACCACCTTCGACAGCGTGGCCGACTCCTATCAGAACGCCCGTCCCGACTACCCGTCCGAGCTGTACGCGGATCTGCTCGCGATCACGGAGATCACGCCACCGGCGCACCTGCTCGAAGTCGGATGCGGGCCGGGGAAGGCCACCCTGCCCTTGGCCCGGAGGGGCTTCGGGATCACCGCGGTCGAGCTCGGCGAGGCTCTGGCGGCGGAGGCGCGGCGCCGCCTCGCCGCGTTCGCCGGCGTTTCCGTGGTCACGTCGTCGTTCGAAGACTGGGAGCCGCCGGCGGGGGGCCGCTTCGATCTCGCCTACGCGGCCACGGCGTGGAAGTGGGTGGACCCGGAGGTCAAGTACGCGAAAGCAGCCGAGTTGCTCACCGAGGGCGGCCACCTGGCCGTGTGGGACGCCGACCACGCGTTCCCGGCAGGCTTCGACCCCTTCTTCACCGAGATCCAGCAGGTCTACGACGAGATCGGCGAAGGCGATGGCGCCCCGTGGCCCCCGCCCCGGCCCGAGGAGCGGTTCGACCCCACCGCCACGGAGTTCGAGGCCTCCGGGCGCTTCACGGTGGTCGGGACCCGGCGCTACGTATGGAGTTCGCGCTACGCGGCAGACGAATACCTCGCCCTGCTCGACACGTTCTCCGGCCATATCGCCATGGAGCCGGCCAAGCGGCAGCACCTCTACCAGGAGATACGCCGCCTCCTCGCCGCACGCCCGGACGGACGACTCACCCGCCACTGGTCGGTCGTCCTCACGATCGGCCGACGCCTGTGACGCGGTGCGAAGCAGGAGGGCACGAGGCTGGAACACCGGTGGAACGGGATGGAACACGGTGAGGGTCAGCCGCTAGTCACAGCGCTTTCACCGGGGGGTTCAGAATGGCACGTTCCACAACGCACTTACGCTTCGAGTCGACGTCCCTGCGAGCGCTCAGCCCGTTCGCGTTGCCGCTCATCTGCACGGCGCAGCTGATGGCGACTCTGGACGTGACGATCGTCAACCTCGCCCTGCCCGCCGTGCAACGGGAGTTCGGCCTGTCGAACTCGGGCCTGGCGTGGGTGATCGACGCCTACACGCTGGCCTACGCGGGCCTGCTGCTCCTGGGAGGACGCGCCGGGGACCTGGCCGGTCATCGTCGTACGCTCATGATCGGGATCTTCGTGTTCACGGCCTCGTCCCTGCTCGGCGGGCTGGCGCAGGACTCCGGGCTGCTGCTGGCCGCGCGTGCCGGGCAGGGGGTGGGAGCCGCGCTCGCCACCCCGACGACGCTCTCCCTGATCACGACGCTGTTCGCGCCGGGGCCGGCGCGCACCAGGGCGATGGTCGCCTACGGGGGTATGGCGGGACTCGGCATCACGCTCGGGCTGGTCCTCGGCGGGGTCCTGACCGAGCTGGCGTCCTGGCGGTGGGTGTTCCTGGTGAACGTGCCCATCGGGATCATGCTGCTGGCCACCGCGCGGCGGGTTCTTCCCGAGTCGACCGGGCCGCGGCGCCGGCCGGACGTGCCGGGCGCCGCGCTGGGGACCGCCGCGCTGGCCGCCCTGGTCTACGGCGTGATCCGCGCGGGCGCCGACGGATGGGGCGGCCTGACCTCCTCGATCGCCCTCGGCCTGGCCGCGCTGCTGTTCGCGGGCTTCGTCGTGGTCGAGCGGAGAACGGCCGAGCCGATGCTGCCGCTGCGGCTTCTGGCGCATCGCACGCGGCTGGGGGCGTACCTCGTGGCCGGGCTGCTGTTCGCCTGCCTCTACCCGTCCTTCTTCTTCCTCAGCCGGGCGCTGCAGGACGTGCTCGGCCACGATCCGATCGAGGCGGGTCTCAGGTTCCTGCCGATCGGGATCGGGGTGCTCATCTTCGCGATCGTCACCCGGCGGCTCGTGCACGTGTCCGGGCCCCGGACGCTGGTGCTGGGCGGCACCGCCGCGACCGCGGTCGCGGCGCTTTCCCTGGTGGCGCTCGACACCGGCAGTTCCTATCTCACTCTGCTGCTGCCCGCTCTGGTCGGGCTCGGCGCCGGGGTGGGGACGACGTTCGTGGCCAACGCCGCCTCGGCCATGACCGACGTCGCCGAGGCGGACGCCGGGATCGCGTCCGGGCTGCTCAGCACCTTCCAGGCGGTCGGCGGCACGGTCGGCGTCGCGGTGCTCGCCGCCCTGGCGGCGTCGCAGACCACGGCGAATCTGGCCGAACGGGGCCCGACGGCCGCCGCGCACCCGCCGAGCGTGATCGGTGAGGCGCTCATGTCGGGGTTCGTGCAGGGGTTCGCCATCGCGGGCGGCCTGGCCGTGGTCGCGTTCGGCGTCGCCGTGGTGACCGCCCCGAAGCGCTGATCCCCGGCGTCACCGTGGTCAGCGCCCCGAGGCGCTGAATCCCACTTCCACTTCCATCCAGAAAGGTGTCGTTGTGTACATTCCTGTCCCTAGCGCTGATCCCTTCTACGCGCCGATCGACCGGCTGGGCCGTCCCGGGGACCTGCTTCGGTTCCGGAAGGTCGACGTCAAGAGCGGCGAGGCGTCCGTCGCCTGGCAGGTGGTCTACGTCTCGACCGATTCACGTGACCGGCCGATCGCGGTCTCGGGAACGGTCCTCGTTCCTTCCTCGCCCTGGCGGGGCGCCGGTGTCCGGCCGATTCTCAGCTACGGCGTCGGCGTGCACGGCCTGGGCCGCGATGTCGCTCCGAGCTATCTGATGCGGTCGGGTACGGAGTTCGAGATCACGATGATCGAGTCCGCGCTGGCGCGCGGCTGGGCGGTCGCCGTCACCGACGGGGAGGGCCTCGGGATGCCGGGGCCGCACACCTACGGCGCGGGCCGGCCCGGCGGCCACACGATGCTGGACATCGTCAGGGCGGCTCCCGGTCTCGGCGCGGACCTGCCCTCGGGCGGGCCCGTCCTGGTCTGGGGCTACTCCGAAGGCGGGCGGAACGCCGCCTGGGCGGCGGAACTCCAGCCTTCCTACGCGCCGGACCTGGATGTGCGGGCGGTGGCGGCGGGCGGGGTTCCCTCGGACCTGCTGGCGGTCGCGAAGGCCATCGACGGGGGACCGTTCTCCGGGCTCGGGCTCGCGGTCCTCGTCGGCCTGGCGCACGCCCACCAGGACCCCGCCCTCGAAGCGGTCCTCAGCGAGCGGGGCAAGCAGGCCGCCGCACGGGCCGCGACCCTGGACGTGACCGGCCTCATCGTCGACTTCCCCGAGCCGCTGCACCACCACACGGTCCGCGAGGAGCCCTGGGACGATCCGGCCTGGCTGACGCTCCTCGACCGGGAGAAGAACGGCCGCCGCAGGCCAGGCGCGCCCGTCTACCTCTACCACGTCGCCGGCGACCTGCTGGTGCCGACCGTGCAGGGCCGCGAGCTGTTCGCCGACTATGCCGCGCTCGGCGCCAAGGTGACCTGGGCGGACGTGCGGGCCGAGGAGCACCTCGCCGGCGCGTTCGCGGGAGCCCCGGACGCCGTCGAGTGGCTGGCGGAACGGCTCGGCTGACCTCTGTCCATCTGGCACGCACGCCATCCGGGCCTGCTGCCGCACCACATCCCGACCACTGGAGAAATCATGTCATTGTTCAAGAGAACCATCCGATCGGCCGCCGTGCTCGCCAGCGCCACAGCGGCGCTCCTCGGCCTGGGGGCGGTGTCCGCCCACGCCGACACGGCGCCCGGCGTCATGGCCAAGCCCCGCCTGTCGATCAACAAGCTGGGCGGCGACCAGTGCCAGCTGACCGTCATCACCAACGTCGGCATGACGCAGGCCCAGGCGCAGTACCAGGTCGACAACGGGGCGACGGTCCGGATCGAGGTCTGGGCCGACGACCTCGTCTACGACAACCGCGTCTATAAGGCGCCGAACGCGCTGTTGACCGCGAGCAAGTACGACAGCGGGCTCATCGTCACCGCCCAGCCCAAGGTTCCTTGCTCCTACCTCAACGAGGACAAGAGCCAGAACTTCGACGCCGAGGGCGATGAGATCTACGCCAAGGTCATTTTCGAGGGGCCCGGTTATTCCCGCATGGCGAAGAACTCGAACGTGGTGAATGGCCGTTGGTAGTGGCGTAGCCGTTGGTATGAGCCCTGCCCGCCGAGCTCGAAACTCGAAACCGGCGGGCAGGGCTGTTTCGCGTACGAATCGCTCGCGCCGCGCGGAGGCCCGCAGCGAATACGACAAGAGGCGGCGCGAAGAATGTCCAAGTCCCGGCTATCCGAGCTCCTGCGGAATCTGAAGAATCATCGCTATGAAACTGCGCTCGCCGGCCTGGAGAGATTCGTGATCCGGCAACCGTCCCCTTCCCGTGGCTGTCCGTCGCACCAGGGCATGGAGGTTTCGGAGCGGGTCGGGTCGATGCTTCTCAGCGGGCTGCACGCCTGGTGCGTCGAGGGCGACCAGCGCTCCAGCCGGGAGCATTTCGAGGCGGCCTACCGCGCGGCCGAAGACGAGGGCGACGGCCGGGCGACGGCTCTGGCGGTGCTGGGTCTGGCCGGCCGGTGGGTGCACGACCACCGCGGCCTGACGGCCGGCACGTCGATCGAGGTGCGGCTGCGGCACGCGTTGTCGGCGGTGGACCCGCGCTCGACGCTCGCTCTCCGGCTCCGGGTACGGCTGGCCGCCGAGGCCGACTACCGGTCGGGCGAGCAGGCCGCCATCCTCGCCCTGCTGGAGGAGGCCAGGAGTGCCGGCGATCCGGTCGCCCTGGCCGAGGCGGCCGATCTGGCCCACCAGTGCCTGCTGGGTCCCGGCCACGGCGAGACGCGTCACGAGGTCTCCCGGGAGCTGCTCGCGGCGGGTTTCCAGACCCGGTGCCGCGGCGATCTGCTGCTGGGTCTGTTGTGGCGCACCATCGACCATATCCTCGACGCCCATCCGCACACCGAACGCTGCCTGGCCGAACTACGCGGCGAGTTGGCGCGGCAGGACCATCAGGCGATCGGGTTCGTGCTGCAGGCGATCGACGTGATGCTCAGCATCCGCGCGGGCCGGTTGGCGCAGGCCGAGGCCGAGGCGGCCCGCTGTGTCGAACGGGGCATGGTGGTCGGCGACCCGGACGCCGTCAGCTGGTACGGCGGGCAGATGGTGGCCATCCGCTGGTATCAGGGCCGCCTGGGCGAGCTGGTGCCGATGCTGGCCGAGGTGGTGAACTCGCCCGACCTCAGCGTGGTCGACAACTCCTACCTGGCCGCGCTGGCGGTGGCCGCCGCCTCCGCCGGTGATCATCGGCAGGCCAGCGGCGCGCTGGCGCGGCTGCGCCGATTCGACCTGGCCCTGCTGCCCCGGTCGAGCACCTGGCTGGCCGCCATGTTCGGCATCGTGGAGGCGGCGAACCTTTTGGGGGACACCGAGACCGCCTGCGCGGTCTACGAGCTGCTCACGCCGTTCGCCCAGCTCCCGTTGGTGGGCAGCCTCGGCGTCGCCTGTTTCGGGTCCGCCCAGCACACGCTCGGCGTGGCCGCGCTGACCATGGGCGACGCGCAGCGGGCGAACGAGCATCTGCGGATGGCGGTCAGGGGCAACCTGGCCATGGGGCACTGGCCGGCGGCGGTCCTGTCGCGGGTGCGCTGGGTCCAGGCGCTCCTGCTCCGGGCGGGCGCCGGAGACGTCGACGAGGCGGCCCGGCAGCTGGAGGTCGCCTCGCGTGAGGCGTCCGGGCTGGGCATGGTCGTGCCGGGGGAGAGGGAGCTGTACGGCGCGGTCGCGGACGCCGCGTCCGGGGGGCGGCGGCCGCTCCTGGAATGCCGGCGTGAGGGCCGCTGGTGGAGGGTCGGGCTGGGCATCAGGAGCGTGCGGGTGGAGCACAGCCTGGGCATGGCCTATCTCGCGGTTTTACTGGCCAATCCCCGGTACGAGATCCCGGCCATCGAGCTGGCCGCCGGACCAGTTCCGGATCAGCGGGCGGCCGTGACCGCCAGAGGCGGCCTGGGCCATCCGACGCTGGACGAGGCAGCCATCAGGGCCTACCGCGAACGGCTGTCGTTGTTGCAGGAGGAAATGGACGCCTACGAGTCCGCCAACGACCTCGTCCGGGCCGAGCAGATCCGTGCGGAACGTGACTGGCTGATCGAGGGGCTGGCATCCGCGACCGGTTTAGGGGGGCGAGTCCGAAATTTCACTGGCAATGAGGAGCGCGCCCGTATCTCGGTCGGTAAGGCCATTCGGCGGGCCATTCAGCGAATCGCCGACGCCGACCTGATTCTCGGTGAGGAATTGCGGGGCACCGTACACACCGGACGGTTGTGCTGTTATCAACCTCGGGATGACAGGCGCGTGCCTGGCCGCGTTCCTTGATCCTTCTCGGTGGAGAGGAGGTCAAGCCGGGTAGGCGTGGGTCTCGGTGGCCTTGACCGAGGCCCAGATCTGCTGGCCGGGGGTCAGGTCGAGGTCGGCGACGGCGGCCGGGGTGATGTCGGCGAAAGCGGAGATGGGGCCGTCGAGGTGCACGCGGACGTTGTCGCCGTGTCGTTCGATGCCGTCGATGCGGGCCTGCCACAGGTTGCGCGGGCTGCCGTCGGGGCGGGAGCGGTAGAGGGCGACGGCGGCGGGCGGGAAGGCGACGAACGCGGGCCCGTCGAGTGGCTCGGCGGTGCTGAACGGCAACTCCTCCACCTTGACCTGTGTTCCGTCGGCCAGGCCCCGGTACAGGTTGAGCCCGACCAGGCGGGCGACGTAGTCGGTGCGCGGGCGGCGGGCGATCTCGCCGGGGGGACCTTGCTGGACGATGGCGCCGTTCTCGATGACGATCAGCCGGTCGGCCAGCACCATGGCGTCGAGCGGGTCGTGGGTGACCAGGACGGTGACGCCGTCGAAGTCGTTCAGGTGGCGGCGCAGCTGGGCGCGGACCTCCAGCCGGGTGTGGGCGTCGAGGGCGGCCAGCGGCTCGTCCAGCAGGAGCAGCTCGGGCCGCACGGCCAGCGCCCGGGCGAGCGCGACCCGCTGGGCCTGCCCGCCGGACAGCTGCCGCGGCTTGGCGGCGGCCCGGTCGGCCAGGCCGACCCGTTCCAGCAGGACGGCGGCGGCGCGGCGGGCCTCGGCCTTGGGCACCCCCTGGCAGCGTGGCCCGAAGGCGACGTTGTCCAGCGCGTTCAGGTGCGGGAAGAGCAGGTAGTCCTGGAAGACCATGCCGATCGGGCGGCTCTCGGCCGGCAGGGTGTGCAGCGGCCGGCCGCGCAGGCCGATCTGCCCGCCGGACATGCGGGTGAGCCCGGCCAGGGCGCGCAGGGCGGTGGTCTTGCCCGCGCCGTTGGGGCCGAGCAGCGCCACGACCTCGCCCGGCTCGACGTCCAGGACGATGTCGAGGGTGAACGCGGGCCGGGTGACGACCAGGCGGGCCTGCAACGTCATGGGCTGCTCACCCACCGGTCGCGCAGGCTGGCCAGGATGATCACCGAGACGGCGAGCAGCACGAGGCTGAGCACGATGGCCGCCTCGGGCTCGGTTTCCAGCGCCAGGTAGACGGCCAGCGGCATGGTGCGGGTGGTGCCGGGGAAGTTGCCGGCGAAGGTGATGGTGGCGCCGAACTCACCCAGCGCCCGCGCCCAGCACAGCACCGCGCCGGCCACCACACCCGGCATGATCATCGGGAGTGTGACGCGCCGGAAGACCGTCCAGCGTGAGGCGCCGAGCGTGGCGGCGGCCTCCTCGAAGCGCTGGTCGGCGCCGCGCAGCGCGCCCTCGACGCTGATCACCAGGAACGGCATCGCGACGAACGCCTCAGCGATGATCACCCCGGCGGTGGTGAACGGCAGCGTGATCCCGAAGGTGGCCTCCAGCCACTGCCCGACCAGCCCGCGCCGGCCGAGCACGAGCAGCAGCGCCACCCCGCCCACCACAGGGGGCAGCACCAGCGGCACGGTGACCAGGGCCCGGACCAGCCGCCGTCCGGGAAAGTCCACCCGGGCCAGCAGCCAGGCCAGCGGCACCCCGAGCAGCAGGCAGAAGGCGGTGGCGACGGTGGCGCACACCAGCGACAGCCGCAATGCCTCCAGCACGTGCGGCTCGGCCAGCCGCTGGACCAGCGTGGACCAGGGGGCGCGGATCAGCAGCCCGGCCAGCGGCAGCACCAGGAACACCAGCCCTGCCACCGCGGGCAGCACCAGCATCCAGGGCGGCCGCCCGGAGACCTCACGGTTCGCGGACCGGCGGCCGGCCGGCCCGCCGCGCGGGTCCGCCGGGTCAAGCCGTTTCGGCGCGGAAGAGTTCATCGGTGGTCAGGGAGCCTCGAAGCCGGCCTTGGTCAGCACATCCTTGCCCTGCTGTGACAGCACCAGGTCGACGAACCGCCGGGCCGCGTCACCGGCCGGCGCCTGGGCCAGGGTGGCGATGGGGTAGTCGTTGATCGCCTGGTCCGCCTCGGGGAACTCGATCCCGGTCACCTTGCCTGCTGAGGCGATCACGTCGGTCTTGTAGACCAGCGCGGCGTCCACCTCGCCCAGCTTCACCTTGGTGAGGGTGGCCTTGACGTCCTGCTCCAGGGTGACCGGCGTGACCTTCAGCCCGGCCGCGTCCAGCGCTTTGGCCGCCGCCGCGCCGCACGGCACCTGCTCGGCGCAGAGCGCGACCTTCACCTTGGCGTCGGTCAGGTCCTTCAGCTCCTCCACCTGGGCCGGATTGCCGGCCGGTACGGCGATCTGCAGCTTGTTGCGCGCGAACGTGGCCGGCGAACCGGCCGGCGACGCGTCCGTCACCGTCTTCATCGTCGCTGGGCTGGCCGCCGCGAACACATCCGCGGGAGCGCCCTGGACGATCTGCTGCGCCAGTGTCGCGCTGGAGCCGAAGTTGAACCGCACCGTCGTGCCCGGGTGCGCGGCCTCGAAGGTCTTGCCGAGGTCGGTGAACGTCCCGGTCAGCGACGCCGCCGCGAACACCGTCACCTCCGTGGCGTCTGCGCCGGCCGACGCCGAGGTCGTGGAGGTGGCCGGCGCGCCGGAGCCGCAACCGGACAGGCCCGCCAGCGCGAGCGCGACGGGCAGGGCGATCGCCCATCGGGAAGGTCGCCTGAACACCAAGGGGGGCTCCTCACACATGACCGGCCACGCGCTCGTACCCGGGAATCTCCACGAGCCGCGCCACGGTCTCGCTGATCCGAAACGTCGTCACACGTCCACACGATACCGTCCGCACATTCCAGGCTGAATACCCGTCTTGCATCGCAACAGCGGCATGATCCGCCGATCTGCCATGGCAACCACGAGAGTGCGGAGCACTCCTGCGATCCTCGGCCCTCGCCACCATGAACATCGCTCAGGCCGGGCTGCGCGACTGGGTCCACAACCTGCACAACACCCTGGGCGAGCGGGGCGTCCACGCCGCCACCGTGGCCATCAACCTCATGATCGCCGAGCAGGCGCCCGAGGGCTACCCGCACCGCGCCCCCGACGACATCGCCCAGGCGTACTGGGACCTCCACACCCGGCGCGACCAGGCCGAGCACGTCGTCAGCGCCTGATCCGGATATCTCCGTCCGCGAGGCTCTCATCCGCCGCGGCTCTGGCGGTCGCGGCGACGTGCTCGTCGGTGGTCATGCCGAGGTCGGGGTGGTGCCGGTTGAGGTCGTGCTGGTCGTCGGCCCACTGCTGGTAGTCCCGCCGGAGGGTGAGCTCGTCGGAGTCGACGACGCGCGCGATATCGGCCCAGGTGACCCCGGCGAGCAACGCGTGGTGGATGTTGGCGGGATGGCGCACGGTACGCGCGACGCACTCCGCGAGCGCCAGCAGTTCGATGTGCTCGGCCACGGTGAGGGGAGGACGGTCATCGGCTCCATGCCGGGCGGGGTCATAGATTTGCCGGGTCACCAGCTCGATCCGGGCGCGGGCCGATGTGTCCTTGGCGGCCAGCTCGTTGTAGCGCTCCAGCTGCTGGCTGACGGGCATGTCGTAGCGAGCGTCGCGCCAGGTCGTGATGTGCTCAGGCGTGGTCATGCTTCTCCAAGGTCGGCTCGCCTTTGTACGCTGACGGGCTTGGGGTCTGGTCGCGTTGACGATCAGGCGGGTTTCGCGCTGCGGAACGAGCGCCGGTAGCTGTCGGGCGGCACTCCGACGATCCGTTTGAACTGGCGTCGAAGGGTCGTGGCGGTGCCCATGCCGGTGGCGAGGGCGACCGCCTCGATGCTCTCGTCGGTGGTCTCCAGCAGCTCCTGGGCGCGGCGTACGCGCTGGGTCTGGAGCCACTGCAGCGGTGCCTGCCCGGTCACCGCGCGGAACTGGCGTCCGAGGTTGCGCGGGCTCGTGTTCGCTCGCCGTGCCAGGTCCGTCACCGTCAGCGGCTGGTCCAGCCGCTGCTGGACCCAGGCGAGCAGGCCGGCGAGCAGGTGGTCGCCCGAGACCCGCATCGGCGTGGCCACGAACTGGGCCTGGCCGCCGGGCCGATGGGGCGGCGTGACGAGGCGACGGGCGACCGAGTTGGCGACGCCGGCGCCGTGGTCGAGGTGGATCAGGTGCAGGCAGAGATCGACGGCGGCGGCCTTCCCCGCGGCGGTGAGCACGCTGCCGCTGTCGGTGTACAGCACGTCCGGGTCCACGACGGCCCGCGGATGGCGGGCGCTCAGCTCCGCGGCGTGCGCCCAGTGGGTGGTGGCCCGCCGGCCGTCCAGCAGGCCTGCCGCGCCGAGCGTGAACGCCCCGGTGCAGAGGGAGGCGACCCGGGCCCCCGACGCGTGGGCCGCGCGTACGGCGTCGATCAGTTCGGGTGGCGGCGGATCGTCGATGTCCGCGCACGCGGGCACGATCACGGTGTCGGCGCTGATCAAGCGCTCCAGCCCGTGGTCCGGCTCGACCGTGAACGGGCCGACCCGCACCGGTCCGGGCCCGCAGAGCAGCACGTCGTACCAGCCTGCCGTGGCCTCGCGCGGGGGCGTGCCGAAGATCTCGTAGGCCACGGCCAGCTCGAAGTGCAGCAGGTGGCCGGCGGTCGCCAGTGCGACGGTGTGCATGTCCGAAAGTGTACGCATGATGTCGTTTCGGACCCTCACGATCAGGTTCCTTGTTCGGCGAGAGTGGACTCCTCAGCACATCGAGATCGGGAGAATCATGGGCACATCGGATGCGGTGGTCGTCTACGGAGCGACGGGGCACACGGGGCGTTTCATCGTCGCCGAACTGCTCCGGCGCGGCTTCACCCCTGTCGTCTCAGGCCGTGACGCGGGCCGGTTGGAGGCGCTGGCGAAGGAGTGGGGGGAAGTGGCGGTCCGGCCGGCCACGGTGGATGATCCGGACTCGTTGGACCGGGCCCTCGCCGGCGCGGCGGCTGTCGTCAACTGTGCCGGGCCGTTCGCGGTGACGGGAGGTCCCGTCGTTGAGGCGGCCTTGCGGGCGGCGATCCCGTACGTCGACGTCGCGGCAGAGATCGAGGCGAACGCCTCGATGTTCGCCGACTATGCGGAAGCGGCTCGAAAGGCGGGCACATCCGTGGTGCCGGCGATGGCCTTCTACGGTGGACTGGGCGATCTGCTGGTGACCGCGGCCATGGGGACGTCGACCGCCGCGGACATGGTGCACGTCGCGTACGGATTGAGCGGCTGGCATCCCACTGTGGGGACCCGGGCGGCGGGTCAGGTGTCCCATCAGCGTCGTTCGGGGCGTCGGGTGCGGTTCAGGAACGGGGCGCTGGAGTACCACGACGACCAGTTGACGGAGCAGGAGTGGTCCTTTCCGGAGCCACTGGGCCGGCGAGCGGTGATCGCGGAGTTCACCATGGCGGATGTCGTGACCGTCCCCAGCCACCTGGCCGTGCCCGACGTCCGCACGTACATGACCGTCGCGGCCGCGAGCGACCTGGCCAGGCAGGACACCCCGGAGCCGACCGCGGTCGACGCTCTGGGACGTTCGGACCAGACCTTCGTCGTCGACGTCGTGGTGCGCGCGGACGGCGTCGAGCGACGTGCCACGGCCCGCGGCCAGGACATCTACGCGGTCACCGCACCGCTGGCGGTGGAGGCCGTCCGGCGCATCCTGGCAGGGCACACGCGGGCAGAGGGCGTGGCCTCGGCCGGCGCCATGTTCGACGCGGCGGACTTCCTGCGGTCGCTGACTCCGCACCTGTCGGTGGAGCTGCCGCACTGAGCGGATGTTTCGCCATGACCGAGCACGGGGCGCATCTGCGCACGGCCGACCTGTCAGGCCAGAACGCAGTGGGTGCCGGTGAAGATGGTCGGCATGCACTTGTTGCAGTGGATGCACAGCGACGGGGTGGCGGGGTCGCGCTGGATGCGGTTGATCAGGTCAGGCTCACGCAGCAGGGCGCGGGCCATGGCGACGAACTCGAAGCCCTCGGCCATGGCCAGGTCCATGGTGGCGCGCCGGCTGATGCCGCCCAGCAGGATCAGGGGCGTCTTCAGCGCGGCGCGGAACTGGCGGGCGCTGTCGAGCAGGTACGCCTCCTGGTAGGGGTAGGCGCGGATGAAGCGGTCGCCGACGAGCTTGATGCCCAGGCGCATGGGCTGTTTGAACGTGGCGGCGAACTCGCGGACCGGGGCGTCGCCGCAGAAGAGATACATGGGGTTGAGCAGGGAACTGCCGGCGGTCAGTTCGAGGGCGTCGACGCTGCCGTCGCGCTCCAGCCACTGGGCGACCTGCAGGCTCTCGTCCAGCCAGAACCCTCCGGGCACGCCGTCGTCCATGTTGAGCTTGGCCAGGACGGCGATGCGGTCGCCGACGGCGTCGCGGACGGCGCGAGCGGCGCCGAGGGCGACCTTGGCGCGGTTGGCGAGTGAGCCGCCGTAGCCGTCCTTACGCTTGTTGATCTTAGGGCTGAGGAACGAGCTGGCGAAGTAGTTGTGGCCGAGGTGGATCTCGACGGCGTCGAAGCCCGCCTCGATGGCCAGCTTGGCGGCGGTGGCGTGGGCGGCGGTGATGCGCTCGATGTCGGCGACGGTGGCGCGCCGGGTCATCGCCATGGCCTGCGCGCTGAACGAGGCCGACGGGGCCAGGGCGGGGAGCCGGTTGGACCTGCCGTTGGCGACCGGTCCCGCGTGGCCGATCTGGGCGGAGGCGGCGGCGCCTTCGGCGTGCACGGCGTCGGTGAGGCGGCGCAGGCCGGGCAGCGCGTCGGGGCGCATGTAGATCTGGTCGCGCTCGGTGCGGCCCTCGGGGGCGACCGCGCAGTAGGCGACGGTGGTCATGGCGACACCGCCGGCGGCATGGGCGCGGTGAAAGGCGACGAGATCGTCGCCGGCGACGGCGCCCTTGGTCATGCCCTCGAACGTGGCCGCCTTGATGATGCGGTTGCGCAGGGTGAGTGGGCCGAGCTTGGCCTGGTCGAACACGTCCATGTCGGGGTCTCCTGGTCGGGGTCTCACATCAGTCAATCACTGATTGGAATATGATTGGAACGTGACGGAAGACGTACCCCCGGCCCCGACCCGGGCCCGGCTGCTGGCCGCCGCTGAGCGCCTGTTCCTGGACAAGGGCTACGAGCAGGTGTCGGTGCGCGCGATCAACGCCGAGGCCGGGCTCAACCCGGGAGCCGCGCACTACCACTTCGGCTCCCGCGAGGGGCTCATCGCGGCGTTGCTGGAACAGGAGCTCTCGCCGCTGTGGGCCGACCGGCTGGACGCCGTCGCCCGCCGTTCCCGAGGGGAGGGGGAACCGTTCGACGTGCGTGACCTGGTGACGGCCATCGTGGAGCCGTTCGAGGAGCTGTCGCGCACGGAGAAGGGCCGGATGTTGTCCCATCTGCTGGCCCGCTCGGCGCTGTCCAACGGGCGGCTGGCCCACGTCTCGACGTGGTTCGGCGCCGCGCCGTTCGAGGTCATGCTCGGCCGGGCACTGCCCGGTCTTCCCGCGCGCCAGGTGGCCGAGCGGTGGCGGCTGGCGTTCACGCTACTGCTGGAGGTCTACGGGCGATCAGTGGCTCCCGCTCCGGCCGCCGCCGTGTCGCTGCCGGAGACCGCGACCGTCATCGCCTTCGTCACCGCTGGTCTGACCGCACCCCCTCACCCCTCACATCCTTAGGGAGCAAGCATGGCAACGTTCGCCGTCACCGGTTCGGCCTCGGGCATGGGCGCGGCCAGCGCCGCGGCCCTCAGCGCGGCCGGGCACACCGTCATCGGCGTGGACCTGCGCGACGCAGACATCCTCGCCGACCTGGGCACCGCCGAGGGGCGCGACCTGGCGGCCGAGGAGATCCTGGCCCGTTGCGGCGGGACGCTGGACGGTGTGGCCGCCATCGCCGGGGTCGGCCCCAACCTGCCCGACGCCGCGGCGGTCGTGTCGATCAACTACTTCGGCCCGGTCCGCCTGCTGGAGCGGCTGCTGCCCGCGCTGGCGGCCTCGGGGATCGGACGCGCCGTCGTGATCGGGTCGAACTCCGCGTCGACCGTCCCGTTGATCGATGACGGTCTGGTGGAGCTGGCGCTGGCGGGGGAGGAGCAGGCGGCCCGTGAGCGGGCTCGCGCCGCCGCCGAGGCGATGCCCGCCGAGATGCGCGCGATGGCGCCCAGCATCTCCGCCTACGCCTCCTCGAAGTTCGCGCTCGCCCGATGGGTCCGCCGCACCGCCGTCACCTCCGAGTGGGCGCGGCAGGGCGTGCTGCTCAACGCCATCGCCCCCGGCGCGGTGCTCACCCCGCTCATGCTCGGCTCGACCGGCGACGCGGCCGACCACGACCCGGACGCGTTCCCGACGCCGATGCCCCTGGGCGTCTTCGGCCGGCCCGAGGACATCGCGTTCTGGGTGCAGCAGTTCCTGCGGCCCGAGGCCCGCTTCACCACCGGCGCGGTCCTGTACGTGGACGGCGGCACCGACGCCGCCATGCGCCCCGACGCCCAGCCGACCGCGATGACGCTGTAGAGGTTCAAGGTGCACCCGGCGTGACATGAGAGCGGACGGACCGGCACACGGAGCCGGAGCCGGTCAGCGCTCCGCGCCGTCGGTGAGCAGGAACGCGGGCGGGGAACGGTCCCAGCCCGGCACGTTCAGCGCGTTGAGCGCCGAGACGATCCGCTTTTCCTCGTAGACGAAGTGCGTCTCCATCAGCGCGGCGAGACTGTCCAGCTCGCGCCGGACGGCGACGGGATCCGTCTCCCGGTCCAGCTCGTCGACCAGCGCCTCCAGCCGTCTCAGGGAGTCCTCCACCAGCCGGTGATCGCGGCGCAACTCTTCCAGCACCGGGCGTAGCTCGGGGAACTGCTCGGCGACTTCGGGGAACGCGCCGTCGTCCTCGCCGGTGTGGTGCCGATGCAGCGCCGAGCAGAAGGTCAGGCAGTGGGCCCGCAGCTCGCGGTGTCGCGCGCCCCCGGCGAGATAGGCGTCGATGTCTTCACGCAGCGCCGCGAGCTTCTCGCGGAGCCAGATGTGTACTTCGATCAGCTGATTGCCGAACGCCGCCAGGCGTTCATGGGATGTCACCAAGGTCGTCCGTTGTTTCGGCGCCTCCATGCCCTCGGCGGTCTCTTTGCCGGGTGCACCGCGACGCTGGCACAAGGATCTACCCACACGTACATGATCTGTCAACCGCCGCGATACAGGACAGCTGTCGGTATCTGAGGATCCTCCGCTGGAACGGGCACGTGGCTCGGCAGGAAACCACGCGTCCGAGGGCGGTCATCTGGGTGAGGCGTCCGGTTACAGCGGCGAGAGGAGCATGAGGATCTCGTCGCGGTCTTCCCCGTCCGCGAGGCGCAGGGCGCCGGGCCAGCGGCCTATCTCCTTCCAGTCCAGCCGTCCGTAGAAGGTCTCCAGGCCGACGCCGCCGCGGGCGGCGAGATGGAGTTGTTCGAGGTTCATCTCGTCACGCGCGATCCGTCGTGCCTCGGTCATCAGGGCCGCGCCGATGCCCTGGCCTCTCAGGTGGGTGCGGGTCTGGACGTGGTGGACGGTGCCCCAGTGCGCGATCAGGGCGAAGGGGTCGCGCCGCACGTTCAGCCAGCCGGCCAGCTCCCCACCGAGGGTCGCGCACAGCAGGCGGCTGGTGTGCGGGTCGAGAGAGTCGATGATGGTCGCCAGGGCGGCGCTCACGTGCGTGGTGTCGACGGGCGGGAAGGGGAATCCGGCCGCTCCGCCCGCGTTGGTCACCTCCACCCAGCACTCGGCCAGGGTGTCTCTGCGCTGGTCGGAGACCTGGCTGGGTGAGGTGAACTGCTCGAAGAGGGGAAGCGCCCCGGTCACTGGCTGCTCCTTGCCTGTGCTGCGGGTCGCGTCATCGGGTCATGACCGCCGCCCGCCGAACTGCCAGTTGTGCACCTCGATGTCGGCGTACCGGTCCGGGGTCAGGATGGCGCGGGCCGTGTCCGGGTCCGGCGCCCGGACCAGCGCCGCCGTGCCCAGCCAGGTGGCGCCGTCGTCGGACGACAGCGGCCCGTACGCGATCAGCGGGTCCCGGTCGGGCGGCAGGGCGAGGTCGGCGGCCTGCCCCGCGCCGAGGCCGAGCACCAGGTATCGGTTGCCACCGGTCCGGCCGCCGGGGAACTCCCACATGGTGCGCCCCAGCAGGTTGCTCCACCGTCGCAGCAGCACGTCCCGGTACACGCCGGCCTGGTAGTTGGGCTCGTCGAAGGCGAACGCGCGGGCGGCGGCGGGATCGGGCAGGTCGACGATGTGCACGCTGCCGGTGGCTGTGTCGCCGTCGAGGGTCGGGCCTCGGGCGATCATCTCCTTCTCGTACCGGTCCATATAGGACCAATGCTCTTCCTGTAGCTCGTTGCGCAGCGCCATGGAATCGGGCCGGTCACGGTGGTAACAGAGGAACTCCATGCCCGTAGTCTTCACCCACCAACGGTCGTCCCGGAAACGGATTCTCGGGACGGGCTGCGACCTGGGCCGGGCCGTTCCGTTGTACGAGCGCGCACGGGCCGACCGCGAGCGGCGCCGGCGTGGTCGCGGCTCATGACTCCGTCATGTCCGGCGCCGGCGGGATCGCCGCACCGGCCGACAGCAGTCTCTCCGCCAGCGCGCGGCAGCGCGCCCCGAGTTCCGGAGGGTCGAGTGCCTCGAAGTCGTGCCCCAGCAGGAGCACGTGCATGAGCACGAAGTCGAGGCTGGCGGCGCCGCTGAGCACCTCGCACAGCTTGCTTCCTCGCCGTCGTACGACGGCCGCCGACGCCGGAATCTGCGCGCGCACGGTGTCGGCCGGCGCGTGCACGAGGAAGCGCGCCTGGTGCGGGTAGACCCGGCTCGCCACCCCTTCCTGCACGTACGCCGCCGCGTCGGGTGCCGCGCGCGGCCGGAAGCGCCAGGTCCGTGCGGTCACGTCGGTCATCCGGTCGACGCGGAAGCTGCGCCAGTCGTCGCGATCGAGGTCGTAGGCGAGGAGGTACCAGCGGCGGTCGGAGGCGACCAGGCGGTAGGGCTCGACCCGCCGCCGTCGCACCTCGCTCCCTGACGGGTAGTCGAAGCCGGCCTCGACCTCGTCGCGGCAGGCCCTGGCCAGCGTCATGAGCGCCTCGGGAGCGATGGGCGTGCGGCCGCCGCCGCCGAAGGACTCCACCGAGCCGGAGAGCGCGCGCACCTCGTGCCGCAGCCGGGTGGGCAGCACCTGGTCGAGCTTGGTCAGCGCCCGGAGCGCGGCGTCGCCGGCGCCGGCGACCGCGCCACCCGCGCCGGCGAGCAGCGAGACCGCGGTGGCGATCGCCTCCTCGTCGTCGAGAAGCAGTGGCGGCAGGTCCTGCCCCGGGCCGAGCTGGTAGCCGCCGCCGGCCCCCTGTCTGGTGTGCACCGGATAGCCGAGCGTGCGCAGCCGTCCGACATCACGCCGCACGGTGCGCGGTGTGACCCCGAGCCGGTCGGCGAGCTCGGGGCCGGTCCAGACCGGGCGCTGCTGCAGCAGCCCGAGCAGGGTGAGCACCCGCTCGGTCGTGCCTCGTTCGGCACCGCTCGCCCTGTCCATGTCGCCCACCCTGTCAGAGATGGCGGACCGATTCTGTCCGCCAGGGGTGTCAGGGTGGCTCCATGGACGCGAACGAACTCGACTGGAACCGGACGCTGCGCGAGCAGCTGGAGTTCCATTGGAACCATCAGCTCCGAGGCCGGCTGGACGGCCTCACCGACGACGAGTATTTCTGGTCGCCGGTGCCGGACGCCTGGAGCGTGCGGCCGCGCGGCAGTTCGACGGCGCCCGTGCAGGCCGGCGCCGGGGACTTCACGATGGACTACGCCTTCCCCCAGCCGGTCCCCGCGGCCTTCACCACGATCGCCTGGCGGCTCGGTCACGTCATCGTCGGCGTGCTCGCCGGGCGCAACGCGGCGCACTTCGGCGCGCCGGCGGCGTCGTACGAGACCTGGGAGTACGCCGGCAGCGCGGCCACCGCGCTCGGCCAGCTCGAAGCCCAGCTCGACGGCTGGCTGGCCGGGGTGCGCGGTCTCGGTGAGGCAGGGCTGCGGGTCCCGGTCGGCGCCAAGGAGCCCTTCCCCGAACTGCCCATGGCCGATCTGGTGCTGCACATCCACCGCGAGCTGATCCACCACCTGTCCGAGGTCTGCCTGCTGCGCGACCTCTACCTGCACACCAACCCCGCCGCGAACGGAGCAACCCGATGAGCCGCCACATCCAGGTCACCTTCGACGCCCACGACCCGCGGGCGCTGTCGTCCTTCTGGCGCGACGTGCTGGGCTACGTGCACCCCGGCCCGCCCGGAGTCGACCTGCCCGAGGGCGCTGACCCGCTGGCCGCGTGGGACGACTTCCTCGCACAGGTCGGCGTGCCGCAGGAGCAGCGCAACACGAGATCGGCCATCGAGGACCCGGACGGGCACGGCCCGCGGCTGTTCTTCCAGCAGGTGCCGGAGGGCAAGGTCGCCAAGAACCGCGTCCACCTCGACGTCCGTGCCGCTCCCGGGCTGGAGGGAGAGGAGCGGATGGCGGCGTTGGAGGTCGAGTGCGACCGGCTCGTCGCGCTGGGAGCGACGCGGGTGCGTCGCGACGAGCCCGCTCCGCCGATGGACGCCGGCCTCATCGTGATGACCGATCCCGAGGGCAACGAGTTCTGCCTGGACTAAGAGAGGGGGGCTCCCACCTGCGGAGACCTCCGCCAAAGCTCCTCTGAGCAGGGGTAGAGGCGAGGGCCCTGCCGCCGACAACGCCGTCGGAGGAGAGTTCCGGGCCAGGGCCCGGCCGAGCACGATGAGCACGACGGCGCTCCAGACGGCCGCCCGAGACCCGTGTGGCGGGCCGACTACGAGATCCTGGAGGGAACCTTTCTCCCAAATACGGATAAATACCGTCGTGACATCCATTCCACACGATGGGCCAGTCCTGGCAGGTCCTCCAGCGGACGCGCGAGCGCCGTTTCGGGCGGACGTATCAGAACCGGTCCGGGCAAAGGTTTCGACAGTCTCCGAAGTGTCGGCCCCCATGCAGGACTCGGCGGTCATCGAAGCGTCGCTGATCGAGCCAGAGAGTTTCGCCGAGCTGTTCGAGCGGCATGCCGCCGTCCTGCATCGCTACGTCGTCCGGCGTCTCGGTCCCGACCAGGCGGAGGACGTGGTGGCCGAGACGTTCACCAGGGCGTTCGAGAAGCGGCACAAGTACGCCTTAGATCGCCAGGACGCCCTGCCATGGCTGTACGGCATCACCACGAACATCATCGGTACCCATCGAAGGGCGGAGATACGCGGATACCGGGCGCTCGCCCGAACCGGGGAGGACCCCGTGGCGGTGGCCTTCGACGAGCGGGTGGTCGCCCGTGTCTCCGCCTCGGAGACCCGCAGACCGCTCGCGGCCGCCTTGGCCAAGCTGGGCAAGGGCGAGCGCGATGTCCTGCTGCTGATCTCCTGGGGTGACCTCACCTATGAGGAGACGGCGCAGGCGCTGAATGTGCCCATCGGCACTGTGCGGTCCCGGCTGTCCCGCGCCCGCCGCAAGATCGCCCACGCACTGGGCGGCAGCAACCCCACCAACGTGATCGAGGAGGCCTGATGAACGATCTGGACATGGTCCGCGACCTGCGGTCAGAAGTGCGGCAGAGCGAAACAAACGATCTGCATCGCGCCCGGCGGCGGATGCTGACCGCGGTGGCTTCGGAGCCGCCGGTCCGCCCAGTCCGGCGTATGGTGCTGCGCGTGGCCACCATGGGCGCGCTCGGCGTCACGATCATGACAGGCGTCACGGTGGTGCAGAGCCTCGGTACGGATGATCGAGAGAGGGGAATCACCAGCGCTCCGGCATGGCTGTCGGTGGCGAACGCGGAGACCCTGGCCACGCACGCGACGGCGGCGGCGGCCGGCCAGACGGACATATACCCGCGAGCCGACCAGTGGGTCTACGTCAAACGGGACTACTACACCTCACCCAAGCTGATGCCCGAAGTCGTCGTTCCACCGATTGGAGGAGGTAAGACAGGCTCCCGGTACACCGCCGAAATGTGGACTCGGGGGGACGGCAAGGAGAGGGCCAGGCGGAACGAAGGCGGCAAGACGATCAAGCGGCGCCAAGGCGGGGAGGACCCCCGTCTGCGGTTCGACCCGGCCTATCTGCGCTCGCTCCCGCTGGAACCGTCCGCCCTGCTGGAACGCCTGAAAAAGGACACGAGCGTGATCCCTCTGCCCGAAGCGCGGGCGGTGTCTCGTCAGATCCTGAGCATCCTGCAGGAAGGCGTTCCGGCGGCTCGCCTGCGAGCCGCTCTCTACACCGTCCTCTCCCAACTGGACGACGTCGGCGTGGAGAAGGTGCGCGATCTGCTGGGCAGGCAGGGCGTGGCGATCTACACGCACGACGACGAGGGGATCCGCCAGGAAGTCATCATCGACCCGAACACCTTCGTCCTGCTCGGGGCACGCCACATCTACGTCGGCGGGGCCAAGTCGCCCTCCCCGTACAGCGAGTTGCCCGAGGGTGAGGTGATCATCTCGGTGGCCCAGGTGTCCGTCGGCATCGTTGACGACGCGGGGGACGTTCCGTAACCGAGCCCTTGGCCGGTGCTCGTGACGAGGGCAGGGCACGGCCGCCAAGCTGACCTGCATGACTTCTGACACCGCACGTGCGTCCTGGGCGGAATGCGGCGAACCTACTTGAAGTATGCATACTGCGTATGCATACTTAGTATCCATGTCGATCAGGCACGGGCTGCTTGCCCTGCTCAGCAGGGGGCCCCGATATGGCTACCAGCTGCGGGTGGAATTCGAGGCGTCGACCGGGGCGACCTGGCCGCTCAACATCGGCCAGGTCTATACGACGCTGTCCCGCATGGAGCGCGACGGGCTCGTCGAGCCGGGGGAGTCGGACGAGCAGGGCCGGGTCGTCTACACGGTCACCGCGGCCGGCCGGGCGGAGACGGCGCGATGGTTCAGCACCCCCGTCGTCCAGTCCGACCGGCCGCGGGACGAGCTGGTCATCAAGCTGGCCATGGCCGTCGCCGCCAAGGAGGTGGACGTCGCCGAGGTCATCCGCAGGCAGCGTACGGCGACCATGCGCGCCCTCCAGCAGCTGACCAGGGCCAAGCAAGCCGTCACGGGGGGCGCAGGTCAGCGGCTCGTGCTCGACTCCATGATCTTCCAGGCCGAGGCCGAGCAACGGTGGCTGGACCACTGTGAGGCCGTTCTGAAGGAGGAAAGATGACGGTCGTACGACTGGCCGAGGTGGCCAGAGTCCATGGCGAGGGGGCGACAGCCGTACACGCTCTGAAGGGCGTGAGCCTTGAGGTCGACGGGGGAGAGCTGGTCGCGGTCATGGGGCCTTCCGGGTCCGGCAAGTCGACCCTGCTCAACCTCGCGGGCGGGCTCGACCGGCCCACGTCGGGGAGCGTGCACATCGACGAGCAGGACCTGGCCGGCGTGCGCGACCTGGCGGCACTGCGCCGCCGCAGCGTCGGCTACGTCTTCCAGGACCTCAACCTGATCACGTCGCTGACGGCGGCGGAGAACGTGATGCTGCCGCGCGAGCTCGACGGCGTGCGATCACGCCTCGCCCGTGAGGAGGCCATGGCCGTGCTGACGGAGATCGACGTGGCAGACCTGGCCGACCGCTTCCCCGAGGAGCTGTCCGGTGGCCAGCGCCAGCGGGTCGCGATCGCCCGCGCTCTGGTCGGCGAGCGGCGCCTGCTGCTGGCCGACGAACCGACCGGCGCGCTCGACACGCGCACCGGTGACGAGATCCTGCAGCTATTACGGGCTCGCTGTGACGCGGGCGCGGCGGTCCTGCTCGTCACCCACGAGCCGCGCTACGCCGCCTGGGCCGATCGTGTGGTGTTCCTCCGCGACGGGATGATCACGGACTCCACGAACTCGTCGCTGGTGAGCGCCTGATGAGCGCCGTTCTCGCCGCGCTGCGCATCGCCCGCCGGAGCGCGTGGCGTTCCCGGGGACGGAGCGCGCTCATCATGGTGATGATCGGTCTGCCGGTCTTGGTGATCACTGCGATTCTCACCCTCACCGAGACCATGACCGTCACTTCGCAGGAGAGACTGGTGGCCGAGCTCGGCGCGGCCGACGCCCGCCTCGTGCAGGCACCCGAGGGTACGGAGCTCCAGCAGCAGCCGGGCGGCGGGGGGAGCTGGGACACGGGCGTCGACGGGGCGGCCGAGCCCAGGCTCGGCGCCGCCGAGGTGGTGGCGCTGCTCGGACCGGGCGCCCGGCTGATCCCCTTCAACGCCGGCGAGCTCCGGCTGGGCACCGAGCGGGCCGAAGCGCTGGAGACCGACCTGCGCGATCCCCTGACCAGGGGAATGCTGACGCTGAGCGAGGGCAGGCTTCCCGCCGCCGGTGAGGTCGCGGTGACACCCGCGTTGGGCCTGCGGCCCGGCGACCTCCTGCGGCCATCCGGCGTGGCGCCGATGACGGTCGTGGGCGTGGTCGAGCACCCGCACCGGCCGTCGCTTCGGCAGGTCGTGGGTCTGGACCTTTCGTTGACGCCGTCGGACGAATTGTGGGCTCCGTTCGGGTACGGCACCGGCTGGCTCGCCGACACCGCGAAACCCGTGTCCTGGGCCGACGTGCCCACGCTGAACAAGGCCGGTCTGTACGTCACCTCCCGCGCCATGATCATGGACTCGTCGCGTTTCGAGGTTCGTTCCTTCGGCATCCAGCAGACGGTCGGCATCGGCATCATGGTGATCATGGTGGTGCTGGAGACCGTGCTGCTGGCCGGGCCCGCCTTCGCGGTCGGGCTCCGGAGACGGCGCCGGGAGCTGGCCGAGATCGCGGCGCAGGGCGGCTCGGCGGGGCACCTGCGGACGATCGTGCTGGCCGACGGACTGGTCCTCGGCGGCACGGCCGCCCTCGTGGCGACGCTGCTGGGCATCGGGGCCGGGGTGCTGGGCGCGCCGATCGTGGCCCGCTGGGGAGGGCAGGTCGGTTCGCCGGGGGTACCGTGGGCGCCGGTTCTGGCCGTCGCCGCGCTGGGCCTGCTCGCCGGGCTCGTGGCGGCGTTGGTGCCTGCCGTACAGGCGGCGCGGCAGGACACCGCGACCGTGCTGGCCGGCCGTGCGCCCGCGGCGGCCGCCCGGTCGGGATGGCCTCTGGCAGGCGCTGCGCTGGTGCTGGCCGGACTGGGGGCGACCGTGGTGGCGCGGCGCCAGCCGGAATCGGTGTGGGTGCTCGCCTCCGCGGTGCTGGTCCTGCTCGGGCTGGTGGTGTTGACGCCATGGCTGGTCCGCTTCACGGGCCGGCCGGCCGCGTGGTTGCGGCTTCCGCTGCGGGTGTCCGTACGCGACGCGGTCCGTCACCAAGCCCGGACGGCGAGCGCCGTGGCGGCCGTCATGGCGGTCACGGCCACGGTCGTGGCGGTGGGCATCGGCACCCACAGCGAATACATGGACCGGCGCGACGCCTACACCTCCGCGCGCCCGACCGGCATGCTGGCGATCTGGGGCGGCACTGTCAGTAACGCGTCCTGGGACAGGCTTCGCGCCGAAGCGGCCCGCCAGTTGCCGGGTGTGCCGCTGGCCGCCGGCTATCGCGCGCAGGACGCCCAGGGCCGCCGGTACGCGCTGCGGTACACGGTGCGATGGAACGGGACCCGGACGCGTCGCACGGTGGCCATCGGAGACCAGGCTCTGCTCGGGCTCCTGCAAGGGCGCCACGACCCGAAGGCGGCTGCGGCGCTGGCGAGCGGTAAGGCCGTGGTGTTCGACGCGGCCGCGCTGCGGGACGGCAAGTTGACGCTGCGGGCGAGCTCCACGTCCGGCCCTCCGCGCACGCTCGACGTGCCGGCGGTGCTGGCCACACCCGCCGACGAGCACCAGGGCGGCGCCCTGCTGCCGCGCGCCCTGGTCGAGCAGGCCGGTTTCTCGACGGCGGAGCGCCAGCTCTACGCCATGCACCGGCCACCGGCCGGCTCGACGTTGTGGCGCGATCTCGCCAAGGTGACCCCCCGCGTCTCGATCGCCTCCGAGGAGGGCTATCGCAACGTGCCCGACCCCGGCTTGTGGGGCTGGCTCGGCGGCGCTCTCGTCCTCGTCGTCGGCGGCACACTGGCCGCCACCCGCCTGGCGGCCGCCGACATGCGGCCTGAGCGGGCGACGATGATGGCCATCGGCGCCCCGCCCTGGACGTTGCGGATGGTCGTGGCCGGCCAGGCCCTCTACATCTCCGGGCTCGGCGCGCTGGTGGGGCTGGTCGCGGGCATCCTGACAGGCGTGGCGCTGAGCCGGCCGATGACGACGCGCGGCGCCGCAGACCCCGCGACGATCGCCATACCGTGGCCGTTCGTGATCGCCGTGGTGGTCGGGCTGCCCGTTCTGGCGACAGTGGCGGCGCTGATCACCCGGACCAGACTGCCCCTCACCCGCCGGCTCCTATGACGAGGATCCTGGACTGCTCGCCGCGTACCTGGTCGACGCCGCCGGCCTGACCGCTCGATAGCGGGGTGGCCGGCTCCACGGCACGCACCCGGCGCTCGCCGGCCACCACGTGGTGGCCGGCGACATGATCCGAGGTCTGTGGGTTACGGGCCCTCGGTCACCGCCTGCTCAGCCGTCCGCCCCGCCCGCGTAGACCACTGGCCGCACCTCGATGCCGAGGCCCTCGACGCCGGCGTCCGGAATGAGCGCGGCCAGCTCCAGGGCACGCTCCCTGCTGTCGCACTCCACCAGGTAGTGGCCGCCGAGGTACTCCTTGGCCTCAAGGTAGGGCCCGTCCGTCACCGCCGGGACGCCGCCCCGGACTTTGACCACGGCGCTCTGCGACGGGTCGGCCAGCGCGGTGGTGCTGATCATCTCCCCGGACCTCTTGACGGTCTCCTTGACATCCTCCCGGCTCTGAAGAACCGGGATTCCAACCGTCGCCGGTTGGGCTTCCTGCTTCACCGCCGGTCGCCCGCCCGAGAGAGGACTCTCGTTGAGGTCTTACACCGGCTCCACAGGCGTTTCGCCTCTCCGCAAGCCCTGCGGCGAGGGTGATTCCGATCATTCATCCGGTGGCTTGGTTGTCGCCGCCGTCGAACACACTACCGAACCGTGCGGTGTCGTGCGGCGTTTTGACGGCGGTCCGCCTGGCGGCGGATCGCCTGCCCCTGCCCTGCTCCGCAGGAGTCCGATTCCTCCCCCGCCTGAAGGCGGGGGTCTCCCCGAAGGGCGCCTGACCTCGCGGAGGAGAGCCACATCGACCTGCTCGGCCAACGGCGATCTGTTGGCCGATTTCCGCTGAGTTACCAGGTGCGTTCATTGGCTTGCGGGGCTCGCAACCGCATGTTGCTGCCGCTGCGGCAAATCGTTTGAATTCGACTTTGACAGCGTGAACCTCATCACGATGAGCGCGGACGGGATATCGTCTCGACGACAATCCGGCGACCAGCACCTTTGCCGGACCAAGCGGAGATGACATCCAGGACCGTTGCGGCCGTGGCCTGTCTGTCCGGACTGCGACGGGGAACCGGAGGGGTCACGACAATGCCAGAGATTGAGGCCTACGCCTCGCCGAGTGCGGGGCGTGGCTTACTACTGCTGGTCAACGCCAGGTGAGATGGACAGAGCCGTAAGCTCGAGTTCGGGTGGACGCATGATGTGCGGGAGTTCGGAGATGGTTGCGCATGTTCGCTCACCGGCACCGTTGGCAACGGGGCGGGCCCGCCTGGTCGCGGGGACTGCGATGAATGACTTCATGCAGCGACAGTTCGGTGACTTCGTTTCGTGGGCACGAAGGCTCTAGGCTGCCCTTGTTCTACTGAAGACCGCTACAGTAGCCAACAATCCTATCGAGCATGGAGTGCCAGCATGGCCAAGCAGATTCAAGAGATTTTCATTGACGACCTCGACGGAACCCCGATGGAGTCCGAGAACATCGTCAAGTTCGGTCTCGACGGCGTCGCGTATGAGATCGACTTGGGGGAGAAGAACGAGGAGGCCCTGCGTAAGGCCCTGTCGCCCTTCATCACCAAGGCTCGCGCGGTCAGGAGTGAGCGGGCCGGCCGAGGCCGACGCGGAGCCGGTGGCAGCGCTCGTACCATGAGCAGGGAGAAGTCCGCCGAAATCCGGCAGTGGGCCAAGACGCACGGCCTGCCGGTGAGTGAGCGAGGCCGCATCGCCTCCACGGTGGTGGAGAAGTACGAGGCTGCCCACTAGGGGGGACCCCCCCAACAGCCGTGAGATAGATCAGAGGTAGGGCGTTGTTTCCGGTGCCGCAGGCGGACGTCGCCTGCGGCTTCCTGATGATGGCGCACCTCCTCGCGGTACGAGGCGCTGGTCCAGGCGATCCCGCGCTGGTGCGGCGGCAGGGAAGAGCCCACCCTCCGGACCTCGAGCCCGCAGGCCGCGTAGCCGTACTCAGGTGAAGGCGAGCGTCACGGCGAGGACGGCGAGGAGGGAGCCCATGGTGAGGCGTTGGATGCGGAGCCAGGAGGGGTGGGCCGACAGGAAGCCGGCGATGCCGCCTGCGGCCAGCACGATCGAGAGGTTGACCAGGAGGGCGACCGCGATCTGGACGCAGCCGAGGGTGATGCCCTGGAGCAGGATGTTTCCCCGGTCGAGGTCGATGAACTGCGGAATGATCGCCACATAGAGGAGCGCGATCTTCGGGTTGAGCAGGTTGGTCATCAGGCCCATCATGAAGAGCCGCAGCGGGGAGTCGGGCGGCACCTCCCGCGTCGCGAAGACGGACGCCCCGCCGGGCTTGAGCGTTTTCCAGGCCAGCCACAGCAGATACAACGCTCCCGCGATCCGGATGGCGGTCAGAAGCTCGGGGATCGCGGAGAACAACACCGCCAGGCCGAGGTTCGCCGCCACCAGATAGACGAGGAAGCCCGCCGCGACCCCGCCCAGCGAGATGATGCCTGCTCGTCGTCCCTGACTGGTGCTCCGGGACACGAGATACATCATGTTCGGCCCAGGGGACAGCACCATTCCGAGCGCCACGGACACGACACCGAGCACCGCGCTCTGTTCAATCATGAAACGAAGCTATCGGCGATGCGATATCGGTACAATATTAGAAATTGTACTCGGAGCAATGTTGTGTTTGGATGACCGGCATGGAGGACTATCGGCGCGTTGCCGACTCCGTCGCGGCGGAGATCGGGGCGGGGAGGCTGCGACCGGGTGACCGGCTGCCTCCGCAGCGGGTCTTCGCGCGGCGGCACGGCATTGCCGCCTCCACCGCCGCCCGCGTCTACGGGGAGCTGGCTCGCCGGGGCCTGATCGTCGGAGAGGTCGGTCGCGGCACTTTCGTGCGGGCCGCCGCCCCACGGCCGGGGCCGGCGCTGGCCGAGCCCGCGGGCAGCAGAGTCGACCTCGAGCTCAACTACCCCGTTGTGCCCGAGCAGTCGAAGCTGCTCGCCGACGGCATCAGTCCGTTGCTGCGCGCCGACGTGCTGGAGGCCGCGATGCGGCCGGTCGGCGCGGCAGGCACCCCGCCGGCGCGTGGCATCGTCGCCGATCTGCTCGCACGCGGGGAGTGGCGTCCCGATCCGGAACGGCTGCTGTTTTCGGGCAACGGCCGTCAGGCGATCGCGGCGGCCATCACCGCGTTGGTCCCTCCAGGCGCGCGACTCGGGGTGGAGGCGCTCACCTATCCGGTGCTCAAGGGGATCGCGGCCCGGATCGGGGTCACGCTGGTCCCGCTGCGGGTCGACGCGGCGGGTCTGGATCCCGCGGCCGTCGAGGCCGCCGCACGCAGGGCCCCGCTCAAGGCGATCTACGTCCAGCCGACGTTGCACAACCCGCTGTCGATCAGCATGCCGGTGGAGCGCAGGGCCGAGCTCGCGGGCGTCCTGGAGCGCCTGGACGTGCCCGCGATCGAGGACGCCATCTGGTCCTTCCTCCGTGAGGATTTGCCGCCTTTGGCCGCCTTCGCGCCCGAGCGCACGATACTCGTCGACAGCCTGTCCAAGCGTCTGGCGCCGGGGCTGTCGCTCGGCTTCGCCGTCATGCCGGGCCCTGCCGTCGCGGGTGTGGCGGCGGCGCTGCGGTCGGGTGGGTGGACGCCGATGCGGTTCGCGCTGGAGGCGGCCACGCGGTGGCTGACCGACGACACCGCCCGATCGGTGGCCCGTGCCAAGCAGCGGGATGCGGCCATGCGTCAGGAGATGGCCGCCCGCCACCTGGACGGGTTCGCGATCCGCAGCGATCCACGTTCCTACTACTGCTGGTGGGAGCTCCCGCCGCCCTGGCGGGCCGACACGTTCGTGGCGGCCGCCGCTCGACATGACATCGCGGTGACCCCCGCGGCGGCCTTCGCCGTCGGCCGCAACAGCGCGCCGAACGCCATCCGCCTCGGCTTGCCTCACCTCACCCGGAGGTCCTGTCCCGGGCCTTGGCCACCCTTGCCGACCTCGCCCGATCCAGGCCGGACGATCTCATCGCGGATTGACCTCGGGCCGCCAGGTTCCGCACTCCGGCCACCACGGCAACGCCGGCATGAAGAGCTGCATGCTCGGACGTCAGTGAGCGGATGTCCCGCCGGGCCTCACCGCACCGCGCGGAAGAAGGCCCGGATGTCCTCGACCAGCAGTTCCGGCGTCTCCATGGCGGCGAAGTGGCCGCCCCGGTCGAATTCCGACCAGTGCACGACGTTGTGCCCGCGTTCGGCGATCCGCCGGACGCCCGGATCGCCGGGGAAGACGGCGACGCCGTGCGGCAGCGCCGTGTACTCGGCGGCGGCGCCCCATGAACTCTGCGTCTCCTTGTACAGGCGGGCCGAGGACGCGGCGGTCCCGGTGAACCAGTAGATGCTGATGTCGGTGAGCAGCTGGTCGACGTCCACCGCGTCCTCGGGCAGTTCCCGCGCGGGGTCGGTCCACTCCTTGAACTTCTCGGCGATCCACGCCAGTTGCGCGGCGGGCGAGTCGTGCAGGCCGAACGCCAGGGTCTGCGGCCGGGTCGCCTGGATCATCGCGTAGCCGGCGCGGTCCTGGTCCTGGTACTGGCCGAGCCGGGCGAGCTCGGCCTCGGTGAGGCCCTCGAACTCGGCAGGGTCACCGGTGGGGAAGCCGAGGGCGCCGTTGACGTGGACGCCCACGACGTGCGCGGCGTCGGCGCGGCCGAGCATCGGTGAGATGACCGCGCCGCTGTCGCCGCCCTGCGCGCCGTAGCGGTGGTAGCCGAGGCGACGCATCAGCTCGGCCCACGCCCTGGCGACCCGGTTCAGGTCCCAGCCGGGCTCGGTGGTCGGCCCGGAGAAACCGAATCCGGGGATCGACGGGGCGACCACGTCGAAGGCGTCGGCCGCCTGGCCGCCGTGCGCGGCAGGGTCGGTGAGCGGCCCGATGACCTTCATGAACTCCGCGACCGAGCCGGGCCAGCCATGCGTAATGATCAGCGGGAGTGCGTTCGGCTCGGGTGAGCGAACGTGCAGGAAGTGGATGTTCTGCCCGTCGATACGGGTCGTGAACTGCGGGAACGCGTTCAACCGCGCCTCGGCGGCGCGCCAGTCGAATCCGGTGCGCCAGTACTCGGCCAGCTGCCGCGCGTACCCGGCCGGGACGCCGTACGACCAGCCGACTCCGGGCAGTTCGTCCGGCCAGCGGGTCGCGACGAGCCGGTCGCGCAGATCGTCAAGCTGCGCCTGCGGGACATCAATGCGAAAGGGTGTGATCTCCGAACTCATGCCTCCATTCTTAGGCGCATCCGTCCCCGCAGATAGTGCCCCGTGCACCGGCTGGACGTGCAGAATGCAGGTCCAGGCTCACGGCCTCATGACGTGGGGGAACCCGGTCCAGCGCAGGTCGGGCGGGAGGTGGCTCATGTCGTTGAACATCACGATCGTGGGTGGCAGGCCGTCGCGGTACTCGATCACCGTCAGCGCGGTGTTGGCGCTGTTCAGTCCGAGCCATCGCGATGGCGGCGCGTCCAGTGCATGCCGCACCAGCCACGCGATCTGGTAGGAGTGCGTCACCAGAACGTCGTGTGTGTCGGGCCGGGGCCCTTTCGTGGTCGTGCCGGGGGCCTTCGCGAACCGGGTGACCAGGGCCTCGGCGAGCCTCTGGCCCGAGGCTGCCTCGGTGTCGTCGTAGCCGTCGAAGAAGCCGGCCCAGGACGGGGGCGTTTCGGCCGCGCTGGGAATGTAGGGCACGTGATCGACGAGTTCGGCGGCCTCGGTCACGGGCACGTTCGGTAGATGCCGGGCGAGTTCGTGCGCGCTTGCCACGGCGCGTGGTAGCGGAGAGTGCCACACGGCGTCGACCGGTACGCCGGCGAGCCGTTCGCCCAGCAGGCCCGCTTGCCGGTGCCCGATGCCGGTGAGCTCCCCGAACGCGTCGGCCGCCCCATGGCGTGCCAGGTAGAGGTGTCGTGTTGTCATGCGGAGATGGCTCCTTGGCCGGGGACGGAAGTGATCAGTTACGCGTTCGCCGGCGTGACGGTGCCGGTGGTGCCGTCGATGGTGATGATGGTGTCGTCGTGGAGCCTGCTCGTCGCGTTCGGGATGCCGAGGACGGCGGGGATGGCGTGCTCGCGGGCGACGATCGCGGCGTGGCAGAGCACACCGCCGGTCTCGGTGACGACGCCGGCGGCGATGCGCAGCAGCGGCGTCCAAGCGGGGTCGGTGAAGGGGCAGACGAGGATGTCGCCCGGGCGCACGCGCGCGAAGTCTCCGGGACCGCGGACGATCCTCGCGGTGCCGGTCACGGTCCCGTGGCTGCCTGGTGTTCCGGTGAGTGCGGCGGCTGAGGTGTCCGAGGCGCCGGCAGGCGGTGCCGGCGGTGGGGGTGCGGCGGTGACCGGCCGTGCTTGCAGAACCCAGATGCGGCCGTCGACGATCGCCCACTCGATGTCCTGCGGTCCCCCGAGCACGGCAGCGATCTCCTTGCCCAGCGTGGCCAGCCGCGTGGCGATCGCGTCGTCGATCGTCGGTCGGCCCCGGGTATGGGCGGGCACGTCGCGGATGACGAGTCGCGTGCCGCGCCGGTCAAGGCGGGTCCGTTTGTCTGCGACGGTGCGGGTGACCGGCCCGTTCTCGGCGACGCGGTAGGCGTCAGGGGTGACCCTGCCCTCGACGATCCTGGGGCCGAGGCCCCAGGACGCCTCGATCTCGGTCGCGTCGTCCGGGTCCGCGGGTGTGAACATGACCCCGGACACCTCGGCATCCAGATGACGCTGGACGATGACGGCCATCACCAGATCGGCGGATGGCTGGTCGTCGCGGCCGAGGGCGCCCCGGTAGCCGATGGCACGTGGAGAGAACAGCGAGGCCCAGCAGGCACGTACGGCATCGGCGACCTCGCCGGCTCCGTGCACGGCGAGAAAGCTCTCGTGCTGACCGGCCGCCGATGCCTGAGTGGTGTCTTCGGTCGCCGCCGATGATCTGACCGCCACGGGGGGATCGCCGAGCGCGTCGAGTGCGCGTCCCAGCGCGTCGATCACGGTGGCGTGGACCGGGCGGGCCTCGATCAGCCGCCGCGCCGCGTCGAGATCGTCCGGCTCGCCGGTGATCCGCCCGAGGTCCAGGTCGCGGACCGCGGCGAGGTAGGCGTCGAACGAGACGACGAAGCCGTCGGGAACCGGTAGACCCGCGCGGAGCAACGCGCCGAGCGCCCCGGCCTTGCCCCCGCAGGTATCGGCGACAGCCTCCTTGAGGGGTACGATCACCATCCCCTACTTTCAACAGATTGTTGACAACGATTTGTTGATTGTGCACCATGAGTCGCATGCAGCACAAGCAGGACATCGTTCACTCCGTGCACGCTGACCACGTCCAGGCCCGCCGTGAGCAGGACGCGCGTGAGCGTCTTCTGAACCTGGGCGCGGACCTGCTCGACGCCCGGCCATGGCGACCCCCGCCGGCCCCGCCGTCGGCGGTCGACCTCGCGCAGTTCGCCGTCTGGCGCCACGCCGAGCTGAATCCGCAGGACATCCTGAGCGCGCTCGCCCTCCTGCCCGCCGCGCGCGCCGAGGTCGAAGGACTCGAAACCGCCCTGCTGTTCATGGCCCGGAGCACGGGACTGACCTGGGCACAGATGGCGCACGCGATGGGGTTCAACTCCCCGCAGGCGTGCCAGCAGCACTACACCCGCCTGGCGGCACGACAGGACGCCGACTCGTGACGCGGGACTCTCCGCTCGACCTCCTGGTCCTGCACGCCGTGCGCATCACCGGATTCGCGGACACCCCGGCGGTCGCTCACCGGTACGGGCTCGATGCGGCCGAGACGAAAGAGGTGCTGCTGGACGCCGAGGCGCGTGGCTGGGTCGGGCACACCGCCTTCGCCGGCACCGGAGGCTGGTCGCTGACCGAAGCGGGCCGAGCCGAGAACGAGCGCCGGCTCGCGGCCGAGCTCGCAGGCATCGGCGGTGCCGACGAGGTCCGTGACCTCTACCGCGAGTTCCTCCCGCTGAACGCCCTCCTGCAACGAGCCTGCACCGACTGGCAACTCCGGCCCACCGCCGGCGATCGGCTCGCCGTCAACGATCACTCCGATCCCGCCTGGGACGCCAGAATCCTGCACGAGCTCACCGGCATCGACCGCGCCCTGATGCCGCTCGCGGACCGCCTCGGGAGCCTTTTGACACGGTTCCGCGGATACGACACACGATTCACCGCAGCCTTGGCGCGCGCCCGAGCCGGGGAGGGCGCCTGGGTCGACCGCACCGACGTCGACTCCTGCCATCGTGTCTGGTTCGAGCTCCACGAAGACCTCATCGCCACGCTCGGCCTCGACCGGCACGCGGAACCCTGACCTCACGATGCCCCCGGTGGCCGTCCGGCCGCGGCAGCAGCGGGCCGTCCGTCTCGGCGGTCAGCCGGGGGAGCCGGTCGGCCGCAGCATGGGGACGAGAAACTGCCGGGCCACCGCGGCCAGTTGCCGGTCGTCGTCGAGGTCGATGATGAGGCTGGGGATCGCCAGAAACGAGGCGGAGACTCGGACCATAAGTTCGGCCACGAGGTCGGTGTCAAGGTCGCTTGACACGTTGCCGGCGTGTTGCTCCCGGCGGAGCTGGCCGGCGACGAACTGCCGCACGGTGGCGAGGGTCCGGCCCCCGTCGCTGGTCATGGAGGGCACCAGCAGGTCGGGTTCGGCGGCGATCAGGCCCCCGATCAGCGGATTGCTCCAAATCGCGCGCAACGAGCTTACGAAGCCCAATATCACCCGATCAGCAGCGGTGTCGGCCTGCTCTATGTCGATGAGAAACTGATCGAAATAGCGGCGAAACTCGCGACGCACCACGTGTTCGACCAGCACGTCCTTGGTCGCGAACCGCCGGTAGACCGTGATCCTCGAAACCTTCGCCAGGCGGGCCACGTCTTCCATCGTGGAACGGCGGATGCCCATCCGCGAGAACTGGTCGTACGCCGCATCGAGGATGCGTGCCCGCATCTCGTCCGTGTCGTCGACGCGTTCGACGGCATCAGAGTATGCGCGCTCCAGCAACGACTCGGAGTCTGCCGGTGCGATGAGCCCGGACAGCGCATTTTCCACGATCACCTCCTGTCCTGATTCTGCCTCAGTCCACAACAGTCGACTTCGCACTCTTGTGATGCGCTTAACAGTGTGCTGTCATGAACGATGATACGCAGAATCGTTCCTTGTTTCATCGTATCAGGAAGTGTCTCCCGGCTCCGACGAGGAGGAGGAACGAAGGGATGGACAAAGTCAGCAGGCGCAACGTGCTGAAGGCGGGCGGTGCGCTGGGCGCACTCGGTGCGCTGAGCATCGCGACGCCCGCGCACGCGCTCCCGCCCTGGACGTGGTCGGCCCAAGGCTCGGTGGCGGGCGCAGGGGCAGGCACCGACCCGCGATGGGTGTGGGACGAGCAAGCCGACCCGCTGGTCGCCTCGCTGCTCGACCGAGGCGACGTGCCCAGGGTCAACACACTGTTGCGGACCTGGACCAAGAACGGCCAGCCGTTACCGGCCGGACTGCCGGCCGACCTCCGGGACTTCATGGAACAGGCCCGCCAACTGCCTTCATGGGCCGACCAGGGCAAGCTCGCGACCGCGTTCAGGTTCAACGAGAAGCGAGGGCTCTACCTCGGCGTCCTGTACGGGCTGGCGAGCGGCATGATGAGCACCGTCATCCCGAAGGAGGCGCGCGCGGTCTACTACTCCCAGGGCGGCGCGGACATGAAGGACCGCATCTCCAAGACCGCCAAACTCGGGTATGACATCGGCACCCGAAACGCCTTCCAGGCCGATGGCGAAATGATCGTGACCTGCGTCAAGACCCGCCTGGTGCACGCAGCGGTGCGACACCTGCTGCCGCAGTCCCCGTACTGGCCGGACGTCGCCGACGAAGAGATCCCGATCAGTCAGCGGGACATGATGGTCACCTGGCACAGCCTGCCCACGACCGTCATGCAGAAGCTGACCGCGTGGAAGGTGCCCATCCCCGCCGCCGAGTCCGAGGCGTTCCTGCACTCGTGGCAGCTGGGCGGGCACATGCTGGGCATCAAGGACGAGTACCTCCCGGCGTCCTGGGCCGAGGCCAACAGCCAAGCCGACCAGGTCCTGAAACCGGTGCTGGCTCCGACGCCCGAAGGCATCAAGCTGGCCGACATCCTTCTCAACCTCGGCTCCTCCGTCGACGCCGGCATCCTCAGCAAGCCCATACTCGGCGCGTTCACGCGCTTCCTGCTCGGCGACCAGATCGCCGGATGGGTGAAGATCCGCAGAGAGCCCGTCTGGGACCCGCTGCTCAAGCTGTCCTGGGGGCCCTTCATCGCCGTCCGCGAAGGTCTGCTTCCCTTCCCGCTGGCGCCGGAGGCCTACTGGCTGTTCGACGAGTTCCTTCGTAAAGCAGCGCTCCTCTTCCTGTCCGAGGCGCGACCGATCAGCATCGAGATCCCGGACACCAACCGCCCATCCTGAAACTCGACGGTCTGAATTCTCGGCCCGGAATCTTCATATCCGGGCCGAGACCTTCCACGCCGCGCCCCCATCCGTTCGAGAGCCGCGTACGGAAAACCTCGACGTTCTTTGTCGAGATGGACAAAGACCGGCCATGTGCCGGCACATCACCAAGCTTGGGAAAGGAAGTCACGGCATGGCGGAGCTGAGCAGACGCAAGATGCTGATCTCGGGCGGCGCCTTGGGGGCGCTCGGAGCGCTGGGGATGGCGTCTCCAGCGGAAGCCCGCGCCCTGGCGGCCTGGACCTGGGCGCCGAGCGGTTCGATGGCCGGCACCGGCGCCGGAACCGATCCACGGTGGGTGTGGGACGAGGAGGCCGACCCGCTGGTCGCCTCGCTGATCGATCGCGGTGCCGTGCCCGAGGTCAACCGGCTGCTGTGGAACTGGACCCGAAACGACCAGCCCTTACCCGACGGGCTGCCGGGCGACCTCAAAGCCTTCATGGAGCGGGCACGGCAGCTGCCGTCATGGGCCGACCAGGGCAAGCTGAACACCGCCGCCCAGTTCAACAAGTCCAGAGGGCTGTACCTCAACCTGCTCAACGGAGTGGGCGGCGGCATGCTGAGCACCGCCATCCCCAAAGAGGCCCGCGCGGTCTACTACTCCAAAGGCGGCGCGGACATGGAGGATCGCGTCGCCAAGACCAGCATCCTGGGATTCGCCGTCGGAGCCCTCAACGCCTACCGGCCCGACGGCTCCTGCGTGGTCGAGTCCGTGAAGACCCGGCTGGTGCACGCCGCGGTGCGCCACCTGCTGCAGCAGTCTCCCCACTGGGGCGGGGACATCCCGATCAGCCAGGAGGACATGCTGGTCACCTGGCACACCCTGCCGACCTTCGCCATGCGCAAGATGCTCGAATGGCAGGTCCCGATCAATCCCGCCGACTCCGAGGCGTACCTGCACGTGTGGCAGGTGACCGCGCACATGCTCGGCATCAAGGACGAATACCTCCCCGCCACCTGGGCCGCGGCCAACGCCCAGTCGGACCAGATCCTGCCCCGCAACATGGGCCCGACGCCCGAGGGTGTGGAACTGACCGACATCCTGCTGGGCCAGCTCGCCGAGCAGACCAGTCCCGGCAGCATCAGCCGTCCCCTGTGCAACGCCCTCGCCCGTTACCTGGTCGGTGACCAGGTGGCCGACTGGGACGGCATCAGACGCGAACCGGTGTGGGGCCCGCTGATCAGCTCCGCCTGGCCGAAGCTGGTGAAGTTTCGCGAGGGGCTCATCCCGCTGCCCCTGGTGCCCAGTGTCGCCTGGGTCATCGATGAGGCCGTGCGGCAGTACATCCTGTTCTTTCTCACCAAGGGCAAGGAAACCAAGATCGAAATCCCGACGACCAACCGTCCCGGCTCATGACCGGATCGAACGGCGGGCTCGACGAGGCCATCGGGCGGCGGCGGTTCCTCGGGTACGTGCTGGCGGGTCCGACCCTGGTGGCCGCCGCCGAACTCACACCCGCGGCATCGGCCACGACATCGGCCGCGGCATCGGCGGCCGCCGCCCCGTTGCCTTCGCCGGAACTCACGCAACTGCTCGACCTCAACGACCTGATGACCGCGGCGGCGCTGCCCACCTCGGGCCTCATCTCGGTCGAGGTCAGGCCGGACGGCACGGTGTCGTTCGCGTTGCCGCGGGCCGAGGTGGGGCAGGGCATCACCACCTCGACGGCCATGCTGATCGCCGAGGAAATGGCCGTGCCGCTGGACCGGGTGCGCGTCACGCTGGCCGACGCCCGGCCTGAGCTCGTGTTCAACCAGCTCACCGGCGGATCGAACACGACCTTCGCGACCTACACCCCGATCCGGGTCGCCGCCGCCGTCGCCCGGCTCCGGCTGCTGGAGGCCGCGGCAGCCGAACTGGGCTCGGCGGTCACCGACCTGACGCTGAAGGCCGGTGTGATCACCGATCGCTCGGGTCGCGGCATCGACATCGGCGCGCTCGCCGAGAAGGCCGCGAGCACCCGGACCCGGCAGGTGTCCGTGGAGCTCACGTCACGCGAGAACTTCACCGTCATCGGCAAACCGCACAACCGGGTCGACGCTCTGGACGCGGTCACCGGGCGCAAGAAGTTCACGATGGACCTCGACGTCCCGAACGCGAAGCCGACCATGGTGTGCCGCCCGCCGACCATCAACGGCAAGGTCGGCTCGGTGGCCAACCTCGCCGAGGTCCGCACCATGCCGGGCGTCACCGATGTCGTGGTGATCTCCACCGGGGTGGCGGTGCGCGCCGAGACCTTCGGCCAGTGCGTCGACGCCGTACGCGCCCTGAAGGTCACCTGGAAAGCCGGCACCGCGGCGGGCAAATCCGACGACAGCGTGCTGCGGCAACTGGAAGCCGCGGAACTACCTCTCGGGCTCAGGCCGCCGACCCCGACCGTCGAAGGCAAGTTCACCTTCTACTTCCGCAGCAACAGCGCGCTGGAACCCAACTGCGCGATCGCCGACGTGCGGGCCGACCGTGCCGAGATCTGGTCGGCGCTGAAATCGCCCATCGTCGCCCAGCAGGCCATCGCCACCAAGCTGAAGCTGGCGCCCAGCAGGGTCGCCGTGCATGTCATCGAAGGCGGCGGCTCCTTCGGGCGCAAGCTGTTCTTCGACGCCGCGCTGGAAGCGGCCGAGGTGTCCCAGAAGATCGGCAAACCGGTCAAGCTCATGTGGCACCGCGCCGACGACGCCCGCCAGGGCCGCACCCACCCCATGGCCACCTCGCGGGTACGGGTCGCCTACCTCGGCGACACCGTGCTGAGCTACAAACAGCGGCACACCAGCGTCTCCACCGACCTCGGCCACGGGCTCGGCGAGATCATCACCGCCATGGCCGCGCGGCTCCCGGTGGGCGACATCGGTTTCTCCCAGACGTTCTTCCATCTCAGCCAGGCGATGTCCTACGACTTCGGCGCGAGTAGCCAGTTGCTCAGCGAGACGGACAAGAGCTTCAATACCGGCAGCATGCGCAACGTCTACTCGCCCGATGTCACCTGCGCCCGCGAACTGATCGTCGACCAGCTCGCCGGAAGGATGGGCAAGGATCCCTACCGGTTCCGGCACGGCTTCCTGCGCGACGACCGCTCCCGGGCGGTCCTCGCCAAGGCGGCCGAAGCGGGCGGCTGGGGGCGGCCGATGGCGGCCGGTACCGCGCAGGGCATCGCGTTCCACGCCGAGTACAAAGCCGTCAGCGCCGCGCTGGTGGAGATCGACTGCCGGCCCGAGACCGTCAACCGTTCCGTTCGCGACGGCGTGAGCGGGCCCCGCGTCACCAAGGTCGTCTTCGTGGTGGACGTAGGTCTCGCCGTCAACCCGCGCGGCCTGGAGGCGCAGATGATGGGCGGCGTCATGGACGGCATCGCACTGGCCCTGACCTCCAGCCTGCATCTGCGCGACGGCTACTTCCTCGAAGCGAGCTGGGACAACTACTTCTACACCAGGCAGTGGAACACCCCGCCCGAACTCCGGATCATCGTCATGCCGAGCACTTCCGAGACGCCCGGCGGCGCCGGCGAGCTGGGCGTCTCCGCGTCGATGGCCGCGGTCGCCTGCGCCTACGGCCGCGCGACCGGGACGATGCCCACCCGCTTCCCGATCAACCACGGCACGCTCTCCTTCACTCCCAAGCCGACCGTCCCGCCCGTCCCGCCGTCCCCCACCGACGGCGTGGACCACGCCCGCTGAAGCAAGGAGTTGCGAGTGCCTGAGTACACCTTCCGCGTCAACGGCGAGCAGGTCACCGTCGACGTCGCCGGCGATGTGCGCCTGCTGTGGGTCTTGCGCGACGTCCTCGGCATCACCGGGCCGAAGTACGGCTGCGGCATCAACGTCTGCAAGGCGTGCACCAGCCACCTCAACGGCAAAGCGGTCAACCCGTGCGCGATCCCCGTCGAAGATCTTCAGCCGACCGACGAGGTCACCACCATCGAAGGGCTCCCGGCCACGGTCGGCAGGGACCTGCACCCGATGCAGCAGGCCTGGCTCGACCACGATGTCGCCCAGTGCGGCTACTGTCAGCCCGGCCAGATCATGGCCGCCGTGGCGCTGGTTCGCCGGGCCGCCGCCGAAGGCCGCGCGATCACCGAGGCCGACCTCGACGGCCTGCGCAACATCTGCCGCTGTGGCACCTACTCCCGCATCCGCGCGGCGATCAAGGCCGGCGCCGGCAACATGGGAGGCGGGCCTGTTTAGGCCGGTGGGGTCAGACCTACGTCCGGGCGGGTGTGGTGATTCGCGGGCCGGCTCACTCAGGTGAGCCGGTTATCCGGATGAGGTTGCCGGCGGGATCGCGGAAGGCGCAGTCGCGGACTCCGTAGTCCTGGTCGATGGGCTCTTGGACGACATCGGCACCTGCGGCCTGGAGGCGGTCGAAAAGCCCGTCGAGGTCGTGGGTGGCCAGCGTGATGCCGGTGTAGGCGCCCTTGGTGATGAGTTCCAAGATGGTGCGGCGCTCGTCATCGGTGACGCCCGGATCGGCCGCCGGCGGGTGCAGCACGATTGAGGTGCCGGGCTGGCCGGCCGGTCCGACGGTGATCCACCGCATGTCCTCGTAGCCGTGATCGGCCCGGACCTCGAAGCCCAGGGTGTCACGATAGAAGCCCAGAGCGGCCTCGGGGTCGGTGTGCGGGAGGAAGGCCTGATGAATGGTGATGTTCATGCCCATCACGCTATGCATGACTACCCGGCCGGGCTTCTCGATTCTTGACCGGTCTGGTCACCTGCTTGCTCAGACACGGCGGAATGCCCGCCGCGGCCTGGGAGTGGTCGCGTCGGTAGACGCTCGGCGGCACGCCGACCAGATCGGTGAACCTGGTGCTGAACGTGCCCAGCGAGGAGAAGCCCACCTCGAAACACACTTCCGTGACGCTGAGGTCTCCGCGGCGCAGCAGCGTCATCGCCCGTTCGATGCGCCGGGTCATCAGATATGAGTACGGAGACTCACCGTAGACGCGGCGGAACTCTCGACTCAGGTGCCCGACCGACATGTGCGCCGCACGGGCCAGTGCGTCGAGGCTCAGCGGCTTGGCGTACTCACGATCAATCCGGTCCCGGACACGGCGGATCACGGCGATGTCGCGCAAACGTCGCGCCTCCAGACGCCCAAGGCCCATACGCGCCATCGTTCCACGTCGCGCCTGCCGCGCGGGCGACAGGTGCGTCGCCACCATGAATGTCCGGGCTCACTCGGACCGCATGACGGTCAGGAGTTCGGGCGGTGCGACAGGATGGCAGGGCCGAGCCGCACACCCGGCCACCCCGGTAGGGTGAGCATCCTTTTGGGATGCGGGAGGAAACGGTGCGGGGGGCGTTGCTGGTCGCGGGGACCACGTCGGACGCGGGCAAGAGCGTCGTAACGGCGGGAATCTGCCGGTGGCTGGCCAGGCAGGGCGTGCGGGTGGCGCCGTTCAAGGCGCAGAACATGTCGCTCAACTCGTTCGTGACCGCCGATGGCGCCGAGATCGGCCGCGCGCAGGTGGTGCAGGCGGCGGCTTGCGGCCTGCGGCCGACCGCCGACATGAACCCGATCCTCCTCAAACCGGGCAGTGACCGGCGTAGCCAGGTCATCGTCATGGGCCGTCCGACGGCCGACGTGGACGCCATGGAGTACGGCGCGCTCAGGGACCACTTACGAGCCGTCGCGGTGGAGGCGCTTGAGCGGTTGCGGTCACAGTACGACGTGGTGATCTGCGAGGGCGCGGGCAGCCCGGCCGAGATCAACCTGCGCGCGGGTGACATCGCCAACATGGGCCTGGCCCAGGCCGCCGGGCTCCCCGTCATCGTCGTCGGCGACATCGACCGCGGCGGTGTCTTCGCCTCGATGTACGGCACGCTCGCCCTGTTGGACGCGGCCGACCAGGCGCTCATCGCCGGTTTCCTGGTGAACAAGTTCCGGGGTGCGCGTGAGCTGCTGGAACCGGGGCTCGACATGCTGCGCGCGCTGACGGGCCGGGAGGTCTACGGCGTGTTGCCGTGGCTCGACGGACTCTGGATGGACGTGGAGGACTCGCTCGCGCTGGACAATCGCCCGGCGCCGGTGCCGATGGGGGGCGGGCCGAGCCTGCGGGTCGCGGTCGTCAGGCTGCCGCGGATCTCGAACTTCACCGACATGGACGCGCTGGCGAGCGAGCCGGGGGTGATCGTGCGGTTCGTCACCTCGGCCGCGGAGCTGGACGACGCCGACCTGGTGGTCATCCCCGGCTCGCGGGCCACGGTCGCCGATCTGACATGGCTCAGGTCGACGGGGCTGGCTCGGGCCGTACGGGAGCGGGCGGCTCGGGGCGGGCCGGTGCTGGGCATCTGCGGCGGCTACCAGATGCTGGCCAGGACGATCAGGGACGACGTCGAGTCGGGCGCCGGCTTGGTGGAGGGGCTTGGGTTGCTGCCCGCGTTCGTGGAGTTCGCGGCGGACAAGCGGCTCGGGCGTCCGGTGGGGGAGGCGTACGGCTGCCGCGTGACCGGCTACGAGATCCACCACGGGACCGTGACCGTCGACCGGCCCGGCCACGGGCCGGTCGGTGCGGGCGGGGTCGGCGGAGATGGGGCGGAGCCCTTTCTCGACGGCTGTCGTCTGGGAGCCGTGTGGGGAACGACCTGGCACGGCGCCCTGGAGAACGACGACTTCCGCAGGGCGTTTCTCACGGAGGTGGCGGCGACCGCCGGACGGGCCTTCACCCCCGTGCCGGACACCTCGTTCGCCGCGCTCCGCGAGGCCCGGCTGGATGCGCTCGGCGACCTGGTCGAGCGGCACGCCGACACCGAGGGCCTGGCCCGGCTGATCCAGCGGGGCGCTCCGGCGAGGCTTCCCCTGCTGGGTCCCGGAGCGGGTCCCTCTCTTGGGAACGCGTGAGAGACCCGCAACAAGTGCTCGCGAAGACGAACGCCGGGCGGTTCTCAGGGGAGCGGCCAGTTGCGTAGAGCGGCGTCGGCCACCTCCTGAAGTTCGTCGCGGCCGACACCGCTCGCTGCTTGCACGGCGATGCCGAATGCCAAGGTGGTGACGTATCGGGCCAGCAGCCCCGGATTGGTCTCCGGAGGAAGTTCGCCTTCGTCGACGGCCCGCTGGAACCGCTCTCGCACGCGGGAGCAGCCGTTGTCACGCCAGGCGACGAGAAGGTCACGGACTCCACGCCCGGAGTCGCCGGAGGCCAGGGCGCCCTGGACGCCCATGCACCCGTGGGGGTGCCAACCTCGCCCGGGCGCGACGGATCATCTTGAGGTGAGTCTGTCCCTGAGCACCTTCCCCGCACCGGCCGGACTTCGCCTACACCGACCTGGAGCCCCTCTTCGGGGCCGGGTCCTGCCTCGGCTCTTCCGGACGTTCGATACGGGTGGGATCGCCGCGTACGAGCTCATCGTGGATGCGCCAGCGGGCGGTGGTGACGGCGCGGCCCGCCGCCTCGTCGCCGTCCTCGATGCGCTGCCGCAGCAGCCGCAGGGCGAGGCGGCGATTGAGGCTGAACTGCCGCTCGGTGTCGACCACGACGACGATCCCGGAGGGCCTATGGGTCGCCCGTACCGCGGTGCTGGCCTTGTTGCGGTGTTGACCGCCGGGGCCGCCGGTGCGGCAGGCGACGATGTCGACGTCTGTCTCCGCGAACGTCGTGCGGGGGGTGTCGACCTGGACCGGCTGGGCGATGACGTACCAGTTCTTCCGGCCGGTGCTGGCCCGGTAGGGGCTGGGGGCCTGCCAGCACAGGGTTCCGGTCCACGAGGCGGCGAACGCCTCGGCGCCGGCTCCTGTCATCCGGATGAGGACCGAGCGGTAGGTGCCAGGCCGGTCGCCGGGAACGGTCTGGACCCGGCTGGTCCGAAGGTCGCGCCGGGCGGCGTCGGTTTCGAGGCGGTGCAGCAGCTGGGCCAGCGCCCAGGCGCACTCCTGCGGGCCGCGCCCGGCCGACAGGAGCAGGTGGACGCTCACTGCCGGCCTCGCTTGCGGCGCTGGTCCCGGTGGCCCTTCCGGGGAGTGGACCCGAGCTCGGCCGTCTTGTAGGTGACCAGGGGGATCGTGGTGGCCACCGGCGTGGCCAGGTCGTGGTCGACGAGGTCGGCGATCACTTGCTCGATGCGTTTGTAGGCCGTCGGCGCCTCCTCGAAGAGCAGCTGGCGGTCGCCGCACACCACCAGCGACCCCACCGGTGTGCGGCGCAGTTCCTCGACCGTGTGCTTGGCCCGGCCCCGGCGCAGGGCGTCGGCACGCGACATCTTGCGGCCCGCGCCGTGCGCGACGGAATGGCCGGCGTCCGGCCCGGCGTGCGCGGCCACGAGGTAGGACTGGCTGCCCCGGGTGCCGGCGATGAGCACGTCGCGGCCGTCACCCGGCGCGGCCCCCTTGCGGTGCAGGTAGATCCCGTCGCGGAGCTCGACCAGGTTGTGGCACTGGTCGACGATCGGCTCGGTGGGCTCGGCCCCCAGCGCGTGGGCGACCCGGGCGGCCATCAGCCGCCGGTTGAGTGATCCCCAGCGTACGGCGTCGTCGTGCATCGCCAGGTAGGCGCCGGGATCGGGGGCAGGGCCCGCGCCGTGGACCGCGGTGTGCGCTCGCAGGATCCGTTCGCCCAGCCCCCGGGAACCGCTGTGGACGATGAGAACCAGGTCGCCGGCGGCGAGTCCGAGACGGCTCGCGTGGTCCGGCTCGAAGACGGTGCCGATCCGCGCCAGTTCGACGAAGTGGTTGCCCCGGCCGACCGTCCCGAGGCTCTCGACGTGACCGGCGGGAATGTCGCCCTTCAGCACGGCCCACGCCGGGTCGTCGGCGTCCCGCTCAGGGTCCAGCGCGCGATCGAGGTCGGGGAACCGGGCGGCGAGTCTCTCGGGGTCGGCGCGCTTGAGCTTGATGGGGAACACGGCGATGCCGCAGCCGATGTCGGATCCGACCAGGAACGGATACAGCGTGGTCGACGCCATGGCGGCGCCGATGGGGGCGCCCTTGCCGGGGTGCAGGTCAGGCATGGCGGCGACGTGCGTCATGCCGTCCAGGGCGGCCACCTGGTGGCACTGCGCGAGGGCCTCGGACTCGATCCAGCTCGCAGGGGAGGCGAATACGGTGACGGTGGCCGAATGCGCGGCCGGGGTGGACGGCAGGGGGGACTCCTGCCGGGAGTGTCGCTGAGACAAAGACGCTCTCTTCGCTGAACAGGGTGTGGGCAGGCGGCATCGCGGCGCGATTCGGCGCCGTGGCATCTCGGAGGAGGGGTGTGCTGTCCGTCAGAGGATCATGGACACCACGTTTCCGGAGCCCGCCACAAGAGGCAACCGGTTTTCGGCCGTACGACACCGGTGGCGGCGCCCGCGCCGGCCAGGCACGACCCGACGTCGACGAACGGGACGAGCGGGACGGGATGCACTGGAGAACCCGCGCTCGGCGCGCCGTCATCGCCGCTCGGCGCGACCCCCGCTGAGCAACCGGTCGAGCAGGAAGCCGATCGCGCCGATGAGCAGCATCGTCGCCGCCAGCCGCTCGTAGTCGAGGTTGTCGCGCGCGTTGAGCACCGCGTACCCGAGCCCGTTGGAGACGCCGAACATCTCCGCCGGCACCAGCACCACCCATGCGATGCCGAGGGCCACCCGCAGGGCGGTCCGCAGCGGCCCGGCCAGGCCGGGGATGACCGTGCTGCGGAGCACCTCCCACCGGGTCGCCCCGAGCGAGCGCGCGACGAGCGCCGCGCCCGGGTCGAGCGCCCGCGTGCCCGAGGACACCCCGAGCACGATCGGCCACACCGCGGCCAGCGCGATGAGCGTGATCACCGGGGCGTCGTCCGAGCCGAGCAGGACGATCACGAGAGGCGCCCAGGCGAGCGGGGAGGTCATGCGCAGGAACTGGACCACCGGGGCGGTGGCGTACTCCACCAGGACCCTCGACCCGAACAGGAGCCCCAGGGGCACGCCGACCGCCGTCGCGATCAGCAGGCCGGACAGCAGCCGCCGCAGCGACGCGGTGACCGCCGAGAGGGTGACGTCCTCGCCCAGCGTCTCGGCCAGCGCGCCGACGGCCGAGACGGGCCCCATGCGCGACAGTACGGCGTTGCCGGAGAACACCACGTCCGTGGTGAGCCCCCAGAGCAGGACCACCAGGATCACCACGGCCACCCGCCAGGCCGCCCAGATCGCGGACCGGCGGCGGTGCGCGTCCGGTGTCACGAGCGCGGTCTCGCGCCTCAGGAAGCCGACCGATGTGCTCACGGCGCGATGACCTCCGTGCGCACCCTGGCCGCGCCGAAGGCGCTCAGGCCGCCGGTGGCGTCGAGCGCGGCCGCCGAGATGTCGGTGGCCACGAGGTCGCCGTGCACCTGCGCGGGATCGAGGTGTTCGAGCCAGGTCACGTTCGCGTCCACGACCGTCTCCTTCATCGCGCGTACGAGCTCGCCGGTGTAGCCCGGATAGGGATGGGGCTGGAAGTCGATGCGCTGCGACTCCCATTCGGGGTGCCGGATGGCGCCGGAGGTGACGTACGCCGGGTCGCGGCGCGTGGTGAAGACGCGTTCCAGCGCGGGCAGCGGCTGCGGGAGGTAGCGGCCCTCCGACAGCCGCCGGGCGGACGCCTCGCGGTCGGCCCTGATGGCGAGCTGCGCGGCGATGATCGCCTCGGTCGCCCGCAGCGCCACGTCTGGGTTGTCGCGTACGAGCGTCTCGCGGACGACCGTGACGCAGCACGCGTGGTCCTTCCACACGTCGCCGGTGAAGCGCAAGATCTTCCCGATTCCGAGGACCTCGGCCGCGGCGCAGAACGGCTCGGCCACGATGTACCCGGAGATCGAGCCCGACTGCAGCGCGGTGGGCATGTCGGCCGGGGGGATGACCACGAGCTGCGTCGTCCGCGCACCGGCGCTCGGCGCGGTGTCGAGCACGGCTTCGATGCCCGCCTTGCGCAGCAGCTTCTGCAGCACGACATTGTGGACGGAGAACCACGCGGGGACGGCGACCTTCGTGCCGGCCAGGTCCTCGACACGTTCGACGTCCTTGGCGACGGTGAGGGCCGAGCCGTTGGCGTGGTTCCAGGCGAGCACCTTGACCGGCACCTTGGCGTCGTAGCGGAGCTGGATCGCCAGCGGCATCAGCAGGTGCACGATGTCGACGTTGCCGCCCTGCAGCGCCTCGACGAGGGGCGCCCACCCTCGGTACAGGATGGGGGCGGGCGTGGTGATGCCGCGCCTGCCGAACTCGCCGGAGTCGTGGGCGAGCAGCAGCGGGGCGGCGTCGGTGATGGGCAGGTAGCCGATGCGCAGCGTCGCGGCGGTCCCGCCGCCGCCACCGTGTCCGGCCGGGCCGGTGGCGGCGGTGGCGGCCCGCCGGTCGCCGGAGGTCAGCAGGGAGCCGATGACGGGGGCGGCGAGCAGGGCGAGCGACCCGGTGATGGTCAGCGCCTCCCGCCGCGTGCTGGCCGTCCTGGGATCGGCGGGGGAGTCCGGTACGGCCGGTGCGGCGCTGTCGTCGCCGCCCAGGTCGTCGCGTTCGGCGGGGGAGCTGAAGCGGGCCAGCAGCTCGCGCCGGGCCAAGCCGTCGGTGAGCTGCTCGCGGCGCGTCACCGGGGAGGTCACCACCTCCAGGGGGTGCGGCCCGGCGTGCAGGAGCCCGATCCGGTCGCCGAGTAACAGCGCCTCGTCGAGGTCGTGGGTGACCAGCACCGTGGACAGGCCGAGCCGTGCGTGCACCGAGCGCAGCCAGTCCTGCAGGTCGGCCCGGGTGAGCGGGTCGAGCGCGCCGAACGGCTCGTCCAGGAGCAGCAGGGAGGGCCCGGCGACGACCGCGCGGGCCACCGCGACCCGCTGGGCCTGGCCGCCGGACAGCTGCGCGGGGTAGCGGCCGGCCAGGTCGCCGATGCCGAGGTCGGACAGGACCTCGCGTACCCGCTGGTCGGCGGCCGTCTTGCCACCGAGCCACCGCCCGTCGTTGGCGCGGTACTCCAGGCCGAGCCGCACGTTGCGCGCGACGGTCCGCCATGGCAGCAGGTGCGGGGATTGGAAGACCGATCGGGTCGCGCCGCCGTCGTCCTCGGGGCGGCGAACGGTGCCCGAGGCCGGTGCCTGGAGCCCGGACAACACCCGCAGCAGGGTCGACTTCCCGGCTCCCGACGGTCCCACGAGGGCGAGGAACTCACCCTGCTCGATCTGCAGGTCGATGCCGGACAGAACGTCCTGCCGTCCGTAGCGGACGCTGACGCCGGCCAGCTCGGCGATCTTCTGCTGCATGCGGCTGTCCCCCGATGGCACGGTGGGGTGGCGCGGCGCGAGAGGCCTCGGCCTCTCACCCCGGCGCACGGTGAACGGGCAGGCGGATCCGGCGGGAACCACCTTCGGCCACAAAACCTACCAGACAAGAAGGTTTTTATCGAGGGGTCTTATGAGAGACATCCGCGTCCAGCAGTTCGGCCGCCATCGCGCGTGCCAGTACGATCGGCGCCGTCGAGCGGGCGCACTTGACCCCGGCGATCCCGCCGTCGTACAGGATCTGGATCCGCTCGATCAGGGAGTCGCGCTCGGGGCCCCGGTCGCCGAGCGCCTCCGACCACCGGGCGCGCACCCAGGCGCGGTGCGTCTCGACCGCCTCCGCCACCGGATGGCCGGCCTCGGGGAACTCGGTGGCCGCGTTGAGATACAGGCAGCCGCGGTACGAGCGCCGCCCCGCCCCGGCGATGGCCAGGTCGAACGAGGTGAGCACCCGCTCGGCCCCGGCGTGGACGCCGGTCACCGCGGCCCGGTAGGCCGCCCGGTCGGCGGCGTCCTGGTGTTCGAGGTAGGCCACGACGAGTGCCTCCTTGGAGCCGAACGCCTGATACAGACTCGACTTGGCGACCCCGGCCGCCGCGATGATCTGGTCGATGCCCACCGTGTGGATGCCGTGGAGAGCGAACAGCCGGGTGGCGGCTTCGAGGAGGCGGTCTGCGGGTCGGAGGGAGGGACGGGCGGCCATCCAAGGAGTGTACGCCGGGGCGGCCGGGCGGGCCGGGACCGAATCCCAGGTATTTCCCATCAGACAGATCTGTTTTACTCTCTAAGGTCAGAACCGCCCCGCCGCGCACGGGGCCGGCGAATCGACGACTGGAGTCTCTGTGCCGCTTTACCTGATCGAACTGACCGCGACGGCCGCCGACCGGCCCGCCGTCGAGGCTGCCATCACCGAGGTCGGACGGCAGGCCGCCGCCCTGGGCGGCGAGCTGATCGAATCCCAGGTGACGGGGGATCTGTCCCAGGTCTACGTCGTCATCGAGGCCGCCTCGTGCGCCGGCCTGCGCCTCGACCAGAAGGCCCTGCCCGGGATCACCGCGATCGCCGGGCCGGACGAGGTGCGGCTCGTCGGCGCCGACCTCGCTGACATCAAGTCGGCGAAGGGCAGAGTCGGCTACCTGGTGGAGTGGGACATCCCCGAGGACCTCGGGATGGAGGACTATCTCGCCCGCAAGAAGGCCAAGGCGCCCCTGTACGCGGAGGTGCCCGAGGTGAGCTTCCTGCGCACGTACGTACGCGAGGACACCAGCAAGTGCCTGTGCCTGTACGACGGCCCCGACGAGTCCGCCGTACGGCGGGCGCGCGCCGCGGTGTCCACCCCGGTCAGCCGCCTCTACGCCCTCGACCAGGGCCCCGAGGGGAGGGAGGGATGACCGAGGCCGAGGCGCCCGCCTGGCGGCGGCACCTGCCCGACGTCCTCGCCCACGTCGCCGGCCGGGCGGCGACGCTGGACCAGAGCGTGCACCAGCCCCAGGATCGGCCCGTTCACCCGGGGGACGACGACCCGACCGGCCCGCGCGACCTCCTGCGCCGCCTCGGGCAGCGCAACCTGCTGAGCCTGGACGCCGAGCCCGGCGACACCGGCGTGGCCGAGGTCGCGTGCCTGATCGAGCTCATCGCCGCCGAGTGCCTGAGCTCCGCCTTCTCCTTCTGGGCGCACCGGATGGTGATCGAGTATCTGCGGGAGTCCGGCCGCGACACCCCTCTCGGACGTCTGCGGGCCGGGCTCGCCGCGGGCACCGAGGTCGGCTCCACCGCGATGGCCGCCGCCCTCCAGGAGATGGCCGGCATGCGTCCCGTGCCCGTCGTCGCCACACCGCACGCCGGCGGGTACCGGCTGGACGGCCCGATCAGGTGGGCCTCCAACCTGACCCCCGGGGCCGCGGTCGTGCTGCCCGCCCGGGTCGGCGACGGCGGGGGCCGCATCGTCGCCGTCGTACGCGTCGGCGATCCCGGCGTCGTGGTCGCGCCGCCGCAGCGACTGCTGGCGCTCAACGCGACCGCGTCCTCCTCGATCACCCTGACCGGCGCCCAGGTGGACGCCGGGCATGTCCTCACCGACGATCTGGCGGCGCTCGTCCGGCGGGTCCGGCCGGTGCTCCTGCTGCTGCAGACCGCGTTCTGCCTGGGGCTGGCGGGCAGGGCCCTGGACGAGGCCCGCGGGCTCATCCAGGGAGAGGGCACCGTGCTCGTACCCGATCTCGAGGAAGCGACGACCCGCCTGGCCCAGGCCGCCGAACAGGCGCGGCGGGCGCAGCACGCACCCGCCGCCGCGGACCCCCGCGAGATCACCCGCCTGCGATATGACGCCGCCCAGCTCACCCTGGCGGCCACCCGTCTCGAGGCGACCGCGAGCGGCGGGCGCGGCTACGCCACCGACACCCCGGCCAACCGGCGGCTGCGCGAGGCGGCGTTCCTCCCGGTGCAGTCACCGAGCGAGACCCAGCTGCGCTGGGAGCTGTCACAGCCGGCGACCCCGCCCGCCGGCTGGGCCACGGGGGCGGCGAGGACCTGATCGCCCGCGTCACGGGGACCTGTCCTGGACGCACAGCCGCCGGTGCGCAGTGGCCCTGTTACGGGAGCCTGACCTCGGCGAACACGGGCCAGTGATCGGTGTGCCGCAGTTCCAGCACGCGGAAGTCACGCACCGCCATCCGCGAGTCCGCCAGCACGTGGTCGATCGCCACGCCGGGCGACCGCAACGTGCGGCCCAGCGCCTGCGGCCAGGTCGCCGTGAGTCCGCGCCCCATGACGTCGGCCGCGTCCCGATAGCCGGACGCCAGCAGTTCACGCATCGGCAGGTGGTCGAGCGTGGCGTTGAAGTCGCCCGCCAGCAGCCGCAGCTCCCCGCCGCCGCGCGGCAGCGCGTCGAGGCCGCCCTGCCAGCACGGTTGCCGGCCGGTGCGCTTGGGCGCGCACGGGTGCACGGAGACGATCTCCACGCGGGCCCCGCCGGGATGCGCGAGCCACGCCCTGGCCTGCCCGAACGCGCCCAGCTGGATCGTCTCTCCGGCCGTCAGCGGATGCCGCGCGTACACGGCGGACCCGCCGACGCCCGGCAACGGCCGTGTGACGGCGTGCGGCAACGTCTCGCGCAGGCCGGCCGCCTCCAGTCGCAGCATCGCCTTCGGTGTGAGCTCCTGCAACGTCAGCACGTCCGGCCGCACCTGGTCGACCAGGGCCATCAGCCGGCCTGTGTCCGCCTGGCCCACCATCAGATTGGCCGCCAGCACCCGCAACACCGGCCCGTTCGCGGCCGGATTGCCGTCGGCGAAGGCCCGGGGCGCGACTGTGAGCCCCAACGCCACCACGGCCGCGATCCCCACCATCCCCGCCGTCCGCCGTCTCAGCACCCACGCCAGCACCATGCCGATCAACGACCCGGCCGCCGCGTAGGGCGTGAAGGCCACCACCGGCACCCACGGCCAGTCCGGCTCGAACCCGCTCAGCCGCACCAGCGCCCACCCGGCGAACGGTACGACGGCGATCCAGCTCATCCATGTACGCACGCCCTTGTATCGCCACAAAGCCCGATACGCGTTCATGAGAAGGGCGTGCAGCGTGCGCGCGACGCCGAAGCAAGAGTCGTGACCGAGACCGTGCGCCTTCGGCGGTTCTACGGCGTCGCCGAGAGGGTGGGCAGGCCGAGCTTGGCCGCGAGCGCTTCCAGCAACTCGACCTGCTGCTCCGGGCGGGTGGGCAGAAGATGGAGCGCGATGTGCATCTCGTCGGCGCCGAGTGCGGCAGCGCGGTCGAGGTCGCCGAGCGCGGCGTCGGTGAAGGCGCCCGGGGAGAGCTGATCGACCCCGAGGGGCGGGATCGTGTTCACCATGACGGTGCCGGCGCCGCCGGCCTGCCGGTACCAGTGGACCTGCGTGCGGGCTTCGTCCCAGTCGACGGCGACGGTGATGAAACCGTCTCCGACGCGGGCCGCTCGTTCGATGGTGTGGCGGGTCGTCGCGCCGATGAACAGGGGGATGGTGTTCGCCCCCGGCTTCGGGCCGATCAGGGACGGCGGGATCTCGTAGTGCTCGCCGTGGAACTCGACCGGGTCGGGGGTCCAGCAGGCGCGCATCGCGGCGATGTGCTCGACGAATCCGGCGCCCCTGCGGCTGGCCGGCACCCCCGCCGCGATGAATTCCTCGGGGATGTAGAACGGCGGCAGCCGGGTGCCGCCGCCTTGGCCGATGCCGACGTCCAGCCGCCCCTGGGACAGCCGGTCGAGCGTGGCCAGCCTGCGGGCCAGGATGACGGGGGAGTGGAAGATGGAGTTCAGGATGCTGGTGCTCACGCGGATCCGCCGGGTGTGCGCGGCTGCCCAGGTCAGCATCTCCAGCGAGTCCCAGGCGTGAGACTCGGGCAGGCCCGCGTCGTTGTCCCAGCCCGGTGCGGCGGGCATCAGGAGCCGGTCGCTGGCGGACACAGCGTGGAACCCGAGCCGTTCGGTCGCCTGGGCCACGGTGACGACGGCGTCGGGGCCGGCGTACGGGCCCACGTGCGGCAGGCTGACGCCGATGCGCGGAAGGTTCATCCCTATTCTCCAGTGATAACGGTTGGACACGGACACCCAGTTCAGGCGCTCTTCCGGACATGGTCGAAGCCACCGGAGAATTCTTGCGGTCCGCCTCGCGAAAATCCGTCACCGGTTCCGGCTCCATGGTGAACGGCGCTGTGGGCGCCGCCCGGCCATCGAAGGGAAGACGAGGTGATGGCCGGTCCACTGCGGATGATCCCCCGTCGGAGCCGGCCACAGGTCGCGGGCCTTGCCAGGGAAATTCCGCGGCGGGTGACCGCGGCGGAGTTCAGCGGGCGCGAATGCCGTCGATGGGGACCCGGCCCGTGAGATGCTCACCCGCCGTATTCGCTCACGACGTCCAGGACCCAGACGACGCCGAAGCCGTCCCTGAGCATCCCGTAGAGCGGAGCCCACTGCGCGGGCGCCAGCGGCTGCACGACGGTGGCGCCCACGGAGAGCTTCTCCCAGTACGCGGTGATCTCCTGCGCGGTCTCGCCACGGACGGAGACGAAGAACGAGTTCTCGCCCTGGTTCCACGGCAGGCCTGACGGCACGTCGTAGGCCATCACGTGGAAGCCGTTGTCGGCGAGCACCTGGCCCCACATCACCTGGTCCGCCTCGGCGGGGTCCTGCACGTTCCCGGCGTCCTTGTACGTGACGGCGGCGAGGTGCCCGCCGAACACGGATTGGTAGAACTCGAGCGCCGCGCGGGCGTCGCCCCGGAAGTTCAGATGAGTTACGGACTTGACGGCCATCTTCTGGCTCCTGACTTTTCGAATGTCGTTTCTGGGCGCTGTTGTCCGGCGCGAGACCACAGTCACAGGGGAAGAGGTCAGGTTGTGGCCGCTTCTCACGGCACCATGGGAATCATGCCGAAGACCTCAGCGCGACTGCTGGCGTTGCTCTCGCTGCTCCAGACGCGCCGCGACTGGCCGGGGGCACTGCTGGCCGAGCGGCTGGACATCAGCCCGCGTACCGTGCGCCGCGACGTCGACCGCCTGCGCGAGCTCGGCTATCCCATCGTGACCTTCAAGGGGCCCGACGGCGGATACCGGCTCGAAGCCGGCACGCGACTGCCCCCGTTGCTGTTCGACGACGAGCAGGCCGTCGCCCTGGCCATCGCGCTCCAGATCGCCACCACCGCCGGCGCCGGCATCGGGGAAGGCGCGGCGCGCGCGCTGAACACCGTGCGGCAGGTGATGCCCGCCCGGCTGCGCCACCGGATCGACACCCTCCAGGTCACCGCCGTCGAGCTGCCCGCGCTCCGACCGGCCCCGCAGGTCGGCAGCGAGGTGCTCATGGCGCTCAGCGCCGCCGTCCACGCCCGCGAGGTGCTGCGTTTCGACTACACCGCAGCGCCGGACGACGACACCGGTGTCCTGGGCGTCCAGTCCCCGCCGCGCCGGGTGCAGCCCCATCACCTCGTCACCTGGGGCGGGCGCTGGTACCTCGTCGCCTGGGACCTCGACCGCGACGACTGGCGCACCTTCCGCGCCGACCGGATCACTCCGCGCCCTCTTACCGGGCCCCGCTTCACCCCGCGCGAGTTGCCCGGAGGCGACGTGGCCGTCTTCGTGGCCGGCAGGTTCCGGGGCTCCGGCGACGGCTCCGGCGACTGGCCGTGCCGCGGCGAGGTGATCCTGGGCCTGCCCGCCGCCGCCGTGTCCGAGTACATCCGCGACGGAGTCGTCGAGGAACTCGGCCCGGACCGCTGCCGGCTCGTCCTGGGCTCGTGGTCCTGGCTCGGCCTGGCCGCCGCCATCGGAAGGTTCGACGCCGCCATCGAGGTCGTCGGCCCGGCCGAGCTCAAGGACGCCTTCGCGCACCTGGCCCGCCGCTACGCCGTCGTTGCTCGAGGGCACCACGACGCTCACCGGTGCGGTCGAAGCCGACGCGGGCGTCACCGCTTCGGGAGGAGCTTGTCCGTCCACAACGGCGACAAAAGGTAAAAGCAAGGAGGTCATCCGCTCCTTGCCACTTTCAACGTATAGCGCACCGGGGGGCTTGCGGCAAGACCCGGGTCGTGCTGCAGAATCGTCGGCCGAGGCCAGAACCTGCGGATACAGGTTCGCGAACGTACGTGTTCTTGCGTCGACGTGTGGCTCTCGCGGACGTCGAACCGCCGATTGGGCCCGGGGTGCGGTTGCGGGCTCCCGGCGCGGAAGTGCGGGCGTACGCGGAGCAACTGGCCGAAACACGACCTTGTCGAATGGGGGGTTCATGATCGACGTGATCATTGCCGGCGGCGGACCGACCGGCTTGATGCTGGCCGGGGAGTTGCGGCTGCACGGCGTGCACGTGCTCGTGCTGGAGAAGGAGACGGAGCCGACCGCGTATGTCCGCGCGCTGGGTCTGCACGTGCGCAGCATCGAGGTGATGGACCAGCGCGGCCTGCTGGAGCGGTTCCTCGCGCACGGCAAGCAGTATCCGGTCGGCGGTTTCTTCGCCGGCCTCGCCAAGCCCTCGCCCGACCGGCTGGACACCACGCATCCCTATGTCCTCGGCATCCCGCAGCCCACCACCGATCGCCTGCTGGCCGAGCGCGCCACCGAGGTGGGCGCCGAGATTCGGCGCGGCTGCGAGCTGGCCGGGCTGAGCCAGGACGAGGACGGGGTGACCGTCGAGCTGGCCGACGGCACGCAGCTGCGCTCGCGCTACCTCGTCGGCTGCGACGGCGGCCGCAGCACGGTGCGGAAGCTGCTCGGCGTCGGTTTCCCCGGCGAGCCCTCCAGGGCCGACACGTTGCTGGGCGAGATGGAGGTGGCCGTGCCACCGGAGACGGTGGCCGCCGTGGTGGCCGAAGTCCGCAAGACCAATCTGAGGTTCGGCGTCGGGCCCTTCGGGGACAGCGTGTACCGCGTCGTCGTGCCCGCCGAGGGGGTGGCCGAGGACCGCTCGGTCCCGCCGACCCTCGAGGAGTTCAAGCGACAGCTGCGGGTGTTCGCGGGCACCGACTTCGGCGTGCACTCACCGCGCTGGCTGTCCCGCTTCGGCGACGCCACCCGGCTGGCCGAGCGCTACCGGGCCGGCCGGGTGCTGCTGGCCGGCGACGCGGCGCACATCCACCCGCCGGTCGGCGGGCAGGGGCTCAACCTCGGCATCCAGGACGCGTTCAACCTCGGCTGGAAGCTGGCCGCCGAGGTCGGCGGCTGGGCGCCGGAGGGACTGCTGGACAGCTACCACACCGAACGGCACCCGGTGGCCGCCGACGTGCTGGACAACACCCGCGCGCAGATGGAGCTGATATCCACCGAGCCGGGTCCCCGGTCAGTGCGCCGGCTGCTGTCGGAACTGATGGACTTCGAGGAGGTGAACCGCTACCTGATCGAGAAGATCATCGCGATCGGGATCCGCTACGACTTCGGCGGGGGACATGAGCTGCTCGGCCGGCGGATGCGGGACGTGAGGCTGAAGCGAGGACGCCTCTACGAGCTGATGCACGGCGGACGCGGGCTCCTGCTCGACCAGACCGGCCGGCTCTCGGTGGCGGGCTGGGCGGATCGGGTCGACCACGTCGTCGACGTGGTCGACGGCAGCGAGGAACTGGACGTGCCCGCTGTGCTGCTGCGGCCGGACGGCCACGTGGCGTGGGCCGGTGAAGACCAGCAGGAACTGCTCAGCCGGCTGCCCAAGTGGTTCGGCTCAGCCGCCGGCTGAGCGCGCGGTTGTGGCTCGACGAGGTGGGGCCCGTCTCCGGCCGCGTTCGGGCACGGTCCGGCGCCGTACCCTGCCTCGCCAGGTCCCGCGTCACGGATCAGCGCCGGTGCGGCCACTTCGGCTCCGGCCCGCCCGGCCGGCCTCGGAGGTAGGCGAGGACGGCGAGGACGCGGCGGTGGTCGTCTCCCGCGGGGGGCAGGTCGAGCTTGGCCAGGATGCTGGCGATGTGCTTGGCCACCGCCGCGTCGGTGACCACCAGCACGCGGGCGATGGCGGCGTTGGAGCGGCCCTCCGCGACCAGGCCGAGGACCTCCCGCTCGCGCGGGGTCAGCCGGGACAGCGGTCCGCGGCGGCGGCTGAGCAGTTGTCGCACCACCTCCGGGTCCACGACCGTGTGGCCCCCGGCGACCCGCTCCACCGCGTCCACGAACTCCCGCACCTCGCCGATCCGGTCCTTCAGCAGGTAGCCGATCCCCGCACCGCCGTCCGAGTCGAGCAGCTCGGCCGCGTAGGTCTGCTCGACGTACTGGCTGAGCACCAGTACGGCGAGCCCCGGGTGGGAGGCGCGCAGTGCGAGCGCGGCGCGCAGTCCCTCGTCGGCGAAGCCGGGCGGCATGCGCACGTCGGCGACGACGATGTCGGGTTCGTGCTCGGCCACGGCGGCGATCAGCGCCTCGCCGTCGCCGACCGAGGCGACGACCTCGTGACCGAACCGGTCGAGGAGCCCGGCGAGCCCCTCGCGGAGCAGCACACCGTCCTCGGCGAGGGCTATCCGGAGACGGGACACGGGATCTCCACACGTAGCGACGTCGGCCCGCCGGGCGGGCTGGACAGGGTCATCACGCCGTCCGTCACGGCGACGCGGTCGGCGAGCCCGGCCAGCCCGGACCCGGCCGCGGGGTCGGCGCCTCCCACTCCGTCGTCGCCGACCTCCAGCACCAGCGCGCCGTCGTGGAGCCGGCCGTGTACGAAACCGCGCCGCGCCCGGCTGTGCTTGGCGATGTTCGCCATCGCCTCAGAAACGACGTAGTAGGCGGTCACCTCGATCGGGGTCGGCAACCGGCCGGGCAGCGAGACGTCGACGTCGACGGGGACGGGAGACCGGCCCGCCACGTCGCGTACGGCCGCGCCGAGCCCCCGGTCGGTGAGCACCTGGGGATGGACGCCTCGGATCAGCTCGCGCAGCTCGGTCAGGGCGCGTTTGGCCTCGTCGTGCGCCTCGGCGATCTGCGCCTCGACGGGCGACCCCGGCGGCAGGTCGAGCCGGGCCAGGCCGAGTTTCATGCTGAGGGCCACCAGTCGCTGCTGGGCGCCGTCGTGCAGGTCGCGTTCGATCCGGCGGCGTTCGGCCTCGAACGCGTCGACCAGCCGGGCTCGGGAGCGGATGATCTCCGCGTCGCCCGGCGCGAGGAGCGCCCGCGCGATCAGCGCGCGGGTGCCTGCCCAGGCGGCCATCATGTAGGCGAAGAGCGGAAACAGCAGCAGCCCGGCCGCGAACAACGGCAGGCCCTCCAGCGGGTTCAGGCTCGGCTGGAACGGCCCCGACATCAGCAGCAACGGCAGCCAGATCGCCGACGAGACCAGTCCCAGGTCCATCCACCACATCACGGACACCGCGACGACCGCGAACCCCAGTTCGCGCCAGGTCGCCTGCTCGCGCAGGCGGGTGGCGAGCCAGGCCCGCGGACCCGGCCGCGGTGGCTTGAGGTGCGGATCGTCCACGGGCGCGTGGTCCACCAACCGGAGCCGCCACCGCTCGAACGCCGCCGCCGGCACAGTGAGCACGGCCAGGGCGAGCAGTGCGACCACGGTCGCGACCCCGACGCCGAGAGCGTAGGCGGCGTAGATCATCCCGCCCGCGGCCACCGCGTGGACCACGCTGCACAGCAGATAGGCCAGCGAACGCCAGGGCCACGACGAGCGGAGGAACGCCGACGGCCTGCGGGTCACCGCCGCCAGAGCGGTAGGGGCGAGCACCCCCCGACGTTAACCGATCCGGATGCTCGGGCACGGTAGTGCTGGGTCTACCCCTGACTCTCGCCTCAGCGCCAATGCGCCGGCACGGCACGGCGGCTTTGCTGGACCACATGCACCCGGAAGACACCGCAGGCGGCCGAGACCGCAGGCACCCGACAGAGCCCACCGGCGGCCGTGACCGCGCGCACCCCGCAGAGACCGGCGTGGATCACAAGGAGACCGTGCGGCTGCGGGCGGTGCGCCGGCTGTACGGCACGGCCGCCCACCTGGTGAAGGCCCTCGACGGGGTGACGGCGAGCTTCCACGCGGGCACGCTGACGGCGATCATGGGTCCGTCGGGATCCGGCAAGTCCACGCTGCTGCACTGCGCGGCGGGCCTGGACCGGCCGACCGACGGCACGGTCGCCATCGACGGCACCGACCTCGGCTCGCTGAGCGAGAACGGCCTGACGCTGCTGCGCCGCGAGCGGGTGGGGTTCGTCTTCCAGGCGTTCAACCTGGTGTCGGCGCTCACCGCCGAGCAGAACGTGGCGCTGCCGCTGCGCCTGGCCGGCCGCGCGGCCCCGCCGGGCCTGGTCCGGGCGGCGCTGGCGGAGGTCGGCCTGGCGGACCGGGCGGGGCACCGGCCCAGCGGCCTGTCCGGCGGCGAGCAGCAGCGTGTGGCCATCGCGCGGGCGCTGATCACCAGGCCCGCCGTGGTGTTCGCCGACGAGCCGACCGGCCAGCTCGACACCAGGGTGTCGCGCCAGATCCTCGGCATGCTGCGCGGGCTGGTCGACGAGCACGGACAGACGATGATCATGGTGACGCACGACCCGGTGACGGCCTCCTACGCCGACCGGGTGCTCTTCCTCGCCGACGGGCGCGTGGTGGACGAATACACCGGTACCGTCACCGCCGAGCTCGTCGCCGCCCGGATGGCCGCACTGGAGGCCGCGCCGTGCTGAGCTTCGCGACGTTGCGGGAGAGGTGGCCCTCCTTCGCCGGGGGGTTCGTCGTGCTGTTCCTCGGCATGGCGATGGTGTCGATGAGCGTCCTGGCTCTGGCCTCGGCCGGGGCGAGGGTCCCCGACCGGCTGGCGGGGACGCCCGTGTTCGTCTCGGTGCCGACGATCGAGCGTGGCGACGGCAACTTCGCCCCGGACCGCCCGTGGTCGCCCGAGGCGGTCGCGTCGCTGCGGGAACGGCTGGGCGCGATCCCCGGGGTGGCGCATGCCGTACCGGATCGGACGTTCTACGCGCAGCCGGTCATCGGGGGCAAGCCGGTGGCGGGTGACCGGGGGTACGCGTGGTCGGCGGCGATGCTGGCGCCGTACACGCTGGTGGCGGGCACCGCGCCGCGGGAGGGAGAGGTGGCGCTGGACCGGTCGCTGGGGCTCGCGCCGGGGGAGCGGGTGTCCGTGCTGACCGTGCACGGGCCGGTGACGTACACGGTGTCCGGCACGGTGAACGGGCCGGGGGTGTACCTGAGCGACGCGGAGGCGGCCCGCCTCTCGGCGGGGGTGCGCGTGATCGGCTTGGTCACCGAGCCGGGGGCGGACATCGCCGCGGTCGCCACGGCCGCCCGTGCGGCCGGCGTGGTGCGCACCGGGGACGGGCGCGGCGTCCTGGAGACGCGGGAACACGAGCGGACCCGCTGGATCGGCCTTCAGGTGCTCACCGCCATGGCCGCGCTGTCCGCGTTCGTATCGATCCTGGTGGTGGGTTCGACGTTCGCGGTGGGGGTGGCGCCGCGGCGCCGCGAGTTGGGCCTGCTGCGCGCCGTCGGCGCGACGCCGCGCCAGGTGCGGCGGATGGTGTACGGCGAGGCGCTGTTGGTCGGTGTCACCGCGACGGCGGCAGGGGTGGCGGCCGGCGCGTCGCTCGGCCCCGTGCTGGGGGACGTGCTGATCAGTGCCGGGTTCGAGCCGCCGGGCTTCGCGGTGCGGTTGTCGCCGCTGCCGCTCGCGGGCTCGTTCGCGGTGGGTGTGGTCGTCACGCTGGCGGGTGTGTGGTCGGCGTCCCGGCGGGCCGCGCGGGTGCGCCCGCTGGAGGCGCTGCGCGAGGCCGAGGTGGACGACCGTCCGATGCCGCGCGTGCGGTGGATCGCCGGGGCGGCGTTCTGCGCGCTCGGTCTGGCGGCCGCGGCCGGCTCGGCCGGCTCGGCCGGCTCGGCCGCGTTCGTGATGTCGGGCCTGGTCGCGGCGATCGGGGTGATCGCGGGGCTGGCGCTGCTGTCACCCGCGATCGTGCCGCCGGTGGCGCGGCTGGTGTCGTGGCCGCTCGTCCGGGGCCGCGGCGCGATCGGGATGCTCGTCCGGGAGAACGCGCTGACCGCGGTCCGCCGCACCGCGGCCACGGCCACACCGGTGCTGATCACGGTGGGGTGCGCCGTACTGATCACCGGGATGGTGCAGACGACCGCCGCGGCGTTCGCGGAGGTGCGCGCCACCACGATCCGGGCGGACGCGGTGATCGTGCCGGACGGCACGCCGGGGCTGACGGACGCGGCGGCGTCGGCGGCAGGTGCGGAGTCCTCCCTGTTCACCGCCCTGTTCGAGCCGGACGGCGGCGTTCTGAGCGCCATCGGCGCCACCCCGGAACTGCTGGAGCGGGCGGGTGACGTCCAGGTGGTGTCCGGCTCGCTCGACGCGCTCCGGAACGAGGACCGGGTGCTCGTGGCGGACTGGCTGGCCGAGGACCGCGGGCTGCGGCCGGGCTCGACGCTGCCGGTGTCGTTCGAGGACGGCACGTCGGCGTCGCCGACGGTGGCGGGCGTGGTCCGGGAGGCGGGCGCCGACGTGCTGCTCTCCCGGGAAGTGCTCAGGAGGCACGACCCGGTGGCCCTCGCCGGGGAGGCGTACGTCGCGGGCGCCACCGTGCCGCCCGGTCCGGGGGCGCGCGTGGTGGACGTCCCCACCTACTCGGCGGAGGCGGACGCCGAGGAGGACCGCCTGGTGTGGATCGCCACCGTACTCCTCGTCGTGGTCTCCACGGCCTACGCGGGTGTGGCGATCGTGAACACGATGGTGATGTCGGCGGCCGGGCGCGTCCGCGACCTCGCGGTGCTGCGCCTGTCCGGCGCGACGGTCCGGCAGGTGCTCGGGACCGTGGCCGCCGAGTCGGTGCTCGTGGTGCTGCTCGGCACCGGGCTGGGGCTCGTGGTGGCGTTGCCCGCGCTGCTGGGCATGCGACGCGCCTTCGCCACGGCCATGCACGCGGACGTCTCCCTCGTGGTGCCGTGGCCGCTCATCGTGGGGGTGATCGCCGTCTGCCTGGCCCTCGCCGCCTGCGCCGCCGTACTCGCGGCACGCCCCGCCGCACTGCGCGCGGCGAGGCGCTGACAGGAACAATGATCGTAAACAGATCGGCGGCCGGCCGCTGTACTGATCGCGGATCGTGCGCTGGGAGCGTCGCCCGCTGACTGATAAAAGCGTTGGCGTCGCAGTTCTTGAGCTGGCTAACGTTGCTTTTGTCATGCGTGAGGCGGAGTGTCCTGACTGCGCCCGTAAGTCACAGATTGGAGACGCGGGATGACTTCTCAGCTCGTCGCGCTCTGCTTCGATGCGAACGATCCGCTCGGTCTCGCTCGTTTCTGGGCCGGAGTCCTGGGCTGGGAGGTGGCCAACGACCCTCATGATGGCATCGCGCTCCTGCCGAGCGATGACACCGGGTTCCGGATCCGATGTCTGCCGACCCAGGAGAAGAAGACCGGCCCGAACCAGATGCACTTCGATCTGACGAGTACATCCCTCGAGGACCAGCAGGAGACGGTGGCGAGGTCACTCGGACTCGGTGCGCGGCACATCGACATCGGGCAACGCCCGGAGGAGGGTCATGTGGTGCTCGCCGACCCCGAAGGCAATGAGTTCTGCGTCATCGAGCCGGGCAACGACTTCCTCGCTGACTGCGGATTCATCGGCGCGCTCGCAAGCGACGGTTCGCAGGAGGTCGGATACTTCTGGAGCGAAGCGCTGGGCTGGCCCTTGGTCTGGGACCAGAACCAGGAGACCGCGATCCGCTCGCCGCACGGCGGCCCGAAGATCACCTGGGGCGGTCCGCCCGTGCTGCCGAAGACAGGGAAGAACAGGCTGCACTTCGACCTCGCTCCATCTGCGCACGGTGATCAGCAAGCGGAGGTCGACCGTCTCATCTCCCTCGGAGCGACTCGAATCGACATAGGTGAGCGCGGTCAGGTGGTGCTGGCCGATCCCGATGGCAATGAGTTCTGTGTGTTGCTCCCCGATGGCGTGACCAGCCCCTGATCGGCTACTTCTGAAGCTCGACCGTCCCTGTTGAGGGCCGCTTTCGATGGTCAACGGCTCGATGGGGGAGGGACGACGTGAGCTGTCAGCGGTTCTTGGCAGGCTTGCGGTAGACGACGGCCTTGTCTCCCGGTCCCGGGTACGCCATGATCAGCAGCCGCTGGGTGCCGTACTCGTCGCCCTTCCAGGGGAACCAGGCCAGGTGCACGCGGATGCGGTAGTGCCCCTCGCGGCCGTTGAGTGACAAATCGGGCAGCACGGTGCCGCTCAGGCCGTCCATGAACGTCATCTTGCCGCTCCGGTTGTCGAAGCCGACCTCGACGACATGGTCCCAGCCCTTGGTCTCGACCGGTGGGCGGCGCGTGTAGGTCTCCAGCGTGACGCACACGTGAAAGTCGGAACTCGTGTTTACCATCACATGGCCGGGGGCGACGTCGACCGGACCGGCGTTCGTGCTCTTGCCCTCGACGGAGAACTCGTCGTACAGCTCCAGCCCCGCCTCGGGCCACTCAGGCTCCTTGAGGCGGATCGCCCGGGCGGGCCGGATGAGGGGGCGGTGGCGCGGGGTGGCGTCACACTTGCGCCGCTCCTCGGCATCGAACTCGTCGAACTCGCGCTGCTGGGCCGCCGCCTCCGCGGTGACCTTCGCGTTCGCGGCCGGGCAGATCCCGGCGAGCACCCCGCTCAGGTGGCCGACGCTCACCCCTTCCGCCTCCCGCAGGCGGGCCAGCTCGCGCGGGTCGTTGCGGGTGTAGGCGCCGCACAGGCGGCGGCCGTGGCCGAGCAGCACCTGGTCGGGGGTGGTGGCGGCGAACGTGAGCGCCTTCTGCTGGCGTATCGCGCAGATGAAGGCGCGCGGGCCGGTGAGCGGCTCGGACGCCACCGGCTCGCCGTTCGTCTCCCAGGGGTCGGGCGGCGAGCAGTCCTTGGCTGTGGTGACCGGGCCGCGTGACTGGTCGGCGGCCGGCAGGAAGCACAGGGCGACGGAGGTGGCCAGCACCGTCACGAGGACGTGGTGTCGCAGGCGGGCGGCGGGTGGGGCGCCGTACAGGAGGAGCAGCACGAGGGCGGAGGCGGCCAGGGCGGCGCTGTACCACAGCGGCGAGAGGCCGAAGAGGATCTCGCCGTTCTCATTCCGGTCGAACAGCCCGCCCGGGTACAGGGCCAGCCGCTGCTCGGCCATCTCGGGGATGAGCTGCCAGTCCGCCTCGCGCTCCGTGGTGAACGCGCTGACGACGCCCGCGGCGGCGGCGATGATCAGGGCCGACATCGTCACGCGCAACAGCCGCCGGGTCCTGACCACGACGGCGACCAGGATCAGCACGGCCGGAGCGCCGACCCCGACGAGCACGTCCACGACGACCCAGAGCACGGTCGCCGGGTAGCCCACGTGCCCGTGGAAGAGGTCGTCGACCAGGCCCCTGGGGCCGGTCCACACGGGCATCCCGCCGGCGAGGTTGACGACCGCGGGGATCAGCGGGAGCGCCACGGCCACGGCGGCGAGGGGCCATGGTCGCGCCGACGCGACCCGGGCCGGAGGCGGCGGGGACGGTGCGGGCGGCGGGCCGCCCAGGTCGTGGGCGGAGCGGGCCTGCCACACCGTCGCGAAGACGCCCAGGACGCCCAGGACCATGACGAGCACCAGGTCGTAGTCGACGCCCCAACCGCCGAACGAGATGATGGAATGCCCGCCGGACGACAGCAGCGACAGCGCCGCCGAGGCCATGCCCATCCGCACGGTTCCCCGGGCCCAGCGCGCGTCCCTGGCCTGCCCGGCCAGGACCGGCACCAGCCACAGCAGATAGACGACGTTGCCGAGCTGGTACGGAGCGATGTACTGCACGAGGGAGAACTGGCCGATGCCGTACATGACGGTGGCGGCCATTCCCGTGGCGGCGTTCACCAGGCCCGCCACGAGCCCGAGCACGCGCAGCCACCGGGGCAAGGCGCCGGCGAGGACCACGAAGAACAGCCAGACGACGGCGAGGTCGAGCAGCGGGGAGGGCAGGCCGACCCACCACAGATACGGGATCGGCAGCCGGTACAGCAGCGTGCAGGCGACGCCGAGATACAGGGCCACCCGCAGCAGCCGGACCGGCCTGTCGTTGACGGCGGCCGCCCCGGCCGGCCGCCCGCGCAGCACCTGCCAGTAGGCCCATCCCTGCAGGATGCCGCCCGCCACCATGAGGAGCTCCACCCACCAGGTGTAGGGCACGAAGTCCGCGCCCCATCCACCGGTGACGATCTCGCGCAGCAGCGCCGGGTCGCCGGTGGCCAGCGCGAGCACGCCGGACCCGACGACCACGGACACATAGAGGGCGGCGGCGAGCGCGGCGATTCTGCCGAAACGGTAGCGGCGCACGGAAACATCCTCGAGAACGAGTGAACAGGTTCCGAACAAGGGGCGCCCAACCCTAGCGAGCCACCAGGAAGTTGATCAAGCCATGGCGATCGCCGATCTCCCGACGCAAGGCCAACAGCCGACCGGTGACCCCCGGTGCCGCGCATCCGGAACTCGGCGATCCTCCCCGGAGAGAGGCCGCTGTGACGTCTCCGCTCCTCGGCTCAGGCGGTGCGGGTGTCGTACGTCGCGCGGTTGGCGAGCACATCGTCCATGTGCGTCTCGGCCCAGATCTTGAGGCCGCGCATCATTTGGTGCAGTGAGAGACCGAGGTCGGTCAGCTCGTAGGAGACCGTGACGGGCACGGTCGGCGTCGCGGTGCGGGTGATCAGACCGTCACGCTCCAAGGAGCGCAGCGTCTGAGTGAGCATCTTCTGACTGACGCCGGCCAGCAGGCGCGACAGCTCCGAGTAGCGCATCGACCGGGGCTCGCCGGCGCAGTCGGCGCCTGGCTGATGCGAGCCGTCGCTGCCCAGCGCGGCCAGGATCAGCGTGACCCATTTGTCGGAGATCCGGTCGAGCAGCTTGCGGCTGGGACACGCCGCCAGGAAAGCGTCATATTCCGCCTTGGCCTGTGCCCTCTTCTGGGCCGCCGCCATCGTTGCCATCGATTCGCTCCTCTAACCGGTGGGTGGGTACCTTACGCACTTCGAGGTGCCTACTTCCCGTCAGGAAGTTACCTTCCCATACTGCAGCAAGGGGCCGAGAGCCGTTCGAGACGCTCGTCGAACTCCAGCAGCAGGGCCTGATCCGGCACCTCGGAGTGAGCAACGCGACGGCGGACCAGGTCGCCGAGGCACAGGCGATCGCACACTCTCCGATGCGGTCAGGTAGAAGTCGAAGGCCAGGATGATCGGTCCTGCTGGGCGGTGTCCTGGGCGGCCAGGAAGCCGGCGACGGCCATGAGTACACCTCCGCCTGGACCGAAATCCGGCGAGGTAGACAGACATGGACAGCGAACCAGTCGTCCCGAAAGGCCGGCCAGATGGATGCGAAACTTGCGGAGCTGCGCGCCCGCGTCGACGGCTCCCCGATGTCGCGCCTGCAATGGTCGGCGATCGCCGTGTGTGTCCTGCTCAACGTGGCGGACGGGTTCGACGTTCTGGTCATGTCCTTCACGGCCGTCGCAGTGTCGGACGAATGGTCGCTGTCGAGTTCGCAGCTCGGCCTGCTGCTCAGCGCGGGCCTGGCCGGGATGGCGGCAGGGTCGCTGATCCTGGCCCCGCTGGCCGACCGCGTCGGGCGGCGGGCACTGATCCTGGCCTGCCTCGTGATCGCCTCCGCCGGGATGCTGGGATCGGCGCTGAGTCAGAACGCCGTCCAGCTCGGCCTGCTGCGGGTGCTCACCGGAATCGGCGTGGGCGGCGTCCTGGCAGCCAGCAACGTGATAGCCGCCGAGTATGCCAACGGCCGATGGCGGGGTCTGGCTGCCGGCCTGAATGTGGCCGGCTATGCCGTTGGCGCCACCGCGGGCGGGGTCATCACCGTGGTGCTGCAGGCTTGTCCGGCTGGCGATCGGTGTTCATCGTCGGCGGCGCCGGTACGGCCTTGCTCATCGGCGCGGTGCTGTGGCGGCTTCCCGAGTCCCTGGACTTTCTGCTCACCCAGCGCTCACCGCGCGCCTTGGACCGTCTCAACGGACTGCTTGCCGCGATGAAGCAGCCCGCGCTGGAATCCCTGCCCGACCGCCCGGACTCGCCCGCCGAGCGGGGGCCCGGGATCCGGCAGATCCTCACCCCGCAGCTACGCCGCACCACGCTGCTGACCTGGGTGGGTTTCTTCACCGCCATGTCGGTGTTCTACTTCGTCGCGAACTGGACGCCGAAACTGCTGGTGGAAGCCGGCCTGACGGCCGCCCACGGCATCACCTGGGGAGTGTTGCTCAACCTTGGCGGCATCTTCGGCACCCTGTTGCTGGGTCTGCTGGCCGCCCGGTTCGCGCTCAAGCACCTGCTGGTGGGTTACACGCTGGCCACGGCCGTGCTGCTCGCCCTGTTCATGCCGGCCCTCTCCCTGTACGGGCTGCTGCTCGCCCTGGGCGTGCTGATCGGCCTGTCCATCAACGGCTGTGTGGCCGGCGTGTACACCTTCGCCCTGTCCGCCTACCCGCCCCAGGTACGCGCGACCGGCGTGGGCTGGGGGGTCGGCATGGGCCGCCTCGGCTCGCTCGTCTCCCCGCTGGTGGCCGGCCGGCTGCTTGACACCGGCTGGGGCCCGGGGCAGCTCTACCTGGCGGCGACGGTCGTGTTCGCGGCCGGTGGGCTGGCAGCGCACGCTGTCCGCCTCCCCTCTCGCGTGCCGCGATGACCGTGCCCACCTGCGCGCTGCCGCGATGTCTGCCCGCCCCGCAGCCGTGCCCGCCTTCCTGCATCGGCGAGGGCTGCCGGACCGGACCACCTGGATTGATATCGAAATCCGCATGATCCAGGCATTCATATCGATATTGGACATCTCTCCGCTGCCCGTGATCTCCTGATGCCCCCCCATGAAGATCGAGAATTGAGAGCAGGGAGCTGACATGAGGCACGTTCGTCACAGCCGACTCCGAGCCAGGCTGGGAGCCTCCGTACTGGCGATCTCCACGGCGTTCGTGACCGTCGCCGGCCTGGGCGGATCCGCGGGAGCCGACACGCGCCCCGCGCCGGCCGCGCGGGCCCTCACCGGCGCGGCCGACGTCAAGAAGCAACTGCGTGAGCTGGAGATCTCCTACCAGGGACGCATCGGGGCCTTCGCGATCGACACGGGCACCGGCAAGACCATCTCCTACCGGGGCGGCGAGCGATTCCCCAGCCGCTCCACCTTCAAGGCCATCCTGTGCGGTGCCATCCTGGCCAAGGCCCGGACCACCGACCCCGGCCTGCTGAACCGCACGCTGCGCTGGACGGCGCGGGAGGTGGTCAGCGACTCCCCGATCACCGAACTGCCGGAGAACATCAAGAACGGCATGACCACCGAGCGCCTTTGCCACGCCACGATCACGGTCAGCGACAACACCGCGGGGAACGTCCTGCTCAAGCAGATTGGCGGACCCGCGGGCCTGACCCGCTACTACCGCTCGCTCGGAGACCCGATCGGGCGGCTCGACCGATGGGAGCCGGAACTCAACGACTGGAAGCCGGGGGAGAAGCGCGACACCATCAAGCCGGCCTCCATGGCCCGCAGCCTGCAAAAGCTCACCGTCGGCAGCACCCTGCACGTGCAGGACCGGCAGCGGCTGAACGGTTGGCTGCGGGCCAGCATCACCGGCACCGAGCGCATCCGCAAGGGACTCCCGCCGCATTGGATCGTGGGCGACAAGACCGGGGGCGGCGCCGGCGCCTACGCGCCGGGCAGCGACATCGCCGTTGCCTGGCCGCCCACGGGTGCCCCGGTGATCATCGCCGTCTACACCAACCGCAACGACCCGGCCGCGACCATGGACAACAGCGTGATCGCCAAGACGGCGGCCCTGCTGGTCCGCGGCCTGGGCCGCGCGTAGCGGGCGCCCGGCCAGCGGCAGGTCGCACGGCATTCCCTCTCCGCCGGTGCTGACCCACCTCCCGGTACGGGCACCCGTCGCCAGGCGTTCACCCGGATCCGAGCAGCGCCGGCGACGCTACGCTGCTGTGTCATGCGAGAGACGCGCCTCGACACTGCTCGGATCCGGGCTGCTCGCCGGGTGATCGACCCGATTTTTCTCGACACCCCGCTGTACCGCTGCGAGGCGCTGGAGCCCGACCTCGGGTGCACGGTGAGCATCAAGCTCGAAACGGCGAACCCGGTCCGCAGCTTCAAGGCCCGCGGCACCGAGTTGGTCGCGAGCCTGCTCGCCGACACTGGCTCGCGAGCCGTGGTGTGCGCCAGCGCGGGCAACCTCGGCCAAGCCCTCGCCTGGTCCGGTCGCGGCCGAGGGCTCGACGTCACCGTCGTGGCGTCCCGCTTCGCGCCTGCGGCCAAGCTTGATCGCATCCGCGCGTTGGACGCCAGGTTGGAGCTGGTGGACGGCGACTTCGACCTGGCTCGCGAGCGGGCGGCGGCCATCGCGCGATACGACGGCATCCGGCTGGTCGAAGACAGCCTGGACCTCGAGACCTGCGAGGGCGCGGCGACCATCGGCCTGGAACTGGTGGACGCCGTGCCGTCGTTCGACGCCGTCCTGATCGCTCTCGGCGGTGGGGCGCTGGCCACCGGTGTGGGTCATGTGGTGAAGGCCATGGCGCCCGAAGTCGAGGTGATCTGCATCCAGCCGCTGGGCGCACCGGCGATGACACACTCCTGGCGCCAACGGCGCGTCGTCACCACCGACTCGACCGACACCATCGCTGACGGCGTCGCCGGCCGGCGTCCCATCCCGGCCGTCCTGGACGACCTCCTCCTGGTCGCCGACGACGCCGTCCTGGTCCAGGAGGCGTCGATCACCGCCGGGATGCGGATGCTCCTCGACCACGCCGGCCTCGTCGTCGAACCGTCGGCCGCGCTCGGCATCGCGGCGATCCTCGAAGACCGTGACCGCTTCGCCGGCCGACACGTGGTCACCATCGTGTGCGGCAGCAACGTCGACGTAGACGCCTATCACCGCTGGGTCGGCGCGGCTCCCACGATCAATCCTCCTTGAGTCCGTCGCGTCGCCGGCGCGCCGCGGGAGCGTGCGGCCCGGCGATCACCATGTGGATCAGCCGACGCGAAGCTCGGGCTCATCCGGGAGGGTCAGAGTGTGGCGAAGCCGCGCAGCATGGCCTCGAGCGCGAAGTCGAAGCGAGGGTCCGACCCGGAGGAGCACCGGGATCGCCAGGGCGGCAGTAGGTCTGGGCCGGACCGGCATCGTCAGCCGAAGTACGCCGGAATCATCTCGGCCAGTGCGTCGACGTCGGCGTCGACCATCGGCTCGCCGGTCATGCCCATCCGGTGGAGCAAGGTTCCGACGACGATGTCGATGAAGAGCAGGACCCGGTTCTCCGGTTCGCCGAGCGCGTCCTGGAGCGCGAGCCGGTACGGGTCCTGCAACCGCGCGGACAGGATCTCGCGCAGGGCCGGATCGCTGACGGCATCACTGAACACGCCTGCGAACGCGTCGCCTACCCCAGGCTGGGCGATCTTCGCAGCGACCCAGTGGATGGCCGAGGACATGAGCTCGGCTCGATCTGCGCCCTCTAGCGGCACCGGGCCGAACGCGTCAAGGAGGCAGTCCACGATCAGCTCGCCCTTCGACGGCCATGAACAAGATCACTGATGCGGAGCGGCCACCGCTGGGCATCCGGTTGCTGCACGCTCTGGGAAAGGAGCCGGACTGGCCGGCGATGACAGCCGAGGAACTGGTCGCCTTACGCGACAAGGTGAACCGCAAGCGAGCCTCCCGTCTGGCGCGGGTGATCAGCGGGCTTCCTGATCGCGGTGCCACGATCCAGTGGCAGGAGGTGGCGCTACCCGACCGCGGTCTCCCGGTCCGGGTGTATCGGCCGTCGTCCGAGCGCACCGGCGGGGGCGCGGGCCAAGCCGGCCTGCCGCTCGTGCTCCATGTGCACGGAGGCGGGTTCGTGGGCACGGCGGTGCAGAGCGACTGGGTCAACAGCCACCTTGCCGCGCGGCTGCCCGCGGTCGTCGTCTCGGTCGAGCACCGCCTCCTCGACCCGGAGACTCCGCTGTCGGCGGCCGTCGACGACGGCTGGGACGTGTTCCGGCACGTGGTGCGCCACGCCGCTCGGTGGGGAGTCGACCCGGCACGGACCGCGGTCTTCGGTGAGAGCACCGGCGCGATGGTCACCGCCCTGGCCGCGATCCGGGCCAGGGAGTCCGGCCTGGTCCTGCGGGCGCAGGTGCTGGCCAACCCCGCTGTCGACCTGACCTCGACGGCGTTCGACCACGCCTCGATCAGCCGGCACGCCAACAGCCCGACCCTCACCCTGACGCGGATGCAGTTGTTCCAGCGGCTCGCCGTTCCGCCCGGAGCAGATCCTCGTGCGGTGTCGCCGCTGTATGCCGACGATCTGAGCGGGCTGGCCCCCGCGCTCGTGGTGGTGCCGACCGTCGACCCGGTGGCCGATCACGGCCGCTGTTACGCCGAACGACTGCGGGCGGCCGGGACGCCGGCACGGCTCGCCGAGTATCCCGGAGCGACGCACGCGTTCCTCAGCATGCCGGGCGTGGTGCCACAAGCGAAGGCCGCGCGGGCGGAGATCGTCGAGTTCCTCCGAGGCACCCTCCTGCCCGCGACCGGAGCAAAGACGGGAGAGCAATGACCACCACCGACCTTGCTCAGGCGAGGGAGCGGTCCACACCCCCACCGGATGCCGATTCAGCGACGGGACAGCCCCTGGCAGGGCTGCTGCGCCCTCATCTCCGGAGTTTCGCCACCGTTGTCCTCCTGCAGGTGATCGGTGCTGTCGCGGGGCTGGCGCCGCTGCTGGCGGTCGTCGAACTGGGTCGTGTCCTGCTGTCGCACGGCCCGATCGATCACGGTCATGTGTGGTTCGTGGTGATCGCGGGGGCGGCCGGTCTGTTGGTCCGGCTGCTGCTGACGGCCGTGTCGTCCGGGCTCGGGCATGTCCTCGACGGCCGGGTGCAGCTGGCGTTTCGCCGGCGACTGGCGGCTCACGCTGATCACGTTGATCCCGGTGGTGCTGGCGGTGGCGCTGGTTCCTCTGATGATGACCCCGAGCCGGCTGCGTGAGCAGGAGGAGTTCGACGCGGCCATGGGGCGGATCGCGAATTCCGTCGTGGAGTTCGTCCAAGGCATCTCGGTGGTCAAGGCGTTCGGCGGATCTGAACGCGCCCACCGCAGATTCCGCACCGCCGCCGATGACTTCGTCGGCATCTTCTCCCGGTGGGTGCGCGGCATGTCCCTGGTCGCCGCCGGAATGCAACTGGCGCTCTCGCCGCCGTTCGTGCTGCTGGTCGTGCTGATCGGCGGTGCCGCTCTGATCACGTCCGGCGGCATGGCGCCGGCCGATCTGCTGCCCTTCCTGCTGCTCGGGCTGGGGCTGACCGCTCCGGTGGCGGCCCTCGGCCACGGCTTCGACGACATGCAGGCCGCCCGGCGCGCGGTCGGCCGGATCAAGGAGGTACTTCAGGTGCCCCCGCTGCCGGAGCCCGCGCACCCGGTCGCGCCTCAGGGGCACCGGGTGGAACTGCGTGCGGTTCGCTTCGGTTACGACGCCGATCACGAGGTGCTGCGCGGGATCGACCTGGTGCTCGAACCGGGGACCGTCACCGCGGTCGCCGGGCCGTCGGGAAGCGGGAAGTCCACGCTGGTCCAGTTGCTGCCACGGTTTTTCGACCCGAGCCACGGCGCGGTCGTCCTGGGCGGTGTCGATCTGCGCGAGATCGGCAGCCGGGAGCTCTACCGGCTGGTCTCCTTCGTCTTCCAGGACGTCCGCCTGCTGCGCGCGTCGGTCGCGGACAACATCGCGCTGTCCGTCCCGCATGCCGGCCGCGATGACGTGGTTCGCGCCGCCCGGCTGGCGAACATCCACGATCGAATTCTTGAGCTGCCGCGCGGATACGACACGGTGATCGGTGAAGAGGCCGGATTGTCGGGTGGCGAGGCGCAGCGGATCTCCCTCGCCCGGGCCCTGCTGGCCGACACGCCCGTTCTGGTGCTCGATGAGGCGACCTCCTTCGCCGATCCGCAGACCGAACAGGCGGTGCGCCGGGCCCTGGCGGCGCTGGAGGGTGATCGCACGATTCTGGTGATCGCCCATCGGCTGGAGACGGTCGCCGACGCCGACACCGTCGTGATGCTGGAGAACGGGTCGGTCGTCGAGCGCGGCAGCCCTGCCGAACTGCTGGCACGAGGCGGAAAGTTCGCCACGTTCTGGCGATCCCACCGATCGGTGGCCGCCGACGATGCCGTCCTGCGAGGAGAGGAACCCCGATGATTCGCCTGCTGCTCCGCGTGCTGGGACCCGAGTACGCGCGGGCGACGCGCCGCACCGTGGCCCTGATGACGGTGACCGCGGTCGCCGAGGGTCTGTCCTACGCGCTGCTGGTTCCGGTGCTGCGGGCCCTGCTCGGCGGCTCGCCCGCGGACGCCTGGCCGTGGCTGATCGCGTTCGGGGCCGCGGTCGCGGTCTACGCCGTGCTGCGCTACATCAGCGATCTGGCCGGTATGCGGGTCGGGACCGCGCTGTTGCGCGGCATGTATCACCGGCTCGGCGAGCATCTGGCCCGGTTGCCGATCGGCTGGTACAGCGCCGGCCGGGTCGGCGAGGTGTCCGTCATGGCCAGCCGTGGCCTTCTGCGGGCGATGAGCGTGATCGCGCATCTGCTGGCACCGTTCATCTCCGCCCTGGTGACTCCTCTGACGATCGTGGCCGTGATGCTCGCCTTCAACTGGCGACTGGGGCTGGCCGCGTTGCTCGCCGCTCCGATCGTGGCGGCGATCCAGGTCTGGACGGCACGCTCGATCGCCGCCACCGACGCCGAGCGTCACGAACGCGACCAGGAGGCCACCGGGCGCGTCATCGAATACCTCCAGGCCCAGCCGGTGCTGCGAGCCGGTGGCCGGACCGGCGAACGCTTCGAGGCGCTGGACGACTCCCTGCGCGACGTGCAGCGCGCCTCCCGCCGCACGGTGCTGGCGACGCTGCCCGGCGCGGTGGGGTTGACACTCACGGTGCAGGCGATCTTCACCGTGCTGCTGGTCCTGGGCGCCTACCTCGCGCTCGGCGGGAACATCGGCGCGGCAGAGGTTCTGACGATTCTGGTGCTCGCCGCCCGCTGCGCCGATCCGCTGCTGTCGCTGTCGGACATCGGCGGCAAGCTGCGCGGCGCACGGTTCGAGCTGGCCAGACTCGACACGGTGCTGCGCACCGAGCCACTGCCAGAACCGCGCGAACCGATCCAGCCGGAACGCCATGACCTGGAGTTCGGCGCCGTCACCTTCCGGCACGGCGACCGCACGGTGGTCGACGACCTGTCGCTGTCCGTGCCCGAGGGACAGCGGCTCGCCGTCGTCGGGCCGTCGGGGGCGGGCAAGAGCACACTGCTGCACCTGCTCGCGCGCTTCTACGACGTCGACGCGGGCGCGGTGCGCGTGGGCGGCGTGGACGTGCGCGCCATCAGCGCCGAGGCGTTGATGGCGCGGATCGCCATCGTCTTCCAGGACGTCTACCTCTTCGACGGCACGATCGAGGAGAACATACGTCTCGGCCGCCCCGACGCCGGCGAGGCCGAGGTACGCGCGGCGGCGAGCGCGGCGCGGCTGGAGGAAGTGATCGAACGACTGCCCGGCGGCTGGGCGGCGAACGTCGGCGAGGGCGGCGCGCTGCTGTCGGGCGGTGAGCGTCAGCGCGTCTCGATCGCGCGGGCGCTGCTGAAGAACGCGCCCATCGTGCTGCTGGACGAAGTGACCTCCGCCCTGGACCCGGTGAACGAGGCGGCCGTCCACGAGGGGATCGAGCGCCTGATGGCGGGCCGGACCGTGGTGATGGTGGCGCATCGGATGCGGACCGTCCAACGCGCCGACCGCGTCGTCTTCCTGGACGGCGGCCGGGTCGTGGAGGAAGGCGGCCACGACGAACTGCTGCGACGCGGCGGCCGCTACGCCGCCTTCTGGGACATCGCCATGACACCGGCGGCGAGTGAATGAAGAGGAAGAGATCAGGCTGACGGCCGGAACCGCTGCCATCGTCCCGCGCGGGCGATGGCAGCGCATCGAGTCTGGACATGGCGTCTTGATCCCGGCGTAGCCCGGTGACGAAGGAGTGCGGCTCAGGCAGGTCGTCTTCGCGGACCGCGTTCGTCCAGGTCTGCAGCTTTCCTACGGTGTACGGCTATCGCCATCGCGAGGGCGAGGGCGGCATATCCGCAGGTCACGGTCAAACCTGCCCATGGCGGGAGCGGGTAATAGCCCCCGAGCAGTGACAGGTCGACGTCCACGTGCGCGAACGCCGGGACGCTCTGCGTGATCGCGAACCCGGCGGCAGGGGTGATCATCAGCAGCCATGGGGCCAGGCCCGCGATCGCCAGCGGGTAGGGCACGACGACCAGCGCGATGGCCAGCCCGATGGCGACGATGCCCCGCTTGACCAGCGCGGCCAGGCCCAGAGCCAGCACCGCGGCGGCCGCGGTCAGCGCCGCGTAGCCGACGATCACCCGCAGCTCGGTACCCAGGGTGATCGGCTGAATCGGGTTCTGATTGGCACGCAACATCGCCAGGCCGACAGGGACCACGACCCCCGAGGTCACCAGCCCCGCCACGAACGCGACCGCGCCGACCACCACGGCCTTGGCCGCCAGCAGCCGTGCTGGATGCGGCTCGGCCGGCAGACCGGTCCCGATCAGCCCCTGCCGGTGTTCCGCCGTGAAGAACAAGACCGCCACCACGAGCACCAGGATCAGCCCCACAGCCCCGCCGATCAGCATGAGGTCAGCGCGCAGACCGCCCTCCACCGTGGCGGGCCCGATGTCACCGCCTCCGGTCACGATGAGCTTGTCGCCGGACTCGACGACCCCGCCCGGGTGATGCAGGGTCTTGCCATCGGGCCCCAAGGAGACGCCGACGTCATCACGCCGCCACGAACCGTTCGCGCCCTGCAGCGTGATCTGGTCGAAGGTGGCGGTGGCCTGGGCGAAGGCTTTCGCCATCTCCCACAGGACGCCTGGCGAGGTGGCGAACAGCCCGATCTCGACCGTCTCCGGCAGTCCGGTCAGCTTGACCGTGCTGACCTCGGTCCACGTCTTACCGTCGCCTGACTCGTAGCCGGTGAGCGTGTCGCCCGACCTGGTCAGCCGCAGCCACAGGGGCCCCTTCACAGGACCGCCGGCCACGTCGTGGGTGAAGTTGTGCTGCATCCGCACGCCGTGGCTGCCAGTGATCATGACGGCGGCGTACGGCGTGCCCTGCGTGAGGCTCTGCCTGACGAGGAGCCCGGCCTTCGCCCAGGGCACCACCCCCTCCTTGACGTTGCGCACCCCGGGTACGGCGTCCGGCATGCGCATCTGCCCGGTCATGTCCGACACGCGGGCGGTGATGCTGCCGTTCCCCTTGAGCGGCTGGTGCACGAAGTAGTACGTGTCCTTCACCGCCGTGCCATCGGGACCCACCAAAGGCGCGGGGCAGGGGCCCTCGCCTTTCCAGGTCGCGCAGGTGCTGCGGGCGCCCCCGGCGATCAGCAGTCCGAGCGACACGGTGACCAGGACGGAGGCCGCCATGGTGAGCACCCAGCCTCGCGTGGAGCGGAACTTGGTCCACTCCGCGCGCAGCAACTGAGGGAAACGGTCCTGCCCGGCCCGTTGGCTGGATCGGTAAGGCGTGAATGAACTCATGCCGACGGTTGTACGCGGCACGCGGTTCCAGCCGGGTCGCAGCCGCTGCGACCCGGCTGGAACCGGGGATCTGACATCGTTGGCCCATGGCACCTCGACCCGGCGGCCGGTTCGTCCGTCCCGCCCGCACGACGACCGGCGGTGAGCGGCGGTGAGGGTCCTCGTGGTCGAGGACTTCGAGGTCCTCGCCCGCTCCATCGGAACCGGGCTGCGCCGCGAGGGCATGGCCGTCGACGTCGTCCTGGATGGAACCGCCGCCGTCGACCGCCTGGCCGCCACTCGCTACGACGTGGTGATCCTCGACCGCGACCTGCCCGGCGTCCACGGGGACGAGATCTGCCGGCGACTGGCCCACGGCCGCTGTGAGACCCGCGTCCTGATGCTCACCGCCTCCGGCACGATCGAGGACCGCGTCGACGGGCTCAGCCTCGGCGCCGACGACTACCTGCCCAAGCCGTTCGCGTTCGCCGAACTGGTCGCCCGTGTCCGTGCCCTGGCCCGCCGCGCCACCCCGCCGCTACCGCCCACCCTGGCATGCGGGGACATCACCCTGGATCCGGCCCGCCGTATCGCGTTCCGGGCCGGCCGGCGCCTTGAGCTGAGCCCCAGGGAGTTCGCCCTGCTCGAATGCCTGCTCGCCGAACCCGGCCTGGTCATCTCCGCCGAGGAACTGCTCGAACGCGTCTGGGACGAGGCCGCCGACCCCTTCAGCAGCGCCGTCAAGCACACCATGCACCGATTACGAGCCAAGCTCGGCGACCCGCCCGTGATCGAGACCATCCGCGAAGGCGGCTACCGCATCGGACCGTCATGACCCCCCAGACGCTCGGCAGAAGGTCCCTGCAGACGCGGCTCGCGCTCGCCTACGCGGCGGGCATCTACGCCGCCGGAGTCTTCGTGCTCGTGCTCGTCGACATTCCGCTCGCCAGCATCGATGCGGCCACGCCCCAAGGCTCCTCCTCAGCGAGCACGATCACCGAAACCGGGCCCGGGATCAGCCTGCCCCAACTCCTCATCGGGTCCGCCGTCGCCCTGATCCTGCTGATTCCCGTCGCCCTGACCCTGGGCTGGTACGTCGCCGGCCGGTTCCTGCACCCGCTGCGCGCCATCACCGCCACCGCCACAATCATCTCCGCCGGAAACCTCCACCGGCGCCTTGATCTCGGCGAGCCCACGGACGAGCTGACCGAGCTCGGCCACACCCTCGACGACCTGTTCGCCCGCCTGCAGGCGTCCTTCGATGCCCAACGCCACTTCGTCGCCAACGCCTCGCACGAGTTGCGCACCCCTCTCGCCGGCCTGCGCACCCTCCTCGAAGTCGCCCTCGCCGACCCCGATGCCGACACCGACACCCTGCGCTCCGCCTGCCAGGAGGCCCTCGCTCTGGGCGGAAGCCAGGAGCGGCTCGTCCAAGCACTGCTCGCGCTGGCCACCAGCGAGCGCGGCGTCACCCGCTGGGACACCCTCGACCTCGCCCACGTCGTCGAAGGAGTGCTCGCGTCCCGCCGCGACCGAGCAGCGCTGACAGGCATCGACCTGGCCGAACACCTAACGCCCGCAGTGACGTCCGGGGACCCGAGACTGATCGAGAGCCTCGTCGCCAACCTCATCGACAACGCCATCCGCCACAACCACGCGGACGGACACGTCCAGATAACCACCCAGACCTCCGGCACGCAGGTGGCCCTCACCGTCACCAACAGCGGGCCGGTCATCCCCGACGACCAGATCCAGCGCCTCTTTCAACCCTTCCAGCGACTGGCGCCTGATCGTCACGGCCGCCGCGACGGCTACGGCCTCGGCCTCGCCATCGTCCATGCCGTCACCCAAGCTCACCGCGCCACCCTCACCACCAGCGCCCGGCCCGAAGGCGGCCTGTCCATCACCGTACGGTTCGCGCACTGATCACAAGGCGCTTGCTGCGCGAGCTGGGGATCGGGTTCGTCGTCGCCTACCCGCCGCCGACCTGGACGCCATCGCCCAGATCCCGCTCAACGGCGGGTTCGGCGCCCGCTACGTCGAACAGGCTCTGCCCACCTGGGTGTGACCGGGCCCCGCGCCGCGCGCCGCCGCTGTCGGTTTCCGAAGTCGGCTGCACGGATGCGCGCAGCCACCGGTTCAGCTCGGCGACGGTCAGCACCGCCCCTGGCCTGGCTGTCGTAGCTGCCGCGCTCGGCCGGGTTGGAGAAGGTGGTGCCGGGCAGTTCGTGCACCTGACGCCGCCCGCCATCCATGCCGGGACCTCACCGTCGCGGTGCCGCTCGCTGTCGTCCTCCCCGTCAGACCTGCTTGAAGGACGAGATCCGGTCGTTCCAGTTGGACCCCTGGGGGCCGTAGCGGAGGTTCCAGACCCTGAAACCGTTGCTGATGGAGTAGTAGTCGCCCGTGCAGTTCCCGCTGTCGTAGAGGCGAACGGTCCGACCGCTGCGGTTGTAGACAGAGGTGGTCTCGTTGTTCATGACACCCATGCTGTAGCAGGAGGTCGAGGGGGAGTACATGCCGAGCGTGCCGCTGTACTCGTAGTCCTGCCAAATGCAGAGCCGACCGCTGAAACAGTCGGTGTAGTCCGCCTGGGCGGGCGAAGCGGTGGCGACCGCTCCAGTCAGCGCCAAGGTCAGCGCGGCCAAGGGGATTCCCAGTCGTATTTTTAAGGTCACGGTTTTCCTCTTCATCGGGGGTTGAGACGGATGATCCGGGCTGAACCGATGGGACAAAGGGGGATCTTGCGACACCTGTCAACAGGGTACACCGGTTACCCTTCTCCGCCAAGATTCGAAAGCCGGCCGGCTCCACAGGTTGAGCGAGCTGCCGTGCCTACGGTGATATCGATCCGGAGTGCCGTTTCTGCTGGTCGGCCACATGCGTTGGATGTGCGGCGGCTGTCACCCTGTTCGGCGGCCGGGCCCGCGCGTGACCCGGAGCCGGTTCACTGCCTCGACGACGGGCGCCGCGCCGTCCTCTGCCGAGATCTGGACCGACAGGGCCTGGGCTCGCTGCCGGTAGGCCGGGTCGGTGACCGCGGTGGTGAGGGCGGCGGCCAGCCGCGCGGGCGTCAGGCGGCGGAACGGGATCGCGGCCGGGGCCACGCCGAGTGTCGCCAGCCGGGACGCCCAGAACGGCTGGTCGTTCATGACCGGCACGGCCACGGCGGGCACGCCCGCCCGCACCCCGGCCCCGGTGGTGCCGCTGCCGCAGGCGTGGACGACGGCGGCCATCCGGGGGAACAGCCAGTCGTGCGGCACGTCGCCGACCGCCAGCACGTCGTCCGAGAGGCGTCCCCGCAGGCCGGTCTGCAGCACGCCGCGCAGCCCGGCCCGCCGCAGCGCCTGCACGGCCAGGTCCGTGTACTGCTCGGCCCGTGCGCCCGCCAGGCTGCCGAAGCCGACGAAGACCGGTGTGGGCCCCGCCGTCAGGAAGTCGCGCAGCACCGGATCCGGCTGCCAGCCTCGCGGCCGGAGCGGCCACCAGTAACCCGCGATCTCCAGTCCCGGCCGCCAGTCGGCCGGGCGCGGCAGCACCAGCGGGCTGACCCCGTGGAAGACCGGCCAGCGTGTGCTCTCCCGGTGCTGGTACAGGGCGCGCGGGGTCATCGGGGGCAGCCCGAGCCGGGCCCGCATCTTCGCGCTCATCCCGGCGAGCATCGGGCCGGCGGCGGGCACCTCGAACGCGAGCCGGGCCGCCCTGCGGTTCCCCCACCGCCCGAGCGACCGGCGGAACAGGCTCATGACCGGCGGAAACTCCCCCGTGGGGTCGATCGGCTGCAGGTGCACCCCCATGCTCGGCACGCCCCTCGCCTCGGCGACGTGATAGCCCTGCGCGCCCGCCATGCCCAGCAGGAGCAGGTCTGCCTCCTGCTCGGCGATCTGGGTCAGGCCGTCCATGAGCTGCTCGCTGTATTCCCTGAACGCGCTGATGGAGAAGCGGCCGGTCAGCGCGGTGAGCGGGTCTCCGGGAAGTGGCAGATACTCCAGGCCCGCATCGGTCACCAGCTCCGCGTACGGGTCGTGCGCGGCGATCGCCACCTCGTGCCCGGCCTCGCGTAAGCGCGCCCCCAGCCCCGTGTACGGCGCCACGTCCCCGCGTGTGCCGACTCCGATGATCAGAACCCGCATCCGAATCCCCCTGCCATCCCCTTTTGTCATACAGTCGCATGATAAACGGAAGTGGACGGCTTTTACCATGCACTCGCATGAGAAAAATGGTGGCGGGAGATGCCGAAGATCGTCGACCACGAGGCCCGGCGGCGGCACATCGCCGGGGCCGTGCACCGCGTCATCCACGACAAGGGAATGGAGAGCGTCAGCCTGAGGGAGGTCGCTGCCGAGGCCGGGATGTCCATGGGGGCGGTGCAGTACTACGTCACGACGAAGGACCAGATGCTGCTGCTGGCGCTGGAGCGCATCGGGATCTGGATCGGGGAGCGGGTAGCGGCCGTGGTCGCGCACCAGACCACGCCGCTCGACGTGCTGCGGACGACCGTGCTGGAGCTGTTGCCACTGGACGAGGAGCGCAGCTACCTGAACCGCATCGGGCAGGCGTTCCAGGCGAGCTCGGTGGTGTCCGAGAACCAGGCGGCCGTTATGCGGATGGGGTATTCGTCCCTGCTGTCCTTCCTCGCTGAGCAGATCAGGGCCGCCCAGGCCGCCGGGCAGCTCGTCGCCCACCTGGATGTCGGCAAGGAGGCGAGCATCCTGTACGCCTTCGCGCAGGGCATCGTGAACGCCACCCTGGTCGGGCACTACACGCCCGAGGAGGTCGCGGCGTTGCTCGACTACCACTTGGCGCGGCTCCGCGCGGGGTGATGGCCGTAGCGGTGGCCAGGGAAGTGCTCCGGCGTGATGTGGCGTCGTGTGCGCCATGCAGGCCGCCGACCGCGGCTTCGCCGACGTGCTGGCCATGACCTTCCCCGCCGCCAAGGCGCTGGAGGCCCGCCGCGGCGAGGCCTACAACGGCTTCCTCGAACTCATCGCCCGAGCCCAGGCCAGCGGCCACCTACGAGACGACTTCACCTCACAGGACCTCGTCATCCTGCTCATGGCCAACGCCGGCGTCGTCGCCGCCACCGCGGACGCCGCCCCCGACGCCTGGCGCCGCCTGGTCGGCCAGATGCTGCGCGCCTACGCCACCGCCGACACCGACCTCCCGCCGCTGGAACAGGCCCCCGTACCCGCCGCCCTGTATCGCGCCATGGTCCGCGTCACCCGCCCCGTTCCCGGCACCGGCGGGGACCGGAGCGAACAGACGGCACTTGACGATGCCCGCGATCATGGGGGCGCCGTCAAGTAAGGGGCGGAACGAGGCGATGGCGGCCCGCTGCGCTTGCGGCCGGCCGGGCCAGCTCGGCGAGATCATGTACGCGCCCCGCCGCTGACTTGCCCGAACACGCTCGTTTGCGGCTGGTGACACGTTCTCAACGGCACCCCAAGAACCGCTACCGGCCGGTATGCCTCACTTGTGACGATCACCCATCACAGAGCTACTTGATGGCTGGGGTCACGTTCGGGAGAAGACCCCCGGGCCGGTAGGAGCAAGGCGGTGACGACCACGGCCGCGGACAGCACCGCGCCGATGATGAAGGCCAGTCGCATGCCGCCGAGGGTGGCGAGCGCCTCGGTGGCTCCCGCGGATCTCAGGGCATCGGCTCGCGCGCTCATAATGGTGATCACGAGCGCGGTGCCGAAGGCCGCGGCGACCTGCTGCAGCGTGCTCAGGATCGAGCTGCCATGGGAGTAGAGCCGCGGGGGGACCGCTCCGAGCCCGAGGGTGAACACCGGCGTGAAGGTCGCGGCCAGACTCACCATCAGCAGCGCGTGCAGACCGAGGATCTGCCAGTACGGCATGGTCATCGAGACCTGGGTGAAGCCGGTGAGCGCGAGCATGATCCCGATCGCGCCGGGGATGACCAGCACCCGGCCGCCGAACTTGTCGAACAGGCGGCCGACGGCCGGACCCAGCAGCCCCATCGCGAGGCCACCCGGCATCACGAGGAGCCCGGTCTCCAGGGGGTTGAGCCCGCGGACGCTCTGCAGGTACAACGGCAGCAAGATCATCGAGCCGAGCATCGCCATGAAGGCCACCGCCATCAGGATCAGCGCGACCGTGTAGGTGCGGTGGCGCAGCGTGCGCAGGTCCAGCAGCGGCACGCCGCGCTTCTGCAACGACAGTTGGCGGACAACGAAGACGGCGATGGTGACCAGCCCGGCCGCCGCGATCGCGGCGGCGACGCGGACGTCACCGCTCTCGAACCGGCTGAGCCCGTAAACGAGGCCGCCGAAGCCGGCGGCGGCGGTTACCACGCTGAGCCAGTCGATGCTGCTGAACTGCGGCTCGCCGATGTTCTCGAGCCGCTTCAGGCCACGCCAGGTGATCACGGCGGCGATGGGGAGCACCACGGCGAACAACAGGCGCCAGGACCCGAATTGGAGGATCACCCCAGAGACCGTCGGGCCCATCGCCGGCGCGACCGAGATGGCCAGGGTGACGTTGCCCATCACCCGGCCCCGGTCCTGCTCGGGCACCACCTGCATCAGCGTGGTCATCAGCAGGGGCATCATCACGGCCGTCCCGGACGCCTGGATGATGCGGGCGCCCAGCAGCACCTCGAAAGACGGCGCGACGATCGCCAACGCCGTGCCGAGCAGGAACAAACCCATCGCGGTGGTGTAGGCGCGGCGGGTGGTCACCCGCTGCAGGAACCACCCGGTGGCCGGGATGACCGCGGCCATGGTCAGCATGAAGGCGGTGGAGAGCCACTGCGCGGTCTGCTCGGTGATGTGCAGCGCGTCCATCAAACTCGGGATCGCGTTGATCATGATCGTCTCGTTGAGGATGACCACGAATGTGGCGAGCACCAGCAACCGGATCACGGCCGGCGTACGACCGAAAGCAGCGGCCGCGGGCTTGGGGAGTGAGTCGAGCTGTGGGCTGGACACGGCACCTCGATCGGGATCGGCGGGCGAAATGCGATTACGACTGGCGTCCCGGCCAGTGGTCGCACAAGGCGTTGTGGTCATGGACAGACTGACCTGCACCACTGACAAAACTCATCGACCGCGCCCCACACTGCGGCAACTGCTGCGAAATGTCACCCGGTTTACTGGGGATGCCGGGCAGCCGAAGTCCTGCCGGACCTGGCTCACTTGAGGGGATCGTGGCCCCAGTTCATCAGCGAATAACGCCATCTGGTCTCCCGGACGTCGCCGGAGGGGCGCTGCGCCAGGTGCCGGTGTATGTAGCCGATCACCTTGCGCATGTGCGCGTAGTCCTGCTCGGTGAGGGACGACTTCTTCGCGGAGAGCAGTCCGACGATCTTGCGGCCGGATTCGTGTCCGGTGGATTCGCCGCCGTCGCTCTTCTGGCCCACCGTCTTGGACTCATCCGTGGCGAGCCAGCGCTCCAGCTCCTTGGCGGTCATGTTCACCGCCTGGCCGAACTCGGTCGCGACCGCCCGCTCCTCCTCGGTCAACGCGAGCCCTTGTCCTTGCGCAGGGCCGACGGCTTGTGCACGGCCTTCTTGCCGCTTTTCTCGCTGCGCACCACGTACTGGGGGTCGTCGGGCGAGGCGGCCACGGTGCGGCCGGCTTCCTTCCGCCTGCCGGTGATCTTTTTCTCGACCTCGCCATGGACGGTTGATCCATGGCTTCGCCAGGTGACCTCGTCGCCTGCCGACGGGCCTTCCTTCCGCTTTTTCGTCATGTGCTGTGCACTACCCCGACCTGCGCTCGCACCACTCAGCGCAGCCCTGCATACGCCTATTTTCCACTATGTACTCCGCTATGTAGCTACGCCCGTATACGGGTGTCAGCCGAGGGACAGCCCTGGCCGGCGATCGCGGCCTGAAAGCCCACCTTGGGCACGCCGGCGTGCCCAAGCGTCCGCGCCAGACCCGGCGCCCGTACCTGTCGAAGCGGAGCAACGGCATCGTCGGAAAGCTCGGCGCATTCCCGCCTTGCCCTAGAGCATGATCAGCTGTGAAACATCTGAGGTATGACTAGCCACCTTGCGGGCGAATGTGCTAGAAGGCCCAAGCAGGAGGGGTCGTATGATGTATTGCGGTTGGGTTACATGGCATCGCCGACCTTGACGCTTGTGAATACATCTGAGGATTATGTGCAGCACATCGTCGCTCCTACCCTGGAGATAGCCCATGTCGGCTCGATTCATGCACCTGTCCCGCCCTAGATCCACGCGACGTGGCCCCGTGAAGTTCGCGGGCCTGGTGTTCGCCGGGGTCCTGGCGTTGAGCGCCTGCGGAGCGGGCGAGACCGCGGACACGGCCGCCGCCGCGAAGCCCAAGATCGACGCGCCGGAGATCAGCGCGAGCCTCTCGCCGATGGATCAGGCCGAGGCGTACGACAAGGCCGTGGGCAAGGCGTCCACCAACTACAAGATCGCGGCCCTCAACACGTGTTCCGACCTGAACGCCTGGTGCCAGGCCATGTCCAAGTACCAGAAGGAAGCGGCGCAGAAGTACGGGATCACCCTTGAGGTGTACGACGCGGCGTTCGACCCGGCCAAGCAGCTTCGGCAGGTGCAGGACGCCATCGCCAAGGGCGGCTACGACGGGTTCATCTTCCAGCCGGTCGCCGCGGCCCCGGGTTGTCAGATGATCAAGCTCCTGCTCGACACCGGCCTGCCGGTGCAGCAGGCCAACAGTCCCGTATGCCAGGACAAGGACTACCACGAAGGCACCACCGGAATGGTGGCCACCAGCACCGAGGCCTACTACGGCAAGTACCTCGAGCACATCTTCGACTCGTGCGACGGCAAGCCGTGCAAGGCGGCTGTCATCGGTGGCGTGGCCGGCCAGGACGGATGGCGTCGGCTCCAGGCAGCCATCAAGGACACGTCGGCGAAGTACCCCAATGTGGAGATCGTCGTCGAGCAGCCCGCGGACTACGACCCCAACAAGGCACTGCGCATCACGCAGGACGCGCTGACCGCCCACTCCGACGTCTCCGTCATCATCTCGGCGTACGACGAGATGTCCCGGGGAGTCCTGCAGGCGCTCGGCGACGCCGGACGCAAAGTCGGTAAGGACGTCAAGCTGTTCAGCATCGGGGGCACCCCGTACGGGCTGTCGCAGGTGAAGGAGGGCAACTTCACCGCGACCGTGCAGTCCGACCCCAAGCCCGAAGGCTGGTTCTCGATCGTTGAGCTGGTCCGCGCCCTGGACACCGGGCAGCAGACGAAGGGCTGGTCCAGCACCGGCGACTGGGACGGGATCAAGGACGGGCCGGGCAGCGAGATCCTGACCGTCGAGAACGTCGACCGTTACACCCCGAGCTACGGATGAGCGGCGCGACCGAATCCGGCGCGACCGCCCTGGAGGTGAACGGGTGCTCGAAGACCTTCCCGGGGGTCAGGGCGCTAACCGACGTCTCCATCGCGGTCGATGCCGGAGAGGTACGCGGGCTGGTGGGCCAGAACGGCGCCGGCAAGTCGACGCTGATCAAGGTGATCTCCGGGGCCGAGCACGCTGACAGCGGGACCGTTTCGGTCAACGGGCAGCTGCTCGCGCCGGGCGTGGCCGCGCACCGCGATGCGGGAATCGCGGTCATCTACCAAGATCCTGGAGTCGTGCCCGCGCTCTCCGCGTGCGAGAACGTCTTCCTCGGCGACCTGCCGACCCGTGGGCCGTTCGTCGACCGCGGTCACATGCGGGCGCGGTTCGAGGAACTGTGCCGGGAGTTGCAGGTCTCGATCGATCCGTCTGCTCGCGCGGCGAGTCTCTCGCTGGGAGATCGCCAGCTCATCGAGATCATGCGCGCGATTCGATCGGCGTCGACAGTGCTGATCCTCGACGAGCCCACCAGCGCCCTGCCGGAGGAGGAGCGGGTCAGGCTGTTCGAGGTGATCACGAGGCTCAGTGGAGCCGGCCTCGCGGTGGTGTTCATCTCCCACGACCTCGACGATGTGCTCGACGTCTGCGACACGGTGACCGTGCTGCGCGATGGCGGCCTGGTGTGCACCAAGGCGGCGTCGAGCATGACGCGGGACGACCTGGTGACCGCGATGACGGGCCAGACGATCGAATCCGCGCCACGCTCGGTGACCGATCGGTCGATGGGCGCCGAGGTCCTCCAGATCACCGACCTGACGACCAGGTCGGGCGCCGATCAGGTGGATCTCCGGGTGCGCGCCGGTGAGATCGTCGGCCTGGCGGGTCTTCTCGGCTCCGGCCGTTCCGAGATCCTGCGCGCCATCGCCGGAGCCGACCGCGTTCAGTCAGGCCAGATCTCGTTCATGGGCGAAGAGGTGGCCTGGCCCAGGTCGGTACGTGAGGCCAAGAGCCTGGGCATCCACCTGGTCGCGGAAGACAGGCGTAGGTTCGGCCTGGTCGGCGGCGAGAGCACCACCATGAACGTGGCACTCGGCGGTTTCGACCGGCGACGCTGGTTCGGACACGTTTCCCGGTCAGCCGAGATGCGAAGCCAGCACGAGGTGCTCCAGCATGTCGGCTACCCCATGGGCAGGGAATCCCAACCGGTCAGGAACCTCTCGGGAGGCAACCAGCAGAAGGTTCTGCTGGCCCGGCTCCTCGCACTGAAGCCCAGGGTCGTCCTGCTCGACGAGCCCACTGCGGGCATCGACGTGCAGGCCACGGCCCAGATCCTCGACCTTGTCCGCGGCCTCGCGAGCGAGGGGGCCGCGGTCATCGTCGTGATTTCCGACTTGCAGGAGCTCATCCACGCCTGTGATCGCATCAATGTCGTGCGAAGCGGCCGCATCGTGGGCCAGTTCTCCTCCGAAGCCGTCACGGAGTCGGACATTTTGCACTTGGCGTTCGCCCAACCAGCCTGAAAGTGATCCATGACCACCGAAAGACTTGCCCCCACACAACCAACCTCTGGGAAACGAAGCGCTGTCCGAGCCACGACCTGGCTGCTCGACCACGCGGTGGTCGCGCTCCTGGTGGTCATCGTGCTCGCGCTCGCCGTGCTCAGCCCCTCCTTCTTCACGGGGGCCAACCTGGCCAACCTCACCGGCCAGTGGGCGGCGGTCGGTGTTCTGGCCATCGCCGCGACGTATCTCATCATCGCCGGTGGATTCGACCTGTCGATGGGTGCGACATTCGCCTTCTGCGCCGTGGTCGCGGCCGGGGTCGGCACCCAGTATGGAACGATCCCGGCCTACGCAGCCGCCATCGCCGTGGGCTGCGTCGTGGGGCTGGTGAACGGTCTGATCGTACGGCTCGGCCGGATCAACCCGTTCGTGGCGACCTTGGGCACCAGCTTCATCATCACCGGCATCGGCTTCGCCATCACCAATGCGCAGCCCTTCTACATCTACGATGGTTCGTTCCAGTGGCTGGGCAGCGGGCGACTGTGGACGATCCCCTACTCGGGGGTGCTGCTGCTCGTCCTCCTCGTCATCGCCGGCCTGGTGCTGTCCAAGACGGTGTTCGGAAGATCTCTCTACGCCATCGGCGGTAACGAGGAGGCGTCCCGCCTCGCCGGGTTGAGGGTCGACCGGACGCTGATCACCACGTACATGCTCTCGGGGCTCGCGGCGGCCGTCGCCGGCATCATCTCCGCCTCCCAGCTCGGCGCGGGTCAGATGACGACCGACATCTCGATCCTCTTCGACGCGCTGACGGTGGTCATCATCGGCGGCACGTCGCTGTCCGGCGGGGTGGGGGCCATCTGGCGTACGGGCATCGGCCTGGCCATCCTGGCCTGCCTCGGCAACGGATTCACGCAGCTGAACCTCTCGTCACACCTGCAGGACATCATCACCGGACTCATCGTCCTGGCCGCGTTGGGCCTGGACCGACTGCTCACGACCTATCGCAAGAGGGGAATGGAGGTGTGACCGTGGAAACTCAGATTCACGGGCACGTCGCGCCTGGATTCGAGCGCGTTCGCACCCAGTTCGAGCGGAACTTCGCCGTGCTGGGCGAGGTGGGGGCCTCGGTGGCGGTTCATCACCGGGGATCACTGGTTGTCGACCTGTGGGCGGGGAGCGCGGGCGACGGGCGGGCCTGGGAGGAGCGGACCATGGCGCCGGTCTTCTCCGTGTCGAAGGGGATAGCCGCCATCGTTCTCACGTACCTGGCGTCCCGTGGTGACCTCCGCATCGACGCGCCCATCGCCGAGGTCTGGCCGGAGTTCGCGCAGAACGGGAAGGCGGGCGTCACCCTGCGGCACGTGCTGTCGCACACCGCGGGCCTGCCGTGGTTCGACGGTTCCAGTGAGATCGTCAGCTTCGACTCCATCGAAGGCTGGGCCTCACGTGATCACGTGGAGGACTGCATCGCCAGGCAGGCGCCGCTGTGGGAGCCGGGGACCCAGGTGGCGTACCACTCCTTCACCTACGGATGGATCGCCGACGCCGTCGTCCGCCGGGCCACCGGCCGGACGATCGGTGAGGTGCTGGCACAGGATCTCGCCGGTCCACTGGACGCGGACTTCGCGATCGGCTATCGCGGAGACCCTGGTCGCGTGGCCGAACTGGTTCCGCCGAAGCACATCAGCGACACCCGCAAGGCGGACACCCAGGGTGATGCCGCGCGGGCGATGTTCTACGGCCCGGAGGCAAGGCCCATGTGGGAGATCGCGGGCATGCCTTCCTACTGGGCTCTCGGCGGTTGCGCCGCCGGAGGCGTCGGCAACGCGCGCGGCATCGCGCGCCTGTACTCCTTGCTGACCACGAGCCAGGAAGAGGGCGGTCTGATCCCCGAGGCGAGCGTGGCCGAGCACACCCGGGAGCAGTTCTCCGACCGGGACCGCGCCTTCGGCTTCTGGTCCCGTACCGGACTCGGCTTCGGCCTGGCCACCGATGACGGCATCTCCTACGGCCCGTTCGTCAATGCCGCAGGGTTCAGCGGGATGGGCGGGGCGCTCGGCTTCGCCGATCGCTCCCGTGCGGTCACCTTCGGGTACGCGATGAATCAGATCAGGCTGGAGACCTACGGGAACGTGTCCACCGTGGCCGCCCTGCTCGACGCGCTCGACCAGTGCGTCGACTGATCACGCCGGTCCGCGGGTTTTCCCGCCCGATCGCTTGATCGGGCGGGATCTCGTCGCCACGGCGACGACACTGCGCGGACGTCAGCAGCCGCCGGCCAAGCGATTGACGAGGGTGTCAGCCGAGGGACAGCCCTGCGGCCGGAGTCACCCGGGCGGCCCGGCGTGCCGGGAGAACAGCGGCGAGGAGTCCGGCCAGGGCGGCGATGAGGCCGACGACGCCGAGTGACAGCCAGGGGACTCGCATGGTGGCGTCGCTGAGAGCCCGCGTCACGAACGTCTCGTAGCCGACCCAGGCGAACCCGACGCCGATCACGGTGCCGAGCAGAGTGGCCACCACCGACAGCAGCACCGCCTCGGTCGCCAGCATCCGCCGCAACTGCCAGCGGGTGAGCCCGAGCGCGCGCAGCATCGCGTGTTCGCGGGCGCGTTCGAGCACGGACAGCCCCAGGGTGTTCGCGATCCCGATCAGGGCGATCACGACGGCGATGCCGAGCAGGCCGAGCACTGACCAGGTGAGGATTCCCAGCTGTTGGTCCAGCGACTCCCAGGTTCGCAATCCGTTCTCGATCGTCGCGCCGACCGGATCCGCCAGCTCGTCCAGGTCACTGCCGAGTTGAGCCGGGTCGGCGCCGGAGGAGGCGCGGATCCAGATGGCATGCGGCTCGGGGGCGTCGGTGAGCATGGCCAGCGTCTCGGGCGCGACCACGCCCGCCGGGCCCCAGCCGGTGCCGACGGCGACCTGCAACTGGGCTCGCCGGTCGCCGACGCGTACCGTGACCCGGTCACCGGGCCGGAGACTCAGGTCCTTGCCGAAAGCCTCGGAATCGACTCTGATCTTCCCCGGCTCGACCCGGGCGAACGCCCCGCCGTCGCGGGCCACGTGCTCCGCGGCCGGCGCGGTGACAACCGGGATCGGTTCGTCGAGCCCGGCCACCCGGGCCACGGCGCCGTCCACTGGAATGGCCCGCTCCACGCCGGGAGTGCGACGTACCCGGTTGAGGAGGTCAGTGGTGACCGGCTCCTCGGGCGAGGTGAGCGCGACATCGATGGGGTGGTCCCTTCCGATGTGCTCATCCAACGTCGAACGCCACGTGTCCATCCCGGTGAGTACGGCGGTCGTCAGGGTGACGCCGACCAGCAGGGAGGCGGTGGTGGTGGCGGTCCGGCGCGGATTGCGCACAGCGTGCTTGGTCGCCAGCCGCCCGGCGGGGCCGAGCAGCGCGCCGGTGATCCGGACCAGGCGGGGGACGAGCACCGGCCCGAAGAGAAGCACCCCGGCGAACGCCGATCCTCCGCCGGCCAGCATGAGCGCCGTACTGTCCTGGATCATCGCCACTCCGAGCAGGACCAGACCGATGACCAGGAGGAGCGCGGCGAGCGCCAGCCGCACCAGGCCGGTGGCCGTGTGTACGTCGACCGCGGCGTCCGGGCGCAGCGCCGCCAGCGGGCTCACCCGGACCACCCGCCGGGTCGGCAACCAGGACGCGACCATGGTGACCACCAGGCCGACGGTGAACCCGCCCAGCAGCCAGAGCGCGGGCAGCTCGGCGGCGCCCATCGGGGCGGTGGGCGCGAGGGCGTTGACCAGGGCGATCAGCCCGTAGCCGAGACCGACGCCGGCCAGTGTCCCGGTCAGCGACGCGAGCACCCCGACGGCGGCCGCCTCGCGGCGTACCGAACGCACCACCTGCCGCCGCGTCGCGCCGATGCAGCGCAGCAGTGCGAAGTCGCGAAGTCGTTGCGCGAACAGGATGGAGAACGTGTTCGCGATGACCAGGACTGAGACGAAGAGCGCGATGCCGGCGAACAACAGCAGCATCACCGACAAGCTGTTCACCCTGTTCTGGACATAGGTCAGCCGTTCCGCGGCGAACTCCTCCGGCGACTGCGCCTTCGCGCCTGCCGGGAGCTGACCTACCTCCCCGCGCACCGCCACCGAGCCCAGATGGAGATGGTCGCGCCACTGCAGCAACTGCGGCCAGGTGACGTACATCGAGGCCTGGGCCGTGGGCGAGGGCGACTCCACGAGACCGACCACTCGTACGTCGGTCGCGGCGGCGCCCTCGCCGATCCGAACCCGGTCGCCGACCGCGATGTCCTCGGCCAAGGCGAGATACACGTCCACCACCGCCTCGCCCGTGCCTGCTGGGAAGCGACCCGAGCTGAGCTCCTGCCAGCGCCACTCCTGCGAGGTGGCGATCGGCCCCACGGTCGTTTCGGAGAGCCGCCGGCCGCCCGCGCGCGCCGGCAGCGCCGCCCGGCCGATCGCGGAGGCGTTCTCGCCGTGACGCTCGGCGAAGGCGATCACGGCCTCCGAGTCCAGCTCGGACGAGGGCCATCCCGCCGGCGAGACCACCTGGTCGGCATTGCGGTACGGCGCCCCCAGGCCGTCCATGAGCCCGCTGTGCGCCCCGGACGTGAGCACGCCGACCACGACGACGAAGGCGACTCCGACGGTGACCGCGATCGCCGCTGCGACGTACCTGCGGATGTGGGTGCGCAGCGACGCGAGGAAGACGGTACGCATCAGGCGATCCGCCCGTCCTGCATGGTGACCACGTAGTCGGCGTACGTCGCCGCGTCCCGCTCATGGGTGACCATCACGACGGTCTGGCCGAGCTGGCGCGCCGACCGGCGCAGGTGATCCAGCACCTCCGCCGACGTGGTGCTGTCCAGGTTTCCGGTGGGCTCGTCGGCGAACAGCAGGTCCGGCTGGGTGATCAGGGCCCGGGCGATCGCGACCCGCTGCTGCTGGCCGCCGGACAGCTCGGCGGGCCGGTGGCCGAGCCTGTCGGCCACGCCGAGGGTTTCCGCGAGGATGTGCGCGCGCTCGCGCGCCGCGTCGTCGATCCGGCGACCGCCCAGCTCAAGCGGGAGCACGATGTTCTCGCCCGCGGTGAGCATCGGCAGCAGGTTGAACGACTGGAACACGAAGCCGACGTGCTCGCGGCGGAAGATCGTGAGCGCGTCGTCGTCGAGTGATCCGAGGTCGGTGCCGGCCACGGTGACGGTGCCGCCACTGGCCTGGTCGAGTCCGGCCAGGCAGTGCATCAGCGTGGACTTGCCCGACCCGCTCGGCCCCATGATCGCGGTGAACCTGCCTCGTGGGAGGTCGAGGTCGATGCCGCGCAGGGCATGCACCTGGGCATCGCCCTGGCCGTAGGTCTTGGTCAGGTCCCGCGCGCCGGCGGCCACGGTTTCCTGGGTGGCTCGCTGGGGGGTGTTCGTCATGGCGTAGAGGCTTCCGGTTGACGGCTGGAGTCGTTCGGGGATCGATCGTCGGAGGTCGACCATGCCCGTAGTCAAGGCGGCGCAGTGTTGCCGGCACGTATGAGGTTTTCGATATGCCGGCGATATGCGCCAGCTCGTAGCCTCAAGAGCATGCGTGTGTTGATCGTCGAGGACGAGCCCTACCTGGCAGAAGCCATCCGCGATGGCCTGCGCCTGGCAGCGATCGCCGCCGACATCGCCGGTGACGGTGACACCGCTCTGGCACTGCTGAGCATCAACGCCTACGACCTCGCCGTCCTCGACCGCGATATCCCCGGCCCCTCCGGCGACGAGATCGCCGAACGCATCGTCGCCTCTGGCAGCGGCATGCCGATCCTCATGCTCACCGCTGCCGACCGGCTCGACGACAAGGCCTCCGGGTTCGAACTCGGCGCCGACGACTACCTCACGAAGCCGTTCGAGCTCCGAGAACTCGTGCTCCGTCTCAGAGCACTCGACCGCAGGCGCGCGTACAGCAGGCCGCCCGTGCGAGAGATCGCAGGTCTGCGGGTGGATCCGTTCCGCCGCGAGGTCTACCGCGACGGCCGTTACGTCGCGCTCACCCGGAAGCAGTTCGCCGTGCTCGACGTCCTCGTCGCTGCCGAAGGCGGTGTCGTCAGCGCCGAAGAACTCTTGGAGCGAGCGTGGGATGAGAACGCCGACCCCTTCACCAACGCCGTGCGCATCACGGTCTCGGCACTGCGCAAACGCCTCGGTGAGCCTTGGATCATCACCACGGTGCCCGGCGCCGGATACCGCATCGACACAGCACCCGGCACCGGACGTGAGGAAGGAGACCGTGGATAGAGCGCCCAGGTTGAGCGTTCGCCTCAAACTCACCCTCAGCTACGCCGGATTCCTCATGCTCGCCGGCGGCTTGCTGCTCGCGGCGGTGTGGGTGTTCCTGCGTGTCGACGGTGCGATCAGGACCACCGCGGGGATGGTTCCCAAGCGCTTCATCCTCCTGCGCGACTTCGCGCCGGCCGCGGGCACGGTGCTGGTCTTCCTGCTGGTGTTCGGTCTCCTGGGAGGGTGGATTCTGGCCGGACGCATGCTCGCCCCGCTGACCCGCATCACGGACGCGACACGCATGGCCGCGAACGGGTCACTCTCCCACCGGATCCGGCTACGGGGCCGCAGAGATGAGTTCCGCGAACTCGCCGACGCCTTCGACACGATGCTCGCACGGCTCGAAGCACACGTCGCCGAACAGCAGAGATTCGCAGCCAACGCCTCTCACGAACTGCGCACCCCGCTGGCGATCTCGCAGTCACTTCTCGACGTGGCCCGCAATGATCCGGCACACGACCACGGCGAACTCGTCGACCGGCTGCACTCCGTCAACGCCCGAGCGATCGACCTCACTGAGTCGCTACTCGTGCTCAGCCGCGCTGACCAGAGGTCCTTCACCCGAGAATCTGTGGACCTGTCCCTACTCATGGAAGAGGCCACCGAAACACTGCTCCCGCTCGCCGAGAAACGCGGTGTCACCATCCATACCTCCGGTGACATCACCCCGGCTATCGGGTCGCAAGCGCTCCTGCTGCAGATGACGACGAACCTTGTGCACAACGCCATCGTGCACAACCTGCCCGAACAGGGCACCGTGTGGGTCAAGACCAGCGTCCGCCCCGAGACCGTGGTGCTCACCGTCGAAAACAGCGGCGACAAGCTGTCCCCGCGATTGGTCTCGACACTCACCGAACCGTTTCAGCGCGGCACCCGAAGAATACGCAAGGACCACGCGGGCGTCGGCCTCGGCCTGGCAATCGTCAAGAGCATCACCCAAGTACACGGCGGATCGCTCACCATCGTCCCGCGCCCTGCGGGCGGACTCCGTATCGTCGTTCAACTGCCCACCCCACCACCGCAGTGACGCGGGAGCTGCCGGCCGCCGGGGACAAGGTGCTGGTGCGGTCATGGACGCCTCATGATGCTGATCAGAAATGGGGCGGCAAGGCAGCCCGGACCGGGCCGGACCGCCGCTCCCGGGTGCCCGCCGCGCCGCGGCCCTGGGCCGTTTAAGGATTGGCGGCCTGCCGTTGACGCTCCGTAGGATGCCGATCATGGCTTGTCGCATTATCGGACCACGCGAAGGGTTCGGCGGATTGCAGCCGACTCTGATCTTCAGCCCCACTACCGAGCCCAAGGCGGGCAAGCTGCGGCTGCACTTCGACGTCAACGCCACCGACCGCGATCAGGACGCCGAACTCCAACGGCTCCTGAAGCTCGGGGCGCGCCCGGCCGACATCAGCCAGACCGGCGAGGAGCCCTGGCACGTCTTGGCCGACCCCGAAGACAACGAATCCTGTCTTCTGCGAGCCCGCCTGAGCTGAGCATCGGCCCGCACCGGCAAACGACCCCTATGTGAGGACTTCGCGCGCATGACGCCGCCTGCTCTTTAGACCTGACACCTTCCCTGCGCATCGGTCGCCGACGACGCCGTCGGCTCTGTTTTCCGTGCTCTTCGTCAGGTCTTCAGAGAGATCATGTCTTCACATCCTCATATCGTGCTGCCCTGGGCGGTGCGGCGCACCCGCCTGCCTCTGCTCGCCCTCCGGTGCGTGGACTGCCCTTCCGGTCGCGCCACCATCGGCAACGGCAAATTCCGCGTCAACGCCAACGGCAAACTTCTCGACGTCTGGCTCCTGGTCAACTGCGTTTCCTGTGGCCGGACCAGCAAGCTCACCGTCCACGATCGCGTCCCGGTCCGCTCACTGCCCGCCGGCCTTCTGGCCGGTTACTCGGCCAACTCGCCTTCCCTCGTCGTGGACACCCTTCTCGACCCGTTGATCGCCCGGCGCAACCGGTTCGCGCTCGATTGGGACGGGTCCTGGGAACTCCACGCGCCTCCCGTTCCCGAGGATTCGTGGCCCCTTCAGATCACGGTCACCTTCGACGATCCCGTGCCGGTCCGTCCCGAACGACTCATCGCTCATGGATTAGGCATCAGCCGTACTGAGATCGCTCACAGAGTAAAGATCGATATCCCACTGAACCGCAGGACGAAACTGGATTTCTCATTCGTCCTGGTGTGGTCGGTTCAGTAGGTCTCGGTGGAGAGCGTCGGTGCGACGCTCTCCACCGAGGCAGTTCCAGAGACGGCGGCACCTGGACGTTCATCACCCACCACGCCCGCGTGCTGATCGCGATCGCTCGCGCTCCAGAGGCACGGATCCGCGACATCGCTGTCACGCTGGGCATCACTGGCTATGTACGTGAGTTGCGGAGGCGTTTGTTGCTGAGGCAGGGAAGGCGGCTTCGTGTGGTGAGGGGTGATGTCGCCGAGTTTTTGACGGCAGTGGGGTTCTTGCGGTGGGAGAGTCGGTGTGCTTCTCCCGCTTGGGGCCCATGCGCATATCGGCGACCAAGGTCGAGCTGTATACGGCGATTCGCAACGTTTGCCCTGTCCGCTACCGGCACCTCGGGGCGATGTCCCCCGTCGATATGTCCGCGCGTTCGGGGGCACGGCCAGCGCGGCCAACGCGACTTTGAGCCGTCGTTCTGTCGCGAGGGAGCGGCCAACGTGCCAGGATAAATCACGTCAAGCCGTAACTCGCGTGGGCCGGTATCGCAGGGCGACCGCCCCCGACCGGAACTCACGGCGGTCCACGGGCTCGAGCTGGATGCGCTCGCGCAGACCGGCGAGCAACGTCGGCCCGTGTCCGGCAAGGACCGGCTGCACAAGGAACTCGTACTCGTCGATCAGTCCCAGATCTGCCAACGCCAGGGGGAGCGTCACGCCACCCACCCACAGGCCCTCGCCTGACTCCTGCTTGAGCCGCTGAACCGCTTGCCCGAAGTCGCCTCGCACCAGCTCGGCATTCCAATCGACCGCGCTCAGCGTGCTCGACACGACGTACTTCTTCGCCCGGTCGATGGTCTCGGCGAACGGGATCTGCCACTCATCCATCCAGTCAGGCCACGTGTCCGTGGCCGGCTTCCGCCACGCCGACTCCATCATCTCGTAGGTCACCCGGCCGAATAGCAGGGCATCGGCTCGCTCCATCTCGGCGGTCCAGTAACGCATCGACTCCTCGTCCGGGGGGAGCCCTGCCTCGTGATGGCAGCAGCCGTCGAGCGTGACGTTGATCGAGTATCGAAGTGGTCTCATCTCGTTGCTCTCCCTTGATGCGCGCAGCGCGTTTTCACCGGACGTCTACTTAGACGACTGTCGGCGCCATTTCTCATCGGCGCCCGATCCCACCTGCTCAACACCGTCGTGATGCGAACCAGACCGCAGACCGAGCGCGCGACCGATTCGGGCGCTCGGGGCGTTCAGGTTCGCAACGGAGGCTGGGCTGCCCGTCGGTCTGCTGATCGCCATCTTCACCAGGCACGACTTGGGACCGCACTCGGACCGGCCGTGCTCAGCCGAATAGCCGCGTCGGAGTCACCAGGTGACACATCGCTCGCATGATCAACAGCGACGGCGAGGTTCAGCAACACCCTCTCAGGACTGGCCGCAGGTCGCGGGGCAGAACGTGACCTCGGGGTAGCGCGAGGACGGCTTGTCCAGGAGGGGCTGCCGCTTGGACTTCAGGTGCTGGTCGAGGAAGGCCGCCACGTAGGTGCGGGTGAGCTCGGCGGCGCGCGTCGCGGGCAGAACGCCGTAGGCGGGCGTGATGCCGAAGGTGCCGGCCATCAGCGGGCCGTCGGTGAAGGACTGATGTTCCGCGCCCGACAGCACGAGCCAGCGCTTCCACCCGGTCAGCAGCTTCCAGTCGCGCTCCCACGAATGGTCGCGACCGCCGGGGACGTGTTGCGGCGAACCCAGGAACATGAACGGCCGGGAGAACCCGCTCGTGGGGATGCGGGCGTAGGTGGTGCCGTCCATGTCGATGCCGGCGCGCACGCGGGAGTCCTTCACCATGGTCGCCATGGCACTGGCCCCGCCGATCGACTGGCCTGCCATCGCAATTTTGGAGCGGTCGATCAGGTCAGAACCGTTCCATTTCGATGGCAGCTGATCGAGCACGAAGGAGACGTCGGCCGCCCGTCCCGCGACCACCCCCGTGCCGAAGCCCGGGTCGGTGTCGCTGTCGCAGGCGAGGCATTCGGCGACCCGCCCGCCGGGAAAGGACGTGGCGTAGCTCTCGTAGGTGTGGTCGATCCCGGCCACCACGTACCCTCGGCTGGCCAGGTCCTCGGCCAGGGACGTGAGAGTGCTCATCGGATTGGTGAAGCCGGGGGAGAGCACCACCAGCGGAAGCTTGCGCCCTGCGGGTTCGGCGTCTTTGATGGCGTTCGTGCGCGTCTTGCTCAGCGTGTCGTCCGGGACGCCCATGATCCCATAGCGCCTCATGGCGAGCTCCGATTCCTTCGGCGTCATGTACGGCGCCCGCTGCCCGTCTCGCTGCTCTGTCGGATACCACAGGGTGACCTTGAGCTCCCTGGCGTCGACGTCGAGGTTCCAGGGATCGGGGCGGGAGGTGTCCTTCAGATACAGGGCGGTGGTGCCGACCGGATGGGCGCCGGTGGGGACGGGCAGGGTGGCAGGGCCGGTCGGCGTGGCCGACGGGGCGGCGGACCGGGGCGGCGTGGGCGCGGAGCAGGCGGACGCGGCCAGGACGACCAGTCCCGCGGCGACTGCCAGGAGGTGTCTCATCGAGAGGTCCCTTCACCGGTTCAGCAAGGTCAGGGCCTTGGCCAGCGCGGGGTCGCGCCCGGCGGCCGCGTCCTTCGGGGTCAGGGGCACGTGGTGGTCGGGCGGCACGCCGACCCGGTCGATCACCTCGCGATCGGGCCCGAGGTGGTGCCTGGTCGGGAAGCTCAGCGTGGTGTTGTTGCTGAGCAGGTACGGCTGCGCAGGGCCGGAGATGACGCCGGCGGTTCTGGTGCCGACCAGCCGGCCGAGGCGCAGGTCCTTGACCGCGGAGCTGAAGTGCTCGCACGCCGAGGCGCAACTGCGGTCGGTGAGCACCATCAGCGGCAGGTCGACCAGCTCGACGGTGTCGTCGGTCCGCGAAGTCGCGCACTTGCCGTCCACGGTGCACTGGTAGGCGGTGACCTTGCCGTGGCCGAACGCGCTCACCAGCCGGGTCGCCTCCACGGGGCTGCCGCCGCCGTTGCCGCGCAGGTCCAGCACGACGCCGGACAGGGTCCGGCCGGTACGCAGCCTGGAGATCGCCTTGAAGACCCTGTCCGCGGCGTCTGGAGCGAACCCGCGCAGCCGTACATAGGCGATGTCGTCGTCCAGCAGCTTCGACTGCACCATTTGCAGGGCGGCCAGATCCCGCTGGTAGAGGCCGGGCTTGAGCGTCACGCTCCAGCGGCGGCCGGTGCTCTGCCGCAGGAGCCGTAACCGGACCGGGCGCGCCTCCGGGTACCCCGGGTAGAGGGCGGCGATCGCGGGAGTGGCCTTCCCGTCGATGAAGGGCGCCGATCCGTTGACCGATTCGATGATGTCGCCCGGGCGCAGCCCTGCCGCTTGCGCCGCGCCGCCCTGCACGGTGGTGACGAACAGCGGGGGGAGGGCGACGCCGGGGTTGCCGTCCACCTGTGGGCCATTGACGTTCGCCTGGAAACCCAGGCCGTAGCCGTCGCCGTCGTAGTAGTCGGGTGGCCGCTTGACGCCCTGCGCCCAGCGGGCGTGGTTGTCATCGAGGCCGGCCACGATGGCTTCGAGGGTGACGACGGCCAGCTTGTCGCGAAGGTCGGGGACCTGATCGGTGGTCTTGCGGTAGGCGGCCTCGAAGGCGGTCCAGTCGGTCTTGCGGTCACCGGTCAGCGCGGGCATGGTGGCGTCGGGCACGTCGCGGCCATTGCGGTTGAGCTCTTGGGTCAGGGCGGCGAATCCGGCGCTCAGCAGCGAGCGGGCGTCCAGCGTGGCGCCGCTGTAGTAGTTGCCGAGGATGCAGAAGTAGGCCTGCTCGATGACGTCGATCGTGGTGGCCGTCTCCGCCCCGGGAGCTCCCCGGGGCGCTGCGCAGACCGTACTGGCTGCCGTGCTCGCCTGGCCGCGCGGCGGCGGCGGTGCCGTGCAGCCCGCCGCCGTCGCGAGGGCGAGCCCGGCGGCCGCGATCCTGATGATGGTCATGACAGGCGCCTGCGGATCCACCAGAAGCAGAACCCGGTCAGGCCGAGGGTGAGCAGGGAGTAGATCCCGGTCTCGATCCACTGGAAGGGCCAGAAGCGCTCAAGGGGCTGGTAGGTCGCCTGCTGCCGATAGCCGAGCCGGTTGATCTCGACAATGCAGCCGCCCCCGCCGGCCGCCGACGGTGCGCAGGGGCCCGACGTGGTGGAGATCTTGGCGGCGCCTTCGCCGCCGGTGCCGAGCGTACGCCCGGACGGATCGAGCAGGTTGGCGGACAGGACCCAGGCGCCCGCGTGGCCGGGAACGGCCGATTTTAGTTGAATCTCCACATATCCGCCTCGGTCCCGGTTTATCCCGATGCCGTCCACGTTCGTCTTGCCGAGCTCGAAGGTCGCTGTGATCGGGGGCATCAGGTGGGGCCGGACCAGCAGCGGCATGGCGAGCTGGATCGCGGCGAATACGGCCAGGGTGAGGGCCATGGCGGGCAGCGTGCGGCGCACCAGCATGCCCACGGTCACGCCGAGGACGAAGGTGAAGGCCGCGTACCCCATCGGGGCGATGCCGCGCGCGCCGAACACCAGGGGAGCCATCAGGGCCAGGTTCTCAACGGCTGATTTGTCCAGAGGGCCGGACCACCAGGTCACCATGAGGCCGCACAGGCCGGCGAAGGCCACGGCGGTCAAGCCCATCAGCCCGAGCTTGACCGCCAGCCAGCGGGTGCGGGAGATGCTCTGGTTCCACACCATCAGGTGCGTGCCCGCCTCCAGCTCGCGGGTGATCAACGGTGCTCCCCAGAAGAGCCCGGCGAGGGCGGGCAGGAGCAGCACGACGAGGGTCAGGGCCGTGAACGAGGTCTCGTGCCCGTCGAAGAATCGGTCGTAGAAGCGGTCGCACGTGTTGTCCTGCGTGCAGGCGGCGATCCCGGCGGAGTAGTCGGCGGCCAGGCCGGGACCGGTCAGGGCCAGGGCGGTGGCGAGGATGACGAGCAGGGCGGCCATCGTCGCGGCCGAGCCGCGGAACTGGCGCCAGGTCAGCCAGATCATCACCGCACCTCCAGGGCGACTCGCCGGTTCTCGGCGGTGCGCTTCTCCATGTAGGCCAGGACGAGGTCCTCCAGGCTGAGCTGGGTGACCGTCCAGGCGGGGTCGTGGATCGGGGCGTCGGTGCGGATCACGTACGTGCTCTGCCGGTCGGTGTGGCGTGCGGAGACCACGTGCTGGCCGGCGGGGAGCCGGTCGGGATCGCGGCGCGGGCCGGTGAGCCGGTGATGGGTGGCCAGCAGCTGGTCGACCTCCTCGGCCACCTGGACGCGGGAGTCGACGAGCACGATCAGGAAGTCGCACACCCGTTCCAGGTCGGAGACCAGGTGGGAGGAGAGCACCACGCTGAACTCATGCTCGACCGTGGCCTCCATCAGCCCCTGCAGAAACTCGCGGCGGGCCAGCGGGTCGAGCGAGGCGACTGGCTCGTCCAGGATCAGCAGCTGCGGCCGCTTGGCCAGGCCCAGGGTGAGGGCGAGCTGAGCACGCTGGCCGCCCGACAGTTTGCCTGCCCGCTGGGCGGGATCGAGACCGAGTTGCGCGATCCGGTCCCGCGCCATGGCGGCGTCCCAGCGGGGGTTGAGCCGGGCTCCCAGCCGCAGGTGATCGGCGACGCTCAGCCCGGCGTAGACGGGGGTGTCCTGGGCGACGAACCCGACCCTGGCCAACTGCGCCGGGCCGCTGGCGGGACGGCCGCCCAGCACGGTGATGCCGCCCGCCGTCGGCTCCAGCTGGCCGGTGGCCAGCTTCAGCAGCGTCGTCTTGCCGGCTCCGTTGGGACCCACCAACCCCACGACGTGGCCCGCCGCGATGTCGATGGTGCACTCACGCAGCGCCCAGCGCTTGCCGTATTTCCTGCCCAGTCCCTGGGCCTGTAGGACAGCGTTCACGCTATGTCCTCCTGAGCGGTGGTCCGAAAGGTGGTCATGAAGAGGGCCTCGATGCTTTCGTCGTCAAGGCCGGCCCGGCGGGCCTTGGCCAGCCAGCGCCGCAGTTCCAGCCGCAGCGGGCCGTGCGCGGCCAGTGAGGCGTTGGTGAGCGTCGCCGTCACGAACGTCCCCACCCCTGGCCGGGCGGCGACCAGGCCCTCGTGCTCGAGTTCCCGGTAGGCCTTCAGGACGGTGTTGGCGTTGATCGCCAAGTGCGCCACGACCTCCTTGACGGTCGGCAGCTGGTCGCCCTCGCGCAGCACACCGAGCCGCAGCGCATGCCGTACTTGCTGGACCAGCTGCAGATACGGCGAAACACCCGACCTGCCGTCCAGATGGAACTCGATCACCGGCTTCTCCATTTAACTAGCCTGCTAGTACTTTAGAGTCCCAGATGTTAAAGGATCATAAGGAGAGCTGTGCGGGCCTCGCCCGAAGCGGTCCATCGCTCATTCGGCGAGACAGCGGAGGCCTATCTGCGCTCAGCCGGAATCGGCGAGTCATCCCAACCGGCATCGCCGCCGAAGGCGCGACCGCTCCTCGGCGGCAAGCTGTAATCCGAGGCGCCCGGGGTTCGCCGCGTTCGAGGCCGTGTCACGGATCCGTGGCCCGCCGGGCGCGCAGCTTGTGGCGGTTGCAGCACTGTTCGCGCCATCCGAATCCGGCGGCGATCACTCGGCAGACTGCCGCGCCTTTGCGTTCTCAGCGCCGAAGGCTTGCAGGAAGGTGTGGGCGGCGGCGCGGGCGATCTCCTGCAGTTCGGTGTCGTCGATCTGGCGGGTGCCCATCTGGGAGCGCGCCTCCAGCGGGCCGATGAGCAGGGCCAGGAAGTGTTCGGCGGCCTGATCGGGGTTGGTGGCGTGTAGGCGGCCGGCGAGGATGAGCCGCGCCAGCCGGTCGGCGAGCGCCTGGCTGAGACGATGCGGACCGCTCTCGACGACGATGTCGAGGATGTCAGGGAAGTGCGTGAGCTCCGCGTAAAGCAGGCGCCGCAGTGCGCACGAGCGGTCGTCGGCGTGCAGGCGCACCAGATGGTGGCCGACCTCTTCCATTGTGGTGCGGAGGTCGGGGCCAGGCTCGGTGAGTGGCTTCAGCGCGGCGAGTCGTTGGTCCAACACGCTGTGGGCGGCGGCCTGCATCGCGTGCCGGAAGAGGGTCGCCTTGTCGGTGAGGTGGTTGTAGACCGTGGGTTTGGCCACACCGGCCTCATCGGCGATCTCCTGAACGCAGGCCTGGGCGTAGCCACGTCGGGCGAACACGGTGAAGGCGCCATCCAGGATCGCCAGCCGTTTGTCGATGCGTCCGCGTGCGGTAGCCATGTCTCGATTGTACCGGTCGGTTCAACCATGTGAACGGGTGAGTTGCACTGGATTCACCAGATAACTACTTTGAACCCATGAGTTCAATCTCTCCGGCTGATCGCCTGGATCGGCCACTCCTGGCGTTGATCGGCGTAGTCCTGCTCGGCGGCTTGCTGGGCATCCTCAACAGCACGATGGCCGCGGTCGCCACCAAGACACTGGCGAGCGCCCTGGATGCCTCGCTCAGCACGGTCGGCTGGGCCTCCACCGGCTTCCTGCTCGCCGTCACTGCCACCATCCCCTTCACCACCTGGGCAGTCGACAGGTACGGCGGACGGCGGCTGTGGCTGGCCGGTCTGGCGGTGTTCATCGCCGGATCGCTGGCCGCCGGACTGGCCTGGAACGCCGGCAGCCTGATCGCCTTCCGCACCCTGCAGGGCTTCGGCGCCGGGGTGCTCGACCCGCTCGTACTGATCCTGCTGGCCCGCGCGGCCGGACCGGCGCGCGCAGGGCGCGTCATGGGGCTCATGGGCGTGGTGCTGTCCCTCGGCCCGGTCCTGGGACCGATCGCCGGCGGCGCCGTCCTGGGCGGCCTTTCGTGGCGGTGGATGTTCCTGCTCAGCGTGCCCGTTGGCCTGATCGCGTACCTACTGGCCGTACGCGTGCTGCCCGCGGAGCCACCAGCCGGACGGCACTCGGCGGTCCGGCTCGACGTCCTGGGGCTGGCCCTGCTCGCGCCGGGGTTCGCCGCGCTGGTCCTGGCCCTGTCGCAGACGGCCGAGCACGGGGCGCTCACCGCCTGGCAGGCTCTGCTGCCGCTGGCCGGAGGCATCGTGCTGATCACCGGCTACGTCCTGCGCGCGCTCGGCTCCCGCCGCACCCCGCCGCTGATCGACGTACGGCTGTTCGCCGGCCGAGGCTTCACCGCCAGCGTCACCATCATGGGCCTGGGCGGGCTGGCCAACTTCGCGACCCTGTTCGCGCTCCCGCTGTACTACCAGCAGGCACACGGCCACGGCGTGCTCGCCGCCGGTCTGCTGATGGCACCGGTGGGCCTGGGCGGCGCCATCGCCATGCCGCTGGCCGGACGGCTGTCGGACCGCGTCGGAGCGCGTGGCCTGGCCGCCGGCGGCGCGCTCGTGGCCGGGCTCAGTGCCCTGGCCTTCACCCGGATTGACGCCGCCAGCAGCCAGGCGTGGCCGGTGCTGGCGGCGCTGACCATCGGCCTGGGCATGGGTTGCTTCAGCGCGCCGACGATGGGCTCGCTGTACCGGAGCCTGCCCGGCCCGCTGGTCGCGCAGGGCAGTTCGGTCCTCTACATGCTCAACCAGCTCGGCGCCGCACTCGGCATCGCCCTGGTCACCCTCATCCTGCAGACCTCCACGGACGTGATCGCCGGCTTCCACAGTGTCTTCTGGCTCGTCAGCGCGCTCATCGCGGCCGTGCTCGCCGCGACCCCGCTACTGCCCGGCCGCCCCCACACGCCAGCCGCCCACCCCGACCCCTACGGCTGTTGTACGGCTGTCAAAGGCGCAGCCCGAGGGGCGCCGCTGCCACGAGGCCGCCGTCGATGACGAGATCCTGACCAGTGATGTACGACGCGTCGTCCGAGGCCAGGAAGGCGACGGCAGCGGCGACATCGTCCGGGTGGCCGAGCGAGCCGAGCGGCACCTCCGCCGTGATGCGGGTCTCCGCGCCGGGGTCGATGACGGACCGGTACATCTCGGTCTCGATGTAGCCGGGGCTGATGGAGTTGACGCGGATGCCACGTGGCGCGAGGTCGGTGCCGAGCGTGCGGGCGAGATTGTGCACGGCAGCCTTGCTGGCGGCGTAGATCGAGGCCGCAGGGAGGCCGCGGTGCAGGGTCCAGGATGCGTTGATGACGACGGCGCCTCCGTCGCCCATCAGCGGCAGCGCCTTTTGGATCGTGAAGAACACTCCCTTGAAGTTGATTCCGACGGTGTGGTCGAAGTCCTTCGGGGTGAACTCTGGCCTGAAGTCCGCGATTCCGGCATTGGCGAAGACCGCGTCGAGGGCGCCGCGCCAGGTCTCGACGCGCCGCACGAGGAGATCGAGGTCGGCGTCAACGCTGACGTCCGCGCGGACGGGCAGGACCCGCTCGGAGCCCAGGCGTTCTGCCGCGGTGTCGAGGCGGGCCTGGTCGCGGCCGGTGATGACGACGTACGCGCCCTCGTCGAGGAGTCTGCGCGCGGTCGCGAAGCCGATGCCGCTGGTGCCGCCGGTGATCAAAACTGTTCTGTTCGTGAATCGCCTCATGCCGACGATCCTCGAGCGGTGCGAGCTTACGCGGCAGTGCTGGCTGAACCTGGGTCTGACACCACCACCAAACGCTCCAGCAGCGCCTCCGTTCCCGTCCCGGGTGCGGGGGTGTGCAGCGACAGGCGGTGGCCGGGCAGTTCGGGCAGCGGCAGGGTGGTGGCCTCGAAGGTCAGTGTCCCCAGGCCGGCGATCTCCAGGGCCTTGGTGCCGTGAGTGGGGCCGCCCACGGGGAGTCCCGCCCAGATCTCGGCGAAGGCAGGGCTCGCGGCGTACATGTCCGCGGCCAGGCGGCCGAATTCGGGATCGTCCGGGTAGCGGGCGGCGTCCGCCCGGAACAGGCCGATCATCGCTCGCGCCGCGTCGTGCCAGTCCACGACCGCCGCACGGTAGCGGGCGTTGGTGAAGAAGCTGACCAGGCAGTTGTGGTCGTACTCGTTGCACTCGAATACGATCTCCGCCGCGCGGTTGACCGCGAGGACGTTCCAGTGCCGGTCGATGACGTACGCGGGCCGCGGCAGCCAGCCCTCCAGCAGTCGCCGCACGGCATCGGGGATCCGTCCTTCGGACGGCGCCGGCTGCGGCGGGTTGAGGCCGGCGAGCAGGTACAGGTGCTCGCGCTCCGCGGGCTCCAGGCGCAGCACCCTGGCGATGGCGTCCAGGACGTCGGCGGAGACGTTGATGTCGCGTCCCTGCTCGAGCCAGGTGTACCAGGACACTCCTACACCGGCGAGCACCGCCACCTCCTCCCGCCGCAGCCCGGGCGTACGGCGGCCTTCGCCTGCCGGCATGCCCACGTCAGCGGGCATCACCCGGGCTCGCCGCGACCGGAGGAACGCGCGCATCTCGGAACTGCGCCGCTGCCGCGCCTCTGTGGAGAGCCGGGAAATGCCCATCAGGTCATGCTATGTCGTGATCAACAGACCTCGTCTGTACGGCGCGTCCACGCGCGTCGCCGCCCAGGGGTGCTACCGACCGGGCCAGCACCCGACGCGACCGAACCGAACCCTTCTGCCTCAAGCGAAGGGCCTTCGGACAACCCTTGAAGGGGGCTCCTGACCTGCATGTCAAAGTCCTCTCGCCCCTCATCCGTGATCAGGGCCCACACGGTTGAAGGCAGATGGATCTTTGCTGGATCGTCACTGGGGCATGTACGTCACCGCCACGGGGGCATTCCATCCAGCCTCGGCCTGAGGCCAGTTTCGGCATGGCGCTCAAGTCCGACGGCACCGTCCGCGTGTGGGGCGAGAACGACTACGGCCAGCTCGGCGATGGCACCACCGTCGAGCGCCACTCACCCCGGGCGATCTCGCTGTCCCAGATCTCCACGCTGTCGGCGTGTGAGAACCACACTCTGGCCCTGTCTGGAGGCACGAACGAACTGTTCGCCTGGGGCCGCAACAACCAGGGCCAGCTGGGCGACGGCACCATGACTGCGCGCCCCAAACCCCACCAGGGTGCTGGGCAACCTGCACGGCCTGGTCGCGGTGGCCGCCGGGGGGCAGCACAGCATGGCCTTGGGCGCGACCGGCTTCGTCGTGACGTGGGGCTCGAACGCCTATCTCCAACTCGGTATGCCGGGCCACCGCCGACTGCGCCATCACGGTATCCGGATCGCGCAGGACCGACCGCACCGGCTCGGCTTCGTCCTTCTGGCGGACATCCGCCAGCTCCCGCAGGTAACGGTCTCCCAGTCGTGGCCAGAAGTCGGCGACCGCGGGTGTGTGGCCGTCATGTTGCCGGGCCGCTTGACCCTGACGCAGGGTCAAGCTTTCAGCATGGTGGCATGACCACGGAAACCAGTGCGATCGAGGTCGCCGGGCTGTACGACGAACACAACAATGATGGAGAGCGGGCGGAGAGAGGCGACAGGACGATGCGGCACTTCACCATCCACCACGACGGCGTCGCGATCCCGGTGTCTCGCGAGGGCCGGGGACGACCGCTGGTCCTGTGCCCTGGCCTGAACTCGACCCAGGCCGACCTGCGTGAGCTGACCGAGCTGCTGCGGCGCGACCACGACATGGTGACCTTCGACCTGCGGGGCCATGGCCTCACCACGGCCGCCGACCGGTACTCCTTCGAGGCGTTCCTCAGCGATCTCAACGCGGTGATGGCGGAGCTGAGAAACCGCGACATGCCCGCGGCGCCTGTGCTGGTGGGTTACTCGCTGGGCGCTGACCTGGCCGTGCACTATGCCTCGGAGCATCCTGGCATGGTCGCCGGGCTTGTTCTCATCGACGGGGCGAACCCGGTACCCGAACCGTTCATTACCGAGGCCGTCCTGCCGGAGTTCCGCGCCATGTGGGAGGACATGGCGGCGCAGCAGGGGGCCAAGCGGGGCACCGCGCGTCAGGTGCTGCTCACCGCCCAGGAGATTCTCGACTTGAACCTCGAGATCGATGTGATCCGGTCCGGAATCCTCGACCGGTTCAGGACGATCGACCGGCCCATCAGCGTGATCATGTCGACCTCGATGGCCGGCGACAGCGGCGAAGGACCCGCGCCTCGGTTCAACCGGAACTGGCGTGCAGGCGTCGAGCGGCTCGTCCGCGAGCACCCGCACATCGCCACCACTTGGCTAGACGCCGACCACCAACTGGTCTTCACCCACGCCCCGCAAGTCGCCCGGATCATCCGCGATACAGAGGCGACCTCTTGAGCGGCTCCTGGAGACTGCTCTGATGCTGACGATCGGCGAGCTGGCGTCGTACGCCGGAGTGACGGTCCGCGCGGTGCGGCACTACCACGCCAAGGGGTTGCTGCCGGAGCCGGAGCGGGACCATTCGGGCTACCGCAGATACGACGCCGGCGCCGTGGTCGAGCTGATCAAGATCCGGACCCTCGCTGAGGCCGGGGTTCCGCTGGCGCGGGTACGAGATCTGCTGCGGGCCGGCGAGGAGGAGTTCGCCGCGGCGATCGCGGACATCGACAGGAGGCTGCGGGCGGAGATCCGCGAGCGGCAGCGGCATCGCGAGCGGATCGCCCGCCTCGCCGCCGGGGACCACCTGGTGCTGCCGCCGGAGGTGGTGGGGTATCTCGACCGGCTGCGGGCGCTCGGGGTCGACGAGCGGATCATCCAGGCCGAGCGTGACGGCTGGATCCCCCTGACGGCGCACGCGCCCGAGCGGGTCCCGGAGTGGATGGCACGCAAGCGGGAGCAGCTCGATGACCCGCAGCTCGTCGACTTCTACCTCACCCTGGGCGAGGCTCTCGACCGAGCCGACGACGACCCGCGGCTGGTGGAGCTGGCAGACAAGCTGGCCGCCTACATCACGCGGATGGCCGACGAGCGGGGAGAGGACTATGTCGACGACACCGATATCGAGCTACCGCTCGTCAAGCTGATGGACACGTTGGCGTTCGACACTGTGCCGCCGGCGCGTCGGCTGATCGAACTGCTGCAGCAGCGAGGCTGGACGGGCTGGACCAAGCTTGAGCGCGTGGCCGCTGGCCCATGCGCCGCTGAGGCTCGAGGGAGCGTCAGGTATAAATCTACATTGTAAAGGGCGTCCGTAGGAGCAAAATCTCCCCAATCACCCAAAAAACAAAACCCAGCAACCACCTGCGCAGCACAAACTGAAGGCATCTCCAGCAGTGCCAGCCGGAGCAGCCCGGGGCCGGCTCGCGATCCCACGGGGGTTGCAGTGGGGCGGTGCACCCGGTCAGGCTGCGGCCTGGAGGGCTCGTCGTCATGGGCCGCCTGGACTGATCAGGCTGCGCTTCTGGCGCGGGAAGATTTTCGGCGCTGGTGTCGTGTCGAGGCCTCGGCCGATCGTCTGTGAGGTGAGGGCCAGGCCGTCAGCGGGCATCTCGCAGTGTTCACTTCGCGGTGAGGCGAGGTAGACCTCCGAGGGCAATCTCGCGGACGGGCTGGAAATCACCGGCCGAGCCCTGAAGGAGCGCAACATGCATCCCACCCTGAACACCATCGACATCGTGGTCTCCGACCTGGACGCCTCGGTAGCTTTCTACGCCCGCCTGGGCCTTGCGTTCAAGGTCGACGAGCACTCGCCCGAGCACGCAGGCTGTGACCTGCCGAACGGGTTGCACGTCATGCTGGACACCGAGGGCTTCCGCACGCCGTTCCTGCCCGGCTGGAGCGCGCCGACCGGCGGGCCGCGTACCCTGCTGTGCTTCGAGTTCGACGTCCCGGCCAGGGTGGACGCCACCTACGCCGAGCTGGTCGCGGCGGGCTACCGGGGGATCGCCGAGCCGTTCGACGCGTTCTGGGGCATGCGGTACGCCACGGTGGCCGACCCGGACGGCAACGGCGTCGACCTGTACGCCACCCTGCCGGTGAGCTGAGACGGAAAGGCAGGCAGCGATCGTGAAGTACGTGCTGATGTTCGTCGAGACCGAGGAGTTCGCCCAGCGGCTGGAAGCGATGGGTGAGCTGGAGCAGCAGGCCGCCTACGCGGCCGTCGGGCAGTGGTTCGCCGACCACGCCGACAAGATCACTCACCATACGCATCTGGCGCCGGTGCACACGGCCACCACGATGCGCCTGGGCCAGGGCGAGCCCGTCATCACTGACGGGCCGTTCGTGGAGGGTAAGGAGGTGGTCAGTGGGTTCGGCGAGGTGGAGGTGGCCGACCTGGACGAGGCGCTGAAGATCGCCCGTTCCTGGCCGGCCTGCCCGATCGTGGAGATCCGCCCGGCCTCGTGAACGCGCCGGTGCACGGGCAGGTGAGCCAGGAGGTGCTGGCCCGCGTGGTGCGTGAGCACGCGGGCCGGCTGGCCGCGTCCCTGGTGTCGCTGCTGGGCGACTTCGCCGCGGCCGAGGACCTGGTGCAGGACGCGATCGAGGTCGCGCTGCGGCGCTGGCCGATCGAGGGGGTCCCCGAGCGGCCGGACGCCTGGTTGTTCACTGTGGCCCGGCGGCGGGGGCTGGACGTGCTGCGCCGGGAGTCGAACTACCGGGCCAAGCTCGCCCAGCTCACCTGGCCGGCTCCCGTCCCGCGTGATGACCGGCTGCGGCTGATCTTCACCTGCTGCCATCCGGCGCTGTCGCGGGCCGCGCAGATCGCGCTCACGTTGCGGGTGGTGTGCGGGCTGTCGGCCGCGCAGATCGCCGCCGCGTTCCTGGTGCCCGAGGCCACGGTGGCGCAGCGCATCACCCGCGCCAAACGCAAGATCGGCGAGGCCGGGATCCCGTACCGCATTCCAGCCGAGGAGGAGTTGCCGCAGCGCGTCAGCGAGGTGCTGGCGGTCATCTACCTGCTGTTCAATGAGGGCTACCTGTCCAGCACATCGGAGCGGGCCCAGGCGCGCGACCTGGTCGATGACGCCGAGTGGCTGGCCGCGCTGCTGCCGAACCTGCTGCCGAAGGAGCCTGAGGCGGCCGGGCTGCTGGCGCTGATCCGGCTGCACCGGGCCCGTGGCGCGGCCCGCTTCGACGCCCAGGGCCGTCTGGTGCTGCTGGCCGACCAGGACCGCGGCCTATGGGACCGCCAGGCCATCGAGCAGGCCACCGCCCTGCTCACACGCGCGGCCCGCGCCCACCGGCGGCCGGGGCCGTACCAGCTGCAGGCGGCGATCGTGGCCTGCCATGCCGAGGCCGAGACCTTCGCCGCCACCGACTGGGCCCAGATCCTGGTGCTGTACGACATGCTGCTGCACTTGGCACCCTCGCCCGTGACGCGACTGCACCGCGCCATTGCCCTGCGGCACGTCGAAGGTCCTGGGGCGGCCCTGGCCGAGCTGAACGACCTCGGCCGGGAAGTGGAGCGGTACCTGCTCCTGCACGCCACCCGAGCCGAGTTGCTGCGCGCCCTGGGCCGCCGCGAAGAGGCTCATCGGGCCGATGAGCGGGCGCTGAAGCTGACCGCCAATCCGGCTCAGCAGGCGCTGCTGGAACAACGCCTTGGCTGGGACTGAACGCTGTCCTCAGGGCAGAAAAGGTCTCCACGGAGCATCACCCGCGACGGCCGCCGAACTGGCCGAGTCGGTTCTTGGGGGGGTGCCACCGGAATACGGCAGAAACGGGCCGCGGGACGGCAGAGTCGCTGCTCAGGGCTGGGCCAGCGCCTCGTAGGCAGTGGAGCGGCCGATCTTGAGGGTGCGGGCGGCCTCGGTGACCGAGACGCCGTCGTCGACCAGACAGCGCAGTGTGGCCAGTTCGGCGGGGGCGCCGCTCAGTGGCCGCCACCGGCGGCGTGCTCCCGGCGGTCGAGGTCGGCCTGCATCTGGGCGAGCCACTCCCGGCCCCTTCTGCGCCCGTCGGGGAGTTGGTCGTCGCGGTCCCAACGCCAGGAGACCGCGAGGGCGAGGCTGAGGATCCGGCAGTCGGCGAGCAGCCCGGAGTCGGCGCCTGGGTAATGCGCGGCGACGTCCTCCGGAGCATGCGCGAGGTCGAACTCGACGGGTCCGCGGCAGGCGGTCTCCAGGTCGATGAAGAGCGGTCCGTCCGCGGTGGCGAGCAGGTTGCCGGGGTGCGGTTCGCCGTGCAGGAGCTGTTGCCGCGTGCCGCGGTCCAGGATCGCGCGGCTGATTCCGTGGAGGGTGTCGGTCAGCAGGGCGCGTTCCGCGGCGCCGAGGTCCGGGCTGACGGCGGGGTCCTCGACCACCCGGAGGGCGTCGGCGACGCGGTCGGTGAAGTGCGGTGCGGCGAAGTTGATGCGGCGCAGGCCGGCGTGCAGCCGGGCCAGGGCGTCGGCGTAGGCGGCGGGTGGGTGGTTCTCGGGTGCGGCGGTGGGCTCGTAGTAGGTCCAGAGGGTGACGGCGAAGCCATCGCGGACATGGACGCGGGGTTCGGCCCTCGGATCGAGACCCGCCACCGGGCTGCCGGTCCCGGCGAGGCGCCGGGCGATCTCGACCTCGAAGTCGAGGCGGTGCGCGAGGGGCGCGACCCGGGCGAGCATGCCGCTGGGCCGCAGCCGGACGGCGATCCGGTTCGAGTTGTGCAGCACAGCGGCGTCGTCGGCGCCCAGACCGTACTCGGCGGCCGTGTCGACGGCCGCGGCCACCGCCCGCGGGATCTCGGTGTCCTTCACGTGTTCGGTGCCTCTCCCTGCTGGAGTGATGTGTGCGGCGCAGGCCCTTGGCCCGGCCGCGCGTCTGACGGCCTGCTCGGGAGGGCGCGCAGCAGCGGGAAGGGGTCGAAGCGGCGGGCGTCGTCGGTGGCGACGCGGTCGCGGGTTGTCAATCCCCTGGGAACGTAGTGAGCCTACCCTCATCCCACGGCGTGCGTTCCGGAGAGTAAGGGGAGTGGACACCATGCGCACCGGGAGTTGTCGGAAGCCGCACGGAGTAGTTGGTGTCAGCGGGCCGCGAGTGCCGCGTAGGCGGTGGACGGCGAAGATGTGGGATCTGGTCGGGGTGATGCGGATGCCCAGGCCACATAGCAGTCCGGTCGAAGGAGCAGGGCGGTGGGCGCGGGGGTCTGGGAACGCGCCGCGACGATATCGACCTGGTCGTGGCGCACGGCAAGTGTCTCCGCTAGCGATGCTCCTTCGGTCAGGTCGAGCAGCAGGGGACGTGCGGTTCTGGTCAGCTCGGCCAGCCGGACCGGCCCCGTCGGGGGTGTGCAGTTCCATGTCCGGGGCGAACCGGCCAACCAGCGGGTGCGCCTCGCGTCCGCCCATGTCGTAGCGGACGTCGGCGCCCGCGGTGAGTTCGGCCAGGCGCTGCACGGTGCTCGGGTCGCGGAGCAGTTCGGTGAACACCTCGCGCAGTCCGGTGACATCGCTGCCGGGGGCGATCAGGGCCGCCTGTGCCTGCGCGTTCAGCACCATGCGCTGGGCGGCCGATCGCCGCTCCCTCTCGTAACTGTTCAGCAGTCCGGACGGGGCGCTTCCCCGGATCTCGGCGGCGAGTTTCCAGCCGAGATTGACCGCGTCCTGCAGGCCGAGGTTGAGCCCTGGACCGCCTCCCGTGGCGGCGTACACGTGGGCGGCGTCACCGATCAGGAACACCCGGCCGTCGGCGAACCGTTCGGCGACCCGGGTGTTACCGCCGGTCAGCCGGCGCAGCGCGTGCGGTCCTTGGCCGTCGGGCGGACCAAGCGGCACGTCGACGCCGAGCACGCGGCGGATGCTCGCCCGCAACTCGTCGAGGCTCATCGGAGCGTCCGTCGTGGGCTGGTCCCACTCTGTGGTGCTGACCAGCGGCGGGTGGCCAGGCATCGGCGCGTAGGAGAACCCTCCGTGCTCGGTGCGATGGGGCATGAACGGGGGAACAGCGCCGTAGCCGGGCACGTTCAGGGCACCGGTCGCGGGCTCGACCCAGTCCGCCGGGACCGTCGCATGCGCTGAGCGCACGGTCATCCGGTCGTAGGTGATGCCGGGGAATCCGATGCCGGAGAGCTTGCGCGTGGTGCTGTGGGCTCCATCCGCGCCGATAAGGTGCCGAGCCCGCAGGTGGTACGCCCCGCCCGGACTCGCGACGTCGATGGTGACCGCGTCGTCGTCCTGCGACAGGCCGACGACCTCATGTCCCCGCCGGATCTCCACGCCCAGTTCGATGGCGCGCTCCTGCAGAACCTGCACGATGCGTCGCTGCGGCACCGGCAGGGCATAGATGGGGCTGTCCTCCAGCAGGCTCAGGTCGAGGCCCATCGCGCCGAACATGAAGTACGCGGAGTTCGGCTGCGGCGGCCCTGGCCCTGGGCTACCACTGAGACGTTCACACAGCCCTCGGCGGTCGAGCATTTTCACGACCTGGCCGAGCAATCCGTTCGCCTTCGGTTCCTCGCTCGGCTCCGGCAGCCGCTCCAGCACGACCGGCCGGACCCCTGCCAGGCTCAGTTCGCAGGCCAGCATCAGCCCGTTCGGACCGCCGCCGGCGATGACGACATCTGTGATCATGTGTACTCCTTTGTTTGCCCGCAAAAGGGGCAGGGCGGATGAAGCGCTGAAGCGCCCGGCCGGCGGGCGGTGGCCGGTGCGGCTCGCTGGGGAGTGCGGTCTTTGCGACGTGGTCAGCCGCGGTAGTAGTCGGCGAGGGCGGTGAAGGCGGCCTTGGGTTCCCAGGGCATGTCGGGGTAGGTGTCTCCGCTGCGGTTCTCGAGGACTTTGACGATGCCGGGGCTGGCCAGGTCGAGGTCGTCACGGGGGTCGCCGTCGGGGCGGTGCGGGAAGTTGTCGAGCGCGAAGAGGAAGACGAAGGTGCTGTCGACGCCCGCGGCGTCGTAGATCTCCAGCAGCTCGCGCAGGTAGGTGGCCTGGCCGGCCTCGTCGCGGACGCACTCGCTGTTCAACCGGACCGGCGCGCCGGTCTCCTGATCGAATTCGAGAATCTCCAGAACGCGGCCGCCCCTGTCGCCCGCGCCGCGGTAGGCGGCGGTGCCGAACTCGGTGATCGCGACCGGCTTTCCCAGCGCCACGAGCGTACGGACGCCCTCGGCGAATTGGTCGGCGACCTCGGCCGACCGGTAGAGGTCCACGCCCACGATGTCGAAGGGCGCCCAGTCGACGCGCTCGAGCGGGATGGCGGCGTAGGTGATCCGGCCGCCGAATCGCTCGCGAACGAGGGCGACGGCGCCGGCGAGGAAGTCGTTGACCCGTGCGCTGAGCTCGCCGACCCGCTCGGCCAGGCGATCCCGCTGGTTCAGCAGCAGTCCGAGCCTGTCCTCCTGGGTGTCTCCTGGCAGGAATCCCTTGTTCATCAGGCTCAGCTCGGCGCCGGCGACGAACACGACCTCGGCGCCCCGCTGCCGGAGTCGCTCCGCCCGCTCGGCGCAGTCGGTGAACAGCGACAGCGTCTCCTCGGCGGTCAGTTCGAGGGGGTAGGGCGAGAACCAGACCTCCAGGCCGAGGTCGGCGGCGTACGTCGCGGCCAGCTCCAGCCGCCCGGGATCACCGCCGATGACGCGGACCGCGGTGCAGTGCAGGTCGTTTCGGATGATCTCCAGCTCACGCTTGACCACGTCCGGGTCGAAGCGCTCCCGGGAGAACCCACCATTGCGGACGAAACCGGTGTCGTAGCTGATGCCCTTGGCCCTCATTGCATTGATCCTTCCTGTGGGATGAGGACGCCCAGGCTAAGAAAAAAAATGCGCGCACGCAAATTTGCGTACACGTATCAAAACTGGGATGCTGGGACGGTGACGACGAGACGGACGGGGTTGCGCGAGCAGAAGAAGCAGGCCACCCGAGAGGCCTTGCGCGCGGCGGCCCTGCGGCTGGCTCTTGAGCGCGGACCGGACAACGTGCGCGTCGACGACATCGCCGAGGCCGCCGGCGTCTCACCGAGGACGTACAACAACTACTTCTCCAGCCGGGAACAGGCGATCGTCGCCGCCGTCACCGGCGAACGGGAAGCGCGGATCGCGGCGGCGGTGTCCGACCGGCCCGCCGGTGCCGGCCTCGCCGACACCGTCATCGAGGCGATCGTGGATCAGTACACCGCCCCGGACGAATCCGGCCGGGACGCGTTGCTGCTGATCATCACCCGCCCCGCGCTGCGCGACGCATTCGTCGAAACCACTACCGCGATCGAACATCCCCTCACCGACGCGATCGCCGAACGTCTCGGCGATGGCGACCCGCACACGGCACGGGTGCTCGCGGCGAGCGTGGCCGCCGCAGTTCGCGTGGCGATCGAGCAGTGGCTGCAAACGACTGCCTCGTCCTCCACCATCAGTGGGCTCGTCGTGCCGTCTGGCTCGCTACCGGACCTCCTTCGCGCCACGCTCGCACCCCTCATACCCGCGCTCGACGCCGCCGAGCAACGAGCGCTCCGCCGCCGGCCTCAGTGAACTCCCTGCCTCGAGGAAACGGCGCCCCAACATCTGCCGCTGAATCGTCGCTGGCGCGCAGGAAGCCCCGGCCCATCCCGTCGCCGCCCTGGCCCCCGAGCACTACGCCGCGGTGATGGATCGCTGGAAGAGCGCGGCCGCTGCCACCTGGAACCGGCACCTGTCCGCCCTGTGTTCCTTCACCACCTGGGCTCAGCGCCAAGAGCTGCTGGCCACCAACCCGGCCCGGCCCCTGGAGTGCCGACATTGACCGGCCACAGGGCGGGGGCGGTTGTCCTACCCGCGCGCCGAGTACCTGTTCAAGACCGCCTCGGCCAAGCTCGGCCCGCACCGGCAGAGCTGGACGCTGCACCAGCTCCGCCACAGCGCACTCCAGCATCTGGCACAAGCCGGCCGCTTCGCGCCCGAACTGCAGGCCAAGAGCCGCCACCAGCACCTGGCCAGCCTCGGCCGCTAGGTCCGCCTCGGCGAAGAGACCTCCGCCCGCGTCACCGCTGAAGCCGACCCCATCCAACGCCGACGTCCCCGCTGAACTCAAGGGTCGTCGTCGCTCTCGGGCGAGGGATCGTCATGGTTTACCGGTTCGAGACTCCGGCGATCGGGAGACCTCCTGTCGTCGGCCGCGTCAGCAGAGCCGCCAGGCTCAGCGCCCTGCTGCTCGCGCAATAGAGCCTGCGCTACCGCGGCGGCAGTGTTGGCCTCTTCGCGTTGCTGCTGAGCAGTCTTCAGCACGCTATTGAGTTCGGTGAGCTCTTTGCGCAACCGTTCAGCCTCGGCGGCAGCGGTGATCGCGGCCTGGTCGGCTGCAGTGCGGGCCTGCTCGGCTACGGCGGCGGCGGTGACAGCCTGCTCGCGCCGCTGTTGTTCGGCGGCAAACGACCGGCGAAGCCGTTCGGTTTCCTGGGAGTGCGCCGCGGCGGTGCCACGGGCCTGGTCGCGCTCTTGCTCGGCTTTCCGGGTCCGGGCTTCCTGTTCCCGCAATTGGCGATGGAGGTCGGTGAGCTCGCGCTGGCGGTCGTCGACCTGCTGTTCCAGTTCGGCGATGCGGGCAGTCGTTGCGGTCTGCAGCTCGGTGAGCTCGGCGGTTCGCTGCTGGGCGGCGTCCCGGTTGTGCTCGGCCTGGCGCTGCCGGTCGGCGGCGAGCCGCTCGGCTTGGGTGCGGGCGGTCTGGTGTTCGCCGACCTGTCGCCAGGCGTCCTGCTCGCGCTCCTCGGCACGGTCGCGAGCGGTTTCGGCCTGGGTACGGGCCTGTTCGGCGGCGGCGATCCGGGTGGTGGCGGTGTTGGCCGCGGTCGTGGCGCGTTGCTCAGCCGCCGCGGCGGCGGCGCGCGCTTCCTCGGCGGCCTGTTCGGCGGCCTCCACTTGGGCCAGTGCGCCGGTACTCACCTCGGCGAGCTGGGTGCGCAGGGCTTCCTGGGCGGCCTGCCATTGCTCTCCAGCGGCCAGCAGCGGCGCAAGGAGACCCTGAGTGCGCAGCAGCGCGTTGGCCACGGGAGCAGCGTGCGCGGTGGTACGCGCCCGGTAGGCCGCGGCGCGGCAGGCGTCGCTGCAGTACTTGGCGCGGCTACTGCGTCCGGGCAGGGCTTTGGCGCAGCCGGGGCCGGCGCACATCGGTTCCGCTTCCTGACGGTCCATCCCGTCATCGCCTGTTTGACCGGTCTCGGCCGGAATGCTGGCCGCCACAGTTTCCTGATCGTCTGCCACAGTCCGTAGCTTAGCGTTCTAAGCGTTCGAACGCATATTTTCCGTGCGTTCGCAAACGGTCATCAGCTGAATCCTGACCCGTGATAACCTTCCTTATCGCGGGTCAGGATCGCGGTGCCGAGACGGTGTGGAAGTGGACGGGAGACAGGCGTGAGTGACCTTGAACCGGCGCTGCCGGCCCCCACGGCGGGGGAGCGACCGCCGATTTTCCCGGTTCCAGACAACGGCGGCGCGCACACCGCCGCCGACTATGCCCTCAGCGAGCAGACCCGCACCCGGATCGCCGACGGCGTGCCGGCCAACACCCGTCGCGCCTACGCCCGCCAGTGGGCCGCCTTCACCGCCTGGTGCGCCGGACACGGCCGTGTCGCCCTGCCGGCGACCGGGCACACGCTGGCCGAATACACCTCACAGCTGTGCGATGCCGGCCAGGCGCCGGCCAGCATCGAGCAGGCCATCGCCGCCGTGCGCACCATGCACCGCCTGTCCGGGCATGCCGGCCAGCCGGTCACCGAGGCGGCCCGGCTCGCGCTGCGCGCTTATAAACGCCGCCGGGCCGAGGACGGCGGCCGCGGCCAGCGCGAAGCCCCGCCCATCACCATCGACGCGCTGCGCGCCATGGTCTCTGCCTGCGACCTGGACACGCCGATCGGGCGGCGCGACCGGCTGCTGCTCGTGCTCGGCCTGGCCCTGATGGGCCGCCGTAGCGAACTCGTCGCCCTCACCAGGGACGACGTGCGCGAGGTCGCCGACGGGCTCGAGGTGAGCATTCGCACCTCCAAGACCGACAAGGACTCCGCCGGCGAGACCATCGCCATCCCCCGCGGCAGCCACCCCCTCACTGACCCCGTCACCGCTTGGCGCGACTGGCTGCACGTCCTCGACCAGGCCGGACACACCACCGGAAGGCTGCTGCGCCGCATCAACCGGTATGGCAGCGTCGGCCCCTCGCTCGGCGCCGACGCGGTCAACGTCATCGTCCGCGACCTCGCCGTGCGTGCCCGCGTGCCGTACGCGCACACCGTCACCGCGCACAGCCTGCGCGCCGGCGGCGCCACCGTCGCCTACGCCGCCGGCGTCCCCGTCGCCGTCATCGCCAAACATGGCCGCTGGGCCCCCGCCTCACCCGTGGTCTTGCGGTACATCCGGGCCGTGGACCGCTGGCGAGATAACGCCATGCGGAATGTGGGGCTCTGACGCAGAACGGCAGCCGCGCAGAACCTCATCAAACGCGTACGCCTACGCGGTACTCGCGGGACGCTGACCAGCGACCATCCCACCCGCATCCCATTTGTGCCCTGGGGGACACCCCAGCGAGATCGTTCTCATCGATGACGGCTGTCCGTCGGTTCCGCAACCGCCCGATCACGGTCACTGCACTGTTCAAGGCTGCAGCCGCCCACCGAGGCTAACCGTTAGCTATAGTGGCTAACGGTTAGAGGAGGTGACCAATGCAGCAGGAAGTGCTGCTGGCGATGCTGGCGAAGGAGCCTTCGCACGGCTACCAACTGCGCGCGAGGCTGCGCGACGCGCTCGGTCCGCTCGGTGACGCGATGAACGCCGGCCATGTCTATGTCACGCTGACCAGGCTGGAAAAGGCCGGCCTGTTGGCAGTCGAGAGGTCCGCCGATGACGCCGACCGGTCAGATCGAAAGGTGTACACGCTCACCCCCAGCGGCCAACAGCGAGTCGCCGAGTGGATCGCCGAGGTGAGTTGGCCGAAACCCGACCTCGCTGAGTTCCATCTCAAATTGATCGCAGCGGCGTCGGCAGGGCTTGCCGACCCGCTCACCATCGTCGACACCCAGCGCCGCGAGCTGCTGCGCCGGCTGCGTGACGCCCAGCGCGCCGCCATGGCCGAGCCGGACCGCTCGGACGCGGCGCTGTTGCTGGAGGGAATCGTGCTTCGACTACAGGCGGACCTGCGCTGGCTTGAGGCATGTGAGAAGAACTGGACCTGCCGGAGGAGTGGATCGTGAGCAGTTCTGCAGATACGCCCGTGCTTCGAGCTCGCGGATTGCGAAAGGAGTACGGCAAGGGTGAGGGGTTGGTGCGCGCCGTCGACAGCGTCGATCTCGAGATCGGCGCGGGAGAGACGGTGGCGATCATGGGCCCCAGCGGCTGCGGGAAGTCCACGCTGTTACACCTGCTCGGGGGCCTGGACCGGCCCTCGGCCGGAGAGGTGTCGCTGAACGGCCGCCGCATCGACGACATCAGCGAGAAGGCCCTGGCCCGGATGCGACGGACTGACGTCAGCTTCGTCTTCCAGTCATTTCACCTGATGGAGGAGCTCACCGCCGTGGAGAACGTCGAACTGTCGGCGCTGCTGGCCGGGCGCTCACCGCGTGCCGCCAGACGGCGTGCGGAGGAGCTGCTGGAACAGGTCGGGCTGGCCGGCCGGGCGCGGTTCCTGCCCTCCGCGCTCTCCGGCGGCCAGCGGCAGCGGGTCGCGGTCGCCCGTGCGCTGAGCAACGAGCCGAAGGTCGTGCTGGCCGACGAACCGACCGGAAATCTCGACAGCGCCGCCACTCTGGACGTCCTTCAGCTCTTCGAGGACCTGCACGAGTCCGGCCAGACGCTGGCCATCGTCACCCACGACCCGCGGATCGCGGCAACCGCAGACCGGATGTTCTCGATGCGCGACGGCGCCTTAGTGGACGAGACCAGATTGACGGGCGGCACCACCGGCAAGCTCGGCGCCTTGATCGGACTGGAGGACTGAAGGTGATCGGCCATCTCCTGCTTGTGTGCCGCCTCGCCCTTCGTGACCTCCGGCGCCGCCGTACCGAGACCGTGCTGCTGTTGCTCGCCGTCATGGCCGCCACCACGACGTTGACGCTCGGGCTCGTCCTGCGCGACGCGGCCGGCGACCCCTACCAGAGCACCCGGGAGGCGACCAACGGACCCGATGTGGTCGCCAGCGCCGGCCAGCCCACGCCCCTGTCCGACCTGGAGAAACTGGCCGGCGTCGCCGACCACAGCGGGCCCTACCCAGTCACCGCGGCCAAGTTCCAGGCATCGGGTCGAACCTCAGACATACAGGCCGTCGGGCGCGAGGCCGCGGCCGCGTCGGTCGACCAGCCCAAGCTGACACAGGGAAGCTGGGTACGCGACGGCGGCGTCGTGGTCGAGGCCGCCTTCGCCAACGCGCTCGAGGTGCGCGTCGGCGATCCGGTCAACCTGAACGGCCGACCGTTCGAGGTCGTCGGCGTAGCGGTCTCCGCCGCCATGGCGCCCTATCCCAGTGGATCCTGTCTTGTCGCCCAGGGATGCATAAATGGGCCAATGTCGGCCGACACGCCTGAAGGGCTCTTGCAGAACCCCGGACTGGTCTGGCTCACCCAGACAGATGTGCGAAGCCTCGATCCGAGCAACCTGACCTACGTGACGAACCTGAAACTGGCCGACCCGGACCAGGCCCAGACGTTCGTCAACGCCAACCAGAACAGCAGCACACACCTGCAGTCCTGGGAGAACATCCTCGAAGACGCCACCGAGCTGGCCAAGGACTCCCAGATCCTGCTGATGATCGGCGCCTGGCTGCTCGGGCTGCTCGCCGTGGCCAGTCTCTCTGTGCTGGTCGGCGGCCGGATGGCCGACCAGCACAGACGCGTCGGGCTCCTCAAGGCCGTCGGCGGAACTCCAGGCCTCGTCGCCGCCGTCCTGCTCGCGGAGTACGTTCTCGTGGCCATCGGAGCCACCGCGGCCGGGTTGACGGTCGGAACGCTGACCGCTCCGTTGCTCACCGAGCCAAGCGCCGGCCTCGTCGGCGCCGCAGGCCCACCGCCCATGACCATGTCCACAATCGGTCTGGTGATGGCCGTGGCGCTGGGAGTCGCGGTGGTCGCGACAATCGTCCCAACCGTACGAGCTGCCCGCGTCAGCACGATCGCCGCGCTGGCCGACTCGCCACGCCCACCCCGCCGCATCGGCTGGCTGATCGCGCTCTCGGCTCGGCTGCCCATCCCACTGCTCCTCGCCTTCCGGGTTGCCGCCCGCCGCCCGCGCCGGGTCGTGCTGGGTGTGATCAGTATCGCGATCACAGTCAGCGGGATCTACGTCCTCCTGGTGCTCAACGCCTTCCTCTCCGACCAACCACTCGCCGGCGGCTACGGCGATGCCCAAGTGGAGGTGCTGCGCCGCGTGCTCCTCGCCTGGACGGTCCTCCTGCTCTCCCTGGCGGCGATCAACGCCATCGTCATCACCTGGGCGACGGTGCTCGACAACCGGCATTCGTCGGCCCTGACCCGCGCCCTCGGCGCAAGCCCTGGTGAAGTGAGCACGGCAATGGCAGCCGCGCAGGTGCTGCCCGCGCTCGCCGGCGCTGTCCTGGGCGTCTTCCCAGGAGGATTCGCGCTGTTCGCCGCCATCAACACGATCACCGGCGGTGACAGCGGCAGGGCCACGCTCCCCGCGCCCTGGCAACTACTCGCCCTGGTGCTCGCCACTGTGCTCGTGGTGGCGGTGCTGACCGCCGTTCCCGCCCGCCTCGGCGCCCGCCGGCCCGTAACCGAGACCCTCTAGCAAGGCGCACGGTGATGGACACGGCCTCGGTACTGGTGGAGTCACCCATTCAACTATCGCAAGTTCTCGATGCCGAGGGCCGTGGTGCGAGGGCGGTGACGATGGCGGTGTGGATGCCGCGGACTTCGACGTCGGGGTTGCCGAGGTAGATGGCAATGTGCCGGGCAGGGTCGAGTCCGAAGATCGCGGCCCGGGTGGCGGCGGTCTTGCCGACTCCCACTTCGCCGGTGACCACACCCAACGCTCGCTCGGCGACGCACCAGGCGATGCGGGCGATGGCTTCGGAGTGGGCGGCATGGCGGTGCAGCATGGCGGGGGCCAGGCCCCGCCCGAACGGGGTCTTCGACAAGCCGAAGTAGCCCTGGAGCTTGTCCATCATGGGAGAGTCGTCGTCACTTTCTCGCCGCCGGGATCGAGCGGAGCGGGCGCTGGAGGGTTCAGGAGCGGGGGCCGGCAGGACCGGTGCGGCCTGCGAGGAAGGCGGGTCGGAGGGCTGGGCCGCAGTGGGATGGCTATGAAGGTGGATCCGAGAGCCAGATGTCAGTCAGCTTGAGAGCCACTTGATGATCAACTGGGCCTGGAGTGTCGGTGAGAAGGAGAGCCATGCCCCAGCCGACAGGGCACGGCTCGGCTGGACCTGCTAGTCACCCAGCAGGCTCACTAACCCTTCTGAGCCGTGACTAGGGTGCTGTGGTGAGCACATCCCGATCCTCCTGGCGTAACACCACCCATGACTGGGCGACCGACGTCGACCTCGGCCACCTCGCCGACATCCGAGGGAACCCGGCCGAGTTCGCCCCCGGCGGTGTCCGGCACCTGATTCTTGAAGTCCTCGCCTACCCGGCCGACGAGGCGGCGAGCACGGGCGCCGGACGCTGCACCGTCACCCTTCACCCCGACGGCTCGGTGTCCGTGGCCGACGAAGGGCGAGGCACTGACACTCGTCTCGATGAGCAGAGGCGGCCGGTGAAGAAGCCCGTCATGGCGTCCAAGGACCTGCGTTTTTTCGACGACCCCGGCGCGGAGACTCTTCCCGACGGGCATCCGCGCCGCGGCATGTCCGTCGTCGCCGCGCTCAGCGAGTGGCTCATCCACACCAACCGCCGCCTGAATGGGTCCTGGACCCAGCGGTACGAGCACGGCGTCCCCGTCACCGGCCTGGAGCCCATCGCCAGCGACGGTGCCACAGGGACGACTGTGCACTTTCTGCCCGGCGTGCACCTGCCCCCACTTGCCGACGACCTGCGCCGCTTTGCGGATGGATGGCCTGGCCTAGTCATGACCGTCGACGACCGCCGTGGTGGCTGACTGATCGAGGTCTGTGCCGCCTGTCAGAGCTGAGCAGCTCGCTCTCCGCCCAGATGAGCACCTTCAGGATTCAACTTATGGGCGTTATTGGTCGCATCTCAGCTGGGCCCGTGGCTCTGGATGACGCTGAGTCAGCTGGGTCAGCCGGCTCGTTCGGCTCTGGCTCGGGTCTGGGCCAGGTGGTAGGAGTCGGTGCCGGTCTCGAGGATGTTGCCGGCGAAGGTAAGGCGGTCGACGATCGCGGCGCAGAGACGTGGGTCGGTGAAGGTGCGGGTCCAGCCAGAGAAGAACAGCGTGGCCATCGCCGTTCTTCTCCTCGCGTTCGGTGAGCACCTGGAAGAGGAGTTCGGCGCCGTGCCGGTCGAGTTCCATGTATCCGAGTTCGTCGATGCAGAGCAGGTCCACGCGCCCGTAGCGGGCAACGGTCTTGGCCAGCACCTTCTCCTCGGCGGCCTCGACGAGCTCGTTCACCAGCTTCGTGGCGAGGGTGTAGCGGACCCGGTAGCCCTTCATGGCGGCCTCTGTTCCGAGGGCGATGAGCAGGTGCGATTTGCCGGTTCCGGAGTCACCGATGAGGCAGAGGGGCTGCCCCTTCTTGACCCCATTCGCAGGTAGCGAGGGTGTGGATGGTGGCGGGGTCGACGTTTGGGGTTGGCATCGAAGTCGAAGGCGCGCAGAGACTTGTCGCGAGGGAACTGAGCGGCCTTGATACGACGTTCGGAGCGACGGCGAGCGCGGTCGTCGCATTCGGCCATGAGAAGCTCGGCGAGGAAACCCCGGTAGGACATCTGATCGCGGGCGGCTGCCTCGGCCAGGTCGGGAAACTGGGCGCGAATGCTGGGCAGGCGGAGCATCCGACAGGCCTGATCGATCGAGGCCTGGGCGGCTTGCTCGGTCATGCCCCGGTGGTGAGGCGTGGTCATGGGGTTCCTCCCTGGACAGGACGCTCGCCGGCCGGTCGAGCGCGTTTGAGCAGCTGGTCATAGACCGCCACCGAGGGCGGCGGTCTGGTGTCGCGGGGAAGCTGGGCCAGGCGCCGTTCGGTCAGGAACGTGACCGTCGCGTCGGTGCTGGCGTCTTCGGCGGCGGTTGGAGGAGATGGCTCCTGGTCTTCCTCAGCCGCTTTGCGCGCCTCCAGCGCGACCGCATCGGCAGTGAGAGCTCCGGCCCGCAGAGCCGCAGCCAGGCCGGTGACCAGGTGCTCGGTCGACAGGTGGCGGGCCAGCAGCAGGACCTCGATCAGCGTGCGCGTTCCGTCGCGGTCACCGTGGGCCTTGCAGGCCGCAGCCCACCACGCGTCATGAACCGGGGTGAACTTGCCTGCGGCTTTGGCCTGTTCCAGCGCGGTCGCGCCCGGGAGCGCGCCAGGTTTGCGGATCAAGACCTCCAGGTAGTGATCCAGCTCCAGACGGCAGCCCGCCTTGGCGAACAGCCGCTCATGCCGTGCGACGATCTGCTGCCCGTCATAGACGATCAGTTCCGAGGCGTGCAGCATTACCCGTAGCTGCCGGCCGATGAGCCGAGCCGGAACCGAATATCGGTTCGTGCGGACCGTGATCTGGCTGTAGCGATCAACCCGGACCGACAACAGCAGGCCGGTCTCGAACGCCTCCAGCGGAATCGGCCGCAGCAGCGGCTGCTCGATCGCGAAGTACTCGCCGACCGTCCTGGCCTGCGCCCCGATCCGCCGCCCCTCGTCCTCCAGGTCCCAGCGCTCGATCATCTCGTTCAGCTCGTTCAGCGAAGCAACCTCGGGAACCGGGACCAGATGGTTACGGCGAAACCAGCCGATGTTGCCCTCGACCCCGCCTTTCTCATGCGCGCCTTTGATTCCGGGCTGGCAGTAGAAGGCCTCCAGCCCGTAGTGCGAGCGGAAAACCGTCCAGCGGTCGGACTCGGTGCGGGCGCGGGTGAATCCCAGCACTTTGGAGACCGCGGCCTTCAGATTGTCGTAGGACCTTGCCCGTCGGGATCCCGCCCAGCACCCTGAAGGCGTGGACGTGTCCCTCGAAGAACGCCTCCTGGCCTCCGGTGGCGAGCACCTGATGGACCGCCTTGCCCGAATACGACATCCGGAACGAGAACAGGAAGCATTTCACCTGCTCACCTGCGATCCGAACCGTCACGTCACCGAAGTCGACCTCCGCCTCGACTCCCGGCAGATGCGACTGCGGGACGAACGCCTCCGGCGGACCCCGTCCTGCCTCGACCCGGATCTCGCCTCGTCGGCGAGCGACGTAGGCGCGGACCATCTGATACGAGACCTCGGCGGCCTGGTGCTCGTCTACCAGACGAGCGAAGATCCGCTTGGCTGTGTGCCGCTGCTTGCGCGGCGCATCCAGATCGGCCCGCAGCATCTCGTCGATCAACGGCTTGAACTCATCCAGCCGGCTCGCCCGCGGCGCCATCTTCTTCCTCGGCTCCGGCCACGGCTGACGCAAAGCCTCAGCACCGTGTTCCGGCTGACTCGATACTTGATCGCGATCTGCCGATCCGACAGCCCTGCACGAGAATCCCGGCGAATCGCCGCGAATACCTCCACCTTGGACTGGGGGTGTGTCACCAGCGTCTCCTCACACGGAGTAACGCTTCGATACTCGCATCGCGAACCCTCAGGTGGCTCTGGAATTCGCTAACACGACTCCAGCCCCACCGAGCGCCACAGAGCCACTGACCGACATCCGGCTCCCGGATTCACCTACAGAGCCAGACCTCGCCCTTGTCGCTGCCGAACTCAACAACCGCCCGCGCAAGACCCTCGGTTGGCAAGCGCCCGCCGAGCTGTTCGCTAAGCTCGTCGCAACAGCTAAATGATCGCGTGTTGCGAAGATCGCTGGAATCCGCCACGACATCTCTGGCCCTACCCGAGGAATCGGGTGGGCGGGTGTTCGTCAGAATTGGCCCCAGCGGCTTGCTCGCGCTGAAGGTGTCAGCCCATCAGCCGGATGCCGTCGACCACGCCGCTCAGCTCGGCCCGCAGGTCTTCGCTCACCTCGACTTTGATCACCGCGCCCGGCCGTTCCAGCCACATCACGGCATGGCAGAACGAGCTCATGCTCCACGCCACCGCGGGTTTGCCCCTGACGAACCGCCGTGATTCGTCGGTCGCGGTCGCGATCCCGGACCAACAGTTGAAGGCGTAGGCCGAGGAGCTGGCGGGGCTGGGCGCGCGCAGCGCGCTGATCGTGCGGAGGTCGCGGGCGGCGTCCCCGCAGCTCACTTCGACTTCCAGATAGCTACGCGAGCGGGAAGGACCCCGCCACCGGTAACGGTGCGTCCACAACGACAAGGGAGGACCCGACATGGTCAGTCTCGGGCCGCTCGCCGCATCGGCGCTACCCGTGCGCACGGTCTGTCCACGCGTCAGGCCGCCGGGCAGCTGATCCACGCGGACTCCTTCGATCGCGTCGTCTCCCGGCCTGGACGTCCCGTACTGGTCGAACGCGGCCCCCTCAGGGGCACGGCACAGCGGCATGGCCGACAGAGGCTTCGCCGAGGCGGCGACAGAGCCACCGCCGGACGCGGAGCACCCCGAAAGGGCCGCGACCATACAGATCACCAGTGCGACCCTCTCAAAGGGTACTAAGGAGGCAGGCATGGTGATCAATGTGTCCCATCGTCGCCTGGCGCACCTGACATTCCGGAAATTTGGCAGCAAGAGAGCATGAAGCGGAGCGGGCCCGCGCAGACACTCGCGGGGGCGAAGCGGCGCAGCAGCCTCTCCGCGCCGGTGAATTCGGCCACCACGCTGCGGCCGTGCGCCGTTCGCGCACGAGCCCACCGCCTGGCCGGCGTAGATGCAGGCGGTGTCGAAGTCGTCGTCGCGGCGGGCGGCGCCGAGCTGCGCCTTGACGGTGTCGTCCGAGGCCAGCTTGTCCTCCCACCTCGCCCAGGGGTCGAAGAAGGCGTTACGGAGCGAGCGCACTCATCAAAGGCGCCGCGGCAGTGCATCCCCCACTGATGACGTAGCGCCGAGCCTGTGAAGACCAAAAGATTCGTTCCCTTGGGGCCGGAAGGGTCGTTCAAAGCCACCCTCCAGCAGTCAGCCGCACATTCCCTGCATACCAGTAATCGATTGGTCACATCGTGTGCATTGATGAAGACGGTGCGGGGGCATGCCAAAGTCACCGACCCAGATCAGTCGTCAAGGACCAAGCACGCAGACCGGAGCTCATGCTCACGCTGGCGTCGCACACGAAACCGGACACGTTCAACCCAGGCCTCGGTCACTGATCAACACCATCAACGACCGACAACCCCACTACGTCCTCATGCAACGTGGCGCGGAACAAGGGGCTCGGCGGGAGATCTTCATCGCGGGCAGCGACAGTGATCGTGAGCACTGACGGCTCCGCATGGCCCAGGTGAGAAAGGCCCGGAGCCGTTGGCGGGCATGTTCCGCGTTCTGGGCATACCAGGCGTCGATGTCGCTCTGACGGCAGGAGTCGAGCGTGCGGTCGCGTTTGTCAAGCCAGGTGAGGAACGTGGTCGCGTATGTGACCTGCTCAGCCGTGTTGCGGAGAACGCCCGGCGTGATGTTGCTGCGTTCAGCGCGGGCCCGAAGGGCAGGAAGGACGCGCCAGGTCACGAACAGCCGGATCGTCTTGACGTGCTCGGGGTTGCCGACGCTGGCCAGGTGACCAGGAAGCCAGCGCTGGAAGGAGCAGATGTACTTGTCGACGGCGAGCAGGACGCCGCTGGCCATGAGCAGGTCGAACAAGGCCTCAGCTCCGGGCGGATGCGGCCGGTTCCGTCGTCCAGCACTGAGGTGAGCCGGTCGCTGAGGGTGCAGCGTTCACAGAGTCGCCCGCCCAGGAGCTTGCCTTCGAACCCGCAGCGTGAGCAGTCGAACGGCTGGGAGAGGCCGGCGCAGGTGGCGCGAAAACAGGCGGAAGCTCCAGGAGGAGCTGCAGATGATCTGCGGGGGCCTGCTGATCGTCGCGGCCTGAGGGTCGTCGTTCTGTGACGGTGGGAGACCTTTCGACCGGACCCGGCCTGGCCGAGCCGACGCCGCCCGCCAAGCACCTGCAAGCCCTTGAGCGCGCCGGCGTCGTCGCCTCCCAGCGCACCGGCCAGCGCCGCATCTACGCACTCCGGCCCGCTCCCCTGCGGGACCTGGCGGCTGCGCTTAGCCGGCTCGCCGACACCGCAGACCAGGCCGGTGGCTCGCGCGAGACCTACGACCGCTACGGGCTCAGCCTCCACGCGGAGCGACTCGCCGCGAAGGAGCCGGGGTGGGCCGACGGCCGCTCGTTCAGATTCCTCCGGTCGCTGACGGGACCTCCCGAGCTGGTCTGGCGCCACCTGACCGAGACCTCCCTGCTCGCCCGCTGGTGGACGCCGGACGACCTGCGCGTCTCCGAGCTCGTCTTCGAGGCGCGACCGGGTGGGCGGATCGTCCACGAGTACCGCGATGCCGAGGACGCCGACGGCTCCGACCTGGTCGCCGGGCGCGCGCAGGGAGTCGTCGACGGCGTACGCCCCGGTGAGCGCCTCGCCTACCAACTCTCCCCGCTGCTTCCCGACGGCGGCCTCGCCTTCACCGCCCACCTCGACCTCGGCCTCCGGCCCACCGACACCGGCACAGACCTCGACGTCCACTTCCGGATCACCGACAGCACGATCGACTCCGCGGACTTCATCGCAGGCATCGAGATCGGCTTCGGCCAGAGCCTCGACAAGCTCGCGGTGACCCTCGCCGCGGATTCCGACAGCACCGACAGCACCGACGACACCGGGCACGACACCGATACAAGGAGCACGAAATGACCAACTCGACCGGCCGCAGGGTGACCGCGAACCTGAGCCTCACCCTCGACGGGCGTTACAACGGTCCCGGCGGGCCCAGCGATTTCGGTGCGTTCGCCCCGTATGTGACCACCGAGGTCGCGCGAGACCACATGACCCGCATCTGGGAGGGCGCGACGACGGCGCTGCTCGGCCGGCTCAATGCCGAGGGATTCATGGGGTACTGGCCGTCGGTCGCCGAAGACGACAACGCCGATCCGCGTGATCGCGGATACGCGAAGTGGCTGGTCGACACGGAAAAGGTGGTCTTCTCGACCACCTTGACCGAAGCGCCGTGGGAACGCACCCGCGTGGTGAACGCCCCCGCCGCGGACGTCGTCGCCGAACTCAAGGCCACCGGTGAGGGCGACATCCTCGTCAACAGCAGCGCGAGCATCATCAAGGCGCTCCTCTCGGCAGACCTGCTCGACCGGCTGTACCTCATGATCTTCCCCGAGATCGCCGGGGGTGGGCAGCGACTGTTCGACGACGGCCTGCCGGCTTCGAAGTGGACGCTCACACACCAGGAGACCGGCGAGCTGGGCGAGATCGCCATGGTCTACGACCGAGTCCGCTGAGCCGGCCGATCAGCGCACTCAGCCGACGAGGTGGCCGACTCCGGCAGGTTGAGAAACGGGCACTGAACGAGACCCCCACGCTGAAGCGCACTGCGGTGATGCGGCGCCTGGAGGCGAAGGCCATCGACGAGGCCCTGTACCTCTTCCAGGGCCTGATGGCCACCCGGCTGATCAGCACGGCGAGGCGGGCCACGGAGAAGGAGCGGCGAGATACGGGTGAAACCGGCCATGAGTCGATCTTGACGCCCGTTTCTGCAGGCAGGCATGTGGTCAGCGATCAACCGTGATCAGTTTGAGAGCGTCTTCCTTGTCCTTATCGGACGGCAAGCTGTACCGGCGGGTGGTCTCCAGGCGGGCGTGGCCAAGGATCTCGGCGACCAGGACCAGGTCGGTCTTGCCGCGGACCAGCGTGGTGGCGAGCGTGTGGCGCAGGACATGCGCCGTGGGCGGAATAGGTGGCGGCCTGGTCGGCCGACCAGGACAGGAACATACGCGCCCGGGATCGGTAGGTGCGCCGAGTCTCGGCCGATGATCTCGGAAGTCTTCAGCACGGAGTCCTCCCGCGCCTGGCCGCGCAGCGGTGAATCTTGGCGCGCGCGCTCTCTTGGCCTTCACCCGAGCCTTCCGGGCGGTAGGCAGCGTCCCGTGAACTCGTTTCCTCACTCGTGTGAAAGACGGGCGACACCACTTCCTTGAAAAGGCCCGACCACATGCCGCTCAGTACGACCCTGTCTGACGCCGACCTGATCGAACGGTCGTGGCGAGATCCCGAGGATTTCGCCTTGCTGTTCGACAGGCACGCAGGACACATCCACCGTTATGTGGCCCGCCGTCTCCGAGACGTTCCTCGCCGCGTTCAGGCAGCGCCGCGACTACGACACCGCCCGCCCGGAGGCCCTCCCCTGGTTGTACGGCTTCGCGACCAACTTCATCCGCCGGCATCAGCGCGCCGAGATACACCGCTATAAGGCGTACTCGAAAGTGGGCGTGCTTCCCGACGCTGACGACGCCGCGGAACAAGCTCTTGAGCGGGCGAGCGCGCATGCCGTACGCCGCCCTCTCGCCCAGGCGCTCGCCTCGCTGAAGGCCCGCGACCGCGACGTCCTCTTACTCGTGGCCTGGGCCGACCTCACCTACGAGGAGGTCGCCAACGCCCTGTCCGTCCCGATCGGAACAGTCCGTTCCCGCCTCAACCGTGCGCGGGCCATCGTCCGCAACGCCCTCGGCAGCACCGACCCCACGACGGAGCAGACCCCATGAACGAACGGACCGAACTGACCGACCTGCGCGACCTGTTCGCCGACAAGCCGCACCCCACGGCGGACCGCCTCGCCCCCGCCCGTTCCGCCCTCCTGGCGGAAGCCCGCACGAAGCGGCGGCCCTGGACCCGGCCGGCCGGTCTGCGGCGTCTGGTGCTGGCAGGCGGCCTGGTCGCGGCGATGACCGCAGGAGCGATCGCCGTTCAGACGTTCACCCCTTCCGCGCCCGCGAACGCCGCCGAGGTCCTGAGGCTGGCGGCCGACGCCGCGACCGCCACCCCGTGGCCGCAACCCCGCGACGACCAGTACCTCCACTACGAGCGGATCGCGGAGACGCGCAGCGAAAACGGGGTTCCCAACGTCGGTCCGCGCCACATCACGGGCGAGGTCTGGCAGTCCGTCGACGGCTCCCGCCCAGGACTCCTCTGGCACAAGCCGTCGAAATCCAGGCCACAAGACCACGAGTACAAGGAACTCCTGATCCGGTGCCGTGAACGTGGTGCGGGGCGCCCCGCCTACGCCGACCTCCGAGAGTGGCCGACCGACCAGGAGCAGCTCCGGCACAAGCTGGCCGAACGCGGTAACGAAATGGTCCCCAACAAGGACACAGTGACCCAGACCTGGAACGGTGTCCTCAACATCCTCGGCAGCCCGGTCCCGCCCAAGCAGCAGGCAGCCATCTTCAAGATCGCCGCGACCCTGCCGGGCATCGAGACGGAACAGCTCAAGGACGCCACTGGCAAATCGGGCATCGCCGTGACCCGGGCGGACAACCGAGGCCCCGGGGGCGACATCTCCCGCGAATCCCTCATCTTCGACAAGACCTCCTACGTCCTCCTGGGCGGCCAGGAACTCGTGCCGGGGCAAGGGCGTGAACTCTGGTCCATCACCCGTACGCAGATCACTGACGTACTCCCGGCCTGGTCCAAGTCCGTGAAGCGGAGAGGCTGTGTCTGAGGCCGCGTCCACCGGATGACAGGCGGGCCGCGTCGGCCGCTTGCCTCGCTGCCATGATCCAGCAGCCGGGCAGCCGGCGCCGCCTCTGAGTCGTCACCTGGCGGGTCGAGCGAAGTCCATCCGCGCCATCACCTGCAAGCTGGCCGGATCTCCGCCAACGCAACAGATCTTAATTTCTAATTTCCTATTTCTAGAAAATCAGAAAATGGTTACGGTGCTGTTGTGAGGATCGAGACACCGTGGGGGCCGTGGGAAGCCGCGCCGCTCGGCGAGGTCGTCGCGCTGATGCGCGGGCTGGCCGCGCCGTGGTGGGTGGCCGGTGGGTACGCGATGCAGGCGCACGAGATCGAGGTGCAACTGCTCTACAAGGCCAAGGGCACGCGGCCGAAGGACCAGGCCGATTTCGAGGCGGTCCTTCCACTGCTGAGCGACGGCCAGCGGCGCTGGCTGGACGAAGCGCTGGAGACCGAGCACACCACACATCCCTGGCGCGAGCGCCTGCGCCGTGATCCATGAGACGGACGCCGCCACTTCACATGAGAGCCAGACCAGTGACCACCTCGGATACACCTGGCGAACCACAGGTCAACGATGACTGGACTCGACCGATCAAAAGAGAAGGCACGGTGACGCCGTGCAAGCACTGTGGTGCGCCGATCGAGCAGCGGCAGGGGAGAGGGCGGCCCAAGTCGTACTGTCCGGAGGGGGACTGCCAGGCGGCGGCCAAGCGGGAGCGCGAGCTGCGGCGGGCGACTCCCGGCCTGGAGGGGGCTTTGGCCCGGGCCGAGCAGTTGTACGACCGGATGGAGAGCGGGCTGGCCTCGGCGATCGAGCCGTTGGCCCGGGCGCTGGCCGAGGAGCTGAGCCCGGCCGGGGTCGAGGCTCGGTTGAGCGCCGTGCAGGCGGAGGCGCACACGCGCGTCGCCATCGCGCGCACTGAGCGGGAGCAGGCGTTCGAGCAGGTACGGCTGGCGCGGGAGGCGGCCGAGCACGCTCGCCGGGAGGCCGGGGCGATGCGGCTGCGGGTCGAGGAGGCGGAGGGTGAGCGTGACACCGCGCTGCGGGATGCCGAGCGGGCCCGCGAGCAGGCACTGGCCGCGTTGTGGGAGGCGGCCAGCACCGAGCGGCAGGCCCTGCAGAGCGTTGAGGAGGCCGGCCGACGCGCCGACCTGGCCGAGCGACGGGCCGAGGAGGGAATGGCGCAGGAGCGGGCACGCGCCGACGTCGTCGCGGGGGAGCGAGATCGGCTGCAGGGGGATCTGCGGCTGGAGCGGGCGCGGCTGGAGGATGTTCGCGCGCAGCTCGACGCCTCCCGCGCCGAGTCCGCCGAGCTGCGCGAACGGGCCGTAGCCGCCGAGCTGAAAGCCCGCTGAAGGCAGACCCGTGAGCCCCGCGCAGCCTGTGTCCATGACGCACCCGACGGCGTCGAACCTACTTGCCTGGACTCGCAGTCAGACGGTCTCACCCAACTGTTCGGCCACCCGCTCCAGGCCATCCTTGATGAGCTGTCCATACTCGTCGTCGCCAAGAGCGCCGATCTTGGCCCGCGCCTGCTGGAGTTGCTCACGGGCGCGGTCGAGATCACCCAGCTTGCGATAGCACTCACTCAAGTTCAGGTGCAACGACGGATACAAGCCGGCCACCGAAAGCGGCACCCCAGCCTGGGCCACCCGCTCATCAGTGATCAGGCCGACGGCGGCAAGCGCTCGCAGATCCCACATCAGCTCCTCGTGCACGTCGTCCTGCACATCGGCCATCGAGTGGGCAAGGACGCAAACATGCAGCGGGTCGCCTTGCTCACCGCCGATGTCATCCCAGATCTGCGCGAACAACTCGCGAGCGGCCTCACGCTGACCTTGGTGGTGATGCAACTCCACCCCCTGGCCTATCCGGGTCATCGTTGGGTCGGTCGTCATCGGCGGCTCCTTCGTTGTCGCAGGCGATCATGGTCAGCCTAATGCCTTACGTGGCTTGACGACCTTCGACCAGGCTGACCGGCAGGTTCGCTTGACAACCCCCAGATGACCAGGCCGGCGTGCGATTCGGCCCACCTGCTGGAGAGGGCGCGGAGCGCCGGCGCCAGGGTCCGTCGGCGATCTTCGGCGAGGTCGCCACGGCGGGATGGACCGCACTCAGGTTCTCAGCTGGTGGCGCCCCAGGTGAGAGAGAGGCCGGTGGCGGCGCGTTCGGTGTGGATCTCCATCATGCTGCCGAGGATGGTGGCATGGTCGGACACCACGGGCGTGGCGTCGAGCGCGTAGGTGATCCGGGTGCTGATCAGCACCGGGCTGCCCTGCGGCTCGTGGAGGTGGCGGGCGGCGGCGGGGTCGAGCAAACCGGGCCGGACCACCTCGGAGGCCCGGGCGACCGTCACTCCCGCGTCGGCGAGGGCCGTGTAAAGGGAGACGGCGGTGAAGTCGCGGTCGCGGATCTGGTCGGCCACCGGCCGGCGGACCCAGGACACCTGGTGTACGGCGGGACGTCCCGCGAACTCGCGGACCCGCTCCAGCCGCAGGGCGGTGTCACCGGGACGCAGCCGCAACTCCGTAGCGATCCGGTCGGGGGCCCGGCGCACCGCCCGCCCGGCCACCGCGGTGCGCACGTTGTGGCCCTGTTTGCGCAGGTCGTCGACCAGGCTGCGGAGCGCGTCGAGCTGGTACGCCAGGTGGGGCGGCGCGACGAACGTGCCCCTGCCGGGCTGCTGCACGATCAGCCTCTCGTCGCTGAGCTCCCGCAACGCCTGGCGCAGCGTCATGAGGGTCACCCCGTAGGAGGCGCTCAGCTCCCGTTGCGGCGGCAGGGCCTCACCAGGGGCATAGTGTCCCGACCGGATCTTCGCGGCGAGGTCGGCGGCGATGGCGCGGTATCTCGCCTCGTGCCCGGCGTCGGGGGTCATCGTGGTCGGTCACACTCCTGGTCGAGGGCTTGCCGCAGGGTCGCGAGGAAGGCCCGCAGGTCGTCCGGCCCGGCCCCGTCGAGCACCCGCCGCATGACCGCGGCGCCGACCACCACGCCGTCGGCGTGCCGGCGGGCTTCGCGTGCCTGGTCCGGGGTGGAAATGCCAAATCCTAGCAAGACCGGCCGGTCGGTGACGCGCCTGATCCGCTCGGTGAGCTCCGCCGCCGAAGCGGCGAGGGTGGCCCGCTCACCGGTGGTGCCCATCAGCGACACCGCGTAGACGAATCCGCGGCTGCGGCACGAGATCTCCGCCAGCCGCGGCTGCGGCGTCGCCGGCGACGCCAGCAGGACCAGCTCGATCCCGGCGGCGGCGGACGCGTCCGTCAGCTCGTCCGCCTCGTGCACCGGCAGGTCGGGCACGATCAGGCCGCCGACGCCGGCCCGGCGCAGCGCGGCGCAGAACGCCTCGGGGCCGTCGTGCAGCACCAGGTTGTAGTAGGTGCTGGCGACCAGCGGCACGCCCAGGTCCGGCATGCCGGACAGGTCGGCGAGGATCCGGCGGGTGCTCGCCCCCCGGGCCAGTGCCGTGTCGCCGGCCTGCTGGATGGTGACACCGTCCAGCGTGGGGTCGGAGAAGGGCAGGCCGACCTCGATCGCGTCCGCTCCGGCGGCGGCGAACGCCCGCAGGTAGTCCGTCCAGCCGGGCGTGATCCCCCCGGTGACGTACGGCATGAGCAGGCCGCGGCCGGTGTCCCGGCGTGCCCGCAGGTGGCGTTCGACCGTGCCCGCGGCCAGGGTGGGATTCGTCACAGCAGCTCCTTCAGGGTTGAGACGTCCTTGTCGCCCCGGCCGGACAACGTCATCAGCACCGTCGATCCTGCGGGCAGGTCGCCGCCGCCCGCCGCGCGGATCACCCAGGCGAGGGCGTGCGCCGATTCGAGCGCCGGGACGATGCCTTCGGTACGCGCCAGTCGCACCGCCGCGTCGACCGCCTCGTCGTCGGTCACCGTGACGTAGCGGGCCCGGCCCAGGTCGCGCAGGTGGGCGTGCTCCGGGCCGACTCCCGGGTAGTCGAGCCCGGCGGCGATGGAGTGCGGCTGGGTGATCTGCCCGTCGTCGTCCTGCAGGAACAGCGAGCGGCAGCCGTGCAGGACGCCGAGCCGGCCACGGGCCGCCCCGGCGCCGCCCTCCGCCTCGACACCGAACAGGCGCGCCTGGGTGTCGGCGAATCCGGCGAACGTGCCGGCCGCGTTGGAGCCGCCGCCGACGCACGCGACCACGTGGTCCGGGACGCCGCTCCGCGACTCGGCGGCGAACTGCGCGCGGGCCTCGTCGCCGATGATCCGCTGGAACTCCCTGACCATCCATGGGTACGGATCCGGCCCGACGACCGAGCCGATGCAGTAGTGGGAGTCGCCGGTCGCGCCCACCCAGTGCCGCATGGCCTCGCTGGTCGCGTCCTTGAGGGTACGGCTGCCCGTGGTCACCGGGACCACCTCGGCGCCCAGCATGCGCATCCGGAAGACGTTCAGCGCCTGCCGCTCGATGTCGCGCTCGCCCATGAACACCGTGGCCTCCAGCCCGAGCAGCGCGGCTGCGGTCGCGGTGGCCACCCCGTGCTGGCCCGCTCCCGTCTCGGCGATCAGCCTGCGCCGTCCCATCCGGGTGGCCAGCAGGGCCTGGCCCAGCACGTTGTTGATCTTGTGGGATCCGGTGTGGGTGAGATCCTCGCGCTTGAGGTACAGCTGCACGCCCAGCGCCTCCGACAACCGGCGGGCCGGTGTGAGCGGGGTCGGCCGCCCGGCGTGCACGGCGAGCAGCCGCGCCAGGGCGCCGCGGAACCCCGGATCCGCCCAGGCCTCCCGGAACGCCTCGTCCACCTCGCGGCACGCCTCCACCAGGGATTCCGGCGCGTACCGTCCGCCGTACTCGCCGAATCGGCCCCGCGCTCGGGGCTCGCCCATCGTCCCGTCCAGCGGGACTGGGTCACGCCACGGCGACACGTCTCGCATGCCATGCTCCGATCGTTCTATAACTCTCCAATGAATTCTATAACAGTGAGTCTGGCATGGGCGGCCTGGACGCGCCACCATGGCCGGAACTCCTGTGGCTCCGGCAGGGCCGCCACTGAGTTGGTCAGCAGGTCCGGCGACGGGGTGCGCTCGGATAGGAACAGCGGGCCGTGCGTTCGCGTGCCGCCATCGGGGAGGCGGAGTAGCCAGGGCGGCAGGCGGGCGGTGCCAGCCGGGTAGGTGCGTCACAAGGACAGAGCAGCTGTGGGCCAGGAGTTGCCGAGAGCGCCGAGCCTCTGGATGGCCGTGGTCTCGTCCCGGAGGGCCTGGGTCAGACTCCGAACGCCGCCGGGTAGCGGATGGTGCCGGTTGGCACAGCCCGGGAGGGGTCGAAGACGAGCGCCATCATGTACTTGTCCTCGACGTCGAAGGGCGGCCGGATGAAGTGGCTGGAGGCCGGGACGAAGCCGAAGCGGGGGTAGTACTCGGCGTGGCCGAGCACGAGCACGAGGTTCTCGCCTTGCTCACGGGCGGCGTCGAGGGCGGCGTGGACGGCGGCCGAACCGGCGCCGCGCCGCTGGTGCTCGGGCCGCACGGCGCACGGGGCCAGAGTGAGGGCCGCAGAGCCGTCGACGTGGCAGCGGGTGAGCAGCGCGAACCCGGCGATGGAGCCGTCGGGCGCCTCGGTGACCCAGGACAGGCCGGGGATCCACGCCTGCGGGTCGGCGCGCAGCGCCTCGACCAGGTCGGCCTCGTGAGGGGTGGGGAAGGCCGCAAGGTTGACCTCGCGGATCTGGGCGAGGTCGGCGGCGGTCTCGGGGCGGGTGATCCAGGAAGTGGTCATGGGAGTGTTCGCGTCCGTTTCTGTGCTTGTCTGCGGGCGCAGGACGTAGCCGGTGTACTGGTAGTCAGTGCCGTGCTCGTGGCGCATGGTGATCTCTTGCAGGGTGGCCGCGACCGCTTCGCGCATCCCGCCGATGTGGTAGGCGGATCCTTCAGCCCAGATCAGGTCGAAGCTCTCACTGGGGAAGGGTCGATTCGCCATCGACGCCCGGATGGTGCGGATGGCGTGGCCGACGCCGCGGGCGGCGGCTGTTGCTTGCGGGGAATGGTCCGGCCCGGGAGTGCACTCGGCCGGCGGGTGGGTCTGCGGCGTTGATGGGATGCGGCCGGTCATGACTGCTGGTCCCTGAACTTGTAGGTGGCGCGCAGATGGCTGGTGATGGCCTTCTGCCGGTTGGTACGCTCGCCGCGTAGCCGGGCATCGGTGCGCGAGGCCGCCCACGCGTTCTCGCGTTGTAGCTTGCGGTAGCTGCCCAGACGGCGCTCGGTTAGCTCGCCCGCCTGGATGGCGGCCTGAACCGCGCAACCCGGTTCGGTGTTGTGGGAGCAGTCGCCGAAGCGGCAGTCCCGGGCGAGGCGTTCGATCTCGGCGAAGACCTGTTCCAGGCCGTCGGCGGCGTCATAGAGACTGATCCCGCGCAGGCCGGGCGTGTCGATGAGGACACCGCCACCGGGAAGGGGAACCAACTCGCGGCGGACGGTGGTGTGGCGGCCCTTGCCGTCCTGCGCCCGTGCCTCGCCGATGGCCAGCAGCTCGTCGCCGAGCAGCGCGTTGCCGAGTCTGGACTTGCCCGCGCCGGAGGATCCGAGCAGGACCGTTGTGCCGCTCAGCAGCGCGGTCAGCACATCGATGTTCTGACCGGTGGCCGCGCTGGTGATCAGGATGTCCACGCCCGGTGCCAGCGTGCTCGTTTCGGCGTGCACGGCGGCGGCGTCGGCGGCCAGATCCGCCTTGGTCAAGACGATCAGTGGCCTGGCGCCGCTGTCCCACGCCAGGGCCAGCAGCCGCTCCAGCCGGGCCGCGTCCAGCGGAGCGGTCAGTGAGACGGCGACGACAACGGTGTCGACGTTGGCGGCCAGCACCTGCGCGTGGGAGGTGCGCGACACCGACGAGCGTACGATCGCGCTACGACGCGGTAGCAGGGCCACCAGTCGCGGTTCGCGACCCGGGCGCAGTGCGGCCCAGTCGCCGGTGCAGGGCGCCAGGAGCGGGTCGGGAGAGTACAGCGCCGTGAGGGCGGCCCGCACCGGGCCGGATTCGGTGACCGCGTCACACAGGCCACGATCCACCCGTGCGATCCGGGCCGATACCAGGCCGGCCTCGCGGTGTTCGGCGAAGGCGTTGTCGAGTGTTTCCGTCCATCCGTACCGGGTCAGGCCGACGCAGGCTAGCACTCCCAGCAGAATGCCCTGTCACGGGTTCCTGTGCTGGAAGGTAAGGAACCTCGTGTTCTGGCTCTTGTCGTAGGCCATCACGGGGCGAACTCACCAGCGGAGGACGGCCCAATTCTTGGCAGTGCCCGTTGTGCTACAGGATCCTCACTGAGGAGCCGGATCTGGTCGCCGAGCACGAGGCGGATCTGGACGTGGCCGCGCTGTGGGCGGCCGAGGCGACGGACAGCGGCGGGACAGCAGGAATCCAATCAGCGCGGCGGCAACGCCGGCCAGCCCGGCCGCCGCGAAGCCGCCCGCTGGCACGGAGACGTCGATGGCCACCCCGACGATCGGGGAGCCGAGCGCGAAACCCGCACTCTGCGCCGAAAATTGCAGACCTGTCGCCTCACCCCGCACGCTGGCCGGCGCCAGCCGGCTCACCTCGGCGGCCACCGCGGAAAGGGTCGGCGCGGCGAGGAACCCGGTGCCGACAACGGCCACGCACAACCAGGGCCAGTCACGGGCAAGCCCTGCGGGAATCGTCACGAGCCCGAGCAAGCCGAGCAGCAACCACGTGGGCAGCGACCGGGACAGCGCGCCGTAGATCAGCCCGCCGGCGACAGAGGTCACGCCGAGCACGGCCACGACGGCGGCGGCCCAGGACACCTGACCTGCTTCTCCGAGCGTGGCGACGATGGCGAGGTCGACGCCGCTGAGCAGCGTCGTAGTACCGAACGCCATCGTCAGTACGGCAATCATGCCGACGCCCAGCCACTCCCGTCGCGGGGGCCGTCCGGCCGCGCCGGCATCCGCCTCGTCCTCGGCACGCAGCGGCGGGTTGAGCAAGGCGATCCCGGTTCCGCCGGCCACGATCGCGGCGCCGAGCCCCCACGCCACCGCCTCAGGGGACACCTCCGCGGCGCAAAGGATCACGACCGCCGGGCCCACCATGTACGCCAGCTCGCCCTGCACCGACTCCAGCGCGAACGCGGCCCGGCGCTGTTCCGCCGTCGTCATCGCGGCGATCGCCTGCCTGGTCACCGGCTGGGCCGGCACCATCAGCAGACCCGCCGCGAAGGCGGCACCCAGTAGGGCCCCATACGGCAGGATCGGCACGCTCAGCCAGAACACGACCTGCACGACGACCGTTACCAGCAGCACCGTACGCAGGCCCCGCCGATCGATCATGCGGCCGAGCAGCGGCCCGCCCAGCGCCAGCCCGGCGGTCAGAGTCGCCGCGACACCGCCGGCTGCCGCATAGCTCATATGCAGGCCCAGCACGACATGCATCGTCAGTGCCATCACGGCAGCCGTGATCGCGGTACGGGCGAGAAAGGAAACGCCCAGCAGCGATGCCATCCCTGGTACGGCGAGTATCTGCCGGTATCCGGTCACTCGCGTGACGCTAGATCCTCCGTCATGACATAGGTAGTGGTTCATTTGCTGGGGCGGACATAATGAATCGTTATGGCCAGGGATCTTGAGACCGCGTTGCTGCGGTCCTTCGTCACCGTCGTGCGGGCGGGCAGCATCAGCCGCGCCGCGACCACGCTTGGACACACCCAGCCCGCGCTCAGCCAGCAGGTGCGCAAGCTTGAGAGGGCCATCGGCCGTCCGCTGCTTTACCGATCAGCGTCCGGTGTTTCGCTGACCCGGGCGGGCGAGGAGCTCCTGCCGTACGCCGAACGCATTCTCTCGCTCTCCGCACAGGCGCTCACCGAAACCGGGCGCGTGCTTACCGGCCGCTGCGGCGTCGGGTTGCTCGAAGACCTCGCTGCGTCCCAGCTTCCGCAGGCCCTCGCCGACCTCGCCCGGCTGCATCCCGGCGCGACGCTGGAGGTGCTCATCATGTCCAACGTCGCGATGCGGGAGGCCTACGACGCGGGCCGCGTCCAACTCGTGCTCAATGAGGTGCCGGCCGTTCCCGGACCGCCGCGCTGGACGGTGCGCCGCCCGCTGGTCTGGGCGATCGGCCAGGGTGTGGACGTGGCTGCCGACCCGCTGCCGGTGGTGCTGTTCTCGAACACGTGCTCCTGGCGTACGTCGGTGCTGGAGACCCTGGAACGTGCCGATCGGCCCTGGCGGGTGGCGTTCGAAAGCAACAGCCTGGTCGGTGTGCTCGCCGCGGTACGGGCAGGGCTCGGCGTCGCGGCGCTCATGCCCACGAACCTTGAACCGGCCATGGCCTGCCACGACGCGGACGCCCTGCCCGCCCTGCCGGACGTCGAGCTCGGCCTCGCACGGCACCCACGATCCGAAGGTGATCCGCTGATCGATGCCGTTGAGACCGCGCTACGACGCATGATCTGAGTTTCGCGCCTGGCCGGCGCGCCTGGCGAACGCAGGCGAGAGCACGTCCGAGAGGGACCAGATGAACGATTCCGCGAGCGCGTACTGGCTGTGTCGCACACCGATCGCTAGCCGGGCGGCCCGTCGCGCTCGCTTCTTCGGGCGAGGCTCTGGGCTTGCCCTGCGTGTATGTCGCTTACCCATTCCCAGCCGGGCTTGGCCGATGGGCCGAGCCGCGGGTCATCGGGAGTATGGCCGTCACGCAAGGCATGCACGTACGCGCGGTCAAGTTCGATCCGTGCGCGTACCTGATCAGCTCCGCCGACGGACCCGTGACCGGGGACGAGGACGTCAGCGTCGCCCGCCACGCCCTCGAGCAGCCGCAGCCCAGCAAGGTACTCCTCGATCGGGTCATTGGTGCTGTTCAACTCGTCGAGCATCGGAATGAGGACATCGGACAGCATGTCGCCGGCGACGAGGACCCCGCGCTCCTCGATCAACAGCGCCGCATGGCCCGGGGCATGAGCCGGATGCTCAATGATCCGGACTTGAGGGCCATCCCAAGGAATCCGCGCAGTTCCGGCAGGCAACCCGGTAATGAGGCCGAACAGGTCCAGCGGTATCTCCTCGGCGATTTCCGGCGGCAACCCCTCGGCGACGCGGGCCTTCCAGTCCGCGTTCGACCGCAGATCTCGCATATAGGCCGCACAGCGGGCTGTACCGTAACGGGGCGCTTCGCCGAGCTCGGCGTGCCAGAGCACGTGATCCCAATCAGGATGCGTCGAGAAGCCTGCCACAACGGGCTGGCCCAGCTCGCGAAGGTCGTTCGCGAGGCAGGCCATCTCGGAGCCTTGTATCCCGGGGTCGATGAGCAACGCGCCGGCCCGGCCTTGCACGACAATGGTGTTGTTCTGGAGCAACTCGCTCTGATGGACCAGCACACCCTCCGCGATCTGCCTCAGCACGAGCTCGCCTCCTTGACATCCCGGATGGCGTAGCGATGCATCGTGACGCCCTGCTCGAACGATCGCTGCTCCAGCAGGTCGAGATCGGTCGGCAGGTCGTAGTCGTCGAACAGCGGCCTGCCGAAGCCGAGGATCGCGGGATGGGTGAAGAGCAGCAACTCGTCAAGAAGCCCCGCCCGGAGCAGCTGCGTCGCAAGCGCCGCGCCGCCCACACTGATGCTGCCGTCGGTCTCGGCCCGCAGGGCGGCGAGCTGCTCGATCGCGTCGTCTCCACCGATGATCCGGGTGTTGTGATCGGCGCTGCGGCGCGTGCGGGAGACGAGCACCTTGGGCTTGGCGGTCCAGATCTCGCCGTACTCATGCATGTGGTCCGGCAGCGACGCGTCCTCGCGCGTCCGTGGCCAGTATTCCTCCATGACCTCGTAGTAGACCCGGCCGTGGACCATGAGCGCGAGCGCCTGCGCCTGCGCGTTGGCCTCGCGGTGCAGTTCCTCGTCGATGCGCAGCCACTCGCCGGCGCCGTTGTCCCCTGGAACTTGTTCGATCCGCAGGTCGAGGGATACCTGCATCGAGTAAACGAAGCGGCCCATCAGCTCCTCTTCCAAAGTGATTGCATTCTGCAACTACTATATTGGGAGCGAAATACCTGTCAAGGAGGAATCGTGGAACCACGGTCCGGGTGTCCGATCAACGCCGCCGTCGAGGTGCTCGGAGATCGCTGGTCGTTGCTCGTGCTGCGCGACGTCATCTTCGGCGACCGCCGCTACTTTCGGGCGCTGCTCACCGGGTCGATCGAGGGCATCGCCTCGAACATCCTCGCCGACCGCCTCGTGCGGCTCGTCGAGGCAGGGATCCTCACCCGCGGCACCGCCGTGCGCGGGCAGCGCGCTCGCTACAGCCTCACTGAAGCCGGCATCCAGACTCTTCCGATCATCTACGCCCTCGGCAACTGGGGCCTCGACCGGCGCCCGGGCAGCGACGAGCTCCGGAGCCGGCAGCGGCTCATGCGCGATGGGGGTCCGGCGTTCATCGAGGAGCTCATGGACGAGCTTCGCGTCCGCCACCTCGGCGCCCCGCCGAAGCCGCACGACGGTCCAGGCCCGTTCGAGCGCCTCGACGCCGCCTACGCCGCGGCAGCCGAGCAAGAACACGTCGATTGACGGTGACGGGAACGGCCCCCGTCCTGACCCGTTCCTGACTCACGCTCGTCTCGCTCGCCGGCGCCGTCAGTGCCGGCGCCTACCCCTGAGGCGTCCTCCGGCCGGCCTGAGGGGTTCGGCGCGCGGGGATCCCTCTCAACTCGGCGCGCGCTCTCGCCCGGGGAACACCGAGCAGGTCAGCAGGCCGAGTGCCAGGGCCGTCGCGGGGGCGGCCCAGGAGGAGAGGCCGGGGGAGTCGGTGATCGCCCAGTCCCACGGTGATCCGGTGCCGGATCCGCCGCCCAGGAGCATCGCGGCGATCATGTAGGCGGTCGGCACCCCGGTGGCCGCGTCGCGCCGCCACCGGGAGGCCACCAGCGCCAGCCCCGTGAAACCCGCCAGATTGCGGGCCGCCGCCGTCCCGTACGGCACCGTAGCGGTGAGGAGAAGTCCCGCCAGCAGTGTCGCCGCGCAGGCGGCGGCGACCAAGCCGGCGCGGTAGGCGCCGGTGGGACGGACCGCGACGGCCTCAAGGTCCGCGGGGCCGGCGTACACGCCGCGCACGAGCACGGCGCTCGCCGCCAGCGGCGCGATCAGGGCCAGCGGCACGCCGTCCAGATCCCCTTGCGAGAGGTTCGGGACTGGTACGAGGACGTCACCGGCCACCGCGACCACCCCCGCCGTCATCGCGAGAGAGAGCGCCGACCAGGCGACGTGGTGCACCTGGAGCCAGGTCCTCACAGCGGGGTCACCTCCCGGGGAGGGATGTCACAGCGGCGCAGCGCCGCGAGATTATGCCCGAACCACCGGGCCTGCCCGGCCGGTGGCAGTGCCAGTGCGCGCCCGGCGGCACCAAGGGAGGCCGGACCGGTCCTGCGCGCGACCGAGTCTCGCCCGGCACCCGCCGTCAGGGCCAGCCAGGCGCTCATCGGCGCGTAGGCGTCGGCACCGGACCAGTCAGGCCCGCACGACGGCGGAGCGGCGGGCAGCAGGCCCGTGGCCAGGCCGAAGAGCACGTCGTCGCCGCCGGCCCCCGGTGGCACCGCGAAGCGCCAGGACGTCCGGCCGTCGGCGGGCCCCTCCGTGACACGGCCGGGCGCGGGCAGCCCGGTCGCCGCCGACAGCCGCCGCACCGCGGGCAGGGCGATCCCGGCGGCGAACCCCAGCCGTTTCTCGCGTTCCCGCCACACGCACACCTCGACCCCGTCCCACCGGGAGCACACCAGGCCGTCGGTGCGTGGCACCTGCGCCTCGGGGCCCATGTCTCGTACGAGGGGGAAGGCCACGACGGCCGCCGCCAGGGGGAGGCCGGCGATCCCCGCCCACGCCCGGCGGGTGCCCCTGTGGCGCGCCCAGGCCAGAAACGCCGCCCCGGCGACGGCCACGGCGAGGATCGCCTGGGCGGTCAGGGCTCCCCGGTGGAACGTCGTGCCGGTCTCGCAGCAGAAGCCCAGGTTGTTCCCCGTGAGGTGGCGTACCCAGAAGGTCTCCAGGGCGGCCGGGTAGGCCAGCCACAACCACGTGCCCGCCAGCAGCAACGGCACGCCGAGGAGCGGAGGCAGGAACCGGCCGGCGGCGAACCCGACGAGGGTCCAGGCGACGATCACCAGGAGCGCCACCGCGAGGACTGAGGGGGCCGGCAGCCCCGGGACGTCCGCCATCGCGACCGCTACCAAGGAGAGCGCGCCCAGCAGCCCGGACACGGCGGTGCCCAGGATCGGGAGAAGCGACCAGGCGAGGATCACCGCCGGAGGCCGTACCGGGGCGGCGCCCTCCACCCGGCCACGCGACAGCCTGGCCCCTTCCCAGGCGCCCGCCGCCGCGCACACCGGGCCCATCGCCATCACCCCGGCCGACGCGGCGAGCACGGTGGCGGACAGCCAGTTGTCCTCCAGGAAGTTCGTCGAGTCGCCCAGCACGAAGAACATGTAGGCGGCCATGAGAGGGAGGGCTGTCATGGCCGCGGAGGAGCGCAGCCAGCGGCGCAGCGGCACGGGTCAGACCTCCCGCGTCACGAGCCGCCGGTAGGCGCGCCCGACCTGGTCGGAGAAGGAGCCGCGGACGGCTCCGCCGGCGGATGTCACCAGGCCCGCGAGTGGCCCGGCGTAACCCACCCCGCCCGTGTCGAGCACCACGGCCGAGTCGTACGTGCCGGTCAGGTCCGTGATGTCGTGGGTGGCCACGACCAGGTGAGCGCGCTCACCTGCCCGTGAGACGATCTCCCGGAACCGCTCGCGCTGGTCCGGGTCCAGCCCCGCGGTGGGCTCGTCCAGCAGGATCACCTCGGCGTCGTGTACCAACGTCTGAGCCAGCCCGACCCTGCGGAGCTGGCCGCCCGACAGCTCCGCGCAGGGGCCGTCCGCCAGCGTGCCCAGTTCCACCACCTCCAGTGCCTCCAGTGACCTGCGCCAGGCCTCCCGCCGCGACAGCCCCTTGAGCCAGCCGGCGTAGCCGACCTGCTCGCGCACCGTCAGTCCGGGCAGCGGCCGGATCTCCTGGGGCATCCAGCCCACCAGCGACCGGTAGCGTGCCCTGTCCCGGCGGCGGGCGGGATCGAGTCCCCGGTAGAGGACCCGGCCCGTGCGCGGGCGTAACAGCGAGGCGGCCAGCCCAAGGAGCGTCGACTTGCCGGACCCGTTCGGTCCGAGCAGCACGGTGCGGCCCTCGGGGAGGGAGAAATCCAGACCGGTGAGAACGAAGGAGCCGCGGCGGTGGCCGAATTCGCAACCCTGAAATGAGATCGGCATCTTTTCCTCGATGGGATCGCGTCGGGCGGGGGTCACGGCCGGCCCCCGAGTCGTGCGAAACCCTGGTCGGCCGTGACCGCGCGCTCTTTACCAGTAGACCTGGACCTTGCGTGCGGAGATCCGGTAGAAGTCCATGCCCATGTTCTTCACGGTGAAGTGGTACTTACCGGAGCGGACGTCTCCCCAGTCGCCCCGGACCTTCCGTGAATTGCAGCCGCCGTAGGACTTGGTGCCGTAGTGCGAGTCCGGGCCGATGCGCTCCCGGTACAGGCCCAGCCTCGGCACCGCCACGGAGTTGGCCGAGCAGCCGGACAGCTCGACCGCCGTCCTCCAGTGGTCGCTGTTGCGATCCTTCCAGGTGCGGGACTCGAAGCCCGCGGCGACGTTCTGCATGTTGGTGGTGAACTGGCCCTCCGCGTAGGCGAGCGTTGCGCCGGAGACGCCCAGCGCGCAGACCGCCGCGGCGGTCACCGCCCCCCTGCCGAGAAGGCGTCTGCTCAGGAACGCCATGTGAATTCCTTTCGTCGGTGGTGGAGCCCGGAATCCGGGTCCGGCGTTTCACCGGATCGGTTCCGGGGATTTGCTGACGCCCCAAGAGTGCGGCGCGAGCGGATCGGTCCGCATCGGCCGCGTCGCGGAATTCGTCGTCGGCGGATCTACGTAGCCGCCGCTGGGCGGACACCGGCCCGGAACGGGAAAAGACCATGGGGAGGCCCCGGCGAGGTGGTCGCGGCGGGGCGGAGACGGACGCGCGCCCGGCGCGCATCCATCTCACGGCCGATTCTCCACGGGGCGGATAGGCGCGCGAACCTACGCGGGACGGACGATGCCGGCGCGGAGATCCTGCCGTAGCGTCGGGGCATGGTGCGGCGCCTGCTGGTGTGGTGGAGCGGTCACCCGCAGGTGTCCGACGCCTTCCTGGCCGTCGCGGCCTGCGCGTACCTACTGATCGAGGTGCCCTACTACGACCAGAGCATCGCCGACTTCACCCGGCTCCCGATGATGTTCTGGGGGGACCTGCTGGCTTACGCCGGCCTGGCGTGGCGGCGCAGGTTCCCGCTGTCGGTGCTGGCCCTGGTCTGGACGCTGTGGTTCGTCGGCGGAAGGTGGGACGTCTGGACGGAGTGGAACGCCTCGTGGGCCGAACTGAGCACCCCGACCGCGCTGATGCTGATGTTCTACACGGCGGGACGGTGGGTCTCCTCCAAACGGGTCGGCTTCTTCCTGGCCGGCATGCTGCTGCCCCCCGTGCTGACCGCTGTCCGGATCTGGGGCGGTCCGGACCTGGTGCCGTTTTCACGGCCCGTACCTCCCGAGGACCTGTTCGTGATATCGGCCGTCGTGTGCGCCGCGGCCTGGGGGCTGGGCAGGCTCCGGCACTCCGAGGCCGAAACCGTCGCCGACGCGCGGGCGAGGCTGGTGCTGGCCCAGGAGCGGGTGCGGATCGCGCGGGAACTGCACGACATCGTGGCGCACAACGTGAGCGCGATGGTGGTCCAGTCGGACGGCGCCTCGGCCGCGTTGCTGGACGACGACCTCGCCGAGGTGGGGCAGGCGCTCGGCGAGATCGGGAAGTCGGGCCGGGTCGCGCTGGGCGAGCTGCGGTTGCTTCTGGGGGTGTTGCGTGAGGCGCCCATGACGCCGCAGCCCAGTATCGGGGCGATCGAGGATCTGGTCGAACGGCTGCCGCTAAGGGTACGGTTACGGGTCGAAGGACGAGTTCGTGAACCACCGGCCGGCTTGGGCCTGGCCGCCTACCGGATCGTGCAAGAGGCTCTGACCAACACGCTCAAACACGCTGGCAAGGAAGCGAACGCCGAGGTGCTACTACGCTACGCCGAAGACGGACTGCACATCCAGGTCACCGACGACGGTGCCGGTGAGAGTCGTCGCAGGCCGGCGGCATCGCCCAGCCCCGGCGAGGCCGGGTACGGCCTGATCGGCATCGCCGAGCGCGCCGCGATGTTCGGCGGCGCGGCACGGGCCGCGCCGTTGCCCGGCGGCGGCTTCCAGGTCAGGGCGACCATTCCCTGGGCGTGATCCGTGGACGAGGTGATCCGCGTCCTGCTGACCGACGATCAGGAGTTGGTCCGCACCGGCTTCCGGCTGGTGCTGCGCCGAGAGCCCGGCATCGACGTCGTCGGTGAGGCGGCGGACGGTCAGCAGGCGCTCGACCTGCTGGACGAGGTCGAGGTCGACGTGGTGGTGATGGACGTGCGAATGCCTCGCATGGACGGGATCGAGGCGACCCGGCGCATCTGCGCGCGCGGCGGCCCCAAGGTGCTCATCCTCACCACCTTCGACCTGGACGAGTACGCTTTCGGCGCGATCAAAGCCGGTGCCAGCGGGTTCCTGTTGAAGGACACGGCGTCGGCCTCCTTCACCGAGGCGATCCGCACCGTACACCGTGGCGACGCGGTCATCGCCCCCTCCACCACGCGGCGGCTCCTGTCGCACTTCGTCCCCCACCTTCCTGACGTGGACAAGACCCCGGACAGGCGGGCCGCGCTGCTCAGTCCGCGCGAACGCGAGGTGCTCGCCGAGCTCGCCGGCGGTCTGACGAACGCCGAGATCGCGGCCCGCCTGCACCTGTCGGAGGGGACGGTCCGCACGCACGTCAGTCACATCCTCACCAAACTCGACCTCCGCGGCCGGGTCCAGGCCGTCGTCTTCGCCTTCGAGCAGGGGCTCGTCCGCTTCGGCTGACCCGCTCGCCCCCCGGGAGCGGGCCGGTTCCGGTGAGACGGGGCGCTCCGGGAACCTCGCGGTTGCCGGAGTCGTTGCGGCCCCGTCTGCCGGGGACTGTTGCCCAAGGGCGCGTGGAGACGAAGCGGGCGCGGGACCAGCCGTTGTCCGCGACTATTCATTGAATGTATAGTCGCGATCATGTCAACCGGTCATGTGCTACTCGGCTTCCTCGCCGAGCACCCGAAGCACGGTTACGAGCTCAAGAAGGAGCACGATCACCGTCTCGCCGGCGCCAAGCCGCTGGCGTACGGACAGGTCTATGCCACGCTGCAACGCCTGGAACGCGACGGCCTGGCAGAGGTCGCCGAGACGCAGCAGGAGGGCGGACCCGAGCGCACCCTGTACGCGATCACCGACAGCGGCCAGGCGGAGCTGGAGCAGTGGCTGAACACCGTCGAGCCGTCGGCGCCATACGTCGCCAGCCCGCTGTTCGCCCGGGTCGCCGTCGCGGGGAAGGCCGCCGACGGCTATCTCCTGCGGCAACGCGAGGCGCACCTGGCCCGCATGCGGGAGCTGACCGCCGAGAAGGCGTCCGGCGCGCCCGCCCAGGTGCTGGCGGCCGACTACGCGCTCCAGCACCTTGACGCCGACCTGCGCTGGATCGAGACCGCGCTCGCGCGGCTGAAGGAGGACAGCAATGCTTGAGGCCAGGGGCCTGGGCAAATCATTCGGCCAGACCAGGGCGTTGACCGGTGTCTGCCTGGAGATCGCGGAGGGTGAGATCGTCGCCGTCACGGGGCCGAGCGGCGCGGGCAAGTCAACGTTGCTGCACTGCCTGGCAGGGGTCGTGCGGCCGGAGTCCGGCGAGGTCGTGCTGGACGGCAGGCGGATTGACCTGCTGCCCGAGGCGGAGTTGACCAAGCTTCGGCGCGAGAGCTTCGGGGTCGTCTTCCAGTTCGGCGAGTTGGTGCCCGAGCTGACCGCGGCGGAGAACGTCGCGTTGCCGCTGCTGTTCAACCGGCACGGCCGGCAGGAGGCAATGAGCGTCGCGGCGGAGTGGCTGGCCCGGCTGGAGGTGTCCGATTGCGCCGACCAGCGCACCGGTGAGCTGTCCGGGGGGCAGCGGCAGCGGGTGGCCGTCGCGCGGGCGCTGGTGACCGGTCCGCGCGTGGTCTTCGCCGACGAGCCCACCGGCGCGCTGGACACGCTCGGCGGCGAGCAGGTGATGAGCGCGCTGCTCGGCGCGGCTCGCACCAGCCGGACCGCCGTCGTCCTGGTCACCCACGACAATCGAGTGGCCGCCTACGCTGATCGGGAGATCGCCCTGCGCGACGGAGCGGTGCTGGCAGGGGTGGACCGATGATCACCGTGCTGCGGATGTTGAACAGGGGACGCTCGCGGCCCGAGCGGGTACGTGCCTGGCTGGTCGCCGCGGGCGCGGCGGCGGCGACGTTCCTGGTCTGCACGGCCGTCAGCCTGGCGGACTTCCAGGATGAGGGCGGCTCCCTGACGGGGCTCGGCCTGGCCTTGCTGGCCGTGCCGGTCGCCGGCCTGGTCCACCAGGCCAACCGGCTGGCCTCGGCTACCAGGGAGCGGCGTCTGGCCGCCCTGCGACTGGCGGGGGCGACACCGGATGACGTGCGGCGGCTGGGCGCCCTGGAAGGAGGCATGCTGGCGTTGACCGGCTCGCTGGGCGGCGGCGCGCTCTATGTGATCGTCCATCTGGCCGGGCCACTGCCACAGGTGCCAGTGGTCGTGGCTTTGGTGACGCTCGGCGGTGTCCTGTCGGGGGCACGCGCCGGCCGGCACGTCGTCGCCTCGCCGCTGGGAGTGGCCCGCCGTGCACGCGTGCGGGGGCCGCGCGTACAGGACCTGCTCCTCTTCGCGGCGGGCGTCGGCCTCTTCACTCTCGGAGCCGTGGTGAAGGGCCATTTCCCGCTCGTCGGTGCCTACGGGTCCGTCGTGGCCATGGCGGCCGGGCTGGTCCTGCTGCTGTTCGGTGTGACCCTGGCCGCGACCTGGCTGATCAGGGCATACGCCCGCCGGGCCGGCCGCCGGGCCCGGTCGGCGGAGGCGCTGCTGGCCGCGCGGCTGGTCGAGGCGGATCCGCGGGCGTGGGCCAGGGCCCTGTCCGTAGTGAGCCTGACGGTGTTCTTCGGTGCAGGGGCCGGGGCCCAGCAAGCCGGCGTCGGCTACTCTCAGGCGCACGCGCTGGTGGACGTCGCGCTCCTGGTGGCCCTGGTGACCTCGGCGGTCGCCCTGGTGGTGCACCAGGCGGAGGAACTAATCGACCTTCGCCGCTCGTTCGCCGCCCTGGCCGCTTCTGGAGTGCCAAAGCGGGCGCTGGGCGGGGTGCTCGTGCGGCAAGCGGCCATCGCCGCGCTCCCGGTATGCGTGGTGGCGGCCGCCTCGGGAGTTGCGGTGGTGATCCTGACCATTGTGGACATCTACCAGGTGCAGTGGCTCGGTTGGGCGGTTGGCAGGGCCGTGGCCATGGCGGGCGTCGGGGTGCTCGCCGCAGTGCTCGTCGCCCTGGCGGCCCGCCCCCTGCTGCGCGGCGCACTCGGTTTCGAGACGCGGGCATGACTACGATCCGTAGACCGGAGCACGAACCGTCCAGTCAGGAGACTGGGACAAACCGTGGGAACGTGAAGTGCTAGTCGAAGACGCGGTCGACGACGGCGGCTCGTTCGGCTGTGCCAGCGCGGAAATACCGAGCCGAGGTGTCGAGGGTGAGCGGAGATCCGAGCTTTTCCCCAGATCTGTGTGAGCGTCGCCGCCCTCCAAAGATGCGAAGATAAGCTTTCTGATCAGCAGGGCGTCCGCGTCAGCCATCGATCAGGGGTCGCTCTGACGGGCGAAACGCGGGCCGGAGGGATCGGCTGCGTCGCGGCGAGAGATTTCTCCGGGGCCGTGTCGATCCGCGGGCCGCTCGTTCGACGTGTGGGTGCGAGGGCCGAGAGGCGGCCTCGCCGGACGAGGAGAACGCGATGCCGAAGTACCTGCTGATCATGCGGGGCACCGACGAGTCGAACGCGGCCATGATGGCCAACATCGACGAGATGATGGCCACGACCCACCAGTTCATCGAGGAGATGGTCAAGGCCGGCGTTCTCCTCGCGGCGGAAGGGCTGGACGATCCGGGCCAGGGCGTCGTGGTCGACTTCAGCGGCGAGGCCCCGGTGGTCACGGACGGGCCGTACGGCGAGACCAAGGAACTGTTCGGAGGCTTCTTCCTGCTCGACGTCGCCTCGAAACAGGAGGCGGTCGAGTGGGCCAAGCGGGTCCCGGCGGCCCCCGGGTCCAAGATCGAGGTCCGGCGGGTGCCCGGGAGCGACGAGGTCCCGCAGGTCGACGAGTGATCATCAAGGACTGGGCCGGGCGCGAGAGCAACGGCCAGATCTGATGGGTACGGCCGATGTCGAGGCCGTCTGGCGGATCGAGTCGGCACGGATCGTCGCCGCGCTGACCCGGTTCACCGGCGATTTCGGACTGGCCGAGGACGCGGCCCAGGAGGCGGTGGCCGAGGCGCTGGTGTCGTGGCCGCTCGCCTCTCCGGCGAATCCGGCCGGCTGGCTGATGGCCACGGCCCGGCGGCGGGCGATCGACGCGATCCGCCGCCGGACCGCCCTCCAGGACCGATACGCCCTGCTGGCGGCTGACTTGGCGGTTGACGAAGAAATCGATCCCGACAAGATCGATGACGACGTGCTGGCGCTGATGTTCGTCAGCTGCCACCCGGTGCTCTCCCCCGAGGCCCGGGTGGCGCTGGCCCTGCGCGTGGTCGGCGGCCTGTCCAGCGAGGAGATCGCCCGCGCGTTCCTCGTACCCGTGCCGACCGTGCAGGCCCGCATCACCCGGGGCAAGAAGACGATCGCGGCGGCCGGGGTGCCGTTCGAGCTGCCGCCGGCCGCCGAGCGCCGGGAGCGGCTGGGCGGCGTGCTCAGCGTCCTCTACGTGATCTTCACCGAGGGGTCGACGGCCACGTCGGGTGACCGGCTGCTGCGCCCCGACGTCGCGTACGAGGCGATCCGGCTGGCCCGCACGCTGGCCGCGCTGCAGCCGGACGAGCCGGAGGTGCACGGCCTGCTGGCGTTGTGCGAGCTGACGGCCGCGCGTTTCCCGGCCCGGACCGGCCCGGACGGTTCGCCGGTCCTGCTCGAGGAGCAGGACCGGCGGCGGTGGGACTTCTCGGCGATCCGCCGTGGGCTGGCCGCGCTGGCCAAGGCATCGACTCGCGGTCTCGGCCCCTACGGCCTGCAGGCCGCGATCGCCGCCACCCACGCGTCGGCGCCCTCGGTCGAGGCGACCGACTGGGACCGGATCGTGCTGCTCTACGAGGCACTCGGCCGGGTCGCACCCTCGCCGGTGGTCGAGCTCAACAGGGCCGTCGCCGTCGCCATGGCGTCGGGCCCGGCGCAAGCCCTGGCCGTCGTGGACGAGCTGATCGCCTCGAACAGGCTCCCCGGTTCGCATCTGATCCCGACCGTACGCGGTGAGCTGCTGGCCCGGCTCGGCCGGCAACCGGAAGCGCGCGCCGAGTTGGAGCTGGCGGCCCGGCTGTGCGCCAACCAGCGCGAACGCTCAGTGCTGCTGCGCAAGGCGGCCACGCTGAGCTGACTTCTCCACCTCGGCCGGCCGGAACTCAAGCGCGGCCCGGATGCCGTCGATCGCATCGGTCCCGACGGCTGAATCCCCGAATGCCGAACGAGACGAGAACGAGAACGGTGCGCCATGCCTACACCTCCTGGACCACGCTCCTCAGCCGAGATCCGCACCTACCTGAGAGACCGGCTCAACCAGGCACTTCGCCGTCCTGGCATGTTCGGCGGAGAGATGACCCTACGACTGCTGCTCGATCACCTGACGTACGCCGAACGCGATGACGCGGCATGGGCGGAAGAACTCCAGGCGCTGAAAGCTAGGGGCGCCTGCAACGCGTCCGGTGTGACGGGAGCGTTCAAGTCCGTGGTGCCAGGTGACTACGAGTCCGGCGTCGCCTCGATCTACGCGGAATTCGTCCGCGATCGCGGCTGGCTGGACGTCGACCGAACGCTGACGACTGCGGAATACGCGTCCATACGCCGTGAAGTGGACGCCTGGGTCGCTCAAGATCGTACGCTCACCGAAGTGCGGGAGACATTCGGTCCGCCCTCCGTCCTCTTCGGCGGCGACAACGCCCTCTACGGCAAGACACTCGCCTACACGACCAAGCGGGTGACGCAACCGATGATCTTCTTCCATCTCTGGAACGGAACCGATCCGGAAACCGGGCCGACCTGGCCACCGGCCTACCACGAGCCCGTCCTCCTGGCCGTCCGCTGCGGTAGGGGACCGTTCAAGGACACGTTCACCTTCACACCGCGAGGAAGCATGCGCCGTCCCGGCACCGCATAGCTGGATCGGCTCGACGGACTCGCCGCCCGCGCGGCGCCGTCAACTGCCCGCGCACGTCAGCCGGCCGAGCTCAGTCCCGCGGCTTGCACCAGGTGATGCTGTAACGGAACAGAAGGTGACGGCGATACCGGGAGCCGGGCAGGATCTCGGCGGCCAACGCCCGCATCTGCCCGTACGTCACCGGCGGCGGCCACACTGTGACTCCTCCACCCCGTGAACGGGGTGGCTTCTCGCTACGCCGCGCGGGCGTCGCGGAGGACCAGCCCGGCCCTCTTGATGTTGCTCGCCCCGACCACGTCCGCGTTGGCAGTGTGTCCGCATGCGACACAGACGAAGTCGGCTTGGGTTTTGCGGTTCTCCGCCGACACGTGCCCGCACTCAGGTGCGGGGCAGGTGCGGGAGGTGTTGCGGGGGTTCACCGCGATCACGTCTCGACCGGCGCTTTCAGCCTTGTGCGTGAGGATCGCGAGGAACACCCCCCAACCCGCGTCCAGAATGCTCTTGTTCAGCCCGGCCTTCGCGCTCGCCCCGTTCGGCAGGAACGCGCCCGCGTGGCTGGGGTCCGGTTTCGGCGCGGGGGCCTTGACCATGTTCGCGACCTTCAGGTCCTCGATCACGATGACGTCGGCGCTGCGAACCAGCGCGAGGGCGGTCTTGTGCGCGTGATCGGTCCGCTGGCGGGCGATCTTCCGGTGTACGGACTCGATCCGCCGTGCCGCCTTGCGGCGGCCTGCCGATCCGCGTCGGGTCCGCGTGTACGCCTGCTGCGTACGGGTCAGCCGTTCTTCGGCCGTGCGCCGATACCGGGGGTTGGGGATGTGCCCACCCGCGTCGGTGACGGCGTCGATCGGCTCGCTGAGCGTGGCGAAGTGCGCCACCCCGACGTCCACGCCGACCTCGCGGCCGGTCGCGGGCAGCGCAGCGGCGGGGACGTCGTCACACGAGCAGATCACATACCAGCGCGGCCCCTCGCGTTTGATCTCGACCTGTTTGACCCGCCCGGCGATCGGCCGGTGCCGGTGCACCCGCACGTGCCCGGCCCCCTGAACGCGGACGTAGGTCGCGGTCGGGTGGTGCGGCTGGGAGTCCCACCGCGCGCCGTCACCTTCGACCAGCGTGACGGTGTCGAACCAGCCGCGTCCTTTGAACCGCGGGTAGCCGGGTCTCTCGCCGTTCTTGACCCGGCGGAAGAACGCCTGGAACGCCTTGTCCAACCGGCGCAGGGTCTGCTGCTGGCTGGTGAACGACCAGCGGCCCTGCCCCCCGGGGTCAGCATTGCGGATCTCTTTGAGCTGCGCGGACTGGTCCCCGTACCGGATACTTACGCCGGAGCGCCGCCAGGCTTCCCTGCGCTCCTCCAGCGCGGCGTTGTACAACGCCCGATGATCGCCCAGCATCGCCGTCAACGCGATCTGCTGATGCCGGGTCGGGCGCAACAGGAACTTGAACGACCTACGCACCCCGGCCCCCGCTCTTGGGGACGCGCTCGTACTGGGTCTCGATGTACCGCTGGACCGTCGCCGCGCTGACCGCGCCCACGGACGCGACGAAGTACGACCGCGACCACAGCGTCGGCAACTGCGACCGCAGATGCGCGAACTCCGCGCGCAGGTGATGTGAGGTGAACCCCTTGAACTGGTTCGCCACGTACGACGGGGAGTCCTTCGGCCGGGGTTTGACGAACAGGTGCACGTGGTCCGGCATGACCTCCAGGGCGATGATCTCCCACCCGTGCTCACCCGCCTTGGCGTGGATGAGTTCCTCCAGGCGCGTCTTGACCCGGCCTTCCAGCACGCGACGGCGGTACTTCGGGCACCACACCACGTGGTAGCCGAGGTCGTACGCCGCGCCGGGGGAGGTACGCACCTGACGAGCCACACACTGATTATAAGATCGTGGTTGCTATAACACCAGCGGGATGCCGATACGACGACAAGAAGTTCCGGTCACGGCACGCTCAGGCCCCAAAGGGCCTTCCCGCCCGGCATTCCCCCGCTCCCTGAAGGGAGCGATCCCCTGCCTTCGATTCGATTGGATGTGTGGTTCCATCGCCTGCCGTTCCTTGAGGTCATGTGATCATCCTGGCGGACACGGAGTGGGCGGCGACACCAAGCCTTTCCGAGGCGGCTCTTACAGCAGCCGTCTTTGCAGGACATCGGCCATGACCGTGGTCACGACCTTGTCGACGGCTCCGGGCTCCGGAGGGGCGCCTTCCTGGCCGGCGAACAGCAGGTGGCCGGCCCCGATCAGTGAGAGCGCGAGCGTGTCGACGTCGGCGTCGGCTGCGATGCGGCCCAGTTCGCACTCGTCGCCGAGGTAGGAGGCGATCATGGTCGCGGCTTCCGCCAGGACCGGGATGCCAGGGCCCGGCCTGGCCTGGCGCAGCCGGGCGCGCAGCTCGTCCCGGAAGATGACGAGACTGACGATCGCCACCGCGATCGAGTCGAACAGATCCGTCAGCGCGCCGGTGAGGTTGCCGGCGACGGTGCCGGTCCCGGCGGATTCGCGCAGGGCGGCGGCCTGGTCGTCGATCCGGGCGATGCGGTCCTGCACGAGCTCGGCGAGGAAGGCGTCGAAGTCGGCGAAGTGCCGATGCAGGACGCCCTTGGCGACGCCTGCCTCGGTGGCGACCGCGCGGCTGGTCAGCGCGTTCGGCCCGTCCCGGAGCAGGACGCGCTCGGCGGCGTCGAACAGTTGCCTTCGCGCGTCGCGGATGTGCACCCCAGTCGGCACCGCGCGTTCCTCCTTACGCTCACCGCTGACCGCTACCGTGTTGTCGAGTGGGCGGTCGCCCACTATGGTGGGCGCATGCCCACTATACCGCAGGGGCGATCACGCCCTTCCGAGAATGAGCCTCACCAGGTCAGGCAGATGGCGGAGTCGTTCGGGGTGGACGCCGAACGCTACGACCGGGCCCGCCCCCGCTACCCCGGCGCCCTGGTGGAGCGGATCGTCGCCGCCAGCCCCGGGCCCGACGTCCTCGACGTCGGCTGCGGCACCGGCATCGAGGCCCGGCAGTTCCAGGCGGCCGGCTGCACGGTGCTGGGCGTCGACCCGGACGCGCGGATGGCCGAGTTCGCGCGGCGCAGCGGGATCGACGTCGAGGTGGCGACGTTCGAGGCCTGGGATCCGGCCGGCCGAGCGTTCGACGCGGTCATCGCGGGCCAGGCCTGGCACTGGGTGGACCCGGTCGCGGGCGGGGCCAAGGCGGCCCAGGTGCTGCGGCCCGGCGGGCGGCTGGCGGTGTTCGCGCGTGTATTCGATCCTCCGCCCGCCGTCGCGGACGCCTTCGCGACGGTCTATCGGCGGGTGGTGCCCGACTCGCCGCTCAATGCCCGGCCGCCGGGGCAGGCTTCGGCCATTTACCAGGCGATGTTCACCACGTTCGCTGACGGGATCCGACAGGTGGCTGCGTTCGGCGACCCGGAGCAGTGGCGATTCGACTGGGAGCACTCCTACACCCGCGACGAGTGGCTGGATCTGCTGCCCACGACCGGCGGCCTCACCCGGCTCCCGGCGGACAAGCTGGCCGAGGTGCTGGCCGGCGTCGGCGCCGCCATCGACGGGATCGGTGGCGGCTTCACCATGCCCTACGCCACGCTGGCGGTCACCGCGGCGCGAACCAACGCCATCTGATCCGGACGCACCTGAGGGGCTGACGGCCGGAACCGCCGCCATCGCCCGCGCGGGTGCTCCGAGACGCGCTCGGCGCTCGCGGCCAGGCGCAGCATCTTGATTGGCGCGCGGGAGGCCTGCAGGGCACGACCGTCGATGCTGGTCGCGGGGATTGTGGTGATCAGGGCCCGGCTGAGGCGGTGGTGGCCGGAGCGGGGGCGGGCTGGAACAGTTCGATGAGGTTGCCTGCGGGGTCGGTGAGCAGAATCTGGCGTCCGCCGGGGCCGGCGACCACGTCGCTGGAGAAGGACGACAGTCCGGCGCTGCGGAGCCGGCCGATCTCGGCGTCGAGGTCGTCGACGATGAGGTGGATGCGGTTGCGGCCGGCGGTGAGGCCTGGGGGAGTGGCGCGGGCGCCGGAGCTGGCCGGTCCGGACAGCAGCAGCCTCAGCGGTCCGCGTACCACGTCGGCGAAGGCGGGCGCGGCGTTGGTGCTCAGGGCGAAGCCCAGATGGGTGGTGTAGAAGTCAACGGCGGCGGCCACATCATCGACGAGGTAGCGGACGCCGGCGAGCTGTTCAGGTGCGGTCATGACGAGACCTCCTGTGGCGTGAGGACGGGCAGCAGGTAGCGGATGCGGGTGTCGATCTCTTCCACGGTGCGGGCGAACGCGGGAGAGCCGGCCCCCTCAGTGCGGCCGGGCGTGGCGGGGTCGGGGATGCTCCAGTGCAGGCGCCGGGGATGGCCGCCGATGTCGGGGCAGACCTCTCGGACCTTGTCGCACAAACTGATCACGTAATCGAAGCGGCGACCGGCCATGGTGTCCAGATGCCGGGGACGCTGGTCGCTCAGATCGATGCCGTGGCGCTCGCGCAGGATCCGCACGGCGTCCGGATGCAGCCGCGGCCGTGGGTGACTGCCTGCGCTGGTCACCTCGACCTGGCCGCCGGCGTGGTGGCGCAGCAGGGCCTCGGCGATCGGTGAGCGGGCGCTGTTGCCCGTGCAGGTGAACAGCACGACGGGCCGGCGCGCAGGTGCGGCTGTGGACGGTGGAGACGGTGGCGACGGCGGGGCCGGATCGAGGCGGAGTGCGGGGTGCAGGACAGCACCGGTGGCGGCCAGCTCCTGGGCACAGCGTTCCAGGTCCAGGTGGTAGTAGCTGTCACGGGCGTCGAAGGCGCTGCGGCGGGCGGTGACCAGCCCACCGCCGCGCAGGAGCCGCAGATGGTAGGAGACCAGGTTCTGTGGTTGACCGGCCAGTTCCACGAGCTCGCGGACCCGGTGGTCGCCGGCGGCCAGCAAAGTCAGCAGCCGCCATCGCACGGGATGGGCGGCCAGCCGGACGAAGGCCGGGGTGGCTTGAAGCGAGCTCACCATAACCGCGACAATACATCAAAGTAGTTTGATGTATAGCTTGGAGCTCTTGTTAAGCGGGGCCGAAACGGCCCCAGGCCACGATCGCCGCGAGGACGAGCAGCACCACGTTGACGGCGATCGCCGGGGTCTCCTTGCGGCGGGCGTGGGTGACGGCAGCCCCGATCATGAGCAGAACCAGGCCGGTGGCGGTCAACGGGGTGAGGATCGGGACGATGCCGAGCGCCGCCGGCAGCACCAGTCCGAGCGCGGCCAGGAGCGCACCACGCGGATGAGTGAGCTGGCGCAACTGGCCGACGGATCGCTGTCGCGGCTGTCGCATGTGGTCTCCCGGCTGGAAAAGCGCGGCTGGATACGCCGCACGCCCGACCCTGCCGACGGCCGCTACACGCTGGCCGTCCTCACCGACGACGGCTGGGACGCGATCCGCACCACCCATGCCCGGGCAGGCCGCCCCGTTCGGCGGTCATCCGGAACCGATACCGGCAACCGCCGAACCACACGCCGAGATCGAGCACCTGCCTCGACTCAGCGCACCCTACGGAAGAAGTCGCGAAGGTCGCCGATGAGCAGGTCCGGCGCCTCCATCGCGAGGAAGTGCCCGCCCTTGCCGAGCTCGGTCCACCGCACGACGTGGTGGTCGCGCTCGGCCCAGCGGCGGATGGTCACGTCATGGTTGGAGACCAGCACACCCGTCGGCACCGTCCCGCGCTGGGGCGCCGCCCACTCCTCTGTGCCTTCGCCCCAGTCCGCGCTGATGCTGTCGGCGGAGCCGGCGCTCCAGGCGTTCGCGGAGATCTCCTCGTAGTAGATCTGCGCCGCCGACCCGGCCGTGCCGGTCAGCCAGTACAGGCAGACGTCGGTCAGGATGCGATCGCGATCGATGCTGTCCTCGGGCAGCCCGTCCTCGGGGTCGGTGAGTTCCTTGAACTTCTCCACGATCCAGGCGAGCTGGCCGACGGGCGAATCGTGCAAACCATAGGTCACCGTCTGCGGCCGTTTGGAGTTGCACTGCAGATAACCGTCATTGAAGTCCTGCATCGCCTGCCAGCGCCGCTGCTCGACCTCGGACAGGTCGTCCATCTCTCCCTCCGCCCCGATCGGGAAGGTGAGCAGGGCGTTGACATGGACGCCCATGACACGGTCCGGATCCTGCTCGCCCATCCGGGGAGCGACCCACGAGCCGGTGTCGTAGCCGTGCACGCCGTACCGCTGGTACCCGAGCTGGGACATCAGCCGCACGAGTACCCCGGCCATCCTGGCCGCGTTCATGCCCGGCCCGGCCAGCGGCGTGGAGAACCCGAACCCCGGCAACGACGGGATCACCAGATGGAAGGCGTCGGCCGCGTCACCGCCGTGCGCGTGGGGGTCGGACAGCGGGCCGATCACGTCGAGGAAGTCGGTGAACCCGCCCGGCCAGCCGTGCAGCAGCAGCAAGGGCGTGGCGTCGGGCTCAGGCGAGGGCACGTGCAGGAAATGGAGGTTCTGCTCATCGATGGTGGTGAAGTACTGCGGGTACGCGTTGAGCGCCGCCTCCTGCGCCCGCCAGTCGTAGCCGGTGCGCCAGTAGTCGGCGAGATCCTTCAGGTAGCCCAGCGGCACCCCCCGGCTCCAGCCCACACCCGGCAGTTCCTCCGGCCAGCGGGTGTTGGCGAGCCTTGCACCCAGGTCGTCGAGCTGGGCCTGGGGGATATCGATACGAAAAGAGCGGGTGTTCGTCATGCCTGTGAACCTATGAAGCCCTTAGGACGGGTTCGGTCCTAAGAGTCTGGCAACCTGGAGAACATGGTGGGAACCTCCGCGCGGTTGCTCAGACTGTTGTCGCTCCTGCAGACCCATCGCGACTGGTCCGGGGCCGAGCTCGCCGACCGTCTGGACGTCACCGTGCGCACGGTCCGCCGGGACGTCGAGCGACTGCGCAAGCTCGGTTATCCGGTGAACGCCGTTCGGGGGACCGCTGGTTATCAGTTGGGGGCCGGTGCGTCGCTGCCGCCGCTGCTGCTCGACGACGACGAGGCGGTGGCCGTGGTGGTCGGGCTCCGCACGTCGGCGGGTGGCTCGGTCGCCGGGATCGAGGAGACCTCGCTGCGGGCACTGACCAAACTCGAACAGGTCCTGCCCTCCCGCTTGCGGCACCGGGTGAACACACTGCACACGGCGACCGTCCGGGTCGGCGGCAGCGGGCCCGCGGTGAGCCCGGACACGCTGATGGCCATCGCCGACGCCTGCCGCCGCCACGAACGGCTCCGTTTCGACTACACCAGCCCTCAGCGCGGCGACACCATCCGGTCCGTCGAGCCACACAGCCTGGTCAGCTTCGGCCGGCACTGGTACCTCGTCGCCTGGGACATCGACCGCGTTGATTGGCGCACCTTCCGGGTGGACCGGCTACGGCCGCGCACGCCGACCGGCCCGCGATTCGCGCCCAGACGACCACCTGACGGCGACGTCGCGACCTACCTGGCACACCAGCTCTCATCACGTACCTGGCCGTGCCGGGCAACCGTCAGGCTGCACGAATCCGCCGAAGCCGTGGCCGACCGGGTGTGGCCGGGCATGGGCGTCGTCGAGGCCGTCGACGACCACACCTGCCTGCTGCACGTTGGCGCCGAAACCCCGTCGGCGCTGGTCTGGATGATCACATCAGTGGACACCGGCTTCACCGTCGTCAGCGGCCCGCCGGCACTCGCCGACGCCCTCCGCGCCCAGGCCGCCCGCTGTCTGCAGGCCGTACCGGAAAGCGATCTGGAACTTTGAGGCTCGCGCCTCGTATCGTCGCCGTATGACCACTGTGCTCTGCGTACCACAATGGCAAGGCTCGGCGTCGAGCAAGGCGCAGCGGCTGATGGCCGGTGCCCGCCGCGCCGCCGAGCTCGTTCCGGCCGACGCGGTGGTGACCGTGCCGGTGCTGGAAACCGGCGGTGACAAGGCCGCCGGGATTCGCGCCTACGACGTGCTCGTGGAAAACCAGCGGCTGACGCGGAAGGCACTGGCCGGCATCGACGATCGGGTGATCACCATCGGCGGCGACTGCGCGGTCGACATCCCGCCGATCGCCGCTGCCCACGCCCGCTATGGGGACGCGTTGACGGTGCTCTGGATCGATGCGCACCCGGACGTCTACAGCCCGCAGACCCTGCCCTCGGGCGCCTTCCACGGGATGGTGGTGCGCGCGCTGCTCGGAGACGGGCCGGCCGGCCTCACGCTGGAGCAGCCGCTGGCACCACAGCAGGTGATCATCGCCGGAGAGCGGGCGGGTGACGTGTCCGAGCACGAGTACCTCGCGAAGACCGGCCTGCGCAGATGCGGCGTCGACGACCTGGAGCGCGTCCTCGACGATCTGCGCGGCCCCGTGTACGTCCACATCGACCTCGACGTTCTGGAGCCCACCGCCTTCGGCGCGACCTGCTACCCGGAGCCGGACGGCGTGCAGCCGAGGCGCCTGATCGATCTCGTCTCCCAGGTGGATGACATCGTCGGCGCGGCCATCACCGAGCACGCGCCAGCCAGCGACGAGGTCAACCCCGGCGAGGCCGAGGTGATCCGCCGGCTGGGCACCGCGCTGACGGCCGGCATGTCCTCGGGGCCTTCATCGGCCTGATCGGCACGCCTGGGTCACCACCGCCGCGCGAGCTGGGGGGCAGACCAAGTACGAGAGGATCGAGCGCACCGCCTATCCGCAGTTCAAGCGGTTGACGTCGGCAAGGGTGCTGCACGTGTTCTTCACGCCGTCGCCCGAAGAGGTGACCTGGGCCGAACAGCGCACTGGCGGCCGGGAGTCGTGCTTCGCGCTGGTGCTGGCGTTGAAGTGCTTCCAGAAGAGGGCGCGATTCCCCTCTCCGGACGAGGTCCCTGACGTGGTGATCGACCACGTCCGGCGCTGCCTGGAGTTGCCCGACGACGTCTGTCCGGACCATGGCTTGTCACGGAGCGCGAAGGCGCATCGCAAGCTGGTGCGCGGCTTGCTGGTCGTCGGGCCAGTGCTGGCCGACAACGACCCCGAAGAGCAGGAGAAACTGATCAAGTTCAACACGCTGTTGGCCAACCTGGTCGTCTTCCACAACGCCCTGGACATCTCCGACATCGTGCGGCAGCTGGTCGCCGAAGGCTGGCAGATCACCGCCGATCAGCTCGGCCAAGTCGCTCCCTATCTTCGCGCTCACATCAGCCGCTTCGGCGCCTATGCCACCGAGGACCTGCGGCGCCAGCCCGACCCGTTCGATCCTCTCTTGAAGGAGATCGACTTCGCTGATGTCGACCTGGCCGCCTGAGATTTTCGAATCTGCCCAGCTCATGTGGCTGGCACCACATGAGCTTGTTCACCCTGTGCTACCAGCCGGAGGCCTGAGCGGCGACTCGGGTTTCGGTCACGACACCGCGGCACTCGATGGCACAAACCCGAGCTCAACGAACTGGCCGAGCGGCTGAGCCCGTGGTGTCGGAGTCCGGGGACACTGGCTCTCGCCGCGGCAACAGCGCCGCTGGAACGAGCGCGAGCAGGGAAAGGATGAGGGTGGCGCCGAAGGCGATCGCGTACGCCTGCGGGGCAGAGCCACCGGTGGCGAGGTGGCGGGCCACGATGGCGAGGAGGAAAGCCGTGCCGAAGGAGCCACCGATGCGTTGAATGACGCTGAGCAGGGTGGTCGCCTCGGGAATGGCCTCAGGTGACAACCGCATGTACGCGGCGGCGGCGATGGGGACGGTGGCCAGGCCGAGCCCGACACCACGCAAGAACAGAGCGACGCTCAGCGCCGGATCGATCGCGTCGAGCGCGGCCACGTAGGGCACAGTGCCTGCGGCGGCCACGACCGTGCCGACGATGAGCAGCACGCGAGGTCCGAAGCGGTCGGTGAGCCGCCCGGCCAGGGGCAGCACGGCCATGGTGCCGAGTGCCAAGGGAGCCAGCAGCAAACCTGTTTCCACGCCGGTGGCACCGCGTACCTGCTGGTAGAACAGTGGCAGCAGCACCATGGGGCCGAAGATTGACGCGCCGGCCAGCATCATCAGCCCGCAGGACAGGGCGAATGCCCGCTCGCCGAACAACCGTAGGTCCACCAGGGGATGACGACGGCGGAGGGCTCGGTGCGTGTAGCCGAGCAGCAGCACGGTACCGAGCGCGATCGGCGGCCCGGCGCTGAGGACGTCGGTGGAGGCCGCCAGCCGGGTGCCGCCGTACAGCAGTACCGCCAGTCCAGGGCACAACAGGAGCAGTCCGCGCAGGTCGAAGGGCCGCGGATCGGCGGGCACCGTTTCGGGAAGTCCATGCCAGGACAGGACCAGAGCGGCGATGCTCAGCGGAACGCTGACCCAGAACACCCACCGCCATCCGGGACCGTCGATCAATATGCCGCCGAGGACCGGTCCGAGGAGTGGCGCGAGCTGGCCGGGCACCGCGACCAGTGCCATCACCCGACCCAGCCGCCGTGGTCCCGCCATGGTGGCAAGGATCGTCTGCAACACGGGCAGGATCAGCCCGCTGCCGATCCCCTGCAGGATGCGGAAGACGATGAGGCTAGGGGTGGACCATGCAGCTCCGCACAGCAGCGAGGCCACGGCAAAGATGAGCAGGCTGCTCCGCCACAGTGCCCGGGGGCCGACGCGGCTGAGCGCCCAGGGCATCGCGGGGACGACCACGGCCAGCGTGAGGAGGTGGGCGGTCGCCACCCACTGGATCTGCTCGGTGTCGGCGGCCAGGGCGATCCGGGCATCCTCCAGGGCGACTCCCACGATGGTGGTGTTGAGCAGGGACGCCAGGCCGCCGATCATCAAGATCACGGCATGACGGATCAGAGCCGGCTCCAGCGGATCGAGGTCACCAGACTTTGTTGGCATGCCAGCAGTATGCGCGCTACGATGTTGGCATGCCAACAAGAAGCTCCGAGCAGGCGGCGAGGTCCCACCCGGGAGTTCAGATCGCCGAGGCCCCCCTTGGCTCGCTGTTGCTGCAGGCAGTGCGGGCCCACGCCGCCTTGGCCGCCTCGCTCCTGGCCGACCTGGGCCTGGTGGCCCCACAGGAGGTGGTCCTGCTGTACCTGCAGGACCACGGCCGGACGCCGCAGGCCGAGCTCGTCCGTTTCCTGGGTCGCGACCGCTCCACGGTGACCGCGACCCTGCAGGCCATGCAACGCGCCGAGCTCATCGTGCGGACACCCTCCCAGACCGACCAGCGCGCAATGAACGTCGATCTCACCGGCACCGGACGCGCCCTGTGCCCCCGCATCCGAACCGCCTGGGCCGAACTGGAACGACTCTCCTTCGGCCGGCTCTCACACCCGCAGCGCGAGCAACTGGCGGCCGGCCTCACCGCCGTGCGTGACGCCGCACGCGCCCGCCACGAGGACGCCCACCACGAGGACGCCCACCACGAGGACAAGGAAACCCGCTCGTGAACGACCAGCCTCTGCGCCTGGCACTGATCATCGCCAGCACCCGCCAGGGCCGCTTCGGCGCAGCCATCGGGCGCTGGACCGCCGGCATCGCCGCCGGGCGGCCGGAGTTCGCCACCGACGTCATCGACCTGGCCGAGCTTCACCTGCCCGCCGACCTCAGCGGCTCGGCTCACGCAGCGGAGTTCATCGGCTGCATCGGCGACGCCGACGCCATCCTTGTCGTGACCTGCGAATACAACCATGGCTACCCTGCCTCACTGAAACTCGCGATCGACACCGTGCGCAACGAGTGGGCCGCCAAGCCCGTCGGGTTCGTCTCCTACGGCGGACTCGCCGGCGGGTTGCGCGCCGTCGAACAACTGCGCCAGGTCCTTGCCGAGCTCCATGCCGTCACCCTGCGCGACACGGTCAGCTTCCACTCCCCGCACGACCACGTGGACCAGAACGGACGCGTCACCGACCCCGCCACCGCCAAATCCGCCGAGGCCGCGGCGCACACCCTGTTCGACCGGCTGACCTGGTGGGGGACAGCCCTACGTGCCGCCCGCACAGCCCACCCCTACGCCCTGACCGGCTGAGCGCCGGTCACCACCACGCGCCCAAAGGAGCCCACCTCCATGCCGACCGTCATCGCACTGACCCGCTTCGGCCCCCCGGAAGTCCTGCGGCCCCTGCAGATCGAGACGCCCCGGCCAGGGCCCGGCCAGGCACTCGTGCGGATCCGCGCAGCCGGAGTCAACCCGGTCGACTGCAAGCTCCGCCGCGGCGACTTCGCCGGCACCCACCCCGCCAGTTTCCCGCAACGCCTGGGCAACGAGTTCGCCGGAACGGTCATCGCCCTAGGCCCCGACGTCCCTGCCGACAGTGCCATCGCCGTCGGCACCGACGTGGTGGGCTCGGCCACCGCGCAGGCCTATGCGGAAGTCCTGGTCCTCGACGCCACCGGCCTGGTCGTGAAACCGCCATCGGTCCCGTGGGAGATGGCCGCAGGCCTGCCCGCCGCCGGGCAAACCGCCCACACCGCGCTGTCTCAGCTGGGTGTGGGACCCGGCGATGTCCTCCTGATCCATGCCGCGGCCGGCGGTGTCGGCACCATCGCCACCCAGCTCGCGCGCGAGCTGGGTGCACGGGTCATCGGCACCGCCAGCGAGAACAACCACGACTACCTGCGTAGCCTCGGCGCCACCCCCACCACCTACGGTCCTGGGCTGCTCGACCGCGTCCGCGCTCTCGCACCGGACGGAGTCGACGTCGTCCTAGACCTCATCGGCGGTGAAGCCATCACCACCAGCCTCGCCATGGTCCAGGACCGCCACCGCATCGGGACGACCGTCGACCAGCGTGCCGTCGAGGAACACGGGGTGCGGCGAGTCGGAGGCCGCTCGCTTCCCGCCCTGCGCGAGATCGTCGGCAAGGCGGTAACCGGTCGGCTGACTCTGCCCGTCCGGACGTTTCCTCTACGCGAGGCCGTCGCCGCTCATCGCCTCGTCGAGAGCGGCCACGTGCGCGGCAAGGTGGTCCTCACCGCCTGATCCACCAACACGAAACGTGATTGCTCATGTACGTGATAATGATCTATTATCACGTACATGAGCGATCACGGCGAAGCGGCGACCAGGAGATGCACCGGCCGCGGTGGTGCGCGACTCCGGCACGTTATCCGGTACATTGTGGCGGACGTCGCCCGGCGGCCGACATGAGCACCGCGCCGAAGATCGCCGCTCTGCGCGGCGGGCACGTCACCCTCGCCGCGGCCGCCGACGCCTTCCTGGCCACCCCGCGCACGGCTAACCCCAACACCCACCGTGCCTACGCCTCGGCCGTCGACCGCGTCATCGACCGCCTCGGCCGCGAGCGGCCGCTCGCCGAGGTGACCGACGCCGAGATCGGCCAAGCGCTCACCGAGCTGTGGGGGACGAGCGCGCCGGCGACCTGGAACCGCAACCGCGCCGCCGTCACCTCCTGGCTCATCTGGTGCCAGACCAAGAAGCACTGGGCCGCGCCGTCGGTCCCGGCCGACGCCGAACGCCGCAAGGAAACTGCCGACGAGACCCGCGCCGTCACCAAGACCACAATCCACCGGCTGCTGTCGCGCCGCGACATCCCCCTTCGGGAGCGGGCGCTGTGGCGGATGCTCTATGAAACGGCGGCCAGAGCGGCCGAGATCCTAGCACTGAACGTCGAGGACCTCGACCTGGAGCACCGCCGCGCCCCCATCCGGTCCAAGGGCGGCGCCGTCGAGTGGGTGTATTGGGACAGCGGCACCGCCCACCTACTGCTCCGCCTGCTCCGCCTGCCCGATGGCACCTCACGCACCCACGGCCCACTGTTCCTGTCCGAACGCCGTCCCGTCCCGGCCCGCCGTCCGGCGGCCGCCGACATCTGCCCGCACACCGGCCACGCCCGGCTCGGCTACGACCGCGCCCGCGTCCTGCTGGAGAAGTACGCCAGCCTCGACCTGCACCAACTGCGCCACAGTGCCGCCACCCACCTCGGCGAAGCAGAAGTCCCCCTGCAACTCATCATGGGCAAGACCCGACACAAGAACCCCCGCACCACCATGCGCTACGTCAAGCCCAGCGCCGAAGCCATCGCGGCCATCACCACCCACCTCGCCCCGCCCCGCCGTATCCACTGACCAGCTCTTTTCCGCGGAGGGTAGGGGCCACTGCCCCTTTCTCCCGTACTTGGTCTGCCCCCCCGGCTGGAGCCGGGCGTGACGTTCATCGGACCGCCGGCGCGCAGGCTCGGCCTCCGGGCCGGCGACGCCGACGCCGAGATCGGAAGCGGCTACGTCGGGAGGCCGACCGCGTTGGACGTGTCGGCCTCGAAGTATTCCGTCGTAGCGAAGGGGCCGGTGTGATCCTCGAAGAAGCTCCTGACGCCGTCGATCGAGTCATGGACGATGACGTTCACCGCCTTGGCCCCGTCGGTGCTCGCCACCGCCAGCGTCCACTTGGCACCCTTGGGAAGCCGGCCGTACGCCTTCTTCAGGGAATCCCAGAAAGCATCGTTGTCAGAAATCGTGGAAACAGCCATGACGTGCACTGTGGCACCCTCCTCATTGACTCTCGGATTCACTCGGCAATTGATGTGGAGATACTGTGCGGCACCGTTCTTGAAGTCGTAGATCGCGACTGTCTGAGGGTCTTCGAGCGGATCGTTTGAAGGCATCAAGAAGTGGGTCTCGCTGACCGGGGACAGCTCGTAGTCGAGCTGTTCCGGCTTATTGAGGAGTTGTGCCTCCATGGGGTTCAGGGTGAATGTGAGGTGGAGTTTTCCGCGTTCGGCCGCCACTTCGTAGCGGGTGCCGGGGCGCTCGTAGGAGCCTTCGTACCTGGACAGATCGAGGGCCAGGGCCGGGTCGGGCTCCGGCAGGCCGGGGATCGTGACCGCGCCGAGGTCGGCCAGGATCTCGTTGAACACCTTCCGGTAGAAGCTGTCGCGCGGCCCGGCGTTCGCCAGCATCGAGACGGCGATGTTCGATTCCGGCAGGATCCGCAGGCGGGCGCTCTGGCTGACCGCACTGCCGTCGTGGGCGTAGACGGTCTGGCCGTGCCAATCGCACACGATGAGGCCGAGTGCCCATTCCGGCCCGAACATGTACGGGTCAGGTACGGGGACCCGCGACTCCGTCATCTCGCGGATGATGCCGGGTGAGACGATTCTGGTCCCGTTCGGCGCCTTTCCTTCGTTGAGGAAGACGTAGGCCATCGTGAGTAGTTCCCGGGCTGTCGTGTTGACGTTGCCTCCGGGGCCGAAGAAGCGCGGCAGGTGGCCCAGCGGCGAGAGGATGGGTCCCTCTTCGAGGGATCGGATCAGGTATCCGGTCGCGGCCCGGTTCTGGTCCGCGTGCTCACGCCGGCTGCTCGTCGAGGTGAGTCCCAAAGGGTCGAACAGGCGATCCTTCATGATGTCGTCCCACCGCTTGCCGTCGATCACCTCCATGACGCGGGCGAGGATCGCGTAGCCCAGGGCCGCGCTGTAGCCGTGAGTGTGGCCCAGGGGGTGGACCTGGCAAGCGTCGGCGATGTTCTCCACCATGCGCTTGTACACGTCGTCGTCCTCGCCCGGATCTCCGTAGTTCTCCTCGATGCCGTTGGTGTGGTTGAGGAGATGGCGGGGTGTGACCTTGGCGCTGACGTCGGGGTCGGCGACCCGGAAATCAGGAAGGTAGGTCCGCACCGGCTCGTCCAGGGCGACTTTCCCCTCGTCGACGAGCTGCATGAAGGCGAGGGCGGTCCAGGTCTTGGATACGGAGCCGCACTGGTAGATGGTGTCGGTCCTCGCGGGCTCCCGCGTGGAGATGTTCTTGACGCCGACGGCGAAGTCGGTGATCTCCCCGTCGCTGAGGACGCCGATCGCGGCACTCGGAATCCGGTACTCCGCGAGCAACTCCGAGACGCGCGCTCGTATCCGGGTCACATCCAATGCTCTTGCCCTACGGGGTTCATCGTCTTGTCCGATTCTTTCCATATGCGAAAAGGCTACGTTGCATTTCAAGTCTCGTCAACGAAAGACCTCCAAGGATGGGCGAAAATGCTGGGCTTTCGTGCTGATCGTTGCAACAGAAATGTGGATAAATGCAACCCACACCGACAGCCGTTGCAATGTACTGTTGGTGAACGCACTCGTGAACCCGACCCGAAAGGGGGAGTCGATGCCCGGAGGCAGGCTGACCCACGAGAATCGCCGGCAGATCGCGCTCTGGCTGGCCGAAGGGCTGGGCTACGCCGAGATCGCCAGGCGGCTGGGCAGACCCACATCCACGATCAGCCGCGAAGTGGCACGCAACAGCGCGTCCAGCGGCTACCTGGCCGACCGCGCCCAGCAGGCCGCCGGGCAGCGCGCCCGCCGCCGCGGACCGGTTCAGGCCACGGAGCCACCAGCCGACGGGCGGCCGGCCGAGTCCGTGCGCGGTTTCGTGGAACAGTTCGCGACGCTGCTGGTCGGGACCGGCCTTCCCCGGATGGCCGCTCGCGTGTTCGTCTGCCTGCTCACCTCCGACTCCGGGGGCCTGACGTCCGCCGAGCTCGTACGCCGGCTACAGGTCAGCCCGGCCTCGGTGTCCAAGGCCATCGGTTACCTCGAGGCGATCGAGCTGGTCAGGCGCACACAGGATTCCGGCCGCCGCGAGCGGTACGTCATCGACGACGACGTCTGGCTCCGGGCGTTCAAAGCCGACACCGGGGCACACGCCGAGGTCGCGACGGCCGCGCGGCACGGGATCGAGATCTTCGGCGCCGGCACGCCCGCCGGCACCCGGCTGGGCCAGATGGCTCAGTTCTTCACCTGGATCAGCGAGCAGATGAATGGCAGCGGCCTCACCGACGCCGTCGCGCATGACGCGCTGACAGTACTGGCCGCGCTGGTGTACGCAGCTCGGCCACTCACCGTGGACGAACTCGCCACGGCACTGGACTGGTCCATCCAGCGGGCGGCCGGCGCCCTGGACGCGATCAGCTGTCGTCCGATCCTCTCCGACCCGCTCACCGTGGAGCAGATCGGGCGCGGCGCGTACGCCATCACCCCGAGGCCTGACCGCCTGAGCTCCGCGCAACGCGACGCACTGATCGTCAGTCCGTGCTCGACCCTGGGGACTGGCCCGTGAGGAACAAGTCCGCGAGATCCGGCGGTAAGGGCCCTCGTTGTGGGCTATTCAGGCAGGTCTGCGATCACGTCGCCGTGATCAGCCAAAGGCCGGAGGACTACGGCCGGTTCGGGTCGCCGTCGCGGGTGGAACTGGAGCGGTTCTTCCATCTGATGACGAGGATCGGCGGCTGATCGGCAAAAGACGTGGTGATCACTCGCGCCTGGGCTTCGCCCTCCAGGTCGTCACGGTTCGGCACCTGGGCATGTTCCTGGCCGATCCGTTGGACGTGCCGGTCGAGCTGGTGGACTACCTGGCCGAGCAGCTGGGCACCCGACCCATCCGGCCTGACGAACGGCCTGGTGTGAGCGGCTTCACCGCTCAGAAATCCTCCGCCACGTCGTCAGTTCTGGTAGCCCCTCGCCACCCGCGGAAGGATTGACGACCATGACCGACGCCAGACTGCTAGGCGACACCGACGCCGCGTTCATCGCGGCGGCCCGCTCAAACGACGCAGCACAGTTCGCGCTCATCACGGAGCGCTACCGGCGTGAGCTGCAGGTGCACTGTTACCGGATGCTCGCGAACTACGAGGACGCCCAGGACATGACGCAGGAGACATTCCTGCGGGTGTGGAACAAGCGGGAGTCGTTCAAGGGCCACGCTGCGCTGCGGACCTGGCTGTACCGGATCGCGACGAACGCCTGCCTCGACTTCCTGGAGAAGCGCAACGACCGCACACCCGTGCCTGCCGAGCTGCCGGGCGCGGGCTCGGAAGTGCACTACCTGCAGCCCTACCCGGACCGGATGCTCCCGGAGGACCCGCAGGAATCGGTGGTGGCGCGCGAGACGATCGAGCTGGCGTTCATCGTCGCCGTCCAGCACCTGCCGCCGCGGCAGCGGGCGGCGTTCATCTTGCGCGACGTCCTCGGCTGGCCGGCGTCGAAGGCCGCCAACGCCCTCGAGCTGACCGTCGCATCGGTGACCAGCGCACTGCAGCGGGCGCGCGTGACGATGCGCGAGCAGCTGCCCGACCGCCGCCTCGACTGGCGGAGCCCTGCCACGCACGAGCTGTCGGATGACGAGCGCGGCGTGGTGAAGTCGTATATGGACGCCCATGAGCGCAACGACCTCAACGGGCTGATGGCCCTGCTGCGCGACGACCTGCGCTTCGCGATGCTGCCCGAGCCGGGCACCTTGATCGTCACGGCCAAGGACGCGGTGGACGGCTGGGTCTCCAATGGGCTCTTCCAGCGCGGCTACGACGACTGGCGCTGCATCCCCACGACGGTCAACCGCATGCCTGCCGCCGTGCTGTACCTCCGCACCCCCGACGACCCGGAATACCGTTTGTTCAACATCGCTGTCCTGCACATCGTCGACGGGAAAATCGCCGAGCTCACCGGATTCGACGCCACCGCCAAACCATGGCTGAGTCTGCCCGCGACGCCCCGGCGAGCGTCGCGCCGCTGATGTCCATCGGGCCGCCGTCGTCGGCCCTGAGCCTGGTGATCTCGGCGACCGCGTCGCCGGTGACCAGGCGGGTGTTCCAGTCGACCTTGCCGATCGTCGATGAGAACACCACCTTCGGCATGTCCCGCCAGCGGCGCGCGAACTCGATCTCCGCCGGTGTGGCACCCGGCTGCTTGTCGGCGGTCGGCCAGTGGGAGCTCATCGTCTCCCACAGCTTGCGCCCGTACAGCGCCAGGCCCGTCGCCTCCACCCGGTCGGACCACCACTGGAACAGCTCGGCGCTCGGCGACGAGTCCGGTCCCTCCCCGCCACTCCAGCCGAGGTCGTCGCCGGGCGCGGCGATGTAGCCGTCCAGGGTCACGTTCATGCCGGAGATCAGTTTCCGCATCGTGCCAGCCTCCCGTGAGTCGATCTCACACGTACAGACGGGCGCGGCGCGGAAACCCAATCGGTGCGCGATCTGCGTCCGCAGGTAGTCCTCGCGTTCCGGACTCAGCACGGCGTACTCGGCGGGCTCGAGCACCACCGACCGGGGGACCGCGTAGCCGCGGCGGGTGTTCGCCACCGCGATCGTGTCCAGGAACGTGGCCACCGCGTCCGCCAGCCGCACGCTCGCCGCCGGCACCGGAAGCGTCCGCACCGTGGCCATCCGACCCGCCTCGACGCTCAACGCGGCGTAGCCCTTGTCCACGAGCTCGGCGAACGTGGCGGCGTGCACGGCGGCACGTACTTTGGCGCCACGGCCGACCGGTACTTCGCGATGGAACTGCAGCGCCGGGCCGACGCCGCCGGGCACGAACTCCGCAGCATGGCCGTCGCACCTGGACTCACCTGCACGAACGTGCTCACCGGCGGCGCCAACAGCAGCAGGGGACGGCTGTATGCGACCCTCACGCGCCTGATGGTGCGCGTGGCCTTCCGTCCCACCCAGGAAGGGGCGAAGACTTCCCTGTACGCGGCGACCGTGCCGGACCTGCCCGGCGCTGAATCGTTGGATCTTCTGTGTAGAGTTTTGCTGGCATTTCTGGCTGTTGACGAGGATGAACCTTCAAATGCGGTTGCGGCCCATCGATCTGGCGCGCGAGCACGGCCTGTCCACGCAGGCGGTGCGCAACTACGAAGAGGCGGGGATCCTGCAGCCGGCCGAGCGCTCTCCGCACGGCTACCGTGTCTACGCTCCGCGCCATGCGGCGGCGTTGCGGACGTTCCTGGCGTTGATCCCCGCGCACGGCCACCCGACCGCGGGGGCGATCATGCGGGCGGCGAACGGCGGCACGGTCGAGGAGGCGCTGCGGCTGATCGACGAGAGCCACGCGCAGTTGGCCGGCGACCGGCACACGCTGGAGGCAGTGGAAAGAGCGCTGCGTGACCTGGAGCCGCCGCGTGAGCTGGAGCCGGGTGTGACGTTCATCGGGCCACTGGCGCGCAGGCTCGGCATCCGGCCGGCGACGTTGCGCAAATGGGAGCAGGCCGGGCTGATCGTGCCCCGGCGCGACCCGCGCACCGGCTACCGCGTCTACACCTCCGCCGACGTGCGCGACGTGCTGCTGGCTCACCAGTTGCGGCGGGGCGGGCACGGGCTGGAGCAGATCGCGCGGGTGCTGGAGCAGGTGCGGGCGGCGGGCGGCCCGGAGCCGCTGCGGGCGACGCTGCGGGAGTGGCGCGACCGGCTGACGGCGCGCGGGCTGGCGATGCTGGCGGGAGCGGCCGCGCTCGACGCCTATCTGAGGACGCCATAGCGTCTGGGGGACTGCCCGGATGGTCCGTGGGCAGCCCGCCCCATGATCGTTGTCAGCGAGGACCGTTGTCCGCCGGTTGCCTGCCCCCGGCGCCCCGGGTGCCCGTGAGGGTTTGGATCAGGCGCCGACGTAGGCCGCCAGGTGCTCGCCGGTGAGGGTGGAGCGGGCGGCGATGAGGTCGGCGGGTGTGCCCTCGAAGACGATCCGGCCGCCGTCGTGCCCGGCGCCGGGGCCGAGGTCGATGATCCAGTCGGCGTGCGCCATGACCGCCTGGTGGTGCTCGATGACGATGACCGACTTGCCGGAGTCGACGAGCCGGTCGAGCAGGCCGAGCAGTTGCTCGACGTCGGCGAGGTGCAGGCCGGTGGTCGGCTCGTCCAGGATGTAGACGCCGCCCTTCTCGGCCATGCGGGTCGCCAGCTTGAGCCGCTGCCGCTCACCGCCGGACAGCGTGGTGAGCGGCTGGCCGAGGCTGAGGTAGCCGAGCCCGACGTCGGCGAGCCGGTCGAGGATGGCGTGCGCGGCCGGCGTGCGCGCCTCGCCGGCGCCGAAGAACTCCTCGGCCTCGGTCACCGACATCGCGAGCACCTCGCTGATGTCGCGGCCGCCGAGGTGGTGGTCCAGCACCGAGGCCTCGAACCGCTTGCCGTCACACTCCTCGCAGGTGCTGGCGACGCCGGCCATCATCGCCAGGTCGGTGTAGATGACGCCGGCGCCGTTGCAGGTGGGGCAGGCGCCCTCGGAGTTGGCGCTGAACAGCGCCGGCTTCACGCCGTTGGCCTTGGCGAACGCCTTGCGGATCGGGTCGAGCAGTCCGGTGTAGGTCGCCGGGTTGCTCCGCCGCGAGCCGCGGATGGCGCTCTGGTCGACCGAGACGACACCCGCGGCGGCGGGGATCGATCCGTGGATCAGCGAGCTCTTGCCAGAGCCGGCGACGCCGGTGACGACGCAGAGGACGCCAAGTGGGACGTCGACGTCGACGTCCTGAAGGTTGTGACGGGTGGCGCCGCGGATCTCCAGCGTGCCGGTGGGGATGCGCACCTTCGGCTTGAGCGACGCCCGGTCGTCGAGGTGGCGGCCGGTGATGGTGTCGCCGGCCCGCAGCCCTTCGAGGGTGCCCTCGTAGCAAATGGTGCCGCCCGCCGTACCGGCGCCGGGGCCGAGGTCGATGACGTGGTCGGCGATCGCGATCGTCTCCGGCTTGTGCTCCACGACGAGCACCGTGTTGCCCTTGTCCCGGAGCCGCAGCAGCAGGTCGTTCATCCGCTGGATGTCATGGGGGTGCAGGCCGATGGTGGGCTCGTCGAAGACGTAGGTGGTGTCGGTGAGCGAGGAGCCGAGGTGGCGGATCATCTTGACGCGCTGCGCCTCGCCGCCCGACAGCGTGCCCGCGGGCCGCTCGAGCGAGAGGTAGCCCAGCCCGATCTCCACGAACGAGTCGAGCGTGTGCAGCAGCTTGGCGAGCAACGGCGCGACCGACGGCTCGTCAAGGCCGCGGACCCATTCGGCCAGGTCGCTGATCTGCATCGCGCAGGCGTCGGCGATGTTGACCCCGCCGATCCGCGAGGAGCGAGCCCCCTCGCTGAGCCGGGTGCCATCGCACTCGGGACAGGTGGTGAAGGTGACCGCCCGGTCCACGAACGCCCGGATGTGCGGCTGCATCGCCTCCCGGTCCTTGGAGAGGAACGACTTCTGGATCTTCGGGATGAGGCCCTCGTAGGTGAGGTTGACGCCGTCGACCTTCACCTTGACCGGCTCCCGGTAGAGGAAGTCGTGCAGTTCCTTCTTGGTGTAGTCGCGGATCGGCTTGTTCGGGTCGACGAAACCCGACTCGGCGTAGACCCGCACCGTCCAGAAGCTCTCCGATTTCCAGCCGGGGATGGTGAACGCGCCCTCGGCGAGCGACTTGGAGTCGTCGTAGAGCTGGGTGAGGTCGATGTCGGTGACCGCGCCCCGGCCTTCGCAGCGCAGGCACATGCCGCCGGTGATGCTGAAGTCGCGCTTCTCCTTCACGGTCTTTCCGGCGCGCTCGATCTTGACGGCACCCGCTCCGCTGATCGAGGCGACGTTGAAGGAGAAGGCCTGGGGTGAGCCGATGTGCGGCCGGCCGAGCCGGCTGAAGAGGATGCGCAGCATCGCGTTGGCGTCGGTGGCGGTGCCGACGGTGGAGCGGGGGTCGGCCCCCATCCGCTGCTGGTCGACGATGATCGCGGTCGTCAGCCCTTCGAGGACGTCGACCTCGGGCCGCGCCATCGTCGGCATGAAGCCCTGGACGAACGCGCTGTAGGTCTCGTTGATCAGCCGCTGCGACTCCGCGGCGATCGTGCCGAACACCAGCGAGCTCTTGCCCGAGCCGGACACGCCGGTGAACACCGTGAGCCGTCGCTTCGGGATCTCGACGCTGACGTCCTTGAGGTTGTTCACGCGCGCACCGTGCACGCGGATCAGCTCGTGGCTGTCGGCAATGTGCGGCGCGGGCGACGGCAGGTCCGTCCTCGTGGCCGTGCTCATCGGCTCTCCATCTGTTACGCGGGGCCGCCTTCGCGGTCTCCGTCTTCGTCGCTTGGCTCGATCTAACGAGCTTCGAACATTATGTCGGTTTCTTCGTCATTGCGACTGGACTCCGGCCACGCGGGGAGCCTGGCCGGAGATGTCAGGCGGCCAGGCTAGATGGGGCTCGATGACCGGCGCTTCTCCATTCCTGATCGGTTCGGTCACCTGCTTCGCGACGCGTCCTGTTCGACCGCCTCGCCGGCCCGAACGGGGAGAAACGCGTGTGGGCTCCTCCCGGAGAACCGGGAGGAGCCCACACGATCCAACCGCTGAGGGTCAGGGCAGATCGGGGTAGCGACCGTAGTAGTCGCCGACCTGCTGGCGGTAGCCCGGGTCCTTGTGAGTGGCCTCGTCGAACTCGGGCGCGTCCTTGATCTCTTCCTTGGTACGAGCCAGGAAGACCTTCTTGTTCTGGGGGTCGACCTCGGTCACGGTGCTGGCCGGCAGGATGACCTTCTTGCCGAAGATCCAGAAACCGGTGTCGACGACCAGATAGCTGTCGCCGACGGCGTTGCTCTCCTCGTCGACCGATCCGATCTTCCCGTCGACGGCTTCGACGTCGAACCCGATCAGGCTCACGCTGGTGTCGGAGGCGACGCCTTCGCGGTAGCTCCACGGCTGAGTCATATGGGGGTTGCTCCCTGTCGTCGATGGTGTGACAGGGCTTCGGCTACCCAGCCATCGCGCGGCAAACGTCCCGCCCGCGATGACGGGCGGCACCGGCCGGCCGAAGGGATGTGGCTGCGCCAGCTTCGTTCATCCATAGAGTTAGGGCAGAAAGTGCAGGTAGCCTTCTGGCGTTCCACCAGAGACAAGCATCCCATGGGAGCATATTTTGACCGTCCACGGAGACGCCGATCGGCTCCGCATCGAAATGCTGCTGAGGGAGCAGGAAGAACGCATTCTCAAGCGCTGGCTCGACATCGCCGGAGCCACCGCCGGGGGCCGCGCGGAGCATGGAGTCCTGACCGGGCGGCTGCGCGAGATCTACCAGGCCCTGCTGAGGTCGCTGTCCGAGGGAGGCGACTCCAGCGACCTGCGCGGGCTGCTGGCCGAGTTGTCCCGCGCCCAGGCTCGGGAGGGGTTCACTCCGTCCGACACCGCCGTCCTCATGCTCAGCCTCAAGGAGGCGCTGTACGAGGCCGTCGAGGCCGACGAGGACTCCTCGGCCCTGCGCGGCTACGTCTGGTTCTCCAAGTACGTCGACGACCTGGCGCTCTACACGTTCGAGACCTACGTCACCGCCCGCGAGAAGATCATCACGGACCAGTCCGAGCAGCTGCTGGAGCTGTCCACGCCGGTGGTCAAGCTGTGGGAGGGCATCCTCGCGGTGCCCCTGGTGGGCACGCTCGACTCCGCCCGCACGCAGGTGGTCATGGAGAAGCTGCTCCAGGCGCTGGTCGAGACCGGCTCCGAGCACGCGGTGATCGACATCACCGGCGTGCCCGCGGTCGACACCCAGGTGGCCCAGCACCTGCTCAAGACCGTGGCGGCCGCGCGGCTGATGGGCGCGGAGTGCGTGGTCTCCGGCATCCGCCCGCAGATCGCCCACACCATCGTCACCCTGGGCATCGAGTTCGGTGACATCGTCACCAAGTCCTCGTTGTCCGACGCCCTGGCACACGCGCTGCGGCAGAGCGGCGTGCAGGTGACGCGGGGAGCAGGCAAGCGCGTCGTGGTTGCGACGGAGCGGGCCTGATGGAGCGTGTGCCGGTCCTCAAACTCGGCGACATCCTTATCGTCTCCATCCAGATCGACCTGCAGGACCAGGGCGTTCTCGCGCTGCAGGAGGATCTGGCCGACGCGGTCGTCGAGAGCGGCGCCCGCGGCGTGATCATTGACATCACCGCCGTAGAGATCGTCGACTCCTTCATCGGCCGCATGCTGGCCACCATCGCCTCCATCTCCCGTGTGCTCGACGCCGAGACGATCGTCGTGGGCATGCGCCCCGCGGTCGCGATCACGCTCGTCGAGCTCGGCCTATCGCTCGGCGGCGTCCGCACCGCACTCAATCTCGAGAAGGGCGTCGCGCTGCTCGAAGACCGCGACAACGCCGGCACGGTCGCGGTGCCGAAGTGACGGACGCCATCGAGCTGCCCATCGCCGTCAACAGCGACGTGGTCGTGGTGCGCCAGCGCGTGCGCACCAGCGCCCAGGAGGTCGGCCTGTCGCTGGTCGACCAGACGAAGGTGGTGACCGCCGCCAGCGAGCTGGCCCGCAACACCCTGGTGTACGCCGGTGGTGGCCGGGTGCGAATCGAGGTCGTCAACAACGGCGCACGCGGCGGGCTGCGGCTCACCTTCGCCGACGAGGGCCCCGGCATCCCCGATCTGGAGCTGGCGCTCACCGACGGCTGGACCACGGGGGGCGGGCTCGGGCTGGGCCTGAGCGGCTCCCGTCGCCTCGTGGACGAGTTCGACCTGGAGTCCAAACCTGGCGAGGGCACCCGGGTGACGGTGGTCAAGTGGGCCAGGTGATCCGGTCCAGGGATGAGGCATGGGTCCGGATCGAGGACGCGAGCGCCATCGGAGCCGTCCGCCGCGCCGCCGCGGCGCTCGCCGAGGCGTCGGGCTTCGGTGAGCACGACCGCGGGAGGGTGGCGCTCGCGGTGAGCGAGGCGGCCTCCAACCTGGTCAAGCACGCCACGGAGGGCATGATGCTGATCCGGCCCCTTCCGGAGCCGGCCGCTGCCGTCGAGGTCATCGCCCTGGACAGGGGGCCGGGCATCCGCGACTTCACCCGCGCCCTGCGCGACGGCTACTCCACCACGGGCACGCTCGGCGTCGGGCTCGGCGGCATCGCCCGGATGGCCTCCTCTCACGAGGTCTACTCCGTCCCCGGACGCGGAACAGTGATCAGCATGTGCTTCACCGCCGGCGCGGACCCGGCGCCCGCCTCCCGGGTGAGCGGGCTGACCCGGCCCATCGGCGAGGAGAGCGTGTCCGGCGACGCGTTCGCCTGCGTGGACAGCTCCGACACGGCGGTCGCGATGCTGTGTGACGGGCTCGGCCACGGCGAGCTGGCGGCCATCGCCTCCCGGCAGGCGGTGCGGGTCTTCCAGGAGCACAGCGATCTGCCGCCGGTGTCCCTGCTGGAGCGTATTCACCGCGCGCTGGCCGGCACCCGAGGCGGCGCCGTGGCGGTGACCAGGCTCGACCGCCGGAGCGGGCTGGTCCGCTACGCCGGGGTGGGCAACGTCTCAGGCTGGATCGTGCACGCCGAGGGCAGGCAGGGCATGATCTCCGTCCCGGGCATCGCCGGCCATCAGAGCAGGACGTTGCGCGAGTATGAATACACCGCGCCGCCGCACAGCCTGGTCGTGATGCACTCCGACGGGCTCTCCGACCGGTGGGACGTCTCCTCCTTCCCCGGGCTGACGACGCGCTCCCCGACGGTCGTGGCCGCCACGCTGCTCAGGGATGCCGGCACGCGCAGGGACGACGCTTGCGTTCTCGTCATGAGGCGCACCGCGTGAGCGCGGCGGAGCTGGCCAGGATCAGCGTCAGGAACGATCAGGACGTCTTCGCCATGCGCAGGGTGGGGCGCGAGGTCGCCGCGGCGTCCGGCATGTCCGAGCAGGATCAGATCCGGGTGGCGACGGCGCTGAGCGAGGTGGGGCGCGAGATCGTGGTCGAGGGCCACGCCGATGTCGGCGTCGCCTTCCTGCTCGATGAGGACGACCTCGTGGTCTCGCTGAGCTTCCCTACCGGGGACGGCTACTCGTCCTCCGACGGCGTGGTGATGGCGGGACGGCTCATGGACGTGGTCGAGGCGGACGGCCCCGGCCAGGTGATCATGCGCAAGCGGCTCTCGTCGGGGCCGCCGGTGCTGCCGATCAGGCAGATCCGCGCCCGGATCGACGCGCTGACGCCCACGAGCGCGCTGGCAGAGCTGCGTCAGCAGAACCGTGAGCTGGCCACGACCCTGGAGGAGGTGCGCCAGCTCAACACCGAGCTGGAGGAGACCAACCAGGGGGTCATGGCCCTGTACAACCAGCTGTCGGCCGAACTGGAGGAGACCAACCGCGGAGTCGTCGCGCTCTACGCCGAGCTGGATGAGAAGTCGCTGCAACTGCGCGAGGCGGGCGAGGCCAAGAACCGGTTCTGGGCCACGGTCAGCCACGAGCTGCGCACCCCGCTCAACTCGATCATCGGCCTGGTCCGCCTCCTGACCGGCACCGGCGGGGAGCCGCTGGGCGCCGAGCAGGCGCACCAGATCGGCCTCATCGGCTCATCGGCGGAGACCCTCCTGGCGCTGGTCAGCGAGCTGCTCGACCTGGCCAAGGCCGAAGCCGGGCGGCTCGACCCGCAGCCGACCACCGTCGACCTGGTCGCGGTGACCGAGCGGCTGCGGCTGACGCTGTGGCCGACCTCCGGCACCGAGCGGGTCAGGCTGACGGCGCACGTGCCGGAGCCGGCGCCGACGATGCTGGCCGACGAGGCGATGCTCATCAGAATCCTGCGTAACCTGCTGGCCAACAGCCTGAAGTTCACCGACGAGGGCGAGGTCGCGCTGCGGGTGACCCACGACGCCGCGGCCAGCGAGATGGTGTTCACCGTGACCGACACCGGGATCGGCATCCCCGCCGAGCACCTCGAGCACGTCTTCGAGGAGTTCTACCAGGTGCCGGGTCCGGCGCAGCTGCGGGCCAAGGGCACCGGGCTCGGCCTGCCGTACGCGCGCAGGCTGGCCGAGGCGATGGGCGGGACCCTTGAGCTGATCAGCACGCAGGGGGAGGGCACCACGGCGACGCTCCGGCTTCCCCACCACGCGCAGGACGGCTTTGTGGTGAACCGGATCCTCATCGCCGATGACGACGAGAACTTCCGCGCCGGGCTGCGCCGCATGCTCACCGGGTTCGCCGTCCACATCGACGTGGCCCCCGACGGCGCGGCCGCGCTGGAGGCGATGGCCGCCGCGCCGCCCGACCTCGCGCTGCTGGACCTGCTGATGCCGGGCCTCGGCGGCGCGGCGCTCCGGCAGCGGATGGCCGACGACGCGCGGCTGCGCGACATCCCCGTGATCATCGTCACCGCGGCGGCGTCCACTCACCACCCGAACCAGGCCGACGCGGTGCTCGCCAAGAACGGCCTGCGCCGAGACGTGCTGCTGGGCGCCATCCGGCAGGCGTTGGGGAGCCATGATGACTGAAAGCGGGAAAGACCAGGCGGTGGTCCTCGTCGTGGACGACACGCCGACCAAGCTCTACATCCTGTCCAGCTGGTTGCGACGGGCCGGCCACCAGGTCGCCGAGGCGACCGGCGGGCTGGAGGCGCTGCGGAAGGTCAGGGAGATCCACCCCGACCTGGTCGTGCTGGACGTCCGCCTGCCGGACATCTCCGGGTACGAGGTCTGCGAGCAGATCAAGAGTGATCCCGCCTCGTCCTCGATCCCGGTCATCCAGATCTCGGGAGCGGCGATCACCACCGCCGACCGGGCGCTCGGGCTGCACCGCGGCGCCGACGCCTACCTGGCCGAGCCCATCGAGCCGGACGAGTTCGCCGCGACGGTCGAGGCGACCCTGCGCTACTACCGGGCACGGCAGCGGGCCGAACGCCTGGCCGGCAGGCTGGGCGCGCTCACCGAGCTCACGCTGGCGCTGAACGCCGCCGAGACGTTCGACGACCTGCTGTCCACCGCCGTCGAGGGCACCAGCCGGATCCTCGGCAGGCGTGCCGGAGCGCTGACGCTGCACCCCGACGGCCGGCCTCGCAGGTTCACCGCCAGGCCGCCCAGCGGCGCCACCACGGCCAGGAGCGCGCCGCCCGCCGCCCTGGAAGGGCTGACCGAGCTGGCTCTGGGCGACCGGGCGGGCACGGAGATCTTCACCATCCCGTACGACTACTGGTCGGAGGTGGCGCCCGACACCCCGGCCCGCCAGGACATCGTGGCCGTCATGTCGCGCACGAAGCTCAACCGGCCGGCCATCTGCCTCGGCGTGGAGCAGGACTCCGAGCTCGACGAGGACGAGCTGAGCATCCTGCGGCAGCTCGGCCAGGCCGTCGCGCTCGCGGTGGAGGCGCTGCGCGCCTACGCCGAGGAGCACGCGATCGCGCTCACCCTCCAGCGCAGCCTGCTGCCCTCCCGCGTGCCCGAGGTGGCCGGGCTCGACATCGGCTGGCGCTACCAGCCGGCCGTCGACAACGTCGAGGTGGGCGGTGACTTCTACGAGGTGCTGGAGCTCGGCGAGCAGGTCCTGATCGGCATCGGCGACGTGCAGGGGCACTCGCTGGCGGCCGCGACCGTGATGGCCGAGCTGCGCCACGCGCTGCGGGCCTCGCTCATCGACTCGGTGGATCTCGCCCGGTCGCTGGCGCTGCTCAACAACGTGCTGCGGCGCTACCACCCGCGCATGACCGCCACCGTGTGCCTGACGCTCGTCGATCCGGCGACGGGGGAGACGCTGGTCGCCAACGCCGGTCACATCCCGCCGCTGCTGATCGCCCCCGACGGCACGGCCCGCTACCACGAGCTCGGCAACCTGCTGCTGGGCGTGGCCGAGGAGGTCTACCGGGTCGACCGCGTGACCGTGCCGCCCGGCGGAACGGTGCTGATGTTCACCGACGGACTCATCGAGGACCGCGACAAGTACCTCGACGAGAGCCTGGAGATCGCCAGGAAGGCGGCCGAGTCGATCGGGGACGACGTGGACGAGTTCGCCGACCGGCTGATCGAGAGCTTCGGCGCCCGGGAGGACGACGTCGCCCTGGTGCTCTTCCGGCGCGGGCATCACCGGACTTGACCTGCCCGGCAGCCGCCGACGTCGAGGGCGAGGTGGTTGACCGTGCCGTCGCGCCCCTCGTTGATCACCGGACTTTCGGCGACGACTACCGGAACCTCTCCTGGTCGTAGACTCCGATCGACCAGAGCCCCGGCTGGGGGCCGGTCTCGGCCGCCAGGCGCTCCGGCATCGCGGTGATCGCCTCGCGATCCCATGGTCCGTCGCACTTCCCCGCCCGCCGGTCGGCGAGGGCGCACTTGTCAGCCAGCCCGGCCGATCCGATCGGCGCGCCGGCGGGGAAGACCCAGACCTCCAGAGCCTGGGGCGCCAGCAGCCAGTCCGGTGTCACGGACCTCTCGTCGTGCTGGACCTGGAGACCCGGGCCCAGCCGTACGCACGGGGTGAGATCGTGCCACCCGCCCTTCGCGTCCCGGACCAGCACCCACGCCTTTGGGTCGGGGCACCGGATCGCGACCCCAGTGTGGACGCTGGTCGGCCGGAACGAAATCCGTACCCCTTCTCCCATGGACTGATAGGTCCGACCGAAGATCAACGACACCGGCCCGTACCTGCTCTCCACGGTCCGTGGCAGTTCGACCCCCGTCAGGAAGTGCGCCGTGACGCCCGTGGCCGGCTCACCGGGGTTCCCACCGGGCCACGGCAGCACGACTCCGGCCAGGGTCACGACCGTCGCGGCGGCGCCCGCCAACGCCGCCCCTGCCGTCGCCCGGCGGCGCAGGCGCGTCCTGGCTCCCCGGCGCCTGATCTCGCTCACCTGGGGAGGCAGCCCGTCCTCGCGGATGCTGTTCTCGGCGAACACCGCACGCAGGTCGTCCTCGGTGTACTGAGTCATCGAAGCGCCTCCAGCTTCAGATCGTGTAGTGCAGGATCCACGCGAAGCCGCGCCAGTGCCCTGCTCAGCTGTTTTTTCACGCTGCCGACCGAGCATCCGAGCGCGTCGGCCACCTGCTGCGGGGTCAGATCGTCGTAGTAGCGCAGGACGAGCGCGGCGCGTTGCCGGGCCGGGAGGCCGCCGACCGCCGTCCAGAGGGCCGAGCGCCGCGCGACACCCGTCTCGAAGTCCGGCCCGGTCGGGCCGTCGGGCAGCGCCTCGGTCGGCACCTCGCCGCGCCAGCGCCGCCGCCACCAGGAGGCGTGCGTGTTGACGAGGATCCGGTACACGTACGGGTCGGGGTCGGCCTCGATTCTGCGCCACGCCGTCCATGCCTTGACCAGCGTCGTCTGCACCAGGTCCTCGGCCGCCTGCCAGTCTCGGGTCAGCAGGTACGCCGTACGGCACAACCGCTCGTGTCGTTGCCCGACATACTCGGCGAACCCATCCGCCATCACGTCCTCCAGATCCGTTCCGCCTCACGGTGTATTACCGGTTGGAGGAGCGGTCCGGGTGACATCACGGCCGAGAACGCCGCAGTTCGCGTCGCGCTCGAACAGTGGCTGCGGACGACCGCCGCGTCGTCCGCGACCGGTGGGCTCGTCGTGGTGTCCGGCTCGCTACCGGACCTACTCCGCGCCACGCTCGCGCCACTCGCGCCTGCGCTCGACGCCGCCGAGCAACGAGCACGCCGCCCGCGTCAGTGAACTCCGGCCCGCAATCTCCTGGAGGGGGTTGATCGTCCGCGACGACCGACCGGCGCAAGCTCATCCGGTCACGCGGCGAACCGCCTGAGCAGGTCGCCCATGGCCTCGCCGGCGAGGGCTGCTTCACCTCGCGGCCCCCGTCGACGTGTCAGTCGTCCGGCGGTGCGTTCTTCGTGGGCTTTCGCCACGCCGGATAGGGCAGGCCGGCCCCCCGGTTGATGACGAAGCCCTGCAGGACGATGACGAACACCGCGACCATCATGATCAGCAGGTGTTCGGGGGTCCGCAGCAGCCCCAGCGAGACGATCAGGGTGGTGGCGCCGGCCGGTGGATGCGCCGCCTGGAAGATCGGCATCAGCCCACAGGTCAGTCCGAGCGCGATGGCGCAGGCCAGGATCCGCTGCCAGTCGATCTTCTCCAGGTCGGGCGGCACGGCGAGCAGGCCGGTGACCGCCAGCGAGAACCATCCGGCCAGTACGCCGATCAGGTGCCCGACCAGGGCGTTGTGCGGCGAGGACGCGGCCGCCAGCGGGGTGTAGAAGAGCAGGAAGGCCGTGGGACCCAGGGACGGGAAGACGAACGGGGCGTCGGTGTTGTAGGCGATGATCGCCATGAGGAAGATCGAGATGAAGCTGTTGACGCCCGTGTAGAGCGAACGCACCGCCCAGGTGGGATATCGCTCCTCCAGCGACTCCAGGTGGTAGGCCTTCGCCCCACGGGTCAAACGTCGCTCCGTTTCCAGCCCGGCCGGAGCGCGGCGGTGCTGATGTTCTGCGGGTCGCGGGCGCGGTAGACGATGTACGGCCTGAACAGGTACTGCACGGGCGCGGCGAACGCGTGGACCAGCCGGGTGAACGGCAGGATCGCGAAGAGCAGCAGCCCGGAGATCGCGTGGATGCGGTACTCGATCGGCGTGCGTGCCATGAGCGCCACCTCGGGCTGGAGCACGAAGAGGCTGCGCGCCCAGGGCGAGAGGTCGACGCGGTAGTTGTAGTGCAGCGCCGCGGCGTTGATCAGGGTGGCGGCCAGCCCGAACGTCAGCGCCGCGACCAGGAAGATGTACATGATCTTGTCGTTGACGGTGGTGGCCAGGAAGACCGGCCCGGTGGTGCGCCGCCGCCAGACGAGCAGGACGATGCCGGCGTAGGTGAGCACACCGGCGGCGATGCCGAGCCAGAGCGCCAGGGAGTGGTAGATGTTCTCGCTGAGCCCGATGGCGCTCGTCCAGCTCTGCGGGATGAACAGGCCGAGGAGGTGGCCCATCAGCACGATGAGCAGCCCCATGTGGAACATCGGGCTGCCCCACCGCAGCAGCCGCGACTCGTACAGCTCGGACGAGCGGGTCGTCCAGCCGAACTTGTCGTAGCGGTAGCGCCAGATGAGGCCGGTGACGAGGATCGCCACGGCGATGTAGGGAAACGCCCCCCACAGGAAGATGTCAATGGGTGACGGCATCGTGCACCTTCACCATCGAAAAGGGCGGAAGCTCGCGGCTCCGGCCCGGCGCGGACGAGATCACTGGAGACCCCCGGTGGTGGCGATGGGATATGAGGGGAGTTCAGACGAAGGGAGTCCGAGGGTGCCCAGCCCGACCAGTTCCGGGCCGCCGTCGAGCGGGCGGCGGGCCATCTGGGCGGCCTCCTCGCGGGTGCGAGGGGAGTCCCCGGGCAGCGTGCCGCACACCGCTTCCAGCAGCCGCGCGTACGGTGTGGCGGCCCCGATCAGGGCGAACTTCAGCAGTTCGAGCCCGCCCCGGTGCTCCTGGAGCAGCTCCGCCCCGTCCTCACGTTCCAGGGTCGCGTACTCCAGGACGACGGGCAGGTAGTCGGGCAGTTCGTCACTGCCCGGAGGCGTCAGGCCGTGCGCCCGGTAGCGAGCCTTGATCGCGGCCAGTGAGAAGCCGCGGCGGCGGGTGTCGCCGTCGGTCCACCACGTCAGGTGCAGCGAGCGGCGGTTGCGAGTGTCGAAGATCGACACGTAGTGCTCCTCGGCCCGCAGCAACTCCTGGCCCGCCAGGTGCTCGGCGAACTCGCTGACGGCGGCCACCGGCGGATGGGTGCCGGTCTCGGCGAGCGCGGCCCGGATCAGCGGCAGCCGGTCGAGCAGGGTCTGGTCGGGGTAGCGCAGGCACAGCCCGGCCGCCCGGCGCACCACGGCCACGCCGTCGGCGGACAACCGGGGTCGTCGCGAGGTCCATGGCGGCTTCATCACGACTCCCCGCGCTTGCGCCGCTCGCTGATTTCGCCCGGTTCGGCGCCCAGCCCCTCGACGTTGTCCACCTGACCGCCTCGGGGGCTGTCCCCGCCTCTCGACCGGTACGGGAACAGCCCCTCGGGAAGACCGCGGCCGTCCCAGTTGAGCAGGTTGATCCGGCCCTTGTGCCCGGAGGTGTCGGCGGACGACTCCGAGGTCTGGCGTTCGCGCAGGCCGTGGAAGGTCTCCACGGACAGGGGCGCCGGCCGTCCGGACGCCTCGCCGAACGGCCCCGACGCCTCGGTGCCGCCCATCCCCGGGCCGCCCTCGTAGTCGAGGCTGCATCCGCTCAGCGCGGTCTCCTCCAGGTTCCGTACGTCTCCGGCGGCGGCGGTCGGGATGACGTAGCGCTCCTCGTACTTCGCCACGGCGAGCAGCCGGAACATGCTGTCCAGTTTCTCGACGCTGAAGCCGACCGACGCGGCGATCTCCGGGTCGACCGGCTCGCCGAGGTTGATCCGGCGGCGGTGGGAGCGCATCGCGGCCAGCCGCCGCAGCGCCAGCTCGACGGGCGCCGGGTCACCCGCCGTGAAGAGCTCGGCCAGGTAGGAGACGGGGATGCGGAGCGTGTCGATGGCGCCGAACAGGTTCTGGTAGTCCTCGCCGTCGTGGCCCGAGGCGGTGATCGCCTCCACCACGGGCGAGAGCGGAGGCACGTACCAGACCATCGGCAGCGTGCGGTACTCCGGGTGCAGCGGCAGCGCCACGCCGTAGGTGGCGATCAGGTCGTAGACGGGCGACCGGCGGGCCGCCTGGATCCAGTCGTGCGGGATGCCCGCCCGTTCGGCGGCGCGCCGGACCTCCGGGTCGTGCGGGTTGAGGAACAGGCCGAGTTGCGCCGGGTAGAGGTCCTGCTCGCGGGGGGTGGCCGCGGCAGCCGGCGCCTGATCGGCGTCGTAGAGCAGCACGCCGATGTAGCGCAGCCGGCCGACGCAGGTCTCGGAGCAGACGGTGGGCTGGCCGACCTCGATGCGCGGGAAGCAGAACGTGCACTTCTCGGCCTTGCCGGTGCGGTGGTTGAAGTACATCTTCTTGTACGGGCAGCCCGTCACGCACATCCGCCAGCCGCGGCAGCGGTCCTGGTCGACCAGCACGATCCCGTCCTCCACGCGCTTGTACAGCGCGCCCGACGGGCAGGACGCCACGCACGACGGGTTGATGCAGTGCTCACAGATGCGCGGCAGGTAGAACATGAAGGTCTGTTCGAGCTCCATGCGCACCTTGTCCTGGATCCGCTGCAGGACGACGTCGTCTTCCTGGTGCTGCGGCATGCCGCCCAGGTCGTCGTCCCAGTTGGCCGACCAGGTGATGTTGTCCATCCGCTTCCCGCTGATGAGCGAGCGGGGCGCCGCCACCGGGAAGTCGTCACCGGCGGGGGCGTCGAACAGGTCGTTGTAGTCGTAGGTCCACGGCTCGTAGTAGTCGCGGATGTTGGGCAGCAGCGGGTTGGCGAAGATGCTCGCCAGCCGGCGCATCCGGCCGCCCGCCTTGGGGACCAGCCGGCCCCGCGAGGTCAGCTTCCAGCCTCCCTGCCAGCGTTCCTGGTCCTCGTAGCGGCGCGGATAGCCCTGCCCGGGACGCGTCTCGACGTTGTTGAACCACACGTACTCGACGCCGGGCCGGCTCGTCCACGTCTGCTTGCAGGTGACCGAGCAGGTGTGACACCCGATGCACTTGTCGAGGTTCATCACCATGCAGATCTGGGCCATGACTCGCATCAGTACTCGACCTTCTGCGCCCGCCGCCGGATCACCGTGATCTCGTCACGCTGGGTGCCGACCGGACCCATGTAGTTGGGGAAGAAGGAGAGCTGGGCGTAACCACCGATGAAATGAGTGGGTTTGACGAGCACCCGGGTCAGCGAGTTGTGGATGCCGCCCCGCCGTCCGGTGGTCTCGCTCTTGGGGACGCCGATGACGCGGTCCTGGGCGTGGTGCATGTAGACCGTCCCGGCCGGCATCCGGTAGGACACGATGACCCGGGCGACCACCACGCCGTTGCGGTTGACCGCCTCGATCCAGTCGTTGTCGGCGACGCCGATGGCCTCGGCGTCCTGCGGGCTGATCCAGATGACCTGGCCGCCCCGTGACAGCGACAGCATGATCAGGTTGTCCTGGTACTCCGAGTGGATGGACCACTTGTTGTGCGGGGTGAGGTAGCGCACGGTCACCTCGCGCGAGCCGTCCGAGCCGAGTACGGGCTCTCCGAAGAGCCGGTGCATGTTCAGCGGCGGCCGGTACGTCGGCAGGTTCTCGCCGAACTCGGCGATCCAGTCGTGGTCGAGGAAGAAGTGCATGCGCCCGGTCAGGGTGTGCCAGGGCTTGTCGTGCTCGGTGTTGATGGTGAAGGCGCTGTACTGGCGTTCGGGGGTCTCGATGCCCGCCCATTCGGGGCTGGTGATGGTGGTCTGCGGGTGCGCCTGGGTGGCGGCGTAGGTGATGCGGCGGTCCGCGTCCGAGCGGGCGAGGTCGGCCAGCCCGTTGCCGGCGCCCACCTGCCGGGCCAGGGTGCGGAATCCCTGGTCGGCGAGGCGCCCGTTGGTCGAGCCGGACAGCGCCAGGATCGCCTCGCACGCCTTCTTGCCGGTATCGATCAGCGGCAGGCCGTCGGCGGGGCCGCCGCGCGCCACGCCGTTCGCCTGGCCCAGCAGTCTGACCTCGTGATCCACCTGGTAGTTGACGCCCTTGCAGGGCACGCCCTTGGACTCGGCGAGCGGGCCGAGGGCGCGCATCTGGGCGGCGATCGCCGTGTAGTCCCGCTCGACGATGGTCACGCTCGGCATCGTTCTGCCGGGGACCGGCGTCGATCCGTCGGCCCGCCAGTCCTGCGCGGCGCCCGTGGGGTTGCCCAGCTCGCCGGGTGTGTCGTGCTGGAAGGGGGTGGCCACCAGGTCGTACCGGGTGCCCAGATGCCGGCCGGCCAGATCTGACACGCCGTCGGCGATGTCGTTGAAGATCTCGAAGTCGGTGCGGGCCTGCCAGGGCGGCTCCACCGCCGGGTTGAACGAGTGCACGAACGGGTGCATGTCGGTCGCGTTCAGATCGTGCTTCTCGTACCAGGTCGCGGCCGGCAGCACGATGTCGGACAGCAGGGTCGTGGACGTCATCCGGAAGTCCAGCGAGAGCAGCAGGTCGAGTTTGCCCTCGGGCGCGGGGTCGCGCCAGCGCACGTCGCGTGGCCGGACGTCTTCGGGCGCCTCGGTGGCCCGCAGGTTGCTGAGCGTGCCCAGCAGGTGGCGCTGGAAGTACTCGGCGCCCTTGGCGGACGAGCCGAGCAGGTTGGCGCGCCACGCGATGAGGATGCGTGGCCAGTTGTCAGGATGGTCCGGGTCCTCGGCGCAGAACTTCAGCCGGCCTGCCGCCAGTTCCCCGGCGATGTGCTCGCCCGGGTCCCGGCCGGAGGCGCGGGCCTCGTCGGCCAGGTCCAGCGGGTTGCGGTCGAAGGTGGGGTAGGAGGGCATCCAGCCGAGCCGGGCCGACTGGGCCAGGATGTCGACCGCCGTCATCCCGGCGAAGAGTCCCTTGCCGAGCGGCGAGGACAGGCCGTCGGCGCGGAAGTGGTCGTAGCGCCACTGGTCGGTGTTCAGGAAGTAGAAGCCGGTGCCGATCATCTGCCGGCTCGGCCGCTTCCAGTCGTTCGCGGTGGCCAGCGTGGTCCACCCGGTGAGCGGGCGGCACTTCTCCTGGCCGACGTAGTGGGCCCAGCCGCCGCCGTTGCGTCCTATGCAGCCGGTGATCAGCAGCAGCGTGATGAAGTTGCGGTACGTGGTCTCCGAATGGAACCAGTGGTTGGTGCCGGCGCCCATGAGGATCATGCACCGGCCGTTGGTGCTCTCGGCGGTCATGGCGAACTCGCGGGCGGTCCGGATGGCCGCGGCGGCCGGCACCGAGGTGATCGTCTCCTGCCAGGCCGGGGTGCCGGGGGACGCCGCGTCGTCGTAGCCGGACGGCCAGTCGCCGGGCAGGCCGTCCCGGCCGACGCCGTAGCGGGCCAGCATCAGGTCGAACACGGTGGTGACCAGCGGCCCGCCGGGCGTCAGCCGCCTGGCCGGAACGCCGCGCCGGAGCACCGCCCCCGAACCGTCGGCGGTGTCGAACCGCGGCAGCAGCACCTCGGCGCCCTCGGCGTCGGGCAGGCCGTGCAGGGTGAGCCGGGGCAGGACGCCATCGAGGTCGAGGTTCCAGCGTCCGTCCTCGTGCGACCAGCGGTCGGCGACGCCGCCGGAGGGGACGACCACGTTGCCGGTGGCCTCGTCCAGCAGCACGGTTCGCCATTCGGCGTGCTCGGCCGCGGCGTGCGCCCCGCCGAGGTCGGTGGCGCGCAGGAACCGTCCCGGGACGTACGCGCCGTCCTTCTCCTCCAGCCGGACGAGGAACGGCATGTCGGTGAAGCGGCGCACGTAGTCGAGGAAGTACGGCACCTGCCTGTCGACGAAGTACTCGCGCAGGATCACCTGACCCATCGCGTGGGCCAGCGCGCCGTCGGTGCCGGGATGGGGGTGCAGCCAGTCGTCGGCGAACTTGCTGTTGTCGGCGTAGTCGGGGGAGACCACGACCACCTTCTGGCCGTTGTAGCGGGCCTCGGTCATCCAGTGCGCGTCGGGCGTGCGGGTGACGGGGACGTTGGAGCCCCACATCATCAGGTAGGCCGCGTCCCACCAGTCGCCGGACACCGGAACGTCGGTCTGGTCGCCGAACACCTGCGGGGAGGCCACCGGCAGGTCGGCGTACCAGTCGTAGAACGTCAGCGCCTGGCCGCCGATCAGCGACAGGAACCGGGTCCCGATCGCGTGGGACAGCATCGACTGGCCGGGGATGGGGGTGAACCCCGCGATCCGGTCGGGGCCGTGCTCCTTGAGGGTGTGCACGTGCGCGGCGGCGATCATCTCCAGCGCCTCGTCCCAGGTGGTGCGCACCAGCCCGCCCTTGCCGCGCGCCTGCTGGTAGCGGCGCCGCCGCTCCGGGTCGCCCACGACGTCCGCCCACGCCCGGACCGGGTCGCCGAGCCGCCTGCGGGCCTCGCGGTACATCTCCACGAGCACGCCGCGCGCGTACGGGTAGCGCACCCGCGTCGGGTGGTAGGTGTACCAGGAGAACGCCGCGCCGCGCGGGCAGCCCCGGGGCTCGTACTCGGGACGATCGGGGCCCGCCGTCGGATAGTCGATCTCCTGGGTCTCCCAGGTGATGATCCCGTCCTTGACGTACACCTTCCAGGAGCAGGAGCCCGTGCAGTTGACTCCGTGGGTGGACCGTACGATCTTGTCGTGCGCCCAGCGGTCACGGTAGAAGACCTCGCCCGCCCGCCCACCCCGGTAGGACACGTCCCTCAGGTCGTCGGAGTAGGTGCCCCGGCTGAAGAAGTGTCCGATCTGCAGGAGGGCCGTCGTGGCCCCCTCCTTGGGTTCCTCGGCCGTTCGCTCGTTGACCATGTCGTGTATCTACCAACGGCGGTGACAGGCAACCGGCCAAAACCCTTTACATAGAGTAATCTCTCCACCCCGGACAGTCCTCGGAAGTCACGGGCCGTGCCACGCCGGGCGGGCGTGGCCGGCGTCAGGCGGCCCGCAGGAGGGTGTGCGACTCGGCGGTTTCGTGCGGGGTCGAGCGCGGGGGCGGTGCTCATGTGAGCGGTCGCCTTTCCGGCGGCACCTCGTCGGCGTTCTTGAGTTGGAGCGTGCGGTCGTGTCGAGGGAGGAGGAACGGGGTCGTCAGGAGGAGGAGACCGGCGATAGCGATCGCGGTGCGGGGACCGGTGAGGCCGGCGAGGCCGTACTGCCAGGGTGCGAACCCGAGGTCGCCGAGCATGAGGACGGCGAGCACCACGCGCTGGCGGGCGCCCGGTCGGTGACCGTCGCTCAGCTCGCCGGGCACCGGATCTGGATGCCCGGCACCATCGCCGACACCCCGGCCCTGGCCACTTTCATCGGGAACCCGAGGAGACCCCCGCCTTCAGGCGGGGGAGGAATCGGACCCCCTGCGGAGCAGAGCAGGGGCAGGCGATTCGCCGCCAGGCGGACCGCCGTCGAAACGCCGCCCGACACCGCAGGGTTCGGTAGTGTGTTCGACGGTGGCGATGACCAAGCCACCGGGCGAACGATCAGAAGCATCCTCGCCGCAGGGCTTGCGGAGAGGTGAAACGCCTGTGGCGCCGGTGTAAGACCTCAACGAGAGTCCTCTCTCGGGCGGGCGACCGGCGGTGAAGCAGGAAGCCCAACCGGCGACGGTTGGAATCCCGGTTCTTCATAGCCGGGAGGATGTCAAGAGCGAGCAGACCCGCCTGGTCTGGCCCGCCGACCACGGCCTGCGCCGCATCCCGGTGACCGACCCGACGCCCGTCTACCCGCACTCGCTCCTGTGGCACCGCGACAACCCCCCCCAGGGCTGGCCGCCCTCCGCGCCCACCTCGCCGCCACAGCGACCGGCCACGACGCCGCCGGGACCTGGGCGCCGGGCTGGGTGCTTCCGCGCTAGAACGGCTCCGGGGCAGGCGAAGATCTTGCGCTACGCCGCTGTGGGCTCGGGGCTCACGAGGCCAACCGTTCGCGTGCGTCGCGACCTGATCTCGTGGGTTCGGTCCCGCCGTCAGGCTGCTTGATCTCGGCCCACACCGCATCAAGGGAAAGACTGAGGACATCAGCGATCGCCGCGATGGTCGGGAAGGCGGGGGTCGCTACGCGGCCCGACTCGATCTTCCGGAGGGTCTCCGGCGAGACGCCTGCGTCCAGCGCGGTATCGAGCATCGAACGCGCCCCTCTGGCGCGACGCAACAGGGCACCGAGGCGCTGTCCGCGCTCGACCTCTGCGGGTGTGAGCGGCAACCTGACCATGGCTCTGATCCTACTAGTACCGGGATAATATGGCCGGGATAGTTATTGGTTTGGGTGAGAAAGGCGCCACATGATCGAGATCTTGAACCCCACCGAACTGGCCCGAGCGAAGGAGGCAGGTGCCCTGGTCGCTGACATTTTGCAGACGCTGAAGAGCCGCACCGCAGTAGGCACCAACCTCCTGGACATCGACCGGTGGACCGAGACCATGATCGTCGAGGCTGGTGCGCTGTCCTGTTACGTCGACTACGAGCCATCCTTCGGACGCGGGCCGTTCGGCCACTACATCTGCACGTCCGTCAACGACGCCGTGCTCCACGGACTGCCATACGACTACACGCTCGCCGACGGCGATCTGCTGTCGCTCGACCTCGCCGTCTCCAGCGGCGGAGTCGTCGCAGACTCCGCCATCAGCTTCATCGTGGGCGACTCAAAGCCCCCGCAGAGCGTCGCGCTGATCAGCGCGACCGAACGCGCGCTGTACGCGGGGATAGCCGCTGCCGGCCCTGGGGCTCGCATCGGCGACATCTCCCATGCCATCGGCTCAACCCTCAACGACGCGGGGTATTCGATCAACACCGAGTTCGGAGGTCATGGCGTCGGATCAACGATGCACCAGGACCCGCACGTTTCGAACACCGGACGGCCCGGCCGCGGATACAGACTGCGCCCTGGGCTGCTGCTGGCACTGGAACCGTGGGTCATGGCGGACACCGCCGAACTCGTCACCGACGCCGACGGGTGGACGCTCCGAAGTGCCACAGGCTGCCGGACGGCACACAGTGAGCACACGATCGCCATCACCGGCGACGGAGCCGAGATCCTCACCTTGCCGAAGCGGGCGCACGCGTGAGGCCGGAGCCACGCGTGCCCCTGTGCTTCTGGCGCCCCATCGCGAATCGCCGGTGAAAAGGAGGACTCCTCGGGCGGGAGCCTTGTCATTCCTCAGGCAGGAGCTCGCCTAGCAAACCGCGCAGCGGGCTCGGCGTCGGCGCCGAGGACGTCGAGGATCTCGGCCTGCAGGCGGTCCAGCGCGTCGTGGACCACGACGAGACGCTGCCTGCCGAGGTCGGTGAGCTCCAGGGCGTAGCGGCGGCGGTCGTGGGGTCGCGGCCGCTGTCGACAAGCTGCTACTTGCGCACCTATGGCACGCAGAGTGCCCGTGCCATCAGCGTGCCGAGGTGGGTAGTCGTTCGCGCGAACGACTACCCACCTGCTCTGGCTCAGCCTCACTCCTGGAGGACGTCATGTCCGCGCGTGCGTATCGATCACACCGGGTTGGTCAGAATCCGGGCGGCGGGGTCGCGTCCGGGCCCGGCGTGACGTGCAGGATGATCACTCCGTCGTTGTAGGTTTCCGCTGTCGCCACCGACCAGCCGGGATCGATACGGGAAGCGGGTACGTTCTCCTCGCCCTTGAAGCCTTCTTCCCCGCTCCTCAGGGGCCAGTCGAGCGCGTAAGCCACCTTCAGGTCGTGCTCGCGCACGACGCGGGCCGCCTCACCCGCGGATCGTCCCTGAAGCTTCACGCCGGCCAGCGCCTCACCCGGCCAGCTCGCGTCGGCCGGGTGGGCGTACTTCTCGCCGGGCTTCGCCGGGCGACCCAACTGGAACTGCGCGGGTCCCTTGAGGTCCGCGGTGACGCGGAAGGCCGTCAGGCACCCTTCGACCCGCTCGGCGCAGTTGGAGAGGGTGGACGACATATGCGCACCGGGCTCGGCCTTGCCGAGGTCGAATCCGACGACGGGCTCTCGCTGTTGCGGCGAGACGGGGATCAGCCTCACCGTGACGTTGTCCAGGCCGACCTTGCGGAAGGCCTTCTCCAACTCGGCGGGGTCGGGATCGCCGTCGGTGATGTAGAAGGCGTACTCGTCGCCGACCCGGTCGATCGTCACGGCCTGACTGGCGTACACCTGCTCGGAGGCCCCGAACAGGGACGGCCCGACGACAATGGCTCCGGCCAGGGCGGCGGCCGCGGCCAGGCCGAGCAGGGCGCGGCGAGGAGAGGGCAAGAGCCGTCGCCGGGCCGGGGCGTGCTCCAGCAATACGATCTCCGCCAGCAGCGCGTCCGCCCCCGCGATGGACGCCCGGCCGGCCAGGTCCTCATCCAGCACCCTGGCCCGGTCCTTGAAGATCTGGTCGTTGTTCACCCTGACTCCTTCTCGATGAGCGGCCGTGATGTGAAACCAGCGGCCGATGGGCGGGTCTTCTCCAGAGCCTTGGCGAAGCGCCTGCGGGCCCGGTGCAGGAGGATTCGGGCGGCATTACGGGAACAGCCCAGCACTGTGGCGATCTCGCCGGGGTCGAGCCCCTCCCAAAGGTTCAGTGCCAGCAGTTCACGATCGCTGTCGGCGAGCATGTCCATGGCTTCGCCCACGCCGTTTCGCTCACTGTGGTGGGAGGGGGCGGCATAAAGGTGTTCGATCTCGTCGGTGAGTTCGGTGTGCCGGGTGAGCCTGCGCCGCTCGCTACGGCGGTGGTTGGCCAGGACCCGACGGGCCACGCCGTACAGCCAGAGCTTGCCGGCCTCGCCATCGGGGAGCTTGGCCATCCGCCGCCAGGCGACCACATAGGTCTCGGCCACCACGTCGGCGGCGTCCTCGGGAGAGGAACACCGCCGCACGGCGTATCCGAGGATCTGCTCATAGGTTCGCCGGTACACCGCCTCAAACCGGGACCGGTCGTCTTGTTCACTCACGCGTCATCCTCGTCAGACCTTCCGAACGCTGCGGGCTTTCACTTCCTACGTGTCCGTGGCCGACGGCAGAATTTCAGCGTGATCTGGCGTGGAACCCCAGGCGTTTACGCCCGGGAGGAAACGCCGGCGCGGGAGGGCCTCCAGGCGAGCGGCGCTCTGACGGTCGGTCTCTGTGGGTAGCTCAGCCTGGCCGCTTCTGGTTCTCGATGTACTCCTTCGAACCAGCGCACGCCCCGAATGCGGCTTGTCCATCACCGTGCAGTTCGCACACGGTCCCATCCGAACCCTCGGAGTGCCACCGGAATACGGGCAGAAGCGGGACGCGAAGCGCGCGAGCTGCCACGGAGACTCAGGAGTCGAGCGTGTCGCGGATCAGTCGCCGCACCCGCTCGACGTCCGGCAGCGGCGCGGCGTGGTCGTCTCGCGCCAGTGACGGCTCGTTCGCGGCGCTCGCCGGATCCGCGAGCCGGCGCAGGCCGGCACGCAAGAGCGCACCGTCGATGGAGGCGACGCCGCTGAGCGCGAGCACCGACACTCCCTGATCGAGCGCGGTCATGAGCTGCGCGACATCATCGACCGGCAGATCCTCGCCCGCAGGCCGGCCTGCGGCCGCGACCCGGCCGTAGGCGTCGAGCAGCACCTGAACCCGTTCGCGGAGCAGGTGGGTGAGCGTTTCGTCGCGGGCGGCGGTCGTGATGAACTCCAGCGTCGCGAGCCCGAACCCGCGCACCATCTCCGCTGCGTCCTCGTCACGGGTGGCTCTCGACTCCGGCGCGCCGGCGTCACTCGTCGCCGGCGTCGCGAACGGATCCCAGCCCTCGCCACGCAACGCCTCCAGGTTGTAGTCCATCACCGCCAAGAACAGCTCCGCCTTGCCGCCGAAGTTGGAGTAGACCGCCCCCTTGGAGAACCCGGCCTCGTTGGCGATGCCCTCCAGACTCGCTCCGTGATAGCCGTCGCGGGAAAACGCTGCCAGCGCCGCCGCGGTGAGCGCATCGCGGGTCTCTTGCTTCAGCTCGGCACGGCTGCGCCGCACCCGGGGTGCTGGCGTGGAGTGGCGTCGATCCATGACCGACATCCTAATTGACGTACCGTCGGCATCACGATACCAATGGAATCTTAATACCAACGGTATCTCAATGACCGGTGATGGAAGGATCGCTATGAGTGGCACAGTGCTCGAGGTCGAGGGCCTCACGAGACGGTTCGGCTCGGTTGTCGCGAATGAGCAGGTCAGGCTGCGGGTCAGGGCGGGAGAGGTCGTCGGGCTGCTGGGGCACAACGGCGCCGGCAAGACCACGCTGGTCTCGCAGGTCGTCGGGCTGCTCCGGCCCGACAGCGGGTCGATCCGGGTGGCCGATGTGAACGCGATCGCGGATCCGGCGACGGCGCGCCGCTGCGTGGCACTCCAGGCGCAGGCGCAGGCGCCGATAGATGGCCTGACGCCCAGGGCGGCGATCGAGATCGCCGGCCGACTGCGCGGCATGTCCGCAACGGACGCGAGGGCTGCCGCGCGCACTCTGGCCGACGAGCTGGACATCCGCGAGTGGTTCGACCGGCGGGCCACACCGGACGGCGGTGGACTGTCCGGCGGCGTGCGCCGCCTGACCGCGTTCGCCATGGCCGCGGTCGCCCCGGTGCCGCTGGTCATCCTCGACGAACCGACCAACGATGTCGACGCGGCCCGGCGGCGGCTCCTGTGGCAGACCGTCCGCCGGCTCGGCGACGACGGTGCGGGGGTGCTGCTCGTCACCCACAACGTCGTGGAGGCCGAACGAGTGGTGGACGAGCTCGTGGTGCTCGACCGAGGCAGGGTCGTCGCCGCCGGGTCGCCGAGTCAGCTCCGCGGGGCGAGCGACCACGACCTGCGGCTTGAACTCTCGCTGCATCCGGATGGTGCCGACCCATCCGAGTTCCCCGCCGATGTGCCGATCCCGATCGCTCGCCGTGTCCGCGCCGGCCGGCGGGTGTTGCTGACCCTCGGCGCGGCCGACGCCGAGGCCGCCGTCGCCTGGGCCACGACTCTTCGCTCGGACGGGCGCATCGAGGGCTACGCACTGGCCCCCGCCACCCTCGAAGACGTCTATCTCGCCGTCACCACCAGCGCCGCCGCAAGCGCGGCCACCACCACGAAGGAAGCCGCCGATGTATGAGTCGATCACCTCCGCGCCGCCGGCGCGAGTGCCCGCCGGCGTCCCGCCGCGCACCGGCCTCTGGACGACCTACGGGAGCCTGCTGCGCTGGACGATGGCCCAGATCGGCGTGATGCTTCCGCTGTTCATCGTCGTCCAGGCGCTGCTCGCCGCGGGCATCATCATCGGGTTCGGATTCCTCATCCCCGACATCGACACCCCCGCCGCCCGGTTCCTGTCCACGGGCGCGCCCACCGTGCTGCTGATGGTCATCGGCTTCGTCATGGTCCCCCAGGGCGTGGCACAAGCACGCACCAGCGGCACGTTCACCTACATGCGCGCGCTGCCGGTGCCGCGCCCGCTGCTGCTGCTGTCCGACCTGACGGTGTGGCTGGCCGTCGCCCTGCCGGGCATCCCCGTCGCGATGGTGGTGGCCCAGCTGCGATACGGCTTCAGCTACACCTTCGACTGGCCTGTGCTGGTGGCCGCATCCGTCCTGGCCGCGGTGATGGCCGCCGCGGTCGGCTATGCGATCGCCGTGCTCCTGCCCCCGTTGCTGGCTCAGCTCATCACGCAGGTGCTGGTGTTCTTCGTGATGCTGTTCTCGCCGATCACCTTCCCGGCGAGCCAGCTACCCGAGTGGTTCCAGGCGGTCCACGACGTGCTCCCGTTCCGGCCCGCCGCCGACCTGCTCCGCGCGGGGCTGCTGTCGGGCGGCCACGGCGTGCACTGGCAGGATTTCGCCGTGCTGCTGGTTTGGTGCGCGCTCGGGTTCGCGATCAGCGTTCGCGCTCTGGTACGCCGTGCCTGAAGCGTCCCGGATCTGCTGAAGCGGCAGGCTTCTCATTCCTCAGGCAGGAGCTTGCCGAGCAGGGCCCGCAGCTCGCGCTCGGCGGCGGCGCCGAGGACGTCGAGGATCTCGGCCTGCAGGCGGTCCAGCGCGTCGTGGACCACGACGAGACGCTGCCTGCCGAGGTCGGTGAGCTCCAGGGCGTAGCGGCGGCGGTCGTGGGGGTCGCGGCCGCGGGCGACGAGACCGAGCTGGACCAGCTCGTCGACCACCTGGGCGGCGGCGGGCTCGGTGATGTCGAGGTGCTGGGCGAACCGCTGCTGGGGGCACGGGCCCAGCTCGTCGATCGCCGTCAGGGAGCCGAAGTGCCGGGTGCGCAACCCTGAGCCGGCCAGCAGCGCGTCGCCCATGCGGCGCAGGCGGTAGTGGGCCTGGGCGACGAGGAAGGCGGTGGTCTGGAGCGGCTCGGGCTCGGGGAGCAGCAGGCTCAGCAGCTCGTTGAGACGCTGCCGCTCGGCCGGTGTCAGGGGAGCGGTGATGCGGGCGTCGCGCTCGGCGACCTGCCGGCGCATGGCGTCCCGGGCCCGGCGGCCCTCCTCGGTGATCGACAGCATGTAGGAGCGCCGGTTGGCCGGGTTGCGGGTGCGGGTCACGTGGCCGGCGTCTTCCAGCCGGTCGACCAGCCGGACCATGATCGTGCGGTTGATGCCGAGCCGCTCGGCCAGCTCGTGCTGGGAGTCGGCGTCCTGGTCGGCGAGCGTGTCGAGGACGACGTAGTCGCGGGCCTGCGGGTCGTCGCGCACCGCCTCGGCGGTGAACCGGGCGTAGACCCGGCGCAGCAGCTTGCCGACCGCTTCCTGGGTCGCCGTCGTGGCCGGCCTGTCGTCCACTGGTGCACCTCCGCCCGGCAGCTTACCGAAGCGGTGATGGTTAAGCGGAAAAACAGTTGGCAGATTGACAGTTAAATAGTGGATGGTTAGCGTACTTGATACCGCGCCGGATGTCTGGGCGCGGAAATCCCCCTGACCCTCGCCGCGCGCCGGACCTGGCGCGCCCATGCCCTACGGAGCCAAGGCATGACCTTCACCCTCGACATGACGATGATGTTCGCGATGCACGACGCCCTCCGGCGGGAGCTGGAGCGCATCGCCAAGGTCGCCGCCCGCACCGGCGACGATCCCCGGCAGGTGCTGCGGACCGCCGCTGGCTGGGAGCTGTTCAAGACCTTCCTGGTGGTCCACCACACGTCCGAGGACATCACGCTGTGGCCCGCCATGCGGCAGGCGCTGGCCGGCCGTCCCGACGACCTCGCCCTGCTGGACGCCATGGAGGACGAGCACGCCGCCATCGACCCCCTGCTGGCCGGTGTCGACGAGGCGCTGACCGACCGCGACCACGGCGCCGACCGGCTCGGGGGACTGGTCGACGCCCTGGTCACCAGCCTGGGCGGGCACCTGCGCCACGAGGAGTCCGAGGGCCTCGCGCTGATCGACGCCACCCTGACCGGCGAGCAGTGGCAGCACTTCGCCGAGGTGCACCGCGACCGGGTCGGCGGCAACGCGCCCCGCTACCTGCCCTGGCTGCTCGACGACGCCGGCCCGGAGACGGTCGCGCGCGTTCTCGGCCGGATGCCGTCCCCGGTGGTGGCCGCCTACCAGGACGAGTGGCGCGCCGCGTACGCGGGCCTGCGCCTCTACTCCTGACCCCCTGACACCTCACTTCCGAGAGAGCCCTTTCATGTCCGTGCACGACGAAGTTCGCGCCCTGCCCGGCGCACCCGCCCGCGAGCGCCCCGGCCTGGCCCTGCTGGTCATCGCCGCCGCCCAGCTCATGCTCGTCCTCGACGGCACCATCGTGAACGTCGCCCTGCCCAGCATCCAGAGCTCCCTGGGCATCGCCCAGGCCGACCTGAACTGGGTGCTCACCGCCTACGCCCTGGCCTTCGGCGGCCTGCTGCTCATCGGCGGGCGGGCCGGCGACCTGTTCGGCCGCCGCCGCGTCTTCCGCCTCGGCCTGGTCGTGTTCACCGTGGCGTCGCTACTCGGCGGACTCGCCCCCACCGGCGCGGTGCTCATCGCCGCCCGGGCGCTGCAGGGCGTCGGCGCCGCCATCGCCGCGCCCACGGCGCTGTCCCTGCTGGCCACCACCTTCCCCGCCGGACCGGCCCGCACCAGGGCGCTCGGCGTCTACGGGGCGATGGGCGGCCTCGGCTCGGTCGTCGGGCTGCTGCTCGGCGGCGCCCTCACCGAATACCTCGACTGGCGCTGGGTCCTGTACGTGAACGTGCCGATCGCGATCGCGGTGCTGGCCGGCACCGGCGTGCTGGTCGACGGCGGGCGTGATCGCGGCCGCGTCGACCTGCCCGGCGCGCTGACCGCCACCCTCGGCCTGGGCTCCCTCGTCTACGCCATCAACCGGGCCGGCTCCCACGGCTGGACCGAGCCGGTCACCGTCGGCCTCTTCACCGCCGCGGCGCTGCTCCTGACCGTGTTCCTGCTGGTGCAGCGACGCAGCCCGGCCGCGATGCTCCCGCCCGCGATCCTGCGCGACCGCGGCCGAGCCGGCGCGAACGCCGTCATGCTCCTGATGGGCGCGGGCATGATGGCCACGTTCTACTTCCTCACCCTCTACATGCAGACGATCAAGGGGTACGGCCCGATGCAGACCGGGCTGGCCTACCTTCCGTTCGCGCTCGGCATCGGCGGGGCGGCCGGCGCGATCGGCCCCCGCCTGCTGAGCCGCCTGTCCGAACGTACGGTCACCGTCATCGGCCTGGCCCTGGCGACCGCCGGCATGGCGTGGCTCGCCCTGCTCACCCCGGAGACCGGCTACGCCGCCGTCCTGCTGCCCGCCCAGTTCGTCGCCGGAGTCGGGCTCGGCCTGGGCTTCGTCACCACGACCATCGGCGGCGTACGGGGCGTCGCCGCCCGCGACACCGGCATCGCCTCCGGGCTGGTCAACACCAGCCAGCAGATCGGCGGCGCCCTCGGCCTCGTCGTCCTGGCCGCCGTGGCCACCGCCGCCACCGCCGCCACCGCCGACCACGCGCTCCCGGCGTCACTGACGACCGGCTACACCACGGCTCTGCTGGCGGGTGCCGGCCTCTACCTGGCCGCCCTTCTCGTGGCCGCCGCCACGATGCCCCGGACGCCCCCGGCCGCTACCCCGGACGCCCTCGGCCGCGATCCTGGCTGAGCCGGAGGACGCGTCGCCGGTGACCGTCAGAGCTTGACGCGGCCCGCGGCGGTTCCTGCGATGTCCAGTACTGCCGTATAGGTACGGCGTACGGCGAGGGAGATCGGCCAGGGTGTGCCAGACGCGTTCGGCGCCTAGTTCCAGGGCCGCTTCGAGGTGCTCGGAGCGTGAGACCAGGGCGTCGACAGTGGCCCCGGTGTGGCGGGCGAGCTGGACGGCCATGCCGCCCACGGCACCAGCCGCGCCGGTGATCAGAACGTGGTCTCCGTCGGTGACTGCTGCCCGCTGGAGGGCCTGCAGCGCCGTCACTCCGGCCAGCGGGAGTGCCGCGGCATCCACCAGCGAAACCGTGATGGGGGCGGCCGCCAGCAGCCGGGCGGGCAGGGCGACCTGCCCGGCCCAGGTACCACGGGTCGGTGGCGATCTGCGCGGACATCGCGATCACCTGGTCCCCGGGGCGGTAGCCGGGGTGGTTGGTGGCGGTGACGACTCCGGCCAGGTCCCACCCCAAGGTGGCGGGGAGTTCGGGCCCGACCTCCCATGCGCGGGTCTTCCAATCCACCGGGTTCAGGCTGCTTGCGGCGGTACGGATGAGCACCTCGTCAGCTCCTGGAGCGGGCTGGGGAACTTCCCGGACGGACAGGACTTCGGGCCCGCCGTGGCGAGCGATCTGGATCGCGTGCATGGCGACCTCCTTTGCGGAGTGAGTAGATGGGGATCAGACAGCGATGGGGACTTCGGGTTCGGCGTCCCGCGCTGACGTCCGTGTCCGGGGCAGGACGAGATAGGTGAGGGCCAATCCGATCAGGCTCAGCACCGCACCCGCCAGGCCGGTCCAGCGCAGAGCACCGGCGGTGACGATCACGCCGCCGATAACCGAGCCGGCTGCGGCGCCGAGGTTGAAGGCACCCACGTTGGCGGACACGGCCAGAGTCGGAGCGGCGCCCGCGTGGTGCAGGATCAGTCCCTGCAGCGGGGCAATGGTCGCGGTGGCGAGCAGCCCGAGCACGAGGACCACGGCCACGGCGGTGGGCTGCCACACCGCGGCGAACGGGATGAGCAGGAGCGTCCCCGTCAGCCCGCCGAAGACCCCACGTACGGTTGCGCTCATCGACTTGTCGGTCAGCTTTCCGGCAGTGAGGTTGCCGAGGAAGCTACCCGCGCCGTAGGCGAGCAGCAGACCGGAGACCGCCGCGGCGGAGAAGCCGGATACACGGGTCAGCAGCGGGGCGATGTAGGTGAACACTGTGGCGACCCCGGAGAAGCCCACCGCGGTGGTGACGATGGCAAGCAGGACCGGCCGACGCGCCACCACGCGTATCTCGTCACGCAGTCGCGTGGTCGGCGCCTCCTGCCTGGGCAGCACCGCGGCCAGGAGCACGACGCCCGCCAGAGAAAGAGCGGTCAGCACGGCGAACGGAGCCCGCCACCCGGCGCTCTGCCCGAGCAGCGCCCCCAGAGGCACCCCGAGCAGCGTGGCCGCGGTGAAGCCGGACGCGACAGTGGCGATGGCCGAGCCCGTCTTCTCGGCCGGGACCACCCGGGTCGCCGTCACCAGTGCCAGGGCCAGGAAGGCGGCGTGGCTGAGCGAGGACACCACGCGGCCCACCAGGAGCAGGCCGAACGAAGGCGCCACGGCACTGATCGCGCTGCCCGCCGCGAACAGCAGCATCAGGCTGATGGCGAGCCCCTTACGCGGCAGTCGCGCGGTCAGAACCGCCATGACTGGCCCTCCGGCCACCACTCCGAGCGCGTATGCGGTCACCGCTTGTCCTGCGGTTCCCACGGAGACGTCCAGATCGGCTCCGACCTGGGGCAGCAGCCCGGCGATCAGGTACTCCGAGGTACCCACGACAAAGACACTCGCGCACAATGCCGCAAGCGTCGCGAAACCCTTGTTCACGTTCATGCCGCATAAGTTAAAGTCTCATATCGGTATGAGAGTCAAGCCGGGCGGACAATGTCCGCCCGGCCATCAGGAGGTCCTCGTGCGCATCGGTGAGCTGTCCCGGCGGACCGGCGTGGCCGTGCACCTGCTGCGTTACTACGAGGAGCAAGGTCTGCTCCACCCGCAGCGGCGCCCCAGCGGTTACCGGGAATACGCCGAGGAGGACGTTGCCATCGTCCGCCGCATCCGCAGCCTGCTGGCTGCCGGCCTGAGCACCTCAACGATCACCACGGTTCTGCCGTGCCTGCGGGACACCGGCGACCGTCTCGTCCCCACCTGCTCAGACCTGCTCGCCGACCTCTACCAGGAGCGCGACCGCATCGCTCGGGCCATCACCGACCTTCAGGCCTCCATGGACGCGCTCAACGGCGTCATCGCCGCAGCCCCGGCCGGCGTCACTCGCCGGGCACTGACCTCACTCGGCGCGTGAACGTAGCGGTCGACCACCTGATGTGCGACAGCCCGTCGCTGGCCTGGTAGATGCGGACGGACGAATTCGGGGTCGTCGAGAGCGGCGTTCTTCGTCGCGACGGATTCGTGGATCGACTCCGGGGAAGGGGCGGCAATGATGATCCATATGTCGCGTTCGATGCGTACCATCCGTTCACTTAAGCCCAGCGCACGCTGACGTTCGAGGATCTGCGCCACCTCGTCAGGTACGAACAGCCGGTCACCCGCTGCCAGCTCGGCGATGCGCCGGCGGTGCCGGCCAAGCTCGCGCATTTCGTTCGCCAGCGTTCTGTCGATTGGCCAATGGTGAGCATTGACACTCCCTTCACGACACACGCGGCCACAGGTCGCCCACAGCCTGCAAGACGGAGCCCAGAGCATCGGTGTTGATCGTACTGAGGCGCGTCAACGGGAGCCGGCGGCTGGTGGAGTCATCCTTGGTGACATGCCTGCTCCGCTGAGCCGGTGTCAGGGTTCGACCAGGCCGGCGCGGATGGCGTGCCGGGTCAGGTCGAGGCGGTCGCGCAGGCCCAGTTTGCCCAGGACGTTGGCCCGGTGCCGGTCGACGGTCTTGACGCTGATCACCAGGAGGTCGGCGATCTCTTTGGAGGAGTGTCCTTCGGCGATGAGCTTGACGATCTCCTCCTCGCGCGGGGTCAGCAGGCTGTCGGGGACGGTCTCGCCCTGCTCGTGGCGCTGCAGGTAGTCGCGAATGAGGGCGGTGACCGCCCCGGGATAGAGGAACGGCTCGCCGCGCATCGCGGCCCGGCACGCCTCCAGCAGGTCACGGTCGGCGACCGACTTCAGCACGTAGCCGGAGGCGCCCGCCTTGAGCGACTCGAAGAAGTACTGCTCGTTGTCGTACATCGACAGCATGAGCAGCCGGATGCCGGGCGCCCGCCGGGAGATCTCGCGGGCCGCTTGGATGCCGGTCAGGCGGGGCATGGCGATGTCGAGGATGGCCAGGTCGACCTCGATGCCGGAGCGGGTGGCGATCTCGATGGCCTCGGCGCCGTCGCCCGCCTCGGCCACCACCGTCAGGTCCGGCTCGGCGTCGAGGATCAGCCGCAGCCCGTGACGGACCAGCGCGTGATCGTCGGCCAGCAGGATCCGGGTCTGCCGCTGCTCCGGGCTCACCTTCATCTCGCTCACGCTCGCTCCTTCGTGACCGGTACGGCCAGGCGAACCCGGAGCCCGCCCTCCGGCGCCTCCTCGACGGTCAGGTCGGCGCCGACGAGCAGGGCCCGCTCGCGCATGCCGCGGATGCCGGCGCCCTCGCGGATCGGCCCGCCGTCGCCGTCGTCGGTGATGCGCAGCACCACGTGACCGTTGTCGGCGCACAGCGACAGCTCCACGCGTGAGGCGTGGGCGTGGCGGGCGACGTTGGTCAGGCCCTCCTGCGCGATGCGGTAGATCACCAGCTCGACGTCACCGCTCACCTCGGGCAGTCGCGGGTCGAACACGCGGGCCACCGGCACGCCGCTCATCTGGGAGAAATCGCTGGCCAGCGCGCTCATGGCGCTGAGCAGCCCCAGGTCCTCCAGCACGCCTGGCCGCAGCCTGCGGGCGACCTGACGGACCTCGTCGAGGCTGGCGCGGACCGTTTCCTGCACGGTGTGCAGTTCCTCGCGCAGGTCGTCGGGGGCACGGTCCACCGCGCGTTTGAGGCCGAGCAGGACGACGGTGAGGCTCTGTCCGATCTCGTCGTGCAGCTCGCGGGCGATGCGCTGGCGTTCGGCCTCCTGGGCGGCCAGGGTATGGGCGGTGCTGGCGCTGCGTTCGGCCTCCAGCCGGTCGAGCATCGAGTTGAACGTGGCGATGAGCGTGGTCAGGTCACCGTTGCCGTTGTGGGCGATGCGGTCGCTGTGACGCACCAGGTCCACCCGTTCCATCAGCGTGGTGAGGGCGCTGAGCGGCGCGAGGCTGTTGCGCAGCACGAACGCGTTAACCATGATCATCAGGGCCAGTCCGATGACCAGGATCGGCACCTCGGTGAGCAGCACGGGGGAGGAGACCGTCGCCGGCGACAGCGCCAGCACGGTCAGGCCGATGGTGAAGAGCAGGCCGTTCATCACGACGATCCGCCAGAACAAGGCCGAGGCAGGCGTGCGCGCGAGCCGGCTCGCGCGGGCCCCCAGCATCGTGCGCCTGTTCGCTGGTGCGGTCATGTATCCAGCCTCACCGCTGGTGAGGGTATTTGTCCATGCGGGCCACACCGCATTGCGCGCCGCGCTGACACGACGGCTCAGACGTTGTCTACATGCCGTCCACCAGCGCATATGGGTGCCAGACCCGATGGCGGGCGCAGCCGGCCCGGCGCGAGTCCGGTCAGGCGCCGGGGGAGTGGTCACTCAGGCTCCCGTGACGCCGTCCACGCACTGCCGCACCAGATCGGCGTGCCCGTTGTGCCGGGCGTACTCGCCGATCATGTGGACGAACACCATGCGCAACGAGTACGTGCCGCCGCCGGGCCGGACCAGCGTGGAGTCGAGTGGCACGCCGGCCACGGCCTGGCGGGCCAGGTCCTGCTCGGCGAGCAGCGTGGCGTACTCGGCCTCGGCCCGCGCCGGGTCGAGGTCCTCGAAATCGGCGTCGGGCCGCTCCGGGGTCGAGTACAGGTTGTCGATCGGCTCCCCGCGGAAGCGCCGGAACCAGTTGCGCTCCACCTTCGACAGGTGCCGGATCAGCCCCAGGAGGGACAGGTTGGACTGCGGGATGGGCGTCAGGGCGAGCTGCTCGCCGGTGAGCCCGGCGCACTTGTACGGCAGCGTCGAGCGATGCCAGTCGAGCAGGCCCCGCAACAGCTCGGGCTCGGGTGCGACCAGTGACCCACCGGCCCGGGTCACCTCAGGAGCAGTCCAAGTCATTCCGACATGATGTCATAAATCGGACCGCCGAAGATGAGCACCGCTCACCGCGCCATCACCCCGCCTCCGTCGCGAACACGCCGTCCAGCCAGGCACTCCAGGCGCGGGTGTGGTGCGCCTCGTCGGCCCCGGCCGCGAACAGATGGTGCGCCACCCCGACCGGCCACCCCCACACGTCGCGGCCGTAGAAGCGGTAGAGGGCGTCGTCACCGCGCACGCCGAGGAAGGCGGAGGTCACGTAGTCGACGACGCCGTCGATCGGCTCCAGCCCGGCCGGCCTCAGCCGTACCCGGTCGCCGACGGCGAGGTCGCCGGGCAGGCCCAGCGCCCGGCGTAGCGCCGCGAAACCGCCCTTCGCCGACGACTCGGGCGCCTCCGCGCTCACGTAGGCCGCGTCACGCCCGGAGAAATGCCGCAGGTACTCGCCGAGCGAGTGGTAGTAGAACGCGGTGTGCCGCTGGCAGGCGTCGAGCTCCCGCTCGTGATTCTCGGCGGTCTCGCCGCGATGCCGGTAGCGCAGGAAGGCACCGGCCGCGCTCGGCTCCAGCACGTAGTCGAGCTCGTTGGAGCCGTCGGCCGACCGGGTGGTGAAGTGGCGCGGCGGATCCCAGACGCTGACGGTGCCTCCGCTGGTCAGTCCTTGTTCGGCGCCACCGGCCCACGGCTCATAACTGATCTTCCAGCACCAGCCGGCGGTGTGGACGGTGAACGCGTCCCACACCTCTCGCGGGCTGGCGGGCAGCTCGCCCTCCCACCGCACCTCGAACCGCTCGGACATCTCGTACGCCTCCATACGTCGTTGACGGAACCCCTTCTTCCCCTACGACCGACGAGCCGGGCCGGAATCGACAGCGGCGCGCGAGAACGTCACATTCTCTTGGTGACGCGGATCTTCGACTGCTTGTGGGGCAGCCGCTCCCAGTCGTCCATGAAGACGGCGTCGAGGCCGTGGCGGTCGGCCATGGCCACGAGGGTCTCGGTGCGGTAGTAGAAGTCCTCGCGCAGCACCTGGTGCTCCTTGCCCACGGTGCGGTCGAAGGTGAAGTCGAACCAACCGCCCGCCCGCATGACCCGCCCGACGTGGGCGAAGCACTCCTCGATGACCTCCGGCGGCGAGTGCGAGAAGACGCTGTGGGCGTGCACGACGTCGAAGTGGCCGTCGGGCAGGAACGCGAAGCGCAGATCGCGCACCGCGGTCAGGTGCGGCAGCTTGTCGTGCAGGCCGTGCTCGACGATGGTGTCCTGGGCGGCGATCAGGATGTCGGGCGAGATGTCGATGCCGTAGTAGTTGCCGTGGTCGAGATAGTCGATGAACAGCCGGCCGGCGCGCAGGTTGCCGCAGCCGATCTCGAGCATCCGGAACTCCGGCTTGAGCCCGTGCTCCCTCAGGTAGTCGAACTGCATCCGCCCGAGCGCCAGCCAGCGTCTGTGGGAGTGGGACCCCACCGCGCCCTCGGGGCTGCGTGCGGCGTCGGACTTCATGACGGCCCGATAGTAGGCGACATGGTCGCGGGTGCGCAGCCGCAGCCACGTGTCACGGGTCAGTCGTCGCAGGTGCGGCACGATCTTGTGCGGGTGGCGCAGCGCGTAACCGGCCTGGTGGACGAGGCTGGAACGGGTTCGAGGCATGGCGGGTTCACCAGACTTCTGGAGGCGGCGGCGTTCCCTCGAACGTAGACACAGTGCCGTGGGCGCTCAATCGCTTTCCGTGAGCGTCCGGTAAAAGAATCTTGACGGAGCCGGGACGGTCAGCGGCGCACGGAGTGGCGGGGGCGTCCCTGGGCGGGGTCGAGCTCGGTGACGAGCTCGCAGGCGCTCGTGACGGGGTCGAGCGTGTGGGCCCGGACGGCCAGCTTCCGCAGCAGCTCGCGGAACAGGTCGCGCTCGTCCGCCGCCAGCGGCGCGAGCACGTGCTCCTCGGCGTGTTCGAGCCGGGAGCACAGGCTCGTCCAGGTGGCCCTGCCCTCGGTCGTGGCCAGGACGCGCTTGTTGCGCCGGTCGGCGGGGTCGGGGCGGCGCTCGACCAGGCCCGCCTTCTCCAGGTCGTCGACCAGGTAGGTCATGACCGTCTTGTCGATGCCGAGCCGCTGCGCCAGCGCGCCCTGCCCGCCGGGCAGTTCCTGGGCGGCGGCGGCCAGCACCTGGTAGCCGCGAGCGCCGCCGGGCAGCTCGGCGACCAGGGCATCGGCGATGCGGACGTAGGCGCGGAAGACGACGCCGAGACTCCAGCCGAGGTCGCGGTCGAGCGCGTCAGGCACGGAGTCAGGCACGGAGTCAGGCACGGTGGCGGGCTTCGCGGGCGTGGTCTCGGGCACGGCTCCAGCCTACCCCGACAGGCAGTCAAACAGACCATCTGTTTGACCGTTCGTCTGTTTCACATACTATTTGGGGCGGCGGTCGCTCCTCTCTCCGGTGGCCGCGCCACACGAAGGGACACGACAGCGATGGCGGACTACGGCCACGACCTGATGTTCGGCACATTCCTCACCCCGGAGGCCCAGCAGGCCGAGCGGGTGGTCGCGCTGGGCCAGCTGACCGAGCAGGTCGGCCTGGACCTGGTGACGGCCCAGGATCACCCCTACCAGTCACGGTTCCTCGACACCTGGACACTGCTCTCGGTGATCGCGGCCCGCACCTCGACGGTGCTGGTGTCGCCCAACGTGGCCAACCTGCCGTTGCGCCCACCCGCGGTGCTCGCCCGCAGCGTCGCCAGCCTCGACCTCCTCAGCGGCGGCCGCGTCGAGCTCGGGCTAGGGGCGGGCGCCTTCTGGGACGCCATCGCCGCCGTCGGCGGCCCACGCCTCGATGCCCCGCGCGGCGTCGACGCGCTGGAGGAGGGCATCCGGGTGATCCGCGCGATGTGGGACACCACGAGCAGCCCGGTGCGCGTCGAAGGCGAGCACCACCGGGTCGTGGGCGCCCATCCGGGCCCCGCGCCCGCCCACGACGTCGCCATCTGGCTGGGCGCCTACAAGAAGCGGATGCTGGCGCTGACCGGGCGGGTGGCCGACGGCTGGCTGCCCAGCAGCGCCTACGCCGCCCCCGACGCGCTGCCCGCACTGCACCAGATCATCGATGAGGCCGCCGTCGCCGCCGGGCGACGGCCCGGCGACGTCCGGCGCCTGTACAACATCCAGGGCACCTTCGCCGGGCGTGGCGCCGGGTTCCTGAACGGGCCGGCGGGCACCTGGGCCGAGCAGCTCGCAGAGCTCGCCCTCGGCCAGGGGATCAGCGTCTTCATCCTGGCCGACGACGACCCCGACGCGATCCGCCGCTACGCCGCCGAGGTCGCGCCCGCCGTACGCGAACTCGTCCAGAACGAGCGGGCGCGCCCGGCCCGGACGGACAGGTCCCTGGACGAGCAGGTGCCGCGGCCGGTGACGGCGGTCGTCAGGACCGGGGCGCTGCGGGTCACGCCGACACCGGACGACGGCGTCCGGCTCAGCGATGTCCGGGTGTGGGACGAGAGCGCCCGCCCGACCGGCCCGGCCCCCGATCCCGAGCGCCGCTACACCCCGCATGAGCAGGCGGCCGGGCAGCAGCTCGTCGACGTGCACGACCACCTGCGTCAGGAGCTGCGGGAGATCCGCCAGCTCGTCGAGAAGGTGACCGCCGGCACGATGGACGTCGGCGCCGCCCGCTCGCACATCAACACCATGACCATGCGCCAGAACAACTGGACGCTCGGCGCCTACTGCGAGTCCTACTGCCGGGTCGTCACCACGCATCACACGATCGAGGACCAGAGCCTGTTCCCGCACCTGCGCCGCGCGGACCCGGCGCTGGTGCCGGTCGTCGACCGCCTGGAGGCCGAGCACCGCGCCATCCACGACGTCCTCGACGGCGTCGATCGGGCCCTCGTCGCGCTCGTCGGCGAACCCGGCGGGACCCAGGCCCTGCGTGACGCCGTCGACCTGCTCACCGACACGCTGCTGTCGCACCTGTCGTACGAGGAGAGGGAGCTCGTCGAGCCGCTCGCCCGGTTCGGCGCCCACTGATCCCCGGGTGCCACCTGAATGCTGCGGGCCGGTGTACAGCTGGCGGCCCTGATCCCGCCGCAGGTACTGGATCGGGCCGCGCGCGGCGAGGTGTTCCTTCACACCTGCGCCGGAGATTTCGAGGTCGCAGCCCTCGACCTCGGAGGGCACCCCCGCTGAGCGACCGAGCTGGAGGCCGACGGGCTGAGCGGGTCGTGGGTACGCCGGCCAGCGCCACATCTTCCGGCAGCCCGACCACGTCAGGAATGTGCTGGGTCAGGGGCGCGCCCCGCTCACCCCCATGCGCCGGCGATCTGCCGGGTGGTGGCGTTGAGCCGGTTGAACAGGTTGGTGACACCGATCATCAGAACGATCGCGGCCAACTGCTTCTCCTCGAAATGGGTGGCGGCCCTGTCCCAGACCTCGTCGCTCACCGCGTCGGCACGGTCGGCGAGCCGTGTCGCGGCCTCGGCCAGCGCGAGCGCCGCCCGCTCCTGCTCGGTGAAGTACGGGGTCTCGCGCCAGGCGGCGACCGTGGCCAGCCGCTCGTCGCTCACGCCGGCCTTACGAGCGGTCTTGGAACCCGCGTCGACACAGGCGCTGCAGCCGTTGATCTGGCTGACCCGCAGATGCACCAGCTCCAGCGTCTGGCCGTCCACCCCACCGGCGTGCACGGCCTTGAAGAGCTCCTGGATGGACTGCATCGCGTCGGGCAGGATGATGGCCGGGTTCTGCATACGGGATTGCATCGTGGTTCTCCTTTTCGGGATCGCCGCCCCGTCCCTCGGGGCGTGACTCCATGACAGCCGAAGGGACCTGCCAAGACGACGGCGGTGGGACACCGTGGGACAGCGAAAACCGCCTTGGCCTGCGGCGATTCGTCCAGATAAGTTTCTTCCGCGACGGGACAGAGAGGCAGGACACGGTGGTGGCGCAACAGCGGAGGGCGAAGGCGGACCCCCAAGACGAACTGGCCACCCGGCTGCGCCTGCTCCAGGAGCTGTCCGGGCGCGGCGTGCGGGCCCTCGCGCGGGACACGGGCCTCAGCTCGTCGTCGCTGTCGCGTTACCTCAGCGGCCAGTCGGTGCCCCCCTGGCCCGTGGTGATCGAACTCTGCCGCCTCGTCAAGCGTGACCCCCGCCCGCTGCGTCCCCTGTGGGAACGGGCGACGAACCCCCTGCCCGCGCCCCCGAAGACGAGCCGCCAGGTCCAGCCCCCGTCGCCGCCCGCCGGTGCCCCACGCCCACCCCGCAACGATCTGCCGCGCGACGTGCCCGACTTCACTGGGCGTGAGGCCCAGCTCGCCGCCGTTCTCGCCGTGGTGGACAGCAGCCGGGTGGTCACCATCGACGGCATGGCGGGCGTCGGCAAGACCTGTCTGGCGGTGCACGCCGCGCACCGGCTCGCCGCCGGATACCCGGACGCCCAGCTCTATCTGGACCTGCACGGGTTCACCGACGGGCGGGAACCGCTCGATCCCGATCCCGCGCTGCGGGCGCTGCTCGCCGCGCTCGACGTCCCGTCGGAAAAGGTCCCGCAGGAGGGTGGTGTCGAGCCGCTGGCCGCCTGCTGGCGATCGGAACTGGCCAGCCGGCGGGCCGTCGTGGTCCTCGACAATGCCGCCAGCGCTGAGCAGGTCCGCTTGCTGCTGCCCGGCGCGGGCCCCTCCGTCGCCCTGATCACCAGCCGCAACCGGTTGGTGGGCCTGGAGGAGGTGTCGCCGGTGTCGCTGGACGTGCTGACCCCGAAGGAGAGTGCGGAGCTACTGGTCCGCGCCAGCGGCGATCCCAGCGGCGCCGACGGTCGGCTGGCCCGCGACCCTGAGTCCGCGGCCGAGGTGCTGCGGTTGTGCGGCCATCTGCCGCTGGCCCTGCGGCTGGCCGGGGCCCGGTTGCGGCACCGGCCGGGTTGGACCGTGGGCATCCTTGTGGAGCGTATGGCGGAGGGCGCGAGCGAGTTCGACACCGCGTTCGCCATGTCCGTACGGCAACTGGACCGGGCCGAGCGCCGGTTGTTCCGGTTGCTGGGCCTGTTGTCCGGGTCGTCCTTCGACGACTACGTGGCGGCGGCACTGGCGGACGTGCCGCTGCGCAGCGCCCGGGCGATGCTGGAGGACCTGCTCGACGCGCACCTCGTCCAGCAGCCGTCGGCCGGCCGCTACACCCTGCACGACCTGGTGCACCAGCACGCGCGCCGAGCCGCAGCGGAGCGGGATTCCCCGGCGGAGCTGGAGCGGGCACTGGGCCGGGTGCTCGACTATTACGTGCACGCGGCGGCCGCCGCCGACGCCGCGATGCCCGATGTGTCCGGCAGTCGCGCGGCCTCCGCGGGCCGGCCCCCGGCAGAGCTGCCGCGGTTCACCGACAAGCATGCGGCCCTCAGTTGGTTCGTCACGGAGTACACGAACCTCATCGGCGTGTTCGAGGTGGCGGTCGCCACCGGGTCCGACACGCACGCGTGCGAGTTGCCGCGCTTCATGCGGGCATTCTTCGCGCGGCGCTGTGGCACGACGCACCTCAACGTCCTCTTCGAACGATCGCTGGCGGCCGCCCAGCGCCTGGGCGATCCGCGGCGACTGGCCGAGGCGCATAGCGACCTGGGCTTCGCCCGCTACAACGCGGGCCGGTTGGCGGAGGCCGGCGCCGCGTACGAGGCGGCGGCACCGCTGGTATCCGAGGCCGGGGACACCCGCTCTGAGGCGGATCTGATCATGCGCCGCGGCTACCTCAGGTGGGGCGAGGGCCGTGTCGAGGAGCCACTCGACCTCTTCCGGCTGGCGGGGAAGCTGTACACGGACGCCGGCTGCCCGATGGGCGCGGCCCATGCGACCGCCTACGAGGCGTGGGCGATGCTGCAGCTGGGAAAGCGCGAGGAGGCGGCGCGGCTGGCCCGCGAGGTGCTGGACATCGCGCACGCCGACTCCGCCTGGCCGGCCGCACTGACGGCCCGGATCACCCTTGGCATGGCCATCGCCCACGAGCAGTCCGACGAGGCCGCAGGGCATCTGCGCCAAGCCCTGGAACTCGCCCGCGAGGACGGCCACAAACACAACGAGGCGTGGTGTCTCAACTGCCTGGGCGTCGCCCTGCGCCAGATGGGCCGCTTCGAGGAGGCGCTGGCCAGCCACCGACAGGCGTTCGCACTCTTGGATGAGCTGTTCGAGGAAGACTGGAAGATTCACTTCCTCAACGCTTACGGCGAGACCTGCCGACTGGCCGGGCTGCCCGACGAGGCCTTGAGCTTGCACCGTCAGGCGCTCGAACTGGCCCCGAAGGTGGGCCACCGGCACGAGGAGGCGCTGGCGCACGAGGGGATCGCGGCCGTGCTCGACGAGACGGACCCGGCTGCCGCCGCCGAGCACCGCGCGGCGGGACAGGCCATCCGGCAGGAGCTCGACCCAGGGGCCTGACGTGACTGGCCGCTCCTGCGAAACGGCCAGCAGTACCAGGTTTGACTTATATAAGTGGGACCTGAAACACTTGGGACGTGCACGCGTTCGACGTCCTCGGCGATCCGATCCGGCGCCGGATCCTTGAGCTTCTCGCCGACGGCGAGCTCAGCTCCGGCGAGGTCACCACCGTCATCCGAAGCGAGTTCGGCATCTCCCAGCCGGCCGTCTCCCAGCATTTGCGGGTGCTGCGCGACAACGGGTTCGCCAGTGTGCGCGCCGAGGGCACGCGGCGGCTGTACTCCGTGGAGCCCGGCCCGCTGCAGGAGGTGGACCTCTGGCTGGAACGGTTCCGCGGTTTCTGGGAGCAACGCCTGGACGCGCTGGCCACCGAGCTGGCGCGGGGCAAGCGCGAACGCCGGGCCAAGGACGCCTCATCGAGAAAAGAGAATCCATGATCGACATCCTCAACGAGATCGCCCGCGCCCGTCGCGAGGTGAGTGACGGGGCCGAGGTCAAGACCATCGTGGTGAGCCGCCGCTACGACGCCGCGGTGGAGGACGTGTGGGACGCCTGCACCGACGCCGAGCGGATCGGCCGCTGGTTCCTGCCCGTCACCGGCGATCTCCGGCTCGGTGGCCACTTCCAGCTCAAGGGCAACGCCGGAGGCGAGATCCTGCGGTGCGAGCCGCCCCACCTGCTGAAAGTGTCCTGGGTCATGGGTGAGGCCCCCGGACTCTCGGAGGTCGAGGTGCGGCTGACGGCCGAGGACGGCGACGCCACGCACTTCGAGCTGCGCCACACCGCGCAGGTGCCGCCGGAGATGTGGTCGCACTACGGTCCCGGCGCGGTCGGCATCGGCTGGGACCTCGCGGTGCTCGGCCTGGGCCTGTACCTGGCCGGAGGCTCCATCTCCGATCCGGACGCCTGGCAGCACACCGACGAGGCCCGCCGCTACATGACGGCGAGCGGCAAGGCGTGGGGCGAGACCTTCCAGGCGGCCGGTGCCCCGCCCGAGCGGGTGGCCGACGTGGTCGCGCACACCCTCGCGTTCTATATCCCCGAAAGTCCCGAGAAGGAGTAACTCCGATATGTCGCAGAAGATCACTACGTTCCTCATGTTCCAGGGCAACGACGCCGAAGAGGCGATGACGTGCTACATGTCGCTGTTCGATGACTCCGAGATCCTGTCGATCAGCCGCTACGGCGCCGACGGGCCGGGCGAGGAGGGCACGGTGCAGCACGCCCTGTTCACCCTCGCCGGCCAGCCCTACATGGCCATCGACAGCAACGTGAAGCACGAGTTCACCTTCACCCCGTCGATCTCGCTCTACGTGAACTGCGAGTCCGTCGACGAGATCGAGCGCCTCTACGCGGCGCTGCTCGACAAGGGCGGGGCGCTGATGCCGCTCGGCTCCTACGGCTTCAGCACCAAGTTCGGCTGGCTCAACGACCGCTTCGGGGTCTCCTGGCAGCTCAACCTGGCCTGACCGCCACGCGTCTCGCCGTACATGGAGGTCCCTCCCGTACGGCAGGCACGGGAGGGACCAAACCTAGATCAATCACCCGGGCTCCGGGGTTCAAGGACCGTTGACCGGTGCGAGGCGGTGGCGGGTTCAGGCGATCAGCAGGCGAAGGCCAAGCTCTGCCGCGTCGAGATCGACGAGGTCTCGGTTGCGTTCGGCCCATCGACCGGATGCGAGGTCATCCCGGAGGCTGTGCACCGCGCGCTGCTCGGCGTCCGGCCCGACTCTCGCCCAGACCGATACCCCGCGACGGACATTCTCGTCCAGGTATGCCTCGGGCAGGCGCCAGTAGGCCTCGAAGAAACCGTCAGCGCAGTCCCACGGGATGAGCACCGGTTCCATCCGGGCGCCGATCGCGCGGGCCTGCTCGGTCACCGAAGGCCGACCGGCGAGGAGGTCCGCGACCTCAGGCAGGTAGTCGCGAGTAAGCCAGAACCGATGACGCCATCCGGCATCACTGGTGTCGTGCGTGAACACCACCACGCGGCGGGCGACCCGCCGCATCTCGCGCAGGCCGGCGATCGGATCCGGCCAGTGATGAATGGAGGAAACAGCCATCGCGGCGTCGAAGGACTGGTCATCGAACGGCAGGTTCTCGGCAGATCCCACCAGACACGGCGCCGCGTCCGGAAGGCGCTGCGAACGCATGAGCGCCGACGGTTCCACCGCGAGGACATGGCGGTCGGGGGGCTCGTAGGATCCGGTGCCCGCCCCGACGTTCAGTATGGTCCGGGCATCGCCGAGCGCGGCCCAGATCCGCGCGGCGATGCGCGGTTCAGTGCGCCGGGTCACGGTGTAGGTGGCTCCGATGGTGTCGTAGAACTGCGCGCTGGACATTGACACTGCCTTTCCGGCTGTCACCCATCGTCCCCGCACGGTGCCTGCGGCCTCGGTAGCGTGTCACTGCGCGGGAGGTCGCTTGATCGTTATTTCACCATATTGATCGGCGTGTGAGGAGCTGTCAGTGAGTGGCGCTCATGTCTCGCGGTGGACGATGTCACGGGGCGAATCCGCGTAGGCCGTCAGGTCGAAACCCTTGGACTTGCGTACACCACGGCGGCCGGAGTTCTTCGGCCTCATAGGCTGATCCCATGCCACGATTCGAGGTGTCCACACGGGTGCCCGCCTCGCCGGAGCGGGTGTTCAAGGTGTCCCTGTCGGTGGACGTGCACACCTCCGCCTTCGCCGGATCGGGGGAGCGGGCCGTGGCAGGGGTCACCTCCGGCCTGCTCACCCTCGGCGACCACGTCACGTGGGAGGCCCGCCACTTCGGCCTGCGGTGGCGCCTGACCTCGACGATCAGCGCCTGCGAGGCCCCGACCTTCTTCGTCGACGAGCAGGTGGCGGGGCCCCTTCCTGACCGGGGCGAGGAGTCCGGCCAGGAGCCGGACTTTCGCAGCCTCGACGACAAGGCCTACCGGCTGCGGCACCAGAACTTTCCGATCATGGCCAGAAGGGCCACCCGGTGAAGACGAGGAGAACCACGATGAAGGACCCCATGGACAGCACGGCGGCCGGCCCGGTACGCGGGCCGGCGAGCGAGCCCCCGCTCGTGGGCGCCTTCAAGCTCCCCGACGGCTCCTGGATCCGCGGCCGCGGCCTGCGCCGTCCGCTGCCGGAGGGGCCGTTGCCCGACTTCGGCCTTTACCTCGGCTCCGGCCGGCTCCACCGCCGCCACGACAGCGGGCTGCGGTGGCCGCACGCGTGGATTCAGTGGCCCGACTTTCTGCTGCCCCGCGACCGTGACCTGGCCATCCAGCGGATCCGTGAGCTGCACGAGCGAGCGCGGGCGGGTGCCGCGGTGGAGGTCGCCTGTGGGGGCGGTGTCGGACGTACCGGCACGGTCGTCGCCTGCCTCGCCGTCCTGGCCGGTCTCGACCCGGCCGACGCCGTCGCCTGGACGCGCGAGCACCACCACCATCGGGCCATCGAGACCCCGTGGCAGCGCCGCTGGGTGTTGCGCTTCCCGTAGTCCCTTCGCTCGGATCCGTGCGGCCAGGGTACTGATGCGGCGCGGGGTGCTGCCCTCCAGTGATCATCTCCTCCGCTCCTAAGGGTGAGGCCGCCTTTCGCCGATGCGTGCGATGCTGTTTCGTGCGCCACGACGGTGTCGCGGCACCATGTGTCGGTAAAACGTCGAAACCTTCAAGGCCGCTACTCGGTGATCCAGCCGTTCTCAACTGCCCACTCGTGCGTCATGGCTTCGGCCGCGGGCAGCGTGAGGAACGAAACGGCATACAGAACAACGAGGAGCCCGATCGGAACGGCCCAAGCGCGAGGACGGGTTTCCGGCGGACCGTCCGAGTGCTGTCGGTCCCACCGTCCACGGCCGGAGCTTGTCGGGGTTGCGCACCGCCCAGATGTGCTTGATCCGGTCGCCTGCGATGTCGAACGCGTACACCGACACGGTGACGTCATCGTGCTGAACGATCAGGCCGGGCCGGCCGTTGACCGTACGTTCCAGGATCGTCAGGTTGCGTAGCCTGCCGGCGAGATTGAGCAGTGAGCGCACGATCTGCTCGGCGCCTTCGATGCGGCGGAGTACGGCGCCGACGACGCCGCCGCCGTCGGCGATGGCCGTGGCGTCGGGGGCGAGGAGGCCGATGAGGGCGTTGATGTCCTTGGCTTCCCATGCCTGCCTGAAGTCCCTGACGATGCCGGCCTGCTGGGCCGCCGGAGTCGTGGGAGCCTGCGACGCGCGGATGCGACGGCGCGCCGAGGAGGCCAGCTGGCGACAGGCCGCGGGGGTACGGCCGACGATCTCGGCCACTTCGGTGAAGGGGTAGCGGAAGACGTCGTGCAGGATGAACGCGACGCGCTCGGCCGGGGTCATCGATTCGAGCACGACGAGGAAGGCCATGTTGATCGACTCGTCGAGGGTGACCCGGTCGGCAGGGTCGACGGGTGATGCCGTCCGAGCGCCCGCTGATCCACTCCGTGGGTTCGGGTAGCGGCTCGGGGATCCATTCGCCCACGTAGGTCTCTCGCCGGGCCCGTGCCGAGGAGAGCACGTTGAGGCAGATGCGGCCGGCGACCTTCGTCAGCCAGGCGCCGGGGGATGCGATGGCGTCCTGCCGCTGCCGGGACATGGCGTACCAGCGGGCGTAGGTCTCCTGGACGACATCTTCGGCGTCGGCCAGTGAGCCGAGGAGCCGGTAGGCGAGATTGATCAGCCGGCGCCGTTCGTTCATGAGCGCGCTCAGGCCCGGATCCGGCCAGCCGTGTCCTGGCTCGGATGGGGTGGTCATGGTGTCCTGTCCATCGTGTCACTGACTCCCTTGGTCGGGTCTGCCCTTGCCAGTTCGACAAGGCCTGCCGTTAAGGAAGCCGTCACCAAGTACACGTGAGTGGCGTTGGCCCAGGTGGAAGGCCCTGGAACTTCTATAACTCCGCAAGCTGCCACTCTGTTGATCAGTGGGTGCGGCGGGGTGCCAGGACCTTGGTGACCTTGGCGATGGCCTCGGAGCCGGGTTTGACGTAGCGCATGGCGGTGCGAGGGTTTTTGTGGCGGGTCTTGCCCATGATGGGGTGCTGGTAAGAACTGCGTTATCAGCCCCAAAGGGGCATCGTTTATGCGGGTCAGTGGTCGGTGATGAGGGCGTTGAGGGCGGGGGCGCGGTCGGCTGAGGTGGGCAGGGTGTACTGGCGGGTGGTGTCGAGGCGTTCGTGGCCCATGAGTTCGGCGACCAGGATGAGGTCTTTGCCGGCGCGCACGAGCTGGGTGCCGAAAGTGTGACGCAGCACGTGCGGGCCGAACGGCTCAGCCGGGTCGTCGTTGATGCCGGCGGCGGTGCCCAGGCGGACGATGATGTCGCGGGCGGCCCGGTCGGTCAGCCGCCCGCCGCGGACGTTGAGCAGCAGCGCCGCGGCGGTGGCGGCACCGGGCCAGGCCGTGCGGGTCTGCAGCCAGGTCTGCAGCACCGTGCGCAGGTCGGGGTGGAGGTCGACGGTGCGGATCTTGCCGCCATCATGGCCCTTGCCGCGCACGCGCAGTTCGCCTTTACGGGCTGAGAGGCGCACGTCGGCCACATCCAGGGCGATGACCTCGCCGATGCGTAGGCCCGCGAAGTAGGGCAGCAGCGCGATGACCGCGTCTCGGGCTGAGGCGTTCTTTTCCACCTCGCGTAGGTAACGCCGGGCGCGGCGCTCGTCCAGCGCCTTGGGGGCGGTGCGCCGGGAGGCGCGTTCGCGCCGTGCTGGGGTGACGGCCAGGGCGGATCGGGCGTGGAAGTCGTCGACGGCCGCCAGTACGTTGTCGATCGTGGTGGCGGCGCGGCGGCCGTTTTTCAGGTGGCGGCGGTAGTCGCGCACTGCCCAGGTGGCGGCCGCGGGGTCGGTGAGCGGGTCGCCGTCCAGCAGGCCGTCGGCTGAGGCCTCGGCGACGAAGGCGAGGAACCCGCGTACCCGCGACAGATATTTGGCCCGGCTGGATTCGGCCAGGGGCGAGCCGCTCAGTGCGGCGCCGTAGTCGGCCAGTGCGCGGTCGTAGGGGGGCGGCAGTTCGACCGGACGGCGGCCCCAGGATCGCGGCTGCGTGTTTCCGGAAGCTGTTTCGGACCTCCGCGGTACCGGCTTCTGCGTGTTTCCGGAAGTAGAGGATGGCAATCAAGCGCGAGTCTGGGGTGTTGCCCTTCCCTCATTTATCGATTATCGTCGATTAACGATGAATCAGAAACCAGAACCGCTGGAACGCGAAGCGGCCGAGGAGTACGCGAGCTGGTTCAAAGCGCTGGCCGACGCCACGCGCATCCAGATCGTGTCGCTGCTGGCCCGGCGGCACGAGCCGATGACCGTCGGTGAGATCGTCGCCGCGGTGGAGATCGGCCAGTCGACGGTGTCGCACCACCTGAAGATCCTGTCCGAGGTGCGGTTCGTCCTGGTCGAACGCCAGGGCACCGCCAGCCTGTATCGGATCAACGAGGCCTGCGTGAGCTGCTTCCCCACCGCCGCCGACGTGGTGATGGGCAATCCTGCCCCGGCCACCCCCACCTGCGACTGAGGAGAGTGCCATGGCGCACGACGAGGTAGTCGACGGCTACTCCAGCCTGGCCCGCGCGGCATCGGATGGTGAGAGCGTCATCGATTGCGGTTCCGGCGCGTTCGCCGACGGCTGCTTCGGGACGGCCGGCTACGACGACACCGCAGAGCTTCCCGACGGCGCGCTGCGGGCCAGTCTCGGCTGCGGCAACCCGGTCGCCGTCGCCGAGCTGCGCGCCGGGGAAAGCGTGCTCGACCTCGGCTCCGGGGGCGGCATCGACGTGCTGCTGTCGGCCCGCAGGGTCGGCCCGTACGGCAAGGCCTACGGCCTGGACGCCAGTCCCGACATGGTGCAGCTGGCTCGCCGCAACGCCGAGGAGGCGGGCGCGTCCAACACCGAATTCCTGCACGGCACCATCGAGGCCATCCCGCTACCGGATCACGCGGTCGACGTCGTCATCTCCAACTGTGTGATCAACCTGTCCGACGACAAGGCGGCCGCGCTGGCCGAGGCCTTCCGGGTGCTGCGGCCCGGCGGCCGCCTGGGCCTCAGCGACGTCGTCGCCGACGGCGTCATCGACCCGCAGCGCCGCGCCGCCGCCGAGCAGCGGGTGGGCTGCGTCGCCGGCTCTCTCACCATCGACGCCTACCGTGACCTGCTGCGGAAGGCCGGGTTCGTCGGCATCGCGATCACGCTGACCGCCGATCACGGCGATGGCGTGCACTCGGCGATCATTCAGGCGGTCAAGCCCGCGATCTCGCCCGGCTTGGTCATCCGGCCGATGCGCGAGAGTGACGCCTCTCAGGTGCTGGCCATCTACCAGGCGGGGTTGGACACCGGCCAGGCCAGCTTCGAGACCGTGGCGCCGAGCTGGGAGGGCTTTACCGCCGGCAAGCTGCCGGGCCTGCGTTATGTCGCCGCCGATACCGAGACCGGCGAGGTCGTCGGCTGGATCGCCGCCTCGCCGGTGTCCGCACGTCCGGCCTACGCGGGGGTCGTCGAGCACAGCATCTATGTCCACTCGGGTTGCCAGGCCCACGGCATCGGCCGGGCTCTGCTGGCCGCGTTCATCGCCGGATCCGAGGACGCCGGGATCTGGACGATCCAGTCCGGAATCTTTCCCGAGAACGCAGCCAGCCTCTCGCTGCACCAGTCGCTCGGCTTCCGGGTGGTCGGCACCCGCGAGCGCGTCGGCCGCCACCACGGCATCTGGCGGGACGTGCTGATGCTGGAGCGGCGCAGTACAGCCGTCGGGCGATGAGCCCGGGCCGGTCAGGTCACGGCTGAGGTGCGGGAACATTCGGCGGCCGGTGGTGGTTGTGTATCTTGTGGCCGGTGTGCCCAGTGTCCCCGGGCCTCACCTATCGCCTTCGCGGAATACCGTCCGGCTGGAGCCGCGTTGCGCATCTCGCCGAGAGGCGACCTGCACACCGGTACGCACACGTTGGACCGAAGGCCCCGCCACGCGGGGCCTTCGGCATGTCTGGTGTGCTCTCCCGCCCGGACCGCCTGCGGTGTGCGGGCCGGCGCTCTCTGCCTGGGCCGATGTGCACATCGACTGTTCATGCGCCGTTTAACCGCTCAGAGATCGATGGATGTCAATATCGGCAATAGTCGAATTAGACGTTCATCGATTCCATGCGTGGATGCCCCAGGAGCCAGTGATGACCAACACCTACAGGCGCGGCGAGCTGACCATCGATCAGCAGCTGGCCCTGGCCACCGCGGCCCGCCGGCTGGGCGAGGAATTCACCGGCGCCTTCGGCGCCGGGACGATTGAGCGGTTCCTGCACGCCAGCTATGAGGAGTTCGCCACCCGGGCCGCCGTCGCCAACTTCCTGCCACTGCTGGCCGAGCGCTTCGCCCGCCAGCGGCTGCACGCCCTGGCCCGCGTCGAAGGCAGAAGCGACGGGCGGCCCATCGTGCTGTTCTTGTGCACCCACAACGCCGGACGCTCCCAGATGGCCCTGGGGTGGTTTCGGCACCTGGCCGGCGAGCACGCGATCGCCTGGTCCGGCGGCGCGGAGTTCGCCGGCGAGATCAACCCGGCCGCGGTGGCCTCGATGGCCGAGCGCGGCATCGACATCTCGCACGAGTTCCCCAAGCCGTGGACCGAGGAGATCGTGCGGGCCGCCGATGTCGTGGTCACCATGGGCTGCGGAGACGCCTGCCCGGTCTACGCCGGCAGGCGCTATCTCGACTGGGAGCTTGACGATCCGGCCGGCAAGGGCGTCGGGGACGTCCGCCCGATCCGCGATGAGATCGAGCGCCGCGTGCGCGCCCTGCTCGCCGATCTCGGTGTCTCCTCCGTCTGACCGCAGGCCCATGTACCCAGCATGAATAGATGCATGTCAATATAGATTGAGACTGACATCGACGGTTATCTATGTGAGGAAGGGGATCGATGGAGCCGCTGGAGCTTCTGGAGTGCAGCCCGCCGCTGACCCGTGAGCCGCTGAACGCCGAGCAGGCCGCCGCCGTGGCGCGGGTGTTCAAGGCGCTGGGCGACCCGGTACGGCTGCGCATCCTGTCGATCGTGGCCAGCCACGCCGGCGGCGAGGTGTGCGTGTGCGACATCACCGGCGCCTTCGAGGTGTCCCAGCCGACGATCAGCCACCATCTCAAGGTCCTCAAGGAGGTCGGACTGCTGGTCTCCGAGCGGCGTGCCTCCTGGGTCTACTACCGCCTGGCCCCGGAGACGTTGTCGGAGCTGTCGGCCCTGCTGAACATCCCCGCCACGGTCTGACCCGCCCTGACGGTCTGACCCGCCCCGAAGGAAGATCAAGGAAGATTCATGTCCTCACGTACCCGTGCTCCCGCTCCCGCCGCTGCGGCGGAGGCGGGCGTGATCGGCAAGCTCTCCACGCTGGATCGGTTTCTGCCGGTCTGGATCGGCGTCGCGATGGCAGCCGGGCTGCTGCTCGGCCGCGCAGTGCCCGGCCTGGACACCGCACTGGACGCGGTGAGGATCGGCGAGATCTCGCTGCCGATCGCTCTGGGCCTGCTGCTGATGATGTATCCGGTGCTGGCCAAGGTCCGCTACGACCGGCTGGACACCGTCACCGGCGACCGGCGGCTACTGATCTCCTCCCTGGCGCTCAACTGGGTCGTCGGCCCCGCGCTGATGTTCGCCCTGGCCTGGCTGCTCCTGCCTGACCTGCCCGAGTACCGCACCGGCCTCATCATCGTGGGCCTGGCCCGGTGCATCGCCATGGTGCTCATCTGGAACGACCTGGCCTGCGGCAGCCGCGAGGCCGCCGCCGTCCTGGTCGCCGTCAACTCGATCTTCCAGGTGATCGCCTTCGGCGCGCTGGGCTGGTTCTACCTGCAGGTCCTGCCCGGCTGGCTCGGCCTGTCGCAGGCGGTATTGGAGGTCTCGGCCTGGGACATCGCCCAGTACGTGCTGATCTTCCTCGGCATCCCCCTGCTGGCCGGCTACGCCTCGCGCAAGCTGGGCGAGCGATCCAAGGGCCGCGACTGGTACGAGAGCCGTTTCCTGCCCAAGATCGGACCCATGGCGCTGTACGGCCTGCTGTTCACCATCGTCATCCTGTTCGCCCTCCAGGGCGAGGTCATCACCTCCCGGCCCGGCGACGTCGCCCGGATCGCGCTGCCGCTGCTGGGCTACTTCTTCCTCATGTGGGGCGGCTCCTTCCTGGCCGGGCGCGCGATCGGCCTGCCGTATGACAGAACCACGACGCTGGCCTTCACCGCGGCCGGCAACAACTTCGAGCTCGCCATCGCCGTCGCGGTCGGCGTGTTCGGCGTCACCTCCGGCCAGGCCCTCGCGGGAGCGGTCGGCCCGCTCATCGAGGTGCCCGTCCTGGTCGCCCTGGTCTACGTCAGCCTGGCCGGCCGCCGCCTGTTCACCAAGGAGCCCGCTCGTGCCTGAGAACGCCTCCGGCAAGCCCAGCGTCCTGTTCGTCTGCGTGCACAACGCCGGACGCTCCCAGATGGCCGCCGGCTGGCTCACCCACCTGGCCGGCGACCGGATCGAGGTCCGCTCGGCGGGTTCCGCCCCCGCCGAGACGATCAACCCGGTCGCCGTCGAGGCCATGGCCGAGGCCGGCGTCGACATCACCGGCGCCCAGCCCAAGATCCTGACCATCGAGGCCGTGCAGGACTCCGACGTGGTCATCACCATGGGCTGCGGGGATGCCTGCCCGATCTTCCCCGGCAAGCTGTATGAGGACTGGAAGCTCGACGATCCGGCCGAGCAGGGCATCGAGGCCGTCCGGCCGATCCGCGACGAGATCCGCGACCGCATCGAGAAGCTGATCGCTGAGCTCGACGCCCGATAACCGCCCTCGGAACTGGTAAAAGTCGTTGATCGGGTAGTCGGTGTTCCCCTTGCTGCGGCAGATGATGATGCTTCGTCTGTCACTGATTGTGATCGCCGGGCGCGTGTCGGCAGGGAGATCCGGCCTCGGTAGCGATCCGGGTCGCGCTCTTGTCGTGGTAGCCGAGGCCTGGGCGATCACGGATGGTAGGGCTTGGAGGACGAGCTGCGGATGGCGGCGGGTCGTCGGGGTGCCGGATACGGACGGGCTTGGGCCGGATCGGCAGGCCGTCGTCCGCGGAGTCGCAGGCCGGCGCCCCGCCTGCGTCCCGGGCTTGACCTTCGAGTCGGGTCGAAGGTTTACCGTCGGAGGCATGAGCATCTACCGGATCTCGCAGCTGGCGGAACGCTGCGGCGTACCCGCCACCACGCTGCGTTTCTACGAGGACGCCGGATTGCTGCCGGCCGAGCGGACCCCGTCGGGCTACCGCCTGTACGGGGAGGATGCCGTCGAGCGCCTGGCCTTCATTTCCTCGGCCAAGCTCCTGGGCCTGGCCCTGGAGGAGATCCGCGAGCTCCTGGCCGTGCGGCAGGAGGGGGTGTGCGCGGCGGTCCGGGAGCGGATGATGCCTTTGGTCGCGGGCCGGATCTCCGAGACCGAGGGCCGGATCGCTGAGCTGTCGGCGTTCTCCGCGCGCCTGACCGCCGTGCATGGCGAGCTGTCGGGTCCGGCGCCGCAGGGAGAGTGCGGGCCGGACTGCGGCTGCACCACCGCCCCGGCGGCGGCCGGGCCGGTGCCGGTGACGCTGTCGCGCACCCGGCCCGCACCGGCAGCCGAGCCGTGGAGGGACGCGCCGGTGGCCTGCACCCTGGGCGGCCCTGAACTGCAGGCCCGCACCGAACAGTGGCGGCAACTGGTGGAGAAGGCCGAGGCCCGCGAGGAGATCCCCGACGGGCTGCGGCTGAGGTTCCCGGCCGGCATGGAGCTGGCCGGGCAGGTCGCGGCCCTGGCGGCGGCCGAGCAGGGCTGCTGTGCGTTCTTCGACTTCACCCTGCATCTGAGCCCCGCCGCACTGGAGCTGACCGTGCGCGCACCCGAAGCCGCGGCGCCGCTGCTGGCCGACCTGTTCGGAGTAACCGCATGACCCACCCCGCCTCCTCTGCCCGCTGACCTCGGCCTGCCCGCCGTCGGCACACCCCACGACACCGAGCACACGCGCTGACCCCGGCCGGGGTCCGGGCCGCCCGCCGGGGCCTGTGAGGATGACCGACACAACGGCCGCCGCACAAGGCGGCCGACTACGGAGCAGGGAGCACGCGGTGTCGCAGGAACCGTCAGGTCTGGTCGAGCGGATGGAACACCACCAGATCGCGGTGTATCTCGGCGCCATGGCGGCGGGCGCCCTGGTGGGCTGGACGCTGCCGTCCGCCGGGCCGAGCCTGGAGCACGCCATCAACCCGGTCCTGGGCGCCCTGCTGTTCGTCACCTTCCTCCAGGTCCCGGCCGCTGAACTTCTCCGCTCGCTGCGCGACGGGCGGTTCCTGGCGGCCGCTCTGGTGGTGAACTTCGTGGTGGTGCCGCTGGTGGTCGCCGCGATGTTCGTCTTCCTGCCCGCCGACCAGGCGGTGCGGATCGGTGTCCTGCTGGTGCTGCTGTGCCCGTGCGTGGACTACGTGATCGTCTTCTCCGGGCTGGCCGGCGGCTCCAGCCGCCGCCTGCTGGCCGCGACCCCGCTGTTGCTGGTCGCGCAGATGGTGCTGCTGCCGGGGTTGCTGTACCTGTTCATGGGCTCGGAGCTGGCCGACATCGTCGAGGTCGGACCGTTCGTCGAGGCGTTCGTCGTCCTCATCGTCATCCCGCTGGCCCTGGCCTGGGCCACCCAGGCATGGGCGGCCCGCCGCCCGGCTGGGCAGAAGGTCTCCGACGCCGCGAGCACCACGATGGTCCCGCTGATGGCCGCCACCCTGCTCGTCGTGGTCGCCTCCCAGGTCCCCAAGCTCGGCGACAGCCTGGCCGACGTCGCAGCGGTCATCCCGTTCTACGCGGTGTTCCTGATCGTCATGGCCTTCGCCGGGAAGGCGGTCGCCCGCCTCTTCCGCCTGGACGCCCCGGCCTGCCGGGCCGTCGTCTTCACTGGCGCGACCCGCAACTCGCTGGTCGTCCTCCCCTTGGCCCTGGCTCTTCCCGACTCCCTGGCCGTCGCCGCGGTCGTGGTGGTCACGCAGACCCTCGTCGAGGTCCTCGGCATGGTCGCTTACGTCCGCCTCATCCCCCGGCTCGCCCCGGCCGACACGGCCACCGCCGCCGTCTGATCCGCAACCCGGCCGGTCAGATCACGGTCGACGTCGTCGAGGAAGAAGAACCGCTCCAGCTCTGGACGTGTCGGCTCCTCAATGAACCGCCCGTACGCCGTCAAGCTGGCGTGGCCGCCAGCGGCGCCGACGCTCAGGAGCGTTGCGCGGGCGCGCCCGCCAGCAGCCAGACGGTGGCGGTGAGCAGGCGGGCTGCGGCCACCAGGGTGGCCGGCTCGACCCGGTCGGGGGTCTCGGCAGGGGTCTGGTAGCCGGGCATGCCCATGCCGATACCGATCGCGGCCAAGCCGTGCGCAGCGTAGCGGCGGTTGTCCGAGGCCATCGCGCCAGCCCGCAGTGGTACCTCGGCGCGGCGCCCGGCCTGATCCACGGCGGCCAGCAGGGCGTGAGCCGGGCCGCCCGCCTCGACGGCGGCGGCCTGGTGCAGCTGCGCCGCCCCGTCCAGGTTGATCACCAGGGTGTCGGGCGGCACCTGGGAGGCGTGGTGGGCCGAGCCCCAGGCGCCTGCCTCTTCGGCGTCCAAGAAGGACACCGACAAGTCCACCGGCGCGCTCAGGGCACTGCGCAGGACGCGGGCGGCCTCCAACACCGCGGCCACTCCGGAGGCGTTGTCGGCGGCGGCGGGCAGGCGGCGGCCCGGGTCATCGCCCACACCGTCGAAGTGCGCGCTCAGCAGCACCCGCGGCCCGCCCGCCGACCCATCCGGCTCGTCCAGCCCGATCGGCAGGTGCCCGTGGACGTTGACCCCCCCGGCGCTGACCGCTCGCAGTGGCATCGACGCGGTCACCCTCACCTCACCTGCGGTGAGGGCGTCGGCCAGCTGCCGGTGCAGGTCGGTGCGCACCCCGATGACCGCCACCGCGCGCCGGGCCGGCCCCGCGATCATCTTGGGCATCCACCCGTCGGCGTCCGTGCCCCGCGCCATGAGAACGCCGACCGCGCCCTCTGCCTCGGCGCGCTGGCAGGACTGCGCCCAATCACCGGCGGGAGCCAGCACCCAGTGGCCGCGCAGATCCGCCGCACTCAAGTCCGCCAGCGGCGCCGAGCGAGGGTGGGGCAGCTCAGCCGAGGCCAAGTGCTCGGCGAACTCCCGCCGATGCTCCAAACTCCGGGTTATCTGGCCGGTGCTCCACTGCAGCACCGGCGTGCGATACAGCTCACGCACGCTGGAGACACCGAACGGGTCGAGCTGCACGCCGGCACCCAGCTCGCGCAGCTGCTCAGCGAGCCAGGCGGCGGCGGCCTGGCCGCCAGGGGTGCCCACCCGCCGTCCCGCGTAGCCGTCGGCGGCCAGCTCCGCAACACAGGTGAGCATCCGCTGCGCGCTCACCTGTTGCAGGGCGGCCGCCAAGCCGGGGACCTCGATCGCCTCCGGCGGCACGAGCGGCAGGGAACTCATCCACAGCACCCGGCGGAGGCGCCGGCACCAGCAGCGCTCGAAGCGGCCGCCGGGGCCTGCCCGCAGCACCCGGTCTCGGCCGCCTGGGTCGCCTCGGCTTCGCTTCCGCAACACGACACCGCGGTGCTGGAGGTGGCGGCGTCGGGTGTGGTGGTCGCGGGGCTCCCGCAGCATCCTCCGGCCGCGGGCGGGGTGAAGGCGTCCTCCAGGTTTCCGATGAATCCACCGGTGATATCGCTTGCCATCATGTGCTCCTTTCGGGCCGACGGCGCACGTCACAGCGCCGATCGACCCGCTTGAATTGACAGGCATCTAAGTAGGATCAGCATTCCATGTTGATTAGAAGAGTGTCAAGATAGAAGAACATCTAATCAAACCCTGGAATCCCGCCGCCGGTACAGGCGCCCGTGCAAGCGCGCTGCGTCGCAAGCAAGCCTCGACAGTTGTGGCGAACACGGCGTGTGCTCATTTGCTGACAATTAGGCGCAAGCCTCCTCTATCATGATCATCGAAGTCGCCCAGCTTCGGTGGTCAAAGGAGACCCATCCGCCATGTTGTACAGCCCGCGCCGTCTGGAAGTCCTTCTCGGTGCTCCCCTGGACCTGGTCACCTACGACCAGATCGCCGCCCTGGTCGGCAACGCCGATGCCCGTGAGGCCGAGGACCTGGACTACAAGGGCGCCATCCCGGGTGGGGATAAGGAGAAGACGGAGAAGGGTAACCACGACACCGCGGTCGATGTGGCCACCTTCGCCAACCACATCGGTGGCCTGATCGTCGTCGGGATGGCCGACGTCGGCGATATCGTCTTCGCCGACGGTGCGGTGCATGCGAGCGCACTGACCACGAGCCGCTGCGGATGAGCTGCCAGGCCGCCGCGCCGCTGGCGGCGCAGGCCGCCAACACGGTGCTGAGCCGCGTTGCGGGGACCGAACCGGCGGTGATCAATCTGGCCCTCACGGGGTCGTGCGTCAGCCTCGGCCGGCGCGCCGCCATGCGACAGCTCGCCCGCAAAGACGACACCTCGGTGAACGTCTACGTCGGCGGCCGCATTGGCGCGGCATACAAGGAGCTGACTTGCAAGCTCGGGCTGTGGAAGATCCGCCGCGAGGCCCGCAAGCCGGGCTCCCTGCTCTGGCCCAAGGGCGGCCCGCGTCCTGAGCAGCCGGCCGCGGCCACACGGGTGGTCACGTCCCCGTGACCACCGACGAGCAGAGCCGTTTACCTAAACACACCCCCAGGAACGCCGCGAGAGCCGGTCAGGCGTTCGTGCGTGACAGGTGGCCGGGCAGGTCGGTGAGCCGTTCGATGCGGAGCACCGTCTCGTCTGCCGTCGGCGATGGTCCACCAGTGACGAAGTCGATGCCGCGGTCCAGCCAGATGCCGGTGAGCCCGGCGAGGGCGGCTGCGTTCACGTCGCTTTCCAGCATGTCGCCCACGTTGACCGCCCGCGCGGGGTCCGTCCGCATCCATCGGCAGGCGGGGGCGAAGGCGACGGGCTTGGCCGCACCGAGCTCGGTCGGAGTCAGGACGGCTTCGAAGTATTCGAGGAGACCGAAGCGGGCGAGCTTGGCGCGCTGCTGCTCGGGGTCCCCGTTGGTGAGAACGGCCAGACGCGGTCCTCGGGGAAGCCGTTTCAAGGTCTCCAGGCATGGCTGGACATCGGGATAGCTCCGCCAGGACTCCTCGAACACGGCGAGGTAGCGCTCGGCGAACCACTCGTCCAGAAGGCCGGGATTTTCAGGAACCGGCTCGCCGAGCATGGGCAGGAAGGAACGGAGCCTGCGTCGGTGATGCTCAGCGAAGGAGCACCGTCCAGCCAGGTATTCCCGCATGTGCCGCCCCTCCAGCGTCCACCACGACGTCACCAGCTCGTCCGGTGGAGCCGTCGCGTTCGGCGCGGCCTGGATGATCTGGCCGATCGCTTCCAAGACCGCGCCTCGATGATCGACCAGGGTGCCGTCCAGATCGAAGAAAACCACATCCGCCATAGGAGGATCATCTCGTGGTGCCTGTCGTCTCTGGCCCGGCCGTTTCTCCGGCCCGTTCGTTTCCCGGCCGACGAACGGGCGAGGCCGGGGCGGACACGTCGGCGTGGCCGGTTTCGGCCAGGCGGCGCTGAAGGTAGAGGCGTTCGGCGTCGTTGCCGGCCAGGGCGAGGGCCTCGCGGTAGGCGGTGGCCGCCTCCTCCGCGCGTCCCAGGCGGCGCAGCAGGTCGGCGCGGGTGGCGGGCAGCAGGTGGTAGCCGGGCAGCTCCGCGGCCAGCCGTTCCACCAGGGCCAGCCCCGCGGCGGGCCCGTCGGCCATGCCGACCGCCACCGCCTGGTTCAGCCGCACCACCGGCGAGGGGACGAAGCCGGCGAGCCGCTCATAGAGGGCGACGATCTGCGGCCAGTCGGTGTCGGCGGCCTCAGCCGCCGTGGCGTGGCAGGCGGCGATGGCCGCCTGGATCTGGTAGGGCCCCGGCCGGGCCTGACGCAGCGCCTCCTCCAGTATCTCGACGCCCTCGGAGATGCCCGCCGGGTCCCAGCGGGAGCGGTCCTGGTGTTCCAGGGTCACCAGCGCGCCGTCGCGGCCGACGCGGGTGGCGCGGCGGGCGTCGTGCAGCAGCATGAGGGCGAGCAGCCCGAGCGCCTCCGTCTCACCGGGCATCAGCCGGACGAGCAGGCGGGCCAGCCGCACGGCCTCGCCGGTCAGGTTGCGGCGCACCAGGTCGGCGCCCGCGCTGGCCGCGTACCCCTCGTTGAACAGCAGGTAGAGCACCCCGAGGACGGCCGTGGTGCGTTCGGGCAGGAGGTGGGCGGGCGGCACCCGGTAGGGGATGCCCGCGTTGCGGATCTTCTCCTTGGCCCGGGTCAGCCGCTTGGACATGGCGGGCTCGGCCACCAGGAAGGCGCGGGCGATCTCGGCGGTGGTCAGCCCGGCCAGGGTGCGCAGCGTGAGCGCGACCTGGGACTCCAGTGCGAGGGCCGGGTGGCAGCAGGTGAACATCAACCGCAGCCGGTCGTCGGGGACCCCGCTCTCGTCGCCGCCGGGGACCTCCACGAGCTCGGCCAGCTTGGCCGCCTCCCGGAGCTTGGCCGCGCCCACGGCCTCGCGGCGCAGGCGGTCGACGGCGCGGTTGCGGGCCGTGGTGGTCAGCCAGGCGCCGGGGCGCTGGGGGACGCCGTCGCGCGGCCAGCGTTCCAGGGCCACCGCGAAGGCGTCCTGCGCGCACTCCTCGGCCAGCTCCCAGTCGCCGGTCAGGCCGATCAGCGTCGCGACGATCTGCCCCCACTCCTCGCGGAAGGCGTCGGACACGATCGAGGCGACCCGGGCGTTCACGGCTGCCACACCGGCCGGATCTCTATTTTCCCGAGGCTCGCCCACGGGTGCTTGGCGGCGACCTCGATCGCCTCGTCCAGGTTCGCGCACTCGCCGCACCTGGACATCGCCGTCCCGTCCTGGACGTCGCCGGCCGACGCATCGCCGCACAGCATGAGCACGTACCGCATTCTGCCTCCTATTTCCTCCTGACGAAGCGTCATTTCGACGCCCATCAGGCGGAAGCGCAGGCAGTCGCCCGCCCCGAGGGCGTGCGCGTGCCCGTCGGCGGTGATCTCCACAGCCCCCTCCGCGCGCTCCAGCCGGGACAACGTCGAACGGCTGATCGCGGCCCGCTTCGCCTCCCGTGAGCGGGACGAGTGGTAAGTGATAAGTAATCTGTGCGAATGGACTTGATCTTCGACATTCCGCTTGAGGAGCTTCGGCGGCGCCGCAGCGCCAAGTGGACGCACCACCCGTCCGACGTATTGCCGTTGCCAGTCGCCGAAATGGACGTCCGCCTGGCGCCCAGCGTGGCGGCGGCGTTGCGGTCGGCCGTGGAACGGTCGGACACCGGGTACGCCGGAGACAGCACCGAACTGACCGACGCCTTCCGTGGCTTCGCCTGGCGTCGCTGGCGATGGCAGGTCGAGGTGGGAAGCATCCGCACCTGCGCGGATGTCGCGGTGGGCGCGACCGAGGTGCTGCGGCGCCTGGTGAGCCCCGGCGACGGCGTCGTGGTGATGCCGCCGGTCTATCCGCCGTTCTACGCCTGGGTACGAGAGGCAGGCGCCGAACCGGTGCCCGTCCCCCTCATCGAGCAGCAGCGCGGCGGGCGGCTCGATCTCGACGGGATCGAGCGCGCGCTTGAAGGGGGAGTACGTGTCGTCCTCCTGTGTCACCCGCACAATCCCCTCGGACGAGTCCACGACCTGGACGAACTGCGCGCACTTGCCGAACTCGCCCGGCGGCACGGCGCCACCGTCATCTCCGACGAGATCCACGGCCCGCTGACCCACCCCGGACACACGTTCCACCCCTACCTCACCGTCAGCGACGCCGCCATCGAGACCGGCATCACGTTGACCAGCGCCTCCAAGGCGTTCAACCTCGCCGGCCTCAAGTGCGCACTGATCGTCACCGAACGCCACCGGGCGATGTTCGACCGGCTTCCGCACGAGCTCTCCTGGGGAGTCGGCCATCTGGGGGCCCTCGCCGCCACCGCCGCCTACACCGACGGCGACGACTGGCTGGACCGGCTCAACGGCCAACTGGCGGCCAATGCCGCGCTGCTCAGGGATCTTCTCGCCCGTCAGCTGTCATCGGTCACGTTTCCCGAACCACAGGCCACGTACCTGGCGTGGCTCGACTGCTCGCCGCTGGGCTTCGGCCCCGACCCCGCCGCGACCTTCCTCGACCGGGCCAGGGTCGCGCTCTCCTCCGGCCCGGACTTCGGCGCGCCCGGCCAGGGGCACACCCGCTTCAACTATGCCTGCTCGCCCGCCCTGATCGAAGAGGCGATCGCCCGTATGGCGCAGATCGCCCGTCTTTGAAGTCCGGTCAGGTGAGCCAGCCGGCGAGGGCGCCGGCCACGTAGATCATCGACTGAACAGGTGTTCTTCGCCCTGAGCCTGTTCTCGGCCCCGGGCCCCCCGCCGGCACTCGCGGACAAGCAACTCGCGCGCCCGCCCGGCGGCCGAGGCGGCGAGCATCTCCAGGGCGGCCACGTCCACGCCGGGTGCCGGCTCCAGCCCGAGCGGCGCGAACGCCACGTCCGTCGGCGGCGGGTCGGGCAGCGGCGGCACGCCGAGCGCGAACGCCTCAACGGCGGGCGTGCCCACCGGAGCCGCGGCGGGGGCGGGGACGTCGCGCCGCCGCAACGCGCCGACCAGCTCCCGCTCGCCGCGCCCGCGCAGCAGGAGCAGCACGAACGGGTCCGCGTCGAGCAGCCAGGACGCCTGGTAGCAGAGCGCGGCGGCGTGCTGGCAGGGGTGGCCCCAGTCGGGGCAGGAGCACTCCGGTTCCAGGTCGCCGAGGGCGGGCAGCAGCGGCACGGCCGCCTCTTCGGCGGACGCCACCAGGTCGTGCGGCATGTCGCGGTCGAGCAGCGCGGCGAGGTGCCCGGCCTTGGCGGCCACCTGGTCGAGGAAGCGCCGCCATTGGCCGTCGGTGAGCCGCTCGACGTGGACGACGGTGTCGTAGTCGTTCTCGGTCACGGCGGCGATGCGGCCGGGACTGACCGTGATCGGGCCGACCTGTCCGGTCTTGGCGTAGGCGCGGCCCTTACGCAGCAGGACCTGGTCGAGTGAGGTGTCCTCCATGGCCTTGATCCAGGCGCGGCCCCACCAGCTGGTGGCGAAGCGGGCGCCGGCCCGCTGCGGAGGGAAGGCGGGGAATCCTCTGGCGTCGTTCAACGGAGCTCCACGAGGGCGGCGAGTTCGGCGTCGGTCAGTTCGGTGAGCGCGGCCTCGCCGGAGGCGAGCACCGACTCGGCCAGGGAGCGCTTGGCGGCGAGCATGTCGGCGATGCGGTCCTCGATCGTGCCCTCGGTGATCAGCCGGTGCACCTGGACGGGCCGGTTCTGGCCGATGCGGTGGGCGCGGTCGGTGGCCTGGTCCTCGACGGCCGGGTTCCACCAGCGGTCGTAGTGGATGACGTGGTCGGCGCGGGTGAGGTTGAGCCCGGTGCCGGCCGCCTTGAGCGACAGCAGGAAGACGGGCGCGCGGCCCTCCTGGAAGCGCCGGACCATCTCCTCGCGGCGGGCCACCGGGGTGCCGCCGTGCAGGAACTGGGTGGCGACGCCTCTGGCCGTCAGGTGCCGGTCCAGCAACCGGGCCATGGCGACGTACTGGGTGAACACCAGCACGGCGCCGTCCTCGGTCAGGATGGTGTCGACCAGCTCGTCGAGCAGCTCCAGCTTGCCCGAGCGGCCGGCCAGCCTGGGGGCCGTCTCGTGCAGATACTGGGCGGGGTGGTTGCAGATCTGCTTGAGGCCGGTCAGCAGCTTGACGATCAGGCCGCGCCTGGCCATGCCGTCCGCGTCCTCGATCCGCGCCATGATCTCGCGGACGACGGCCTCGTAGAGCCCGGCCTGCTCAGGAGTGAGCGCCACCGGCCGGTCGGTCTCGGTCTTGGGCGGCAACTCGGGCGCGACACCCGGGTCGGACTTACGGCGGCGCAGCAGGAACGGCCCCACCAGCCGGGCCAGCCGCTCGGCCGCCGCGGAGTCGCCCGACTCGACCGGCTTGGCCCACCGTGATCTGAACCGGCCCAGCGGCCCGAGCAGGCCGGGGGTGGTCCAGTCGAGGATGGCCCACAGCTCCGACAGGTTGTTCTCGACCGGGGTGCCGGTCAGCGCGACACGGGCGCCGGCGGGGATCTCGCGCAGCGCCTTGGCGGTGCTCGACGCGGGGTTCTTGACGTGCTGGGCCTCGTCGGCCACCACCAGGCCCCAGGGGTGCGCGGCCAGCCGGTCGGCGTCCAGCCGCATGGTGCCGTACGTGGTCAGGACGAACCCGTCGCCGGCCAGTGCGCGACCGGCGCCGTGATAGCGGCGGACCGGCACGCCGGGCGCGAACCTGGCGATCTCCCGCTCCCAGTTGCCCAGCAGCGAGGCGGGGCAGACGACCAGGGTGGGCCCGCTGCCGCGCCGGTGCAGATGCAGGGCGATCAGCGTGATCGTCTTGCCCAGGCCCATGTCGTCGGCCAGGCAGCCGCCGAGCCCGAGCGAGGTCATCCTGGCCAGCCAGCGCAGCCCCTGCAACTGGTAGTCGCGCAGCGTCGCGGCCAGCCCGTCGGGCGGGCCGATGTCCTCCGGCTCGGCGAGGCGGTCGCGCAGGTCGCGCAGCCACGCGCTGGGCTCCACCGGCACCGGCTCGTCGCCGAGTTCCGCGAACTCCGCGAGCTCCGCGGGCTGGACGGTGCCGGTCAGCGCGGCGGCGAGCGCGTCGAGGGCGGTCAGCGGCTTGAGGTCACGCTGGCGGGCCTTGCGGGCCAGGTCGGGGTCGATGAGCACCCACTGGTCGCGCAGCCGTACGACCGGGCGGTGCGCCTCGGCCAGCCGGTCCATCTCGGCCGCGGTGAGAGGCTCGCCGCCGAGCGCGAGCTGCCAGTCGAAGCTGGTCAGGTGGTGCCCGCCGAGGAAGGACGGCAGGTCGGACGGCGCGGCGTCGCGTCCGCCGACGACGGCGCGGGCGCTCAGGCCGCGCACCATGGCCCGGGGCCAGTGCACCTCCACCCCGGCGGCGGCCAGCCGTTCGGCCATCCCGGCCAGCAGGTGCTCGACGTCGCCGTCGGACAGCGTGAGCTCGTCGGGGACGGCGCTGTCGAGCAGCCGTTCCAGCGGGGGCCAGACGCGGGCGGCCCGGCGTAGCGCGAGGGTGGTGTCGATCCGGGCTCGGTCGCCGAATCCCGGATCGCGGCCCTCCCACAGGTCGGCGGCGTCCACCACGAGCGACGGGTCGGCCAGGCTGTGCAACTGGACGACGGCACGGAACTCCTCGGCCACCGGGTCGTCGGCCTCCAGGCGCAGCGACAGCCGCACCCCGGAATCGAGCCCGGCCGCGACCTCGTCGGCCCACCCGCGCAGCCGCGGCACCTTCACCGGTCTGAGGGCCGCGAACGCCGGCGTGCCGGTGGCGCGCACCGCGCCGGGGGAGCGGGGCATCGCGTCGGCCACCGCGTCGAGAAACGCCCGCACCAGCCCTTCCGCGTCCGGCAGCACCGCCTCCTCCGCCGCGCCGGCGGGGGCTTCGAGGGGTACGGCACGCGCCGTGGCGGGCATGGCGCCGGCCAGCTCCCTGATGCGCCGGCCGTCCGCCGCGTCGAACGGCCCCGCCCGCCAGGAGTCGTGGTCGCCGGCGCTCACCCCGGGCAGGACGCGTCCCCGGGTGACCAGTTGCAGCGCCACCAGCGCGGCGGCGCCCCAGAAGCGGGCGGCGGGGTGCGCCCCCTCGTCGCGGCGCGCTCTGGCCAGGGTGGCCACGGCCTCGGAGACGGGCACCCGGACGGCCGCGGCCTCACGGACCCGCAGAGTGCCGTCGTGCTGCTCGACGACCGTCACCGTGGTGTCGCCGCCGGGGTCGAGGAAGGCCATCCGGCCGGACCTGGGCGGGTCGCCCGGCTCGAAGACGACGGGCCGCTGTGCCAGATCGATGGGAGAGCTCACAACCGTACAGTGTACGGTACGTGGGTGCCGGGACGCGGCGGCTGGAAATCACATCGAGAGATCAGCGCCTACCTTTACACTGCTAGGATTCCAGCGATATCTTACTACGACATCGCTTTGCGCCCCTATGGAACGAGGTGACGGCCGTGCGTACCACCGAGTCACTCGTGGGAACGCCAGACAAGCTTCCGGCTGACGCGGTCAGGTTTCTCCAATCAGACGGACGGCTCACCGGTCGCGGACACTCGATGACCACTGAGCAACTGGTGGACGCCTACACGTGGATGACGCTGTCCCGCGTCGTAGATGAGCGGGCATTCACGCTGCAACGGCAGGGTCGCCTCGGCACCTTTTCCCCGACCAAGGGCCAGGAGGCGTCCGTCGTGGGCTCCGCCATGGCACTCACGGTCGGACAGGACTGGATCGTTCCCCAGTACCGCGAGCTGGGCGCGTGCCTCGTCCATGGGCTACCTCTCGACCTGTGGTTCATGTACTGGATGGGCAACATGTCCGGGGGGCGGATCCCGGACGACGTGCGCATCCTTCCCGTACAGATCTCCTTGGCAGCGCAGCTTCCCCATGCGGTGGGCCTGGCGTGGGCTCGACGACTGCAGAACCTCGACGACGTGGTCATCGCGTACTTCGGTGACGGAGCGTCATCCGAAGGGGACTTCCATGAGGCGCTGAACTTCGCCGGTGTCCTTCGTGTACCGGTGATCTTCTTCCTGCAGAACAATGGCTGGGCCATCAGCACCCCACGCAGCGCGCAGACGGCAGCCACGTCGTTCGCCTGCCGCGCCCAAGGTTACGGAGTCGCCGGCGCGACGGTCGACGGCAACGACGTGGTCGCCGTGTACGAAGTGACGAAGGAAGCCGTCGCCCGGGCCCGAGCCGACGAAGGTTCGACACTCATCGAGTCGATCACCTATCGACTGGGCCCCCACAACACCGCGGACGATCACACCCGATACGTCGCGGAGGGCGAGATGGAGACGATGGCGGAGTTCGACCCGATCGTCCGCCTACGAACACACCTCATCTCGCAGGGCCTCTGGGACGAACACCGCGACACCGAGCTGCTCGCCGGCCATGCACGTCGAGCTCAGCAGGCCGCGGTGACCGCGGAGGCCAGGCGACCGCACTACTCACAGGTCTTCGATCACGTCTTCGCCAGGCCCACACCACGCCTTGCCCGACAGGCCGCTGAGGCGGAGAGACGTCACGGCCAGGAGCCGTCATGACCACGATGAACATGATCGAGGCGATCAATCTCGCGCTTCGGGAAAGCATGTACGCCGACGATCGCGTCATGGTCCTGGGCGAGGACGTCGGACAACTCGGTGGCGTCTTCAGGGCGACGGCGGGACTGCAAGCCCAGTTCGGGCGTCACCGGGTCGTCGACACCCCGCTGGCCGAGGGAGCGATCATCGGCACCGCCGTGGGCCTCGCTGCCGGCGGGATGATTCCCGTGCCGGAAATCCAGTTCCTGGGCTTCGCTCATCAAGCGTTTCATCAGATCGCCGGTCAAGTGGCGCGCTTTCGCCACCGCTCCCAAGGTCGCTATCCGATGCCGATGACGATTCGAGCGCCATTCGGTGGCGGCGTCCGGACGCCGGAGCTGCACTCGGACGCTCTCGAAGCGCAGTTCGCCCACTGCCCGGGTCTGAAGGTCGTGGCACCCTCGAATCCGGCGGACGCGCGATCTCTGCTCATCGCCTCGATCATCGATCCGGATCCCGTCCTGTTCCTCGAGCCGCTCAAGGGCTACCGGCTCGTCAAGGGAGAGGTGCCCGAGAGCGCCGGCGGCGACACGATTGGATCTGCCCGCACGGTACGTGCCGGAGACGATGTGACCATCATCGCGTGGAGCGCTTCGGTGCAGCTGGCGGAGCAAGCGGCGGTCCGGGCAGGCGAGGAACTCGGTGTCTCGGTCGAGGTACTCGACCTTCGGTCACTGATTCCCCTGGACGTAACGAGCATCGCCACTGCCGCAGCCAAGACCGGCCGCGTCGTGGTCGTACAAGAGTCGCCCGTGACGGGGGGATTCGCGAGCGAAGTCATGGCCACCATCGTCGAAGAAGCCTTCTACGACCTGGAGGCTCCCGTGCAACGTGTAGGCGCCCCCGATGCTCCCTATCCCTTGCCCGGCGTCGAAGAGATCTACCTGCCGTCGGTCGATGCCGTGCTCGCGGCCATTCGTGAGGTGACCAGCGAGTGAGCCGCTACGAGTTCAAGCTGCCCGATGTCGGCGAAGGGCTGGAAGAAGCCGAGATCATCGACTGGTACGTGCGTCCAGGTGACACCGTCGTGTCGGATCAGGTCGTCGTCTCCGTAGAGACAGCCAAATCCGTCGTCGAGTTGCCGATTCCGGTCGGAGGACGCATCGCGACCGTGTGCGGAGAAGCTGGGACGGTCGTTCCAGTCGGCGGTGTTCTCGCGGCCGTCACGACTGATACGGAATCTGATACGGAGTCCGCCGATGTGCTCGGCCTGACCGTGGCGGAGGCCTCAGCGCTGGGTAGGGGCGAGGCGACGACCTTGCCGGCACAGAGCTCTGCCGCGCGCGGACCGGGGGCGGTGCCTCGACCGCTGAGGATCAAGGCGTCGCCCCTGGTCCGGCGCCTGGCCAAAGAGCGAGGAGTCGACCTCGGCGTCATCACCGCTTCGGGTCCCCACGGTCGAGTGACCCGAGCGGATCTCGAGCGCCACGTTGCCGAGGGATCGGCGCCGGCGGCGCGGCCGCCGGCCGATCCTGCCATCGAGCGCCAGAGGCGAACCGAACCGGATGAAGGGACTTCCTCGTCCGTCCCGTTCCGCGGTGTACGAGCGCGCATCGCCTCGGTCCTCACAGAATCGATCAAGACCGTTCCGCACATCTACGACTGGCGAACCACCGACGTTTCAGCGTTACTGGACGTGAAGCGACGCCTTGCGGGGATGCAACCGGAAGGTCATCGCCTGAGCCTCGTGTCGTTGCTGGCGCGCATCACTCTCGCCGGACTGAGAAGGCACCCCATTCTGAACGCCAGACTCGATGTCGCGGCCGGGAGGATCCACGTCGACGGCGGCGTCGACCTCGGACTCGCGATAGCCGGTCCCGAAGGACTCGTCGTGCCAGTGGCCAAGAACGCGCACGCGATGACGCTCACGGATCTCAACGACGAGCTGAGACGACTCACCGACGGGGCGCTCGATCGGACACTCCCGGTATCCGACATGGGCCGGGCCACCTTCACGTTGAACAACTTGGGACCGCTCGGCGCGGACCACGGGTCACCCTTGCTGCGCGTCGGAGAAGCGGGCGCGGTGGCGTTCGGCGCTGTTCGGGATGGCGTCGTGGCAAGGGAAGGACGAGCAGTCGTCGTGCCCACGATGGGGCTCACCGTCGTGGGTGACCACCGGGTCCTCGACGGCTCGGATCTCTGCGCGTTCACGAACACCATCGTCCGGTTCATCGAAGAGCCGGATCTCCTCTTGACGGAACTCTGAGGGAAGAACTGTGGTTGTCGGAGAGGTCGCTGAGCGCGCCGAGTTCCTGGTGATCGGCGGTGGTGTCGGCGGCTATGTCGCGGCTCTGCGGGCGGCAGAACTTGGCGCAGAGGTCGTCCTGGTCGAGCGACGCGGTGTCCCGGGTCTGGGCGGAGTCTGTCTCCACGAAGGGTGCATCCCGTCCAAAGCGTTGATCGAGTTCGCCCGTCAGGTCGAATGCGTGCATCAGCTCGCAGCCGGCCGGCTCGCTGATTGGCGTCCTGACGTCATCGGGGCGTGGGAGCGGCGAACTGTGGCGTCCGCTCGGCTGGCCGAAGGCATCGCGAGGCGGATGAAGGCCCTCAACGTCACGATCGTCGATGGGGAGGCCCGCTTCAACAGAAGGAAACGCGTTGCGGTCCAGCAAGGCAACGGAGTCGGGTTCATTGACTTCGAGCGATGCGTCATCGCCACCGGCAGCCGTCCGCGGCAACTGCCCCTCCTGCCGGTCGACGGCGACCGAGTGGTCGACTCCACGGGCGCTCTCGATCTCCGGGTGCTGCCGGGCCGGATGGTCATCGTCGGCGGAGGCTACATCGGACTCGAACTCGGAACCGCCTACGCCAAGCTTGGCGTCCACGTAACCGTCGTAGAGATCGGTCCGCAGCTGCTTCCGGGCCTCGAAGGTGACCTGGTCCGGCCCGTCAGGAAGGGGCTTCGCAAGCTCGGCGTCGACATCTTGTTGTCGACGCGACCGGTCGAGTTGACCAGCGAGGGTCTGCTCATCGCCGGCGAGGAGGGTGGTCAGCAGGTCATCCCTGCCGACATCGTCGTCGTCACTGCCGGCCGAGTTCCCAATACGGACGATCTCGGGCTCCACATGGCCGATGTCCCGGTAACCGATGATGGGCTCATCGTCGTGGACGCCAAGTGTCTTGTCCGTCCCGGTCTCGCCGCGATCGGCGACGTGACCCCGGGACCCGCATTCGCGCACAGGGCCAGCGCTCAGGCCATCGTGGCCGCGGAGTCGCTCCTCGGGCACCCGACAGAATTTGACCACGCGACCATCCCGAGCGTCATCTTCACTGACCCAGAGATCGCGACAACAGGTCTCACCCTCGATACCGCCCGGTCAATGGGGATCGAGGCGCGGGCTGTCACCGCGAGCTTGAAGGCGTCAGGGCGGGCGTCGGCGCTTGACACCGACGGATTCGCTCGCCTCGTCATCGACCCTGACCGTGACCTTGTCATCGGCGCACAGGTCGTGAGCCCTCACGCGTCAGACGTCATCAGTGAGCTCACGCTCGCGATCGAACTTGCAGCAAGTCCGTGGGACATCGCGTTGACGGTGCATCCGCACCCGACTTTCAGCGAGTCCTTCCATGAGGCCGCCGTCGCGGCCACGAAGGCACCGACACGTCGGAGGGCTGTATGAGCTGGGATTTTTCCACCGAGCCGGAATTCGAAGCGTCCTTGGAGTGGATGCGCGGGTTCGTACGTGAGCACGTCTTTCCGCTCGAACTGCTCGATCTTGATCGACGTCGGTTGAAGCTCGTCGTGTCGCCGTTGCAGGAGGAGGTGAAGGCGCGTGGTCTCTGGGCCGCGCATCTGCCGCCTGAGTTGGGTGGGACCGGTTTCGGGCAGTTGAAGCTCGGTCTGATGCACGAGATCATCGGGGAGTCGCCGTTGGCTCCCTACGTCTTCGGCAACAACGCGCCGGACTCGGGCAACAGCGAGTTGATCGCGTTGGCCATCAGGGAGACGGGTCGCGAAGACCAGGCCGGGCGCTGGCTGAGGCCGCTGTTGTCGGGCGACCTGTCCTCAGCCTTCAGCATGACCGAGCCGCACACGGCCGGGTCGGATCCGCACTTGCTCCAGACCACGGCGGTTCTGGAGGGTGACAGCTGGGTGATCAACGGCCACAAGTGGTTCACCACGCACGGTTCGAGCGCCGACATCTTGATCGTGATGGCGCTGACGGACCCGGACGCCGCGCGCGGCAAGAGGCATTCCATGATCATTGTGCCCGCGGACACGGAGGGCGTGGACGTAGTACGTGATATCTCCACTATGGAGCACCCCTCTTCCCATTACGGCACGTTCTGGGCCCATTCCGAGGTGCGGTACAGGGACGTCCGGGTTCCGGCGGACAACCTCCTGGGGCAACGGGGAGCAGGATTCCGGCTGGCGCAGGAGCGGTTGGGGCCGGGGCGCATCCATCACGCGATGCGCTGGCTGGGACAGGCGAACCGGGCGTACCGGATCATGTGCGAGCGGGCCGTGAGCCGGACCGCGCACGGCGGGCTGCTGGCCGACAAGCAGTCGGTCCAGAACTGGATCGCGATGAGCAAGGCGGAGATGCACGCCGCTCGGTTGATGACCTTGCATGCCGCGTGGACCATGGATCAGGCCGGTGCATCGAACGCCCGCGTCGAGATCTCCATGATCAAATACTTCGGCGCCCGTGTCCTGCACGATGTCATCGACCGCGCCATCCAGACGTGTGGTTCTCTGGGCTATTCCGCAGACCTGCCGCTTGAAGCGATGTACCGGGCCGCCCGGTCCGCCCGCATCTACGACGGCCCCGACGAGGTGCACATGCAGTCGGTGGCCCGTAGCGAGTTGAAGAGGTTCACGGCATCGGTCTTCCCCCACGACCACGTGCCAACGCGCCGCGCGAAGGCGGTGGCGCGTTACGGCGACCTGGTTGCCGGCTACCGGGATGAAGCGGCCGGCACGTGAATCTTCCTCCTGAGAACGTGCCGCATGACGGGCCAGGAGTAGCTGGAGAAGCCGAACATGAAGCGGATCTGGCCAGGAACGCCCTGGAGCTGAAGGCACTGCTGGTCGCGGCCGGGCACGGGGTGCCCGGCGCGCTGCGACTCGAACGCATCGAGGCTGGAATCTCGAACGAGACCTACGTGGTCCGAGGAGTCATCGAGCCCCGCGGAGGATCCATCCCAGCCGCGGGCACCTGGGTCTTTCGCCGTCCACCACGAGACCATGTTCTACCGACTGCCCACGACATGGAACGCGAGTTCAGCACGCTGCGGTTTCTGGCTGGACAGCGCTACGCGGCGCCCAAGCCGCTGTTGCTCGCCAGCGCTTCCTCGTCATTGGGTAGTTCCTATGTCATGTCCTGGGAAGCGGGCCGAACCCTTGTGTCCGCGCGAGACACCGCACTGCTCACGCCCGCCGAACGGGCAAGGGTCTCCTATGAGTTCATCGGCGCCTTGGCTCGGCTGCACCAGTTGGACGTCACCACCTATCCACGCAGATCACGATCGACGACGCCGTTCGTCGCCCGGCAGCTGTCCGTGTGGCGACGCCAATGGGAGGCCGGCGATCCGCCCCCCGGACTGACCCGGGCCTTCGACGATGTGGCCGCCAGGCTCTCACCGTGGGCGGAGTCTCGATCGACGGGGACGGCCGCCGTCCTGGTCCACGGCGACTATCGCCTGGACAACGCCATCTTCGACGACGACTTCCATGTCCGTGCCGTACTGGACTGGGAGTTGGCCACCGTGGGCGACGCGTGGTGCGACCTCGGCTTGCTCCTCGTCTATTGGGCTGAGGCCGCCGACGACGAGCGCGCGCGCATCGGCATCGCCGAGGGAACCACCCAGCACCCAGGCTTTCCCACCCGTCACGAACTCATCGAGTACTACGCGTCCGTCGGTGCAACCCCGCCCGACGATCTTGACCATTACACCGCCGTCGGGTACCTCAAGCTCGCCGCGATCTTTCAAGGAATCCACGCACGACTGCGGATCCGACCTCAGCAGGGTGAACGATTTTCCACCATCGCGGACGCGATCCCACGGCTTCTCTCGCTCGCCGGCCAAGCATGTGGATAGGCCTTATCGGAAGCGACGGAGAATGTGGGCGTTGATTGATCCGATGTGGTCTCGCATTGCTCGCTCGGCTTGGGCGGGATCGTGGGCTTCGAGGGCGGACAGGATGGCAAGGTGCTGTTCAAACGATTCCTTGTATCTGCTGACATCGTTCCCGACCAGTTCCTTGATGCCGCGGTCCACCTGGTTGCGCACCGTGGCCAAGATCTGATCCATCTTGCTGTTGTCCGCCGCCCGCATGATGCTCCCGTGCAGGGTCGAATTCAGCTCCTTCATTGTTGCAATATCCGATGCAGGATCTGTTCCCAGAGACGCCTGCCCCTCATCAAAAGCCTTCCGGATCCCGGCGAGCTCCGTGTCGGAAATTCGGTCGGCGGCGAGCATGGCCAAATAGCCTTCGACGGCCTCTCGCACCTCCAGGGCCTCCCTTAGCTCCAGGTACGAGAGATAGGGAATGAGATATCCGACGTGCGGAATGGGCAACACCAGGCCCTCGTTCTCCAGCTTGAGGAGCGCCTCCCTGACCGGGGTCTTCGACATCCCCAACCTTGAGGCCAGTTCCGTCTCCGAAAGCCGGGAACCGGCCGGGAGGTCGGAGAGAATCAACTTGACAAGCCGCTCGTATGCCACGTCGGCAAGTCGCGGTCTCGCAGCACGCCCAGGTGACTGGACCGAACTTTGTCTGGCCATTGAGTGCTCCTTACTAAAACGGGTCAACTCCGCCGAGACCGACGAACGCGCCGCTCTGTGTGCGATATCAGGACAATCCGACACAGGACACGTTCATGTATCGTCGACGCCAAGAATAGATACCGCCAAGATATCACGGAGCTTGCAACGAGTTAGAAGAAGTACAGCCGGCTCAAGGACACGGTGTCCGCTGGATCAGAGCCGATGAGCTCACCATCGAGAGTGACCTGGCCGGTGTCTTGTCGCACACGCACCTCGCCGAGGCGGTCGTTGCGGATCATGCTTGCGGGCCCGATGCCTCGAGTGCCGAGGACGGCGACGCGGCGACGCCGGGTGGTCATGACGTCGTTGCCGGCTTGAGCGGCCGCCTGGCTGACGAACGCCACCGACAGGTCTGCCGGCGTGGCGCCGTGCGCGCCGAACTGCGGGCCGAGCACGAGCGGTTGGGCGCGATCGATGGCCGCGTTCGGATCACCGGTCACGCCGTACGCGGGAAATCCCGCCTTGAGCACCAGCTCGGGCTTGGCCGCGAAGTAGGAGGGCTTCCACAGCACGATGTCGGCGAGCATGCCGATCTCCAATGAGCCGACCTCGTGAGCCAGCCCGTGGGCAAGGGCCGGGTTGACGGTGAGTTTGGCGAGGTAGCGCAGGACCCGCTCGTTGTCGTGGCGCGGGTTCTCGGCTCCGAGCTGGGCCTTCATCTTGGCGGCCATCGCGAAGGTCCGCCGCACCGTCTCGCCGGCGCGACCCATGCCCTGCGCGTCGGAAGAGGTGATCGGGATGACTCCCAGGTCGTGCAGCACGTCTTCCGCGCCCATCGTCCCGGCACGGATGCGATCACGGGCGAGCGCGGCGTCGCCGGGCAACTCGGTGTTGAGCAGATGTACGGCTGCGATCATGTCGAAGTGCTCGGCGACCGAGTCGCGCCCGAAGGGGAGTGTGGGGTTGGTCGAAGAGCCGATGATGTTGGCCTCGCCGGCCAGGCGCAGCACGTTGGGGACGTGCCCACCACCGCACCCCTCGATGTGGAAGGCGTGGATGGTGCGCCCGGCCAGCACCGCGAGGGTGTCCTCCACGCAGAGGGCCTCGTTGAGGCTGTCGGTGTGCAGGGCCACCTGCACGTCATGCTCCTCGGCTACGCGCAGCGCGGTGTCCAGCGCCCGGGGATGCGCGCCCAGGTCCTCGTGCACCTTGAATCCACACGCCCCACCCTGAGCAAGAGCTTCGACGAGCGGCGCGGGATCTGAGGAAGAGCCGCGGGCGAGGAAGCCGATGTTCACCGGCCAGGCGTCGAAAGCGTTGAAGGCATGCCGTAGCGCCCAGGGCGAATTGACCCCGACTCCCCAGACCGGGCCGAACTCCTGGCCGATGATCGTGGTGACGCCTGAGGCGAGGGAAGCCTCCATGATCCGCGGTGAGAGCAGATGCACGTGCGTGTCGATCGCGCCCGCGGTGGCGATCAGACCCTCGCCCGGCACGATCGCCGTTCCGGTGCCCACCACGACGTCCACGCCGCCGAGGGTGTTCGGATTGCCGGCGCGGCCGATCCCGGCGATGCGCCCGTCCCGGATGCCGATCGACGCCTTGCGGACGCCCAGCATCGGGTCGATCACGACCACGTTGCTGATCACAAGATCGCATGTGGCGTGGACCGGTGCGGCGAGCAGGTGCATCCCGTCCCTCGCGGTCTTGCCGAATCCGACGACGAACTCCTCACCCGGTTCGGAGGCGTCGTGTTCGACCTCGACCACGAGCCCGGTGTCGCCGAGGCGAATCCGGTCGCCGTGCCGCGGCCCGTAGCAGGCGATGTATTCCTCTGGGCTCAGCGGATTCATCGGCGCACCGCCGGAGTCAGGCGCGCCGCCACAACGCGGGGGAGCCGCTTGCCGTTTCTCATGTCCGGTCCCATCCGTTATCCAGGTAGCCCAACGCGCGTGCGCGTCGCAGCGCCCGCTCGGGTGCGCCCGGCGCGTCCAACGGCCCATCGACCAGTCCGGCGAAGCCGATCGCGACCCGTGCGCCGGCGATCGGCGTCAGCGCCACGTCGATCGTCCGGCCCGCGTCGAACCGGATCGTCGACCCGGCAGGCATCGCGGCCCGGAAGCCATAGGCGGCCGCGCGGTCGAAGGACAGCTTCTGGTTGACCTCGAAGAAGTGGAAGTGCGAGCTGACGCTGATCGGCACCGTGGCGGTGTTCGTCACGGTCACGGTCACGGTCCCGCGGAGCACCGGTGGCGGAGCGTCCCCGGCCGTGATCGCGCCGGGCGCCTCCTCGGCGAGGCTCACGCTCTGGATCGGTTCGTTGACCACCACCAGGCGGGTGCCGTCGTCGAAAACGGCCTCGACGGCGACCTCGGTGAGCACATCCGCCACGCCGGGTAGCACATCGGCCGCGGTGAGGACGGCGCGGCCGACGCCGGCCGCTTCGGCGAGCCGGGCGCCATCACGCGCCGCCTCGCACACCGCGTCGGCGATGAGCGCGGTGGCCTCCGGCACGTTCAGCCGAAGCCCGCGTGCACGGCGAGCCCGGGCAAGTTCGGCCGCCGTGAACAGCAGCAGCCGATCACGCTCACTCGGGGTCAAGCGCATAGCGGCCTCCCTCCACCTGCGGCCAACGCCGCGGCCTCGTCGGAATCGATTTCTGTAGCAGGCATCTGGTCCTACCTCATCAAGCTCTAGTCCACCAGCGATACTTGTGGCATACTAGCGACGTCGCACCAATATTCTACCTCTTCCGGTGATTACCAGGATCGGAGTTAGCAAATGGTTGATGACCAGAACCTCGCCCCCGTCGCGATAGATCACTTTCCTCCGCTGGGTGCGACCATGGCCGAAGTCGAGGCGATGCTCGACGGCCTTCGCGCACAAGATCCAGACGTACGCCGAGGAAGGTTCGGCATGTTCTCGCTGCGCGGGAATGCCGACATCCAAGATGTGGCGCACCGAGGATACGAACGGTTCTTCAGCTACAACGGTCTATTTGCTCGCATGTTGCCGAGCATCGGCCTGATGCAGCAAGAACTACTGTCCGGTTGGGCCTCTCTATTGTCCACGACCCCCGAATGCGGCGTGTTGACCTCGGGTGGAACGGACAGCCTTTTCAACGCGGTGCACTCCATACGAGAGTGGGCACGAGAGCATCGACCGGGAGTGGAACCCGAGATAATCGCGCCGTTCTCCGCGCACGCCTCTTTCACGAAGTCATGCCATTACCTGGGCGTCCGGCTTGTGCGAGTTCCTCTGGATGGGGAGTACCGCGTCGACCTGGAGGCGATGGAGGCCGCCATCACCGACCGCACGGTGGGGCTGATCGCCTCTGCGCCGGCGTGGCCGCATGGCGTGTACGACCCGATCGGCAAGGTCGCGGCGCTGGCGAGAAAACGCGACCTATGGCTGCACGTCGACGCCTGCGTCGGTGGCTGCCTCACTCCTTTCGTGCGAGAGCTCGGATATGCGGTGCCTGAATTCGCATTCGAGCACGAGGGGGTCTGTTCGGTCAGCCTGGACCTGCACAAGTATGGATACGCCCCCAAACCGTGCTCGGCTTTGTTCTACGCCGACGAGGAGCGCAGGCGCTACCAAGGATTCGCCACCGAGGAGTGGTCGAACGGTCCGTACAAGACGGATGCCTTCGTCGGATCGCGCCCAGGGGGAGCGGTAGCGGGGGCTTGGGCAGTGATGCGTTTCCTTGGCCACGAGGGATACCTGCGTACGGCCCAGAGAACGATGTCGGTGCGTGATCAGATCCTGGCCGCCATCGAGCAGATCCCCGAACTTCATTCGGTCGGAAGCGAGCTCTCGCTCGTGACGATCGGGTCAGCCGAACTCGACATCAAGGTGGTCGGGCAGGGTCTGGCCAGTCGTGGCTGGTCGCTGTTCGGTGTCAGGCACCCGGAGTTGCTCCACCTGACGTGCGACGCGGTCGATGACGAACTGGTGGCCGAGTTCATCGCCGACCTGGTCGACGTCACCGGTCGCGTCTCAGCCGGAGAACTGAACGAGCGCGGCGACCTCAGATACACCTGACACGACCATCACAAGGTCAGGTTGGAACGACTCGACCTACCAACGAGCGGCAGCCTGCTCAGTGAGTGGAGGCAATCACATGTTTGACGATCGAACAAGGGGCGTCGCGGGAACGGCCTCGCCCGGTGGCGAGGGATTCACTCGCCGAGCACTGCTGTTCAGAATGGGCGTCGGCGGCCTCGCGCTGGCCGGTCTGCCGGCACTGCTCGCGGCGTGCGGTGAAGGATCGGAATCCGGCGAGGCCAAGGACACCTTGCGCATCGGCCTGACCTCCGAGATGGATTCGCTCAACCCCTTCGTGCAACAGAGCGCCGCCGCCGTCATCGCGACGCACCTCATGTTTCCCACGTTGACACGTCAGGAAGGCAGTGAGTTCACCCTCAAACCTGATCTGGCGGAGAGATACGCGGTCAGCGATGACGGCAAGGAGATCACCTTCACGCTCCGTACCAACGGCAAGTGGTCAGATGCCAAGCCGATCACCGCGGAGGATGTCGAGTTCACGATCAACACCCTCGTGCGCCTGAAGAGTTCGGCTGCCGCACTGCTCGCTCAGTACGTCGTGGGGATAACCAAGGCGGTCGCCGAGGATGCCAAGACACTCGTCGTCACCTACAGCAAGCCGATCGCGAATGCGCTGGCACTGCTCTCCCGCGTGGTGATCCTGCCCAAGCATGTGTGGACGGCCCCGGCAGCCGGGGACGGTGCCGGCCTGAAGAGCTTCACGTTCGACGAGAAGGTCGTGTGCGGCGGGCAGTTCGTCCTGGAGAAGTACACGCCGAAGCAGATCGTTCTGCTCAAAGAGCACCGGGATTGGTACGGCGCCAAGCAGTCGATCACCACCCTCGGCTTCCTGACCTTCGGTTCGCCGGACGCGATGCTCAAAGCGCTGGAGACCAGTCAGATCGACGCGGTGGCTCTGCTTTCGCCCAGCGCGGTGGGGGCCGGCGTGGACAAGCTGCGGACCAAGAACATCAAGGTCGAGCAAGCGCCCGGGTTCGTCATGAACAACCTGTACTTCAACGTCAATCCCAAGAAGACGAAACATCGGGAACTGCTCGACCCGAAGGTACGGAAGGCGTTGTCGCTGGCGATCGATCGCGAACGCATCGTGAAGGTGGTGCTGTTCGCGATGGGCCGGCCGGGCAGCTCGCTCGTCTACCCGGCAATGGGGGACTGGCATGACTCGAGCATCACGCCCGACCCCTTCGATGTCGCGGCGGCGAACAAAATCTTGGACGACCTCGGCTACAAGCGTGGGCCCGACGGAATTCGGGTCGCCGACTCGGAGCCGATGTCGTACACCGTCAACCTCGCCAGCGGCCTCGCAGGTGGCAGCCGGATCGTGCAGATCATCAGCAGCGGCTGGGAGCAGGTCGGTGTGAAGGTGACCTCCCGCGCACTGGACGCGAGCGCGATGATCGATGCCATCAGCGCACCCGATGGCAAGTACCTCACCAACGATGTGGCCGTCTGGGGATTCTTACCCGCCTCCCCGGACCCGTCGGCGGTGCTCGATCACTTCGTGACGGATTCGATCGGCGGCTTCAACAACTGTCATTACAGCGATCCCGAGTATGACCGTCTCTACGTCGAGCAGAACGCCACGCTTGACGCGGCGGCTCGGCGGGAGATGGTTTACCGGATGCAGCGCATGTTCTTCGATGCCCGCGCGATGCTGGCCCTGTGCTATGTCGATGCGCTCTCCGCCTCGGGCTCGAAGTTCACCGGCTATCACATGTCTGGCTTCGGGCCGTTCAACGCGATCTCGCGCGATCAGTTCACTGACATCCGCCCAGCCTAGGTGTTGGCACCAGTGACGAACATGGGCAGCGCGATCGTACGCCGCATCCTGAGTGCGGCGGTGCTGGTCTGGGCAGCGATCACGTTCAACTTCTTCCTCTTCCGTCTGGCCCCTGGAAACCCCACCGCGCAACTCAGCCGCGTCCCGCAAGGCAGCGTTGCCCTCCAGGAGCAGCTCAATCGCGAGTTCGGGCTCGATCGCCCGATCCTCGTGCAATATTTCCGCTATCTGGAACAGCTGGGCCAAGGCAACCTGGGTGTTTCCTTCGTCAACAAGCAGCCGGTCCGCGGCAACCTCGTGGACGCCATCGGGAACACGTTGCCGATGGTCATGCTCGGAGTTCTGTTGGCGATCGTCATCGGCATCACGCTTGGCGTCCTGGCCGGCGCGCACCGCGGCGGGCCACTGGACCATGCCTCGGTCGGGTTCGCCACGTTCATGTACTCGCTACCGGCACAGTGGATAGGGCTGGTTCTGTTGTTCCTGCTGTCGGGCTGGTTGCCCGCCGGGGGGATGACCGACGAATTCCTCATCGACCCCTCGCTGGGCGAGCGGATCGCCGATGTCGCAGTTCATATGATCCTTCCATCACTGACCATGGCTCTGGTCATGTTCGGCCAGTACGTGCTCGTCACGCGCTCGTCGGTGGTCGAGACACTGAGTGACGACTATGTCCTCACGGCGAGAGCCAAAGGCTTCGGTGCGGGATACGTCGTTCGCCGTCACGTCCTCCGCAACGCGCTGTTGCCGACCGTCGCCCTGATCGGGCTCTCGGTGGGTGCGATGGTCGGCGGCGCGATCCTCGTCGAGGTGGTCTTCTCGTGGCCCGGGATCGGGCGCACGATCTACGACTCCATCGTCGCGCGTGACTATCCGATGATGCAGGGAGCATTCCTCGTGTTCACCGTCTCGGTCGTGCTTTCCAACCTGCTGGCCGATGCCACGTACGGACTTCTCGACCCGAGGGTGCGCAGGATGGGAGGGGCACGGTGACCGAGAGCCATGGTGCCCGCACGGCGCGCGGCGCACGGCGCGGGAAGGCGCTCTGGCGCGGAGCGCGGCGAAACCCGGGCTTCGCCCTCGGGCTGGCGGTGTTGCTCGCGCTGGGAGTGATCGCCGCCCTGGCACCGCTGATCTTCCCGGCCGGGTCGGGCCTCCAGGTGGGGGAATCGTACGCCGCCCCGTCGGGTGAGCACCTGCTGGGCCTGGACGACGGTGGCGCCGACGTGCTGGCCGAGCTGACCTGGGGTGCGCGGATCTCTCTTCTGGTCGGCGTCTGCGCGGGGGCCATCACGGTCCTGGTCGGCGGACTGGTCGGTCTCCTGAGTGGTTACTTCGGCGGGTGGCTCGAGCAGATGCTGATGCGGGTCACCGACTTCTTCCTCGTGATCCCGGTTCTTCCGGTGATGATCATCATCGCGGCGCTGTACGGTACCCACCTGGTCAACACCATCCTCATCATCGGGTTGTTGTCGTGGCAGAGCACCGCGCGGGTCGTGCGGGCACAAGCCAAAAGTGTTCGTGAGCGCTTGTTCGTCCGGCGAGCGCGAGCGATGGGCTCCAGCCACGCACGGACGCTCATACGACACGTGCTGCCGCAGGTCGGCCCGTTGCTCGCGGCGAGCACCGCGCTTGCCATCGGACACGCGATCTTCTTCGAGGCCGCGCTCCGCTTCTTGGGGCTGGCCGACAGCAACACCACCTCGTGGGGTCAGATGATCGCCGACGCGTTCCAGCGTGGAGCGACGAACGCGGGAGCCTGGTGGGTACTGCTGCCCCCGGGCCTGGCCATCGGGCTGGTGGTGCTCATGACGACAGTGCTGGGAAGACGGCTCGAACAGCACATGAATCCGCGGCTAGAAGTGTCCCATCTGGGTCTGCGGTCGTTCCGCAGGCAGCACGCTGCAGGGAGATCACGGTGACTGCGCCTTGCTTGGAGGTCAGAGGTCTGAACGTCCGGCTGCGTTCCGGGGGGCGTGACCTGCACTTGGTCAGGGACGTTTCCTTCACAGTGCAGAGCGGCGAACGGTTCGGCCTGATCGGTGAGTCCGGCTGTGGCAAGACGACGACGCTCATGGCACTCATGGGACTCCTGTCCGACCGGGCTTCGGTGGCCGGCGACGTTCTGGTCGACGGGGTCGACATCCTGGGGGACGGGGAGCGGAGCGTTCGTGCGCATCGCTGGCGGGATATCGCTGTCGTGTTCCAGAGTGCGATGAACGCCCTCAACCCCGTCCAAACGGTCGGCCGGCAGATCGCCGAGGCCGCGGGCCGGATGGTCGGTGAATCCGAGCTGCCCGTGAAGCGCCGCGTCTCAGACGTACTCGAGCTTGTGGGCCTCCGCGCGGATGTCGCCGGACGCTATCCACATGAGCTGTCCGGCGGCATGCGCCAGCGCGTGGCGATCGCCATGGCGGTGGTGTGCCAGCCCCGGGTGTTGCTGGCCGACGAGCCGACGACGGCGCTCGACGTGATCGTGCAGGCACAGGTGCTCACGGCTCTCGAACGCGCCTGCGCGGAGCTCGGTGCGGCACTCGTCCTCGTGTCGCACGACATGGGCGTGATCGGTGAGGTCTGTGACCGGGCCGCGGTGATGTACGCCGGTGAGGTGGTCGAGACCGCGGAGATCGACACCCTGTACCACGACCCCGCGCATCCGTACACCCAGCTCTTGATCGCGGCGAGCCCCAGCCTCGCCCATCGCGACCGGGAACTCGTGTCGATCGCGGGAACTCCTCCTGCGGCCGGTGGCGCGGTCCCCGGCTGCGGCTTCGTGGCTCGATGTCCGCGCCACTTCGACCCCTGCGCCTCCTCGGCTCCGCATTTCTGGCCCGTCGGTTCCGGCATGCAACGGGCTCGCTGTCATCTGTACGACTCGGCCTCCAAGGTCCGGCCATGATGACCAAGACCCCAGCGCTTGAGATCGACGAGCTGGCCGTGCGATACGGGGCCAAGCAGGTCGTGGACGGGCTCTCCATGACGGTCCGCAGCGGTGAGCTGGTGGCCGTGGTCGGCGAGTCGGGCTGCGGGAAGACCTCGACCGCACTCGCGGCCGTGGGACTCGTCAAACCTGCGGCCGGCACGGTGAGGGTGGCCGGCGCCGACCTGGTCCAGGCTCGCGGGCACAGCCGCCGTGAGATCCTCCGCTCGATCCAACTGATCTGTCAAGATCCCTACGAGGCCCTGGACCCGCGTTGCACGGTCGGCGAGGTGGTGGCCGAACCCCTGCTCGTCCACCGAGTCGGCGGAGGCGCGCCGGCCCGGCGCGCTCTGGTGATCGAGGCCCTGGCACGTGCCGGAATCCCGAACGCCGAGACGTACGTGGACCGCTACCCGCACGAACTGTCGGGCGGCCAGCTGCAACGGGTGGCGATCGCGGCGGCGATCGTCCTTCATCCGCTGGTACTGATCGCCGACGAGCCGGTGTCGATGCTCGATGTGTCTCTGCGCGCCGGAGTGCTCCGCCTGTTCGCGGACCTCCGCGACGCCGGCCTGGCGATCCTGATGATCACCCATGACCTCGTCACCGCTGCGCATTACGCGGATCGCGTGGCGGTCATGTACGCCGGGAGGCTCGTGGAGGAAGGCAGTCCCGAGGCGGTTCTCCGTTCGCCGACGCACCCCTACACCCGAGCTCTGCTGGCGGCGGTGCCGAACCCGGACCGGTCACGGGACGTGGCTCGTCCGATCCTTCCAGGGGAGCCGCCGGACCTTCTCGACCTCCCTTCGGGCTGTCGCTTCCGCCCGCGGTGTCCGCTGGCACAGGAATCCTGCGCGCGGACGGATCCGGCGCTCGAGACGCTGACAGCGGACCGGGGCGCGGACGCTCACCGGGTGGCCTGCATCCGTGCTTTCGAGCCGGGCCACGCTCCGCCGGGTGACGTGCCGCTCACGCGGGCCGGATCGTCGGGCGAGGCGACCATCGCCAAGGACGGCAGCAGGCCTGACTAGGTCCGCCGTCTCCTGTCGTCGGAGGCACCACACCCACTGCCGGCCACGAGAACGCGACTTTGAGGAGGTGGACGGTGACCGAGAGAGCGTTTCCCCGCCATGACCATTACATCGCTGGATCGTGGCGCGCGCCGAACCGCGGCGACTACGTCGAGAGCGTGAACCCGACGACGGGTCGCGCGTGGTACTACGCCGCTCGTGGTGACGCCGTCGACGCGGACGCCGCCGTCCGGGCCGCCCACGCCGCATTCCGCGACCCGGCGTGGCGCGACGTCACACAGACCAGGCGAGGCGCGCTGCTGCGGCGGCTGGCGGAACTCATCGCCGAACACGGTGAGGATCTGGCCCGGACCGAGACGCTCGACAACGGCAAGCTGCTCACCGAGATGCGGGCGCAACTCGCCAGCCTGCCCGAGTACTTCCACTACTACGCCGGACTCGCCGACAAGATCCACGGTGAGACCATTCCAGGTTCGCACCGTGACATCCTCAACTACACCTTGCGTGAACCCCTGGGTGTCGTGGTCGCGATCACGCCATGGAACTCGCCACTGCTGCTCACGGCCACCAAGCTCGCTCCCGCTCTCGCCTCGGGTAACACCGTGGTGGTCAAGCCATCCGAGCACACGTCGGCCTCCCTGCTGCGGCTGGCACCGCTGTTCGCCGAAGCCGGGTTCCCGCCCGGCGTCGTCAACGTGGTGACCGGGCACGGCAACGAGGCCGGCAGGGCGCTGGTCGAGCATCCGCTGGTCGCCAAGGTGTCCTTCACCGGCAGCACCGAGACCGGGTCGGCGATCGCCGGCGACTGCGGGCGCCGCTTCGTGGGAACCACCCTTGAGCTGGGCGGTAAGTCACCCAACATCGTCTTCGCCGATGCCGACATCGACAACGCGTCCGTCGGCATCGTGGCGGGCATCTTCGCGGCGGCCGGCCAGACCTGTGTCGCGGGCAGCAGGGTATTCGCGCAACGCCCGGTCTACGACGAGATAGTCGCGCAGGTCCGCGCGCGCGCCCAGGCGATCCGCCTCGGGGACCCGCTGGATCCCACGACGCAACTCGGGCCGCTCGCGACCGCCGCTCAGCGCGGCCGGGTGGAGAAATACGTCGCGCTCGGCGTCGCCGAGGGAGCTCGCGTGGTCACCGGCGGAGGCCGAGCGTCGGTGGACGGCCTCGACGGGTTCTTCTTCGAGCCGACCGTCTTCGTCGACGCCGACAACGGCATGCGTGTGTGCCAGGAGGAGATCTTCGGGCCGGTCGTGGCGATCATGCCGTTCGACACCGAGGACGAGGTGCTCGCCCTGGCGAACGACACGAGTTTCGGCCTTGCGGCCGGAGTGTGGACCCGCGACCTGGCTCGCGCTCATCGGGTCGCGTCGCGGCTGGTGGCCGGCACGGTGTGGGTCAACACCTATCGGTCGACGTCGCCGATGTCCCCACGGTCGGGCTTCAAGAACAGCGGCATGGGAATCGAGCAGGGCACGCACGCGATCGGTGAGTACACCCGGCTCAAGAGTGTCTGGATCAACACCGGCGAAGGTCCGGCGGACGACCCGTTCGTGCTCCGCTCCTGACTGGTTCAGGCGTCCATACTCTGCTAATATACTAATCGAGTACCACCAGTATACTACTGAGATCGACTACCTGATCGGAGTTGGCAAGTGGTGGAATACGGGAACCCTGACGTCGTGATCGTCGGCGCCGGGGCAGTTGGCACCTCGTGTGCCTTTCATCTGGCGGCAGCGGGGATGCGGGTCATGGTCCTCGAGCAGGATCGGGTGGCCTCCGGGTCCTCGACCTGCGCGACTGGAGCGATGTACTCCATCTCCGCCGACTTCAACGACGCGGACTACCTACGCTGGGGCGTGCAGGGGCACTACTCGACGAAGGAGATCGTTCCCGTCCTCGAGGACCTCTCGGGAATCACCACGGGCTTCCAGTGCCGCCCGGCTCTCCGGCTGGCGATCGACGACGAGGAAGAGACGCAGGTCCGGGCCGACCTGACCTGGCAGTCGGAGGTCATGAACACCCGGTGGCTGACGCCGGACGAAGTGCGGTCGATCGAGCCTCGGATCAGTGGCGAGGTCCGCGGTGCCGCCCTGGAGCCGGAGGCGATCCAGGTCCCGGCGGACGTTCTGTCGCAGGCTTTCATGCGATCGGCCGAGCGATTCGGCGCGACGTTCGTTCCCGGAGTGGCGACGGGCCTCGAGTGGAGCGGCGACCGAGTGACGGGCGTACGTCACAGCCAGGGGACGATCTCCTGCGACAACGTCGTCCTTGCGATGGGCGCCTCGGCGGCCGTCGCGTCGAACTGGTTCGACTACCAGGTGCCGGTCCGGCCGCTTCGGGGCGAGCGGTTGATGCTGCGCTGGCCGTCCCCGCCGCTGCAGGTGCTGCTCTCGACTCCTCGTCGTGGTCATCTCATCAGCCGCCTGGACGGCTACCTCAGCATCGGGAGCACGGGCGGCCGCGACTTCGATGATCGCGACAACTGGATCGTCGACCAGGGCGCCGCGATCGCCGAACCGCACCCGGCGCCGACCCCCGAGGCGCGCGCCGAACTCCTGGCACGGGCGATCGAAGTTCTGCCCACCATCGAGTTCGCCACGGTCGGACAGCAGATCACGGGTATTCGGCCGCTCTCGCGCGACACCAGGCCGATCATCGGCCCGGTGCCGGGTCGCGAAGGCGTGTTCCTGGCCACCGGTCACACCCACCGCGGCATCCACCTGGCCGCGGTGACCGGCGAGTTGATCCGCGACCTCGTCGTCCATGGGCGATGGCTGCGGACATCCTGTGACGCGAGCCTCCTCGATCCCGCCCGGTTCCTCTCATAATCGCGTGCACCGCCCGTCCTTGACCGGACGGGCGGTGACGGCGACGAATGGAAGGTAGAAGATGCAATCTCCAGGCAACATGCTTCGCGCCGCGGTCGAGGGCTACGCGGGCGGGCGAAGCTACGCACCGGGCGAGACGCTCACCGTCCACTGCACCGCCGATGTGCCCTCCTTCGACATCGAGATCGCCCGCTGTGGACGCACGCGTGAGGTCGTGTGGACGGCCGAGGGGATCGAGGGACACCAGCGTGAGATCCCCGCGGACGTGGGCGCGCGGGGATGCGGCTGGCCGTCCTCCTTCGAACTCGTGCTGCCGCCGGACTGGCGGCCCGGCTACTACGAGGTGTCGTTCGCGTGGCCGGGCAAGGACGATCGCGAGCTCAACCTCCCGGCGTTCTTCGTCTTGCGCAGCTCGCCCGAGCGTCCGCGCCCACCGATCCTGCTCTTGCTCACCGACACCACGTACAACGCGTACAACGACTGGAACCACAGCCGGAGTCTTTACACGGGCGGTTCGCACGTTTCGTTCGAGCGGCCGTTCGCACCCGGCTTCCTGACGCGTCCACCTGACCTGCGACTGCGGGCGGCGACGGCGATGGGCACCTTCGACCCGGCGTTCCGTACGCAACGCGCGACGGTCGACGCGCATCGCCTGTCCGGGTGGTGTTACGGGGCCGGCTTCTACCAGTGGGAGCGGCCATTCATCACCTGGGCAGAGGAAGAGGGGATCGAGCTCGACTTCGCGGTGAGCTCGGACCTGGAGTTCCGGCCCGAGGTGCTCGACGGCCGGCAGTTGGTGGTGAGCGTCGGCCATGACGAGTACTGGTCATGGGCCATGCGTGACTCCATGGAGGAGTTCATCACCGGCGGCGGCAACGTCATGTTCCTGACCGGCAACGCCGTCTTCTGGCAGGTGCGTTTCGAGGATGAGGGTCGCGTGATGGTCTCGTACAAGTACGCGGCACCACGAGAGGACCCGCTTCGCGGTACCGAACGGCAGAGCGGCATGTGGTCGGACAGCGTCGTGGGGCGGCCCGAGAACCAGCTCACCGGCGTCAGCTTCACCCATGGTGGCTATGTGCGCGCAGGCCACGGCGTCGCGCGTGGGCCAGGCGGCTACCTCGTCTGGCGGCCGGACCACTGGATCTTCGAGGGCACGGACGTCCGCTACGGCGACTTGATCGGCGCCGAGTACGGCGTGATCGGGTACGAGGCCGACGGCTGTGAGCTCACCTACGGTGAAGACGGGCTGCCGGTGCCGACGCACCGCGACGGCACGCCCGAGAGCTTCGAGATCCTCGCGACGTCGCCGGCGCGCCTGTGGGCGAATGAGGATCTGCCGCCTACGAACTCGGGGGTCGACGGCGACCTGTCCGACCTGGGATACACGCAGTGGCGCGTGTTCGGCGTCGATCCACGCGTCACCCCGGAGTCGGAGATGGAGCCGCGAGTGCGTGCGATCGGGCATGGAAACGCCGTCATGGGCATGTACACGCGCGGCGGCACGGTCTTCACATCCGGCTGCACCGACTGGGGCCACGGCATCGAGGGCCGCGACCCGATCATCGTCGCCATCACTCGCAACCTGATGACGCGGTTGGGTGGAGCGTCTCGTCGGCCCGGCGCCGAGGACGGTGCCGGCGAGGCTCGTGCGCCATCAGCCGAGGCGGGCTGAGGGTGGCTCAGTCGCGGGTCGATCGGCCGCGGCATTACCGAGAACGATGCTGGTCACTATCAGCGATCAGGAATGGAGATAGTTCGAAAAATGGATTTCTCAACGGGGATGAGTTCTTTGAGTCTCGTGACCGGCGCGCGACGCGGCTGGCCGGGTACCGGAGCGTCCGACAATGGCTGAGGTCGTGAACGAGGTCCGCTCCCGCCAGTTGGGCTTACTGACTTCGTCCTCTGACCCGATTCTGATCGATTCGGTCGCCGAGGCTGGAATGGACTTTCTGTGGCTTGACGCAGAGTACACCGGTCTGTCCGCCATCGCGGCTAGCCACGTCGTGCACCGGCTCTCCGGGCGCGGCGTGAGCACCCTTATCCGTGTTCCGGCGATCGACCCGGACTCGCTTGTCACGTTCGCGAACATGGGCTTCGACGAGATCGTATTGCCCCGCGTTCGCACCGTAGAAGAGATAAAACGCGCATGGACGTGCCTGACCTATCCCCCTCGGGGAGAACGACCTCGGCAGGTCATACCGGCCAGCGCGTGGGGCGCGAGATACGACAGGCAGCCCCAGATCAGCATGATCGTGGAAACGTTGGACGCGGTGCGGGCCCTGCCTCAGATCATTGCCACTGACCATCTCTCAAGCTATTGGATTGGCCACAAGGATCTGTTCGATGACTATGTCCGCGAGTTCGGTGACAAGGCGGGATTCGAGGACTTCGTCCGGGAAATAGTTGAGACTTTCCGCCAATCTGGAGTCAGCTTCGGCTGGGGAGTGCCCGAACCGTCTGACGTCGAATCGGTGTGGACAGCCGGTGCCACGCGGTGCGCTTGGTATTGGGATCTGCACCTACCTCGCCACCTCGCACGGTCAGCCGCCTCCCGCCTTGAACGTCGCTAGTACGGCCACCGCCATTCGTCGCATGACCAGTGCGGACGCGGGATGGGTCAATGCGATCGTGTGATCGGAAGCAGGTCTGACGACGGCAGCCGCTCGTGATCACGTCTGTATGACGTGATCACGAGCGGCTGCCGCTGCGGCGGCTCAGCGGTCCCAGCGGGGCTCGGCGCCCTCCAGCACCCGCCCGTCCGCCGTGAAGATCAGGTAACGGTCGAAGTCGGCGGCGAACCAGCGGTCGTGGGTGACCGCCAGCACCGTGCCCTCGAACGCGGCCAGCCCCTGCTGCAACGCCTCCGCGCCGGCCAGGTCGAGGTTGTCGGTGGGCTCGTCGAGCAGCAGCAGGGTCGCGCCCGACAGCTCCAGCAGCAAAATCTGCAGCCGCGCCTGCTGCCCGCCCGACAACGTCTCGAAGCACTGGCCTCCGGCGGGGGCCAGCTCGTAGCGGGCCAGCGCGGCCATGGCGTCGTCGCGGGCCAGCCGGTGGTCGGTCATGACGATCTCGGCGACCGTACGGCCGTGCAGGTCGGGACGGGTGTGGGTCTGGGCGAACAGGCCCGCCGAGACCCGGGCGCCCAGCCGGGCCAGCCCGGTGTGCTCGATCGGCTCCCCGGCCAGCAGGCGCAGGAAGTGCGACTTGCCGGTGCCGTTGAGTCCGAGGACCGCGACCCGCTCGCCGTACCAGATCTCGGTGTCGAAGGCGTCCAGCAGGCCCGTGAGCCGCAGCCGCTCGCACGTGACGGCGCGCTTGCCGGTGCGGCCGCCGCGCAGCCGGACGCGGATGTTCTGGCGGCGGGGGACGCGCTCGGGCGGGCCTGCCCGCTCGAACCTGTCGAGCCGGGTGAGCGCCGCCTGGTAGGCCGTGGCCAGCGCGTCGTTGCGGGTGGAGCGCTGGCGCAGCACGTGCACCAGGTCGCGCAGCCTGGCGTGCTCGTCGTCCCAGCGGCGGCGCAGCTCCTCCAGCCGCCGCACGCGGTCCTGTCGCGCCTGCCCGTAACCGGCGAAGCCCCCGCCGTGCACCCACACGCGGCGCGACTCGACCGTCACGATCCGGTCGGCCGTCTCGGCGAGCAGCCTCCGGTCGTGCGAGACCAGCAGCACGGTCTTGGCGCTGGCCCGCAGCTCGCGCTCCAGCCACTGCTTGGCCGGCACGTCCAGGGCGTTGTCGGGCTCGTCGAGCAGCAGCACCGGGTCGGGCCCGCGCAGCAGCGCGCGCAGCATGAGCCGCTTCTGCTCGCCGCCCGACAGCGTGCCGAGCGGCCGGTGCCTGACCTGCTCGTACGGCAGGCCGAGCGCCTGCGTGGCGCACACGTCCCAGACCACCTCCAGCTCGTAGCCACCGGTGTCGGCGTAGTCGCTGAGGGCCTGCGCGTAGGCGAGCTGGGCCGGCTCGTCGTCGCGTTCGGCGATGGCCGCCTCGGCCCGGGCCAGCGTGGCGGCGGCCCGCCTGACCGGGCCCGGCGCGACGGCCAGCAGCAGGTCGGCGACCGTGCCCGGGCCCAGGAACTGCCGCATCACGCCGACCCCGCCGGACGCGGTCACCCGTCCCGAGGCGGGCTCCAGCTCTCCGGCGATCAGCCGCAGCAGCGTGGTCTTGCCCGCGCCGTTCGGCCCGACCAGCGCCGCCTTGCCTCCGTCGCCGACCCGGAACGACACCCTGTCCAGCAGCGGCCGCCCGTCGGGCAGCAGGTACGTCAGCTCGCTGACCTCGATATGGCTCATTGTTCCAGTACTAGACCATCGATCCGGTATCCGTACAACGTTTTATCATGCGACCCCGGCGAAGACAGGGGCCCGGCGCGTTGATCGCTTGAGGGTCGCGCCAGAACCGGCAGATCGATATAAGTAGGACATCTGACTCGTAAGACGATCACCCTGATGCCCTCCAGGAGAATCATGTCCACGCGCACCCGGCTGCTCCCTGCCGCCCTCACTCTCGCGTTACTCACCACCGGCGCCGTCGCCCAGCCGGCCTCGGCCGCCGCACCTCTCGCCGCCTCCGCCACGACGGCCGAGGACGCCCTGCTGGCCAAGCTCAACGCCATTCCCGGCCTGACCGTCGTCTCCGAGACCCAGCCGAGCGGCTTCCGCTTCTTCGTCCTCACCCTCACCCAGCCGGTGGACCACCGCCACCCCGGCAAGGGCACGTACCAGCAGCGTTTCACCCTGCTGCACCGGTCCGACGACGCTCCCGTGGTGCTCTACACCAACGGCTACGGCCTGCCCGTCAACCCGAGCGCCTCCCAGACCGAGCCGACGCGGCTGCTCGGCGCCAACCAGGTCTCCGTCGAGCACCGGTTCTTCCGCAGCTCACGCCCCGACCCGGCCGACTGGAGCAAGCTCGACATCTGGCAGGAGGCGAGCGACGAGCACCGCATCGTCTCAGCCCTCAAGACCGTCTACAGCGGCAAGTGGATCCAGACCGGCGCCAGCAAGGGCGGCATGACCTCGGTCTACCACCGCCGCTTCTACCCCGGCGACGTCGACGGCGTGGTCGCCTACGTCGCGCCCAACGACCGGGTCAACCCCGCCGACCGCGCCTACGACGAGTTCTTCGCGAACGTGAGCGACGCGGCCTGCCGCACCGCGCTGGACAACGTCCAGAAGGAGGCGCTCAAGCGGCGCGACAGGCTGGTGCCCAGATTCGAGGCCGAGGCCGCGCAGAACGGCTACACCTTCACCCAGTCGCTCGGCACCGCCGACCGGTCGTTCGAGATGACCGTCCTCGACTCGGTGTGGGCCTTCTGGCAGTACTCCAGCGAGAGCGACTGCGCGGACGTGCCGCCCGCCACGGCCACCGACGACGAGATCTACGACTGGATCGACACCGTCGCCGGATTCTCCTTCTACACCGACCAGGGCATCGACTACTACGTCCCCTACTACCGCCAGGCGGCCGCCCAGCTCGGCTGGCCCGAGCTCACGTTCAAGCACCTGCGCGGCCTGACCCGCTACCCCGGGCTCTACCAGCCCAACTCCGTCATCCCCGCCGCGCTGCGCACCTTCCACAACCCGCTCCCGATGCTGGACGTCGACCACTGGGTGAGCAAGCAGTCCAGCCGGATGATGTTCGTCTACGGCCAGAACGACCCGTGGAGCGCCGAGCGGTTCACGCCCAGCCGCAACGACTCCTACCTGTACGTCGCCCCCGGCGCCAACCACGGGGCGAACATCTCGCGCCTGCCCGAGGCCGAGCGCCAGGCGGCCACGGACACCCTGCTGCGCTGGGCCGGAGTGACCGGCACCCAGGCGAACCAGCGCAGCGCGCCCTCCATCCCCGACGACGACATGCTCCCTGACCGTCACACCTTCTGATCCGCCTGATCCGCTGCCGGAACCGGCGGTGTACCGGATCGCCGATCCGGTACACCGCCGTAGGATCGGGCGCATGGCTGGCGAAAGCGTGTGGCTGCGACCGCGAAGACAGGAGCGCCAGACGCTCACCCTCGACCGGATCGTCGCCGAGGCCGTGGCCCTGCTCGACACCGAAGGCGAGGCGCGGCTGACGATGCGGCGCCTCGCCGAACGGCTCGGCACCGGCTCCACCACCCTTTACTGGCACGTCAAGACCAAGGACGACGTGCTCGATTTGGCACTCGACGCGGTGTTCGGCGAGGTGCCCCTGCCCGACGGCCCCTCCGGCCTCTCGGAACCGGGCGGCTGGCGGGCTCGGGTGAGTGAGCTGGCCGGCGCCTGGCGGGCCGCGATGCTCCGCCACCCGTGGTCCACCGGGCTGCTCGACCGCCCGATGATGGGCCCCAACGCGCTCAGCCGCACCGAGTTCCTCTACGCCACGCTGGCCGGAGCCGGATTCACCGGGCCCGACCTGGCCGCGGCCGCCTTCAGCCTGTCCATGTACGTCACCGGCTCGGCCACGATGCAGACCCGCGAGCGCGACGCCACCGACGCCGCGATGCGCGACCACCTCCGCGCCCGGCACGCCGCCTACCCGACCCTGGCCGCCCACGGTCTCGACCACGACTGGGACGAGACCTTCGCCCGCGGCCTCGGCTACCTGCTCGACGGCATGACCACCAGGAGTGGCCGCTGATCACCCGTCAAGCCCGCCGCCAGGCTGGGGGAGCGGCTGGCCGCGCTCTTCCCCGGTGACCCGTCACAGGCGGTGCGGTTGCCGGCGCCGCTGGTGCAGGTGCCGCCGCGCGCCGTGTGGGGCAAGTCGGGGCAGACCGCGTACGCCGGCCTTGAGTCGTGGCTGGGGCGCGAGCCCGCATCCCGAGCCGTCGATGTCGCGGCTGGTGCTGCGCTACCTGGCCGCCTTCGGGCCGGCCACCGTCGCCGACGTGCAGGCCTGGTCGGGGCTGACCGGGTTGCGTGAGGTCGTCACGCGGCTCCGGCCTCGTTGTCCGCCTCACAGCAGGAGGAGGTACGGGCCGAGGGCTTCGCCGAGCCTGGCGGGGCTCGGCGCGACGTTCGGTTCGTCTAGGTCGGTCAGTGGTTCTCCGTGTTCGGTCGCGTTCTGTTCTGTGAGCGTTCTGTTCTGTGTGGGCCGCGGAGGCGGGTGGGCGTTCCGGCCGACCGCGATTGCCCGGGGTCTGGTGATGTTCGCCTTCGGCCTTGTTTCGGGCGCGGGGGTACTTGGCACG
>NZ_JBFAKL010000001.1:0-594483 GCF_040655715.1 Nonomuraea cavernae | reverse complement strand
TGGCGCCGACGTCACCAAGCCCGCGCCCGCTGGTTCCACCAACGAACCCGCCTCACTCGCCAATGACCAGATCACGATCTACGACTGCCGTACTAACCTCGATTTCGGCGACCACGGCCACCACCGTCAATGGCCGGCTACTGGCCCGTAACGGTCAGGTCAGCCTTGATACCAACACCGTCGACATCGACGACTGCGCAACACCGACTCCCACTCCGACGGTCACTCCGACGGTCACTCCGACGGTCACTCCGACGGTCACTCCGACGGTCACTCCGACGGTCACTCCGACGGTCACTCCGACGGTGACCCCGACGGTGACCCCGACGGTGACCCCGACGGTCACTCCGACGGTGACCCCGACGGTGACCCCGACGGTGACCCCGACGGTCACTCCGACGGTGACCCCGACGGTGACCCCGACGGTCACTCCGACGGTCACTCCGACGGTGACCCCGACGGTGACCCCGACGGTGACCCCGACGGTGACCCCGACGGTGACCCCGACGGTGACCCCGACGGTGACCCCGACGGTCACTCCGACGGTCACTCCGACGGTGACCCCGACCCCAACTAAGAAGCCGATCAGGCCGATTAAAAAGCCGATCAAGCTCGCGCCATGTTCTCATGGCCATGGGCGCCACGAGCCCTGCTACGACCATAGGCACCCTGAGGCACCTGCTCCTACGTTGGTCAGGAAAAACCTTCGAGTGACCGGCTGACGGTTCCATCCCGCTGGCCGAGCTTGCGAATCATGAGGCGGTTTGACCACTGGATTCATAAAGCCAGAGGTCGGCCGCCTCATGGCCTACCGCATTCAAAGGGGCGCCATCGGGTCGCCAGCATGCCCGCTGCCCTGCCCGCTATGGCGCTGATGACCGCCAAGTGGATCTGGGACGTCCGGCGACTGTGCTGGATGCTGGCGGTGTGCGGGCGGTTGCGCTGGTGATGGTGGAGGCGTGGTTGCGGCGTAGCAGTCCATTCGCGACTGGCTATGAGGCAGATGACCACGGGCGTCGCACGATCATGCCCTACTCAGGCCTGCCAGGTTTCAGCTATCCGATCTTCTTCGGGATGTTGTCACTTATCTTCTCCTTCGGCAAAGGCCTGCTCTTCGCCCCCGGGTTGTTCCTGCCGGTACGGCAGCGGCTGCGTTACCTAGCCGCCGGACGGCAGCTTTACGATCTGTGGTTGGCGTTCGTGATCGGTCTGCTGCTGCTGTACGCGATGTATTGGTCATGGAGCGGTTCATCATTCTGGGGGCCGCGGTATTTGCTGTTCGCTGCAGTGCCCGCCGCGTTCGCGCTGGCCGTACAGTGCTATCGGCCGGGTGACTCGGCTGTGGCCGACCTCGTCACAGTCTTGGCGCTTGGGCTGTCGGTTTGGGCTGGGCTCAACGGCGCGGTGTTCGGAGACGTTGACGTTCCCAAGGTGTGCTGGCCCGACGGGGGCGGCCAGTACGAAGCGCCGATCTGCTTCTACACGCCGGAGATCAGCGCGCTGTGGTAGCCGTTCGTGGCGGGAGGCAAGCCCCTGAGCGCGGGGCAGTGGATCTACCTCGCCGTGGGTGCCTATCTGCTGGCCGGGCCACAGTTGCGGATTGCCGGACACCTGCGCACCTGGGCGGTCCCGGCGGCAGCCCGGATCAGGGCCGACAATGGTAGGGCCGGATACGGATGATCAACGCTGTCGTGCACCGCGCGAGCGAGTAGCAAGCCCGCCAGACGCTGGCCGTCGCAGGCTGGACCGGGCCTGATCCAGCGGCCAGTGAGAGCCGTTCCCCACCGATCGTGAGTAGGGAGGACCCGGTAGATCGGATTGGCGTGAGAACCGCCGTTCTACGGGGCCTTGTCGCATGTCAGCGTCCCGCCACGCCGTACGCGATCAACCCGTGATCTGCGAAGCTTCCTGCCACCGTCCCGCCATCCGAGAACGCCATCAGCCCTAGTGCGGCTGGAGTGCTAACACGCGATCTTTGCGCCAGCACCATTTCCTGATGTCCGCATACAAGTCGCCTCCAAGTGATCCACAAATGCCAGGTGGTGAGCTTCGACCGCGAGCCGACGACGTCTTCGCACCTTGCCATGGGGGCTCGCGACTCATCGAAAGGGAGGGAGGGACCAGTGGACAAGAAGATCGTGCGTTTGGACGACCTGAGCGAAGAGCTGACCGCGATCGACGAGATCGATCTCGGCCTCGTCACCGGTGGCCAGCGGATGGAGCGGTGCTACCACACGGCCGGCACCGAAGGCAGGCCGTCCGACGGCTGGGTTTCGGACTACTAGACCCAGGGGCTCGTTCATGGCGCCGCGTGGGAGGGAGACGCGTCCCTCCCACGCGGCTGAGGGGGAGAGTTGCTGCTGATCCTGAGTGAACCCGGCGACGCGACGGTTCACATGGTCCTGCCCAAGCTGAAAGCCCGTGGGGTGGACGTTCTGTGGTGGGATCCCGGCGAGTATCCGGCCGACGCCCGGCTGACCGCCCGATTCGACGCGGACGGAACCCGGCTCATCCTGGCCAGAGGCGGGGAGGTCACCGACCTCTCCGAGGCGACGGCCGTGTGGTTCCGACGCCCCGGGGCCCCGCGCGCCGCGGAGCAGGTCACGGCGGCCGATCTGCGGGATCGCGTCGGGGAGCTCTCGGCGTGGTTTCTCGAAGGCCTCTGGGATCTGCTGGACGCGCGCTGGTTGCCCGGCAGGGAGCCGGTGCTGCGCCGGGCGCACAACAAGCTGGTCCACCTGGCCCTGGCCCGGAAACTGGGCTTCGCCGTGCCACCGACCACGGTCACCAACGATCCGTCCGAGCTGGCGCCCGCCTATGAGCGGGCGGGCGGGCGGCTGATCGCGAAACCGATGGAGCACACCCCGTTCGAGATCGACGGGGAGGCGCACACCGTGTTCACCACCGTGGTCGAACGGAGGGATCTCGTGGGCCGGAGCCGGATCGCCCATGAGCCGACCATCCTGCAGCCGTACGTCCAGAAGGCGGTGGAGTTGCGGGTCACGGTGGTCGGCGACCAGGTCTTCACCGCCGAGATCGCCTCGCAGGACTCGCCGCGTACGCGGGTCGACTGGCGTCACTATGACTTCGACCGCGCCCGGCACAGCGTGCACCACCTGCCTGATGACGTGGCTCGCCGGTGCGTGGATCTGGTCGCGGCGCTCGGAGTGTCGTTCGGGGCGATCGACCTCATCCTGACTCCCGACGGGGAGTACGTGTTCTTGGAGATCAACCCCAACGGTCAATGGGGCTGGATCGAAGATCTGACCGGCCTGCCCATCAGCACCGCCATCGCCGATTGGCTCACGGCCAAAGAAACGGACCCGCGATGACTCAGTCCTCCCTCGGCCCTGCCCTGGAAAGCGGCGTGAACCTGCTCCGCGGGCTGACCCGGCGGCGGTCCGCGGTGATGGAGGCGCGCCACACCGCCGACGCCTGGGCCACGGCGCATCCTTCGCTCGCCGCCCAGCTCGTGGCCAGCCCGCGTCCCGGGTCCCCGCTCGTCGATTACGATCTGCTGATCGACGACCCGTCGGGCGGCACCATCATGCTCGGCGTCCAGGTGGACGACGGGGCGTCCTGGCTTGTCGATCATGCGACGCACTGGGCCGCCAGCCGGCTGCTGACCGTGGACGGCACACCCGTCTCGGTTTCCGAGGCGATGCTCATGCTCCGTTCGCTCACCCGCCCCGGGCTGTCGCCGCAGGACGAGTTGGTGCGGTTCTGCCTCCTGCGCGACGCCGCCGCCAAGGAGCAGGTCAGCCTGGACGACATCCAGGCGGCCGCGGACAGCTTCCGCAAGCGGCGCGGCCTGACCAGCCGGGACACGATGAAGGAGTGGCTGGACCGGATGGGGCTGAGCGCCGAGGCGTTCCATGACCACATGGCTGCCAGCGCAAGGGATCACCGGTTCCGGGCCCGGATGCGTGCGGAACTCGGTCCCGGGCATCTGGCCCGTCATCGTGAGCACTTCGCGCGGGTACGGGCGACCTGGGTGCTGTCGGAGGAGCCGATCGACGTCGCCGAACTGCACGGCTCACTCGGGGACCGGTGGGAGCTGCACCTGACCAGGGCCCGGACCTGGTCCGGCGAACTGCCCGCCCCCCTGCGCGAGACGCCGGCCGGAGGCGGTGCCGGACCGGTTTCCCGCGATGGGCGCTTTCTGACGGGCTTGATCACCGAACGGCAGGAGGCGGTGGCGGACGCGGAGACACTGGAGGCCGCGGGACAGGCCGCCTTCGATCAGTGGCTGGCCGACGCCGCCGAGCGAGCGCAGATCACCTGGCATTGGCTTTGAGCCTGCCCGTCCGCGCTTCAGCAACCGCGCGCGCCGTTTCGCTAGGGAACGGCGGCCAAGTTCACCGTGACCACTCCATCGCCCTGCGGCCAGAAGATGACACCGGCGCCCCCCGACCAGTGCCTGCCGCCTGACGTCTCAAGCTCGGCTCCCTCGAAGGTCACCGTCGTATCGGTGCGGGCGTCGTAGATCTCCCCGAAGCCGGGGAAGAACCGATCCTGGAACGGATAGCCGCGCGGCCCTCCCCGGTGCACCCGGCTCCAGGCGCCGTCGGTGCGCTGGACGAGTGTGCTCTCTCCGCGTGTCCCGGTGCACCAGGTGGGCCCGCAGCGCAGCCCCTCCACCCCAGGCAAGGGACGGATCTTGATGGTCCGTCCCGTCTGCAGGTTCACGACCTTTGTCGGATTCGTCCGCACGTCGAGCGGTTCATCGGTCGCCCAGGGCCACTCCACGAGCTGCAGCCCCTTGGAGGTGGCCACCCGCTCCGGACGCCCGCCATCGAGGCGCATCCGCCACACGCCATCCAGCGGCGATGACCAGACGACGTACTCTCCGGCGAGCGCGATCCGATCGACGTTCTCCCCGGTGATCGGCCCGATCCTCCTTGCCTTCCCGCTGGTTCTCAAGGGGGCGACCCACGCGTAGCCGCCGGCGAGCCAGAGCGCCCGATCACCGTCAACGGCCCGATACCGCGGAGCTTGAGACAGCGCGGCGACGACTCGCGACCGCTTGGCAGCGGCGTCGTAGACCTCGATCTTCCCTCGCTCGGTCCAGACCAGCACCTCCTTGGCGCTGATCGCCACCAGCGGCGTGGAGCCCTTGGGCATGGTGAACACAGCCTGCGGCCACACCCGCTCAACCGAATCCGCCCTCGGCGCGACCGCCTCCACCACAACCGGTGGTGAAGGCCAGGCGACCAGCGCACCCCAGCCCAGGACCACCGCGCAGACCGCCGCCAGGGCCCCCGTCGCCCGCCTGCGCGTCCGGTGACGCCGCTTCGCGATCACACCGGACAGGACCTCCCGGTTCTCAGCCCGATCGGCGATCGTGCGCAGCGCCTGGGCCAGCTTCTCCTCGGTCGTCATCGCCATCTCCCGGTGAGTGCTTGTCCGCGGACGCGGAGAGTGGCCAGCGCCCGAGAGGCCTGGCTGCGTACGGTCGCCTGCGAAATGCCCAGCCGCGCGGCGATCTCCCCGTCGGCGAGGTCCTCGTAGTAGCGCAGCACCAGCACCGCGCGCTGCCTGGCCGACAACGCCCGCAGACACTGCCAGATCTCGCCCAGTTCGTGTTCGTCCTCGTGAACCGGCGAGGGCACCTCGGCTGTGAGGTGCTCCCGCCGCCGTCTGCGCCACCAGCTCACATGCTGCCGAGCCATGATCGTTCGTACGTAGCCCTCGGGGTCGTTCTTGTTGCGCACCAGCCGCCACGAGGAGCTCAGCTTGAGCAGCGCCTCCTGCACCAGATCGGCGGCGTCATCGGCGCTGCCGGTCAGCACCAGGCCGTAGCGCAGCAGCGCATGACTTCTGGCGCGGACGAACTCTTCGAACTCCACCATCCAGGGACGCATCAGCGGCCGTTGTCGTTGCAGAAATCTTCGAGCGCCGACGGCCAGTCGGGAGCTGCGCGGGCCGAGCTGGACGCGTTCGCCCGATCGCTCGGTCGGGACGGGCCCCGTCCGTCCCCCGGACCACGAACCTGAGCACGCGGTCCGGGCTGTGCGCTATCGCGTCATGCGGAGGCCGTGCCGGACTGGCCTCCCTGGTCCAGCAGGGTGTTGATCATCTCCTGCAGCTCGGCGCGTCCGGTGGCGCCGAGCGCGCCGGACAGGGCCTGGGCGAGCTTGTCGAAGGGATCGTCCATCGGCAGCTCTTTCACCTTCTCGGCCAGTTCCTCCACGCTCCATGGCCCGTCCTTGTGGATGTGGCCGCCGAGGGACCAGCCTTGGTTGACCGCGACCGTACCGCCTCGCACCGACAGCACCTGGCCGGTGAGCGGGCAGGTCGCGCTGGCGAGATAGGCGGCGACCGGCGCACTGACGCCCGGATGCAGGGGGTCGAACCGGCCCGCCGACGGTTCCCGGCTCATGCCGGGAACGCCGAGAGTGAGCCTGGTGCGGGCCATCGAGGGCGAGACGCAGTTGACCCGCACGCCGTAGCGGCCCAGCTCGAGGGCGGCCACGATGGTCAGCGCCGCGACCCCGGCGTTGCCCGCCGCGTAGGAGACCTGCGCGGGCAGCGGGTTGAGCAGTCCGGAGCCGGAGGAGGTGTTGACGACGGCGCGGTCGGCGCGGTCCCCTGCCTGGTATCGGTCGCGCCAGTGGCGGGCCGCCCAGCGCGTCACCGCGAAGGTGCCTTTGAGCTTGACGGCCAGGACCTCGTCGAAGTCCTCCTCCGACAGGTCGGTCAGGCCCAGGTTCCGTTCGATGGTCGCGTTGTTGACCACGACGTGCAGGTCGCCGAAGGACCGCAGGGCCGTCTCCACCATGCGGCGGGCGCCGTCCCAGTCGGCGACGCTGTCGGTGTTGGCCACGGCCTGCCCGCCACGGGCAGTGATCTCCTCGACGAGCTCCGCGGCCACGCCGGCGTCGCCGCCCGTGCCGTCGATGGCGACGCCGGGGTCGTTGACGACGACCTTGGCGCCCTCGGCGGCGAAGAACAACGCCTCCTCCCGTCCGATGCCGCGCCCCGCTCCGGTGATGAGGACGACACGTCCGTCCAGACTCCCCATGCTGACCGCCTTTCAATCGCTACAGTCGATGTATCAATACATTGTATGCACTACTGCAGTCTCACCAGTAAAGTGGCTCACATGGTGGAGAAACTGGGACTGCGGGAGCGCAAGAAGCAACGCACCCGGCAGGCACTGATCGAGGCGGCGGTGCGCCTGTTCGACGACAGGGGCTACGACCAGGTGACCGTGGCCGAGATCGCCGACGCCGCGGAGGTGTCCCCCCGCACCTTCTTCCTGCACTTTCAGAGCAAGGAGGACGTGCTCCTGGCCAACGCCGACGTGCGCGTCGACCTGGCGCTGCGGGCGATCACCGAGTGCGGCGCCGACGAACCGCTGTCCGAGGTGCTGGTGCGGGCGATGGAGCAAATGATCGCCAATGCCTGGGACGGCGACCTCTCCAGCGGGCTCGCCGCGCTTCGGGCGCGACTGGCGGCCTCGGTGCCGGCACTGCAGGCCCGGCTGCTGCAGCGGTACCTCACCGCGCAGGGCGAGCTGGCCCAGGCGCTGCAGCGGGCGTTCCCCGCCAGACTCGACACGATCACCGCCTCCGCCCTGGTCGGCGCGATGGTGGGCGCGGTCAGCGCCTCCGCGCTGACCGCGCTGGAGCGCGGCGACGGACCCGACGAGGTACGGAACGCCATGCGGCAGGCCATGGCCTTGGTGGCGCAATCCGTCACTGACGGATGATCGCGGTCCGGCCCCCGCTGGGCACCGCCGCCGTGGTCGTCCTGCTGGGCGCGGCCTGGCTCTGCGCTCCGTGGCGGCCCGCTGGCGCCGGCGCGCCTGTCGGCATATAGTCATATTCATGACTAGTCATCTTCATGAGTACCGTTAGTCGATGGCCCTCCGACACGCGGTGCTGGCGGCGCTGCTCGACGGCGAATACAGCGGATACCAGCTCACCAAGATCTTTGACATCGGCGTCTCCAACTTCTGGTACGCCGCCCCGCAGCAGCTCTACGCCGAGCTGACCAAGCTGGAGGCCGACGGCCTGGTCACGGGCCGGGAGGTGGTCCAGCGGGGCCGCCCCAACAAGCGCGTGTTCAAGGTGACCGAGGCCGGGCTCGGCGAGCTGGCAGCCTTCGCCGCCACCCCGGCCAAGCCCCTGGTCATCCGCGACGACCTGGCGGTCAAGGTGCACGCCGTCGACCTGCTCGACCCCGCGCCGGTGATCGAGCAGCTGCACGACCGGGCCCGGGAGGCCGCCGCCAAGCTGGAGGTCTTCGAGCAGCTCCTGCTACGCCTGCGCGGCGAGCTGGACGAGGAGACGTTCCTGCGCCAGAGCGAGCACGTCGGCCCCTACCTGTCCTGCCTGGCGGGATGCAGGCTGGAGCGCGAGACCCGCGCGTGGTGCCTGGGGGCGGCGCGGACGCTCGGCGAGCGCATGGCCCGCACCGGAAGGGAGACCTCATGACCGTCTACACGCGCTATGTCGCGCTCGGCGACAGCCAGACCGAGGGCCTCGGCGACGGCGACGACGTCACCGGCCACCGCGGCTGGGCCGACCGCCTCGCCGAGCACCTGGCCTGTGCCAACCCCGATCTCCTGTACGCCAATCTCGCGGTCCGCGGCCGGCTCGCGGGCCAGATCCGCTCCGAGCAACTGGCCCCCGCGCTGGCGCTGCGCCCCGACCTGGCCACGGTCATGGCGGGCATGAACGACCTCATCCGCCCCGGCTGCGAGCCCGCCGCCGTGGCGGAGGTATTGGAGGAGATGTACGCCGCCCTCACCGAGTCGGGCGCACACGTGGTTGCCGTGACTTTTCCGGATATCGGGAAGATCGCCCCGATAGCCCGGCCGCTCCGGCCCAAGGTGCTCGACCTCAACGCCCGCATCCGCGCCGCCGCGGCCCGCCACGGGGTCACGGTGGTGGACACGTTCGCGCTGGAGTTCGTCACCGACGCGCGCATGTGGGGCACGGATCGGCTGCACGCGAGCCCGGCGGGCCACGCCCGCATCGCCGCCGCCATGGCGCATTCCCTCGGCCTGCCCGGCAGCGACGACACGTGGATGCTGCCCTTCCCGTCCTTGCCCCCGGCGGCGGCGTGGCGGGTGGCGGCGGCCGAGCTACGCTGGTTCGCCACCTTCGCCGGCCCGTGGATCGGCCGCCGCATCCGCGGCCGCTCCTCGGGCGACGGCCGTACGGCCAAGCGCCCGGAGCTCACGCCGTGGGCCCAGCCGGCCGCGAGCGTGCCGGCGGCGGGGTCAGAGGCGCCGGCGGCGTCGTGCGGAGAAAGCCAGCCGTCCGCCGGGTAGCATCCGCCATGTGAACCGTCGCATCATTGCCCTGCTGATCATCGTCGGGATGGTCGGGATGGTCGGGATGAGCGGGCTCGCCGTGGTCATGTCGGCCATGCAGTCGGGTGGCGGGTGGTAAGGGCCTGACGGGGCCAGCGTTTCGTGAGTCGATGTCTGCGACCTCAAGGAGCGTCCGATGTGTGACGATCCGCTGCTTCCTGATGCTGTCTCCCGCGCGCTGGCCGAATACCGGGACCTCCGTGACCGGCACGGCGTGTGCTGGGGTGAGGAACCCCTGTCGTACGTGGTCCAGGCGTGGGCCACCGTCTTCCTCGACCACCGCCATCCCTACTGGGACACCGGGATGCGGCAGCTCGCCGAGCGGTTGCCGGAAGCGTCGGAGGACGAGGTCGACGACCGGATGGGTGAGGTGGACGTCGACCGGGTGGTCCGCGACGCGCTCGGCGGCGAGTTGCTCCCCTCCCTGGCCGCGCTGCGGCTGCGGCTGCGGCCCAGCGGAGTCACGCTAGAGGCCCACGCGCGCACGGTGCTCGGCGACGAGCCGATCCGTACGTGGTTGCTGCTGGATTCGAGCCGGGACGAGCCGGCCACGCTGATCGTGGACGGAACCGCGTACGAGATCCCGCCTCACGGCGCGAAGATCGTCGGCGTGCGGCGGGAGGTCGTCGCCGACGGGGCGCCGATCGATCTGGCGCCGCTGACCAGGCGGGCGGAGGCGGCCACGGTGCGGCTGCGCGCCGGGTTCCCGTGCCGGTGGAGCGTGACGTCGGCCGACGGGCAGGGCTGGTATCCAGAGGGCCGGCCGCCCAAGGTCGACGGGCACGGCAGACCGTACTTCCACGGCGACGATCTCGTGGTGGCCGTGCCCGCCGAGCCGATCACAGTGACGGTAACCAGGGGTATGGAGTACACCGAGTCCGAGGTCGGGCTGCGCGGGCTGCCGGAGCGCTTCCACACCGGTTTCTCCGGCACCGTCGACTGGCCGCCGAACGCGGTCGCCTGCGAGGAACTGCACCGGCTGGGCGCCGTGCTCGGCTACGGGCACCCATTCCACTCGCCGGTCTCCGACGATGACCCGCCGGAGAAGGCGGTGACGCGCGGACGCAACTGCTCGGCCAGGGAGATCGTCGCGGACGCCGCACTCGGCTTGATCGACACGCTGGACGTGCTCAACCACTCGTCGATCAGCGCCACCGCCACGGTCTACAGACGCCTGATCGGGGCGGGCAACCGGCTGACGGTGACCGCCGGCACCGACGCGGTGCTGTCGTTCTGCCACCGCGGCACCTCATCGGGCCCGCCCGGTTGGGAGCGGGTGTACGCGCGGGTGGACGGCCCGCTCACCGCCGAGTCGTTCGCCGAGGCGATCCTCATGGGCCGCACGTTCGCCACCACCGGCCCGTGGCTCGGGTTGAGCGTGAACGGCCACGGCCCCGGCGACACGCTGGACCTCGCGCCGGGCGAACGCGTGGAGATCACGGTCACCTCGGTCGGCCCCGAAGTCGAGACCCTGGAGATCCGCACCGCCGACAGGGTGCTGGCCCAGGGACCGCCCGGCCGCCTGACGGCCACGCTCGACGCGGGCGAGGCCACGTACGTGGTCGCGGTCGCCACCGGAGGCCCGCACCCGCGGACCTTCCACAGGAGCGGCGCGTACGCGCACACGAGCCCGGTCTACCTGAACGTGGCGGGCAAGCACGTGGCGCGGCCCGAGGACGTGTGGTGGTGCCTCGACTGGCTGGACCGGCTGGAGGAGGTGCTGCGGGAGTCGCGCGTCTTCGCCACCAAGGATCAGTACGGCGATCACGTGGCGCTCTACGACCGCGCCCGGCAGGTCTATCGGGCGAGGCTGGGTTAGGCGAGGCAGAGCTCGGCGCCGGCGGGCGCGTCGTCGAGGCCCTCCAGCAGGATGGCGGCCAGGCTGCGGCGCTGGGCGGCCGTGAGGGTCATGGGCAGCACGATCGGCATCAACTCGATCGCGCCTTCGGGCAGGTGACGCACATGGCAGGGGACGAGGGAGACAGAGGAGGTGTGGAACACTCCCTCACTATCGCAGGCGCCACCGACAAGATCAGGCCATTTTCCACCCGTCCTCGATCCGCTCCTTTGAAAGGACGGCGGCCGAGCGCGTCCAGCGCGGGGCGGACCACGTCGTTCAGCGGCTGCGTCCCATGTCCGTCAACCGGTAGTCGGTCTGCGGAGGAAGCGTCGGATAGACGGTCCTTTCAATGAGGTCGTCACGGCACAGCCGTTTCGTGGTGACCGTTAGCATCCGCTGGGAGACCCCTTGCCCGGTGCGCCCCCGGTCGGCACGCCCCAGTGCTCTTCTGATGAGGATCAGGCCACGCCGGCTTCCCGGCGGACGTTCGTAGGGGGGCACGGCGAACGGGCAGCCACGCTCGACCGGCAGTTCCAGGTCGGTAGGTTCGCCGGTAACGCTGTTCGGCATGAAGGACCTCCTGGTAGAAGATCTGGCTGAATGTGTTCGGGGCCTTTTGGGATGAAGCCAGACGCGGTGGCTGTTCCGCCGCCGTGTTCATCGCAGGGTGAGCGGGGTCTCGGATGCGATGCGGGTCAGCTTCTGCGGGTTGCGGACGTAGTAAAGGCCGGTGATGCGGGCGTCCTCGACCCGGACCGCGATGACGCCGTCGATCTCGCCGTCCACGCGGAGCAGGAGCGCGGGGTTGCCGTTGATCACGATGGGCTCGCTGGTGAGCGCGATCTGGGCTTTGCCGAGGCCGCTGACGATCATGCGGGCCACCTTGTCGGCGCCGGTGATCGGCTGCGGCGCGGCCTGCTTGACGCCGCCGCCGTCGCTCACCAGAACGACCTGCGGGGCGAGCACGTCCAGCAGGCCCTGCAGGTCCCTGGTTTTGAGCGCACGCCGGAACGACTCCAGAGCCACCCGCGCCTGGCTCGGGGAGACCGCCTCGCGTGGGCGGCGTGCCTCGACATGACGACCGGCACAGAGTCTGCGCCAGCGGGTTCGGCTGCACCACTTGGAGATCGTGAAGCCGCACGTGCCTCCTTCCCGGCGTGCGCCGGGCCGCCCTTGAGACGGAGGGCCGGCCCGGCGCTCGTCGCCGGACAGGTACGACTTACCTGACGAGATCATCCGCCTCGAAGAAATGGGACCATTGAGCCGTCCGCGCGGACGCCTCCGCCGCGCTCCCGCGAACTGAAGTGGACCCCCAGCATGCCCCTGTCTGTAAGGGTCGCCCGGAACCTGATCTGGTTCCAGGCGACACTCACCCTGCTCGGCATCGTTCTGCTCATCCTGGGGCTGGTTCTCGACCCCAGCGATTTACAGGAGGGACTGCTCTACGCCCCCTTCTACCTCCCGCCACTCGCCGCAGGCTGGTTGGCGAACCAGTGGCGCACTCGTCGCCCGCGGGTCCGTCACGCCACCATCGCCGTCCAGTTGGCCATCCCCTTGCTCGACTTCATCCACTTCCTGATCGAAGACACCCTTTCGTGGGTCCTCACCGCACCCTGGTCCGCGCTCATCGTGACTCTGCTCCTGCTTCCTCCAGCGAGAGCCTGGTTCGCCCCTACACTCCAGACCCCGTACACCCCGTCGCAGCCGGCACCGCCCGCCGCCATCTGACAGTCCCCGACCGCCGGCGGCCGGCTCGGACGTTGGCTGCCGTACTCACAGTCGATACGCAGCCGGCGCGGGACGTGCCAGTCGCCCGACCGCGTGATTCGCCCGCCTGCGGAGGCCGGCCGGAGCACCTCCTCGTCCGGGAGGTCGGCGACGGTGTTCATTGGCTGACGGCCCTTTTGTACAGCCGCGTGGCCAGCGGCACGAATATGACCAGGAGCAGGACCGACCACAGTAACGACACCGGCACCGCGTGCTGCAGCGGCCAGGCGCTGGACACGGGGATGGCCGGGCTGGTGTTGCCGAACAGCTCGCGCGCGGCCTGGACGAGCGTGGAGACCGGGTTCCATTCGGCGATCGGCTTCAAGGGCCCGGGCAGGCGCGCGCTGTCGACGAAGGCGTTGGACAGGAAGATCAGTGGAAGCGACATGATGGTGGCGACGTTGTTGAAGACCTCGGGCGTGCGCAGGGCCAGCGCGACCGTGGCCGTCACCCATGAGAAGGCGTAGGCGAACAGCAGCAGCATCAGGAACCCGAGGGCGGCCTCGAAAGGCGAGCTGTGGATGCGCCATCCGACGAGCAGACCGACGAGCGCCATCGTGACGACGCTGGTCAGATTCATGATCACGTCGCTGATGGTCTGGCCGGTCAGCACCGCCGAGGGCGACATCGGCAGCGTGCGGAACCGGTCGAAGATGCCCTTCTGCAGGTCCTGCGTCAGCGTGTAGCCGGTGATCTGCGCGCTTTGGACGATGGTCATGACGAAGATCCCGGGGAGCAGGTACTCGCCGTACGACATGCCGGGCAGGCTGATCATGCTGCCGAAGACGTAGGTGAACAGCAGCACGAACACGATGGGGAGCATGATCACGCCGCCCAGGAGGTCGGGTGCTCTGCGGATCTTCAGGGCGTTGCGCCGGGCGATCGTCACGCCGTCGGCGACGGCTAATTGCAGGGTGTTCATCGGACGGTCTCCTCGATCTTGTCGTCGGCCTCGTGTCCCGTGAGGCTCAGGAACACGTCGTCCAGGGTCGGCCGGCGCAGGCCGGCATCGCGTACGGTGATCCGCTCGGCGGCCAGGCGGCCGAGCGCCTCGGTCAGTGAGGTCGCGCCTCCGGTCACCGGAATCGTCACCTGCAGCGCGGCGGCATCGATCTGCACGTCACCGGCGGCCAGCGGCGCCAGCGTCCTGGCGGCGGTTTCCAGGTTCGCCGCGTTCGTCACCGACAGCTGGATCCGGTCGCCGCCGACCTGGTCCTTCAACTCGTCGGCGGTGCCGAGCGCGATCACGCGTCCGTGCTCGACCACCGCGATGCGGTCGGCGAGCCGGTCGGCCTCCTCCAGGTACTGGGTGGTGAGCAGCACCGTCGTGCCCTCCGCGACGAGCCCGGAGATGACGTCCCACAGGCCGATCCTGGCCCGGGGGTCCAGGCCGGTGGTGGGCTCGTCGAGGAACAACACGGGCGGGTTGGCGACCAATGCGCCGGCCAGGTCGAGCCGGCGTCGCATGCCGCCGGAGTAGCCCCGCACGGGGCGGTCGGCCGCCTCGGTCAGGTCGAAGTGGTCCAGCAGCTCGCGGGCGCGCCGCCGGCTGCGCTTGACGCCCAGGTGGTAGAGGCGGCCGACCATCTCCAGGTTCTCGGCGCCGGTGAGGTGGTCGTCCACGGCGGCGTACTGGCCGGAGGCGCCGATGTGGGCGCGCAGCCGGTCCGCGTCGCGTACGACGTCGAACCCGGCCACCGCGGCGTGCCCGGCGTCCGGCTTCAGTAATGTGGTCAAGATCCGTACGGCGGTGGTCTTGCCGGCGCCGTTCGGGCCGAGCAGCCCGAACACCGTCCCCTCGGGAACGGTCAGATCCATCCCGTCGAGGGCGGCCACGTCACCGTACTTCTTGACCAGTCCCTCGGCCACGATCGCGTCAGGCATGAGATCTCCTCGGTTGTCAGGAACGGTGGATGACGATGTCGCCGTGGGTGGTGTGGGCCCGCACCTCGACGGTCTGATCGGTCCTGGCGGGGACGTCGCTGGGGTCGAGGGAGACGTCCACGGTGCCGTACGTGGAGCTCACGTCCAGCCAGGCGGCGCTGCCCTCGCGGATGCCGAGATCCAGGCCACCGCCGGTGGTCTCCATGACGATCAGGCCGGACACCGCCTCGCCGATCTGCACGCTGGCGTACGCGGTCTTGGCCGAGACGCCGGCCAGGGCACGGTCGACGGCGATGTCGCCGTGGGCGCTGTTCAGCCGCAGCTCGCCGGTCACCTTGCCGAGACGGACGTCGCCATGGGAGGTCTTGACCGAGGCGGTGCCGCTGATCTCGCCGATGTCGATGCCGCCGTGGGTCGTGGTGACCTCGAGGTGACCGGACGCGCGGGTGACCGAGATGTCGCCATGGGTGCTCTTCAGCCGTAGCCGACCGGTCTGCTCCACCCGGATGTCGCCGTAGGAGGTGGTGAGCGTCACCTCGCCGAGCGAGCCCCGGCAGCGCAGGCTCCCCGAGGTCTTGGCGTCGAGGCGGGAGCCGGTCGGCAGGTCGATGCGCACGTCGACCGAGCCCGGGCCGAGCAGCAGCGAACGCGCCCAGCCCGCGGGCGACTCCAAGAGCTTGTCGAGCGAAAGGCCCCAGTCGGAGGCCGAGCCGGCACCCTCCTTGTCGGTCCGCACCAGGAGCCTGTCGTCGGCGTACTCGACCACGGTGCGCTCGGCGGCCCGCACGTCGGCGTCGTTGAGTTCGTCACTCGGGCGGATCTCGACGATGGTGTCGGCGCGGTCGCTCGCGTTGATCCGGACGGCGGCGCTCGCCAGGTCGATGATGGCGAGGATGGGTTCGGGGGTGTTGAAGGTCGGCATTCCGGTCCTCTCGTGGGTTGTGGTCATCAGCGCACCCAGCCGCGGTAGCGGTTGCCGGTCTGCTGAACCGGGCGCCGGCTGGACCGGCCGCCGGCGTCTCCGGGGTCGAGCGCGGCGGTGACGGCGCGGACCAGCCAGGCGTTGACCGATAGCCCGTCGCGGGTGGCCGCCTCCTCGATGCGCGGCTTGAGATGCTCGGGGACCCGGAGCGAGATCCGGGACGTACCGCCCTCGTCGGTGTCCGGGGGTGGCAGCGGGGCGGGCGGTGTCTCGACCTGCCTGATCTCGCCCTCCTCCTCGAACGGGCGGGCGCTCGGCGGTGGCGTCACGACGAAATCGGGGTCGCGCCCGCGTAGGCGTACCTCGACCGAGCCCGGTGCGAGGTCGTGGGTGATCTCATCCGCGGCGGCCGACAGGGCCTCCAGCAGCGCGAGCCGGGTGGCCGACTCGAGCGTCGCGGCGAGCCGTTCCGCCAGCGCACGAGCTTCCTCCCCGCCCGCGCCGGCGGTGATCGCGAGCTCGCGGCGGAGATGATCGACATACGGCGCAAGGTCCATGACGTCATAGTGACATCGCAATGGCGTCAAAACAAGCGGATGACGCCATCTCTGTGGCGCCACAGCGACGCCATGGAGCTCGGTGGCTCTGATCACCGCCCGGCCCCACCCTGGACCTGGAGCGCCATGAGCACGCCGAGGACCTTGGCCTTGACGTCCAACGCCGAAAGGCCCTCACCGCCCAGGCGATCACGTGGACAGAAGTCCGTTCCTCGTGGCGCGGCGAACACCGCGCCACGCTTGTCCCCCGTGCGAGCTACCCGCGAGTGTCCACCGTGCGGTGACGATTCGAGGCCGTCGAATCCATAGCGTTCTCGACGTACCCGCGGCGCCAGGCCGAGGGATCTCGCGAAGGAGTCGTCATGCGACTGTTGAAGCAGCTTGTGGCCGTCGCGGCGGTCGCGTACATCGGCAGCTTGGGCGTGCACGCGGTGCAGGGGAACACCATCCTCACCCTGCTCCTCGGTCTCTCGACAGCCGTGCTGCTGGTGTTCGTGTACGCCTGGGTGGTGCGGTGGTCCGAGCGCCGCGCGCCAGTAGAAGTGGCCGCGAAGGGCGCTGCCGCCGCCACCGGCCGAGGGGTGCTGATCGGGGTCGGGATGTTCGCGGCCGTCATCGTGAACATCGCCTTCCTGGGCGGCTATCGGATCGACGGCCTGGGCTCGGCGGCTGGCGCGGTCGCGTTGCTCGGCGTCATGGCCGCCGCCGCGGTGTCGGAGGAGCTGATCTTTCGCGGCATCCTGTTCCGGATCGTCGAGGAACGCGCCGGCACCTGGATGGCGCTGGTGCTGACCGGTCTGCTGTTCGGCCTGATGCACCTGTTCAACCAGAACGCCAGCCTGTGGGGCGCCATCGCCGTCGCGATCGAGGCCGGCGGCATGCTCGCCGCCGCCTACGCCGCCACCCGCACCCTGTGGGTACCGATCGGCCTGCACCTCGGCTGGAACTTCGCCGCTGCCGGCATCTTCAGCACCGAGGTCTCCGGCAACGGCGCGACGTCGGGGCTGCTGAACGGCGTGATGTCGGGCCCGGCCCTGCTCACCGGTGGCGAGTTCGGGCCGGAGGCGAGCCCGTACGCGGTGGTCTTCGGCCTGCTGCTGACGATCGTGTTCATGTGGCTGGCCCGCCGGCGTGGCAACCTGGTCCCCCGTCGGCGCGGCACCCGCGCCGACGCGACCGCTACGCTCTCCCAGTGATCGATCTCCGGCGGGTCGCGGACCTCTGGCGGCGATCCGACGTCACGGTCCGCGATTTTCCGCTCGCTCTGCTGCTGTCCGTCGCGTCATTCCTGCCGGCTTTGCAGGGCCACGGGACGCAGCTCGGCGACCTGCCGCCCAGCCCTTTCGACGCACCGGCCATCGCGGTGATCGCCCTCGAATGCCTCCCGCTCGCCGTGCGCCGGCGGTGGCCGGCCGTCTGTCTCGCCCTGGTGTCGCTCGGCTTCGCCCTCGACCAGTTCCTCGCTTATCACGCGCTGGCGGGCATCGCGCTGCCCATCGCCCTGGTGAGCGCGGGCGCCCACCTGGAACGTCACCGGCGCGTCACCATGGTCCTCCTCTCCGTGGCGTACCTGCCGCTGGCGGTCGCGCTCGATCGGGCCGGCGTGGGCGAGGAGCCGGAAGGATTCGTGCTGTTCTACCTGGCGCTGGTCCTCGCATGGGGCATCGGGGCCTGGCTGCGCTCCACCCGGGCCGCCGAGGCCGAACGCCGCCACCACGTCGCCGAGACCACCCGCGTCGCCGAACGCACCCGCATCGCCCGCGAACTCCACGACGTCGTGACCCACCACGTGACGGCGATGGTCGTACAGGCGGAAGCGGCGCGCTACCTGACCGCCGCGCCCGATCGCCTCGACGCGACCTTGAACGCCGTCACCGACACCGGCCGGCGGGCCATCGCCGACCTGCGGCACCTGCTAGACCTGCTCAACCCCGGCCACGACGCCGACGTCCGGACTCCGTCCGTCGGCGACCTTCACTCGCTCGTGGAGCAGACGCGCTCGGCGGGGCAGCCGGTGGAGTTCACCGAGGAGGGCAGACCAGCGCGATCGGCCGGCAGTGCCGAGTTCGTGACCTATAGGGTCGTGCAGGAGGCTCTGACGAACGCGCTCAAGTACGCCCACGGCAGCCGCACCACGGTCCACGTGCGCCATGGCGAGAGGGAGATCACCGTGGAGGTCAGCACCGACGATCCCGGCTCGCGGGCCGCTTCCCCCGGCGGGAGCGGGCGGGGCCTGGCCGGGCTCCGCGATCGGGTCTACGCCTTGGGCGGCGAGTTCAGCGCGGACCGGAGGGCGGGCGGCGGCTTCGTCGTGCGGGCCCGCGTCCCCGCTGGCAGCTCGTCGTGACCGCGCCGGTCCGGGTGCTGGTCTGCGATGACCAGGCGCTGATCCGCACCGGCTTCGTGACGATCATCGGTGCGCAGCCCGACCTCAAGGTGGTGGGCGAGTGCGGGGACGGCCGCGCCGCGGTCGACCTCGCCCGCCGGCTGAACCCGGACATCGTGGTGATGGACATACGGATGCCGGTGCTCGACGGCATCGAGGCGACCCGCCTGCTCGCCGGCGCCGGGGTGACGCACCCGGTCAAGGTGCTCGTGGTGACGACGTTCAACCTGGACGAGTACGTGTACGAGGCGCTGCGCGCGGGCGCGAGCGGCTTCCTGCTCAAGGACGCCCCACCGGCGCAACTGCTGCACGGCATCCGCACCGTCGCGGCAGGCGCCGCGCTGCTGGCACCCGAGGTGACGCGGCAGCTCGTCGGCAGGTACGCGGCGCGGATCCGTCCCGCCGAGGGCACGCCGGACGACATGGTGCTGACCCCGCGCGAACTGGAGGTGCTCCGTCTCATCGCCGACGGCCTGTCCAACAGCGAGATCGCCGCGACGTTGGTGATCAGCCAGGAGACCGTCAAGACGTACGTGTCGCGCATCCTCACCAAGCTCGACCTGCGTGACCGCGTGCAGGCCGTGGTCTACGCCTACCGCAGGGGCCTGGTGAGCTGAGAGCCGCGCTCGCCGGGTATGGCGCAAGGGCAGCGAAGAACCGGCCCGTAGGCCGAGGTGTGCGGCGGCTCGGTCTGTGTTCGACCGGCGAACCGGCCCGAAACGCAGTGATCGCCCGAGATGAGCTCGGGCGATCATGTACGAAGTGTGTCCGAGGGGCGAGCACCACCGGTCGCACATGGCCTGCCGATATTTCTATTCCTGTACATCGCATTCATGTGGCCTGACGATGTCCGTGACGGATCAGGTTGGAGACCTTCGCGCAGGTGGTCGCACTGTGCGGCGGCGCCGGGTTCCAAGATCGCGACCAAGTTGAACCCCGCTGACCGTCGCCACCTTCCCCGACCCGTTGGCCGCCGAGTCGTCCCAGCTCAGGAGATCGATCAGCTCACAGCAGATCTGCCCCAGGCAGATCGCGTCACCCCTGGTCCGAATCGCTGCACATGATGGACGCATGAGCGAAGAATCAAAACTTCCGCTGTTGAACGCGCAGGTAAGACGCGAGCTTTATGAGCAGCGTGTTCTCGTTCTCGACGGCCCTCTCGACGATGACAACGGGACGCTGCTGGCCACGCAATTGATGACACTCGCCACGCAGGACGCGTCGACCGACATCGCATTGTGGATCCACTCCCCGGGCGGCTCGGTTCCCTCGATGCTGGCGATTCGCGACGTCATTCGACTCATTCCCTGCGACGTATCGACCCTCGTGTTGGGCATCGCCTACAGTGCCGGGCAATTCCTGCTGTCCTCGGGAGCCCGCGGGAAGCGCCGTGCCCTGCCGCACTCACGCGTCCTGATGCACCAGGGTTCGGCGGGAATCGGCGGCACCGCGGTTGACATCGAACTGCAGGCCAACGACCTTCGGCATACGCGCGACACGGTGCTCGGCCTCATCGCCGAGGACACGGGACAACCCGTCGGGCGCATATTCGAGGATTCCCTGCACGATCGTTGGTACACAGCGCAAGAAGCACTCGACTACGGCTTCATCGATGCGATCGTGCAGAACTTCGGCGAAATCGCGCCCCACCATCGCCCGCGGCCCGGATTCGGCATCACCGAAGGAGTCGGCAAGTGACCTCATATACGATCCCGAACGTAATCGCCCAGAATCCTCGCGGCGAGCGGATCATGGATGTCTACTCGCACCTGCTCACCGAGCGAATCGTTTATCTGGGCACCGCCATTGACGCGGGCGTCGCGAACGCGCTCATCGCGCAGCTGATCTTTCTGGAGTCGGACAACCCCGATGCCGAGATCCAGTTCTATATCAACTGCGAAGGCGGCGACCCGAGCGCGATGCTCGCGATCTACGACACGATGCGTCATATCCGCCCGCGGGTCTCGACCACCTGCGTCGGACAGGCCGTCGCCGTGGGCGCTGTCCTTCTCGCCGCAGGCGCCGAGGGAAAACGTGCCGCTCTCCCACACGCACGGGTGATCTTGCACCAACCGGCCGCTCAAGGGCGCGGAACGATCCCCGATCTCATCTTGCAGGCTGACGAGGTCGTACGTGTCCGGGCGGACATTGAGCGCATCCTGTCACGCCACACCGGCCAGACGATCGAGACCCTACGCGCCGACACCGATCACGATCGCGTGTTCACCGCGACCGCGGCCTTGGAGTACGGGCTCCTCGACCAGATCATCGAGGAGCACTCCTAACCCCGTGGACACCCCGGCAAGCCGCGCTATGCGGCCAGTGCGTACGCCGTCGCCGCCGAGCAGGTAGCGCCTCTCGACACGCTGTGCTGAGCGGGGCGCAGGCTCTCGGCCACGGCAAGGGTCAGATCGACCAGGGTCACATCCAGCGCTCCGGCGACCGCAGCGATCATCTCGCTCGACGGCTCTTTGAGCCCTCGTTCTATCTCGGAGAGATATTGCGGTGAGACTCCGGCGCGACTCGCCGTCTCGCTCAACTTCTCGCCTCGCTCGTGACGAATGCCTCGCAGACACTCACCGAGCACCTGCCTCCACAGCCGCTCGCGAACCGGAGAGAACTCGGGGGCGGTCCGATCGATCGCCGGACGCAGCGGCGGGATGGAGGAGGCCATGCCTACACCATAGGGAGACCTCACGTTCGAGTCCTGTCGGCTTCGCGTAGAGCAGAACCAGTCACTGGCCCCTTCGCCCGCCCTCAGGGCGCCTCCGCCCGCTCACGAGTGGGCGCTGCGGCGGCGACCACTCGGTGACACCGGTCACCCGGCCACGTGACCAGGGCGCACACCGCGCTCTGCAAGGTGAGGCGGGGTCCGGAAGCCGGGTTGCGGTCCTTCCAACGCCAGGCCGGCCACTCGTGTGAGGCGCGGGCATCCTGAACGCCACGTCCGTCGCCGGTGCCGACCGCCCCTCCCGCACTCGCCGTACCGACCCCCAGACCCAGCACCTCGGCGCATCAGGACCCGAGGTGCTCAGCCCGCCGCCGGCTCTTCACCGACGGCGTACTGAGGACCATGGGCTTACCGTGTATGTCGGAGGGGGAGATGAACCCCCATGCGCCGGGCCTGGGGCTATAGGTTCCTCGACTTGAACCCTCAGCGCCAAGACAAAGCAAAAGCGCCAGGTCAGAGACCTGGCGCTTTATGTGACCGGTGTCCGAGGGGGGACTTGAACCCCCATGCCCCGCAAAGGGCACTAGCACCTCAAGCTAGCGCGTCTGCCTATTCCGCCACCCGGACGTGGTGCCTGCACGTGGGACCGTCATCCCGCGTCGGCTCCGTAAGGTTAGCAAACTCTCAGGGGTGCGTCATACCAGTACTCCGCGGAGCCTATCGGGGTGCATTCACACCCCCTGTCAGAGCTGCCGAGGAGCCGCTACGCGTCGTGCCGGGCAGGCCGCCGACCGGCCTGGCCTTCTCTGGGGTCTCCCATGGGATGGACGAGCGGGAGCAGGGCGATTCGCTGCGGTTCGGGGTGCGGGTGCATGACCGATTACTGGATCTCTGCTGAAAACCCCTTGTGGCAACTGTGGGTGCTGCTACGGTTACGGACCGTTGAGGGGTGAGTCCATGGACCGGCCTCACCATGTGAGGTCGGTTCTGGAGTTCCAGGAGGTCACGTGGCACGCACGCCGATGCGGCAGCTGAGGGCGCAGCCCTCCGCCGTGCGGCGCGCGTCCATGTCCCTCCGGGCGGAGGATGTGATGACCGAGCGGGCCGCACGGATGGCGCGGTTCGCGGCCGGCGTCCGTCAGGTCATCGCACGAGCGGTCGCGGTCGGCTTCCTGCTGGCCGCTGGTTGGCTGCTCGCCGTCCTGTTCGGGATGACCTTCGCCGCTCCTGCCGCTGCGGAGTCCACCGCGGCGCCAGGAGCCGGCGCGCCTCTCACCGTCACAGAGTCCGTTACCGACGGGTTTGCCGCGGTCGACGGCGAGGCCACGGCGTTGGACGACGCCGAGGCGATGGCAGGGCTGACGGTCGACGGGCTCACCAGCCAGTCCGACCCTGGCCTGCCCGCACCTTCCTCCGCGAGCACGATGCTGGACACCGACGGTCTGGTGCCCAACGGCGGTGGCAGCGGCCCGTTCGGGCCGAGTATGGGGGATATTGCGAGGTCTGTTGACGGCCCGCGTCCCGAAGCTGTGCGCGCCCCCCTGGCGCGCGTGCTTCCCCCCGTCGTCCGCACAGCGGCGGACGACCCTTCTTTCTCACCTGACTGATCCTCGCCACAGGTTCCGGCACTTCACGTGCCGGCGGCGGAGCGCGGCATCGATCCCCTCCGCCAGCGAGAGACACGTCAGTCATCACTGGTTCGCCGAATCCGAGGTCCCGCTGTGCGCGGCGCCCTGCGACCTCGCACGGCCTCGGCTGTCCGCGAACTGTCAGGCAATCCCCCTAGAACCACACAGGAGCATCCATCATGCGTACGTGGGCCAAGGCTTCCACTCCTGCCGCTCTGCTGGCGGTCGCGGTCATGTCGTTCAGCGGCACCGCGCTCGCCGACACGTCCGGCGACAACTCCATCGGCGGCGGCAACCAGGTCAACCTGCCGATCTCGCTGCCGATCGACATCAGCGGCAACGCCGTCGGCGTGGCCGGCGAGTCCAACGCGTCCTCCGAGGGCGGCGCGACGGTGACCAACACTGGAAAGGGCGGCATCCCCAACCGGACCTCCGGTGACCACAGCATCCTCGGCGGCAACCAGGTCAACGCGCCGATCAACGCTCCGGTCAACGCCTGCGGCAACGCGGTGGCGATCTTCGGCAGCTCCGACGCGGGCTGCAAGGGCGGCGCCTCGGTCACCAACTCCGGTAAGGGCGGCGCGGGAGGCAACCGGACCTCCGGTGACCACAGCATCCTCGGCGGCAACCAGGTCACCGCACCCATCAACGCTCCGATCAACGCCTGCGGCAACGCGGTGGCGATCTTCGGCGAGGCGACCGCCGGCTGCAAGGGCGGCGCCTCGGTGAAGAACACCGGTGTCGGCGCCGGGGGCAACACCACCTCCGGTCGCAGCTCCGTGCTCGGCGGCAACCAGGTCATCGCCCCGATCAGCGCGCCGATCAACGTCTGCGGCAACTCGGTCGCGGCGTTCGGCGAGGCGTTCTCGGGCTGCAAGGGCGGCGCGTCCGTCACCAACGGCGGTCGCAAGCCCGGTCACGGCTACCACAGCGGCCCTGGCACCCCCGGTTCCCGCGGCAACGACACCGACGGGCGGTTCGGCGCCGGCAGCGGCAACCAGGTCGTCGCGCCGATCAGCCTGCCCATCACCGCCTGCGGAAACTCCGTGGGCAACGCGGCCTCCGGCTGCAAGGGCGGCGCGTCCGTCGAGAACCGCGGCGGCGGTTCCGGCGCCGGTGGCAACACCACGTCGGGCCGGTCGGGCGTGCTGGCGGGCAACCAGGTGGTCGCGCCGATCACCGCTCCGATCAACGTCTGCGGCAACGCCGTGGCCGCGTTCGGAGAGGCGTTCGCCGGGTGCAGGGGCGGCGCGTCCGTGCAGAACGGCGGCCGGGGCGCCGGTGGCAACACCACGTCGGGCCGGTCGGGCGTGCTGGCCGGCAACCAGGTCGTGGCCCCGATCACCGCCCCGATCAACGCCTGCGGCAACGCGGTCGCCGCGCTCGGCCTGGCCGAGGCCCACTGCAAGGGCGGGGCCAGTGTCTCGCCCCAGCAGGGCGTGGGCGGCGGTGGCAACACCACATCGGGCCGGTCGGGCGTGCTGGCCGGCAACCAGGTGGTCGCGCCGATCACCGCTCCGATCAACGTCTGCGGCAACGCCGTGGCGGTGCTCGGCGACGCCGCCGCCGGCTGCCTCGGCGGGGCTCGCGTCGGCCGGCCGGTCGACCACGGGCACGACCGTTTCGACCGCTACACCCAGATGAGCGGCAAGGTCGCACAGGCCAAGGGCGGCATGTCCGCGCTGCCGGTCGTGCCGGCCCTGAGCGGCCTGCAGGACGCGGGCAACGTCACGCAGTCGATGCGCGGCGGTGGCCTGCCGGCCCTGCCCGTCGTCGGTGACGTGTCCCAGTCGTTCGGGCTCCCCGCCCTGCCCGGTCTCCCCGGGCTGCCCGGCCAGCCCGCCACTCCGGGCAAGCCGGCCAAGCCGGGCAAGCGCGCCACCGCCGCCGCGTCCAGCGTCGCGGGCCCCTCCGGGCCGCTGTCCGCGGTCAGCCCGGCGACCTCGCTGGTCTCCTCGACCCCGGTGGGGGGCGCGGTGACGTCGGCGGCCGGGGCTCTGCCCATCGGGCTGATGAGCGCCGCTCAGCCCATCGGCGTCACCGGCATGAACAACGGTTCGCTGTTCGCGCTGGTCCTGGGCGGGATGTTCGCCGCTTCGGCGACGCTGTTCGCGGCGACCCGCCGGTTCCGTCTCGGCAGGAAGTAGCATCCCCAGCCGGCACCCTGTGAGCTGCCGGTTCACGTGACGCTTTGCCCGTTCCGGGGGGCGCGGCCCCGGGGCGGGCAAAGCCATGTCCATACTTGGCAGGCAAAGCATGGCCATACTCAGAGGGTGCGGCGCACCCGCATGATCTTGCGGCGGAGCCGCACATGACGACTTCCGTCCGGATGCAGCCGCACCCGCGCGAGCTCCCAGTGGCCGTACTCTGCGTGTTCGGTCAGCAGTTGACGTGCGGCTTCACGGGACAGGTCGCGCGGAATGTAGATATCCATGTAGGAGTAGTCGAGCACAGCGATTAGTCTCCAGGGTGAGTCAGGGCGCGATGCCGCTCAGTGGGCCTTATTCTGCGTGCTGGTGGGTGGACCCGGAAGCTAGTGGGTAGCCCCGGGGGAAGGAAAAATCCGCGAGACGGGTTACCTTTCAGATCTGTGCCGGCTCCCGGCAGGGGGAATTGTTAGCGAACAGCGAGGTAGGAAGCAGCGTGCCAGCCAAGAACGGCAGCGTCGGCGGAACCCGCCTGGTGATAGTCGAGTCGCCGGCCAAGGCGAAGACGATCGAGCAGTACCTCGGTAGCGGCTACGTCGTCGAATCGAGCATCGGCCACATCCGTGACTTGCCGGAGAAGGCCGACGACATCCCCGAGAAGTACAAGGGGGAGGCGTGGGCACGTCTGGGCGTGAATGTCGATCATGAATTCGAGCCGCTGTATGTCGTCAACCCTGACAAGAGGGCGCAGGTCAGCAAGCTGAAGCAGCTGCTGAAGGATGCGGACGAACTCTACCTGGCCACTGACGAGGACCGCGAGGGCGAGGCCATCGCGTGGCACCTGCGCGAGGTGCTCAAGCCCAAGGTGCCGGTGCACCGCATGGTGTTCCACGAGATCACCCCGCAGGCGATCCGCGACGCGGTCGCCAACCCCCGCGACCTCAACCTGCGCCTCGTCGACGCCCAGGAGACCAGGCGCATCCTCGACCGGCTCTACGGCTACGAGGTCAGCCCGGTCCTATGGAAGAAGGTCAAGCCCCGCCTGTCCGCCGGCCGGGTCCAGTCGGTGGCGACGCGCCTGGTCGTGGAGCGGGAGCGCGAGCGCCTGGCGTTCACGTCGGCCCACTACTGGGACCTGCAGGCGTTGTTCGACACGGGCAGGGCCGAGGAGCGGCCACGTGACTTCAGCGCGACGCTGACCAACGTCGACGGCAAGCGCGTGGCGCAGGGGCGCGACTTCGCCAGCACCGGGCAGCTCAAGACCAAGGACGTCCTGCACCTGTCGGAGGCCGCCGCCGGTGAGCTGGCCGGCCGGCTCCGGGGCTCGTCGTTCGCGGTCAAGTCCGTCGAGCGCAAGCCGTACACCCGCAAGCCCTACGCCCCGTTCCGGACGACCACTTTGCAGCAGGAGGCCAGCCGCAAACTGGGCTTCTCCGCCAAGTACACGATGCAGGTCGCGCAGCGCCTCTACGAGGAAGGCTTCATCACCTACATGCGCACCGACAGCATCACGCTGTCGGAGACCGCGATCGCGGCCGCGCGCTCCCAGGCGATCAAGCTGTACGGCCAGGCGTACGTTCCGGACAAGCCGCGCGTCTACACCAGCAAGGTGAAGAGCGCGCAGGAGGCGCACGAGGCGATCCGGCCGTCCGGCGAGGAGTTCCGCACTCCGGGCGAGACCAGGCTGAGCGGCGACAAATTCCGGCTGTACGAGCTGATCTGGCAGCGCACCGTGTCGTCCCAGATGAAGGACGCGGTCGGCGAGTCGGTCACGGTCAAGGTGGGCGGCCGGTCCTCCTCGGGCGAGGACGTCGAGTTCAGCGCCTCGGGCCGGACGATCACGTTCCACGGCTTCCTGAAGGCCTACGTCGAAGGCGCCGACGACCCGTCGACCGACCGCGACGACTCCGAGAAGCGGCTGCCCAACCTGGCCGAGGGCGACGCGCTCAGCGTCACGCGGCTCGACGTGGCCGGCCACTCGACCAAGCCGCCGGCCCGCTACACCGAGGCGTCGCTGGTCAAGGAGCTGGAGGATCGCGAGATCGGGCGTCCTTCGACGTACGCCTCGATCATCGGCACGATCCTCGACCGGGGTTACGTGTTCAAGAAGGGCACCGCGCTGGTGCCGTCGTTCCTGGCGTTCGCGGTGGTCAACCTGCTGGAGCAGCATTTTGGCAACCTGGTCGACTACGACTTCACCGCCGAAATGGAGAAGGTGCTCGACGACATCGCCAACGACCGGGCCGAGCGGGTGCCCGAGCTGCAGCGCTTCTACTACGGCGAAGACGGCGACGAGGGCCTCAAGGAGATGGTCAGCGACCTCGGCGACATCGACGCCAAGGAGATCAGCTCCTTCCCGATCAGGGGCACCGACATCGTCATCCGGGTCGGGCGCTACGGGCCCTACCTCGACCGCGACGGCACCCGGGTCAACGTTCCCGAGGACATGACGCCCGACGAGCTGACCGCCGAGAAGGCGGAGGAGCTGTTCTCGCGGCCGACGGGCGACCGCGAGCTGGGCAAGGACCCGGTGACCGGCAACACGATCGTGGCCAAGGACGGGCGGTTCGGGCCGTACGTCACGGAGATCCTCCCCACCCAGGAGGAGGAGACCCCGAAGAAGCGGACCAAGAAGGCCGACGTGGCCAAGCCGCGTACGAGCTCGCTGTTCAAGACCATGTCGCTCGACACGTTGACGCTCGACGACGCGCTCAAGCTGCTGGAGATTCCGAGGGCCGTGGGTGAGCTCGACGGCGAGCAGGTCGTGGCGCACAACGGCAAGTTCGGCCCCTACCTGAAGAAGGGCACCGACTCCCGGTCGCTGACTTCGGAGGAAGACCTGTTCACGGTCACGATCGACCAGGCCAAGGAGCTGTTCGCGCAGCCCAAGCAGCGAGGCAGGGGCCGGGCCGCGGCCGCGGCGCCGCTGCGCGAGCTGGGCGACGACCCCAACTCCAAGAAGCCCGTCGTGGTGAAGGAAGGCCGATTCGGCCCTTACGTCACCGATGGCGAGACCAACGCCTCGCTCCGCAAGGGCGACACGGTCGAGGAGATCACCATCGAACGGGCGGCCGAGTTGCTGGCCGAGCGACGTGAGCGGGCGCCCGCGCCCAAGAAGACGGCGGCTCGGAAGGCTCCGGCCAAGAAGGCGCCCGCCAAGAAGAAGCCTGCGGCCAAGTCCTGAGAGCCCTCTCAGGCGTGAGCGCACGCCGGTATGGCTCGGCTCGTAGCATGACGAGGTGATTGTCGGCTTCGTAGGCATGGTCATCACGGTGGTCATCGCCGTGCACGTGTACCTGTGGCATCGGCTGGTGCGCTCCACCACCCGGCGCGGGAGGGCGCGCAGGGCGTTGACCTGGGGGCTCGTGGGTTTGGGGGCGCTGGTGCCCGTGACGTTCGCGGGCACGCGCTCCGAGTGGGGGCACTGGCTGGCCTGGCCGGGCTACCTCTGGCTGGCGATCATGTTCTACCTGCTGGTGTTCCTCGTCGTGCTGGAGATCCCGCGGGCTGTGGCGTGGCTGCTCATCCGCCGGTCCTTGCGTGCGAAGACGTCCCAGCCGCCGGTCGCGGTCCCTGTCGCCGCACGTTCGACCGTCTCGAGTCCGTCTGTGGCGTCCGGTTCCGCTGGGGAGGCCGCGCGTGACGCCTCTCCGGTGGCGTCGGCCGGTCAGGGCGATTCTTCCGGAGGGGAGCCGGTCGGTCAGGGCGATTCTTCCGGAGGGGAGCCGGCCGGTCAGGGCGATTCTTCCGGAGGGGAGCCGGTCGATGAGGCGATGAGCAGGCGGTTGTTCCTCGGGCGGACCACCGCTGCCATCGCGGGCGTCAGCGCGCTCGGCACGGTCGGGTACGGCATACGCACCGCGCTCGGCGATCCCGTGATCGAGCCGGTCAAGATCGTGCTGCCCAACCTCGATCCCAGGCTCAGCGGCCTGCGGTTCGCCGTGGTCAGCGACATTCACCTGGGCCCGTTGACGGGCAGGGCGCACGCCGAACGCATCGTCCGGATGATCAATTCTCTGCGGCCTGACGTGGTGGCGATCGTGGGCGACATGGTCGACGGCACGGTGGCCGAGCTGGGAGCTCTGGCCAGGCCGTTCGCCGACCTGGAGGCGAGCTACGGGTCCTACTTCGTCACAGGCAACCACGAGTACTACACGGCCAACGGCCCGACGGAGTGGATCGACGAGCTTCAGGCGCTGGGGGTGCGGTCGCTCCGCAACGAACGCGTGGAGATCCGTCACCAGGGCGGCGTGCTCGACCTGGCCGGGGTCAACGACGTCACGGGCACGACCATGGACGACGGGCCCGACTTCGACAGGGCGCTCGGCGGTCGCGACACCACGCGGTCCACGGTCCTGCTGGCGCATCAGCCGATCCAGGTCGAGGAGGCGGCCCGGCACAAGGTCGATCTGCAACTGTCGGGCCACACGCACGGCGGGCAGATGGTGCCGTTCAATCTGGTGGTGCCGTTGCAGCAGCCGGCCGTGACAGGGCTCTCCACGATTGACGGGGTGCAGGTCTATGTCACGCGTGGGGCCGGGTTCTGGGGCCCGCCTGTCCGGGTTGGCGCGCCGCCGGAGATCACGCTGGCCGAACTGCGGTGACCTTCGGTCGATTACGTTACGCGATCATCCGGTCACGCCTGCTCTGTAGGGGAGTAGTATCCAACTGGATACGCCTTCCGGAGGTGGTGACGATGATCTCTTCGCCGGTCCCCGACGTCACGTTCTGGGCGGAGCGAGGCGGGCTGCTGTTGAAGCAGGCCCGCCATGCGGCGAGCATGAAGCAGTCGGCGCTGGCCAGCGTCAGTGGCACGTCGAGGACGACGCTGTCGGCCTACGAGCACGGCAGGAAGTCGCCCACCCTGGAGACGGCGGGACGCATCCTCGACGCGGCCGGGTTCCGGCTGGTGCTGGAGCCGAAGATCGAGTTCACCTGCGGCATCACCGACGGCCGCCGGTTCTTCGTGCCCAGCAGGCTGCCCCGGTTACCGGCGGCCCAGGCGCTCGGCACCGTGTGGCTGCACGGCGCCGGCCATGACCTGGCCGACCGTGACCAGCGTCGCGAGGCCTACACCGTGCTGCTCAGGGAAGGTAAACCTGAGCAGTTGCTCGACCATGTCGACGGGGTGTTGCTCGTCGAGCTCTGGGACGATCTGGTCCTCCCCGCCGCCGTCCGATCGGGCTGGCTGCCGCTGGTCGAGGAGGCTCGCGGAGTCCGCACTCGGGTGTGAGGGGCGTCGAGGAGGCTCACGGAGTCCGCGCTCATGTGTGACAGAGCCTCGAGGAGGCTCACGGAGCCCGTGCACGGGTGTGAAGAGCTACGAGCGGGACGGGAGGTTTCGTTCATGGTCTTTTTGGGGGCCTATTCAGGGTGGGTCACCTGCGCGACCGCCTGCCGACGTAATACTCTCAGCGACGAACAGCCGGGGCATTTCCGGCTTTTCGCTAGTCTTCCAAGTTCCGGCGAGCACCTGGATACGCTGACATCATGACCGCCCCTGGCCGACGCCGAACCATCCATGTGCTGGCCAACGCCCCGTTCCGCCGGTTGTGGACGGCTATGTCGGTGTGCAGCCTGGGTGACTGGCTCAACATCCTCGCTCTGACCGCCATGGCCGGAAACCTGACGAAGGGCGACTACCGCACCCAGTCGCTGGCCATCGGCGGCGTGTTCATCGCCAAGATGCTGCCCGCCGTCCTGCTCGGCCCGCTCGCGGGCGCCTTCGCCGACCGGTTCGATCGGCGGGTGACGATGGTCGCCGCCGACCTGTCGCGTTTCGCCGTCGTGCTGTCGATTCCGCTGGTCGGCAGCTACCAGTGGGTCATCATCGCGACGGTCCTCGTCGAGTGCGTCAACCTGTTCTGGGTTCCGGCCAAGGACGCCACGGTGCCCAACCTGGTGCCCAAGGAACAGCTCGAGTCGGCCAACCAGCTCAACCTGCTGGTCACCTATGGCAGCGCGCCGATCGCGGCCCTGTTGTTCGCGGTGCTGTCCGTGGGGGCCGACGTGATGCGCAACCTCGTGCCGTTCCTGTCGGGCATGGACCCGACCGCACCCGCGCTGATCCTCAACGCCATCGCCTACCTGGTGTCGGCGGCCCTCATCTTCACCCTGCGCGACATCCCGCGGCGCGACGGAGCGATCTCCACCCCGTCGGTGCTCAAGCAGATCATCGACGGCTGGCGGTTCGTCGGCGGCAACCGCCTGGTGCGCGGGCTGATCATCGGCATGCTGGGCGCGTTCGCGGCGGGCGGCGCGGTCGTGGGCGTCGCCAAGATCTACGTGGAGGCGCTCGGCGGCGGCGACGCGGCCTACGGCGTGGTGTTCGGCGCGGTCTTCGTCGGCATGGCGCTCGGCATGTTCTTCGGGCTCCGGTTCCTGCGGGAGCTGTCGCGGAGACGGTTGTTCGGGCTCGCCATCACCCTGGCCGGCCTGGTCCTGGCCGCGATCGCCCTGGTGCACAACCTGGCGATCGTGGTCATGCTGACGGTGCTGCTGGGGGCGTGCGCGGGCATCGCCTGGATCATCGGCTACACGCTGATCGGTCTTGAGGTCGAAGACGCGATGCGCGGGCGCACGTTCTCCTTCCTCCAGTCCACGGCGCGGGTGACGCTGCTGCTCGTGGTCGCGGCGGCCAACCCGCTGGCCGCGCTCGTCGGCGCCCACCTGTTCACGCTGGGCGACCTGGTCTACCAGTTCGACGGCTCCAACCTGGTGCTGCTGGTCGGTGGCGCGCTGGCGATGGCCGTGGGCATCCTGGCGCTCCGCCACATGGACGACCGGAAGGGCGTCTCGCTCTCCGAAGACCTGCTCGCGGCGGTGCGGGGGGAGCGGTTCCAGCCCGAGTCGGCCGAACGGTTGCCCGGGCTGTTCGTCGCGTTCGAGGGCGGCGAGGGGTCGGGCAAGACGACTCAGTCACGGCTGCTCGCCATCTGGCTGCGAGACCAGGGCTATGACGTGGTGCAGACCCGCGAGCCCGGCTCCACCAAGGTCGGCATGCGGCTGCGGGCCATCCTGCTCGACGCGGCCGAGAAGGGGCTGTCGGCCCGCTCGGAGGCGCTGCTGTACGCCGCGGACCGGGCCGAGCACGTCGAGAAGATCATCCGACCGGCCCTCCAACGGGGCGCGCTCGTGGTGACCGACCGCTACGTCGACTCCTCGCTGGCCTATCAAGGGGCCGGGCGGGAGCTGGATCCCGAAGACGTGTCCAAGGTCAACGCCTGGGCCACCGGCGGGCTGGTGCCGCACCTGACCGTGCTGATCGACACTCCGCCCGAGATCGGGCTGACCCGGCTGGGCGGGGCCGCCGACCGGATCGAGGCTGAGCCGCTGGAGTTCCACGAGCGGGTGCGCAAGGAGTTTCGCGCGCTGGCCGCGGCCGCTCCCGACCGCTACGTGGTCGTCGACGGCACTCTGCCGCCCGACCAGCTCAGCCGCACCATCCAGGATCGCGTGCGGGAGATTCTGCCCGACCCGGTGCCCTACGAGTCCGAAGACGCCACGGGCACGATGCCGGCCATCCGCGACTAGCCTGTGTCCGTGACGGTTTTCGATGACCTCGTCGGGCAGGACCAGGCCGTAGCCGTGCTGTCGCGGGCGGCGGCGGCCGCGGGCGAGGTCATCAGCGGCGGCCGTGGGGCCGGCATGACGCACGCGTGGCTGTTCACCGGCCCGCCCGGCTCGGGTCGTGAGGAGGCGGCGCGCGCCTTCGCGGCGGCCCTGATGTGTCCCGACGGCGGCTGCGGCCACTGCGACCAGTGCCACCAGGTGCTGATCGGCTCACACCCCGACCTTGAGACCGTACGTCCCGCCGGCCTGTCCTACAGCGTCAAGCAGACGCGGGAGCTCATCCTCAGAGCGGCGGGCGCGCCGACCCAGGGGCGCTGGCGCGTCATCCTGTTCGAGGCGGCCGACCGGGCCACCGAGTCCGCCGCCAACGCCCTGCTCAAGGCCATCGAGGAGCCGCCTCCGCGTACGGTCTGGCTGCTGTGCGCTCCGGCTCCCGACGACCTGATGATCACCATCCGGTCCCGCAGCCGCCTGGTCACCCTGGCCACACCGACCACCGAGGCGGTCGCCCACGTGCTGGCCACTCGTGACAGCGTGCCCTGGGAGACCGCCCACTTCGCCGCCCGTGCCGCCCAGGGCCACATCAGCCGAGCCAGGGCGCTGGCCCTCGACGAGGGCGTCCGCCGTCGGCGCGAGGCCATCCTGAGCATCCCCAGGTCGCTGACCGGGGTGGGGGAGTGCGTGTCGGCCGCCGAACGCCTGGTCAAGACGGCCGAGGAGGAGGCCGCGGCGGCGACGGCCGCGCTCAACGAGACCGAGACCTCCGACCTGCGCAAGCTCTACGGCGAGGGCTCCACGGGCAAGGGGCTCAACCGTGGCCTGGTTCGCGGTGGCGCGGGCGCGCTCAAGGAGCTCGAGGACCGGCAGAAGTCCCGTGCCACCCGGATCAAGCGCGACTCGCTCGACTCGGCGCTGCTGGAGCTGGTGTCGTTCTACCGTGACGTGGTGGTGATGCAGCTCGGCGCCCAGGTGGAGCTGGCCAACGACGACCTGCGGTTCGAGCTCGACCAGGTGGCCAAGGGGTCCACGCCTGAGGAGGCGCTGCGGCGCATCGACGCCATCATGCTGTGCCGCGAACGCCTCGACGCCAACGTCAATCCCCAGATCGCCGTCGAGGCGATGATGCTGTCCCTGCGCAGTCCCTGACGCCGTCCGTAGATCGCACTCTCTTCAACCGGTAGCACACAGGGCGTGGTCCACCAGGGTGGCCATCGCCCGGTCGGCGCGCTGCTCGGCCTTGAAGTCGGTGAGCGAGCGGGAGGTGGCCGAGACCACGACCCCACGACGGCCGTCCGGTGTGACGCCCAGTCTGGTGCGGTAGCCGTCGCCGTCTCCGCCGTGGCTCCAGTAGCCGCCGCCGCAGCTCAACGGGCGGTAGAGGAGGCCCAGCCCGTAGCGGGCGCCCGGCGGCCCCATGGCCCGCAGTTCCTTGGCCGCGACGGTCTTCTTCATCTCCGCCAGTTGCGCGGGCGCCGGCAGCCTGCCGTCCATGAGCGCACGGAAGAACGTGTTCAGGTCGCCGGTGGTGCTGATCATCTCTCCGGCCGCGTCGCCCAGCGTCTGGTTCTTGACGGTGACGTCCACCAGCGGCCCGCCTCGCTGGAACCGCATGTACGCCCTGGCGTACGGCTCGGGCAGGTGCGGATCGGCGCCGGGCGTGCTGGTGTGGAGCGTGGTCATCCCGGTCGCGAGCGCGGCGGCCACGATCGCCACCCGGCGTCCAGTCGTACGAACGGTCACAGATTCTCCTCATGGGTCGCGTGGGTTCGGTTTCTCAGGCTCGCTGCGGGGCGGAGGGCGCCCGGCCCGGTTCCTTGTCGAGAAAGCACTCAACCGTTCCCCCGGTTACAGGGACGGAACAGTCGCTGTTACCCCTCCTGCGCGAGATGCCAACGCCGGTCGTAAGGGAGGGATGTGGGTGCTTGGCGGTCGAGGACTTCAGCAGTCGCGCACGCGACCTTGGAGCCCTGATTCGACAGCCAGCTAATTTGACACACTTCTAAGTAGAGGTCATGATGATGGCTACTTAGACAATCTTCTATTCAAGAGGTGCGCGTCGTTCTGCCGATCCCGCCTCGCCACCTTTGATGAGGCGCGCGCCCGCACCTCTGACCGCCAGGACCTCACCGATTCAGGAGACGCCATCATGAGCGACGGATGCTGCGGCACCACCACCACCTCCCTTGAGTTTGAGCAGCGGGTGAGCACCGGCGACACCAGCGCGCTGCCGGTCGTCGTGATCGGCGCCGGGCCGGTCGGCCTGGCCGCCGCCGCGCACCTGGCCGAACGCGGCCTCGGTTTCCTCCTGCTGGAAGCCGGGCAGCAGGTCGCCGCGTCGGTGGCGCAGTGGGGGCATGTGCGGGTGTTCAGTCCGTGGGAGTACAACATCGACGCCGCCGCCCGCCGCCTGCTGGAGGCCGACGGCTGGACGGCGCCTGACGCCGACTGGCTGCCCACCGGCGCCGAGCTCATCGACGACTACCTCGCCCCGCTGGCCAAGCTGTTCGGCGACAAGGTACGGCTCGGCAGCAAGGTCGCCGCGATCAGCCGTCTCGGCTATGACCGCGTCCGCACCAATGGTCGTGAGGACGCGCCCTTCCTGATCCGCCTGGACTCGGGCGAGGAACTCCACGCCCGAGCGATCGTGGACGCCTCCGGCACCTACACCACGCCCAACGTCCTGGGCGCCAGTGGCCTGCCCGCCCACGGGGAGTCCGGGGTCGACGTCGGCCACGCTCTGCCGGACGTGCTCGGCGCCGACCGCGACCGGTACGCGGGCAAGCACACCCTGGTCGTCGGCGCCGGTCACTCCGCGGCCACCACGCTGCTAGCCCTGGCCCAGTTGGAGGACACCCGGATTACCTGGGCGATCCGGGCGGGCAGCGCCGGCCGTACCTATGGGGGCGGCGACGCCGACGCGCTGCCCGCCCGTGGCGCGCTCGGCACCCGGCTGCGCGCGCACGTCGACTCCGGTCGCATCCGGCTGCTGACCGGCTTCTTCGCCCACACCGTGCGGCGGAGCGGCGACGGCGTCGACGTGATCAGCCGTGACCCGTCCGGCCACGAGCAGACGGTCACCGCCGACCGGATCGTGTCGGCGACCGGCTACCGTCCCGACCACTCCATCGCGAGCGAGTTGCGGCTGGACCTTGACCCGGTTCTCGGCTCCACCCGCGCTCTGGCACCCCTGATCGACCCGAACCAGCACTCCTGCGGCACCGTGCCCGCCCATGGCGTCGACGAGCTTTCCCACCCCGAGCCCGGTTACTACGCCGTCGGCGTCAAGAGCTACGGCCGTGCCCCCACCTTCCTCATGGCCACCGGCTACGAGCAGGTTCGCTCGGTCGTCGCCGCCGTCGCCGGAGACTGGGAGGCCGCCCGCGACGTTCGGCTCGACCTGCCCGAGACCGGCGTCTGCTCCTCCAACCTCGCCGAAGCCCAGGAACAGCGCCTCGGCCTGGCCACCGGGATCGGCGGCGGTCTGCTGGCGACGCCGCTCCCGCTGGCCACCGTCTCCGTCTCCGCCTCTGACGACGACGCCGGCGGTGGCGGTGGCGGCGGCTGCTGCGGCTGAGCTGAGGGAAGGAATCCGAGGGCGAGGGCCGGGCTCTGATCGCCCGCCTTCGCCGCGTTAGCTCTGATCGCTCATCCTCGCCGCGTTGGTTACGGTCGCCTGCCATCGCCTATAATTTCGACAATTGTCGAAGTAGGGGGTTGTCGCCATGACCGCCGTCACGATCCAGTGCTGCGCGCCGATCACCCGCGGGCCCCTCGCCGAGGGTGATGCGGCCGAGCTGGCGGTGTTGCTCAAGGCGGTCGCCGACCCCGTACGGCTGCGCCTGCTGTCGATGATCGGCTCCCATGCGGGCGGTGAGGCCTGCGTCTGCGATCTGACCGGCGCCTTCGACCTGACCGCGCCCACGATCTCCCACCACCTGAAGATCCTGCGTACGGCGGGCCTGATCGACGGCGAACGGCGCGGCACCTGGGTCTACTACCGGATCATCCCGGAGGTGGTGAACCGGCTCGGCGCGCTGTTCGCTCCGCTGGCCGATCCGGTCCCTGTCGTGGGCGAACCGGTCGATGTGAAGTTCGCAGACGCCTGAGCGGCGGGCATCAGGCGGGCAGCAGGTCGGCGATCGATCGGCAGCGAGAACTCGCCGACCCTCACCGCCTCCAGCGCGGGGTTAGACCCGGCACCAGGCCTGGCCATGATCGACAGGATGCGCAGCCGTTCAGTCGCCGCTGCGGCGCTCCAGCAGGAGCACGTCACGCCAGCGGCCGTGATGGCGGCCGAGGCGTTCGCGGGTGCCCACCACCCGGAAGCCGAGCGTCTGGTGCAGAGTCAAGCTGGCAGTGTTCTCGGGGAAGATCCCGGCCTGGACGGTCCAGACGCCGGCGTCCTCGGCTGCGGCGATGAACGCGCGAAGCAGGGAGCGGCCGATGCCGTGGGCCTGGCGGCCGGGGTGGACGTAGACGCTGTGCTCCACCACGCCGGCATAGACGGGGCGCGAGGAAACCGCTGAGGCGGCGACCCAGCCGAGGACCTCGCCGCTGGCGGTGTCGACGGCGACATAGCGCAGGTGCGCCAGCTTGCCCGCGGTGAAGCCTTCCCAGTCGGGTGCGGTGGTCTCGAAACTGGCCTGGCCGCTGTCCAGGCCCGCCTGATAGATCTCCAGCACCTGCGCCGCGTCCGCGTCACGCATCGGCCGGATCTCCAGCCCCGGCCCGATGTGCTCGAACTCCGCCGGGCCGCAGTTGACGATCACCCGCCCGAGCGGCGCCGCCCGGGCCAGACCCGAATAGGGTTCGACCACTTCGTCATGAGCCACCAGAGATTCTCCTCACTCGCACACCGGGGCTGCCGGCACGGGGTTGCCCATCACCACGTCGGCCGCTGTGGGGAAGCAGCTCACACAGTTCTCGTTGATCCGGTAGAGGCTGGAGGTGCCGTGGCGCGCGACCAGCACGAACCGCACCTCCGCGGGAATCTTCAGATGGTGGGAGACCGTGGACTGAGTCTTCCCCACGGTCGCGGCTGCTCGCCTGGCAGGCCCTCGCCCTCCCGGCTGACCGGCGCCTTCCGGGTGGTGGCCGTCGACCTGCGCGGTCACCGTCCCGTTCCTGATCGTCCTGGCCGCCCGCAACCCGCCCGTGCCGCCCACCCTGACCGACCTGATGAACGCCTACCGCGCCGGGCTGCGCCGCGACCTCGCCGCGCTGGCCACGGCGCGGCCGTCCATCGAGATGGACTGCTCATCAGGGGCGGCCTGGAGCGGGTGGCCGAACAGTTGGGTGAGACCGTCTGACTGCGAGCCCAGGCAAGGAGGCTGCCCACGACCGTCGCGTCAGTGGGGCCGTCGAGAGGTTCATGAGCCGCGTGACATTACCGGCTCCTCTTCGAGACCTCCACCCTCGCCGGCCACGGCCTGGTCACCGAGCGGCCCGCGGAGGTGGACCGGCCCATCACCGACTTTGTCCGCGCACCCAGCGGCGACCTGAAGATCAGCGTGACAGCTCCGCCGCCAGGTCTGCCGCCGGGCCCGGCGGCAGGGCGCCGTGCAGTAGTTCGACCCGGTGCACCAGGCGGGGCGCCGACAGCGGCACGCCCCAGCCGGCCGAGGCCGGCAACAGGGTCAGCCCGTGCCCCGCCGCCACCAGGTTGGCCACCGTGTGCACGTCGTCGCCGGTGTAGGCCAGGCCCGGCCGGAAACCGTCGCCCGCCAGCTCGCGCAGCCGCCCCAGCGGGCACAGCGTCGTCTCCAGCCAGTGCGCGTCCACCAGATCGGCCAGCCGCAGCCCCGCCCGGCCCGCCAGCGGATGATCCGCGGGCAGCGCCACCACCAGCCGCTCCTCGGCGACCCCCACCGTGGCCAGCGGCCCCACGTCCGGCAGGCGCAGCGGATCGCTCGGCGCCGTGATCCCGTCGGCCAGGCCAAGCTCCGCGTGCCCGCCCGCCACCCGCTCGGCCACCTCCGCACGCCCGCACGTCCGTACGGTCACCGACAGCCGCGGCTGAGCCTGGCGCGCCCGGGTCAGGCGCCGGGCCAGTTCGGCGTTCATCGCCAGAGGTGTCGCCGCGAGCGTCAGCCGGTGGGCCGGGGCGGCGGCCGCGCGGCGGACGTCGGCCCGGGCCGCGCCGATGCGCAGCAGCAGCGGGCCGGCGTGCTCCAGCAGCCGCTCCCCCGCCGCGGTCGGCGCCACCGGGCGGCGCGTCAGCAGCGGCATGCCCAGGTCCGCCTCCAGCGCGGCGATCTGCTGGGAGACCGCCGACTGGGTGTAGCCCAGCTCGGCGGCGGCGGCCGAGAACGAGCCGCGCCGGGCCACGGTCACGAAGGTGCGCAGCACATGAGGATCCATCAGTGATGCTTATAGCACGTACAGAGATCATCGTTGGCGCTTAACGGGGGTGGATGGTCATCATGAAAGGCATGAAGATCGCTCTGGTCGCGGACCGCTCCCCTGGCGTCCGCGCGCACACCCGCGTCCCGTCGTTGATCGAGGCGCTGCGCGAGCGCGACGGCATCGCCCTCGACCCGTACTGGATCCCCACCACCGACGCCGGCGACCTGGAGGGGTTCGACGGCATCTGGGTGCTGCCCGGCAGCCCCTACCGCAGTGAGGCCGGTGCCGTTGGCGCCGCCCGCACCGCCCGCGAGCACGGCATCCCCTTCCTCGGCACCTGCGGCGGATTCCAGCACATGCTCCTGGAGTACGCGCGCGGCGTGTGCGGGCTGGACGTCGCCCACGCGGAGAACACCCAGGCCGGCGGGGATCCGGAGCCGGCCGACCTTCTGCTGGCCCCCTTGGCGTGCTCGCTGGCGGGCCACGAGGGGACGGCGCTGCTGACGCCCGGCTCGCTGATCGCGGGGATCATGGGCGCGACCGTCACCGTCGAGTCCTACAACTGCTCCTACGGGCTCAACGAGGCCTACAAGCAGACGCTGGCCGACCATGGGCTGGTGTTCACCGGGCACTCCGACGACGGGACCGTGCGGGTGGCCGAGCTGCCCGGCCACCCGTTCTTCCTCGGCACGCTCTTCCAGCCGGAACTGGCGGGCGACGGAAGCCGGCCGCATCCGGTCATCTCCGCCTTCGCTGCCGCCGTCAGCCGCCGGGCGGCCACGTGAGGCGGGCCGTCACACTTCGGGCCGTCACGCCCCGGGCCGCCGTGGGAGGCGGGCCGTCAGTCGCCGCCAAGCTGCGTGATCAAACCCGGTGAACGTTCGTGGTCATCCCACTAGGGCATTCACGCGACGCGCGTTCGCACACGTACTGTGTCAACCGAAGGCCGTTAGACCCCCGAGGCCGTCAGGAGGCGAGCACGAGCCCATGGGAATGATCATGGCCGTGAGCTTCACCCGTTATGGAAGGCTTTACTACCTCGACCCGGGCGGGCACAGCCCCAAGGTCGGCGACAAGGTGCTGGTGCCGACGGACTCCGGTCCGGAGGTGGCCGAGTGCGTGTGGGCACCGCAATATACGAGCGAGGACATCGACGGGCTGCCGGTGTGCGAGGGCATCGCGGCCGACGAACACCTATCCCGTGACGAGACCAACAAGCGCCGCCGGGCCGAGGCCCGCAGTGTCTCGAAACGCCTGATCAAACGCCACACACTGCCGATGAAGGTGGTGGGCGTCGACTACCTCGACAGCGACAACGTCTACACCGTCTACTTCTCGGCCCCTCACCGGGTCGACTTCCGCGCTCTCGTACGTGATCTGGCCCGCAACCTCCGGGCCAGGGTCGAGCTGCGGCAGATCGGCCCGCGCGACGAGGCGCGACTCCAGGGCGGCATCGGCCCGTGCGGTCGTGACCTGTGCTGCGCGACGTTCCTCAAGGATTTCGAGCCCGTCTCAGTCCGCATGGCCAAAGATCAGGATCTCCCGGTCAACCCGCTGCGCATCGCAGGGGCCTGCGGGCGGCTCATGTGCTGCCTGAAGTACGAGCACCCGCTCTATGTCGAGACGCGTAGCAGAATGCCGCGTACGGGAAGCCGCGTGAGCACGCCGCAAGGCGATGGAAGCGTGGTCGGGCACAACGTGCCCGCCGACACGGTCACCGTCCGTCTGGACGACGGGGGACGGCGCTGTGCGTGCCCTTCGGCCTCTGTCTGCTCACCACGGCAACAGCACGACAAGTTGTACGGCGCGGACGGCGGCACCTCGCCCCCGGAGGAGCAGCGGTAGGGCAGGCGGCACGGACGTAGCAATCTGCCCCCATTGGGACCCCCGACCAGCCCGAAAACGGTCAGCGTAAGTTGTTACTACGTGTCACTTTCCGGAGTAGGCATGGCTGTTTATCGGGGGGTAACAGTGAACTTTGCGATGAGCGTCGTCTTCCGTGCCATCCCATTGGTGATGGGCGTGATTTGTGTCGCCTTCGGGTGGTACATCCTCACGGGCGGCTCGGACTCCAACCATTTCGTGGCCGGCCATGTGGTCGTGTCCTTGGCCGCCATCTGCTACGCGCTCTTCACCACCGCGGCCACGATCATCCGTCAGCTGATCTACCGCTACAACCTGGCCTGGCGGGTCATCCTGCCCCTGACCGGCTACCTAGCCGCCCTCGTCGCCATCATCTACGGCATCATCCTCATCACCCGAGGCGACGAAGCCCAGTACGTGGTGGCCGGCCACGTGGTCATCGGTGTCGGCCTGATCAGCACCTGTGTCAGCACCGTGGCCACCTCCTCGACCTGCTTCTCCCTCATCCCGGTCAATGCCGCCCGTATGCCGAAGGACGATCCGCCCCCGAACGCCTACTCGTCAGCCGTGGGCAGGATCCTGATAGCGATCCCCGTCGTCTGCGCCCTGGTCGGGTTCGTCTACGCCTTCATCCTCATGGCCCAGGGCGGCAGCGCCTACTACACCGCCGGTCGTGTCGTCTTCGGCCTCGCCGCCGTCTGTGCCAGCCTCATCGCCCTGGTCGCCAGCATCGTCCGCCAGGTACGCAACGCCTTCGACGAGCCTGAGCGCTACCGCTGGGGCTGGCTCGTCATCGCCATGGGCACCATCAACGTTCTCTTCGGCGCCTACGTCCTGGCCGCCTCTGACGAGCCCTACCGCATCGCCCCCGGCTGCATCCTCATCGGGCTGGGCCTGGTCTGTTACAGCATCCTCTCCAAGGCCCTACTCGTGGCCCTGGTCTGGCGCCGGACCTTCCCTCTCGCCAACCGCATTCCCATGATCCCGGTGATCACGGCACTGGCCTGCCTGTTTTTTGGGGCCTTCCTCTTCGAAGCCGCGGACACGGCCGCTTCCTTCTTCATCCCGGCCCGGGTCATGGTCGGCCTCGGGGCCGTCTGCTTCACGCTCTTCTCCATCGTCTCCATCCTTGAGGCGGGGACGTCGAAATAGCGCCGGAAATCCCCTGCCCTGCGCCTACTGGCCCCGTCCCGCCGACACTCCGGAACCACCCGCCGACCGCCATGGCCGCGGCGCCCATCCCGCCACGCCGTCCGCCTGGTCCGAGTTGCCGGCCGATCAGTTCCAGCCGGGCGTCCTCCTCGGTTCGACGGCGACGGGTACCCGGCGTACTCGAACGGCTGGGCCTGTGTGGGCGAGGTTGTGGACGGCTACCTGCTGACGCGGACGGTTCCTGAGGACGGCGAGATCTGTCCCAGGATCGGCCGATCGTCGGGAGCGAAGAGCCCTGCGGCTCCTGTAGACTCTTTCAAGCCGTACGGCATGCCGCCTTAGCTCAGTCGGCCAGAGCACTTCACTCGTAATGAAGGGGTCTCGGGTTCGAATCCCGAAGGCGGCTCCAGGTCAAAGGCCCTCCCGGATCATCCGGGAGGGCCTTTTGCTAACACTCTTGCTAACAGTCTCGTCCAGGTCGACAGTCAGCGCCCCGGCTGGCCAGCGGCGTCACCGGTCAGGCAGTGTTGGATGGGGAGCATCGGGAACGATGCCATGCATGTCGTTGGTGAGGGCCCATCGCCATGACCTCGCCACGCACCATTGATGAACAGGAGATCAGGGGAGTAACCCTCGTAACGGAAGCCGTGGCGTTGAACCAGTTTGATGGACGCCTGGTTCTCGGGGCTGATCTGCGCTTCCAGCCGATGCAGCTGTAGCTCGTCAAACGCATGGCGCAGCACCAGGCCAAGGCTTTATGACATGTATCCGCGACCGGCATAGGGCGTGAAGGAGGCGTAGCCCAGCGAGCCGTTCTGGAAGCGTCCGCGAATGATGCTGTTGATGTTGACATTGCCTGTGATGGCTCCGGGGTTGCGCAGGCAGACCAGTAAGCCTTCGGCAGATCGCCCCTCGTCGAATCGACCAAGGAACGCCTGGAACGCCTCCGGGGTCGAGGGCAGGTTCAGGCCGACGCTGGCAGGGACCCGTTCAAGAAATTCGTCTTGATCGTGGCTGGTGATGCGACGCAAGACCACGCGAGGAGAGCGCGCCAGGTCAACGCTGGAGGCCCCATCCGTTTGGCCGCTTTCCTCAGTCCCGCCGTTCTCGATCACGGACGGAACGTTATCGCGCGACGGCACTTTGCCTATGGGCGTTGGCCTGCTGGCCGGGTATGACTCGATGTCCGCCGCCGTCGGGAATGCCAAGCGTACGTTGAGGCCCACTGCGGTACTTGCAGAAGGCCTGAACAAGGACTCTTACTGTCCTACGGGATCTGCAGGTATCGCTCGATCAAGGACGTCCTGCACTGATCAGACTGGCGCCGGCGTCACCAAGCCATCACCAGCGCAGACCCCAGCCATGATCACACGTGCTTTCTACGCACCCACCCGATCGGCCAGCCCACGCAGGTCAGACGAGGCCGGATCCTGCATCGCCAGCAAGTCGGAGACCAGTTGGCGGACGACGCGATGATTGTGGATCTGCTCCGGCGTGATCGCCTCTGCCGTCAGCAGCGCGGCCACGGCCTCATCGACCTGACGGCGCTGAGCGTGCGCACGGGCCAGATCGATGTTCAGCCGGGCCCGGCGCTCACCCGACAGTGTCGAGGTGTCCACCGCGGACCCAACCCGCAGCGCGTGCCCGGCGTCGCCCACCTCCACCGCCACGGCCACCTCATGCAGGGCGACGTTGGCCGGGCCGAACTCGGTGTTGTAGTCGTTTCGCCCATCGCCCAGCCGTCCGGCCATCTCACGAGCTTTGGCCAGGTGCTCATAAGCGCTGTCGGCTTGGTTGAGCCGGGAGGCGGCCACGGCTTGTTGCAGGGTGAGGCCGCCCCACAGCGACATCGCCTCCGGGTTGCCCTGATCGGCCAGAAACCACAGCGCCTCGGCAGCGGTCCGGGCGGTCTCTTCTGCCTGGTCGAAGTGACGTGCCCCCAGGAAGACGAAGCCCAGCCGGAAAGCGCCGGCGGCCATCATCAGCGGATCACCCGCGCGTTCGGCCGCGCTGATGGCCCGGTCGGCGGCGATCCACGCGGCCTCCGGCTCGCCCAGCTTGGCCAACGCCGCCGAGCACGCCTGATAGGTCACGGCCAGCAACTCGAACAGCTCCGGCTGCCGCTCGGGCGGGGCTGAGCGGACCGCGTTCTCCAGCATCGGCACCAGGCCGCGCAGCAGGTCGGTCAGCTCGACATAGCGGCTTGCGTGCACCAGCTCCCACGCGTGATCGACCCGCGGCTTCAGCTCTGTGGTGGCGGGAGCGGGCGTCGCGTGCAACATCGCCTGCAGTGAGTGAGCGCCGGACAGGACCAGGCGCAGCCCGGCCGTGCCGGGAACCTCTTCGCTGGTGGCGGCGACCACGGGCGCTTCGGCGGCTAGCTCTGACAGCGGCACATCGAGCGTTTCGGCGACCTTCTCCAGCACCGACATGCGGTCGACCTTGCGCACGCCGCGTTCCACCTGGGAGATCCACGCCACCGACCGGTCCACCAGCCGGGCCAGCTCCGTTTGCGACAGGCCGCGCCGTTTGCGTTCTTGGGCGATGCGCCGTCCGAGCGCGCGTTGATACTCGGTGCTCACGGCGTGATGCCTTTCCCGGTTTGCAGGTCGAGCCAGTCGACCTCGACCGAGGCCAGCAGATCTTCGCGCGCTGCCAGGAAGTGCCTGGTGTGCTCGGTCTGCTCGTGGGCGTCGAACGCGGCCCGGTCTCGATACAGCTCGTAGAAGATCCGCTGGAGCGGCTGACCGTCCACCCGGTGTGAGGCGTAGACGAGGGTTCCCGGCTCGTGCCGGTGGATCACCTCGATCGTCTCGGTGACGAGCTGGTCGAACGCCGTGGCGCTCGTGTCGTCCTTACAGGTGAACCGGACCATGAGTCCGAACATGCACCCTCCTTGGTCGCCGCCCCTACCTGGATCGCTGCCCTTACCTGACCAGTACTTATTGTGCGGCGCAAGTACATCGAATCACTTGTACTAGAAGTACGGTACCAGTACTTTAAGTACCGATGGTAGATCTCAGTGCTTTGAGCTGCACGAACGCGAGGTACGCCGACATGATTCCAGCCCCGAACACCCAGGACAGCCGCAAAGAGATCCACCGCTGGCGCCGCACCTTCCCCGGGACCCGGAACCAGATCCGCCAGGCCCGCCACTTCACCGCCAGCTATCTCACCGGACACCATCAAGCCGACACCGCCCAACTGATCGTCTCCGAACTGGCCACCAACGCCCTCCGCCACACCCACAGCGGACAAGCCGGCGGCCACTTCAACCTCACCCTCTACATGAGCAGCCAACTCCTCCTCCTCGCCATCACCGACCAAGGCGGCCCACTGACCCCCCACATCCAGCACACCGCCACCGACCAGCCCAACGGACGAGAGGCCTGCACCTCGTCGCCGAACTGACCACCCGCTGGGGCGTCTACGGCGACCACCATGGCCGCACCGTATGGGCCCTGCTGCCCCTCGCGCCGGGACCCGCCGCCGCGTGAACGACTGGGTCGGCCCTCAGCTTGACGATCTCGACGGCGGCCCAGAGCGCGACGATCCCGAGAGCGCACTTCGCAAGAGTGGGAAGGGCCTTCGACGAGATCCGGAACCCTCGTCGGGCGGAGGGGCGGATGGGCTGGCCGACCGAGGGCTGCCCCGGCCAGGACTATCCGGAAGAAAGCGCGAGGAAGGTGCAGAGCAGCAGGAAGAGGGCCAGAACCAGACTGCGCCGCCGCCACGACAGGCGCGGCGCGCTGACCAGGGCGGCCAGTGGGTAGGCGAACAATCCGGCGACCACCCTGACCGGGAAGTCGGCGAGTTCCCAGATTGGCACCAGGAAGAAGGGCGCCAGCACGGCGACGGACCACGCCGGGTGCACCCGAAGGAGGTGCAGCAGCGGCCAGGCGAGCACGACCGCCGCCCAGTTCCCCACCGTCCACGCACCGGCCAGCTGGCCGACACAGCCGAAGTGGCCGCAGCGCGAGTCATCGGACAAGGCGGCTGCAAGCAGCAACCAGCCGAACTGGACGAAGGGCAGGATGATGCCGGCGAGCCCGGCGGCGACCACCCGCTCGGCAAGCCGCTCCTCGGTGGCGGGTGAGACACTCGCGTTGCGCGTATCCACACCGCAAGCATCTGATCCGACCGTCTCGCGATGCGCACGTATTGATCACGGTTCATGTGGGGCGCAGCAGGTAAGCAGCAGGTAATACGTCACGCCGCGGACCATGCTACGGATCAGTTGTCGGCGTCCTGCCATGTGCTCAGCGCCGTACAGCAGAGAAGTACAGCAATGAGGTGTTACACGATCACACGCTGCCGCTCGCGAACTGCTCTCTGAGTTGGGCAACGAGGGGTTCAGGTGGTAGCTGGCTCCCGTTGCGATCAGGGACTCTTGCGTGCTCTGCGAGGGATGCGCCGGCCGTGCGATTGATGGATGGCTCCGGTGGTCCGGGCTGTGGGATGGTCGCTCTCGTTCTGAAACGTGTCGGTGAGCGGAGATGGTGAGTGCGGTGTTCGGCGGCTTCTGTCGAGCCGGATGACCTGCCGTTCGGGGGACGGTTCCGTTCCGTAGACGATCCCGAACCTGTGCTTGCCCTGATGGCGCTGATGCGCAGCCGGGTGTGGTGCCGTGGGCTGATCTGCGGGAAGTCTCCGCTGAGGAGGCTGCCGGCCCACATGAGCAGTGCGTCAGAGGTCTGTTGTGTCCGGAACTGGAAATCTGTATCCACCGAAGTAGACATTCGCTGATGTGGGTACTAGAGTTTGTGACATCGCAAGGAACGGATCCAACGGGCAGCAGGAAGTTGTTACTGCATCACGACGAACTGCCCGAACCGAGGATGAAGTAGGTAGTTGAGGCAGAAGGTCGGACGTGACGGGCCAGTGCAGTGGTAAGGGGCCCTGATCGTGGACGCGCTGCCGTAGATGAAGTGGACGATACGTCCAGAAGTATGGAGAAAGGAGCGTTGAACGCCATCGGAGGATCGCCCGCAGCCGGTTGAAGCGTTTCGCCGCTCGGGTGCCGCAGTTCCACATGATGGGAAGGTGGTCTACGGTCACGCATCCGCGATTTCCGCGTCACCGCCGCACAGCGCGGCGGGTGCGGAATACAGTAAGCCGGCCGGATGGCCGGTAGATGGTGTTGAACCTCTTCGGGCCCCGGCGCAACAGGCGCCGGGGCCCCTGTTCGCATGATGAAAGGCATTGATGCATCAAACCCGCACCGCCGGCGCCCGCCCCGCCGCGAGCGCGGACAGCGCCACGGGCAGCGCCGCGCACCAGGCCGAAGACCTGTTCGAGAATGAGGACTACCCCGCCTACAGCATGGGCGCGGCCGCTGAGATGCTCGGTGTCACCCCGACGTTCCTGCGGGCCCTGGGCGCCGCCAAGCTGATCGAGCCGAAGCGCTCCAGCGGCGGCCACCGCCGCTACTCCCGCTACCAGTTGCGCCTGGCCGCCCGCGCTCGCGAACTCGTCGACCAGGGCACCCCCGTGGAAGCCGCCTGCCGGATCATCATCCTGGAAGACCAGCTCGCCGAGGCGCTGCGCATCAACGCCGCGTACGAACGCGAGCGCACGACCGGAGACTGACGCGGGCGGCCCGATCTCCGGGGGGCTGCGATTCTCGATCCTCAGGTCCCGTGGGTACAACTCCTCGTACGATCGCCGTCGTCGTGTTGGTCGCCGGTGGTCTGGCCGCTTCGCCGATCACGGTCGCTCAGGAGCGGTTCAAGGAGTTCGACGGCTGGCCCGAGGGCGTGGCGCCGCACGAGCCGATCGACCGCGACCTCATCCTCGCCAACGCGAGCCTCTACTGGCTGACGAACACCGGCGGATCGTCGTCGTGGACCTACTACGAGGACGCGGCAGGCATGCCGATCGACCAGGATGTGGTGCCCACCGGCGTCTCCCACGGCGGCCCCGCGGCCTTCCGCCGCATCGCCGAGCGGAGGAACACCATCGTGCACTGGGAAGACCACGAGCACCCCAGTCACATGCTCGCGATGGCGGCCCCCGGTCCGCTGGCGGAAGACATCCGGACCTTCTTCAGCGGAAGATGAGCGGCCGGGCCGGCCCGCACGGGCCGGCCCGGCCGTCGCGATCAGGCGTTGAACCGGTCGAGGTTCATGACCTTGTCCCATGCCGCGACGAAGTCCGTCACGAACTCCGGAGCCGAGGCGTCACGGCCAGTACGGGGCGAGGAGGTCGAACTTGTTGGGCAGGCCCAGCCGATAACGGACATCGTCCAGGTCGTAGAGGGTCTGGAACTCGCGCGGCAGGTACAGGTCGTACAACTGGGCCTTGGTCGCGGAGGAGCCGGCGGCGTCGAGGATGGCGTTGGCCGTCGTGCGACCCGCCTCGTTGCCGCCTTCCATGGTCGCCAGGTTGATGTTGTTGCGAACGTAGTCGGCGGCCAGGTAGAAGTTCGGGATCCGGGTGATGGAGTCGGGGCGGTTCGCCCACGAGCTCGGGGAGTTGATGAGCAGGGGCTCGTCGTTGGCCGCCGCGGGGGTGCCCTCGCCGGTGATGGCGGGGTCGACGAACCAGCTGTGGACGAGCGAGTCCGGCAGCAGCTGGGCGCCGTTGGGGGTGACGGCGCGGACCTGGGCCAGGACCTCCTGGACGATCTGCTGACGGGTGCACTGTTTGGCGGTCTTGCCGAACAGGATGCCCGGGGTGTTCCAGTCGGACAGGTCGAGTGACAGGCAGTCGTGGGCCCGGCCGTCCCCGTAGGTGGCGGCGAAGTTGGTGGTCCAGAACTGCGCTTGGCTGATCGAGGTGAGCGCCCACGGGGTGCCGGCGTAGACCAGGTGGCCTGCGGCGATCGGCCTGGGCTCCTTCAGGTAGATCATGACGCCGTTCATCCAGTCCGTCTCCAGGTTGCTCAGCCTGGCCAGCTGGGGATCGGCGGACTTCATCGCGGTCGACAGGATGGGCGTGAGGCGCTCGATGGGCATCGCGGCCACGTAGTGGTCGGCGGTTACGGTGCCGGCGGCGCCTGTGGGGTCGGTCACCCGGGCGCCGGTGATCCGGCCGCCGCTGTAGTCGAACCCGGTGGCGGTCCAGCCGACCTTGAACTGGACGCCGAGCCCGGTCAGGTAGTTGATCCAGGGGTTGATCCACACGTCGTTGGACGGGCCGTTGAGCACCTGGTCGGGCGGGCCGTACGGGCCGAGTCCGAGCCCGCTGTAGAGGAGCGCCTCGAACATCATCGCGATCGTGCGGGTGTTGGCCCGGTCGGGCTGGGCGGCCACCAGGGAGGCGGTGAACATCCTGGACAGCAGCTCGCGGTACTCGACCGACATCATGTTGGCCTTGGTGAAGTCGGAGAAGCTCATGTTCTCCCACTGGCCGAGCTTTCTGCGGGGGCCACTGGTGATGAACGTGATCATCTTCGACAGGAAGAAGTTGATCTGCGTGAGCGGGATGCTGGTGCCCGCGACGAGCGCGCTTCGTAAGTAATCCCCGATGACGTCGGGGGTGAGCCCGCCGCTCAGCTCGCTGGGGATGGGAATGCGCAGGAACTTGCCCCGGTAGGCGATGACCTCCAGGCTGGCGGCGACGAGGTTGTCGCGGACGGTGCCGGAGCCGAACGGGATGCGGCTCATGGTCTCCGGCAGGTTCTGGTAGAAGCCGGGGAAGAACCGGAAGCCGTGCTCGCCGGGTAGGTCCTTGCGCCCTCCGGCGGCGGTGCCGGGCACCGGGATGCTCCTGGACTTGCCACCGAGCACCTTGCGCTCGTACACGGTGACCTGGAAGCCGCGTTCGGCCAGCTCGTGGGCGGTGCTCAGACCGCCCATGCCGGCCCCGAAGACCGCCACGCTGCGGCCGGCGCTGCTGCTGATGAGCGCGGGGGCGGCCGCTCTGGCGCCCTCCGCGCCCCATAACGGCCCGCTGGCCGCTCCCGCCGCGGCGGCCATCGCGCCGGTGACGAACCTGCGCCGGTTGATTCCGCCCTGACCGTTGTCTTGGATTTCCTGCTCTGCCATGAACCGGCCTCCGCTCGCCGATAGCTAACCGACACGACTGTTCGTTCAGCTAGGCGAGACGATGAACCCGGGGATCACTTCTGTCAAGACATGGATGTGCGTCCCGGAGTTTGGGACAGACCGGTCCACAGCACGAGCATGGCGGCTTCGACGAGTTGCCCGCGCGGCACCGACGGGTTCCTGGCCCACCACTGGGCGAGGCCGTCAGTGCCGGAGATGAGCAACTCGACGACGGCGTGCGCGGTGTCGCTGTCGGGGTCGAGCCCGAGGTTGCGCAGGTCGCGCCCGAGCATGACGGCGACCGAGCGGGTGCGGGTCTCGCGGATGCCCCAGCGGACGATCTTGATCTCCGGGTCGTTCTCATCGGTGTGGTCGAACAGCAGGCGGCGTGCGGCCGGCCAGTCTTCGGAGAAGCTGAAGTACGCGTCCAGCGTGGCGCGCAGCCGCCGGCCGGGCGAGCCGGTGCCGGTGATGCGGGCGCCGATGTGTTCGACCAGCCGCGCGTTCTGCTCCTGCAGCACCGTGATGAGCAGGACCCGCTTGGACGGGAAGTGGTCGTAGAGCACCGAGCGGGTGACCCCGGCCGCGGCCGCGATCTCCTCCATGGCGGTGGCGTGGTAGCCGCGGGCGGCGAAGACGTCCAGGGCCGCCTCGGTGATGCGGGCCCGCCGGGCTGAGCCCCGCATGCGTTTTCTCGGCTCCTGGCTCGCCATGCCCGGCAGCCTACCCTCGACCTGTTGACGCCGCGCCTGTCGTGGGCATAGAACCGACACTAGAGTCGGTTGGCGCGCCAGGAGGCCAGATGCCAGAGCACGCGGACGTCGTCATCGCGGGAGCACGTTGCGCGGGCTCCGCCGCCGCGGTCGCTCTGGCACGGCGCGGATGCAAGGTGATCGTCGTTGACCCGGCGCGGTTCCCGTCCACCACGGTCTCCACTCATCTGCTGTTCGCCTCGGGCGTCGCCGAACTGGCCAGGGTCGGCGCCCTGGAACGCGTCGAGAAGATCGGCGCGCCGAAGCTCTCCCGCGCCTTCGTCGGCGGCCCCGGCCACGCTGCCTCCGGCCGCTACACCCCGATCGACGGCATCGATTACGGCTTGTGCGTGCGGCGGACCGCGCTGGACGCGGCTCTCGTCGACACGGCCCGCGCGGCCGGCGCCGAGGTCAGGGAGGGCCACCGCGTCGTCGACCTCCTGTGGGAGGGCGGCCGGGTCGTCGGTGTGAAGGTCAGCGAGCGCGGCGGCCGGGAGTACGAGGTGCGCGCCAACCTGGTCATCGGTGCGGACGGGCGCCGCTCGACCGTCGCCCGCCTGGTCGGCGCCGAGCGGCCGCGGGTTTCCCACGCCAACGGCCGGGCCTGCTATTACGCGTACTACGAGGATCCGCATGAGGAGTGGCGCACGACCGCGGCGATGTGGCTGACCGGGCGGGAACTGGGCAACGCCTTCCCCTGCGACGGCGGGCTGTCGATGGTGCTGCTGATGCCGCCGGCCGCGCGGGCCGCGGACTTCCGGGGCGACCTGGAGGCGGAGTTCCACCGTACCGTCGGCCTGGTGCCGGGGCTGGCCAAGCGCCTGGAGGGGTGCACGAGGGCGACGAAGATCGTCAGCTCGGCCGTACACCCCTCGTTCTTCCGCACGTCGGCGGGCCCCGGCTGGGCACTGGTCGGCGACGCCGGGCACTTCAAGGACCCGGTCACGGCGCAGGGCATCCGCGACGCCGTCAGGTTCGGGCGGCTGCTCGGCGAGCGCGTCGCCGACGTGGTGGACGACCCTGCGGCCCTCGACCAGGCGACGCGCGCCTGGGAACGGTCACGCGACGCGCAGTGTCTGATCATGTATCACTGGACGAACCTGCTCGGGCGCGGTGACGGGCTCGCGTACGTGCAGATCGAGCTGCTGCGCGGGCTGACCGGCGGGCCCGACGGGGTCCGCCGGATCCTGGAGGTCTACTCCAGGATCCGCGACCCGCGCGAGACGCTGGCGATGAGCGGCATGGTCAAGGCCGTCGCCCGAGCCCTGCGTGACAACCCGGGTGCCCGCCTGTCGGTGCTGAAGGCGACGGGCGAGACGCTGCGCGAGATGGCCGGCCACCACGACGAGGCCAAGCGGCTGCTCCGCCCCGCCGTGTCCGCCTAACCGGCTGTCGGCCTTCCTCCCCTCCGCGGCGGTCGGAGCCGCCGACGGCGGCCAGGAACGCCGGATCGATGGTCTCCTTGCTCACGACGGCGACGGCCAGGTGGCACGCACATCAACTTTCCGGCGGAGGCGGCTCCAGCTCGAAGGCGCTCCCGTCCGTGCGGATGCGGGCGTCGCCGGTCTGCTTCGGACATCGAGGGGGTGCCTTGCTGGGTGTTCCACGGCAAGGTTAGGCTCAGCTAACTTCTGCAGTGCTGTAGTCGGAGTCTTGGCCGGACTCCTCTTCGCCGACAAAAGGAAATATCACTGTGTCCGTCCACGTTCCCAAGGCTGTAGTCGCGCTGGTCGCGAGCGTCCTGGCGCTCGGACTCACCGCCTGCGGCGGCGCGTCCGACAAGGGCTCCGGCACCTCCGCCGCGGATGAGAAGAAGATCACGGTCTACAGCGGACGCAGCGAATCACTGGTCAAGCCGTTGCTGGACAAGTTCACCCAGCAGAGCGGCATCGTCGTGGAAGCTCGGTACGCCGCCACCGCCGCCATGGCCGGCCAGTTGCTGGAAGAGGGTGACAGGTCTCCGGCGGACGCGTTCTTCGCTCAGGACGCCGGGGCGCTGGGCGCCGTGGCCAAGAAGGGGATGTTCGCCCCGCTTTCGGATGAAATCGTGGGCCAGGTGCCCGAGACGTACCGGGCCAAGAGCAAGGAATGGGTCGGCATCACGGCTCGATCGAGAGTCCTGGTCTACAACCCCGATCTCGTGCCGAAGGCTGAGCTGCCCACGTCGGTCTTCGACCTCACCAAGCCGGAGTGGAAGGGGAAGGTCGGCGTGGCCCCGACCAACGCCTCCTTCCAGGCGTTCGTCACCGCCATCGTGGTCCAGCACGGAGAGGCGAAGGCCAAGGAGTTGCTGGCCGGACTCAAGGCGAACGAGCCGCAGATCCGGGACGGCAACGGCCCGATCCTCGAAGAGGTCAACTCGGGCAAGCTCGCCGTCGGCCTCATCAACCACTACTACCTGGGCGAGCTGGCCAAGGAGCAGGGCACGACGCCCGACGCACTCAAGGCCAAGCTGCACTTCTTCCCCAACGGGGACAGCGGCGCGCTGGTCAACGTCGCGGGCGTCGGCGTGCTGAAGAAGGCCGCCGAGAACCCCGAGGTGCAGACCTTCGTCAAGTACCTGCTCAGCGCCGACGCGCAGAAGTACTTCGCCGAGGAGACCTTCGAATACCCGGTCGTCAACGGCGCCACCCCGCCTGCCGGAGTGCCCGCGCTCAGCGAGCTGCGGGTGCCCACGGTGGACCTCAACGAGCTGGACCAGCTCGAAGCCACGATCGCGTTGATCAAGGATTCGGGGCTCGTTCCCTGAACAGGTCCTCGCACCCTGACCGGCGGGTTCGTCGTGACGGACCTGCCCGGTGGGCACTGCGAGCGGGTCGTGACGGACCGGCCCGGTGGGCCCTGCGGGCGGCCGGGCGTCCGCGCAGGCCGCTGTTGCTCGTTCTCTCGGTGGTGACCGTCGCGGTCGCGCTCGTTCCCGTGGTCTACCTCGGCGTCCGAACGGCCGAAGCCGGCTGGGCCCGCATCGCCGAGGAACTGCTCACCGTGCGAGTGGCGTTGCTCGCGCTCCGCACTCTCGGTCTGGCGGCGCTGGTGACCGCCGGATGCCTCGTGCTGGGGGTCGGCTCGGCGTTCCTGGTCGTACGCACCGACCTTCCGGCCAGGCGCGCGTTCGCCATCCTGGCGGCCCTGCCGCTCGCCGTACCGACCTACATCGCCGCGTTCGCCTGGCGATCGACCCTGGACGGGTTCGAGGGCTTCTGGGCGGCGGCACTCGTACTGACTCTGTGTTCCTATCCGTACGTCTTCCTGCCCGTCGCCGCGGCGCTCAACGGGACCGACCCGGCGCAGGAGGAGGTGGCACGGTCGCTGGGCAGGAGCGCCTGGCGCACTTTCACCAGCGTGACGCTACGGCAGATCCGCCCCGCGCTCACCGGAGGCGCACTGCTGGTGGCGCTGTACGTTCTGTCGGACTTCGGTGCGGTGTCGATCGTGCGGACCGACACCTTCACCCGGGCCATCTTCGTCGCCTTCGACCTCGGTTTCGATCGGACCGGCGCGTTGGTGCTGTCGAGCGTGCTCGTCATGCTCACGATGCTCATCCTCGCCGGTGAGACGGCCAGCCGACGACGCGGCGCTCGATACGCCCATCTAGGCGGCGTCCGTAGAGTCCCGGCCCGGCTCAACCTCGCCCGGATGCGGTGGCCCGCGGTCCTCATGCTGGTCGCCCTGGCAGGGCTCTCGCTCGGCGTCACCGCGGTGAGTCTCACCCACCGGATGATCCAGGGCGCGTCACGGCCGGGGGCCTGGGCCGAAGTGGCCGCCGCCATGGGCAACTCGCTGTCGCTCTCCTTGGCGGGGGCCGCGCTCACCATGCTGCTCGCGCTGCCGCTGGGCCTGCTGAGCGCCAAGGCGCCCGGCCCGTCGACCACACTGCTCGATCGTCTCGCCTACCTGAGTCACGCCCTCCCGGGCCTGGTCATCGGCCTGTCTCTGGTGTCCTTCGGGGTCACTCTGGCCTACCCGCTCTACCAGACCACCTGGCTGCTCGCGCTCGGCTACGCCGCGCTGTTCCTCCCACTGGCGGTGACCGCGGTCGCCGGAGCGGCGGCCCAGGCGCCCTCCGTCCTGGACGACGTCGCCAGATCGATGGGCAAGGGACCGCTGGCCGTGCTGCGCACCGTGACTCTGCCCCTCACCCTGCCGGGAATCGGGGCAGGTGCCGCCCTGGTCTTCCTGACCTGCATGAAGGAGTTGCCAGCCACACTGCTGCTCCGTCCGACCGGCACCGACACCCTCGCCACCGAGTTGTGGACGCACACCACCGTGGCCGCCTACGCGGCCGCGGCCCCCTACGCGGCACTGCTCGTGGTGCTGTCATCGGTGCCCACGTGGCTGCTCACCGCGCGCACCGGCATTCTCACTCGGGAGTCCTCGAAATGAGCCGACTGGAACTACGCGGGATCGCCAAGCGCTACGGCTCGGTGGTCGCGCTCGCCGGAGCCGACCTGACCGTGCCGAGCGGCACGCTGCTCGCCGTGCTCGGCCCGTCGGGTTGCGGTAAGACGACCTTGCTGCGCTGCGTGGCGGGCTTCGAACGGCTCGACGCCGGCGCGATCGTCGTCGACGGACGGACCGTCGCCGGTCCGGGGGTGCACACGCCCCCGGAACGCCGGCACATCGTCATCGTTCCGCAGGAGGGCGCGCTGTTCCCGCACCTGTCGGTGAGAGACAACGTCGGGTACGGCCTGAGCCGCGAGGAACGCCGTTCCGACCGGGTCGAGGAGGTGCTCACCCTGGTGGGTCTGTCCGGCTACGGGAAGCGGATGCCGCATCATCTGTCCGGCGGCCAGCAGCAACGCGTGGCGGTCGCCAGAGCGCTGGCGCCACGGCCTTCCGTCATCCTGCTCGACGAGCCGTTCAGCGCGCTCGACGCCGGCTTGCGCACCGAACTGCGGCGCGACGTGCGAGCGGCTCTGCGGGCCGACGAGGCGACCGGCATTTTGGTCACCCACGACCAGAGTGAGGCCCTTTCAGTCGCCGACCAGGTCGCGGTGATGCGCGACGGCCGGGTGCTCCAGAGCGGCCCGGCGGTCGACGTCTACCGGGAGCCGGCCGATTCATGGGTGGCGGCGTTCGTGGGCGAGGCGGTGTTCCTGCCTGCTGAAAACGGCGCCCGGCCGGGCACGGGCGGCACCACGCTGTCCACCGCCCTTGGTCCGATCACGGTCGGTGAGGTGCCCGCCGGGACGAGCCCGCTCACCGTGATGGTGCGCCCCGAGCAGATCCGCATCGCCCCGGCACCGGTCGACCCGGTGGTGACCGCGACCGTGGTCGGCCACGACTTCCACGGCCACGACGCGACCGTAACCCTTCACCTGACCGACGGCTCCCGGATCACCGCGCGGGTGCCGGGCCATACCGTGCCGGTGGCGGCCGGAGCGACCGTGAGCGTACAGGTGGAAGGCACCTGCCAGGCCTGGCGAGACGGGTGACGACCCGCCCGGGAGACGCTGCGACCTACCCATGCGATCATGCATTGCCGGCAACTGCCGGCAGCCAAGGTCCCCCCCGATCCGAGCCCCCTGATCGTCAAGCGAGGAGTGCGGTGAAGCGCTGGTCATGGTGGGTGACGGTCGCGGCCGTCGTGGCGCTCTCCGGAATGATCGGGCCGGTCGTGTCCGCCGAGGCGGTGCCGGCCCCGGAGATCAACGTTGGCGACGACTGGGAGATCGCGGTCTTCTTGTGTACGCCGTCCGCGCATGGGTGTCACAAGCGGTACGCCACGGCGAAGCAGAGGCGGGACATCGAGACGTTCCTGCAGGCCACACCTGAGGTGACCGAGGTGCGCTTCGTGAGCCGGGCGGCGGCGTACGCGAACTTCCGCCAGGAGTTCGCCGGCCAGCAGAAGGTGCTGGCGAGTGTGCGTGCCAAAGACGTGCCGGAGTCGTTCCGCGTGCGGGTGTCTGGAGTGGCCGACCGAACCCGGATCGTGGCCTCGGCGAACCGGCGGCCAGGTGTAGGGCTCGCCGTCGACCATGCGGACAGCCATGTCGATGGTGCGGCGACACCCCAAGTGTCGGATATGTCGGTATTTCTATGCGCGAAGGACTCGTTCCTGCCTGCCTGTCTGCGTGGACGGGGTAAGGCGAACAAGTCGGCGGTCACGGTCAAGGAGAGGAAGGCCATCGTCGCCGTCATCGAGCGGATCCCCGGGCTCGAATCGTACGAGTACGAAGACCAGGCGACGGCGTACCGGAACTTCGTTGAGGCGTACGCGGACAACGAAGCACTCATCTCGGTCACCAGGATGTCGGACATGCCTGAGTCGTACCGGCTGTGGATGCAGTCCGCGGCCGACTTGGACCCCCCGCGCCGTCGGCTGGAGCGGATGGCGGGAGTGAGCCAGGTGTACGACTCGAGATGCCTGCTTCGGAAGCTGAGACTGCGGTCGGAATACGGGCTCTGGAAGCTCAGGACCGGAATCGGGGGCTGCGGGTAAGCGCAGTGGCAGGCGGTGCGGCACTTTGCGTGTCCGCCGCACGGTACCGCCGAAGGTTCCGGCGAGGAACGACACATCCTCCGGCTGGTTCCGATCGCAGAACCTTCCGATCGTTGTCGCGCTGATTTCTACGACTGCCATGAGACACCTCCGGATCTTCCTCTCCCAACGGATGAGGCGTTCAGGGGTTCCCCGAGGGGCCGAGGTCGGAGCCGATCCGGTCCATGCGGGCCAGAATGGCGCCTCAACCATGCTTGAGGTCAAGCTGACCGAGATTCGGCCACCTTTGCGCGGTCGCGGGCGAACGCCGTACGTTAGCCGCCATGGAGATCATCAAGGGCGCGGGGGAATGGGTGCCGTCGGCTGCCGGGGCCCCCAACGACTGGGTTGAGCACCTCAAGGTGCCAGACCTGTCCGTTGGGACGTACTGCATTCCGGCGGGCGGAGTCGACACCCAGAGCCCGCACACCGAGGACGAGATCTACGTGGTGACCGCAGGCCGGGCCCGGATCGTGACACCGGACGGCGAGGCGGAGGTCGGCCCTGGTGCAGTGATCTTCGTGCCGGCGGGCGAGGAGCACCGCTTCGTGGACATCACTGAGGATCTGGCGATGCTGGTCGTGTTCGGCCCGGCCTACGGCTCGCGCGCCGACTCCCCGGCCTGATCCGCGCCCTGCCGCGCCAGAGGGCGAGGTCGGCTGCGGGGTTGCGCGGAAGGGTTGGCTCCTGAATACCGCAGCCGTCGTCGGGCGCGTACCATGATCACGCTGCGGACCGGTGATGGGAGCCGTCATGGGACACGTGCTGGTGACCGGGGCCACCGGAGGGATCGGGGTGGCGCTGGTCGGCGCGTTGGTGGAGGCCGGGCATCGGGTGACTGCCGTGGGGCGCGACGTCGGGCGGCTGAATGTGCGCGGGATCGAGGTGGATCTCGCCGAGCCCGGGACGCTTGCCGCCGCGATGGGAGCGCTGGAGGATGCGGGGGAGCTCGGGGATGTGCAAGCGCTGGTGCATTGCGCGGGGATCTCTCCTGTCGCCGCGGTAGCCGACGCCGACCCCGAGACGTGGCGACGGACGCTGGCGGTGAACGTGGCCTCCGCCGCCGAGCTCGTACGGCTGACGCTGCCCGCGCTACGGCGCTCGCGTGGTCACGTGGTGTTCGTCAACGCAGCGCCCGGAATGACCGGTGTCGCCCGCTGGTCGGCGTTCGTCGCCAGCAAGGCGGCGCTGCGCGAGCTGGCCGATTCGCTCCGCGAGGAGGAGGCGGCCTGCGGAGTTCGCGTTACCACTGTCTACCCTGGCCCGACGGCGACCGACCTGCTGGGCGAGGTCAGAAATGCCTTCGGCCGACCGCACGATCCCGAGGCGTGCATCCGGCCGGAGTCGCTCGCCGCGATGATCGTCTGGGTGCTGAGCGTGCCCGCCGACGCCTACGCCTGCGATCTGTCCATACTCCCGTCGCCGCGCTGACCCATCTTGAAGGAGTAGGGCTCGGGCTGATCAGTGGGGTGGAGTGTCCTGGCCACACCAGCCGCGGCGAGCAGGCCCGCCTGAAAGCGGGGGCGTGCCGAGCCGGTCCATCATCTCGCTGACCGGCGGTGCCTCGAACCCCGGGTGATGTGCCTGGGAGTGTCCGAGGAAGGCTGAGGCGCGGCGGTCACTCGTCGCGTGGCATGAGGGTCAGCACCTTGCCCTTGACGTCGGCGGCCAGGTAGGCGCCGCCGTACTCGTCGGAGAGGTAGGCGAGCAGCACGGGCTGGTCGTCCGCGAACGTCCAGGAGCCGTGCACGATCAGGTAGCGGCTGGTCGCCTTGGGGATGCCGAGCCGGTTGTCGGCGGTGCGCCACAGGGCGGGCAGGGCATCCCAGTTGAAGGAGCTCAGCTTGACCTCGGCGTCGTCGGGGCTGAGGGTTCCGCCGGTGTCGCGGGTGACCTGGCCGTTGCGGTAGGTGTAGGTGTCGTAGAGGTTCTTCTTGCCCCGGACCCGGGCCTGGGCGATCGCGTAGTCCTTGTACACAGTGAGCCCGGTGAACTCGGTGCCGCCCGACGCCTTCTCCAGCAGGGGGATCACGGCCTTGATCCCCTTGGGGGTCAGCAGGGACCCGGCCGGGGTGTCCTGGGGCGTCGGTTTCGCGCTGGTGGCGGTGGTCTCCGGAGTGGTGGACTCCGGGGCGGTGGCGGGCGGCGAGATCGTGGACGTCGTCGGGCTCCCGAGGCCGTTCTGAACCTTGGGGAGCACCACCAGGACCGTGGCGAGGATGCCGCCGAGCGCGGCGACTCCGGCGATGGTCACCGCGCGCAGCCGGCGGGGGCGGCGGATTGTGTTCGGCATCGTCGAGTAGCCGGGCATGGGCCGGCTTCCCGGCGGTCCTGGCGGTCCTGACGGTCCCGGCTGGTAGCCGGGCATGGGCTGGCCGGCCGCCTGGGCCAGCATCCAGTCGAGCTGCGCGGCGTTGGGGCGGGTGGCGGGGTCGGGGTTCAGCAGCGCCGTCAGCACGGGGGTCAGCGGACCGGCCTGGCGCGGGGGCGGGACATGGCCGTTCAGTACGGCCGCGAGCGTGGCGATGGGGGTGTCGCGGCGCATGGGATGACGGGCCTCGACCGCCACGTACAGGAGCATGCCCAGCGACCACAGGTCGGAGGCGGGGTTGCCCTCCTGGCCGCGCAGCCGTTCCGGCGCGATGTACTCGGGGGAGCCGACCACGTCGCCGCTCACCGTGAGCCCGGGGGCGTCGTGCAGGGCGGCGATGCCGAAGTCGGTGAGCACCGGGCTGCCGTCGTGGCGCAGCAGGACGTTCGCGGGTTTCACGTCGCGGTGGCAGATCCCGGCCGCGTGGGCGGTCCGCAGCGCGGCGAGGATGCCGCGCCCCACGTGGGCCGCCTCCACCGGTGCCAGCGGTCCGTGCGCCAGGCGTTCCTGCAGCGAACGGCCGCGTACGAGCTCCATGACGATCCACGGGTGGGGCGTCATCGAGGTGTCCACGATGTGGTGGATGGCGACCACGTTGGGGTGGTGGAGCCGGGCCAGCGCGCGGGCCTCGCGCAGCACCCGTTCGCGCAGCATCCCGGCCCTGTCCGAGTCCATCTGCTCAAGGCCGGAGGGGCGCACTTCCTTGAGGGCCACCTCCCGGTGAAGGGCGAGATCGTGGGCGCGCCACACTGTGCCCATGCCGCCGCTTCCCAACTGTTCCAGCAGCTCGAAACGGCCGTCGACGACCATCCGCCCAGGGTTCACAGCGCACAGCCTAGAGCCATCAAAAGCCGCGAAACGGTTCGTGCGTCAAAGAGTATTTGCAGTGATATTTCGTGATGCTAGCCTGCGCCTGATCACTGACTGCAAGAGGTCGTTATGCAACCGCTCAGTTCAGGCGATCCCACACGGATCGGGAAATACGTCGTTACGGGGCGACTCGGAGCGGGTGGCATGGGGCAGGTTTTCCTGGCCCGCTCGCCCGGCGGGCTTCCCATCGCCATCAAGGTCATCCATTCGCAGCTCGCCGGGGACGCGGAGTTCAGATCGAGGTTCCGCAAGGAGCTGAACTCGGCGCGTGCCGTGGGCGGCGCCTACACCGCGGCGGTCGTCGACGCGGACCCCGACGCTGACCGGCCCTGGCTGGCCACCGCCTTCCTGCCCGGCCTGTCTCTGCAGGACACGATCGCGGCGCACGGGCCGCTGCCCGTGGAGAGCGTACGGACGCTGGGGGCCGGACTCGCCGAGGCGTTGATCTCCATCCATCGGGCGGGCGTGGTCCATCGGGACCTGAAACCGTCCAACATCATCGTGACCCCGCAGGGCCCGCGCGTGATCGACTTCGGCATCGCCCGGGCGGCGGACGCGACCGCCGCCACCCAATCGGGAATGGTCATGGGCTCTCCCGGCTACGTGACGCCCGAGCAGGTCACGGCGAACGTGGCGGGCCCCGCGGGCGACATCTTCTCCCTGGGGGCCGTGCTGGCCTATGCGGTGACCGGAGTCAATCCCTTCGGGGAAGGGCCGTCCCATGTGCTGGTCTACCGGGTGGTGCACGAGCCGCCCCAACTGGACGGGGTGCCCGACGGCGATCTGCGTGACCTCATCGCCGCCTGCCTCGCGAAGAAGCCCGAGGATCGGCCCACCACCGAAGAGGTGCTGGACCGGCTCGCGGCCGGAGATGAGGCGCCGGGTCCGGCGTGGCTGCCGGTGGCCGTTGCGGACAACATCACCGCCCGCATAGACGCGCTCCCACTGACCAAGGTGCTGCCTTCGGGGGAGTCGCCTGAGCAGGTCGGCCCGCTGCCTTCGGGGGAGTCGTCCGAGCAGGTCGGCCCGCCGCCTTCGGGGAAGGCGCCCGCTCGGGCCGGCCCGCCGCCTTGGGGGGCGGTGCCTGTTCCTGGTGGGGCGTCTCATCCGCCTGACGATGAGGACGACGTTCCCGACGAGCCGCTTACGCCCCTGCGCCGCCGACTGGCCGGCGTGCTCGTGGTCGTCGGGGTCGCGGCCGCCGTGCTGGGGGTGACCCGGCCGGCGCTGTGGGGTGGTGAGGTCTGCGCCGACATCGGGCCTCAACTGGCAACGGTGACTATCTTGCCGCCACGGCCCATGACGACCGCGGACAGCGATGCCAACGACCGGCAGCGCGCCGCCTACAACCGGCAGCGGGCTGCCGTCCTGACCAGCTTGGCCGCCCGAGCCGAGGATCCTCGGCTCAAGCGGGCTCTGACGGCCGCCGCCGCCGCGGACAGACGCGACATCTCGACGAGCGGGCGCGGCAACTCAGTGAACGACTATGCCGAGATCTGGGGCGAAGTGAGGGCGGCCTGTGGGTGAGACGACGACGCACCATGTCGATCTGCGGCGCAGCCGTAGGATCGGCCTCGCGGCCTCGCTGACCGTGTGCGGCACGATGCTTCTCGTCGCCGTCTCGACCTGGGCGCTCGGTGGATCCCGCATCGATCTCGTGCCCCTTGATATCCCGTGGCCGGTCGCGGATCTGGTGTCCGTGCTGCAGTTCCCGATGCCGCGATTACCGAGGTTCTCCCTGCCTCGGATCCTTTGGATCGTGCTGGGCTTCGCGATCGTCGGGCTGGTTCTCTACGCTTTGCTGACCGGGTCACGGCGGGCGGTGCCCGCGCGCGGCGCGGGCTTCACCGTGTTCCTGCTCGGCTGGGCGTGCACGGCCCCGGCCGTGGGGGCCGCGGCGATCGTGTTCGGTGTCGCGGGCCGCGTCTACTGGCCCGACGTGGACCTCTGGCGAATGCCGGGAATGCTGTACAGCGCCGCCGGGTGGGGGCTGATCTTCGGCTGGCTGGGCGGCCTCGCGGCAGCGCTGACCTACTCCATCACCTCCTCCCCGGCGCACCGGGCGGCGTCGCCGAGCACGCGCAGGGCGTCGTGGACGCCGGCCGCGAGCTCGGCGGTGTTCCTCGGGTTGCTGTTCCTGGTCAGCGGCCTGCTGACGCCGCGTGATCCGGTGGAAGTCGGCGCCGGCTACCTGAATCTGATCACGTTTCCCGATCCGGTGAGTGGTTCCTGGTACTTCAGTGAAGATCCTCCGGGCTTCGTCGTGGCACTCGATCTGGGCGCTCTGCTCTTCCTGACCGTGGCCGCCGTGGTGACCATGACCCTCCTGCTGGGGGCGGCCGTCCGGTTCGTCAGGCCACGCGGGGGTGCCGGTGGCGTCTTCATGCTCGGCTGGGGATGCACGATCCTGGTCGCGGGGGGCGTCGGGGTGCTGAAAAGTCTGATCTTCCTCGTCGTGGACCTCGCCAGCCAGGGAGAGTTCATAGGATCCTTCCCGTACAGTGCGGCGATCGACGGTGCCGCCTATGGGCTGCTGGTCGGCTGGCTGATGGGCGCGGTCGCGATGGTCGCCCATCTCAGGTCGAGACCGCGTGAGGCCGCCTCCACTGATCTGAGGCACGAGGCCGAGGGGGCCCTTGCGCGCCGAGGGGAAATGTCGAAACCTTAGGAAGGTTTCTTTCCCAATCCCGTCCTAGGGGGCGCCGGTGCGCGAGAGCTCGATCCGGGAACGCGGCGGGGTGGCGCACTGGCTCGTCGTCCTGGGGCTGCTGCTGGTGGCCGCCTGCGGGGTGGCCGAGCCCGCGAGCGATCCGGTCGACGCCGACGACGTGATGTTCGTGCAGATGATGGTGCAGCATCACCGGCAGGGCATCGAGATCGCCAGACTGGGCTCGGCCAGGGCGCGGACACCGGAGCTGAAGACGCTGGCCGCGGCCGTCGAGACGACGCAGCAGGACGAGGTCGAGATGATGCTGCGCTGGCTGCACGCCTGGGGCCAGCCGCTGACGGCCGCGTCGGGGTCGCACGACGATCACGGTGGCCTGCCGGAGACCGACCGCGAGCGGATCGAGGCGCTGCGGAAGTCGAAGAGGTTCGAGCGCGACTTCCTCCACCTGATGATCGCGCATCAGGGCGTCGCCGCGCGGATGGCGGGCGAGCACCTCACGGCCGGGGTCAATCCTGAGGTCAGGCGGTGGGCGGGGCAGGTGGAGACGTCGCGTACGGAGCAGGTGCGGCTGATGCGGGCCATGCTCCCGGCGTGACCTCGCGACCGAGGCCGTGCGGGCAGTGCGGTGAAGGGCGGTGCGGTGAAGGGCGGTGCGGTGAAGGGCGGTGCGGTGAAGGGCGGTGCGGTGAAGGGCGGTGCCCGTTCGTAGCGGCTGGGGCCACGCCACGATCCGCTTCATAGCGGGAAAAATACTTTCCTCATAGACGGCCTTGGCAATAAGTGATTAGATGACTTGATATGTCCGAGGTAACACGGCCGACACTTTCCGACGCGCTGACCGAACGCATGCTGGAGCTCATCCGCACCGGCGGGCATCGGCCGGGCGACAGGTTGCCCTCGACCAGGGTGCTGTCGGAGCGGTTCGCCGTCACCACCCCGACATTGCGTGAGGCACTGCGCAGACTTGAGGCCACGGGGGCCATCGAGATGCGTCACGGCTCCGGCATCTACGTCGGCGCCGACATCGAGCGCCTCGTGCTACCCAACCCCAACATGCGCGAGATGCACGCCGCCCAGCTGCTGGAGCTGCTCGGCGCGCGCGTCGTCATCGAGCCGCCGCTGGCCGCGATGGCCGCCGAGCGGGCGAGTGGCGCCGAGCTCGCGGCGCTTGAACGGGTGCTCGACGACGCCGCCAGGCATCTCGACGGCAAGGACGCCGAGCTCCACGACACGAACATGACCTTCCACCGGGCGACCGCGCGGCTGGCCGGCAACAGCGTGCTGCACGAGGTCGTCGACTCGCTGCTCACCGTCCACGGACCCGAGCAGAGGGAGATCCTGCAGATCTTCGACGACCGCCGCCGCGACCACGACGAGCACCTGTCGATCCTGGAGGCCATCGTGGCGCGCGACGCCGCGGCGGCCGAGGAGCGGATGCGGGCTCATCTGGTGGACGTCAAGACGGTCATCGAGCAGAGGTTGCACCACCCCCCCAAGTGAAGCAAGGAGGCCGGGAATGATCCGGTCACGCATGGCCGTGCTCGGCGTGGCGGCCGTTGTCCTCGCCGCCTGTGGCGGCAACGGCGCCGAGGCGCCCGCGAAGAAGAAGACCGAGCTGACGCTCTACAACGACAAGGGCGCGTGGAGCAAGTTCTTCGACGAGATGGGGGTCCTGTCGAAGGAGAAGATCGGCTTGGGCATGAAGCCGACGGGCTACACCGACTCGGCCCAGTACCAGGCCTTCATCAAGGCGTCGTTCCGTACGAACGTCAAGCCTGACCTGTTCACCTGGCAGACCGGGGGGATGCTGGAGGAGATCGTCAAGCAGAAGCAGGTGGCCGACACCACGGCCGTCTGGCAGGAGGCGATCAAGGCGGGCGACCTGTCGCAGGACCTGGCGCCCTACTACACGATCGACGGCAAGCAGTACTGCGTGCCGATGAACGTCGCCTACTGGGGGATGTTCTACAACAAGAAGATCTTCGACAAGCACGACCTGCGGCCGCCTGCGACGTGGGACGAGCTGATCACCGTCGCGGAGACACTGAAGAAGAACGACGTCAAGGCCTTCTACCACACGAGCGTGCTGTTCTCCTTCGTCTGGTTCGAGCAGCTCATGGCCGGGATGGACCCCGACCTGTACGACCGGCTGTCCACGGGCAAGGCGAAGTACACCGACCCGGGCGTGGTCCAGGTGATGGAGAAGTGGAAGGAACTCATCGACGCCGGATATTTCATGAATCCTGGCGACAAGACCGACCCGGGCGACGTGCTGAAGAACGGCAAGGCCGCCATGGTCTCCTTCGGCACCTGGTTCAACACCAGCATGACCCAGCGCGACATGAAGGCCGGCACCGACTACGGCTTCTTCACGATCCCCAACGTCAACGCCTCGCTGCCCAAGACGTCGATGATCTTCGAGAGCGGCCCGCTCTGCTCGCTGACCAAGGCCGACGACCCTGAGGCGAGCCTGAAGTACCTCACGTGGTGGACCACCGCCGAGGCACAGGAGAAGTGGGCCACGACCCGCGGCGACGTCAGCGCCAACCCCAAGGTGGAGATCAAGGACGAGGCGCTCGGCCAGGTCACCAAGGACGCGGGCAGCGGTAAGTATCGCCTGGTCAACCGCTACTTCGAGGCCACGCCGCCGCCCATCCTGACGGCCGCGCTCGACGGGTTCGGCAAGTTCGTGACCGAGCCCGGCACCTACAAGGAGGTTCTGGAGACCATCCAGAAGGAGGCGGACGAGTACTGGAGCACGCACCAGTGACCTCCGTCGTGAAGCCATGAGCACGCGCGCCCCCATGCTCGGCCGCTTCCGGCTCGGGTACGTGGCTCCCGCGGCCTTACTGGTCGCGGGACTGCTCTACGCGCCTTTCCTGTGGACCGCGTACCTGAGCCTGACCCGCTACGACGGCCTGGCGCCGCCCGAGTGGATCGGCCCGCACAACTTCGTCAAGCTGCTCGACGACCCGGCGCTGCTGACCTCGATCCGCAACACGCTGCTCTGGGTGATCGGCACCATGGTGCTGCCGGTGGGCCTCGGCCTGCTGGTGGCGGTGCTGTCCTACGACATCAAGGGCGGCGCCTGGTATCGGGTGCCGTTCATGCTCCCGTACGCGCTGAGCGGGGCCGGGCTCGGCCTGGTGGGGAGTCCGATCCTGTCGCACGACGGCATCGCCAACCGGCTGCTCGGCGTCGACACGGCCTTCTTACAGGAGGCGCCGCAGAACACCCTGGCCATGCTGCTGGTGTGGACGTGGCAGCAGCTCGGCGTCAACACGCTGCTGTTCGTGGTCGGGCTGCAGTCGATCCCGAAGGAGCCGATCGAGGCCGCGCGGATCGACGGCGCGTCGGGCTGGCGGCTGTTCCGGTACGTGATCTGGCCGCTGATGAGACCGCTGACCGCGGTCGTGGTGGGTCTGGCGCTGGTGGCGAGCCTGAAGACGTTCGACATCGTCTGGGTACTGACGCAGGGTGGGCCGGGGCGTAATTCGGAGACGCTCGCGGTCACCATGTACAAGGAGACGTTCGTGGCCAGCGACTACGGCTACGGCTCCGCGGTGGCCGTGATGCTCACCGTGGTCACCGGGCTGGCGTCCTACCTCTATCTCAGGAGGCAGGTCCGATGATCCGCCGTGCCGTCCTGGTGGTGCTCGGCCTCGTCTGGCTGGGCCCGACCTACCTGCTGCTGGTCAACGCATCGCGGCCGGCCGCGTCCTACGACCCCGCGACGGCGTGGCTGCCGTCGGGCGACTTCGAGCTGCTCGCCAACTTCGGCAGGGCACTGGAGAGCGCCGACCTGGGGCAGAGCCTGGCCAGCACCGCCCTCTACAGTGTCGTCTCGCCCCTGCTCGGCGTCGTCATCGGGGCGCTGGCCGGCTACACGATCGTGGTGTTGCGGCTGCGCCACGGGTTCTGGTGGTTCCTGCTGATCTTCGGTGGCACCGTCTTCCCGTCGCAGATGCTGCTCGTGCCGCTCTTCGTCGGTTACAGCGACGCCGGCCTGTACGACACCAGGCTCGGCATGATCCTCCTCTACACGGCGATCAACGTGCCGCTGGCCGCGTTCGTGCTGCGCAACTTCTACTCCGGCGTGGCGTTCTCGATCTTCGAGGCGGCCCGGATGGACGGCGCCTCCACCTGGCGCGTCTTCTGGCGCATCTACCTGCCGATCTCGACCAGCGCGCTGGCCGCCGTGTTCATCCTCGAATTCACCTTCATCTGGAACGACCTCATCTTCGGCCTGACCCTGACCACGACCGCCGACGTCCGGCCGGTGATGACCGCGCTCGCCGGGCTGATGACCGACGTCTACGCCGGCACCCCGGTGCCCGTCGGGCTGGCCGCCGGGCTCGTGTGCTCGCTGCCGACGGTCCTGTTGTTCCTCGCCACCCAGCGCCTCTTCGCCCGAGGCCTGTCCCTAGGGAGTGTCTGAATTGACCAGCCGGTTGCTCCAGCGGAGTCTCGGCTCCCCCGACTACGACGGGATCCGGCAGGCGCTGCGTGACGACACCTCCACGCCCGTGATCAGCGTGCGCGGGCTGGAGGTGCGGGTCGCGGTGCTGCCGCTGTTCACCCACGACGGCCGCCAGGCGGTCCGGGTGTCGAGCACCCAGCCGCTGACCCACGTGCTGGTCGGCGTCGACAGCGCCACCGGCACCGACGTGACGCTGCTGGTGCCCGAGGTGAGCGCGCCCCGCGTGCTCACGCTGGAGTCGCGCGACGACGCCGGGCTCGTCGGGTCCGCCCAGGTCACGATCACCCTGCAGCGCAAGTGGAGTGTGTTCGTCGTCCACCACTCCCACCTCGACATCGGCTACACCGACCCGCAGGGCACGGTGCTGCGCCACCACCTCGACTACCTCGACGCGGCGCTCCGGCTGGCCGAGGAGACCGCCTCCTGGCCCGACGACGCGAAGTTCCGCTGGACCGTCGAGTCGTCCATGCCCGCGCTGAAGTGGCTCGCCGCCCGGCCCGCCGAGCAGGTCGACGCGTTCGCCGCGCTGGCCCGCGAGGGCGTCATCGAGGTCACCGCGCTGCCGTTCCAACTGCACACCGAGGCCTGCTCGACCGAGGAGCTCTACCGTCAGCTCCGCTTCACCTCACAGCTCCAGCACAGGTACGGCTTCGCCACCCGGTCGGCCATGCACACCGACGTGCCCGGCGCGGTCGTCGGCCTGATCGACGCGCTGAACGCCGCCGGGGTGCGCTACCTGGCCGCGGCCCACAACTGGGCCGGGAGGTCCGTGCCCTACCTGCACGGAGGCGACAAGCTGACCAGGCCGTTCCGGTGGCGGGCGCCGAGCGGCAACGAGGTGCTGGTCTGGTTCACCGACACGCCGCACGGCATGGCGTACATGGAGGGCAACACGGTCGGGCTGACCGACTCCTACGAGCTGGCCGACGACCTGCTGCCGCGTTACCTGTCGGCGCTGGCCTCGCGGGGTTACCCGTACGGGCCGGGGACGTTCGGCTGGCAGGGGCCCGACGCGCCGCGCGAGCCGTACGAGCTGGATGTGCTGCACCTGCGGGTGCAGGGGGCGCACGCCGACAACGCCGGCCCGTCGATCGTGCCCGCGTCGATCGCCCGCAGGTGGAACGAGCAGTGGGCCTTCCCCCGGCTGCGCTCGGCCGTCAACAGCGACTTCTTCGAGCACGTCGAGGAGCACCACCTCGACCGGCTGGCCGTGCACGAGGGCGACTGGACCGACTGGTGGGCCGACGGGCTCGGCTCGGGCGCGCGCCCGCTCGGTTACGTGCGGCGGGCGCAGTCGGCGCTGCGGGCCGCCGAGACGCTGCACACGCTGGCCGGCGCCGACGCCACCGAGCAGATCGACGAGGCGTACGACAAGGTGGCGCTGTTCAACGAGCACACCTGGGGCGCCGCGAACCCGTGGGAGGACGCCGAGGAGGCGGGTGACTCGGGCGGGCTGCAGTGGACGCGCAAGTCGTCGGGGGCCTACGACGCCCAGGACGACGCGGCCGATCTGCTGCACGCGGCCACCCGCCGGTTCGCCGCCGCGCTCTCGGGCGAGAGTCCGGGCCCGCTGGCGTCGTTCGCGGTGTTCAATCCCGGCACGCGGGCCAGGACCGACGTGGTCAGGGCGTTTCTGCCGCGCGACGTGGTGCCGGTCGACGTGCCGATCGCGCTGGTCGACGCGCGCACCGGGGAGCGGGTCGCGCACCACGAGGAGTACGTCGACCCGGTGGACTGGCCGACCAGGCCGATCGGGCGCCACCTGCGGGCGGTCGTGCCGGACATTCCGGGCTACGGCTATGCCCGGATCGACGTCGTCCCGGGCGAGAGCCAGGCTCCCGAGCCGGTCGAGCTCGACCTCGGCGGCGTGATCGAGAACGAGTTCTACCGGGTCGTCTACGACGTCCGCGAAGGCTACATCAGCTCGATCTTCGACAAGACCGCCGGCCGCGAGCTGGTCAACGGCGACGCGGCGGCCGGGTTCGGCCAGTACGTCTACGACCGATACGCCACCGCCCCGCACTTCAACCACCTGTCGGGGCACGTCGGGGCGCACGACCGGACCCTGCTCGGCGACCGGGCCATCGGCCGCAACGCCACGATCGTCAAGGCCCAGCGCACCGCCGTGGGGGAGAAGCTGGTCGTCGAGCTGCAGGGCAAGGGCATCGACTGGCTGCGCACCACGGTCGAGCTGCACCACGGCGTCGCCCGGCTCGACCTGACCTACCAGCTCGCCAAGCAGGGCACCCCGGCCAAGGAGGCGGTCTTCCTCGCCTTCCCGTTCGCCTCCGGGCCGGCGACCGCGTGGGAGCTGACCGGCGGCGTCGGCGGCCCCGACGTGCCCCAGGTGCCGGGCTCGGCCGCGTACATGCTGCCGATCAGGCACTGGATCGCCTTCGACGACTCCGAGCTGACCATCGCCTGGGCCACGCTGGAGGCGCCGCTGGTGCAGCTCGGCACCATCCACATGCCGTACGCGCCGTTCCCGCCGACCCTCGACAAGGAGGACGGCACGGTCTATTCGTGGGCGCTCAACAACATCTGGGACACGAACTTCCCGGCGCAGCAGCAGGGCGAGACGACGTTCCGTTACGCGGTCATGTCGGCGGCGGGCGTCGAGGGCAGGCGCCTGGGCGCGCTGGCGGCCTCCGGGCTGACCGAGCCGTTCGTCGGCGCGCTGCTGGAGGGCCCGGCCGAGGCCGCCGCCCGCACCTACGTCTCCGTCGACCACCCCGACGTGCTGGTCACCTCGATCGGCCGGGCGGGCGCGGAGCGGGTGATCCGGCTGCAGTCGCTGGCCGCCGAGCCGGTCGAGGTCACGGTCGGCCTGCCCGGCCTGCTGCGCGCACGGGTGAGCGCCGGGCTGGCGCGCGGGCTGGAGCCCGCCGAGGTCACCGGCGAATCGGTCAAGGTACGGCTGCCCGCCTGCGGGGTGGCCGCCGTCTGGGGGACGTGCGAGTGAAGATCGTTGACATCCGGGCCACGACGGTCACCGTCCCGCTGGAGGCGCCGCTGCGGCACAGCAACGGCGCCCACTGGGGGCGGTTCGTCCGGACCATCGTGGAGGTCGAGGCCGACAACGGGCTGATCGGCCTGGGTGAGATGGGCGGGGGCGGAGAGAGCGCCGAGGCGGCGTTCCGCGCGCTCCTGCCGTACCTGAAGGGGCACGACCCGTTCCAGCTGGAGGCCCTTCGGTTCAAGATCGCCAACCCGACCGCCTCGCTCTACAACAACCGCACCCAGCTGCTCGCGGCCATCGAGTTCGGCTGCCTCGACCTGGTCGGGCAGCAGCTCGGGGTGTCCGTCTCCGACCTGCTGGGCGGCCGGATCCGCGACGAGGTGCCGTTCGCCTCCTATCTGTTCTTCCGCTACGCGGCCGAGGGCCACGCCGAGATCCGCACCCCCGAGCAGCTGGTCGAGCACGCGCGGGCGCTGAGGGCGGCGCACGGGTTCAGCGTGCACAAGCTCAAGGGCGGCGTGTTCCCGCCCGGCCACGAGCTGGAGTGCTACCGGGCGCTGGCCGAGGAGTTCCCCGAGGACCGGCTCAGGTACGACCCCAACGCCGTGCTGTCGCTGCCCGAGGCGCTGAGGTTCGGCAAGGCCATCGAAGGGCTCAACAACGACTACCTGGAGGATCCCGTCTGGGGGCTCGAAGGGCTCAGGAGCGTGCGCGAGCAGGTCCGGGTGCCGCTGGCGACCAACACCGTCGTCGTCAACTTCGAGCAGCTCGCCTCCAACGTGCTGCGCCGCGCCGCCGACGTGGTGCTGCTCGACACCACGTTCTGGGGCGGCATCCGGCCGTGCCTGAAGGCGGCCGGGGTGTGCGAGACGTTCCAGCTCGGGGTGGCCGTGCACTCCTCGGGCGAGCTGGGCATCCAGCTCGCGACCATGCTGCACCTCGGCGCGGTGCTGCCCAACCTCACGTACGCGGCCGACGCCCACTACCACCAGCTCCGCGACGACGTGATCGAGGGAGGCAAGGTGGCCTACTCCGGCGGCGCGATCGCGGTGCCGACCGGGCCGGGGCTGGGGGTGCGGCTGGATCGCGAGCGGGTCGCGCGCTACGCCGAGCTCTACCGGGAGCTGGGCGGCTACCCGTACGACCGCGATCCCGGGCGGCCGGGCTGGTACGCCCAGGTGCCTAACGAACGCTTCGCAGACCCCACCGTCTCCGGAAATATCACCCTCTGATCGGGCGGGCGGAACCCTTACCTGACCTGGCATGTCATAACGGGACGCGCTCTCATCGGCACGCTAGGTTACGGGTCGAGAAAGGCTCCGCCGATCTAGGAGACACCCATGAAGCCGATCATCCGGGCCGCCGCCGTCGTGGGCGCGGCCCTGTCGCTCACCCTGGTCCTCCCCGCCGTCGCCTTCGCCGGCCCCAGGGGCACCTGCTCCTCCGGCCGGGTGTGCCTGTACAAGGCGCCCGACTTCAACAACGGCTTCAGCGACCTGTGGGCCGACTTCGGCGGTGACGACACCGACCTGCGCGACAACCGGTGGCGTTTCGGCGACCACGCCATCGCGTTCTGGTCCCGGGTGGACAACGAGACCAGCTCCCTCAGGAACGACAGCCTCTGCCGTGTCACCCTGTGGCAAAACCGCTTCTTCACCGGCGCGCACAGCACGTTCGAGCCCGGCGCAGCCGACGGCTACCTGCCGAACAACGCCGTCGGCGACAACAGCGCGAGCTCCCTCGACATCTCTTGCGGGTGAGGCCCGGTGCCGGCGCCCGGCCGGCGGGGACGGGGCGGCGGCTCGCGCTGGCCCTGGTCGCCCTGGCCGGGCTGCCGTCCTGCTCCGCCGCCCCTGCTCCGAGGGCGGCCGAGCCCGTGGTCCAGGTCACCGGCATGGCCGACCTGGTGCTGCCGTTCGACGCCTACAAGCCGACGGCCGGGCACCGCGCCCTGCTCGCCGACGCCCACGCCGGCCTGCTCGCCCAGTGCATGCGCCGCCACGGGTTCACCGTGTCGCCGCCGCCGGCCGACGCGACCAAGATCGCGCGGACCGATCCCGGCAACAGCCGCCGCTACGGGGTCGCCGACCCGGAGCACGCCCGGCGCTACGGCTACCACCTCGCTCCGTCCGACCCGGCCGGTCCGGCGTGGCACGACAAGCTGTCCCCGGCCGCCCGCCACCGCCTGTACGACTCGTCCGGACGTCCAGGCTGCATGAGCGAGGCCTCGGCGATGATCGCCGGGGGAGCGCCCAAGGCCGACTGGCGCTGGCTGGCGCTGCAGGACTCGCGCAGCCTCGACGAGGCGGCCACCCAGCCCGCCGTCACCGAGGCCACCGAACGCTGGAGGGCCTGCATGGAGCGCGCCGGCCTGCGCTATCCGACGCCGGAGGCGGCCGTCGCCGACCGCCGCTGGCGGCTGGAGAAGGCCGCGATCACGGCCGGGGAGAAGCGCACCGCGTCGGCCGACACCGCCTGCAAGTGGTCGTCGGGCCTGGTGGCGGCCTGGTTCGCGGCGGACGCCGCCCTCCAACGGGTCGTCATCGCCGCCGAGCCCGAGCGGTTCGCCATGCTGCGCGCCAACCTTCGGCACCGCCTCTCACGCGCCTCCGCCGTAACCGACCGCTGAAGCCTCGCGTCAGCGCCGACAGACCGCTGAGACCGGTGCCGGCGCGGACGGGCCGCTGAGACCGGTGTCGGCGCGGACGGGCCGCTGAGGCCCGCGTCGCTCATTCGGGCAGCGCCGCCGGGTTGCGCGCCAGCAGCCCGCCGTCCACCCGGTGCTCCGTGCCGGTGATGAACGACGAGCGCGGCCCCGCGAGGAACGCGACCAGCTCCGCCACCTCCTCCGGCCTCGCCACCCGGCCCAGCGGATGGGCCCGGCCCCACTGCGCCACCTGCTCGTCCTGCGACAGCTCGCCCCGCCACAGGTCGGCCGCCCAGCGCAGCATCGGTGTGTCCACCGAGCCCGGGCAGACCACGTTCACCCGGATTCCGTCGGGCGCGTGGTCGAGCGCCATCGCCCTGGTCAGCCCGTTGAGCGCGGCCTTGCTCGCGGTGTAGGCCGCCACCCGCGTCTGCGAGGAGAACGCCTGCACCGACGACATCAGCACGATCGACCCGCCGCCGCGCGCCCTGATCCGGGGGATGGCCGCCTGGCAGGTGAGGTAGACGCCCTTGAGGTTGATGTCGAGGACCTCGTCCCAGACGTCCTCCGGGGTGTCGACGACCGTGCCGTACCGCTGCACGCCCGCGCACGTCACGACGATGTCCAGCCCGCCGTAGCGGGTCACGGCCAGGTCGGCCAGGTCGCGCATGTCGCCCGCCCGCCGTACGTCCGCGACCACGCCGGTCACGTGCTCGCCGTCGAACTCCGCGTCCTTGTCGGCGCCGCAGAACACCACCGACGCCCCGCCCTCGGCCAGCCGGTCGACCACCGCCCGCCCGATGCCCATCGAGCCGCCCGTGACCAGCGCCACCTTCCCGCCGAACTCGCTCATGCCAGAACCTCCGCCCGCAACCTCGACACCTTGCTCTCGTAGGGGGCCAGGGTGAGCGCCGTGCCGTTGGCCACGGCCGCGGCCAGCCCGTCGGTCGGCATGCTGGAGAACGGCTCCAGCCCCAGGGTGTAGGCCCGCCCCCACCAGGGATAGCCGGTCGTCGCGCCGAACTCCTGCCACATCCACAGATAGGGCAGCAGCGCCGCGTCCCACTCCACGCGCAGGCCGACGCCGGCCGAGATCTCGTACCAGCCCTCGGTGAACCCGGTCAGGTAGACGATGTCGCTCGGCGCCCCCGGTGCCCCGACCACGCTCAGGTCCGTCTCTCCGCCGCCCTCGGCGGGCACCACCGGCCACGTCCACGGGCCACCGGCCCGGACCACCCGCCCGGCCGGGTTGATCGCGCTCTCGTGCGGCACCACGGTGACGCCGGGCGGCAGCCGGATCCGGGCGCCCGGCCGCAGGAACGGCCGGCCGTACACGATGTGCTGGCCCCACATCGCGTGCACCTCGACGCCCGACTCATTGGTCGCGCGCCCCTCGATCTCCAGCGCGGCCGTGCCCGACCGCACCCGCAACGTCCTCTCCACCAGGTACGGGAGCCGCCTGGTCCGCACGCTGAGCCGGACCGCGACCTCCTGCTCGGAGTCGGCCACGACCTCGGCCTCCCATGGCAGCCCCGCGACCTCGCCGTGCTGGGCCAGCCGCGCGCCCCGATACTCGCTCGGGGCGCCGCCGTTGGGGAAGACCTCCTGCCAGCCGCCCTCGTAGTGGTCGACGAACTGGGCGACGTCGTCGGACGCGCCCTGGAGGTGGCCGGCCGGGTCGCGCAGGCCCTGCGGGGAGAGCCAGACGAAGTCGGTGTCGCTGGGCTTGTGCAGGAACTCCACCACGTCGCCGCCCTTGCCCGGCACGACGGTCACGCGGAGCCGCTCGTTCTCGAGCACGACCGCCCGCAGCCCGTCGATCACGACGTGCCGCAGGCGGGCGCCCCAGTTGCGTCTCACCCGAACGTCACGTCGATGAACCGGGGCCGGTAGATCGACACGTCGCGGTAGTGGTCGGTGTTGACGAAGCTGTTGACGTTGTAGGACACGACCAGCCCCTTACCCGCCACGCCGGGATGCGCGTGGGCGTTGTACGTGAAGATGTTCCCGCCCGTCTCGGGGGTGGTGTAGACGTGCTGCTTGCCGGTGAACGGCCCGAACGGCGAGCAGGAGGAGTAGGCCACGATGTTCGGGCTGAGCACCTCGGTCGTGTCGTGCGTGATCAGCACGTACCCGTCGCCGACGCGGCTCACGCTGTATTCGTTGGCCACGCCGCTCATCACGCGAGCCGAGTCGGCCTCGTTCGGCGACCAGGTGCCGTCGGCCTTGAGAAACTCCCACCGGCCGAGCAGGCTCTGCCCCTTGACCCGGGCGATGTGCATGTACTTCGGCGACCCGTGGTCCTCCACCCCGTACACGTAGGTGTGGCCGCCGACCTTGAGGATCCCGGACGCCCACGCCACGCCGTGCCCCGAGGGCAGGTCGTGCACGCTGATCGGCCGGCTGAGGCGCCCCGGCGCGAACCTGGCCACCACGTTCCGGTGCCAGCGCCAGTCCCAGGCGCCGCTGCCGAACCGCTCGTACTCCTGGTAGGTCACCTCGACGATGCCCCCGGCCAGGGTGGCGTCGCCGGCCCAGTACCAGTGGTTCTGGTCGCGGGGCGGCATCACCGCGGTCGGCCGCTCGGCGGTGCCGTCGTGGATGGTCGACAGCCGGCCGCCGCGCTCGACGGCGAAGGAGTTGTTCAGGAAGACGGTCGTGCCGCCCTCCTCGACCACCGGCGGTCTGGAGCCGTCGGCGTTGACCTGGCCCAGGAACGTGTCGGAGAACACCCACAGCTCACGCCCGTTCGGCAGCCGGAGCGAGTAGGTGCCGTCGGCTCCGGTCCAGTCGTCCAGGTGGCTGTTGTCGTTGCCGTAGGTGGTGAACAGGCTGGTCAGCCTGGGGTCGATGGTCGCGCCTCGCACCGTGGGGGCGCACGAGGACGCCTCCGTGGCCTGCTGGGCGACGGCCACGGAGGGCACCGGCTTGGGCGGGGCGGCGAACGCCTGCTGCGGCACCGAGGTCAGGCCGAGCAGCGTGGCGGCGGCTAACGGGATGAGGGCTGACCGGAATCGCGACATCACACGTCCTTGGGGGGAGGATGGCTGCCTACAGTTCTAGTCATTAGATCACTTACTGTCCACCCCTCCAGTGAGCCCCACGAAACAAGCGGTGCCGTCCTGCCCTCCGGGCGCCCGCCCCAGCTCGCCGACAGCCCATACGAACACTTACCCGGTAACCGTTCGTATGGCTCTGAGGTGTGAACGCCTATGACCGGTAGGGAACCGGACGAATGGGCGCGGCCTGGCGGGTGTCGCCCAGTGGGCTGGCGAGTGCTCGCTCGAAACCCGTGAGCGCGCTGATGAGATCAGGCACCTCAAACGCACGGTTACGCTTGCCGATCGTCGTCTGCTTGAGCACGTTCGCGGTCACGAGCTGGTTGACGGCGTCGTTGGCCCGCTGGGCGGATCGACCGATCAGGTCGGCGGCAGTGGCCACCGTCAGAACCGGAGCCGAGGGAAGCACTCTCAAGAGCAGATCAACGGATGATCCGGCCCGAACCCTGCCCAGCTTCTTCCGCCATCCCCTTTCGAGCGCATCAAGCTCTGTGCCGAATCGATCTGTGTCGATACTGGCGCGGGCGGTGTCCGCGACGAATCGATCGATGCAGACGCCCATTCCCTCCTGCGCCTGGGCGGAGTCAGGGGCACCTTCGTAGCGGTAGGCCGTGAGGGCTCCGATGTAGGCATCGGCGTGCGATGCCAGGATCAGGCTGATCGGCGGGACGAATTTGGGTGTCACTCCTCGTCGCCGGAGGATCAGGTGAATGAGTGCCCGCCCGGTACGACCGTTGCCGTCCACGAAAGGATGGATCGTTTCGAACTGCGCGTGCGCGAGAGTCGCCTGGACCAGGGCGGGATGATCGTCTCCTGATATGTACGCGCACAAGTCTTCAAGGAGAGCTTGCACCCTTTCCGGTGGAGGAGGCACGAACTCGGCCGTGCATGGCGACATCCCAGTCCCGCCGACCCAGTTCTGGTCGGTTCTGATCAGTCCGCCGAAACGTTCGTCTCGGGTCCCTTCGAGAAGCCTTCGATGGAGTGCGAGCACATCGTCCACACGCACCGTCGGTGCGTCCGCGAGATCGAGAGCCGATTCCATGGCTCGAACGTTTCCGAGAACCGCGTACGCCGTGTCGTCTCGTGCCTCTAGACCGGTTCGTGACGCTACGTCGGCCTTGGCCAGGCGGCGCACGTTGATCTGCAACCCTTCGATGAAAGAACTGGCCACGGCTTCGGCTCGCAGGAGAAGCCTGGCCAGGGCTTCCAGGCTGACCAGAGCTTGCGGGGAGGCGTTCAGGTCGGCGAGCCGTCGCTCCACGTCGTTCACGTCCGCCACGCGTTGCGCAGAGAGGGTCAGGGGGCGGCTCGCCAAAGGATCGGGGACGTAGGCTCGGTACGGGCAGGGCTGCCGCTCCGCCCGCGTCGCGCCGTTCGGGGTGCCTGTCCATGACATGGAGACGTACTCCGCCACAAGCGTTCCTCTTCCTCATTCATACGAACACTTATAAGTTAACCGTTCGTATGACTCTGCGGTATGAACACTTAGCCAGCCGTGGATGGAGATGAGCTGCCCGCATCCTCTATGAGTCCGTCCTGATCTGATCCGCCAGCGGTGAGTCGGCTCTCCTCGGCCGCCTGAGACGCGTGTCCGGGGTCGTGGCACGGAATATTGGCGTGCCCGCCGTGGCCACCGGCAGGTACTCTCCGCCGGGGAGACATGGAGGATCTGTCGTGGGACACGTCGAAGTAGGACATCTGACCTACGTGCTGCCTGACGGGCGGCCGTTGCTCAACGACGTGTCGTTCAGGGTCGGTGAGGGGGTCAAGGCCGCGCTGGTCGGGCCCAACGGCGCGGGCAAGACCACGCTGATGCGGCTCATCGCGGGCGACCTGCAGCCGGTCGAGGGAAGCGTGGCCGGCTCCGGCGGGCTGGGCGTGATGCGCCAGTTCATCGGCAGCGTGCGCGACGGCAGCACGGTGCACGACCTGCTGCTCGGCGTCGCCCCTCCGTCCGTGCGGCGGGCGGCCGAGCGGCTGGAGCAGGCCGAGTTGGTGATGATGGAGCGCGACGACGAGAAGGCGCAGATGCGCTACGCGCAGGCGATCACCGACTACACCGACGCCGGTGGCTACGACATCGAGGTGCTCTGGGACACGTGCACGGTGGCCGCTCTCGGGGTGCCGTACGACAACGTGAAATATCGAGAAGTGTCCACCTTGTCGGGAGGCGAGCAGAAAAGGGTGGTCCTGGAGGCGCTGCTGCGCGGCCCCGACCAGACCCTGCTGCTCGACGAGCCCGACAACTATCTCGACGTGCCGGGCAAGGAGTGGCTGGAGCAGCAGCTCCGCGAGACGTCCAAGACCGTCCTGCTGGTCAGCCACGACCGCCAGCTCCTGGCCAACGCCGTCGACCGCATCGTCACCGTCGAGTCGGGCAACATCTGGATCCACGGCGACGGCTTCGCCACCTACGCCGAGGCCCGCAGGGCCCGCAACGAGCGGCTCGACGAACTGCGCAGGCGGTGGGACGAGGAGCACGCCAAGATCAAGACCCTGGTCAACATGCTCAAGAACAAGGCCCGCTACAACGACGGCATGGCCGCCCCCTACCACGCGGCCCAGACGCGGCTGCGCAGGTTCGAGGAGGCGGGCCCGCCCGAGGTGGCCCCCAGCGACCAGAACATCAGCATGCGCCTCCAGGGCGGCCGCACCGGCAAGCGCGCGGTCATCTGTGAGCAGCTGGAGCTCACCGGCCTCATGCGGCCGTTCGATCTGGAGATCTGGTACGGCGAGCGGGTCGCGGTGCTCGGCTCCAACGGCTCGGGCAAGTCCCACTTCCTGCGACTGCTCGCGGGTGAGCCGGTCGGCCACTCCGGCGTGGCCAGGCTGGGCGCACGCGTGGTGCCCGGCCACTTCGCGCAGACGCACGCCCGGCCCGACCTGCTGCGCCGCACGCCGGTCGAGATCGTGATGTCCGAGCACGCCAAGGACAAGAGCCAGGCCATGAAGGCGCTGGCCCGCTACGAGCTGGCGGGGCTGATCGCCGAGCAGCGGTTCGACACGCTCTCCGGCGGCCAGCAGGCGCGGCTGCAGATCCTGCTGCTGGAGCTGTCGGGCGCCACACTGCTGCTGCTCGACGAGCCGACCGACAACCTCGACCTGGCCAGCGCCGAGGCGCTCCAGGTGGGGCTCGACGCCTTCGACGGCACGGTGGTGGCGGTCACCCACGACCGCTGGTTCGCCGCCGACTTCGACCGTTTCCTGGTGTTCGGCTCCGACGGCACGGTCTACGAGGCGCCACAGCCGGTCTGGGACGAGGCCAGGGTCGTCCGTCCGCGTTAAGAGCCTCCGCGTCAAGAGCCTTCGCGTTAAGGAGCTTCCGCGTTAAGGAGCTTCCGCATTGAGAAGCTTCCGCGTCAAAGAGCCTCCGGGTTAAAGAGTTGGTACGGCTGGCGCGTGTCCTCTGCCATCCGCACCCATCGAGGGGCTATCACGGCAAAGTGATCCCGCGTAGCCGAATCGTCAGCCTCCTCGCACTCGGGGCGATCTGCCTCGCCGCGTGCTCGACGGAGAAACCGCCAGAGCCCCAGCTCAAGCCGCTCACGCTCAAGGAACAGGTGTCGAACGTCGTCAAGTCATCCGACGGCTACACCGTGAACTGGGCCGGAGTCCTAGCCAACGCCAACCCGTGGCACTTCGGCGAGCATGTCGTGGCCACGGTCGTCGGGCGTGACGCCGCCGGCGCCGAGGTCGTCAAGATGGAGCAACCGCTCGACGCGGTGCCGCCGGGCGGTTCGCTGGCCTTCACCGGCCAGACGTCCGCGACGCAGAAGCCGGTCAAGGTGACGATCGGCTACCGCCCCGCCCAGTGGCGGCCCGCGGCCCGCATCGCCTCGGCGTTCAAGCAGTTCCCCGTCACGCGGGTGCAGACCCTGCCGCAGAAGAACGGGTCGTACCTCGTCACCGGATACATCGCGAACCCGTACCAACTGCCCGCGAGCACGCTGGTGGTGAACGCGCTGCTGCGTGACAAGGCGGGCAGGTTGCTCGGGGGAGGCAGCACGTTCGCCGACGACGTGAAGGCGGGCCGCCCGCCGCGCTTCATCCTGACCATCGAAGGGCTGCCCAAGGGGGCCAAGGTGGCCAGGACCGATGTGACGGCCCGCACCTGGGGGTCGACCGCGCGGCCGTACGAGGACCTCGCGCTGGGCGGCGCGGTGCCGCTGCACACGATCAAGCCGACGACCCCGCCGTTCGCCGTGGACCGGGGAAGCCAGATCGTGACCGGCAAGCAGTGAGACCCGCGCCCGTTCCCCGGGCGCGGCTCGCCCTATGGTGAATCTCAATCAAATAAGGTTATAAATCGGGTAGGCAGTGAAATTCCGTACTGTGTGGTGGGCAAAAGAGTTGTTTTTCTCGGTCGTCCCGAGAGTGATCGCTGCTATTCATGGTGAAAGGGTAGAACTACTAGTTACCGATCCATTACCTTCGGTGACATGAATGACCGCGTCCTGGTCGAGGCACTCCGCGCCGACGACCCGGGTGCCCTCGCGGCGCTCTACGACTCGCACGCCGAGGGCATCTACAGATACTGCTGGTCCCTTCTCCGCAACTCCGATGGCGCCCAGGTGGCACTCCGCGACACGTTGATCGCGGCAGAGGCGCACGCCGATTCCCTGGCCGATCCCGACCGTCTCCGGCCGTGGCTCTACGCGCTGGCCCGGAGCGAATGCCTGCGCCGCCGCCGGGCGGCGGGCCCCGGCGAGAGCCCGCCCGGCGGCACCGAGGCGCCGCCCGTCGAGCCCGCCGACGCCGATCTGCGGGTCATGGCGTGGAACGCGACCCAGAGCCTGGTCCCGGCCCACCGTGAGGTGCTCGAGCTGTCGGCCAGGCACGAGATGCCGATCGCCGACGTCGCGGCGATCCTCGGGGTGGCGCCGCGCCAGGTCGAGGATCGCCGTGATGAGGCCCGCGAGCGGCTCCGTGACGCGATCACCGCGGAGGTTCTGGCCCGCAAGAGCTCCTACGACTGCCCGGCCAGGGCGGGCATTCTGGCCGGGTTCAACGGCGAGCTGACCCGGGAGTTGCGCGACCGGCTGGTCAGGCACGTGCCGCACTGCGCCGCCTGCTCACCCCACCGCACCCGCCACGTGTCCGAGGCCAAGGTCTTCGAGCTGCTGCCGGTGGTCACGCTGCCCGAGACGCTCCGGGTCAGGGTGATGAGCTGCTTCGTCGACCCCGGCCTGGTGCCCTACCGGCGCTACGTGGCCAGGCGGTCGGGAGCGCTGGACGGCGCCGGATTTCCCATCCCCGGTGGCAGGCCGGCTCGACGATGGCCTCAGGCGGTGGCGGGCGCGATGGCGGCGGTCGCGACCGTGGTGGCGATAGCGATGCTCCTCAACGCCTTCGGCAAGCAGGAGAGTGGCGGGTCCGGCATCGGCACGGTCGCGTTGCCGGTGATCGGTGACTCGCCCGGCATCAGGCTCCCGTGGCTGCCCGCCCCTCAGGACTCCCCGGTCAACGTTCAGCCCATCCTCGACACCCGGGACACCGTCCCGGTGGGGGCGACGGGCTCGGCCTCGCCGAGCGGCCCGGCCGCCACGCCCGGCGCGCACCTGACGACGGCCCCTCCGGGCGCCTCGCCTCGCGCCACACCCCCGACCCACCGGCCCACCGGCACCCCCAAGCCGCAACCCACGGGCCACCCCACCGACCCGGTCGGCCCGGTGGGCCCGGTCGGTCCGACCGGTCCCAAGGAGCCGCCGCGCCAGCCGCCCCGCGACCACCAGAGCCACACGCCCACGCCCTGCCCCCCCACCCCGAAACCCGGTCCGATCCGCCCACGTCCGGACAGACCGCGACACCCTCACACACCGACCGCCACACCGGCCGTCACCCCGGCTCCGACCTTCACACCGACCGAAACCCCTGCGCCCACGGCCACTCCGACCTGAGGCCGGACCAGCGTTGATTACGTTGCGTAAGAGTCGTGTGTGCAAAGAGTGACTGGTGGGAATGGTGTGCATAGACCACATCCGAGGGGGATCTATGCACACCGTCAGGGCTGGACTCGTCGCCTGCCTGGCCCTCCTGTTGTGCACACCGGCCCACGCCGACCCCCGGCCGTCGCCACACGACATCGCTGAGGCGCGGCACGCCGTACGCGACCGGAAGAAGGACCTGGGCGCGGCGAGCGCGGCGCTCGCCACGGCCGAAGCCCGGCTCCATGACCTGGCCTCCGGGGCCGAGCGCCTGGTCGAGGCCTACAACGGCGAGCTCGTCCGGCTCCGGCAGGCCCGCGAGACGCTGGGCCTGGCGCGGGCCAGGCTGAGCGCGGCCGAGACCGAGGTGGCGCTGGCGCGCGACGCGGTGGCCCTGATGGCGGCGCAGAGCTACGGCGGGCTCAACGTGAGCAGCTCGGCCATCCTCCTGATCAGCGACACCGGCGACCAGGACGGTTACCTGCACCGGGCCAGCACCCTCGAACAACTCAGCGGCGAACGCGCCTACATCCTCAGCCGCCTGCGCGACGCGCAGGAGGTCTCGGCCATCCTGCGCGCCCAGGCGGCCAACGCCTACACCGAGCACCAAGCCGCCACCGAGCGCGCCGAACAGGCGCAGGCCGCCGCCGCGCGGGCCGTGGCCGGGCAGCGGTCCGAGACCAAGGACCTGCGGGCCGAGCGCGCCCACCTGCGGCGGCGAGTGGAGGCGGCACGCAGCCGGGCCGAGCGGCTGGCCAGGCGGCGGCTGGCGGCGTTGCAGCAGGTCGGCTACAGCGCCGCGCTGCGCGGGTCGGGCTCGCTGATGGGCGACGTGGCGGCCAACTGGGCGCTGACCCAGCTCGGCAAGCCGTACGTGTGGGCCGCCGACGGACCGTCGAGCTATGACTGCTCCGGCCTGACCATGCGGGCCTGGGAGCAGGTCGGGGTGCGGATCGACCACTGGACGGGCACCCAGTGGACGTCCGGTCCGCACATCCCGCTCGATCAGCTACGCCGTGGCGACCTGCTGTTCTTCGGCTATGTCTCCAGCGACCCCGGCACGATCCACCACGTGGGCATGTACGTGGGCGGCGGGATGATGGTGCACGCCCCGCAGACCGGCGACGTGGTGCGGGTCGCCTCGATGTGGCGCCCCGACCTCGTGGGCGCCACCCGGCCCGTGGGATGATCAGTGGGCGTGATCGGTGTCCTTGGCCCGCTGGAACGAACGCTGGATCTCGACCTCGGCCTCCATGCGGCCCACCCAGTTGGCGCCCTCGACGGACTTGCCGGGCTCCAGGTCCTTGTAGACCTCGAAGAAGTGCTGGATCTCCAGCCGGTCGAACTCCGCGACGTGGTGGATGTCGCGAATGTGCTCCATCCGGGGGTCGGTGGAGGGGACGCAGAGGACCTTGTCGTCGCCGCCCTTCTCGTCGGTCATCCGGAACATGCCGACCGCGCGGCAGGTGATGTAGCAGCCGGGGAACGTCGGCTCCTGGAGTAGCACCAGCGCGTCGAGCGGGTCGCCGTCCTCACCGAGGGTGTTCTCGATGAAGCCGTAGTCGGCGGGGTACTGCGTGGAGGTGAACAGGAGCCGGTCGAGCCTGATCTTGCCGGTCTCATGGTCCACTTCGTACTTGTTCCGTTGCCCCTTGGGAATCTCAACGACAACGTCGAACTCCACCGCGGTTCCTCCGCTCAAGCCCCCGGGTACCCCCGGATGGGCGTTAATGTCTCGTAGGCGAACACCAGAGAGAGGTCAGGCGACGTGGCGCGGCACGAGCGGTGGGTGATGTTGACCACACTCGTCCTGCTGCAGGTCGTCACCATCGTCACCGGCGTCTACGCGGTGCGCAACGATCTCAACCTGAGCACGATGACGAGCGGGCCTTCACCGACCACGCCGACAGCGTCTCCCAAGGAGTCTCCCCCCGTCTCCGTGGTCACCGCGGGCCCTGTGCTGGCCCAGCTGCCGGCGAGGGCCGGAGACGGACCTCTCCCGACCAAGGGTACTTTGACGCGACAGCTCACCGACGCGCTGGGTGACAAGGCGCTCGGTGACAGGGTCGGCGCGGTCGTCTTCGACGCGGCCACCGGCGAGCGCCTCTTCGCCGCCGATCCCGACACGGGCATCGTCCCGGCCTCGACCACGAAGGTCGTCACCTGCGCCGCGGCGCTCGCCGCGCTCGGCCCCGACGCCCGCCTGTCCACACGGGTCGTGGAGGGCGCCTCGGCCGGCTCGATCGTGCTGGTGGGCGGCGGTGACACCACGCTGGCCGGCCCGTCGGCCAAGCCCGGCTCCTACCCCAGGCAGCCCACGCTCGCCACGCTCGCCTCCCGCACCGCCAAGGCCCTCAAGGCTCGGGGCGTCACCAAGGTCACGCTCTCGTACGACACCTCCCTCTACACCGGCCCCACGCGCGCCCCCGGCTGGAAGCCGAACTACGTGCCCGACGGCGAGGTCACCCCGGTGCACGCCCTGACCATCGACGCGGGCCGGCAGCACCCCGGGCACTCCCAGCCGCGGGTGTCCGACCCACCGCGCTTCGCCGCCGCGGCCTTCGCCGGGCTCCTGCGCGGAAACGGCATCGGCGTCGCGAGCACGATGCGCCCGGCCAAGGCCGCGCAAGGGGCCGCCGAGCTGGGCAAGGTCGACTCCGCCCCGGTCTACGCCCTGGTCGAGCGCGCACTGACGTACAGCGACAACGACCTGGCCGAAACCCTCGCCAGGCAGGTCGCCATCAAGGAGGGGAAGCCCGCCTCCTTCGAGGGCGCGAGCGACGCCGTCCAGGCCGTCCTCCAGCGCCGCGGCGTCGCCAAGGGCATCCAGGTCTACGACGGCAGCGGCCTGTCCACGCGCAACCGCATCAGCGCCGACGGGATGGCCCGGCTGATCGCCCTCTCCTCCGGCCAGCCCGACCTGCGCGCGCTCGCGTCTGGTATGCCGATCGCCGGGTTCTCCGGCACCCTTGGCAACGGCCGGCGCTTCACCGGCGGCGACAGCAAGGGCCAGGTCGGCCTCGTCCGCGCCAAGACGGGCACCCTCAACAACGTCAACACGCTCGCGGGGATGGCCACGACCAAGGACGGCCGGCTGGTCACCTTCGCCTTCATGGCCGACCACGTCCCGTCCAACGCCGAACCCGTACTCGACCGGCTCGCCGCCATCGTCGCGAGGTCATAAGGCCGCCTCTTCGCGGGTTGATGGCGATCCTGCGGATCGCGGCTCAGCCGCTGTGGTCCGGTGTCTTCCCTCGTCGTTCGGTCGCTTCGCTCCCTCTCTCCTCAGTCCAGACACCGGCGCGTCTTCGCGGTACGGGCATGGAGCACGTACGGTGGACGGTATGCAGGTGATCGACTGGGATCTGGCCGTCACGACCGGCACGCGCCTGGTGCGCCCCGGTCCTCAGGTGAGCCGAGAGGAGGCCAGGCAGGCCGTCACCGAGCTCCGCACCCTGTCCCGAGAGGCCGAGGGACACGTCCGCGAGTTCACCAAAATCCACACCGAGACCGCCCCGCAGCCGGCGACGGTCGTCGACCGGCCCGGCTGGATCAAGGCCAACGTCGAGGGGTTCCGCGTCGTCCTCGAGCCGCTGACCCAGCGCATGACGAGCGCCGCCACCCCGCCGCCGGCCATCGTCACCGCCGTGGGCTCCCGCATCACCGGTGTCGAGGTGGGTGCCGTGCTGGCCTTCCTCGCCTCGCGGGTGCTGGGGCAGTACGAGCTGTTCCTGCCGCCCGACCCCACGGGCCGTGAGCCCGCGGGGCGCCTGACGCTGGTCGCGCCCAACATCGTGCACGCCGAGCGCGAGATGAACGTCAACCCGCAGGACTTCCGCCTCTGGGTGTGCCTCCACGAGGAGACCCACCGGGTGCAGTTCACCGGGGTGCCCTGGCTGCGCGAATACGTCCGCTCGCAGATGACCGAGTTCCTGCTGGCCTCCGACCTCGACCTGCCCACCGTGCTCGAACGGCTGCGCAGCGCCGCCGACACGGTGGCCGACGTGGTGCGCGGCGGCGAGGGCAACCTCATCGACGCCATCCAGTCGCCCGGCCAGAAGGAGATCCTCGACCGGCTGACGGCCGTGATGACCCTGGTGGAGGGCCACGGTGACTTCGTCATGGACGCCGTGGGGCCCAGCGTGGTGCCCTCGGTCGCGATCATCCGGTCCAAGTTCGCCCAGCGTCGCGAGGGTGGTTCCCGGCTCGACCGCACGATGCGCCGCCTGCTGGGCATCGAGCTGAAGATGAAGCAATACGCCGAGGGCTCCGCCTTTGTGCGCACGGTGGTCGACAGGGTGGGCATCGACGGGTTCAACAAGGTCTGGACCTCGCCGGAGACGCTGCCGACGACCCCGGAGATCTCCGACCCCGCCGCCTGGATCCGCCGCGTCGCCGACGCCCCGGCGCTGCCCGCCTGAGCCTCGCCGAGATCGCCGGCCCGCGATCTCGGCGACAATGGAGCCCGTGGGTCCGCAACCAGCCGTAGCCGACGTCCGGCGGGTCGTCCGCGAGTCGCTGGCCGACGTCGCCGAGGGCCGGCTCGTGCTGGCCGCCTGCAGCGGAGGTGCCGACTCCCTGGCACTGGCCGCGGCGCTCGGTTTCGTCGCCCGGCGGGCCGGGTTCAGGGCGGGCCTGCTGACCGTCGACCACGGGCTCCAGCCCGGCTCGGCCGAGCGGGCGGCGCGGGTGGCCGCGATGGCCGACCGGCTCGACCTGGAGCTCGCCGAGATCCTCACCGTCCAGGTCGGCACCGCCGGCGGGCCCGAGGCGGCCGCGCGCGACGCCAGATACGAGGCGCTGGCCGGTGCGGCCGACCGGCTCCAGGCGGCGGCCGTGCTCCTCGGCCACACGAGGGACGACCAGGCAGAGACCGTGCTGCTCGGCCTCGCCAGGGGGAGCGGCCTCAGGTCGATCTCGGGGATGGCCGCCCGGAGCGGCCGCTATCGGCGGCCGTTCCTTGAGCTCTCGCGGGCCACGACCGTCGCCGCCTGCCGCGCGCTCGGTCTCACGCCGTGGGACGACCCGCACAACGAGGACCCCCGCTACACCCGGGTGCGGGTGCGCGCCAGGATTCTGCCGGTGCTGGAGGAGGAGCTCGGTCCCGGAGTGGCCGAGGCGCTCGCCCGCACCGCCGCGATGGCGCGGGAGGACGCCGACGCCCTCGACGAGTGGGCCGCGAAGGCGTACGACGATTGCGCTCTTAGCGATATCGGCGGGTCCGTGACGCTCGCCGTGGCGGGGCTCGACGGGCTGCCCAGCGCGGTGCGCCGAAGGGTGCTGCGGCGCGCGGCGATCGCGGCGGGAGCGCCGTCCGGAGCGCTGTCGGCGACGCACGTGGTCGCCGTGGACCGGCTGATCACGCACTGGCACGGGCAGAAAGCCGTCGACCTGCCCGGAGGTCTGTCGGCCGTTCGGCGGTATGGGACCCTGATACTCGCCACCCGTCCCATCCCGTAAGGAACCACACGTGGACGCTGCCGACATGGGCAAGGAACTGGAGAAGGTCCTCATCTCAGAGGACGATCTCCAGACCAGGATCAAGGAGCTCGCCGGGCGCATCGACGCTGACTACGCGGGCAAGGACGTGTTGCTCGTGGGGGTGCTCAAAGGCGCCGTCATGGTGATGGCCGACCTGGCCAGAGCGTTGCACGTGCCCGTGCAGATGGACTGGATGGCGGTGTCGTCCTATGGGGCGGGCACCAAGTCGTCGGGCGTCGTGCGGGTGCTGAAAGACCTCGACACCGACATCATGAACCGTCATGTGCTGATCGTCGAGGACATCATCGACTCCGGATTGACCCTTCACTGGCTGCTCGAAAACCTCAAGTCGCGCAACCCCGCGTCCCTTGAGATCTGCGCCGCGCTTCGCAAACCCGATGCCCTGAAGGTGCCGATCGACGTCAAGTACGTCGGCTTCGACATTCCCAGTGAGTTCGTCATCGGATACGGCCTCGACTACGCCGAGCGCTACCGTAACTTGCCGTTCATCGGGACTCTCGCGCCCCATGTGTACAAGTCCTGATACCGCCGGCCGCCGGGAACACCGGGCACCCTGACGTACGTTGGTAGGGCAAGGCTGGTCCAGCGGGCGGTGCCGTCGCACGCTGTGCCGGTGTACCTTCTGACTCCGGAAGGGTGACCGCGTGTCCCCTTCGGGTAGTCAGAAGTCGCGGCGCCGGATGTCGCGGCCCCGGGGCGCTCCCCGGGGTTCCAGGCCATGGTCAGGAAGGGACGGGCCCGCAAGGGGGTTCCGCATCGGATGGATCTCAAGCGATTTACACGTGGGCCACTGCTGTGGATCCTGGGCATCGTCGTGCTGCTCCTGCTCGTCACCCAGCTCTGGAGCGGCGGCGGTAATTTCAAGCAGGCCGACACGTCCACGGTCCTTCAGCAAATTCGCACTGGAAACGTTAGCAACGCGAAGATTGTTGACAAGGACCAGCGCATAGAGCTGACGCTCTACAACGCGATCCCGGTCAAGCCGGGTGACACCCCGACCAAGACGATCCAGTCCGACTGGGTCTCCGGTTACGGGCCCAAGCTGACCGAGGAGCTGCAGACGCAGGTCCTGGCCGGCAAGACCAAGAGCTTCGCGACCGAGGTGCCCCAGGACAGCATCCTGGTCAGCATTCTGGTGAGCTTCCTGCCCATCGTCATCATCGTGCTCCTCTTCCTGTTCATCATGAACCAGATGCAGGGCGGCGGCTCGCGGGTGATGAGCTTCGGCAAGTCCAAGGCCAAGCTGATCACCAAGGACACCCCCAAGACCACCTTCGCCGACGTCGCGGGCGCCGACGAGGCCATCGAGGAGCTCCAGGAGATCAAGGAGTTCCTGCAGGCCCCGGCCAAGTTCCAGGCGATCGGCGCGAAGATCCCCAAGGGCGTGCTGCTGTACGGCCCGCCCGGCACCGGCAAGACCCTGCTCGCCCGCGCGGTCGCGGGTGAGGCGGGCGTGCCGTTCTACTCGATCTCCGGCTCCGACTTCGTCGAGATGTTCGTCGGCGTCGGCGCCTCCCGGGTGCGTGACCTGTTCGAGCAGGCGAAGGCCAACGCCCCGGCGATCATCTTCATCGACGAGATCGACGCCGTCGGCCGCCACCGCGGCGCCGGCCTGGGCGGCGGTCACGACGAGCGTGAGCAGACGCTCAACCAGCTGCTCGTCGAGATGGACGGCTTCGACGTCAAGGGCGGCGTGATCCTCATCGCCGCGACCAACCGGCCCGACATCCTCGACCCGGCGCTGCTGCGTCCCGGCCGGTTCGACCGTCAGGTCACCGTCGACCGTCCCGACCTCGAGGGCCGCAAGGGCATCCTCAAGGTCCACGGTCGTGGCAAGCCGTTCACGTCCGACGTCGACCTCGACGTCATCGCCCGCCGCACGCCGGGGTTCACCGGCGCCGACCTGGCCAACGTGATCAACGAGTCCGCGCTGCTGACGGCGCGGGCCGACCAGAAGCTGATCACGATGGACATCCTCGAAGAGGCGATCGACCGCGTCATGGCAGGGCCCGAGCGCAAGACCCGGGTCATGTCCAACAAGGAAAAGAAGATGATCGCCTACCACGAGGGCGGTCACGCGCTGGTGGCTCACGCGCTGCCCAACTCCGACCCGGTGCACAAGATCACGATCCTGTCCCGCGGCCGCGCCCTCGGCTACACGATGACGCTGCCGATGGAGGACAAGTTCCTGGCCACCAGGTCCGAGATGATGGACCAGCTCGCGATGCTGCTCGGCGGCCGCGCGGCGGAGGAGCTCGTCTTCCACGAGCCCACCACCGGCGCCTCCAACGACATCGAGAAGGCCACGGCCGTCGCCCGTCGCATGGTGACCGAATACGGCATGAGCGAGCAGCTCGGCGCCCGTAAGTTCGGCACCGGCAACGCCGAGGTCTTCCTGGGCCGCGAGATGGGCCACGAGCGCGACTACTCCGAGAAGATCGCCTCGACGATCGACGAGGAAGTCCGCCGGATGATCGAGTCGGCGCACGACCAGGCGTGGGACATCCTGGTCGAATACCGCGACGTGCTCGACAACCTGGTGCTCGAGCTCATGGAGAAGGAGACGCTCTCCCGCGACCAGGTGCTGCGCGTCTTCGCCCCCGTGGTGGTCAAGGAACACCGGCCGTCCTACGCGGGCTACGGCAAGCGGCTCCCGTCCGACCGGCCGCCGATCCTGACCCCCAAGGAGCAGTCGGGCAACGGCTCGCTCACCACGGGCCACCAGGACGCGCTGCCGTCCGGAGACAGTGCGTGACGTCTCAGCACGAGGTCGATCTGGGCCGGATCGAGAAGGCCGTCCGGGAGATCCTCTACGCCATCGGCGAGGATCCCGACCGTGACGGCCTCCTCGACACCCCCTCGCGGGTCGCGCGGGCCTACGCGGAGCAGTTCTCGGGCCTCGGTCAGCAGCCCGAGGACGTTCTCACCAAGGTCTTCGACGTCGACCACGACGAGATGGTGCTGGTGAAGGACATCGAGGTCTACTCGACCTGCGAGCACCACCTGGTGCCCTTCCACGGGCAGGCCCACGTCGGCTACATCCCCAACGAGAAGGGGCAGGTCACCGGCCTGTCCAAGCTCGCCAGGCTGGTCGACGTCTACGCCCGCAGGCCGCAGGTGCAGGAGCGGATGACCTCGCAGATCGCCGACGCCCTGATGCGGGTGCTGGAGCCGCGCGGGGTCATCGTCGTGGTGGAGGCCGAGCACCTGTGCATGACGATGCGCGGAGTCCGCAAGCCGGGCGCCAAGACCGTCACCTCGGCGGTCCGCGGCGACTTCCGCACCAGCGACAAGACCCGGGCCGAGGCGATGTCCCTCATCCTCCACAGCTGACGCGGCGATGCTCGGCCGGCCTCCTGATGGCCGCGTGGGATTCGTTATCCACATTGGGGGACCCATGACATCAACGGGTGTGAACAAGAGCCTAGGCTTGGCCCATGACAAGCCTGCCGACTAGCGTGCCGGGACTGGCCGCGGAGGAGCGGTGTCTCGTCATGGGCGTGGTCAACGTGACGCCTGACTCGTTCTCCGACGGCGGTGAGTGGTTCGACGAGACGGTCGCCATCCAGCACGGGCTCGACCTGGTCGCGGAGGGCGCCGACATCGTCGACGTGGGAGGCGAGTCCACCCGGCCCGGCGCGGCCAGGGTGCCGCTCGACGAGGAGCTGGCCAGGGTGGTGCCCGTGATCAGGGCGCTCAGCGCGGAGGGCGTGGCGGTCAGCGTCGACACGATGCGCGCCGAGGTGGCCAGGGCGGCCGTCGCCGTCGGGGCCAAGCTGGTCAACGACGTGAGCGGCGGTCTGGCGGATCCCGCCATGCCCCGCGTGGTCGCGGCCACCGGCGTCCCCTACGTGGTGATGCACTGGCGCGGCCACAGCCACGACATGGACAACCGGGCCGTCTACACCGACGTGGTCACCGAGGTGCGCGAGGAGCTGACCAAGCGGGTCGATCTGGTGCTCGCCGAGGGCGTCTCCGAGGACCAGATCGTGATCGACCCGGGGCTGGGCTTCGCCAAGAACGCCGCCCACAACTGGGCACTGCTGGCCGGCGCCTCCCAGCTGGCCGAGCTCGGCTACCCACTGCTGATCGGGGCCTCGCGCAAGAGGTTCCTGGGGAGGCTGCTGGCCGACGCCGACGGCAGCCCCCGCCCGTTCGGTCGCAGCGACGACGCCACCGTGGCCGTGACGGCGCTGGCCGCGCACGCCGGCGCCTGGTGCGTCAGGGTTCACCAGGTAGGTCCCAACGCCGATGCCGTGCGCGTGGCCGCCGCATGGAAGAGAGCCGGAGCCAATACATGAGCGTCGACACCGCTGCCATCGAGACGGTCAACCAGGATTTCTACACCGCGATCGAGGACGCCGACCTCGACAGGATGACCGAGATCTGGGCCGAGGACACCGGCGACGAGCAGGTCAGCTGTGTTCACCCGGGCTGGACCCTGCTGGCCGGGCGGTCCGAGGTGCTGCGCTCGTGGGCGCTCATCATGGCCAACACCACCTACATCCAGTTCGTGCTGACCGACGTCCACACGACCGTGCTGGGCGACGTGGCCGTCCTGACCTGCGTCGAGAACATTCTGACGGCCGGCGAGGAGGGTGAGTCCAGCTTCGCCGCGGGCAAGGTGGTTGCCAGCAACGTCTACATCCGGACCGCCCAGGGCTGGCGGCTGTGGATGCACCACGGCTCTCCGGTGCTCCAGGGCGACGAGGACGAGGAGGAGGAAGGCGAGCTTGAGCGCTGATCGCATCGCGCTGACGGGCCTGCGGGCCCGTGGGCGGCACGGCGTGCTGGCGGCCGAACGTGAGCTGGGGCAGGAGTTCGTGATCGACGCGACGCTGTTCCTCGACACCCGGCCCGCCGCACTGGCCGACGATCTCAGCAAGACCGTCCACTACGGAGAGCTCGCCCAAGCACTGGTCAAGGTCGTGGAGGGGGAGCCCGTCCAACTCATCGAGACGCTGGCGCAGCGCCTCGCCGACGTGTGCCTGGCCGACGAGCTGGTGCGCTCGGTCGAGGTGAGCGTGCACAAGCCGTCGGCGCCGATCCCGCTACCCTTCGACGACATCACGGTGACGATCGAGCGGAGCCGCCCATGAAGGCCGTCCTCTCTCTCGGCAGCAACCTCGGCCAGCGGTTCGACACGCTGCAGGGTGCCATCGACACGCTTTTCGACGCTCCCGGCCTGAAGTTCGTACGGGCCTCGCCGGTCTACGAGACCGATCCGGTGGGCGGTCCGGCCGGGCAGCGGCCGTTCCTCAACGCGATCGTGATCGCCGAGACCACGCTGGAGCCGCGCACGCTGCTGGAGCGGGCGCAGGGGGTCGAGAACGCGTTCGGCCGCGAGCGCCTGGAGCGCTGGGGGCCGCGCACGCTGGACATCGACCTGATCATGGTGGGTGACACGGTCTGCGACGACCCCGAGCTGACCCTGCCGCACCCGCTGGCGCACGAGCGGGCGTTCGTGCTCGCGCCCTGGGCGGATGTCGACCCCGAGGGCGAGTTGCCCGGGCGCGGCCGGATCTCGGCGCTGCTGGCCGGGCTGGCCGAGCCCGACGAGCAGGGCGTTCGGCTGCGGGCCGACCTCAACCTGCAGAGCCCCGATTGAGGCCCACCCGTCCCGGCGTGCTGGTCGGCTTGGTCCTGGTCGCCGCCCTGATCACTTGGCTGGTGGTCAGGCAGGTCTACGGCGGGCTGCCGATCCTGCCGTGGACCGCCATCCCCACCGTGCTGCTGCTGGCCGTCGGCGAGGGTTACACCGCGTGGATGACCAAGGCCAGGATCGACCGCAAGCCCGGCACCAAGCCGGTCGAGCCGATGGCGGTGGCGCGGCTGGCGGCCCTGGCCAAGGCGTCGGCCTACGTGGGAGCGGTGTGCGGTGGCCTGTTCGCCGGGTTCGCCCTCCACACGGTCCAGTTGCTCACCCGGGATACGCCGCGGGTCGAGTTCTTCATCTCGCTCGGGTCGTTCCTGTCCTGCGTGGCGCTCGTCTGCGCCGCGCTGATGCTGGAGCACGCCTGCCGCGTTCCGAAGGACCCGGAGGATCAGAGGCCCAGGTAACGCGCGACGGCATGTTCGACCTGGGCTCGCCTTCTTCCATGGGTCACTTGTCGATGTCACCCACCACGAAGAACATCGAGCCGAGGATGGCCACCATGTCGGCCACCACGTGCCCGGGCAGCATCTCGCGCAGCACCTGGATGTTGTTGAAGGAGGCCGAGCGCAGCTTGAGCCGCCACGGGGTCTTGTCGCCCTTGGACACGAGGTAGTAGCCGTTGATGCCGAGGGGATTCTCGGTCCAGGCGTACGTGTGGCCCTCGGGCACCTTGAGCACCTTGGGCAGGCGCTGGTTGATGGGCCCGGGAGGCAGCGAGCGGAGGCGTTCGACGCAGGCGTCGGCCAGGTCGAGCGAGACCTTCAGCTGGTCGAGCAGCACCTCGAAGCGGGCGTGGCAGTCGCCGGCGGTGCGGGTGACGACCTTGACGGGCAGCTCGGGGTAGGCGAGGTAGGGCTGGTCACGGCGTAGGTCGAAGTCGACGCCCGAGGCCCGGGCGATGGGGCCGCTCACGCCGTACTGCATGATCTGCTCGCGGCCGAGCACGCCGACGCCCTTGGTGCGGGCCCGGAAGATCTCGTTGCCCAGGATGAGGTCCTCGATGTCGGGGACGCGGCGGCGGGTCTCGGTGACGGCCTCCGACACCCGGTCGAGCCAGCCGAGCGGGAGATCCTCCTTGAGGCCGCCGACCCGGTTGAACATGTAGTGCATGCGGCCGCCGGAGATCTCCTCCATGACGCCCTGGATGCGTTCGCGCTCGTTGAAGGCGTAGAAGAGGGGAGTGATCGCGCCCAGCTCCAGGGGATAGGAGCCGAGGAACATCAGATGGCTGAGCACGCGGTTGAGCTCGGCCAGCAGGGTGCGGGCCCAGACGGCCCGGACCGGCGGCTCTATGCCCAGCATGCGCTCGGCGGCGATGACCACGCCCAGCTCGTTGGCGAAGCCGGACAGCCAGTCGTGCCGGTTGGCCAGCATGATGATCTGCCGGTAGTCGCGGACCTCGAACAGCTTCTCCGCGCCCCGGTGCATGTAGCCGATGATCGGCTCGGCCGTGGCGATGCGCTCGCCGTCGAGCGTGAGCCGCAGTCGCAGGACGCCGTGTGTGGACGGGTGTTGCGGGCCGATGTTGAGGATCATGTCCTCGGTCGCCAGCTCCTTGGCGCCCGCACCGATCCCCACCACGCGTTCCGTCATAGGGCCCATGCTGCCACCGGCCGCGGTGGGGGGCCAGCCGGGCGGATGGTCAAGGAACGGTATGGGGGTGCATCGCAGAGTCGGACATGGGGATGATAAACGGAAATGGGGGGAGAAATCACCATGAAACGATCTCTCTTCGATCTAGCTGCCTTGATCTCGCGGGTGACAATCGGCGTGATCTTCATCGCTCATGGATGGCAGAAGTGGCAGGCCGGTCTCGGCGCCACGGCACAGCACTTCGCGCAGACAGGGGTGCCGGTCCCGCAGTTGGCCGCCGGGTTCACGATGGTCGCGGAAATCGTGGGAGGCGCCCTGCTGATCCTCGGCCTGTTCGTCCGGGTGTCGGCCCTGGCGTTGCTGGTCGTCAGCGTCGGCGCGCTCGTCTTCGTCCACGGTTCGCAGGGAATCTTCGAATGGGAGCTGGTCGGCTCGCTGGCCGCGATCTGCCTGCTGTTCCTCGCCGTGAGCGGCGGGCGGCTCGGCCTGGACGGCCTGCTCCGCCGGATCCACCGCAGACGTGCCGAACGCGAGCTCGCCGAGAGCGGCACGACCAAGCGGACCTCGTCCGCGACGACCAGGCCCGCGCCCACATCGCGTGAGAGCACACCCGGTGAGACCACACGCGGTGGGGCCACATCCGGTGGGACCACATCCGGTGAGACCGCGACGCGTCCGATGAACGTGCCCAGACAAACGAGGGCGCCCAGGTCGGGTGACCTGAGCGACCAGGACATGCGGGACATCGACGCCATCATCGACGAGCCGACGAAGCGACGGCCGCCCAACCGCTGAGCGGCCTAGCGGCCGGCGAGGTCGCGCAGTGCTCCGATGAGGCGGTCCACGTGCTCCTCGGTGCTGCCGATGCCGATCGACGCGCGCACCGCGGCGGCTGTGCCGTCCTGGCAGCCGCCGTCGGGCTCCTGGTCGCGCCCGCTTCGGCCCTCGCCGGCTCCCGCGTCGCCCACTCCGTCCGAGCTCCCGCGCTCCGGCCTGCCGAGCAGGTGGCGGACGAACGGGTGCGCGCAGAACTTGCCGTCCCGTACGCCGATTCCGTAGTCGTTGGAGAGCGTTTCGGCGACCTCCCGCGCGGAGTGGCCGTCCACGGTGAACGAGACGATGCCCACGCGCGGGTGGTCGGGCCCCCACAGTGACAGCTCGCGTACGCCCTCGATCGAGGCGAGCCCGGAGCGGAGCCGGGCGATGAGCCGCTCCTCCTCGCGGACCAGCGCGGTCCACCCCGTGGCGGTCAGCGCGTCGCAGGCGGCGGCCAGCGCGATGGCGCCCAGCACGTTGGGGGTGCCGGCCTCGTGACGCGGCTCGGGGTCGTCGTGCCACTCGGGCTCGCCGGCCACCGAACGCACCGCGCCGCCCCCCTTCAGGTACGGCTCGCCCGCCGCCAGCCAGTCGCGCCGCCCGATCAGCGCCCCGGCGCCGAACGGCGCGTAGAGCTTGTGCCCGGAGAAGACCACGTAGTCGAGGTCGAGGGCGGTCAGGTTGAGCCGCCGGTGTGGCACCAGCTGGGCCGCGTCGACCAGGATCCGGGCGCCGTGGCGGTGCGCGACGTGGGCCAGGGCGGCGATCGGCCAGAGCTCGCCGGTGACGTTGGAGGCGGCGGTCACCACGAGCAGCTTCGGCCCGTCGATGGCGGCCAGCGCCTCGTCGGCCGCGCGCACGGCCTCGCCGGGGAAGGCGGGGGGCGCCAGCCGTACCGTGTGCGGCCAGGGCAGGAGCGAGGCGTGGTGCTCGGTGTCGAAGACGACGGTGGTCGTGCCGGCGGGCAGGCAGGAGGCGAGCAGGTTGGTGGCGTCCGTGGTGTTGCGGGTGAAGATCACGGCATCGTCGGGCCGGGCGCCGGCGAAGGCTCGTACGGTGTGGCGGGCCTGCTCATAGCGGGTGGTGGTGAGCTGGGAGGCGTAGCCCGCGCCGCGATGCACGCTGGAGTAGGCCGGGAGCGCGGCGGCGACGGCCGCGTTGACCGGCTCCAGACAGGGGGCGCTCGCGGCGTAGTCGAGGTTGGCGTAGCCCACCAGCCTGCCACCCCTGACCGGGACCTCCAGGTCGGCGCCGAGCACGGCCGGGATCGGGCGGCGGCCGTCCTCGACGGCCGCCTCGGCGGTCTGGGCGGGCACGGAATCAAAGATCGTCAAGGTGGACACGGCGAACCTCCTGAGGGCCGTCGGACCCCTGGAGCAGCCATGGAGCCCGCGCTTGCCCGCCACACCTCGTGACGGACCAGGTCTTCACCCGGGGCACCCCGCCGCGGACGCGAGGGTTGCCGGCCAGCGAGCCGGGGCTTGGCGCTGGCACTCATGACCTACGCCCGCACTATAACCGAACCGCCACATTCGTTGGCAATCCGGCGAACTTCTGAGACAGCTGGCTCGTTGGTACCCCCGACATCCCCGGAGGCGCGGAGGCAAGCAGATGCTGGACTGGGTGGCCGACCCACAGATTTGGATAGGGTTCTTCACCCTGGTGGCCCTGGAGATCGTTCTGGGCATCGACAACATCATCTTCATCTCCATTCTGGCCGGGAAGCTCCCGCCCGAGCAGCGCGACAGAGCGCGTGTCCTGGGCCTCGCGGCGGCCCTGATCAGCCGCCTGCTCCTGCTGCTGGCGCTGTCGTGGGTGGTGCGGCTGACCGAGCCGTTGTTCGAGGTGCTGGGCCACGAGATCTCCGGACGCGACCTGATCCTGTTGTTCGGCGGGTTGTTCCTGCTGGCCAAGAGCGTCACCGAGATCGGGCACAGCATGGAGCCCAAGCACCAGGACGGCAAGACGCGGGCCGTCACCTCGTTCGCCTCGGTGATCGCGCAGATCATGGTGCTCGACGTGGTGTTCTCGCTCGACTCGGTGATCACCGCCGTGGGCATGGTCGACGAGCTCGGCGTGATGGTGGCGGCGGTCATCGTGGCGGTGCTGGTGATGCTGTTCGCCTCGGGGCCGATCAGCAGGTTCGTGGACCAGCATCCGAGCATCAAGATGCTGGCGCTGTCGTTCCTCGTGCTGATCGGCGTGGTGCTCATCGCCGAGGGTCTCGACCAGCACATCCCGAAGGGCTACATCTACTTCGCGATGGCGTTCTCGGTCATCGTCGAGCTGCTGAACATCCGGATGCGTGGCAAGCACTCCAAGCAGGAAGAACTTCCTTCTAAGATGAAATAGTGCGCTTTGATCCTTGGAATCCGGATTTTGTGGCCTACCCCTACGACGCCTACGCAGACCTGAGGAGTGCGGCTCCGGTCAGCTTCTTCGAGCCGACCGGGCAGTGGCTGATCTCCCGGCACGCCGACGTCAACGCCCTGCTCCGGGACCGCCGGCTGGGCCGCTCCTACCTGCACGTGGCCACCCACGAGGAGTTCGGCCAGGAGGCCGAGCCGGAGTTCCAGGAGCCGTTCTGGCGGGTGGTCAGGGCGGGCATGCTGGACGTCGAGCCGCCGGTGCACACCCGGCTGCGCCGTCTGGTCTCCAAGGCGTTCACCCCCCGCATGGTCGAGTCGCTGCGCCCCCGCGTGCGGGCCATCGCCGGCGGGCTGATCGACACGTTCGTGGAGAAGGGCGGCGGCGACCTGATCGCCGAGGTGGCGGAGCCGCTGCCGGTGACGGTCATCGCCGAGATGCTGGGCATCCCCGAGGCCGACCGTCACCTGCTGCGCCCCTGGTCGGCCGACATCTGCGGGATGTACGAGCTCAACCCCTCGCCGGAGGCCCAGCACGCGGCGGTCCGGGCGGCCGACGAGTTCGCCGGCTACCTCAAGGACCTGGCCCGCGAGCGAGCCGCCCGCCCCGGTGACGATCTGATCAGCGCGCTGGCCGCGATCGACGAGCTCACCGAGGACGAGCTGATCGGCACCTGCGTGCTGCTGCTCAACGCGGGTCACGAGGCCACCGTGAACGTGACGGGCAACGGCTGGTGGTCGCTGTTCAGAAACCCCGCCGAGCTCGTACGGCTGCGCGAGGACCGGAGCCTGCTGCCCACGGCGATCGAGGAGCTGATGCGGTGGGACACCCCGCTGCAGATGTTCGAGCGGTGGGTGCTGGAGGACATCGAGGTCGGCGGCGTGGAGATTCCGCGCGGGGTCGAGGTGGCGCTGCTGTTCGGCTCGGCCAACCGCGACCCGGAGGTGTTCGACGACCCGGACCGGCTCGACGTGGGCCGGGTGGACAATCCGCACATCTCCTTCGGCGCGGGCATCCACTTCTGTCTTGGCGCGCCGCTGGCCCGCATCGAGCTGCTGGAGTCGTTCGGGGCGCTACTGGACCGGGCGCCCAAGCTGGAACTGGTGCGCGAGCCGGTCTGGAAGCCGGGCTACGTCATCCGCGGCCTCGACTCCCTGGAGCTCGCCGTCTAGCGGGTCTGGTGACTGGGCACCACGGGAACGTCTGGCGGGTCTGGGAACTGGGCGCCGCGGAACGTCTAGCGGTTCTGGCGACGGGGCTCCCCGGAGCTCGCCGTCTGGCGGGTCTGGCTGAGCCAGCCGAAGCCGCCGAGACCCCGAGGGTCGATCAGTTCGGCCTCCTCCGAGGCGCGGGCCAGCGCCCGGAGGTAGCCGCGCGGATCGCGCTCGGCCAGGTCGAGCGGCGGTCGCGCGCCGGTGACCCCGAGGGAGCGCAGCTCGTCGCGTTGTGTGGACAAGGCTGTGGATATCGCGCCGGCCCGCTCGCCGGCCGCGGCGCACGCGTCGAGGGCGACGTGGGCGGTGATGTCGCAGGTGCCGTCGGGGATGGGCGTCACGACGGAGCCATCGCGGTATCCGGTGAGCGTGCCATGGGCCGGACGGTTATCCACAGGGTGTGCATAATCGACGGCGACCGCCCGGCCACGTGCGAGCCGCCGCATCACCGCCGCCCAGGACGCATCGCGGGGGCGGCCGATCTCGGCGCGGGACCCCACACAGGACAGCGGCCACCACCGGTCGATCCACTCGCGGTCGGCGGCGCCGACCGGCTCGCCCAGCCGCTCGGCGCCGGTGCGGACGTCGACCATGACCAGCCGCGGCCCGTCGGGAGTCTGCTCGGCCACGTCGACGGGGATGTTGTCGAGCCACTCGTTCGCGATCGCCAGGCCGGTGATCCCGGACGGGATGGCGGTGGTCCAGGTGATCGACTCGTCCAGCCCGGCGGGCCGGGGGGAGAGGTCGACGGCCGTGACACGCAGCCTGTCGCGCAGGGCGGGCTCGGCGGCGTCGAGGACGTGGCTGACCAGGATGCCCTCGCCGGCGCCGAGGTCGACGAGATCGAGGATGGGCGGTGTCTTCAGCTCGGCGTCGACCTCGGTCAGCAGCGCCAGGACCGCCTCGGCGAACACCGGCGAGGCGGCGACCGAGGTGCGGAAGTGGCCCGATGGCCGTTCGCGGAGGTAGAAGCCGCCCTCGCCGTAAAGCGCGTTTCGCGTCGCGACGCGCCAGGTGAGCCACATTCCTGGACTATCTCATGACCCATCGTTGGAGACGTGAAGTCGTCGAGCGAACACTCTTGGTCACGCCATTGCGCTACCGTGTACGCGTTCGTGAGAGCTCGGGCCGGCCCTGTCCAGCCGGCCCGAGTTCCGATTCCCGGCCGGTCAGTCGGCGGATGGCCGGCCCAGGTGCGCACCTCCAAGGGGTTCGCACGGTGCGGGCGTCGGGTCCGGTTCGGGGACTCGGCGCCCGCTTCTTCGCGATGCCCCTCTCCTCATCTCTTCCGACAGGGGTGCACCTTTTGTCTGCCCTTGCCCGATATATCACTAACTCAACATGCGGCAAAACCCCAGTCACGTACGCAACTCCCAACAGTCGTTACGCTGGTCGGCAGTGCCATCGGGTCGACAGGGGTGGGACGTCATGGACGCAGGTGATCGCCCGGCACGGCTGGCCGTCGGCGTGCTGGGGGCAGGAAAGGTGGGCTCCGCGCTGGGCGCGGCGCTCGCACAGGCGGGGCACCGGATCGTCGCCGCGAGCGGGGTGTCCGACGCCTCGCATCGCTGGGCCACCGACCGGCTCGGCGTCACGCCGACGCGCCCCGAGGAGGTCGTCACCGCCGCGGATCTGATCCTGCTGACCGTGCCCGACGACGCGCTGCCCGATCTCGTCAACGGGCTGGCGACGACCGGCGCCGACCTCAAGGGCAAGCTGCTGGTGCACACCAGCGGCGCTTACGGGTTGTCGGTCCTCGATCCGGCCGCCAGGGCCGGCGCTCTGCCGCTGGCGTTGCATCCGGTGATGACGTTCACCGGCAGAGACGACGACCTCAACCGCATCACCGGCTGCTCGTTCGGGGTGACCGCGCCCGACCCGCTCCGGCCCATCGCCGAGGCCCTGGTCATCGAGATGGGCGGCGAGCCGGTCTGGATCGCCGACTCCGACCGGGCGCTCTACCACGCGGCGCTGGCCGGGGCCGCCAATCACATGGTCACCCTCATCGCCGAGTCCTCCGAGCTGCTGCAGCGCATCGGCGTGGACCATCCGGGCCGGATGCTCGGCCCGCTGCTCGGCGCGGCGCTCGACAACGTGCTCAGGCTCGGCATCGCGGCGCTCAGCGGGCCCGTCGTGCGCGGCGACGCGGGCACCGTGCGCAAGCACGTCGACGCCCTCATCCTGGCGGCCCCCGAGGCGGCCGACGCCTACATCGCGCTGGCCAGGCTCACCGCCGACCGCGCGCTCGCGGCGGGGCTGCTCAAGCCCGAGGAGGCCGAACGCCTGCTCGACGCGCTGGGTGGCAACATATGGACCTGACCGTGACCCGCATGGCACGGATCCGACCGCCCCCCTCGGAGGCACCACATGGACCTGATCGTCGCCCGCGACCGCGCCGACCTGCGTAAAGCACGCGGTGACGGACCTGTCGCCCTGGTTCCCACCATGGGCGCGCTGCACGAGGGGCACCGCTCGCTGATCCGCGACGCCCGTGCCCGTGCCGCCCAGGTGGTGGTCAGCATCTTCGTCAACCCGCTGCAGTTCGGCCCGCACGAGGACTTCTCGCGATACCCGCGCACCTTCGACGCGGACCTGGCCGTCTGCGCGGCCGAGGGGGCCGACGTGGTCTTCGCCCCGTCGGCCGAGGACATGTACGCTCCCGACCGCCAGGTCAGCCTCCGCTCCGGCGAGATGGGCCGGATCGTCGAGGGCGCCGCCCGGCCGGGCCACTTCGACGGCATGCTGACGGTCGTGCTCAAGCTGTTCAACCTGGTCCAGCCCGACCTCGCGGTCTTCGGCCAGAAGGACGCCCAGCAGCTCGCGATGATCCGGCGGATGGTCGCCGACCTCGACCTGGACATCGAGATCATCGGCGCCCCCACGGTCCGCGAGCCCGACGGCCTGGCTCTGTCGAGCCGCAACCGCTACCTGTCGGCCGCCGACCGGCAGGTAGCGCTCGCGCTCTCCCGGGCCCTTGCGGCGGGAGCGGCGCAGGGCGCGGCGCCGAAGATCCTCGGGGCCGCGCGGTCGGTGCTCGACGCGGCGGCGCCCGCGCTCGACCTCGACTACCTGGTGCTCGTCGATCCGTCCACCTTCGCCGAGGTCGGCGAGTCCTACTCCGGCGCCGCGGTGCTCGCGGTCGCCGCCCGGGTCGGCGCCACCCGGCTGATCGACAACGTCGTCGTCTCCGTCGGCGGATGACCCCCGGGCATGGCGCATGAGCCGGCAGGCGTTATCGTCATACTGACGAAATCGCCTCGATGAGGAGACTCCATGAGCGCACCGGCGATTCCCCTGCGGCTGACGGCTCCGGCACCGGGCTGGATCGTCGAGGCGGACGTGGTCGTCGTGGGCTCCGGCATCGCCGGGCTGACGGTGGCCCTGCGTCATGCCGAGCTCGATCCCATGGCCAAGATCCTGGTCGTCACCAAGGACGTGCTCTCGTCCGGCTCGACCAGGTGGGCGCAAGGGGGCATCGCCGCCGTGCTCGCCCCCGACGACACGCCTGACGAGCACCTGAACGACACCCTGGTCGCCGGGGTCGGCCTGTGCGATGTGGGGGCCGTGCGCACGCTGGTGACCGAGGGCCCCGGCGCGCTGCGGCGGCTGATGGGCCGAGGCGCGCGGTTCGACCGGACCACCGGCGGAGAGCTCCAGCTCACCAGGGAGGGCGGCCACCGCCGCGACCGCATCGTGCACGCGGGCGGCGACGCCACCGGCGCCGAGGTGCAGCGCGCGCTGGTCGAGGCGGTGCGGGCCGCCGGCGCGATCGAGGTGATCGAGCATGCGCTCGTCCTCGACCTGCTCAAGGACGCCCGCGGCCGGGCCCGCGGCGTGACGCTGCACGTCATGGGCGAAGGCGCGCGTGACGGCGTCGGCGCGGTGCACGCCAGGGCGGTGGTGCTGGCCACCGGTGGCATGGGGCAGGTCTACGCGGCCACCACCAACCCCGTCGTCTCCACGGGCGACGGCGTGGCGCTCGCGCTGCGGGCCGGGGCCGAGCTGCGCGACCTCGAGTTCGTCCAGTTCCATCCGACGGTGCTCTGGCTCGGCGAGGGCTCGACCGGCCAGCAGCCGCTGATCTCCGAGGCGGTCAGGGGCGAGGGCGCGTTCCTGGTCGACCACGAGGGCAACGCGTTCATGCGCGACGCGCACGAACTGGCCGACCTGGCCCCGCGCGACGTGGTGGCCAAGGCGATCATGCGTACGATGCGGGCCACCGGGCGCGACCACGTCCACCTCGACGGCCGCCACTTCGGCGAGGACAGGTGGCGGGCCAGGTTCCCCACCATCTACGCGATCTGCCGGGACCACGGCATCGACCCGGCGACCGAGCCGATCCCCGTCGCCCCGGCGGCCCACTACGCCAGCGGCGGCATCCGTACGGACCTGCGGGGCCGTACGTCCATCGAAGGCCTCTACGCGTGCGGCGAGGTCGCCTGCACCGGCGTGCACGGCGCCAACCGGCTCGCGTCCAACTCCCTGCTCGAAGGGCTGGTCTTCGCCGAGCGCATCGCCGAGGACATCCACGCCGTACGGCCCGCGCCCGGCGAGCCGGTGGCCGGCCGGACGACCAGCGGACTGGTCGACCCACGGGCGCGGACCCGGATCCAGGCCCACATGAGCACGGGAGCGAGCGTGCTGCGCGGCCGTGAGTCGCTCACGGCCACCGCCAGGGCACTGCGCGACGCCCGCTGGACGCCCGTCCACGTGCCGCCGTGCACCGAGTCTTGGGAGGCGACCAACCTGCTCACGGTCGCCACCGTCCTCACCGGGGCGGCCGTGGCGCGGCTGGAGACGCGCGGCTCGCACTGGCGCGAGGACTTCCCCGATCGCGACGACAACGAATGGCTGGGGCACCTGGACGTGGCCCTGACCGAGGAGGGCCTGACGATGACCTACACGCCGCACGGCGACGCCACACCACCGCGCCTGGCTCAGGAGCTCACCGCGGCGGGGCTGGATCCGGCCGAGGTAGGCGCGGTCGTCGACCGGGCGCTCGCCGAGGACCTCACCGAGGCCGGCGACGTCACGAGCGAGGCGACCATCCCGGCCGGGCAGCGCTCCACGGGCGACGTGGTGGCTCGCAGGGACGGCGTCGTCGCGGGCCTGGGCGTGGCCGAGGTGGTGTTCCTGCGGTTCGGCGTCCGCGCCGAGCGCCGGGCCAAGGACGGCGAGCGGGTCCGGGCGGGCGACGTGCTGATGACGGTCGAGGGGCCGACGCGGGGTCTGCTGACGGCCGAGCGCACCGCGCTCAACCTGCTCACCCATCTGTCCGGCATCGCCACGCTGACCGGCAGGTGGGTGGAGGCGGTCAGCGGCACCGGCGCGCGGGTGCGTGACAGCCGCAAGACGCTGCCGGGTCTGCGGGCGCTGGAGAAGTACGCGGTGCGCTGCGGAGGTGGCGTCAACCACCGGATGTCCCTGTCGGACGCGGCCCTGATCAAGGACAACCACGTGGTGGCCGCGGGCGGCGTGGCCGAGGCGTTCCGCGCGGTGCGGGAGCGCCATCCGGACCTGCCGATCGAGGTGGAGGTCGACCGGATCGACCAGCTCGAGCCGGTGCTCGACGAGGGGGCCGAGTTGATCCTGCTGGACAACTTCACGGTCGAGCAGACCGCACTGGCCGTACAAATTGTGAAAAACAGGGCGAAACTGGAGGCGAGTGGCGGACTGACCTTGGAATCGGCCCGGGATGTGGCTGAAACTGGCGTTGACTACCTTGCGGTGGGAGCGCTCACGCACTCGGCGTCGGCCCTGGACATCGCACTTGATCTACGGGGGTAATCGATGCTGCTCACGATCGACGTCGGCAACACGCACACGGTGCTCGGCCTGTTCGAGGGCGAGGAGGTCATCGAGCACTGGCGGCTGGCCACCGATGCCCGCCGCACCGCCGACGAGCTCGCGGTCGTGCTTCAGGGATTGCTCGCCCAGTCACCGTTGCTCAAGGGAGCCGACGTCAGCGGCATCGCGATCTGCTCGACGGTGCCCAGCGTGCTCAATGAGATGCGTGAGATGTGCCGCCGTTACTACGGCGACGTGACAGCGGTGATCGTGGAGCCCGGCGTGCGCACGGGTGTGCCGGTCCGGATGGACAACCCCAAGGAGGTCGGCAGCGACCGCATCGTCAACGCGCTGGCCGCCATCGACCAGTACGGCGGCCCCTGCATCATCGTCGACTTCGGCACCGCGACCTCGTTCGACGCGGTGTCGGCCAAGGGCGAGTACATCGGGGCGGTCACCGCGCCCGGCATCGAGATCTCGGTCGACGCGCTGGCCGCGGCGGGCGCCCAGTTGCACAAGGTCGAGCTGGTCAGGCCCCGCTCGGTGATCGCCAAGAACACCGTCGAAGCGCTTCAGGCCGGCATCATCTACGGCTTCGCGGGCCAGGTCGACGGCATCGTCGAGCGGATGGCGGCCGAGCTGGCCGAGGACCCCGACGAGGTGACCGTGGTCGCGACCGGCGGCCACGCGGCGCTCGTGGTGGGGGAGTCGCGCTCGATCGACGTGCACGAGCCGTGGTTGACGCTGATCGGCCTGCGGATCGTCTACCACCGCAACACCGCCTGAAACCGAACAAGCGGCCCCCGCTCGGGAAGGGGGCCGCTTGAGCTCGTGGAACATTGGTAACGGAGAGTTCTTGCAGCGTTCCTGCAGCGACCCGACGAGTCCTTGCAGTTCGCCATATCCCCTACGCTTTGATGCTGTGAGCGACGAACTTCCCGAGCAGATGCGCATCCGGAGGGAGAAGCTCGACCGCCTTCGCAGCGAGGGCGTCGACCCTTACCCGGTGAACTTCCCGCGTACGGCCACCAATGCCGAGGTCAGGGCCCGATACCAGGGCCTGGAGGCCGACACGGCGACCGGTGACGAGGTGGCGGTCGCGGGCCGCGTCATGCTCAACCGCGTGGGCGGCAAGCTGTGCTTCGCCACGCTGCGCGACGGCAGCGGCGACCTACAGGTCATGATCTCGCTCGACAAGGTGGGCGAGGAGTCGCTGGCCGCCTGGAAGCGCGACGTCGACCTCGGCGACCACGTGGGCGTGACGGGAGAGGTCATCACCTCCCGGCGCGGCGAGCTGTCGATCCTGGCCGACACCTGGCAGATCACCGCCAAGTGCCTGCGCCCGCTGCCGGAGAAGCACGTCGGCCTCACCGACCCCGAGGCGCGGGTGCGCCAGCGCTACGTCGACCTCATCGTCAACGACGAGGCCCGCGAGATGGCCCGCGTCCGCAGCGCCACCGTGCGCGCGGTGCGCGACTTCTGGCACGAGGAGGGCTACCTCGAGGTCGAGACGCCGATGCTGCAGCCGATCCACGGCGGCGCCGCGGCCCGGCCGTTCAGCACCCACATCAACGCCTACGACATGGAGCTCTACCTCCGCATCGCGATCGAGCTCTACCTGAAGCGGCTCGTGGTGGGCGGCATCGAGAAGGTCTTCGAGATCAACCGCACCTTCCGCAACGAGGGCGCCGACTCCACGCACAACCCCGAGTTCACCATGCTCGAGGCCTACGGCACCTACCTCGACTACAACGACATGGCCGACCTGACCCAGCGGATGTACCAGAAGGCCGTGGTGGCGGCGCTGGGCACCAGCGTGGTCGTGCACGAGGGCGTCGAGGTCGACCTGGGCATCTCCGAGTGGCCGCGGGTCACCCTCTACGGCTCGGTGTCCGAGGCGGTGGGCGAGGAGATCACCACCGAGACCCCGCTGGAGCGGGTCCGCGCGCTGGCCGACAAGCACGACGTCCACTGGGACGCCAAGTGGGGCCAGGGCAAGCTCGTCCAGGAGCTGTTCGAGGGGCTCGTCGAGCACACGATCATCCAGCCCACGTTCGTCATGGACTACCCGCTGGAGACCTCCCCGCTGACCCGTCAGCACCGCGACAACCCGCTGCTGACCGAGAAGTGGGACCTCATCGGCTTCGGCAGCGAGCTCGGCACCGCCTATTCCGAGCTCATCGACCCGATCGAGCAGCGCCGGCGCCTGGTGGAGCAGTCGCTGCTGGCTGCTGGCGGCGACCCCGAGGCCATGCAGCTCGACGAGGACTTCCTGCAGGCCCTCGAGTACGGAATGCCGCCCACCGGCGGCATGGGCGCCGGCATCGACCGGATGATCATGGCCTTCACCGGCCGCAACATCCGCGAGACCATCCTGTTCCCGCTGGTCAAGCCCACACGCTGAGCGTCAGGGCGTCAGGCCCCGTACGAGCGTTCAGGCCCGCACGCTGAGCGTTCAGGCCCGCACGCTGAGCGTTCAGGCCCGCACCCTGAGCGCCCGCACCGGCAGGCCGGCGAGGCCGCGCAACACCAGGTTCGCCTTGTACGGCGGGTCGGCGTCGACGAGCTCCAGCTTGGGTGCCGCCTGGGCCAGGGCGCGCAGCGCGATCTCGCCCTCCAGCCGGGCCAGCGTCGCGCCGAGGCAGAAGTGGATGCCGAGCCCGAAGGCCAGGTGCCTGCCCGGGCCACGCGAGGGGTCGAACCGGTCGGGGGCGGCGTACTCGGCCGGATCCCGGTTGGCGGCGCCGATCAGCGCGAGCACGGGGGTGCCCGCCGGCGTCGGCGTGCCGCCCAGCTCCGTGTCCCGCAGCGCGGACCTGAGCGTCAGCTGGACCGGCGGGTCGTACCTCAGCACCTCCTCGACGATCTCCCGGGGGCGTTCGGCGGCCAGGGGCAGCGCGCCGTGCCGCAGCAGGGCGAGCACGCCGTTGGCGATGAGGTTGACGGTCGTCTCGTGACCGGCGACGAGGAGGAGAACACAGGTGGCGAGCAACTCGGCCTCGGTCAGCTCCTCGACCCGGGCGAGCGCGCTGAGCAGGTCGTCGCCCGGCCGGCTGCGTCTCTCCTCGATGAGCCCCCGGAAGTAGTCGCCGAACTCCAGCCGGGCGTGCTCACTCTCCGACATCAGCTCGGTGGACAGCAGCGGGTCAAGGCCACGGGCCAGCGCCTCGCTCCAGCCCTGGAAGCGCTCGTGGTCCTCGGCGGGCACGCCGAGCATCTCGGTGATCACCATGACCGGCAGCGGGTAGGCGAACCCGGAGACCAGATCGCCCTCCTCGGGCAGCGCGGCGATCAGCCCGGCGGTGATCGCCTCGATCCGCGGGCGCAGCCGTTCGACCATTCGCGGGGTGAAGGCTCTGCTGACCAGCCCGCGAAGGCGTGTGTGGTCGGGCGGGTCCATGCGCAGGAACGACGGCACGCGCTGCTCCGGATCGGCCGGCCTGAGCGGGTTGGAGTCGTGGCCGAAGGCCGGGTCGCGCAGCAGCGCCGAGCAGTGCTCGTACGTGGTCGCCACCAGGAGCCCGCCACGGGTGCGGAGCAGCGCGCCCTGCTGCCGCATTTCCCGGTAGCGCGAGTATGGATCGCGCAGAAACTCCGGATCGAACGGATCGAAACCCAGGACGTCGGTTGCGCTCATCGACGAGCTGTAAGGGTCACTGTGGCCGCTCATCGCGCTCCGAAGTGTAGCGACATATCACGAGTACTTCATATATAACGGATCATGTCAATGCGCAGGGTCAAGTGCAGCGATTGTCGCGCTTGACGGCCTTTCAGATATGCGTTTACCGTCTGCGGGACGAGCAGGTGTTCGGGGAGAATCGCTGTTGGGGGGAGGGCTCCCGATGGATGTGCTCACCGAGGGTGTTGAGCTGAGCCATGCCGACTTAGCGTTGCTGGCGGAGCTTGCCAAGGGAGTCACGGTCGATCGGGTCGGCAGACGGCTGGATATCAGCGGCCGTACGGTTCGCCGCAGGCTGCGGGGGATCTGCGACCGGATCGGGGTGGCCACGGCGATCGAGGCCGTGGCCTGGGCGGCACGCCGCCAGCTGATCTAGCCGAAATCCGGCGCTCGATCGGTGGCTCTGGTGCTCCCGCTCAGTCGGCGACGCGCACGGCGCCGGCGAACGGCCGCCGGGCGATCGACGCGATGCGCACGACGTCGCCGGTGCGGGGCGCGTGGACCATCATGCCGGCGCCGAGATAGATGCCGACATGGTGCAGGTCGCTGTAGAAGAACACCAGGTCGCCCGGCCGCATCTCCTCCTTGGAGACATGACGGCCCGAGGTCCACTGGCTGCCCGTGTAGTGCGGTAGCGAGATGCCCACCCGCTGGTAGGCGGCCATGACGAGGCCGGAGCAGTCGTAGCCGGTCGGTCCGTCGGCTCCCCAGATGTACGGCTTGAGCTGCTGCGTCAGCGCCCACCTGGCGGCCTCAGCGGCCTTGCCGCCGCCCGCGATCGGCAGGTTGACCCGCACGGCGCGGGTGCCGGGACGGCCGGCCTCGCCGAGCGCGCGGTTGAACAGGTTGCTCTCGACCTTGGCGACCAACGTCACGATCTTGTCGCGCTTGGTGCCGAGGTCGTCGACGAGCTTGCGTACTTCGTCGATGCGGGTGGCCGCGCTGTCTCTGGCCTGCTCGGCCGTCGCCCTGGCCCGGTTCACCTGGTTGACCTGCTCGCCCTGCTGCTGCTCCAGGGCGTAGGTGGTGGCGGCGCGGTCGAGGAAGCGCTCGGGGTCGTTGGAGCTGATCAGGGCCATGGCGCGGCCGAGGCCGCCGGTCATGTACTCGTTCTGGGCCAGCAGGCTGGCCTTGGCGCGCTTGGTGGCCAGGTCGCTCTCGCTGGCGGCCAGGGTCTTCTTCGCGGCCGCGGCCGACTTCTGGGCGCTCTTGAGCTTCTCGCGCTGGCCGTTGTACTCCTCGGTCAGCGTCTCGATCCGCGTGTGCATCTCCTCGACCTGCTTGGACAGCTCGTTGAGGGATGGCGTGGGGTCGGCGGCGACCGGAGCCGCGGGGGCGGCTAAGACGAGCGCGGCGATGGCGGCGCCGAGGACGGCGAACCGGCGGAGCCCGGAATGTTCCGGGGGGCGGGCGTGCTCGCCCGCGATCTTCCTTCCGCGCTCGCACGTGCGCTTCACCGACCAGCTCCTCTCATCGACGCCTACCGGGTTAGCTGACGGGTTCGGGCCGGAGCAGCCCTACCGAGCATGGCGCTCGGACTCACCCCAGTGGTGGTCGGCGGCCACCTGTGGATCCCCGGCTCCCCCGCGGGGGATTGGGCGCGTCACTCACGCGGCGATCGCATGGGTGACATCGTCGCTGGACATTAGTGCACCTTGGGTTCTTGCTCAACCAGAACTGCCAACTCGGTAGAGATTGCGCCACTGATGTGTCACAAGGTGATGTCGGGCTCAGGCGACCCGGACTGATTTTACGTCTTGTTTGTCCCGGGTTGAGCTGGGCTTGTCCTTCCTGGAGTGACATGTCGGGAGAAGGGCAAGAGAGGAGATTTACGGGCGAGCCGTAATGCGATCTGTACTCTGGAGAGCCATGGAACAGGCCACCGAACTGACGGTCCAGGACACCGGCATCCTCGTGCGCCGTGCCCGCACCACCGATGTCAGGACCATCGGGCGCCTGGTCGCCGCCTACGCGGGTGCCGGCCCCCGCCTGCTGCAGAAGGCCACGGTCACGCTGTACGAGGACGTTCAGGAGTTCTGGGTGGCCGAGCGGTCAGGAGAGGTCGTCGGCTGCGGGGCGCTGCACGTGCTCTGGGAGGACCTCGCCGAGATCCGCACGGTCGCCGTGAACCCCGACCACCGCGGGCTCGGGATCGGCCATCGCATCGTCTCCGCGCTGCTGGGCACGGCCCGAGAGCTCGGCCTGCAGCGGGTCTTCTGTCTCACGTTCGAAGTCGACTTCTTCGGCAGGCACGGATTCCACCCCATCCAGGGCACGCCTGTCTCCCCCGAGGTCTATGCCGAACTCCTGGCCTCGTACGACGAGGGTGTGGCGGAGTTCCTTGATCTCGAACATGTCAAGCCGAACACCTTGGGCAACACTCGCATGTTGCTGCACTTGACAACAGATGACTCGGATCTTGACTAAGGCGAAAGGTGATTGTTGATACCTATGTCGATACGTTGGGCGACACAGGCATGTGTCCTGACACGTGCCACATGCGCACTCGAAGCGAGGTGACACGGTGAGCACAGGACAGCCACCGTATCCTCAGGACGAATCCGGCGAGAATCCTGGATCTCCTGAATACGGACAGCAGTACCAGGGTCGTCCCCATGGCGAGCCCGACCCCGATGTGACGGTCGTGGGCTACCGCGCCGACGATTACGGCCAGCAGCAGGGGCAGCCCGGCTACGGCCAGCAGCAGCCCCAGTACGGCCAGCAGGGCCAGTCCCAGCCGGGCTATGGTCAGCAGCCGCAGTACGGCCAGCAGCCTGACTACGGCCAGCAGGGGCAGCCTGGCTATGGCCAGCAGCAGCCCCAGTACGGCCAGCAGGGCTATGGCCAGCAGGGCCAGTCCCAGCCCGGCTATGGCCAGCAGCCCCAGTACGGCCAGCAGCCGCAGTATGGCCAGCAGCCCGACTATGGCCAGCAGGGGCAGTCCCAGCCGGGCTATGGTCAGCAGCCGCAGTACGGTCAGCAGCCCGACTACGGTCAGCAGCAGGCTTCGGGCCAGCAGGGTTACGGCCAGCAGCCCGACTACGGTCAGCAGCAGGCTTCGGGCCAGCAGGGTTACGGCCAGCAGCCCGACTACGGCCAGCAGCAGGCTTCGGGCCAGCAGGGTTACGGCCAGCAGCCCGACTACGGCCAGCAGCAGGCTTCGGGCCAGCAGGGTTACGGCCAGCAGGGCCAGTCCCAGCCCGGCTACGGCCAGCAGCAGCCCTCGGGGCAGCAGTACGGCCAGCCCGGTTACGGCCAGCCCGGTTACGGCCAGCCGGAGTACGGCCAGCAGCAGTACGGCGGGCAGCCCGGCTACGCGCAGCCCCAGCAGGGCTACGGCCAGCCCGGCTACGGCCAGCCGCAGCAACCGGACTACGGGCAGCCCGGTTATGGCCAGCAGGGCTACGGGCAGCCCGGTTACGGGCAGCCGGTGGGCGTGCAGCCGCCGGGCGCGCCGGCGCCGCTCGCGGAGTGGTGGCAGCGGCTGGTGGCGAGGTTGATCGACGGCGTCCTCTTCGGCGTGGTCTCGACCGTGTTGACGCTGGTGCTGACGGGTCTCCTCCTCGCCAGCTTCGACTGGAACACCGGCCGGACGACGGGCCTGATGAGCCCGTTCGTGTTCGGCCTTGTGATGGCCATCATCATGACCGGCATCTACGTCGCCTACGAGTTCTTCATGACGAAGGCCAAGGGGCAGACGCTCGGCAAGATGGTCATGGGCATCAAGATCGCCCAGGTCGGCGGGCCGGTACCGCTGGAGGGCATCCCCAATGACGTCGCGCTCAAGCGGGCCGGCGTGACGTGGGGCGGCTACCTCCTTGTCTTCCTGCCGTTCGGGTCTCTGCTCGGCGCGCTCGCCGTGGGTCTGAACGGCGCATCCCAGTTGTGGGACAAGCCGCTGCAGCAGACTTTCGCCGACAAGGTGGCCAACACCGTGGTGGTGAAGATCAAGTAGTAGTCGTCGACGCCAACAGAGGTCGGCAGCTGGCCGGCCTCTGTTTTGCGTGTACGTCCCGTACCCGTATGGAGTCGACCGGATCGCCGATGGGGCGAGGTGGGGTTTTGACTTCCTCCCCACGTCTGAAGGCGGGGGATGCCAACCCTCGCGGGGTGGACCTTCCTGCCTCACAGGCGACAGCCGTCCCGGTCAAGGCGCGGGGCAGAGAGCCGCCCAACGGTCCTACGTGGCCTCCACAGGCTCACGTCCCGCCGGCCCGGAGGCTTGGACCTCACCCCCAGGCAGGCACCCATACCCGGCCCGCACGCAGGTGCGCCGCCGTTTCCCCAATCGGCGGTCCGCCTCGGCGGCCGATCGTCGATCCCCGCGCCGCTCCGCGGCACGTTCGCTTTCCTCCCCAGGGCTGAAGCCCGGGGTCCCCAGCAAAGGAAATCCGATGACGGCAGCGACGTCGGCGGGCACGAAGCCCGCGGAATGGTGGGAACGACTCCTAGCCCGACTCATTGAAGGCCTCGTCTTCGGGGTCTTCTATTACATTCTGTTCATTACGTTGTGGGGCGTCTTCCGAACTGTCGGGGTCTTGGACGCGTTCGACGGCCGCCTGCCGGGCGTGTTCGCCTGGTTGCTGGCAGGTCTGGGATATACGGTCTATGACTGGGTCGCGCATTCCACGCGCGGTCGCACCTTCGGCAAGGCGATCATGAAGATTCACGTGACGCCAGGCGGTCTTCCTCGGAAGGCCCTGCTGAAACGCGCCCTGGTCTATCCCGGTCCGGTCATGCTGATGGGCATTCCGGTGGTCAATGTGCTCGCCGGAATCTTCGTGTTCGCTGTGGGGTTGCTGATCCTGGTGGACAAACCGCTCGAACGTGGCCCGCACGACAGGCTGGGGCGAACCCGGGTGGTCAAAGATCTTGGTTGACCCGCGAGGCGCCTCGGCTGAGGTCTTTCCGCAAAGTTTTCCCTTGATCCGGTAAGGAGCCTGGAGAGACTGCCATTAGGCTATGGGCGTCCCTGATGTCGGACGTTGGGGCCCCTGACACACCGAGTGCGTCTGTGTGCCGCTATGGTCAGGTGCGGAGGATGTCATCCCGTGCGGCGTGAGAGCCGCTCCTGCTCCTGCTCGCCGCATCGGCGATCCGAAAAGACGCCTCTGAAAGCCCGTCCGCTGTGGAAGCGAGGACGAATGGAAGCCGTAACAGACGTATTGTCAGCGCTCATCCCTCCGGTGGTGGTCGCCGGCGCCTTCATCTTTGGCGTTGTGAAGTTGGTCCGCGCGGACGGTCCCCGGCGCGGTCCAAACCCCGAGGATCAGGTCGAGAACCAGAACTGACCGGCGAGTCAGCCGAATCCCCGTAGCGTTGAATTGTCTCCGCGCCTTTTCGGGTATATGTTTGGCCTCAGCGAATGAAACAATGCTCCGCGAAAGGATTGCGTAGATGGCCAAGCAGATCCAGGAGATTCTCATCGATGACCTCGATGGGGGCGAGGCCAATGAGACGGTCAGCTTCGCTATTGACGGCTCCTCCTATGAGATTGACCTCAGCGACGTTAACGCCAAGAAGCTGAGGGACGCGCTCACACCTTTCGTACAGCACGCTCGCCGGGCCGGTGCCGTGGCTCCGCGGCGACGTGGGCGTGGTGGGCAGCGTGCGATGAGCCGCGAGAAGAGCTCGGAGATCCGGCAGTGGGCCAAGGCTCACGGCCTGCCGGTCAGCGAGCGAGGCCGCATCGCCTCCACCGTCGTGGAGAAGTACGAAGCCGCTCACTGAGCGACCCGTCTCCCGACCATGCGCTTATGCCGTTCGCCTAGGACCCCGGCGAACGCCATAAGCGCATGATCATTTTACCGTCGTTCTCAAATGCTGGACGGTTCGGTTTGTCGATCTTCCGGCTGCTCCGTATGGGGACATTTGGGCCCGTGTCGCTCCCGTTACTGAATGCCACGAACGCAAAGCCTTTTGTGATGCCCCCCACGAATGCGGGTTTCTCCGCCTTGGCGCGTTCCACAGTGCGCTCCACGGCCCCGATCCGGCCGTGCGCGCCGAATGCCGGCGCCCACCCGCCGCCGGCGGGAGACCGGAGGCTCAAGGGGCCTTCGGTAACCGGGCTGACCAGTCTGCGGATTTCCGCGTGACCCCGGGCCGGGTCCCGGGCGGTTTGGCATGGTTTGAGGTGCGACATAAGATGTTTGCGTATGAGTCTCGGGCGCGACATCCGCGACGGCCTCCCCAGGTCCACTCGCTCCCGCGCCCGACGGCGATCTGTGTCGATCTGCCCCCGCTGCGGCGGTCATTCCGAGGCGCTTCCCGCAGGCCCGCTAAACATCGTTCGCTTGCGGCGTATCGGGAACACGCCACCCCCGAACGGTAGTTGGATAGAGGGTGAACGCCCTGCTCTCGGGGAACGTCTCTGCTATAGAGCGTGTCAGCGGCAGTCGGCGCGGTTCGCCGAGCCAGGGCTAGCATGCGGGATGACGGGACCGGATTAACCGGCCTGACTGACCGCTCTGTGAGGAGCGACGAGATGTTCGAGAGGTTCACCGACCGAGCGAGGCGGGTTGTCGTCCTGGCCCAAGAAGAGGCCAGGATGCTCAACCACAACTACATCGGCACTGAGCACATTCTTCTTGGTTTGATCCATGAAGGTGAGGGCGTGGCCGCCAAGGCTCTGGAGAGCCTCGGCATCAGCCTTGAAGGAGTGCGCCAGCAGGTCGAGGAGATCATCGGCCAGGGCCAGTCGGCTCCGTCGGGGCACATTCCGTTCACCCCGCGGGCCAAGAAGGTTCTTGAGCTGTCGCTCCGTGAGGCTTTGCAGCTGGGTCACAACTACATCGGCACCGAGCACATCCTGCTCGGGCTCATCCGTGAGGGTGAAGGTGTGGCGGCGCAGGTGCTGGTCAAGCTTGGAGCAGATCTCAACCGTGTCAGGCAGCAGGTCATCCAGTTGCTCCACGGCTACCAGGGTAAGGAGCCGGCCGCCGCGGGAGGCCCGCAGGAGTCGGCCCCGTCGACCTCCCTGGTGCTCGACCAGTTCGGCCGCAACCTGACCCAGGCGGCCCGCGAGGGCAAGTTGGATCCGGTCATCGGCCGCGAGAAGGAGATCGAGCGGGTCATGCAGGTCCTCTCCCGGAGGACCAAGAACAACCCCGTTCTCATCGGCGAGCCCGGCGTCGGCAAGACCGCCGTCGTGGAGGGCCTGTCGCAGAAGATCGTCAGGGGCGAGGTGCCCGAGACGCTGAAGGACAAGCAGCTCTACACGCTTGACCTCGGTGCCCTGGTCGCCGGCTCCCGCTACCGCGGTGACTTCGAGGAGCGCCTGAAGAAGGTGCTCAAGGAGATCCGCACGCGCGGTGACATCATCCTGTTCATCGACGAGCTGCACACGCTCGTGGGTGCGGGCGCCGCGGAGGGCGCGATCGACGCCGCCAGCATCCTCAAGCCGATGCTGGCCCGCGGCGAGCTGCAGACCATCGGCGCGACCACGCTCGACGAGTACCGCAAGTACCTCGAGAAGGACGCCGCGCTGGAGCGCCGGTTCCAGCCGATCCAGGTGGCCGAGCCCTCGCTCAGCCACACGATCGAGATCCTCAAGGGTCTGCGCGACCGCTACGAGGCGCACCACCGCGTGTCGATCACCGACGGCGCGCTCGTCGCCGCCGCGCAGCTGGCCGACCGCTACATCAGCGACCGCTACCTTCCCGACAAGGCGATCGACCTCATCGACGAGGCCGGTTCGCGGATGCGCATCCGCCGGATGACCGCTCCGCCGGACCTGCGCGAATACGACGAGAAGATCGCCAACGTCCGTCGCGACAAGGAGTCCGCGATCGACGCGCAGGACTTCGAGAAGGCGGCTGCCCTCCGCGACCAGGAGAAGCAGCTCCAGCTCAAGCGCGAGCGCCGGGAGAAGGAGTGGAAGGCCGGCGACATGGACGTCGTGGCCGAGGTCACCGAGGAGCTCATCGCCGAGGTCCTGGCGACGGCCACCGGCATCCCGGTCTTCAAGCTGACCGAGGAGGAGTCGCAGCGCCTGCTCCGCATGGAGGACGAGCTCCACAAGCGGATCATCGGCCAGGACGACGCCATCAAGGGCCTGTCGCGGTCCATCCGGCGCACCCGCGCCGGTCTGAAGGACCCGCGGCGTCCCGGCGGCTCGTTCATCTTCGCGGGTCCGTCCGGTGTCGGTAAGACCGAGCTGTCCAAGGCTCTGGCGGAGTTCCTCTTCGGCGACGAAGACGCTCTGATCAGCCTGGACATGTCCGAGTTCATGGAGAAGCACACCGTCTCCAGGCTGTTCGGCTCGCCTCCCGGCTACGTCGGCTACGAGGAGGGCGGCCAGCTCACCGAGAAGGTGCGGCGCAAGCCGTTCTCCGTGGTCCTGTTCGACGAGATCGAGAAGGCCCACCCCGACATCTTCAACTCGCTGCTGCAGATCCTGGAAGACGGTCGCCTGACCGATGCCCAGGGCCGGGTGGTCGACTTCAAGAACACGGTCATCATCATGACCACCAACCTCGGCACCCGGGACATCTCCAAGGGCATCGGGGTCGGGTTCGCGAAGTCCAACGACGCCGACTCCAACTACGACCGGATGAAGTCCAAGGTCCAGGAAGAGCTCAAGCAGCACTTCCGGCCCGAGTTCCTCAACCGTGTCGACGACATCGTGGTCTTCCACCAGCTGACGCCGGCCGAGATCATCAAGATCGTGGATCTGATGCTCGCCATGGTCGACTCCCGCCTGAAGGACCGCGACATGGGTCTCGACGTCTCGCCCGAGGCCAAGCAACTGCTGGCCGACCGCGGTTACGACCCGGTCATGGGCGCCCGTCCGCTGCGGCGTACGATCCAGCGTGAGCTGGAGGACTCGCTGTCGGAGAAGATCCTCTACGGCGAGCTCCGCCCGGGGCAGGTCGTCAAGGTCACCATCGAGGGCGAGGGCGACAACGCCAAGTTCGTCTTCGTCGGTGAGGACGCGGTCTCCCAGGTTCCCGACTCGGCCGCTGCGATCGCCGCGCCGATCCAGCACTAACAGCCACCAGGCTCGTCCAAGCCCCCGTGTGAGTCATCACACGGGGGCTTTCGCGTATCCCAGCCACCTGGCCAGTGGTTGTTGCTGAATTCTTGGTCAGCGAGGTGTATCGCCACCATAAGTAGTACTACACTGCGTAGAGTACGTTCAGCCTGCTCCAAGTAAGCCACAAGATCGAGTGCCTAGGGTGTCACTGCTCCCAGGGGAGTAGTGAGCCATCAACTCAGGGGGGACGCGTGTGCCCGCCCGGAGCAGGCATGCTCGGCAGGGCCCCCGTGTGATCCCTGAGGCGGGCGACGAGATCGATCTCAATGCAAAAGCCGTGGAGGAAACCGATGCGCCTGCGTCACTACGACGGAACGCTCGTTCACCTCGCCTACAACGCAGGCGTCCACCCCGCTGAAGACCTGGAGAACCTGATCGCCCACCTGACCCGCTACGCCGTGCCGGTGCGCAAGCGGCTCGGCGTCGAGCGGATGGGGGTCGGGCTGTGGCTCTCGTCCAGCGTGGCCGACCACCTCACGGCCGACCGCATCGAGCTCGTCCGCCTGCGCCGCTCACTGGAGGAGCGCGGCCTGGAGGTGGTGAGCCTCAACGGCACCGGCGGGCGCAACCAGGAAGTGCCGGGCCCCGACTGGGCCAAGCCCGAGCGCTACCGCTACACGATGGCGCTGGCCAAGATCCTGGCGTTCCTGCTGCCCGACGACGTGCGGTTCGGCAGCATTTCCACGATCCCGATCGGCTGGCGGCGTGACTGGCCCGCCGATCTCCACTCGATCGCCACGCGCCGCCTGGAGCGGCTGGCCAGAGAGCTGCGCGGCATCTACAGCGTGACCGGCAAGACCATCCGCGTCGGCTTCGAGCCGTGGCCCGGCTGCGTTCTGGAGACCACGGAGCAGGCGCTGGAGCGGGTCTGCGGCATCGACTCCGAGCATCTGGGCGTCGTTCTCGACGCCTGCCACCTGGCCGGCGGCGCCGAGGAGGCCGGTGCGGCGCTGCGCGGCCTGGCCGCCGCGGGTGCTCCCGTGGTCAAGCTGGGCCACGTCCACAGTCACGAGACGCCCGGCACGGGCGCGGTGCTGCACGACACGCTCACGGCCATGCTGTCGGGCGCGGTGAGTGGCACCGCGCACATCGAGGTCGAGACGCACAACCTGTCGGTCCCGGGCCGGGCCAAGGGGCCGGGCGCTCTGGTCTCCGTGCTGGCGGAGGAGCTCGACTGGGCTCGCAGCAACCTCACGGGCCTGGGTCTCCAGCTCGCCGCGTAGAGGGCGCGTGCAGACCTCTTCATCGCCATTTGGGTACGGCGTAGAGGGCGCGTACTGACCTCTTCGTCGCCGTTTCCGGGAGCGCGCACGACCCTGAGTCCGAACGCGCCCGGCGGCGCGTTCCTAGGTGAGCCCAAGCGGTGGGTCTTTCTCGTGCGGTACGGCCGTCACAGGGTGCCGAACCAGCCCGGGGCGTCGAGGCGCCACAGGTTGGCCGGTGTCACCTTGCGGAGGTCGGACTCGAGTGCCTGGAGGCGGTCCTCGCCCAGTGTGACGGACCAGCGGGCGCGGAGCTCGTCGAAGATCTGGGCGGAGCGGGCCAGGGCGTCCATGCCGTGAGGGGTCAGGCGGACGATCTTGCGCCGAGTGTCCTCGGGGTCGCGTGTGCGTTCCACGTAGCCGAGGCGTTCGAGGGTTTCGATGGTCTTGCCGGCCGCCTGTTTGGTGACGCCGAGGGTGTGGCCGAGGTCCACCGCCGTCGTGCCCCGGGGGCCGATGGCCTGCATGACGAAGCCGTGCATGGGCCGGATGTCCGGGTGGCCCTGCCGTCCGAGCTCGGCGTGAAGCTCGTCGATGAGGCCCCGGAAGGCCAGGAGGAGACGGAGTGGCAGCTCGAAACCCGGGGACGCGCTTGACATGATAGACAACCTGGTTCACTATATAGACAAATGTGTTGTCTATCTTAGGGGAGGCAGTCATGGCTGTCATTCGCGACGCGCAGGCGCGCCGAATCGAGACGCCCAACGGGGTGATGACCACTCTCGCCTCGCCCACCCAGGGCGCGGCCGGGCAGGCCATGTGGCGCGTCGACGCCACGCCGGGCATGGAAGGGCCCGTGCACGCCTTCGACGGCGAGTCGGTGTGGACCTGGCTCGCCGGGGCGGGCACCGTGGACGTGGGCGGCGAGCGGTTCGAGCTGACGGCGGGGGACACGATGGTGCTGCCCGCCAACGTGACGCGGCGCATGTTCGCGGACCGGGAGCACGGTTTCGCGGCGATCGTGACGGCGCCGGCCGGGATCCAGGTCTACAACCAGGAAGGATTGGCGGCTCCAGGCGCCTGCGATCTCGTCCCCGAGGGGACCGTACGAATGCCGCTCCCGTGGGCTCAGTGACCGGGTAGGCGGTAGGTGCCGTCGTCGAGGTGTTCGGCCAGGCCGTCGGTGATGAGGCCGTCGAGGGCGCGCTCACGCTGCACGGCGTCGTCCCACACCGTGTCCAGCGCCTCCTTGGGCACCGGGCCGTGGGCGGCGCGCAGGACCGCCAGCAGGCGGCCACGACACTGGCGGTCCGTGCCCGCATAGGTCTGGCCCTTGCGGGCGGGACCGGTGTGCGGTGGCTTTCCGGCCAGGCGCCAGGCGCAGGCGTGGGCGATCGGGCAGTCGGCGCATTTCGGGCCGCGGGACGTGCAGACCAGGGCGCCCAGCTCCATGACCGCCACGCCCCAGCGGGCGGCGCCGAGCTCGGGCAGGAGCGCCTCGGCCAGCCGGCGTTCGGCCGCGGACGTGGCCGTCGGTGGATACTCCTCGGCTCGCACCGCCCGCGCGAACACCCTGCGCACGTTCGTGTCGAGCACGGCGTGCCGGCCGCCGTACGCGAAGCTGGCGACCGCGGCGGCGGTGTATTCGCCGATGCCGGGCAGCGCCAGCAGCGTCGCGTGGTCTGACGGGACCTCGCCACCGTGGTCATCGGTGATGGCCCGGGCGCACGCGTGCAGCCGGAGCGCCCGGCGAGGGTAGCCGAGCCTGCCCCAGTGGCGGACGGCCTCGCCGGGCGGCTCGGCGGCCAGCGCCTTGGGCGTCGGCCAGCGGTCCATCCACTCGTGCCACATGGGCAGCACGCGGGCGACGGGCGTCTGCTGGAGCATGATCTCGCTGACCAGCACGCCCCACGGCGTCGCCTCGGCGGCGCGCCACGGGAGATCCCGGGCGTTGGAGTCGTACCACTCCAGAATGGGTAGGTGCAGGAGGTTCGGCTCAACCACGCGCCCCAGCGTATGCCGAGATGGCCAACAGCGGCGTGTCGTCACCCTAAGTAGCCAACGAATTACCATGCTGTGTGTATGGATCCGGAAGCGATGCGTGGCGACGGCGGCGATGGAGACGGCGACGTCTATTGGCGACGGCGGATGAGCGTGCTCATCGCGGTCCTGGTGGTGGTGGCCGTGGTGGCGTGGGCGTGTTCCAGCGGGGCCGACGGGCCCGAGCGCACCTCCAACGCCGAGACCTCGCCGTCCGCCTCCCCGAGCACCGACCCGCTGCTGGCCGGGCTCCGCACCCTGGCCCTCGGGACGGCCACCCCGACGCCCAAGCCGAGCGTCAGCAAGGCCACGCCGTCCGCCAAGCCGTCGCAACGGGCGGGACAGCCCTGCGCGGAGGGCGACCTGGTGCTCAGCCTGCAGGGCGAGCAGGAGGTCTATGCGGGCGGCGCCCGGCCCACCTTCCTCGTCACCGTGGTCAACACCGGGCCGGTGATGTGCAAGGCCGACGTCGGGCCGAGGGCGATGGAGATCCGCATCACCTCGGGTGACGATCGGATCTGGTCCACGGTCGACTGCGTCAGCGGGCCGGGCACCGACATGAAGGAGCTGCAGCGGGGCGTGCCCTACGTGCGCTCCATGGAGTGGGACCGCCGCCGTTCGAGCGAGACCTGCGGCGTCCAGTCGTCGGCGGCGCTGCCGGGGACGTACGTGGCGGTGGTGCGGATGGGCGGGCTGCGGAGCCCCAAGAGGGTCTTCCACCTGCGCTAGCCCGTGGGGGCTCACCTGCGCTAGCCCGGCCCCGTGCTAGCCCGTGAGAGCTCGTCCGCGCTAGCCCGTGGGGGCTTAGACGTAGCGCTCGAGGATCGACGACTCGGCCAGGCGGGACAGGCCCTCGCGGACGCTGCGGGCGCGCGACTCGCCGACGCCGCCGACCGCCTGCAGGTCGTCGATGCTGGCCGCGAGGAGCTTCTGCAGACCGCCGAAATGGTTGACCAGGCGGTCGACGACCGTGGCGGGCAGGCGGGGGACCTTGGCCAGGAGGCGGAAACCGCGCGGGCTGACCGCGCTGTCGAGCGTCTCGCCGTCGTCGTGGCCGAGCACATGGGCGACCGCCGACAGGTCGAGGAGCTCGCTACCCGAGAGCTGGTCGAGATCGTGCATGGCCTCGGCGAACCGCCGGGTGCGCCGGCCCATGGGAGACGGGAGATAGTCGCGCACCACCAGCTCGCGCTCGGAGTCGACGCCCGCCACCAGCTCGTCGAGCTGAAGCGAGAGCAGGCGGCCGTCGGTGCCCAGCTCGACCACGTAGCCCTTGATCTCGTCGCTGATGCGCCTGACCATCTCCAGCCGCTGCGCCACGGCGGCCACGTCGCGGACCGTGACCAGATCCTCGATCTCCAGGGCGGACAGCGTGCCGGAGACCTCGTCGAGGCGGTGTTTGTAGCGCTCAAGGGTGGCCAGGGCCTGGTTGGCCTTGGACAGGATGGCCGCCGACTCCTCCAGGACATAGCGGATGCCGTCGAGGTAGAGGGCGATGATGCGCATCGACTTGCTGATCGCGATGATCGGCAGGCCGGTCTGCCGGGCGACGCGCTGGGCGGTGCGGTGACGGGTGCCGGACTCGTCGGTGGGGATGGCCGGATCGGGCACGAGGTGCACCGCCGCCCGGATGATCTTGTGCTCGCCGTTGACCACGATCGCGCCGTCCATCTTGGCCAGCTCGCGCAGCCGGGTCGCGGAGAAGTCGACCTCGAGCTCGAATCCGCCGCTGCACACCTGCTCGACCACGTTGTTGTAGCCGAGCACGATCAGCCCACCGGTCTGCCCGCGAAGGATCCGCTCGAGCCCGTCGCGCAGTGGTGTGCCCGGAGCCACCGAAGCAAGAGCTATGCGACGACGGTCGTCGAGACTCCTGTCGTTTGCCACCTGACCCCCGAGTCCGATTAGTCAAGCTCAGCTTAGCCGTGCTATGTGACGTGCGTGAGCGCGTCCCAGACGTTCTCCGCCTCCACGACCTCGAAGCCGGGGGCGAAGGCGACCGGCCCCACCGGCACGAGGCTGCGCCCGCCGCCGCGCTTGCGGGTGCTCTCGTCGAGCGAACCGGCCGGCACCAGCGCGCGTTTGAACCCGAGCCGGGCGGCCTCGGCGAGCCGCCGCCGCACGTCCTTGACCGGTCGCAGCTCGCCCGCCAGCCCGACCTCGCCGAGCGCGACGAGCCCGGCGGGCAGCGGCTTGTCGCCCGCGGCGCTCGCCACGGCCAGCATCACCGACAGGTCGATCGCGGGGTCGGCCAGCTTGATGCCGCCGACGGTCGCGGTGAACACGTCGCAGCCGCCGAGCTTGGCGTTGAGCCGGCGCTCCAGCACCGCGAGGATCATCTGGACCCGGTAGGTGTCGAGCCCGGAGGAGGAACGCCTGGGCTGCTGCGCCTCGGTGCGGGCGACCAGGGCCTGCACCTCGGCGGGCAGCGGCCGGGTGCCCTCGACGGTCACGGTCACACAGGTGCCGGGCACCGGCTCGCTGCGCCGCGAGACGAACAGACCGCTCGGGTCGGTGATGCCCTCGATGCCGCGCTCGTGCAGGTCGAAGCAGCCGACCTCGTCGATGGGGCCGAACCGGTTTTTGATCGCGCGGACCATGCGGAGCCGCGAGTGCCGGTCGCCCTCGAAACTGAGCACGACGTCGACCAGGTGCTCAAGCGTGCGCGGGCCGGCGATCGAGCCCTCCTTGGTGACGTGGCCCACCAGGACGGTCGCCATGTTGCGCTCCTTGGCCAGGCGCACCAGGTTTGCCGCGACCTCGCGCACCTGGGTGACCCCGCCCGGCACGCCGGTGGCCTGCGCGGAGCCGATCGTCTGCACCGAGTCGACCACGAGCAGCCTGGGCTGGACCTTCTCCACATGGGCGATCAGGGCCGACAGCTCGGTCTCGGCCGCGAGGTAGAGATCGTTCTCGATCGCGCCGATGCGGTCGGCGCGCAGCCGCACCTGGGCGGCCGACTCCTCGCCCGTGATGTAGAGGACGGTGTCGCGCTCGGCGATGCGGGCGGCGGCCTCCAGCAGCAGCGTCGACTTGCCGATGCCCGGCTCGCCCGCCAGCAGCACGACCGCGCCGGGCACCAGGCCGCCGCCCAGCACGCGGTCGAGCTCGGCGACGCCGGTCGTGCGGGCGGTCGCCACCTCGGCCTTGACCTGGCCGATCGGCATGGCCGGGGCGGTCGTGGCACCCGCCTGGACGACGTGCGCGCCGGCCCGCGCGCCCTCCTCGTCGACCGTGCCCCACGCCTGGCACTCGCCACACCGGCCCACCCACTTGGTGGTGCGCCACCCGCACTCGGCACAGCGGTAACCGGGCTTCTGCGCTGACTTGGCCATGCGGAGCAGGCTAGCGGGCCCTGCCGACAATCTTCGACCTCCCCGTCGTGCCGTCGCTCACAACGTGTGCGTCTGGAAGGCGGTCGTCTGCGGCGCCAGGTAGGCGGTGTCCGGCTGAGGGGTGAAGCCCGGGACGACCGACAGATCGTGGCCGCGGGTGAAGACGCGAACCTGGGTCTTGGCCGGCGGCAGCACGAGCGTGACCTCCAGCGGCCCGGCGGGGACGTGGTAGGCGAAGCCGCTGCGGCCGCCCAGCTCCCTCCCGTCCACCGTGATGGGCACCGGCTCCGCCAGGCTGAGCCCGGTGACCGGCCCGCCCGCTCCAGGCGTCAGCCTGAGCGTGAGCGTGCGGCGGTCGCCGGACGTCTCGTCCTTCAGCACGTCCACCGAGGGCGCCCGTAAATGGGTGGACGCCTGGGCGGGAGTGGTGGCCCAGCCTCCGTCATCGAAGAACCTCTCGCTCTCCGCGCTCTGTTGCGCTGAGCGGGAGCCCCAGACGGCCGTGCCCGTCGCCGTGTCCATGGCGTAGGCCACGCGCGTCTGGCGCGGATGTCCGGCGTCGAAGCGGTCGACGGCCAGGCCCGCGCCCAGCAGCGCCACGGCCGCGACCAGACCGGTCACCGGCGGCAGAAGTGCTCGGCCGCGTGCGGACGGTCGTGAACCGGCCAGTGGCAGCAGGAGTAGCACCAGGAGGGCGAGGTGCGGAGCGGACAGCATGCCGCCGATCCGCAGGCCCACGTCGAGCGAGCCCAGCGCGGTGCCGCCGAGCAGCACGGTGGCCGGAGCCAGCCCGACCGTGAGCGCGAGCACGGGGCGGCGCACGCGCAGCGAGACCAGCCAGCCGAGCGCGGCGAACAGCGCGGACCAGGTCAGAGTGTGGGACCCGCCGGGCAACGCCGCCGCGGACGCCGCGCCGAGCAGGGCCACGAGCAGCACCGCGCCGGCCGCGAGCTCGACGGGCCGCCCGAGCAGCCGCCAGGCCGCCACGATCGCCGCCGTGAACACCAGCAGCGCGGCCTGGTAAAGCAACGGCCGGTAGGGGTCGCCGGTGAGCAGCTCGGTGTATTCGGGCCTGATCAGCCCGAGCAGCGGCATGATCGCGTAGCCGGCGGCACCGGCGGCCAGCACCGGCAGCAGGGCCAGCCCGGTGGCCCCGGCCAGGCGGGGCAGGGTGAGCAGCGCCCGCCGGCGCAGCGCCCACACCAGCGCGCCGGCCGCCACCAGCGCGCCCAGCGCGACGGGCAGCTCCAGCCAGGCCGGATAGCGCACGAACAGGCCGGGCAGGGTGAAGTAGACGGACTCCCCGGCGGATCCGAGCGTCGCCAGGTCGGCCCCGCCGAGCGCGCGGGTCAGGGCAAGGGCGTTGTCGCCCATCTGCTGCAGGCTGCCCAGGTCGAGGTGGGCCGGGTCGTCGAGATGCGTGTGATAGTAGGCCCCTCCGCCCATGAAGGCCGAGTCGAGGCCCATCCAGCCGGCCTTGTCGAACACGTGGTAGTCGGTGTTGTTGGGCAGCAGCGACAGCAGCGCGGCGAAGGCCGAGTCGGCCGACGGATGGGGCGCGGCCGAGCCGTACACCTCGACGGCGCCGGGTGAGCCGCGGAACATCTGCACGGTGCCGCGCACCCCGCGGGCCTCGTTGTTGAGCACGACGGCCGTGCCCTTGGCCAGGGGGTCGTGCCTGACGAAGGCGTCGGCCCCGAGCAGGCCGAGCTCCTCGCCATCGGTGATGAGGAGGACGACGTCGTTGCGCAGCGGCCCGGGCAGCGCCCTGGCGACCTCCAGCATGGTGGCCACGCCCGCGCCGTCGTCGGAGGCGCCGGGGCCCGCGGCCACCGAGTCGTAGTGGGCGGCCAGGACGACCCGGCCGGTCGGGTCGGTGCCGGGCCGGATCGCCACGATGTTGCGCATCCGGCCCATCGGCGTCACGCCGTCGTGGTCGAGGGGCAGCACACCCACCTCGTCCTGGACTCGGGTCTCCAGGCCGAGCGCGCGCAGCCGGGAGACCAACTGCTCGCGGACGCGGTCGTGCTCGGCCGAGCCGGGCGGATGGGGAGCCTGGGCGATGGCCTCGACGTGCTCGAAGGCCCGGGTGGCGCTGAAGGAGCCGGCGGGCGCGCCGGCCGGGCTCGGGCTGGGGGGTGCGAGGTCGAGCATGGTGACCGCGAGCAACGCCGCGAGCGCGACGAGCCCGACGAGGGCGTTGCGGGTCATGGGCACCACGCTAGGCCGCCGGATGCCGTCTGTGATCAGCCCTGAGCATGATCTATGGGTCAGCCGTAGGGACTAGGCCAGGCCGAGCCCGGCCTGGCACTGACTAGGCCAGGCCGAGCTCGGCGACCAGCATGCGCTTGGGCCTGGCCCCCACGACCTGCTTGACCGGCTCGCCGTTCTCGAACAACAGCAATGTGGGCAGGCTCATGACCCCGTAGCGGGCCATGAGCTCGGGGTGCTCGTCGGTGTTGAGCTTGCCGACGGCCAGGCCGTGCTCGGTCTCGATCTCGGCGAGCACCGGGGCGATCATGCGGCACGGCGGGCACCACTCGGCCCAGAAGTCGACGAGCACCGGCTTGTCGCTCCCGAGGACCTGCTCGGTGAAGTTCTCCGTGGTCAACGTGATCATGTCTCTCCCTTGAGGACGCAACCTGGACAGGATTCGGCCAGCTGGGCGGCCACTTCCGCGCGGCGGGCGAGCAGGACGCGGATCTCGTCGTCGATCTGGGTCAGCTTGCGCCGGTAGACCGCGACCGACTCGCGGCAGGAGCCGCCCGTCGTGTTGCCCGCGCGCAGGCAGTCGACGAACGGCCGGGTGTCCTCGAGCGTGAAGCCCACGGACAGCAGTGCCCGGATCTCGTCCACCAGCCTGACGTCGTCCTCGGTGTACTGCCGGTAGCCGTTGGTCCCCCGCCGGGTCGTCAGCAGGCCGTGCTGCTCGTAGTAGCGGAGGGAACGGCTGCTCACCCCGGTCCGGCGGGCCAGCTCTCCGATGCGCATGCGGCCACGGTAATCCTTGACACTGACGTCAGGGTCAAGCCGGGAAGTGGCACCAGCGCAGCACGTTGGGGTAGGCCAGCTCCAGGCCGGGCGTCTCGGCGATCGCCTCCTCGGCCACCCGCGGGGCGAACTCGATGCGCAGCACCGCCTCCAGGTCGGCCCTGCGTTCGAAGACCATGCGCAGGTCGAGCGGCTGCCGCTGCCAGCCCTGCCGCAGCCAGAAGTCCTCCACCCGCTGCGCGGAGTAGGTGGGCACGGTACGCGAGAACCAGCGGCCGAACGATCCGCGCCCGGCGTCGAGGTCGATGACGAACGCCGTGCCGCCTCGGCGCAGCACCCGGGACAGCTCGCGCAGGCCGGGCTCGCAGCCGGGGCCGAAGAAGTAGGCCCAGCGGGCGACCGCGACGTCCACCGAAGAGTCGGGCAGCGGGAGGTCCTGCGCCGTGCCGGCGTGCACGGTGACGTTGGCCAGCTGGGCGCACCGGCGGCGGGCCAGCGCGACCAGGTCGCCATGTGGCTCGACCCCGATCACCCGCGCCGCGCCCGTGACGTCCCCGATCACCCGCGCCGTGGCGTCTCCGGTAACCCGCGCCGCGCCCGTGGCGATCCCGGTCATGCTCGCCGCGCCCGTGGCCAGGCCGGGCAGGTGGTAGCCGGTGCCGCAGCCGATGTCGAGCACCGTGGCGCCGGCCCACGGACGCAGCGCCCACATGGCCGCGTTGGCGGCGCCGTCCGGATCGACGGCGCGATTCTCCAGCTCGTAGACCTGCGGAGAGTGCCAGATGTTGGGGCTCGGGATGGCGCCCTTGGCGATCCGGGACATGCCCCAACCGTAGGGGCTCGCGCGCCAGAACGGCTTCACCGGCTTAGGCTGGCAATGTGGCTGACGTCATCCGTGTGCCCAATGCGAAGATCGCATTGTCCACCGCTTCGGTATATCCCGAGCGCACTCCAGACGCGTTCGAACTGGCCGCACGCCTGGGCTACGACGGTGTCGAGATCATGGTCGGCGCCGATCCCGTGAGCCAGGACATCGACGTGATCGAGCGGCTCTCAGATCACTACGAGATCCCGGTCCTGGCCATCCACGCGCCCTGCCTGCTCGTCACGCAACGAGTCTGGGGGCGCGACCCGTGGGCCAAGCTGGTCAAGGCGCGGGAGGCGGCCGAGCGGCTCGGCGCCTCGACGGTCGTGGTGCACCCGCCGTTCCGCTGGCAGCGCGACTACGCGCGCGACTTCGAGGCCGGGCTGGCCCGCATGCGCGATGAGACCGGCGTCACGTTCGCCGTGGAGAACATGTTCCCGCTGCGCGCCAGGGGCAACGACGTGGTGCCCTACTCGCCCGACTGGAACCCGCTCGACTACGACTTCCCCCAGGTGACGCTCGACCTCTCGCACACCGCCGTGTCGGGCACCGACGCGATGGAGCTGGCCACCAAGCTCGGCGACCGGCTGGCCCACCTCCACCTGGCCGACGGCCTCGGCGTGACCAACAAGGACGAGCACCTGGTGCCCGGCCGCGGCAACCAGCCGTGCGCGCCGATGCTGGAACGGCTGGCGCGCTCCGGTTACGGCGGGCTGGTCGTCCTGGAGGTCAACACGCGCAAGGCGGCCAGCCGCAGCGAGCGCATCGACGATCTCGCCGAGGGGCTGGCGTTCGCCCGGCTCCACCTGGCGGCGTCCACATGAGCGCCGGCCCGATGCGCGGAGTGAGACCGTGAGCACCATCAAGCGGCGGCCCGGCCGCAGGCCCGGTTCGGCCGACACCCGCGGCGAGATCCTGGCCGCGGCCAGGCGGGTCTTCGCCGAGATGGGGTTCGACAAGGCCACGGTGCGGGGCATCGCCAGGGAGGCCCAGGTCGACCCCGCTCTCGTGCACCACTACTTCGACACCAAGGAGGGCATCTTCGCGGAGGCTCTGCGACTGCCGCTCAATCCCGAGCTCGTCGTGTCGACGCTGCTGGAGGGCCCGCGCGAGGGCATCGGAGAGCGGTTGGTACGGTTGATCCTGACAGTGACGGCGGCTGCCGAGACCCGGGAGCCGATGCTCGCCCTGATCCGTTCGGCCATGACGCATGACCATGCCGCGTCGATGTTCAGGGACTTCGTCACCAATGCTCTCCTCTACCGGGTCGCGGACGCGCTCAGCGTCCCCCACCTGCGGATCGAGGCCGCGTTCAGCCAGATGTTCGGCGTGCTGATGGCTCGTTACGTGCTCAAACTCGAACCGATGGCCAGCGCCGACCCGGAGGAACTCGTCGAACTGCTGGCTCCGACCCTGCAGCGATACTTCACCGAGTAGAGCATTGTTCTAGAATGAGTCCTGACCATAGGGTAAGGTCGCGTAACCTCGGCGATGTTACCGATAGGTAGGATTTAGAGGACACCTGGTCATTACGTGGATGACCGGCGACCGTACGCTGGCAGCCAACGTCGTCTGTGGGAGGACCCCGTGCTCTGGGTAGCCATCATCGGGCTCGTCATGACCGTCCTGGCGGTGGCCGTCGCGGGCCGCAGGGCGCTCTTCCTCTTCAAGCTCGCGACGGTGGGCCCACCCGCGCCCGAGCGCATCGAGTACGCCAAGGACAACGCGGGTGACGAGCTCAAGGCGCAACTCGTCGAGGTGCTCGGGCAGAAGAAGCTGCTCAAGTGGACACCGTCCGGCGTCGCGCACTTCTTCGTCATGTGGGCGTTCTTCATCCTGCTGACCGTCTACATCGAGGCGTACGGCGCGATCATCCAGGGCGCGATCACCGGCACCCCCGACTTCCACATCCCGCTCGTCGGGACCTGGCCGATCCTCGGCTTCCTGCAGGACTTCATCGCCGTCGCCTGTCTCCTGGGCCTGGTCGCGTTCGCCGCCATCCGGGTCAAGAACTCACCCAAGACGCTGGGCCGCAAGTCGCGCTTCTCCGGCTCGCATCTCGGCGGCGCGTGGCTCGTCCTGTTCATGATCTTCAACATCATCTGGACGCTCTTCCTGGCGCGCGGCGCGGCGTCGGCCAACGGCAACCTGCCCTATTCGGCGGGCGCCTTCGTGTCGATCCCGCTGGGCGACGTGCTGCCGCAGAGCACCCTGCTGGAGGAGATCGCGCTGCTCCTGCACATCGGCTTCATGCTGGTGTTCCTGGTCATCGTGGTGCACTCCAAGCACCTGCACATCTTCACCGCGCCGCTGAACGTGCTCTTCTCGCGCCGCCCCGACGGCCTCGGCGCCGCCTCCGAGCTGCGCATCGACGGCAAGCTGGTCAACTTCGAGGACGAGGACCTCGACGCCGAACGGCTGGGCCGCGGCAAGATCGCCGACACCACGTGGAAGGGCTTCCTCGACTTCTACTCGTGCACCGAGTGCGGTCGCTGCCAGTCGCAGTGCCCGGCATGGAACACCGACAAGCCGCTGTCGCCGAAGATGCTCATCCTCGACCAGCGTGACCACGCGTTCAAGGTGGCCCCGTACCTGATGGCGGCCGCCAACGGCGGCTCGACGGCCGAGGCCAACCCCCACGCCGACACCGATGTGCTGGCCCTCCTGGAGAAGCCGCTGGTCGGCGAGGAGGGTGTGATCCACCCCGACGTGCTCTGGGCGTGCACCAACTGCGGCGCCTGCGTCGAGCAGTGCCCGGTGGACATCGAGCACATCGACCACATCCTCGACATGCGCCGCTACCAGGTGATGGTGGAGTCGTCGTTCCCGTCCGAGGCGGGGGTGATGGTGAAGAACCTGGAGAACAAGGGCAACCCGTGGGGCATGTCCGAGATGAAGCGGGCCGACTGGATCGAGGAGCTGGACTTCGAGGTCGAGGTCGTCGACGAGAAGATGCCCGAGGACACCGAGTACCTCTTCTGGGTCGGCTGCGCGGGAGCCCTGGAGGACCGGGCGAAGAAGACCACCAAGGCCGTCGCGGAGCTGCTGCACATCGCGGGCGTGAAGTTCGCCGTGCTCGGCCCGATGGAGGCGTGCACCGGTGACCCGGCCCGCCGGCTCGGCATGGAGTACCTGTTCAACATGCTGGCCCAGCAGAACATCGAGACGCTGAACGAGGCCGGCGTCAAGAAGATCGTCGCGACCTGCCCCCACTGCTTCAACACGCTGGCCAACGAGTATCCGCAGCTCGGTGGCACGTACGAGGTCGTCCACCACACGCAGCTGCTGGCCAAGCTGGTCGACGAGGGGCTGCTCACCCCGATCACGCCGATCGAGGAGAAGATCACTTACCACGACCCGTGCTTCCTCGGCCGCCACAACAAGGTCTACTCCCAGCCCCGCGACATCATGTCGAAGGTGCCGGGCGTGCAGACCCAGGAGATGCACCGCCACAAGGACCGCGGTTTCTGCTGCGGCGCCGGCGGCGCGCGCATGTGGATGGAGGAGCGCATCGGCAAGCGCATCAACACCGAGCGCGTCGACGAGGCCCTCACCACGAATCCCGACACCGTCTCCACCGCCTGTCCTTTCTGCATGGTGATGCTCGGCGACGCCATCAACGAGAAGAAGAACAGCGGCGAGGCCAAGGAGTCGCTGGAGGTCGTGGACGTCGCACAGCTCTTGATCAAATCGGTTAAAAGCGCATCTTGACCGGATAAAGTCGGACTCCTCCACGGATTTCTGTGGGGGAGTTCCGCTTGTCAGGAGCGCTTCTCGCCGGAAATCTGCCATCCACATAACGGGAAAATCACGGTAACCTCAACGTCGCATGGCTTCATTCGACGGGGAGGGGGCTCGCGATGCGCGTCGTTGTCACAGACGCGGAAGTCACGCTCGCAGACGTGCTCTCCCTGCGACTCGCCATCGAGGAGCCATTGGTGGACGGCACGGAGCTGGTGCTCCGGCATCGCGCGACGGGGGTCGAACGAGGTGTGCTGCTCGGCACGCCGGGCGCCAGGGCCAGCGAGGCCACACTGGCGGTCTCGCTGGCGCCGCTCGTGCTCACCGCCGGGCGCTGGGACGCCTACCTGCGCCACGATGGCAAGCGCATGCGGCTGCGGAGCGTCGACCCGGGCTTCTCGCTCGACCATCTCGACGCCTACGCGCTGTGCAGGCGCACTCTGGCCTACCGGTCCTACCGGACCCGCAACGGGTTCCTGGCCCTGAAGATCGACGACGCCTCGCCGTCCGCCGAGGTGCGCGCGATCTGGTTCCGCGAGGGCCGGTTCGAGGTGACCGGCCTGCTCGCGTTCACCGGGCTGGACGACGACGACTGCCGCCACGAGGCCCGGCTGGCGCTGCACCGCAGGCAGTCCGAGGACTTCATGACCCGCACCTCCGCCACCGTGCAGGGAGTCCGGTTCCACGCCGCGTTCTCGCTGGTCGACGTGCTCGCGGCCGACCCCGACGGGGCCGGCACCTGGGAGCCGTCGCTGAAGGTCGAGGGTGTGCCGACGACGATGAAGCTCGGCTCGCGCCTCGACGACATCGACGGCAAACGCCGCCGTCTGCACTATCCGTCGGCCCGCATCGACGGGGTGCCGATCCGCCCCTGCTACACCGCCGACGACGAGCTGCGGATCGAGGTGGGCGGGTGAAGATCGCCCTGGTCCTCCCCTCCGCGTACGGCATGCGCGGCGACGTCCGCTCCACCCTCAACCTGGCCAACGCGCTGGCGGAGCGGCACGAGGTCGAGGTGATCAGCGTCCGGCGGCCGAAGGAGAAACCGTTCTTCCCCGTCGCGTCCGGAGTGACGATGCGCTCGGTGATCGACGCCCGGCCGGGGAGCAGGCGGTTGTTCCCGCGTGGCCAGGTACGCGCCGAGGTCGCGCTGTGGCGACTGCTCCGCGGCCTCAGGTCCGACGTGATCATCACCACCCGGCCCGGGCTCGGGGTCCAGGTGGCCAAGCACGCGCCACGCGGCATGCTCAAGATCGCCCGTGAGTGGAGCCGGCCCGCCGTTCCCGGCCCGGTGCAGCGGTTCTACCCGCGGCTCAACGCGGTCGTCACGGCCACCGAGACGGCCGAGGCGGAGTGGTCCGAGCTGCTGGAGGACGAGGGGCCCGTCGTGCACACCGTGGCCGACGCGCTGCCCCACGGGCCGTGGCCGCGCTCCCGGATGGACAACCGCATCGTGGCGGCGGGCGGCCGGTGGGTGCCCGTCAAGGGGTACGACCGGCTGATCAGGTCGTTCGCCGTCGTCGCGGACAAGCGGCCCGACTGGCGGCTGCGGCTCTACGGCGGCGGGCCCGAGGAGAGGCGGCTGCGTGCCCTGGTGCGCGAGCTCGACCTGCACAACCACGTCTACTTCATGGGCACCACGCCCGACCTGCCCGGTGAGTTCGCCAAGGCGTCGATCGTGGCCAACACCTCGCACACCGGCGACCTGGGCATGACCGTGCTGGAGGCCATGGGCTGCGGGGTGCCCGTGGTGGCGGTCGAGGGCGCCAGGGGGCCGATGGAGTTCGTGGCGACCGGCTACAACGGCGTGCTGGTGCCCGAGGTCCAGGACGAGCTGGAGCTGTTCGCCGCGGCGTTGCTGGCGCTGATCGACGATGAGCGCAGGCGGCGTTCGCTGGCGGCGGGAGCGCTGGAGACGGCGGTCCGCCATTCGGCCGACGAGATGGCCCAGCAGTGGGAGACGCTGATTTCCGGCCTCCGCTGAGAGATACCTGATACGGGTATCGTGGAGTCATGCATGGGTACAGCGGAGACAAGCAGGCCTATCTGACCCGGCTGAGGCGGATCGAGGGCCAGATCAGGGGCCTGCAGCGGATGGTCGATGATGACTCCTACTGCATCGATGTGCTCACGCAGGTCTCCGCGGCGACGCGGGCGCTTCAGGCGGTGGCGCTCGGGCTGCTGGAGGACCACATCTCCCACTGCGTGGCCGACGCGATCAACACCGGCGGCCCCGAAGCCGAGGCGAAGGTCAAGGAGGCGTCGGCCGCGATCGCGCGTCTCGTCCGTTCGTAGGAGATCAGCGGCTTGACTGACTAGTCATATTGTGGGAAGCGGCACACCCCCCAAAATGACTGTCCCGGACCCCTGAGGAGTCCGGGACCAGGTCCAGTGATGGTCCTTCAGCGGCTCGCCGAAGTCCGCAATCCGAGCGCGTCGTCGAGCTCGTCCAAGGTCAGCCGCCGCTCACTGACTGCGACAGCGGTAAGCACCTCGGCGTAGAGCGCAATCTCGTCCAACGCGACACGGTCGTGGACCCGAGAGTCCAGGTCATCGTGCCCCACCGCGTCGTCCTTCCTTCCGCAGCCCACACCCTCTACGAGGTTACGGCTGAGGACCTTCCGGCGACATGGCCCATCGGAGTCATTCCTTTCGGCGTCACTCGGGCCCCTTCAGGATCGTTTCCCGAAACCGAGATCACAATTCAGCGAATTATCTGTTACCTGAAGTGCTGGAACGATACGGAAGGAGCAAGGGTTAATAACGGTATTAGTGGGTTAAGAGGGAACATCGTCGCGTTCGTGGGCCACCCGTCGCACGAGCGCCGATTGCCCCGCGAACCCGCGCTCCGGCACCCTGGCCCCGCTCACCCGAGCCCACGCCAGCCCGGCGGCGTACGCGGATCCCAGCACCGCCGCCGCGCTCGCCCGGTCGGGCGGCTCGATCTCGAACCCGGACACCACGTGCTGACCCGGTGCCCGGACGAGCACGTGCCACCCCTCGCCCTCCCGCGCCACCTGCCCATGACGCCCGTGCGGGTCGGCGGGCAGCGGCTGGGCCGGCCCCAGCACCGGGAACCCGTCGGGCTCCGTCGACTCGGCGGCCGAGGTGCCGGTGAGGCCCGCACGGGCCAGCTCGCCGTAGGCCCGCCTGAGCCGGTGGTCGAGCCGGCCGGGCAGCATGCCCCTGGAATCGGACAGATCGGCCAGCAGCGTCGCTGCCGCGTGGGCCGGGTCGCGGGTGAAGGCCAGCGCCTCGGACAGCTCGTAGACGGTGTGGCAGAAGTGCGCCGAGGGATCGGTCTCCGCCAGCACCGCCCTGGCCAGCCGGGCGGGGCAGCGCTCCAGCCATGCCTGTCGTACGGTCTCGTCGTCGCGCAGCGCCGCGCGGTCGTCGAGGCCCGGCCGGTCGAGGGCGGGCTCCACCATCGTCAGCAGGGCGAGCGCGCGCGGCCGGAAGCGGGAGTCGGCGAGCAGGACCTGGGCGGTGTCGGCCATCACGGCGGTCAGGCGGAGCGCCTCGCGCGAGCGGCCAGAGCGCACCCGCTCGGCGACGAGCGTGACGAGGTCGAGCAGCGGCGGCGCCGGCAGCCAGCGCACCCACTCGTCACCCGGCAGCGGCCGTCGCAGGTACTCGCCGAAGATCGTGATCAGGCCCTCGTTGCCGTCGAACGCGGGCGCGTAGGCGCACCACATCACCGTCCCCCAGACGGCGGCGACCGTGCCGGGCACGTCGGACGCGAAGATCTCGCCGAAGGCGGTCAGCGGGAAGTCGTGCTCGGACTTGCGGCCCTGGGCCCGCAGCAGCACCCGGACCTGGTCGGTCAGCGCGGCCGGCACGTCGGGACCGATGAACGCCTGAGTGGAGCCGGGCTCGGCGGCGAAGTCGGGGCCGTGGGGGATCATCCAGGAGGGCAGCACCGCGGCGGCATGCCCGGCCCGCCGGGCCCGCATACCTCCCGGCGGCGGGGACAGATGCCAGCGGCCGTCGGCCGGGTCGTGCAGGTGCCATCGCGCGTGCGCGCCGAACAGCCACCGGTCGCCGCCGGGTGTCCCGAGGGTGCGCGCCGCGATCGCGTGGGCGCGCGCCGGCATCGGAAGGCCGGGCCAGCGGTGGTCGGCGACCAACGCCCGGACCTCGGCCTCCGCCGCGGCGAACGCGTCCCAGGTGCGCACGGCGGCCATCGTACTGTCCGAGTCCGAAATCAGCAGTGACCATGACACGGCAGAATGTCCACTATGAGGGCGAAGATGGCAGCAATCGTGGCGGTCGCGGGCATGCTCGCCGGTTGCGGGACGGCGACGTCGGCGCAACCTTCGTCCACAGGACCGGGCCTGCTCACCTTAGAGGCGGCCACCCCGCCCACGCCGGGAGGCGAGGTGGGCGCGGCCTCCACCGAGTTCGCCACGGCCACCGACCTGGCGATGTGGACGAAGCTGAGCGAGGTCGAGAAGGACCTCGACCGCATCGCCAAGCTCGACGTCAACAAGACCGCGAAGGGCGCGATGTACCTGGAGCCCAGGACCTCTGCCTGGTTCGACGGCTTCCGCGGCCCGTTCGTCTTCCAGGAGCTGGCCGGAGACATCGTCATGCACGCCCGGGTCAAGGTCGAGGGCAAGGCCGGCGGCGCGCCCAAGCGGAAGTTCTCGCTCGGCGGCCTGATGGCCCGCCAGCCCGGCTCGTACGCCGTCCCCAACTGGGTGTCGGTCACCACCGGCACGGCTGACAAGAGCAGCCAGGTCGAGGTGAAGTACACCAAGGAGGGCAGCTCCAAGCCGCAGGAGCTGGCGGTGAAGAGCGGCTGGGTCGACCTCGTCCTGGCCAGGGTCGGCCGCGCCGCCGTGGCCCTCTACAAGGAGGACGGCGGCACTTGGAAGGTGGGCAAGCGCTGGGAGTCGAACCTTCCCGAGGTGCTGCAGTGGGGCATCACGGCCTACACCGACTGGGACAGCTACAGCACGCTGAAGAAGGACGCCACGAAGGGCAACGCCAAACAGGTCAAGGGGGTGCCGGACGTGAAGCTGACCTTGGACTTCGTCAGGTTTCTGCGTCCGGAGCTGCCTGACTACGCCGACCCGCTCAACCCAGCCTCGGTGCCGGACCCGGTGCTGATCAAATCACTGACGCCTGCCCGTGCCTGATCGCCTTGGCCATGTAGTTGTCGGGCGTGCGGGCGAAGGACTCGCGGTCGTCGTCGGTGAGCTCGCGCACGACCCGGCCGGGCACTCCCGCGACCAGCACGCCGGCCGGGATCTTCTTGCCGGGCCCGACGAGCGCCCCGGCCGCCACCAGCGTGCCCGCGCCGACGCGGGCCCCGCCGAGCACGATCGCGCCGATGCCGATCAGCGCGCCCGTCTCGACGTGGGCGCCGTGCACCATCGCCTTGTGGCCCAGGCTTACCCTCGACTCCAGGATCGCCGGCTCGCCCGGATCGGAGTGCAGGCAACAGAGATCCTGTACGTTGCACTCCTCCCCGATCTCGATCCGCTCGTCGTCTCCCCGGAGAACGGAGCCGTACCAGATGCTGGACGCCCGGCCCACTCGTACTCGCCCGACTACGACGGCGCCAGGGGCGATGTACGCCTCGGGATGAATGTCCGGGACTGCTCCGTTGTTCAATGCAGCGATGTACACCCGTCTCATCGTAATTCCCGCCCGAGGTCTGGTGTTCCGGTTGCGGACGTGGGCAGATGGCAGGAAAGTCGTTTCCTGACGTCTCGTCGCCAGACCCTAACAAGCCGCAGTTTTCCCCCGCCTCACGCAAACCCTTAGGTAACCCCCATGACAAACCAGCACGAGAGCTTTCCCGATCTGATGCAAGAGGACACCTTCGAGGTCGCGCTCCGCGGCTACAACCGTGCCCAGGTCAACGACTACGTCAACCGCACCCGCAACCAGATCCGCGATCTGGAGGAACGGCTGGTCCGGGCGATCGACCAGGCCGAGCAGGGCCGGCTGGAGCTCGCCGAGGCCAGGCGGCGCATGGTCGAGGCGCCACAGAGCTACGAGGACCTCAGCCCCAGGCTCGCGCAGATTCTCAAGCTGGGTGAGGAGGAGGCCGCCTCCAAGAAGGAGGACGCCGAGGCCGAGGCCATCAGCGTGCGTGACGCGGCCAAGTCGGAGGCCGAGCGGCTGGTCACCTCGGCCCGCGAGACGGCCGACAGCATCCTCACCTCCGCCCAGTCGGAGGCCGAGCGGCGGGTGAGCGAGGCCACGGCGGCGGCCGAGCGGATGCTGGCGCAGGCGGGCGCCGACGCCGACGAGAAGCTGACCAGTTCCAGCATGGAGGCCGAGGCCACCCGGCTTGAGGCGCGCGAGGAGGCCGAGCAGTTGGTCGCCTCCGCCCAGGCCGAGGCCGAGCGGCTGGTCGAGAGCGCCCAGGCCGAGGCCGCGCGGGGGCTGGCCGCCGCCCGGGAGGAGGCGGAGTCGACCCTCGCGGCGGCGCAGCAGCGCGTGGCCGCGCTCGACGAGCACGCGGGCCGGCGGGTCGAATACCTGGGCAACACCCACACCGAGGTCGTGCGCCGGCTGACCGAGATCAGCTCGGTGCTCGGCGACCTCATGCACGCCGAGAAGGCGGCAGGCCCGCTGCTGGTCGAGCAGGCGCCCGTGCCGCAGCTCGGGCAGCCGCAGGAGGTCCGGTCCCTTGAAGCCGGCCTCGACGAGCAGCCGACCAAGGACGCCCGCTACGACGAAGGGCCGGCCAAGGACACCCGCTACGACGAAGGGCCGGCCGAGGAGGCCCGCTACGACGAGTCGCGGACCGAGGAGGCCCGCTACGACGAGCGGCCGACCGAGAACGCCCGCTACGACGAGTCGCGGACCGAGGACGTCACGTTGGTCGAGCCCCGCTCGGAGTCGCTGGACCCTCAGCCGGGGGAGGCCCCCTACGAGGAGCCTCAGACGCGCGACCTGACGCTGCCGGCGAACGCGCAGGACGACGTCCGCGTCATCGTCGGGGAGGACGAGGAGGCACGGGTCCGGCCCGCGGTCTCCGATGACACCGACGTGAACCTCGGCCACCTGTCCGACATCCGTAAGTAGGACGCGTCCCCGGGACGGTCTCCTGACGAGAACACGTCCCTGGAAAAGCCTCCCAGGAGAGAACCCGGGACAGCCTCCCCGGGTGGACGTTCCGTGAGCGGAAGCCTCCGCCCCCGATTGGGTCGGAGGCTTCCGCGTGTGCGGCCCCCTGGGGGCCCGGTACCGGGGCCGCCGAGACGCTGGACCCGGCACCGGGCTGTTCGTGTGCGCCTGCCGCCGGCCGTCTCGTGACGGCCGGCGGCCCGCGCTAGGGCGGAGCGGGGCCGGTGCGGCGTCGCGGTCCCTCCCGCGCCGCCGCCCTGCTCTCCTGGTCCCGGAGCTGCTCGCGCAGGTCGTCCGGGTCGTCGGCGTCGATGGTCATCGCGCATCCGGCATCGCGTTGCCCGGCGCTGAGCGGGTGGTGCCTGGTGGCCCACCAGCGTCCGGCGTCGCTACGCCAGATGGTCCACTGCGGGAACTCCCGGGCGATTTCGGCGAGATGCCGGTCAAAGGACATCTGGTCATCCTTCCGGGGCCCCCTTTACGAGGTTCCGTCTCTCTGAAGGATCCGTCACCTCTCTAGAGAAATCTATGATCGGGAAGGACAGGTCAACCTATCGCTTGACATATCCCCTTGAACTAGAGGCTGAAGTGAACTAGGCATCGAAGTCGTACTGGAGTACGTAGGCGGCGGAGTCGAGCACCATCTCGTTGTGCTCCACGGGCCGCCCCTCCGAGGTGTAGGCGGTGCGGGTGATCACGATCACCGGCGTGCCGCCCGGCAGGCCGAGTAACCGGGTCTCGCGCGGGGCCGGCATCCGGGCGCGTACCTCCTCGGTGAAGTGCGCGGGCGACAGTCCGAGGTCGCGCAGCCGGGCGTAGACCCCGCCGGGGCCGGTGTCGGGCAGCGTGATGGGGCTGCCGTCGACCAAAGGGGCGGGAAAGTAGGAGGTCGCCAGCTGCACCGGGCGGTCGTCGACCGAGTAGCGGCGGCGCCGGACCCACGCGTCACCGGTCGCGAGCAGCCCGGCGATCTCCTCGGACGCCTCCTCGCGCACCACCTCCACCTCGTCCACGCTGAACGGCCGGCCGCGGGCGTCGGCGTCCCAGATGGCCCGTCCGCCGCCCCATTGCTCGCGTGACAGGCGGCGGGAGCCGTGCCTGCGGATCGGTTTGAACAGCCTCACGTAGACCCCCGAACCTCGCTTGGGCACCGCCAGCCCTTCGTTGATGAGTACGGCGAGCGCCTGCCTCGCTGTGGCGCGGGCGATCGCGTGGTCGGCCATGAGTGTGTTCTCGCCCGGTAGTCGGTCCCCGTCGCGCAGTTCGCCGGACAGGATCCGGGCGCGGAGGCCGTCGGCGATGCGTCGGTAGATTGGGGGATCGTGGGGTACCGGGGATTCAGACACGTTTGACCACCCTCTGTCACCAACCGGGTTTGGCGTCTCCAGAGAACTTGCCCCGTCTTGTCCACGATCGCACAGATACGGAGGTTGGTCCCGAGCTTCTTTTCAGCAGATCGGGCCTATGTGGTGATAGGTGATGGGTTTCGGTCGGCCGTTATGGTGAAACGGCCCTGTCCGCTGTTCGGCGGGCCCACGAGCGGCGAGTAACCAGTGCGGCCAGTACCGCCCCCAGGGTGTTGACGAGCACATCGTCGATCGAGGCGAACCTGCCCAGCCGTAAGCCGTACTGAAGGGCCTCGACGGTGACCGAGGCGGTGGCCGCGACGGCGGCGACGCGGGCGGCGGAGGCGAGGTGCGGGGTGCGCACCGGCAGCAGCGCGCCGAGCGCCGCGAAGACCAGCAGGTTGCCGCCCACCTGCGTCAACACCACGCTCCACGGCGCGTTCGCGAGCGTCGCCAGGTCACCGAACGGGACCAGGCCGATCCCTGTCGGGCCACTCGACGGGGTCAGGATCATCCACAGCCAGGGCAGCGTGCCGGTCACGATGCCCACGTCGGCCAGGGCGGTGCGCACCGGAGCCGGGTGACCGGCGCGGGCACGGCGGCGCGCGAGCAGCGAAATCACCGCGACGGACAGCGGAATCGCCAGAACCGCGGCGACGATCACTCCGCCCCATAACTCCCAGGTTCGCGTCACGCGCACCATGATGAGGTACGGGAAGGTGTCCTCGCGGACAGGGTGGTTCACCGTACGGGCAGGTGCTCCCCGAGGAAGTCCAGGGCGATCCGCCAGGCGCGGCCGGCCGCCTCCGGCTGGTGGAACATCGGCGCCTCGCTGTTGTGGAAGGCGTGCCCGGCCTCCTCGTCCACGTGCAGGCGCACGTTGGGCCTGCCCTCGACGGCCTGCTCGACCTTGGCCACCTGCTCGCGCGGGATGAAGGCGTCACTGCCGCCGAAGACCAGCAGCAGGGGAGAGCCGATGCGCTCCACCAGCCCGGCCGCATCGGGCACGGCCGAGCCGTAGAAGGACAGCACCGCGTCCAGCTCGGTCTGGGTGGCGAGCATGAAGCTGAGCGAGCCGCCCAGGCAGAACCCGAGCACGCCGGCGCCGCCGGTCACCTCGGGCAGCCGGCGCAGGTGGCCGAGGGTCAGCGCGCAGTCGGCCACGCCCTGCGCGAACTCGAAGCCGTGGGCCAGTTCGAGCGAGGCCGCCGTGCCCTCCGGGGTGTGCTCGCCGACCCAGTCGCGCTGAAGGCGCCAGAACAGGTCGGGCGCGGCGACGACGTAGCCGCGAGCCGCGAGCTGCTCGGCCACCTTCGTGATGTACGGGCCGACGCCGTAGATCTCCTGGATCAGCAGGATGCCGGGGCCGCTGCCGCCGGGAGGCAGCCAGACATGGACGTCGAAGGAGCCGTCATGGGCGGTGACCTGATCGATGCGTGTCTGCATGATGTCCAGAATGTCTGCTCTGTTGCGGGCGTGCGGCCGGTTGCTCCAGCCGCTCGTCATGTTCTACCCAGAAATGCGGGAAACCGGGAAACTGTGGTGATGCTGACCCCTTGCTTGGATCCCCTGACGATCCCTGGAGCCGCGTGATGTACGACGAATGGTCGGAGGCGGTGGACACCCGCACCCAGGCGGCCGACCGGCTGCTCGACGCCGCGCGCTCCGGTGAGCCGTGCCCGCCCGTCCGTGACCTGATCGGCACCGAGCACGACGCCTACGCCGTACAGGAGATCAACACGCGGCGGGCGCTGGACGAGGGGCGGCGGCCCGTCGGGTGGAAGATCGGCTTCACGAACGTCGAGAGCCGGCGGCGGTTCGGAGCCGACGGGCCGTCCTTCGGGATGCTGTTCGCGGACATGTCGCATCTCGACGGGCTGCCTGTGCCGCTGGACGGGTTCCTCCAGCCGCGCGCCGAGGCCGAGATCGCGCTGGTTCTCGGCCGCGACCTGGAGGGCGGGCCGTTCACGGCGGCCGAGGTGATCAGGGCCGTGGAGTTCGCGCTGCCCGCGATCGAGATCGCCGACTCCCGCGTGGCCGCCTGGGACATCACGCCGGTCGACACGATCGCCGACAACGCATCCAGCGGCGCGTTCGTGCTGGGCAACACGCCCGTCCCGCTCACCGGGCTGGACCTGCGGCAGGCCGCGATGACGATGACGCGCGGCGCCGCCCCCCAGGTCGTCTCCCAGGCGGTCCCTCAGGTCGTTCCCCAGGCCGTTCCCCAGCAGGAGGTCTCGACCGGCTCGGGCGCCGCCTGCATGGGGCATCCGGTCAACGCCCTCGTCTGGCTGGCCGGACGGCTGGGCCGTACCGACCGCCCGCTGCGGGCCGGCGAGGTGGTGCTGACCGGCGCGCTCGGGCCCGTGGCGCCCGTCGAGCCGGGTGACGTGTTCGAGGCGCGCATCGCCGGGCTCGGGTCGGTGCGGGCGGTGTTCGCGCCGTGACGGGCTCCGGCGATGCCCTCCTGGTGCCCGGCAAGGCCACTCCGAGGGGCGCGTTCCCGCACGTCAAGCGGGCCGGCGACGTCCTCTACGTGTCGGGCACCAGCTCGCGCAGGCCGGACGACACGTACGTGGGCGTCGAGGTCGACGAGCGCGGGGCCGTCACGCTCGACATCCGGGCGCAGACCAGGGCGGTGATCGAGAACATCGGCGACATCCTCACAGCCGCCGGCGGCTCCCTGGCCGACCTCGTACAGATCACGACCTATCTGGTGAGCATGTCCGACTTCGAGGGTTACAACGAGGTCTACGCCGAGTTCTTCGACGTGGCCGGACCTACGCGGACCACGGTGGCGGTGCACCAGCTGCCCCATCCGCATCTGCTGATAGAGATACAGGCTGTCGCCTACCGTCCCCAGGAGCCATCATGATGCCCCCCATCGACTTCACGAAGTGGATCGACGAGCACGCCCACCTGCTCAAGCCGCCTGTCGGCAACAAGCTGGTCTTCGAGGGCGCGAGCGACTTCATCGTCATGGTCGTCGGCGGGCCGAACGCCCGCACCGACTTCCACGTCGATCCTTATGAGGAGCTCTTCTACCAGGTACGCGGCAACATGCACGTCAACGTGATGACCGAGCACGGGCCCGACACCGTGCACATCCGCGAGGGGCAGATGTGGTTGCTGCCGCCAGGGGTGCCGCACTCGCCGCAGCGGCCGGAGGCCGGGTCCGTGGGCCTGGTGGTGGAGCGGATCCGGCCGGAGGGCGAGTTGGAGAGGTTCCAGTGGTACTGCGCGGAGTGCGCGGCCCTGGTGCACGAGGTGGAGTTGCAGGTGCGTGACATCGTCAAGGACCTGCCGCCGGTGTTCGAGGCGTTCTACGCCGACCCGGCCGCCCGCACCTGCGGCGGCTGTGGCGCCCTCCACCCCGGTAAGGGCTAGCCCGTGGTCATCGACGTCCACACGCACTACGTGCCCAAGGGCTGGCCCGAGCTGGGCTGGCCCGGGGCGCCCCGGTTGCGGGTCGAGTCCGAGCGCGAGGCGATGATCCTCGTCAACGACCGCGAGTTCCGGAGAATTCAGGATGACTGCTGGGATGCCGGGGAGCGGCTCCGGCAGATGGACGAGGACGGGGTCGACCGGCAGGTGGTCTCGCCGACCCCCGTGTTCTTCGCCTACGAGCGCCCGCCGGAGCAGGCCGTACGGGTCTCGAAGATCTTCAACGACCTGGCCCTGGAGATCTGCGCGGACGAGCGGCTGATCCCGTTCTGTCAGGTGCCCCTGCAGGACCCCGACCTCGCCTGCGCCGAGCTCGACCGGTGCGTCGACAGCGGCCACCGGGGGGTCGAGATCGGCAACCACGTCGGCGACCGCGACCTCGACGATGCCGGGATCGTGCAGTTCCTGCAGCACTGCGCGGCCAGGGACGTGCCCGTCTTCGTGCACCCCTGGGACCTGCCGGGCGGGGCGCGGATGGGCAGGTGGATGGCGCAGTGGCTGGTGGGCATGCCCGCCGAGACCCACCTGTCGATCCTGTCGATGGTGCTCGGCGGCGTCTTCGACCGGGTGCCGCCCACGCTGCGCGTCTGCTTCGCCCACGGCGGCGGCTCGTTCGCGTTCTGGCTGGGGCGGGTCGAGAACGCCTGGCACCGCAGGGGCGACGTGGTGGGTACGTCGGAGCTGCCCCCCTCCGGCTACCTCGACCGGTTCAGCGTCGACTCGGTGGTCTTCGACGAGCGGGCGCTGCGGCTGCTCGTCGACACGCTGGGCGAGGACCGCGTCATGCTGGGCTCCGACTTCCCGTACCCGCTGGGGGAGTCTCCGGCGGGCGACCTGATCAGGAAGGCGGCCTTCCTCACCGAGGAGGCCCGTGCCAAGCTGCTCGGCGGCAACGCCGAGCGGTTCCTGAGCTGAGGGTGGCCCTCGTGCGCCTGTCGCGGACAAGAGGGATGAAAATGGGGTGATTAGCCGCCATCGCCCTGAAAGAGTGACCGCATGCTCGACCGCGACCGCTGCCTCGCCCTCGATGCCGAAGACCCGCTGCGAGAGTTCCGGGCGGAGTTCGTGCTCCCCGAGGGGGTCGTCTACCTCGTCGGCAACTCCCTCGGCGCGCTGCCCCGTCACACCCCCGAACGGGTGCGGCGGGCAGTGGAGGACGAGTGGGGAGGTCAGCTCGTCGGCGGCTGGAACGACGCCGGCTGGTACGACCTGCCCCTCACCCTCGGCGACCGCATAGCGCCGCTCATCGGCGCGGGCCCGGGTCAGGTGGTCGTCGGCAACACCACGTCCATCGCGGTGCACCAGGCGGTGTCGGCGGCCGTCAGGCTGCGTCCCGATCGGCGGGTGATCGTCTCCGACACGCGTAACTTCCCGACCGACCACTACATGATCCAGGGGCTGGCGCAGGCGCTCGGCGGCTACGAGATCCGCGACTTCGCCGAGGGCCGGTTCGACGACGCGGCCGTGGTGCTGCTGTCGGAGGTCGACTACCGCACCAGCGAACGCCACGACGTGCCCGCCGTCACCGCGCGGGTGCGGGAGGCGGGCGCGCTGATGGCATGGGATGTGTGCCACAGCGTCGGCGCCCTCGACGTGGACGTCTCGGCCGCCGACTTCGCCGTGGGATGCACGTACAAGTACCTCAACGCCGGGCCGGGCGCGCCCGCGTTCCTCTACGTCAACCCGCGCCACCACGCCGACGCGGTGAACGTGCTGTCCGGCTGGCACGGTCACGCGGAGCCGTTCGCGTTCGAGGAGGGGTATCGGCCGGCCGAGGGGATCAGGAGGTTCGCGGTGAGCACGCCGCACGTGCTGTCGATGGCGGCGCTCGACGCGGCGCTCGACATCTGGGAGCGGGTGCCGCTCGACCTGCTGCGCGCCAAGAGCATGGCGCTCGGCTCGCTCTTCGTCGACCTCGTCGGCGACGCGCTGGAGCTCGCCTCGCCGGCCGACGCCGAACGGCGCGGCAGCCACGTGAGCTTCCGTCACCCCGACGGCTACCCGGTCATGCGAGCCCTCATCGACCGGGGCGTGCAGGGCGACTTCCGGGCGCCCGACATCCTCCGCTTCGGCCTCGCGCCGCTCTACACCCGCTACGTGGACGTGTGGGACGCCGCCCGCACCCTGGTCGAGGTGCTGGACAAGGAGCTGTGGAAGGACGAGAGGCACGCCCGGCGACCGGCCGTCACGTGACCGGGCCGTCCAGCAGCTTGATCGCCCGCTTGGGCGCGATCGCCCGGTAGCTCTCCTCCACCCAGTCGATCAGCACCTCGGTCTCCGGCAGCTCGGCCAGGAACGGCACCGTCACCCACCCGGCCTTGCCCAGCCCGTAGCCGCTGGGCTTGGCGCCGGGCACGGTCAGCGCGTGCCCGTGCGACTCCGACAGCAGTTTCACCCCGAACGTGGGATCCCACTTCTCGGTCGGCTCGTCCAGGCCGAGGAAGAGGAACACCTTCTTGTTCACCTTGATCACGGTCTCGCCCCACGGGTGGTCCTCGTGGGTCTCGGGCAGTCCGAGCGCGAACGCCCGCAACCCCTCGCGTACGTCGTGCCAGTCGTTCATGCCTCTCCTCGGAACTCGGCGAGCTTGGCGTCGATCCGGTGCCTGATCCGGTCGCGCGCCTCCACCCGCGGGACACCCGACATCAGCAGCGTGTCGTAGTCGGTGTCGAGGTGGCGGATCGACGCGACGACGGCCAGGGTGATGGCGCCCGCGTCGAGCGCCCTGGCCGCCGCCGTGCGGCCGACCCGGCCGCTGCCTCGCTGACCGGCGTGCGCGGCGATCTCCTGGGCCCGCTCGGCCGGGCAGGCCGGGAACAACCGGGCGATCTCGGCCGCCATCCGGGTCTGGAACTCGACGTCCTGCTCGGCCCTGCGCTCCCTGTCGCGCTCGCGGCGGCGCAGGCGTACCTCCTCGTCGGCCAGGCAGCGCTCCTCGGCCGCCTCTCGCGCGCGCTCCTCGACCAGCAGGCCCTGGCGCTGGTAGACCTTGCGCCGCCGGTTGTACTGGACGACCACCGCCGACAGGCCGCTCTCCTGCTTGGCCCGGCGGCTGAGCGCGGCATTGCCCGCCGGCAGGAAGACCAGGTGGTCCATGTCCGCGCAGGTCAGGCAGTGCGGCTGGTCCTCTTCCATGATCAGATAGGGGCCGGTGTCGCGGCAGGTCGCGCACGTCCACGCGTTGAGAGGGGCGATCACCACCAGGTCGGGAGCCTTGGCCTGGCGCTCGGTGAGCCGCTTCACCCGCGTCTCGCTCAGATCGGGCGACAGCCAGTGCACACGGAACGGCTCCTGCTCCTGCTCCGGCGAGGCGGTGAAGCGCAGCTCACGCCGGTCACGGCTGCCGGCCAGGTAGGGCGTGGCCACCGGCCGCAGCCCCCTGGCCTCGGCCCAGTCCCGCAGCAGGGCGGCGGTCGTGCGCAGCCGGTCGTCGTCGACCGCGGCCAGGTCGGCCAGCGTGGCGACCCGGCCCTGCCGCCACAGCTCGACGTGCCGGGTGTGCAGCCAGCGCAGCCCGGTCACCACGTCGATGAACGTCACGTACTTCTGGTTGGTCAACGCGATCTCGGCCGCCTCCGCGACCCTGCGCGCCAGATTCGGCTTTCCCACGCCCCTCAGTGTGCCGCCTCTTTGTGGTCCGATCGGCTTTCCTTTTGCCGATCGGGGCTAGGAACCAGGCCGGATCCGGCTACCTGGAGGGAACAGGCCGGGCTACCTGGGGGAAATCGTGTGTCTGTTCTGGCCTGCCGTGCTCATGCTCGCCACCTCCTGTGGCACGCCCGAGGCCGGTGACGTGCCGATCGTGACGGGTGGGTTCGGCGGCAAGCCGATCATCGCCGTCCCCGACGCCAAGCCTGGACACACGCCCCGGGTCATGGTGCTCTCGGCGGGCGACGGCCGGCGCACGATCCCGGGCGACGTGGTGCTGACGGACGTCTCCGTCCACCTGTGGCCGGGCGACCGGCCGTACCTCAGCACGTACGACGGTCTCCAGCCCATCGCGGTGGCCTTCGACGGCCGCGACCTCCCCGGCACCTGGCACGAGGCGCTCATCGGCCACCCGGCGGGCTCGCGCGTCATGCTGATCAGCCCGGCGGACCACGCGGCCGGGCCGGGCGTGCCGCTCACCGGGATCGCGCCCCGGGACGTGGTGGTGCTGGTCTTCGACATCATCGGCGGCTACCCGCCGGACGCGCGCCTCGTCGGCCGCCCGCTGCCGGCCGTTCCCGCCGACCTCACGCCCACCGCCGCCGTGCGCGTCCTCATCGACGGCTCCGGCGCGGAGGTCGGCCCCGGCTCGAAGGTGGTGGTGCAGTACGTCGCGGCCGAATGGCCCAGCCGGCGGGTGGTGGACTCGTCCTACCGCCGCGGCGGCCCCGCCGCCTTCGGCCTCGCGCCTGGGACGGCGCCCGCCGGCTGGCCGGACGCGCTCCCGGGCCGGCGGGTCGGCGCCCGGCTCGCCTTCGGCGTCCCCGAAGAGGCCAGGATGTACGTCGTCGACGTCCTGGACGCGCTCGACCCCGCCGGACAGCCGTAGGCGGCCCCGGCAGGAGGAAGCCGGGACCGCCTGGACCAAGGGGGGATCAGCCGCAGTGCTCGAACAGGCTCTCGTAGCTCGTCGAGCCCGCCTTGCCACCCCACTTCACGCAGGTGTCGGCGGCCGTGGCGCGGACCGGGCCGGCGTAGTAGCCGAAGTTGCCCGAGTCGGTGACCCGGGTCTTGCCCTGCACCTCCAGGAACGCGCTCGTGGCGGTGGCCGTGCCGAGCGAGGTCGCCTTCATGGTGGCCACGCAGTTGGCGCCGGTCGAGCTGTTGTAGAGCAGATAGACGGTGCCCGCCGTACCGAGGCCCTGCGAGTCGATGACGCGGTAGCCGGAGCCGCAGACCTCCTCCGGGCTGTGCGGGTTGCCGCCGCCCGTCACGTAGCTCATGTACTTCGTCCAGTTCCAGTACGAGCCGGGGTCGGTGTGGTCGGACCCGGGAACCTGGACGTGCCCGATGATGTGCGTCCGGTCCTTGGGGATGCCGTGGCGGTCGGCGATGTCGCGGGTGAGCGCCGCCGAGGCCCGGTACATCTGGTCGGTGAACCACGAGGCGTCACTGACGTAGCCCTCGTGCTCGATGCCGACCGAGCGCCGGTTGTAGTCGCTGTTGCCCGCGTGCCAGGCCCGGTCCTTCTCCCGGACCATCTGGGTGATCTGGCCGTCGGACGAGCGGACCACGTAGTGCGCCGACACCTTGGCCGACGAGTTCTGGAACCACGAGATCGTGCCGGCGTACGAGCCCTGCGTCACGTGCACGATGATCCGGTCGATCTTGTCACTGGCCGGCCGGTTGGACACCGCGTAGTTGGACGTGCCGGCCGCCTTCCACAGCGCGCCGGCGTAGTCGGTGGCCGCGGCGAGCGTGCGCGGCTCGTCGGCGTACGTGCCGCGATCCGGCTGCACGGCCCGCGGGGCGACCTTCACGCCTGCCGCGTCGACTCCGGCGGCCAGGGTCTCGTAGACGGCGTCGGCGTAGACCCTGGCCGCGTCGTCGTTCGGAGCGTGCCCGTACGCGGCGACCGCCGAGTACCAGCGGGCGACGTCCTTGCGGGCCTTCGCGTCGAGCTTGAGCGCGTCGGCGCGGGCGCGGAGCACGGCGGCGCCGCCGAGGACGTTGGCCGCGTCGTCCGACTTCAGCTTGGCCGCCGGCTGCGAGGTGAGCTTGGCCGCGTCCTCCAGCGTGCGCGTGGTCGGGTTGCTGACCAGGTGCATCACGCCGTAGCCGCCGCTGGCGCTGGGCCGGCCGCCGTGCCCGTCGAGGTGGGTCTCGGCGTAGCCGAGCGCGACCAGCAGGTCGCGCGGCACGTCGTAGGTCGCGGCGGCCTTGTCGAAGGCAGCGGACAAGGGACCGGCGGTGGTGGCCGCGTGTGCCGTCTGGTGGCCGGAGACCGCGAGCAGCCCGGCCACGAGCAGGAGTCTCAGTTTCATCGGGTTTCCTTTGCTGGAGATCCCGCGCTTCAGACGTGGGGAGGAAGTCAAGAGCCGCAGTGCTCGAAAGGGCTGTCGTAGGCGGACGAGCCGGCCTTGCCGCCCCACTTGACGCACTTGCCCGGGGCGTTGGCGTAGACCGGGCCCGCGTAGTAGGAGAAGTTGCCCGAGTCCGTCTTCCTGGTGCTGCCCTGCACCTCCAGGTAGGCGGTGGTGGCCGTGGCGGTGCCGAGCGAGGTCGCCTTCAGCGTGACGACGCAGTTGTTGCCGTTCGCGCTGTTGTACAGCAGGTAGGCGGTGCCGCTGCCGCCGAGCGCGGCCGAGTCGACCACGTTGTAGCCGGAGCCGCACACCTCCTGCGGGGTGTAGGGGTTGGCCGAGCCACCGCAGTTGCGCGAGGTCACGCTCGCCGCCGGGTAGCCGAACGTGCTGCCGTTGAAGACGGCCTTCTGGATGTTGGACGGGTAGCCGGCGCCCAGCCGTACCTCGTAGTGGAGGTGCGCGCTGATGTTGTTGCCCGGCTTGCTGGTCTTGCCCACGGTGCCGATCTTCTGGCCCTGCGTCACGGTCTGCCCGGCGCTGACCGAGCGGGCGTTCAGGTGCGCGTAGTACGTGGCCCACCCGCCGCCGTGGTCGATCTTGACCAGGTTGCCGAAACCGTTGGTGGAGCCCTGGTGCGCCGAGATCGTCACGGTGCCCGCGGCGGCGGCCACGACCGTGTCGCCCAGGTCGGCGTCCGCGCTGCTGCCGCGGTTGAAGTCGATCTCCCACGCCTGGTGCGCGCTGCTGGCGCTGGAGTTGCCCGTCCACGTCTGTCCACAGGGGAACGGCAACTGGAAGTTCGTGGCCATGGTCTGCGCCTGTTCCGACCGGGAGGCGGAATCGGCGGCGGCGGCGGTCGCCGAGCCAAGACCGAACAGCAGGGCCAGGCCGGCCACGAATGCTCCGGTGAGTTTCATGAGGAGATCCTTTCTGGTGAGATCCGTGAGACCAGAGTCCGAATTAGCCGCACAAGAAACGTCCAGAACCGATACAAAGAGCTGTCATGCCTCCATAGGGGAGCTGATGCGATGGTGACGGTCACGTACCACGTGTTCGGGCAGTTGGAGGTCCGTTCGTCGGGCCGGCCCGTGCGGATCTCCGGCAGGAAGCCGCGGCTCCTGCTGGCCACGTTGCTGCTCGACGCGGGCCGCGTGGTGAGCAGCGACCAGCTCGTCGAGGTGCTCTGGCCGCTGCGCCCGCCGCGTTCGGCGCAGGCCAACCTGCGCACCTACGTCAGCTCACTCAGGTCAGACCTCGCCGAGGCCGGCGGCGACCTGCGCGGCGACGGGTCGGGCTACGCCATCGACGTGCCCGACGGCGCGCTCGACCTGCAGGTCTTCACCGACCTGGTCGGCCAGGCCCGCTACGAGGAGGCCCTCGCCCTCTGGCGCGGCGCCCCGCTGGCCGACCTGCCCGGCAGCCCGCTCTGGGAGCGCCATCTCGAACACCTGCACGACGTACGCCTCCACGCCGCCGAGCAGCTGATAGCCAGGCGGATGGACCGGGGCGAGCACGCCTCCGCCATCACCGAACTGCGGGCACTGCTGACCGAGCACCCCTACCGGGAGGACCTGTGGGGGCACCTCGTGCTGGCCCTGCACCGGAGCGGCCGCAAGGCGGAGGCGCTGCGCTCCTACGCCACGATCAGGGCGCAGCTGGTCGACGAGCTGGGCGTGGAGCCGGGCGCCGACCTGCGCGGCGTGTACGAGTCGATCCTCGCCGACGACGCGCCGGCCCCCGCCGCCCCTCGGCAGCTGCCGCCCGACCTGCCCGACTTCACCGGCCGGGCCGGCGCCCTCGCCGCGCTGGCCGGGCCGTTCCAGCTGGCCGTCGTGTCCGGCCCGCCGGGGGTCGGCAAGTCCGCGCTGGCCGTACATGCCGCCCACGCGCTGCGCGAACGCTTCCCGGCCGGCCAGCTCTACCTCGACCTGGACGGCCGCGAACCGGCCGAGCTGCTGGCCGAGGCGCTCCGGGCGCTCGGCGTCGAGACCGCGCCGCCCACGCCGCACGAGCGGTCGGCGCTGCTCCGGTCGCTGCTGGCCGAGCGGCCCATGCTCCTCCTGCTGGACGACGCGCTCGACGCCGCGCAGGTACGGCCGCTGCTGCCGGGCAACGCCTGCTCGGTGATCGTCACCAGCAGGCGCCGGATCACCGAGCTGCCCGGCGCGGTGCAGATCGACCTCGCCGCGCCACCACAGGACGAGGCCCTGCTGCTGCTCGGCCGGATCGCCGGAGCCGACCGGGTGGCCCGGGAGCGAGAGGACGCGCTGGCCATCGTCGAGGCGTGCGCCCGGCTGCCGCTGGCCGTGAGGAGCGCCGGATCCCGCCTGGCCGGGCGCTCCGGCTGGTCGCTCGCGGTGCTCCGGCAGCGGCTGGAGGACGACCGGCTGAACGAGCTCAAGGAGGTGCGGGACTGCCTCGACCGCAGCTACCTGCGCCTGCCTGACGAGGCGGCCCGTACGCTCGGCACCTTCGGCCTGCTCGGCGCGCCCGCGCAGCCCGGCTGGGTGATCGACGCGGCGCTCGACCGGCACCGGGCCGACGACGTCACCGACCTGCTGGTGGACGTCAACCTCCTGGAGCTGGCCGGCACCGACCCGGTCGGGCAACCGCGTTACCGGCTGCCCGACCTGATCCGTCACCACGCCCTCGAACGCGGCCACGACCGGGAGGCGCTGTCCAGGGTGCTGGCCGCCTGGACCGCCACCACCGAACACGCCATGGCCAGGCTCCCCACGACCGTCTTCAGCCTCACCGCGGCACGTGCGCCGCGCTGGCGGCTGCCGGACCAGACGCTCGACCGGCTGACCGCCGACCCGCTCGGCTGGTTCGAGGCCGAGCACGACTCGCTGGCCGGAGCCGTGGCGGTGGCCGCCGAGGCGGGGCTCGCCGAGTCGGCCTGGGGCCTGGCCGCCGCGATGGTGCCCTATCTCGATCTGCACTGCCGGCTCGACACCTGGCAGCGCACCCACACGCTCGCCCTGGCCGCCGCCCGCGCCTCCGGCGACACGTACGGCGAGGCCGCCATGCTCCGGGGGCTCGCCCAGGTCGCCCTCTACCAGGACCGCTACGACGAGTCGGCCGAAGGCTTCACCCGTTCCCGCCGGCTCTTCCACGAGCTGGGCGACGTCCGGGCCGAGGCCACGTCGATCTGCGGGCTCGGCGCGGTCAACCAGTTCAGCGGCCGGCCGGCTCGGTCGCTCGGCCACTTCCAGCGCGCGCTGGCCATGTTCCTGGCCGCGGACGACCCGCACGGCGAGGCGTTCGTCCGCCAGGCCATCGGCCGGGCCCATCTCAGGGCGGGCGAGCTGGCCAGGCGTCGGAGTCGCTCCGCCAGGCCATGCGACTGGCCCAGGAGCTGGGCGACTCCCACCGCGAGGGCTGCGTCTGCCTGCAGATGGGCAACCTGCACGGGGCCATGTCCTTCCACCGGCACGCGCTGGACATCTTCGAGTCGCTCGGCGACCGGCACTGCGGCGCCTACACCCTGCAGAGCATGGCCGGGCTCCAGGTCACGCGCGGCGAGCTGGCGCCCGCCTCGGCCGCGCTCGAACGGTCACTGGAGATCTTCCAGGAGCTGGGCGACCGGAGCGGTGCGGCCTCGACCACCCAGCTGCTGGGCGAGCTGCACCGCTCGGCCGGTCGCACGGTGCTCGCCCGCGACTATCTCAAGCACGCCAGCGAGCTGCGGCGCGACCTGCCCGTCCGAACGTCATGATCCCGACACGATGCGGCGCACCAGACGCCGCAGGCGGGACACCTGCTGCATGCCCTGGAGAGCCTCCAGCGACTCGGCGGCGGTCGGCCGCTTGGCGGGGGAGTGGTCGAGCATCCGCTGCACCACCTCGGGAACGTCGGGGCCGTGGGCGTCGGCGCTGGTCGGCAGCTCGCCGGTGAGCAGCTGGTAGGCGATCACCCCGGCCGCGTAGACGTCGGAGGCGGCCGACATCCGGTCGGACCGGTCCTGGCACTCGGGCGCCACGTAGTGGGCGTCGAGCACGTTGCTCAGCTCGTGGGCCACCGTGAAGTCGCGCGGCCCCGGCTTCGCGTAGTCGAACCCGGTCAGCACCGCGTGCCCGTCGTCGGTGACCAGCACGCAGGCCGGCGTCAGCGCCCGGTGGATGACGCCGTGGGCATGGGCGTGGGCGAGCCCGCGGAGCAGGTCCTGGATCACGCTCAGCCGGACGCCCCGGCCCAGGCTCAGCTGCAGCGTCTCGCCGTGCACGTCGTCGAGCACCAGCACGAACCGGCTCTCGTCGTCGATGGCGAAGAAGTCGCGCGAGCGCACCACGCACGGATGCGGCGGGATCCTGGTCAGCGTCTGGTAGGCGTTGGCGATGCGCTGCCGCTCGGCGGCCCGCCACTGGTGGTCGGCGAGCGGGTCGGCCTGGTAGACGCGCAGCAGCACGGTCTCGCTGCCGGGCAGCGTGGCGTTGAAGGCCCGGTATTCGGTGACCTTGGCGTCGCCGCCCAACTGCTCCTCGACCTCCCAGTTGCCGAACCTGGGGGGCGCGGTGCTGCGTCGTACGGTCTGGTTGAGCGCGTCGAGGATCGCGGTGAGGTAGGGCCGGATGTCGGGGCTGCAGCCGCGCCTGACCCGCGAGACGTCGCTCAGCGTGGGGATCAGGCCGGGCAGGTCGGTGACGTTGACCACGTCGCGCCCGGCGGGGTCGACGAGCGTGGCGTCGGGCGAGGTGAGCACGACGAGGCTGTCGACGTAGACGCGCTCCAGCTGGGTGGCCCTGGAGACGAGCAGGCCCTTCAGCGCTCGCGCGGTGCCTCTCAACTTGGTGACGGGTGAGCCGTACGCCTCCCTGCGCGGCGGGAACCACCGCGAACCCGACACCTCGATGCGTCCCCGCGTGCCCTTGACGTCGACGACCACCAGCGCGTGGCCGGTCAGCACGAGCAGGTCGACCTCGAACACGTCCTCGCCGCGAGGCACCTCCACGTTGTGCAGGAGCAGCCACTCGGCCGGCGCGTGGTCTCGCAGGTATGTGATCACCCGGCGCTCGGCGTCGTTGACCGGACGTCCCCCGCCGACGATCTCTGCCATGGAGCTATCCTCGCACGTGATCCGATTGACAGCATATTGTCGTTATGACAGCATGTGGTCATGAAGAAAACGGTGCATGTAGGTATTTATGACACGATGGCCGACTGGGAGACCGGGCACGCGACCGCCCACCTCCGCAGCGGACGCTTCCACCGCGAGCCCGGCGGCTACGAGCTGGTCACGGTCGCGCTGACCGCCGAGCCGATCACCACCATGGGCGGCCTGCGCGTCACCCCCGACCTCACGCTCGACCGGCTCGACCCGGCCGGCAGCGCGCTGCTGATCCTGGCCGGGGCCGACCTGTGGGACCAGGGCGACGAGCTGGCGCCGTTCGCCCGCAAGGCTCGCGAGTTCCTCGACGCCGGCGTCCCGGTGGCGGCGATCTGCGGGGCCACCGCCGGGCTCGCCCGCGAAGGGCTGCTCGACGACCGCGACCACACCAGCGCCGTCGTCCACTACCTGGCGGCCCAGGACGGCTACGCGGGCGCCGGGCGCTACCTCGACGAGGACGCGGTGACCGGCGGCGACCTCATCACCGCGGGGCCGACGGAGCCGGTCGCGTTCGCCCGCGAGATCCTCCGCCGCCTCGACGTCTGCCGGCCGGACGTGCTCGACGCCTGGTTCCGGCTGCACTCCAGGAGCGACGCGTCGGCGTACGAGGTGCTGATGACGGCATGAGCGAGTCAGCCGACCTGCTCTCGGCGACCGCGTTGACCGCCTTCCGGCTCAACGGCCAGTTCCTGGACGTCTCCGAGAAGCTGGCCCGGCCGGCCGGGCTGACGGCGGCCTGGTGGCAGGTGCTCGGCGCCGTCCTGTCCGAGCCGCTGCCGGTCGCGGGCATCGCCCGCGCCATGGGCATGACCCGCCAGGGCGTGCAACGGATCGCCGACCTGCTGGTGGAGAAGGGGCTGGCCGAATACCGGCCCAACCCCGCGCACCGCCGCGCCAAGCTGCTCCAGCCCACCACGGCCGGCCTGGCGGCGATCGAGAAGATCAACCCCGGCCACCAGACGTTCGCCGACCGCCTCGTGGCCGAGCTCGGCGTCGCCGGGGCCCAGGAGTCCCTGGAGGCGCTGCGCAGGCTCTCGGCCGCCCTCGACCGTCTCGCCGAACCTGGCGCGGACGGCGAAACCGGCCACACGGACTGACGACACCGGCGCGCCGGTCGCCGGACACGCGCGCCGGACCTGTCCGCGCCGGAGCCGGTCACGGCCACATGGGGAAAGCGCCAGGCGATCGCCACGCCTTCACCCGCCACACCGGCCGATCCGGGCGAACGTCCACCGGCCCGGATGGAGTTAGCCAAGCTTCGGGTGATCGTGCTTAAACCGCGCGGTGGAGCGGGCCATACATTCTGTATATGACTCGGCTTCTTCGGCAGCGCGAAACTCGTGTGCCAAGAAAACGAGGCGGCTATTTGACTCCGGCCAGATCTTCTTGGGTTGCGGACCTCGTCGAGTGTCGGGATCGTTATTGACGGCACCTCACCGCCCTGCACAAACGACAATGGCGCTGGAAATTCCGCGCCCAACAAACGGAGGAAACAAATCATGATCCGTCGCATTCTCGTCGGCGCAGCCCTGGCAGGCATCGCGTTCGGTTTCTCCGCTTCCGCGGCCTCCGCCGACGTCGGCCCCAACGCGGTCAACACCGGCAACAGCCTGCTGAGCCAGATCAGCGTCGTGGACGACGCCTACGTGCTCAACAACGTGCTGAACGACTCGGTCAAGAACATCGACGTCCTCACCATCGCGCACCTGGAGAACGTCGCCGTCGACGTCGCCAACAACAACTACTGACGTTCTGGCGTGGCACGGACGCGAAGGCGCGTCGCCGGCTCGTCGGCCGCATAGCCGTACGAGTCGCCGAGGCCGCCATCCCTTCGCTCTCCGGGCCGGGGTGCACATGGCACGTCCATGTGCGGACTGCTGGATCGACCGTGGATTCTCGCGAGGCCACGGACGGGCTCGGTGCGCACCGAGCACGACGCGTCTTCGGCCCGGGGCGGCCCGCTCCCTTAGCGGACCCCGCCCCGGGCCGCCGCGTTTCCTCCCTCAGGGCCGGTACGGCCGCCCCCAGGCCGTACCCACGCCCCGTCACCCGCACCACGCCCCGTCACCTGCGGGCCGGTGTCACGGCCGCCGGGAACGGCGACTTTCGAGACCGGTCCGTCCGGGCCCACAGCCCCGTTTCGCTTTCCGAGCCTCCCGACTCGTAACCACTCCACCGGCCTGACCTCTTCGCCTCCCGCTCGTAACCACTCCACCGGCCTGGCCCCTTCGCCTCCCGCTGGTAACTCGTCCCCGCCGGGTCTTCGCATCCGCTGTCCCCGCCGGGTCTTCACCCGCTGTCCCCGTAGCCTCGTCTTACCTGCCGTCCCCGCCGGGCCTTTCTCGCTCGCGGCCACCCCGCGGTTGCTCGCCGGGGCCTTCGCTCGCCAGCCGCAGTGGCCCTTCTCGCTCGCTGTCGTCGGCCGTTTCTGCCCGGGCCTTCACTCGCGTCCACCCGCCGTTCCTGGCCGGGGCCTTCGCTCGTCAACGTTCGCCGGCCTCAGCGGTCCTTCTCGCTCGCTGTCGTCGGCCGTTTCTGACCAGGTCTTCTCACTCGGGTCCACCCGCCGTTCCTGGCCGGGGCCTTCGCTCGTCAACGTTCGCCGGCCTCAGCGGCCCTTCTCGCTCGCTGTCGTCGGCCGTTCCCGGTGGTCCTTCTCGTCCGCTCTTGTCGGCCATCTCGAGCCATCGCTGAGTGACCCAGGCAGGGCATTCCGAACGCCGCTCATGGTCAACCGACCCCGGTCAGCGAGGGGTTAGCGGTGGCCGGGCGACCTGGGCGCATAACGTCGCGGCCGGCTCCCGGGGCCTCGAGAGCCGTCTGTGAGAAGCCGTCCGCGCTCGGCGAGAGCCGTACGCGAGAAGCCGTCCGTGCTCGGCGAGAGCCGTACGCGAGAAGCCGTCCGCGCTGGGCGAGGGGTTCGCGCTGGCCGGGCGACGGGCCAGGGAGCGGCGGCCCATGCTCTGGCCCGCGAGAACCGTCCGTGAGTGTTGTCCGCGCTCGGCGGGCGGTTCGCGCTGGCCGGGCGACTCGGGTGTATGACGCGGAGGTCCGTGCTCCCGCCTGCGAGAAGCGACGGCGAGAACCGGCGGTGAGAACCGGCGGTGAGAACCGGCGGTGAGAAGCGGCGGCCAGAACCGGGGGTGAGAGTCGCCCGCGGGACTGCGGAGCGGGCGTGAGTCGTATTGCCGACGCTGCTTTTTATACCACCTCAGTGGAATTATCGCTGCTTAACGCCGACGACATCTCGCAAATCTGGACCAATCACTCCAAGTCGAACCCCCTACAGAGAATTGGGGCGCGCATTTGACTTTGGCTTAGCTCTTTTAGCTTGCGCCGTTCGGCCGCGCGGTGGATCGTTATTCGCGCCTCTCGCAACCCTGTGAGGGTGAATTAGATGACGCGCATTTCAGCGCCGATTCCAACGAAGGGGAAGTAAAATGATGCGTCGCATTCTCGCCGGTGCAGCCATCGCCGGCTTCGTGATCGGGCTCTCTGCCGCGAGCGCCTCGGCGGACGTCGGCCCCAACCCCGTCAACACCGGCAACCAGCTGGGAAGCCAGCTGTCGGTCATCGACGACCTCGCGCTGCTCAACAACGTGGGCAACAACTCCCTCAAGAACATCGATGTCCTCAGCATCGCGCACCTGGAGAACGTCCGGGCCTCGGCGCTGAACAACAACCGTGGCGTCGGCACGACCCGTACCTGCGGGGTGCGGATCTGCGACTCGACCACCACCACTCCGCCGGTCCGCACGCCGGGAACAACCACCACCACCGGCACGTGCACCACCACCAGGACGTGCAACACCACCACGACGTGCACGCCCGCGCCGACGTGCACCCCTGCGCCGACGTGCACCCCTGCGCCGACGTGCACGCCCGCGCCGACGTGCACCCCGCGTACCCCGGACATCATTCTGCCGTGCGTCGAGGTGCCGCCGGTCCGCGTCCCGAACGTCGTGCCCTGCACCACCACCTCCAGCACCAGCACCAGCACCACCCCTCGCACCTGCGTGCCCTGCACCGTGACCCCGCCCGTCCGTACCCCGGGCACCCGCGTGCCGCCGGTCCGCACGCCGAACTCGCGCTACTAGGACGACCGCGGTTCCATGCCGCAGGGTCTCGGTGCTCGCGCTCCGCGGGGGCATGAGCGCGCGCCCGCGTCCAGCGGCCAGGGGCGAACAGTAAAGAGCGGATCGCTCTGGGAGGCACCGCCTGATGGCGGCGGTGTTCCCAGGAGCGAACCCCGGCGGGCGCAGGTCGGCGATGGCGGCTTTCAATAGGCCGCCCGAGCCCCGGCCAGTGAAGATCATCGCGAATGTGAGAGCCCCGGGACGCCGGCGGCGACGAGCACCACAGTGGCGGGTGGTGTCGGCGACGCAGCCGCCGGAGCGGCCAGGCCTGTGTTCAGGGCGGCCGGACAAGGAAGTCCACAGGGCAAGCGACGCCCGGCTGATCGAGATCGATCTCGATCAGCCGGGCGTTCTGGCGTTCGGGCCGGATCTACTTAACTGTGCGCTCTAATACCACTATTTTATTGCGAATATCACGAAACAAAACGCCTTTCGTGTAATCTGGTTGCGGGTTATCGCCAGATGCTGATGGCGGTCATCCTCGCCAGTGGCCGGGCCACTGGGCGGTCCAGAGACAACCCCCACGCTCGTAGAAGAGGGGGTGTGAGGCCGGTGAGCGATGACGCGGACGTCACGCGACAACTGATCTACGAGGACGACCTCGTCCGGATCACCCTGAGCGAGGCAGTGGACCCTCCCCTCCTGACACTCGCCGGTGAGATCGACGTGACCAACAGCGAGGCGCTGAGGAGGGCGCTGACGTGCTGCCGCCAGGACCGCGGGCAGGTGGACGTCGACACCGGCGAGTTGGCCTTCATCGACCTGTCCGGTCTGCGCGTGCTGATCATGCCCTCGGTGCCCCCGGCGGAGTCCTGGATAAGGCTGCACAACGTCACGGCGTACCAACGGCGACTGCTGACCCTGATGGGCTGGTATTACCGGGCGCACCCGGAAGCGGGCGACCCGACGCTGTGGGCCTTCCCATAGCCCCGAAGACGACGGTCGCGGCCGAGGTGCCGAGACCGGTCGGCCCGCCGAGCCGCCAACGCGGCGGCTGGTGGTGGCGGTGCAGGGAGGCCTCGTCGTAGCGCCGGCAGTCGCGATGCCAGACGAGGATGCCCGACATCCAGTTCTCCAGGTCGCGCACGTAGCCGCCCAGCACGCCCCGGGCCTCCTCCGACAGCTCGAAGTCGTCGTACAGGACGGGTAGCTCGTGCTCGGCCACGTGCTGGAACTGCCGCATCCGCGACGCCATCAGGTCGGCCACGACGTCCAGCGCGGCCGGATAGCCGCAGTCGAAGAAGTTCTGCACGACCAGCACGCAGTTGTGCACCTCACCCTCGAACTCGATCTCCTTCTGGTAGGAGAAGACGTCGTTGAGCAGCGCGGCGTAGTCCATGGCGGAGTTTTCCAGCGACCGCATCGGCCCGCTCTCGTAGATCTCCCGGGGCACCTGGTCACCGTGGCTGAGGCGGCACAGGCTGGCCGTGAGTTCGGAGCCGAACGTCTTGCGGCGCATCTCGATGTAGTCGACCGGGTCGGGGATCCGGTTCTGGGCCTGGTTGTCCAGCTCCCACAGCCAGCTGTCGATCATGTCCTCGATGGCCGTGCGGAACCTGCGGCGAGCGGGGGGCTCCATCGGCCCGGCCGTACGGGACCACAGGTCGGCGAGGCCGCGTTCGAGCGCGCTGGCCGGAGCGGGCAGCGCGGAGCCATCGAGCGGCATGAACAGGCGGAGCCGCTCGACGGTGACGCGGGCGGCGGCCAGGCTGCGGGGGTGACCGAAGACGACGGGGAAGTAGTCGTCGCCATAGGTGCCCCAGGCCAGCCAGGCCGACGACAGGTCGAGCTCCTCCAGGGAGGCGTCGGGATGAATGCCGGCCGCGCACAGCGGCAGGTCGTAGTCGGCCATCTTCTGCTCGTCCCAGACGGCCGAGCCGGTGACCCCGGGCTGCGCCTCCAGGATGCCCATCTCGTGCGCCCAGGTGATGACGTTGGCGCGCGAGCGGTCGAGGTGGGGTGAGAGCCGGGGCTCGAACGGCATGGGCAGCTCGGGAATGCGTGAGGGGCCGACGGGCTGGTGCGGGACGTGGGTGAACGAGCGGATCCGCTGGGCGCCGATGAGCCCGGCGATCGACGCCGGGCCCAGGCCGCCGTCGGTCTTGGCCCGCTCGTTCATGTAGCGGCTGGAGCGCAGGTGCCACTCGTGACCGCCCGACTGCCAGTCCTGCAGCCCCTTCACGTACGCCATCACGCCCGCGCAGGAGAGCGGGTCGAGGCCGTGCGCCACGAAGAGCGGGCCCAGCTCGGTGAGGGTGGTGTGCTCGAACTGCTGCAGCCGCGAGGTGAGCAGGTCGTTGACGGCGTCGGCCGCCTCCTGGGTGGAGCAGCCGAGAAACGTCTCCAGGACCAGGACGCCGTTGCTCAGCTCGCCCTCCTCTTCGACCTCCCGCTGGTAGGAGAACAGGTCGTTGCGCAGGTGGACCCCGTCGGAGAACGCGTCGCGCAGCACCCGCATCGGCCGGGAACCGGCGATGCGGGCGGGCACCTCGGCGCCCACGGCGTGCTCGATCAGTCCCGCGGACCACGGCGCCCCGCCGACCTTGCGCCGCATCTCGATGTACTCGACCGGATTGGGCACCCGGTGCGCGTTGATGTTGGACAGCTCCCAGAGCGACTCGTTGAGCAGGTGCCTGGTGCTCTCGGCGAAGCGGGCCCGCCACTCGGGCGAGCGGGCGGGCACCGTGCGGGCCCACAGGTCGGCCAGCCCGGCCTCCACGGGGTTCGTCGGCTCGGGCAGCCCGCCGGTCAGCTCCATGGGCATGAAGGCCGGCAGCCGGTCGAGATAGGCCTTGCCCCCCTTGCGGTCGCCCGACCGCTTGAACGTCTCCAGGAAGTGGTCGTCGAAGAAGAACACCCACACGTACCAGTCAGTGACCAGGCTCAACTCGGGGCCGTCGCAGTCGGGATGGGTGTAGGCGCACAGCAGGGCGTAGTCGTGGGCGCGCAGGTCGTCGAGGACCCAGATGCCCGAGCCCTCCAGCATTCCCATGTCACGGGCCCAGCGCTCGGAGTGCTCTCTGGCCTCCTCCACGTGGGGGTTGAGCCGAGCGGGATACGGCTGGTAGAAGTCGGGCAGTTCGAATGGCTGACCGCTCAAGAGGTGGCTCCGATCTCGACGTGGTCCAGCATGCCGAGCGCGTCGGGCACCAGAACCGCGACGGAGTAGTAGGCGCTGACCAGGTAGGTGACGATGGCCCGCTCGTCGATGCCCATGTCGCGGACGCTGAGGCCGGGCTCGTGCTCGCCGGGCAGGCCGGTCTGCCGCAGGCCGATGACGCCCTGGTCGGCCTCGCCCGTCCTGAACGCGAGGATCGAGGTGGTGCCGTGGCGGGTGACCGGGAGCTTGTCGCACGGCAGGATCGGCACGCCGCGCCAGCCGGGCACCATCCTGCCCTCGACGTCGACGGGCTGCGGGTAGACGCCCAGGCGGCTGCATTCGCGGCCGAAAGCGGCGATGGCGAGCGGGTGGGCGAGCAGATAACGGGTCTTCTTGCGGCGGGTGAGCAGCTCGTCGAGGTCGTCGGGAGTGGGCGGGCCGCCGCGGGTGGACAGCCGCTGCCGGGGATCGACGTTGTGCAGCAGCCCGAAGTCGGGGTTGACGAGCAGCTCGCGTTCCTGCGACTCGCGCACCGCCTCGACGGTCAGCCGGAGCTGCTCCCGGGTCTGGTCGATCGGCTCGCTGAACAGGTCGGCGACCCGGGTGTGCACCCGGAGCACCGCCTGGGAGACGCTCAGCTCGTAGGTGCGCGGGCTGAGCTCGTAGTCGACGAACGTGCCCGGCAGCGTGGGCTCGCCCCGGTGGCCGGCGGCCAGCTCGATGGCCGCCTCGCCGTACTTGTTGCGTGGTCTGGCCATCGCGGCGCGGTGCCGTGCGAGGTGGTCACGGAGTGACGGCGAGCGGTCCGCCGCCACCCGGAACACCTCCCACGGCAGCGCCAGCACCGTGCACGGGGTGCGGGCCTCCAGGGTGAACCGCCAGCGCGCGTGCGGCGACGGGGGATCGCCCCCGGCGTGGTCGCCGTCGGACAGTGTCGCCCGCACGACGCTGTCGCTGTAGTGGCCGGTCTGGAGTTTGGCGGCGCGGCCGTGCACGATCAGAAGCAGGCTGCCGGCCGGCTCGCCGGCCCGCGCGATCGTCTCGCCCCGGTCGAACTCCCGCTGCTCGAAGAGCCCGGCGAGCGTCTCCAGCACCGCGGCGTCGTCGAACCCACGCAGCAGCGGCAGCTCGGTCAGGCTCGGCGGGACCACCCGTACGCGGGAGCCCGCACTCGTGAAACTCACCCGGCCGCCGCCCACCGGATAGCTGAGCCGCCGGTTGACCCGGTAGCTTCCGCCGGTCGCCTCGACCCAGGGAAGCACCCGCAGCAGCCAGCGCGGGGAGATCTCCCGCATCTGCGCGACCGTCTTGGTCGTCGTGGCGAGCGTACGCGCCGCCGCGGTGTCCAAGCTCAGCCGTGTGTCTCTCTGGTCCTGCTCCGTCACACCGAACACCGCCAATCTCCAGACCTCGGTTGTCTAGTCCTCGCGACCGATCTCGACGTCCTCAAGGACGCCGAGCGCGTCGGGCACCAGGACGGCGGCCGAGTAGTAGGCGGTGACCAGGTAGGACATGACGGCCTGCTCGTTGATGTTCATGAACCGGACCGACAGGCTCGGTTGGTACTCGTCGGGGATGCCCGTCTGGTGCAGGCCGACGACTCCCTGGTTCTCCTGACCGGTGCGCATGAGCAGGATCGAGCTGGTGCGGGTGTCGGTGACCGGGATCTTGTTACAGGGGAAGAGCGGCACCCCCCGCCAGGCCGGCACCCGGTGCCCGTTGACCTCGCTGGCCTGCGGGTAGAGCCCACGCTTGGAGCACTCCCGGCCGAAGGCCGCGATGGTCTGCGGGTGGGCCAGGAAGAAGGCCGGCTCCTTCCACACCTTGGACAGCAGGTCGTCGAGGTCGTCGGGGGTGGGCGGGCCGGTGCGGGTGCGGATGCGCTGGCTGAAGTCGGCGTTGTGCAGCAGGCCGAACTCGCGGTTGTTGATCAGCTCGTGCTCCTGCCGCTCGCGCAGCGCCTCGATGGTCAGCCGGAGCTGCTGGTCGAGCTGGCTCATCGGCTGGTTGTAGAGGTCGGAGACCCGAGTGTGGACCCGCAGGATGGTCTGCGCGACGCTCAGCTCGTATTCGCGGGGGCTCGACTCGTAGTCGACGAACGTGCCGGGAAGTGTCGGCTCGCCGGAGTGCCCGGACGACATCTCGATCGCGGCCTCGCCGTAGTCGTTCTGGGCCTTGCCGCCGCTGTCGCGCAGCCGGTCGAGGTGCTCGCGCAGCTCGGGAGACCGGTCGAGGATCTGCTGGAAGTCCTGGCGTGACAGCGTGAGCACGGTGCACGAGGTCACCGCCTTCGCGGTGAAGCCGAACCGGCCGGGGTCGGTCAGCAGGCTCTCGCCGACATAGTCGCCGTCGGCCAGCACCCCGAGGTTCTGCTCGTCGCCGTAGGCGCCGTGGCCGACCTTGACCACCTTGCCGTGCGCGATCAGGACGAGCTGGTCGACCGGGCCGTCCTCGGCGACGATCGCCTGACCGGGCTCGCATTCGCGCTGGGTGAAGCGGTCGGCGAGGGCTTCGAGGATCTCCATGTCGTCGAAGCCGCGCAGCGGGGGCAGCTCGGTCAGCTCCGCGGGGATGACCCGCACTTCGGCGCCCGTCGTGGTGAATGTGATGCGGCCGTCGCCCAGGGTGTAGGTGAGCCGCCGGTTGACCCGGAAGACGCCACCGGCGGTCTGCACCCACGGCAGCAGCTTCAGCAGCCAGCGGGAGGTGATCTCCTGCATCTGCGGGGCGGTCTTGGTGGTCGTGGCGAGATTGCGCGCGGCGTCGGTGCCGAGGCTGAGCTGCTGCTGGCCGTTTGGCACGGTTGATTCGGTCGTTTCGGTCATGCTGCATCACCCATCTTCATTTGTAGGGCCTGGCCGGGGGGTTGCTGGAACGTTCCAGGGCGCGTGGAGGCACCGGTGGCGCTCGGGCGATGAGCTGCTCCTTCTAACGGTCGCGGTGGGCGAGTTGGACGGCGAGCACGGTCAGCGCGCTGCGCGCCTCGGGGGCGAGTGGCGCGAGCGCGAGCGCGTCGGTGGCCTTCCGGACGCGGTCGTCGATCATGTCCTCGACTTCGGCCAGCGCGCCGGTCACGCGGATGATCTGGCGCAGCTCGGCGGCGTGCTCCTCGGTGAGCTCGGGATGGCCGTGCCAGGCGCGCAGGTAGGACTGCTGGGCGGGCGTCGCCCGCTGCACGGCGTGCGCGAACAGCACCGTGTGCTTGCCCTCGCGCAGGTCGTCGAGTGCCGACTTGCCCGTCTCGGCCGACGAGCCGAACGTGCCCAGCACGTCGTCGCGGAGCTGGAACGCCTCGCCCAGCGGCAGGCCGAAGCGGGAGTAGGAGTCGAGCAGCGCGGGCGGCGCGCCGGCCAGCGCGCCGCCTATCTGCAGCGGGCGCTCGACGGTGTACTTGGCCGTCTTGTAGCGGATCACCGTGAGCGCCTCACGCACGGTGGCGCCGGACCTGAGCTGGGCCAGCATGTCGAGATATTGACCGCTGATGACCTCGCTGCGCATGGCGTCGAACAGATGGTGGGCGGCGCGCAGCCGCCCGGGCTCCACGCCGCAGGAGGACAGCAGGGCGTCGGACCAGGCCAGGCTGAGGGTGCCGAGCAGGATGCCGCCGGCCTGGCCGAAGCTCTCGGCCCCCGGCCCCTCGTGCAGTCGCGACAGGCTGCGGTGGACGGTCGCCTGGCCGCGGCGCAGGTCGCTGCCGTCCATGATGTCGTCGTGGATGAGCAGCCCGGCGTGGCACAACTCCAGCGCGGCCGCCGCGCTGATGATCTCGTCACAGTCGTCGCCGCCGGCGCCGCGCCAGCCCCAGTAGCACAACTGCGGCCGGATGCGCTTGCCGCCGTTGAGGATGAAGCCGGTCAGCAGCTGGTAGGCCGCCACCACGTCCGGGTCGCTGATGGGGGCGCGCCACGACTCGAGGAACCGGCCCAGCCGATCGTCGATGCGTGGTCCCACAAGGTTGTGCGTGAAGCCGACCGTCATGGCACACCACTCCTCCCGCAAAGCTTTCACTACGTGTAGTTACTCATTCAATACGGAGTGTGTAAAGCCTCTGGCGTCACTGGAGTAATGATCGGTCCCACGGGTCACAGGAGCCGGAGGGGCGCCAGGGATCTGGCTGAATCGCGAAAGCGGCTCCGGCCTGCCCCGCAGGAGATGTGCGAACGGTGGTCAAGCGCGTCCATGAGCGGGCAACCTCTTCGGTCGCAACGCCAACGTCCGCCCATGAGAGGTGCGGCAGGCGGATGAAGCGCTGGACGCGACGACTACCCGGCGTATAGGCAGTGTGCCTAGTCGTAGTCGATCGTCGCCTGCTTCAGACTGATGGGGATCCCATGTCCATGCGCCGCTCATACCTGGGCCTGCTCGCCGCCGTCCTCGCCGTCACCGCCTCCGCGGGGTGCGGAGGCTCCGTCACCACCGCCGGCACGGGCCTCGCCGCCTCCTCGCCGACCGCCACCAGCGCGGTGCAGCCATCCGACCGTGACAAGGTGTGGCTGCGCAAGACCCACCGGGGCAACCTGGCCGAGATCGGGGCGGGCCGGCTGGCCGAGCAGAAGGGCACCTCACAGCAGGTCAAGTCGATCGGCGAGCTGCTGGTCAAGGACCACAGCGAGCTCGACAAGCAGGTCGTGGAGCTCGCCGGCAAGCTGGGGGTCAAGCTGCCGGGAGGCTTGTCCGAGGACCAGCGGGCGCAGGCCAAGAAGCTGGCGAACGCCTCGTCGGCCCAGTTCGACCGCGAGTTCGTCACGGAGATGACCGCGGCGCACAAGGCCGCGATCGCCGCCACCAAGCAGGAGATCGACCGGGGCTCCTCGCCGGAGGTCGTGGCGCTGGCCAAGTCCGCGCTGCCCGCTCTGGAGGACCACCTGTCACTGCTGGAGAAGGCGGCGGGTTCCTGAGGCGGGTCCCGGTCGCCGCAGGGGCATCGGGACACCACGGGAAACGGCCGGTTTCGGGCCACTGAGCTGGGGCAGCGGGGGACGCATGAAAGTGGTCGTGGTGGGGGCGACGGGGAACGTCGGCACCAGTGTGGTGCGGGCGCTGGAGGCCGACGGCGACGTGACCTCCATCGTCGGGGTCGCCCGGCGGATGCCGAGCTGGCGTGGCGGGCGTACCGAGTGGCGGCGCGCCGACGTGGTCACCGACGACCTGACGCGGATCTTCGACGGCGCGGACGCGGTGGTCCACCTCGCCTGGCTCTTCCAGCCGACCAGGGACGCCACCGTCACCTGGCGGGCGAACGTGCTGGGCAGCATGCGCGTCTTCCGGGCGGTGGCCGAGACGGGGGTGTCCACCCTGGTGCACGCGTCGTCGGTCGGGGCGTACTCGCCGGGGCCCAAGGACCGGGCGGTGGACGAGAGCTGGCCGACCCACGGCTGGCCGGGAGCCGCGTACGGCCGCGAGAAGGCCTACGTCGAGCGGGTGCTGGACGTCTTCGAGAACGACCATCCGGGCATCCGGGTGGTGCGGATGCGGCCCGGCTTCATCTTCAAGCGGGAGGCCGCGACCGAGCAGCGCCGCCTGTTCGCCGGCCCTCTCGTGCCCCGGCGGCTGATCCGGCCCGGCCGGATCCCGTTCGTGCCCGACATCCCGGGGCTTCGGCTGCAGGCCCTGCACGCCGACGACGCGGGTGAGGCCTTCCGGCTGGCCGTCACGCGGCCGGTGAGCGGGGCGTTCAACCTGGCGGCCGATCCGGTGCTCGACCCGGCCGAGCTGGCCCGGCTGCTCGGTGCCCGGACGGTGCCGGTCTCCGCCTGGGTGGCCAGGAGCGCGATGGCCGCGGGCTGGCATCTGCGGCTGCTGCCCGCCTCGCCGGGGCTGCTGGAGCTGGTGCTGCAGATCCCGGTCATGAACGTGGACCGGGCCCGCGACGTGCTGGGGTGGACGCCCAGGCACACGGCGGGCGACGCCGTACAGGAGCTCATGGACGGGCTGCACGACGGAGCCGGGCTGGACACGCCGCCGCTCGCGCCGCGTGGCGAGCCGGCCGGGGAGATCCCCGCCGGAGTGGGAGTGTGGCCGTAGGGGCCGGTCAGGCGGCGCTGTCGTCGTTGCCGGGGGCCGGCGCGGGCGGGGCGAGGACGATGGTCAGGGCTTCCTCCACCGTCGCGTGCACGGGCAGGTGAGCGTCGATCCGGGTGATCTGCACCATCCGGGCGGGCATCGGGCGGAGCGCGGCCAGGCGGATGCTGCCGCCGTGCCGGACGCAGTGGGTGTAGGCGTTGAGCAGCACCCGTAGCCCCGAGCTGTCGAGAAAGCACACCTCGGTCATGTCGAACACGAGATGGTCATCGGGCCGCTGGCGCGACTCGTCGATGAAGCTCTCCAGACGGCCGGCGTTGGTGGCGTCGAGGTCGCCGCCCACAGCGATCACCGTGACGCCCGGAAGGTGCTGGCAGGCGTAGGTCAGCCACGACATCTGGTGCCCCGGGGGTCGGGCAGCGGCGTTGGACTGTAGGTCGCCATGGACGAACGATAGCCCTTCGGAGCGCGCCGATCGCCCTGTGCCGGGTCCCGGTTCGGCCGCGACCCGCCGGGGCCGCTCAGTCGCTCTCCGCGACGGCGGCGGTGGCCTGGTCGGCGCTCGGGTACAAGGGGAACGCCTGGGACAGACCCGTCATCCGGAAGATGCGTTCGAGTCGAGAGGTGAGCCCGGCCAGCGCGATCGAGCCCCCGCGTTCCAGCATGAGCTTGCGGAAGATGAGGAAGACGCGGATGCCGGTGGAGTCGCAGAACTCCAGGCCGCTCAGGTCGAGCACGAGGTTGCGGTGCTCGGGGGCGAGCACGCCCTCGATGTCGGCGCGGAGCTCCGCGGCGTTGATGTAGTCGAGCTCGCCGGTCAGGGACAGGACGCAGACGCCCGCGCCGGTGTCGGCCGAGACCTGCGTCATGTGAACGGGTGCGGTCACCGGGAGTGCCTTTTCGCGATCGGAGGTACGGTCAGGGCCAGGACGGCCGTGTCGTCGGTCAGGCCGGGGCCGAAGGTCGCCAGTGTGTCCTCGAACTGCTCCACCATGGCCTCGGCGGGCCGCCCGGCGAGCTTGGCGGCCAGACCCATCAGGCTGTCCTCACCGTACATGTGCCCGGCTCGGGTGCGGGCCTCGGTGAGCCCGTCGGTGTAGAGCAGCAGCCCGTCTCCGGGCTCCAGCCGTGTGTTCGCGACGGCGAAGTGGGCCTCGGGCAGCAGCCCGACCAGCATGCCGCCCTCCGTGTGCAGGGCGTCGACGGCGCCGTCGGCCCGCACCGCCAGGGCGGGTGGATGGCCGCCCCCCGCCAGGCTGACCTCGACCCCGTCGGGGCCGGGCGTGAGCACGCCGTACACGACCGTGCAGTAGCAGGGGTCGGCGCCGAGATACTCGTCGAGCAGCACCGCGTTCAGGTTGGCCAGCGCGGCGCGCGGGTCGCCGTCGTAGACGGCGGCGGCGCGCAGGGTGTGCCGGGCCAGGGCGGTCACCACGGCCGCCTCGGCGCCCTTGCCGCACACGTCGCCGAGGAAGAACGCCCAGCGGTCCTCGTCCAGGCGGAAGACGTCGTAGAAGTCGCCGCCCACCTGGTCGGCCGAGGCCACGTGGTAGAGCGTGGCGATGTCCAGTCCGGGCACCTTCGGCGGCGACGGCGGCAGCAGCACTCTGCGCAGCGTCGAGGTCAGCAGCTCCAGCCGCCCGCGTTCGGCCTCGGCCTGTTCGCGCAGCCTGCGTTCGAGGGCGAGGGTGTTCATGGCCGACAGGCGCAGCTCCAGCTCGCCGGCGACCACGGCGGCGAGATCGGTCAGGGTCTGCATCTCCTGGAAGGTGGTCTCGCGCGGCCGGTCGCCCAGCACGTTGACGGTGCCCAGCCGGTGGCCGTCGGCGGTGATGATCGGGGCGGCGGCGTAGAAGCGCACCCCGAGCTCGCTCACCAGGGGGTTCGCGGCGGTCCGCGCGTCGGTCAGGGCGTCGGACACGCTGTAGGGGGCGGACTGCAGGATCGCCGACGCGCAGAGCCCCGGGTGGCGAGGGATCTGGGAGAGGCCCTCCGGCAGGCCGGTGTGCGCCCTGAACCAGATGTGGTCCTCGCCCACGATCGTCACCGAGGCCATGGGCACGTCGAAGGACCGGGCGGCGAGCGAGACGATCCGGTCGAACGTGCCGTCGGGTGGCATGTCCAGAAGTCGGTAACGGCGCACGGCCGCCAGTCTCGCCGTCTCCACGTCGGGGTCGATCAGCGTTGCCGTCATATGGTCGCGGTCACCGTTTCGTTGAGGAGTCTCCTCAAAAGTGTACTAAAACCTCAAATGTGCAGATGTCTACTCTTAATGGAGATAACTTTGCATGGACAGTGCACATATTAAGCGTATTGCCAGCTCGGCAGCGTTGTGATCGGCTAATTGGTCCAATGGCTGTCGATGATCGGCTCCCGGGCCAGCAGCTCGGAGAAAAGGTCCTCCCACACCGGCATGATGACGTCGGGCGCGTAGTTTCGGGCGGTCTGCGCGGCCGCTGCGCCGATGCGCAGACGCAGCGCGCGGTCGCCCATCAGCCGGTCGAGGGCCGAGGCCAGCCCGTCGACGTCCTCGGGAGGCACGAGCAGCCCGTCGACCTCGGGCGTCAGCACGTCGGCCGGCCCCGTCGGGCAGTCGAACGCGGCGACCGGCAGGGCGTGCCCCATTGCCTCGATCATCACCATGGGCAGCCCCTCGAAGCGTGACGACAGCGCGTAGATCGACGCGCTCGCGAGCTCCTCGTCCAGCCGCTCGGTACGCCCCATCAGCCGGATCCGGTCGCCCATGCCGTGCTCCTCGATGAGCGAGGCCAGGCTGTCCTTCTTCGGACCCGAGCCGAAGACGCGCAACTGCCATCCGGGATGTCGCTCGGCGGCCGCGGCGAACGCGGGGATGAGCAGGTCGTAGCCCTTCTGCCGGACCAGCCGGCCGGCCGTCACCACGATCGGGTCGGTCTGCCGGGACAGCTCGTGGGAAAGGTGGACGGCGTTGGGGATGCGCACGATGGGGGTGCGGGGCAGCAGGGCGCGGTATTCGCGCTGGTTGGTCTTCGTGAGCACGACCACGGCGTCGAAGCGGCCGTAGTAGCGGGCGATCTCCTTGCGGACCGGCTCGGGATAGGCGGCCAGGTTCATGTGGTCCTGCGCCACCCGGATGACGCTCTTGGGGGCGCGGCGGGCGGAGATCAGGTTGAGCGCCGGCCGGGTGGTCACCAGGATGCCGTCGTCGAGACCGGACACGTAGTCGATGACCGCCTTCTCCACCCGCTCGGTGAAGTATTCGGCGGCGAACTCGCCCCACGGGACCATCTTGCCCCGCAGCCGCCGCCACACCTTGCGGCCCAGCGAGTCGGCGAGAACCCGCTCCCGCTGGTCGACCAGCGTCACGACTTTCACCCGGGAGTCAAGGCCGAACTGTGGAGCGTTCCGGCGGCGGATGACGCTGACGATCTCCACCTGGTGGCCGAGCTCGACCATCGCGCCGGCCTGGTTGAACACCGTGCGGATCGTGCCGCCCAGTCCGTAGGCGTGCAACAGCAGATAGCGGATCTTCACAGGTAGCCCCAGCTCCGGCACATCGGTTTGAGGATCTCAGGGATCTCCTCGGGCGCCGGAAGATCACGGCCGGGCTGCACCGTGCCCGAGCGGATCTTGTCCTGCCAGTCGCCGAGCCCCTTGCGGATGACGCCCGGTTGCCCGTAGTCGAGCATCTCGGGTGCCCAGGGGATGGAGAGGAACTCGCAGATGGCCCGCGTCTCGCGCTCGGGATCGGCGGTCAGGCTCTCGTAGCGCACGGTCAGGCCGGTCAGTCCCTTCTGCGCACGCTGCACCGCCTTCATGTAGCGCAGGGCGTCGGCCGCGGCCTCGGCACGGGTGCGCTTGTCGGGGCCGGCCTCGTACCAGGAGGTGGCGATGGAGGCGGGGTGGCGCAGCAGGAAGACGAAGCGGGCGTCGGGCCAGCAGGTGGCGATGCGCTGGTAGGCGAAGGAGTTGGCCGGGGTCTTGTCCACGATGTGCCGCTTGCCGCTTCGTACCAGCTCGCGGTGGAGCACGCGGTCCCACAGCAGATGTTCGAGGTCGGCCTGGTTGTGGCCGAGCGCCTCCATGGCCTTGCGGGCCAGGGGCGTGCCGAAGCCGACGCTGAGGCGGCGTACGTGCAGCTCGTGCGGCGCGTGCAGGAGCGGGTGGGCGTCGAGCATCGCGCGCAGAAGGGTGGAGCCGGACCGGACCGGTGACAGGATGAACACCGGCTCGGTGAGGAGTCTGTCGGTGGCGGGATCGGCGGGCGGTCGGACAGTGCTCTCGGGCGGTGGAGCCGCTTTCCTGACCCGCTCGAAACGGACCCCCGCATATCTGCCGAGCGCCGAGTTGAGCTTCGTCTGCCAGGTCATGCGGATGAAGGCTACCCAGAAATCCTGGGCATTCCCTGGGAGCGGCCCCGCGCGAGCTGCGCGAGTACCTGCGCGAGTTGCAGACCTTGGCCGGATGACTCGGCGATGAAAGGATCTGGTCATGATCGTGATTGCCCATCTCAGCGACACGCACCTCGACGACACCCCGCGCAGCATCGAGCGGACGCGCAGGGTCGCCGAGTTCCTCGACCGCCTGCCCTACGACTTCGACGCGGTGCTGGTCACGGGAGACATCGCCGACCACGGCCGGGCCTCGGAGTACGAGGAGGCGCGCAAGCTGCTGGACTTCCGCCACCCCACGCTCATCGGCCCCGGAAACCACGACGACCGGGCGGAGTTCCGCCGGGTGCTGCTGGGCGAGCCACCCAGCACGGCCCCGATCAACCAGGTGCACCGCACGCCCAAGGCCGTCTACGCGCTGTGCGACTCCACCATCCCGGGTCAGGACGCCGGGCTCCTGGCCGACGAGACGCTCGACTGGCTCGGCGACGTGCTCGACGACACCCCGGCCGACGTCCCGGTGTTCGTGGCCTTCCATCACCAGCCCGTCGTCCTGCACCACCCGGGCATCGACGAGATCGGCCTGCGCGAGCCCGATCGGCTCGCCGAGCTGGTCGGGCGGCATCCGAACATCGCGGCGGTCCTGTGCGGCCACTGCCACGCGGCGGTCGCCTCCGACTTCGGCGGGCGTCCGCTGCGGGCGGCTCCGGGCGTGGTCTCCAGCCTGAAGCTGCCGTGGGAGTCGGGCGAGAACCTCGCCGACGACATCGACTACGACGCCCCGCCGTCGCTGGCCTTCCACATCCTCGACGGCGGCCGGTTGCTGACCTACTACCGCGTGGTCAGCTGACCGGGGCCGCGGTGGTTCTGATCTGCCTAGGGGTGGTTTGCCGGATCTATTGGTGAGGGGAAGAACTCCTCACCGATGTCCGGGTCGTCGTTAGTGTTCGGGATTCGTCCATTGGTCGCCACTCACAGGGTTGGGCCCTAGTCGGGCCTTGATTGTGGGGTTAAGTTCCAATAGGCGCTGTCTCGGGGGATCTTGCAGCGCATTTGGTGTCGTTGGAGGATCCACATGCGCGTTTCCCTGATGAAGGGCGTCACTGCCGTGATCGCGGCACTCGCCCTTCCGTTGGCGCTGGCCACTCCGGCCAGCGCCGGCCCGGTCGATGACGTCTTCGCCAAGCTCCTGGCGAAGCAGGTCAAGGGCGCTAACGTGACAAAGCACCTGAACGCCCTGCAGGCCATCGCCAACGCCAACGGTGGCACCCGTGCGGCGGGCACGCCCGGCTACGACGCTTCCCGCGACTATGTGGCGGACAAGCTGCGCAAGGCCGGCTACAAGGTCACCCTCGACCCGATCGACTTCGTTCAGGGCTGGACCGAGAACAACCCGCCCACCCTGGAGACACCCGGACAGAAGACCTACGTCCCGAACGAGGACTTCTACACCTTCGAGCCCTCACCCGCCGGTGACGTGACGGCGCAGGTCCAGGGGGTGGACCTGACCCTCCCGCCGACGCCCACGCCGACCTCCACCAGTGGGTGCGAGACGTCAGACTTCGCGGGATTCGTCCCGGGCAACATCGCGCTCATCCAACGCGGCACCTGCGCGTTCGCCGCCAAGATCCGCAACGCCGGGTTCGCCGGCGCCTCCGGCGTCATCGTCTTCAACGAGGGCCAGCCGGGCCGCACCGACGCCAACCCGCTGAACATCGGCGAGTGGCGGGCCGGCGTGCCGATGGTCTTCGCCGACTTCGCGGTGGGCAACGAGCTGGCGGCCACGCCGGGCACGACCGTACGCCTCAAGGTCGACGCCACGCTCCAGCTCGGCACCAACCACAACGTGATCGCCGAGACCCGCGGCGGCGACCCGGGCAAGGTCGTGATGGTGGGCGCCCACCTCGACGGCGTCACGGAGGGGCCCGGCATCAACGACAACGGCTCCGGCACCGCGGCCATCCTGGAGACCGCCCTGCAGATGAAGCACTTCCCGGTCAAGAACAAGGTCCGGTTCGCCTTCTGGGCCGCGGAGGAGATCGGCCTGCTCGGCTCCGACCAGTACGTCGAGGAGCTCACCCAGGCACAGCGTGACCGGATCAAGGTCTACCTGAACTTCGACATGGTGGCCTCGCCCAACTACGCCTACAAGCTGTACGACGGCGACGACTCCGACGGCGCCGGCAGCCCGGCCGGCCCGCCCGGATCGGCCCAGATCGAGAAGCAGCTCGAAGCCTTCTTCGACAGCCGCGGCCTGGCCCACGTCGGCACCGACTTCGACGGCCGCTCCGACTACGGTCCGTTCATCGCCGTGGGCATCCCCTCTGGCGGCATCTTCACCGGCGCCGAGGGCATCAAGACGGCCGAGGAAGCGGCCCTGTTCGGCGGGACCGCGGGCGTCGCCTACGACGTCTGCTACCACCAGGCGTGCGACACGATCGCGAACGTCAACGCGACCGCGCTCGACGTCAACGCCGACGCGATCGCCGACTCGACCGCCAGGTTCGCCTTCAACCTCCGGTCCATCCCGGCCCGTGACGACGCCGCCGCGGCGGCCCGCGTCGCGGTGAAGTCCGCCGGCTGATCCCGGCTCCGAGGAGGGCGGTCACCCCGGTGGCCGCCCTCCTTCGCGCGGTGGCGAGCCCGCGCCGATCCGCTTTCCGCCGGCTGCCGGAAGGGTTCCCGTCGTGGTCAGCGGCCGGATGCGGTCACCGGAGGCCTACAACGTCTGTTTCAGGGCACTTTGCCATTCCTTGACCGACACTTGAGGAGGAACGGTGAGCACTGCGGAGCAGGCGGGGCGCCAGGCGCAGACCATGGCGCGCCGGGCAGCCGACCATCCGGCACTGGACCGGCTCGCCAGGGTCGGCCTGGCGTGCCGCGGGGTGCTGTACGCGCTGATCGGGGTGCTGGCGGTGCAGATCGCCCTCGGCGGCGGCAGTAAGGAGCAGGCCGACAAGGGCGGCGCGATCGCCGCCGTGGCGGACCTGCCGTTCGGGGAGGTGATCCTGTGGATCATGGTGGTGGGCTTCGCCGCCCTGGCGCTGTGGCAGGCCACGGAAGCGCTGTTCGGCGGTCTCAAAACCGCTGACCGCGCCGAGGCGGCGGTGCGGACCGGTGTGTACGTGCTGGTCTTCGTCACGCTGCTGACGATGCTGCTGTCCGGCAAGGCCACGTCCGACGACGAGAAGTCCCAGGACGTGACCGCGAAGCTGCTCGAACTGCCGGGCGGCCAGCTGATCGTCGGCGTCGTCGGCCTCGCCGTCATCGGCGTGGGCGTCTACTGGATCTACTCGGGGATCAAGAAGAAGTTCCTCGAGGAGCTCAACCTCGGCCAGATGTCGGCGCGCGCCCGCTCGGTCATGGAGCGGCTCGGCATGGCCGGCTACATCGCCCGCGGCGCCATCGCCGGGCTGGCCGGAATCTTCGTCGTCCAGGCGGCGATCACCTACGACCCGGACAAGGCCGGCGGCATGGACCACGCGCTCCGGGCCTTCGCCGACACCCCGGTCGGGCCGTGGCTGCTGGTGCTGATCGCCCTCGGCCTGGTGCTCTTCGCCGGCTACTGCTTCGGCGAGTCGCGCTGGCGCCGCACCTGACCGTCACCCGAAGCGGATGGGTGGCCGAACCTCACCGAGGTGCGGCCACCCATCCGCGCGACCGGGCCGGGCGGCACCCGCTCGCCGGAGTCGGTCCCGATGACCGGCCCGGCCGCCCTACTGGTAGATCACGGACAGAAACCTCACCAGGACCGCCTCGCGGGTCGCGGCCGGAAGTGCGTCGAGCACGGCGTTGACCACGGCCATCTCCGGCTGGCCGGCGCCCGGCCGGAGGTCCACGCCGACGGAGGCGGCCAGCTCGGCGAAGGTGGCGTCGTCCAGGGACTCCAGGTCGAGCCCGGCGATCAGGTCGACCAGCCCTTCGGGCAGCTCGGCGGGGCCGCGCAGCCGGGCCGCCTCGGCCGACTCGGCGATCACCTGGAGCATCGCCTCGACCCCGGCCAGCGTCACCCCGGTCACCGTGATGTGCAGATTGGCCGGAATGCCGGCGTAGGACAGCTGCGGCTGCAGGAACCAGCCCCGGGCGCGGGCCTCGTCGGCCAGCGTGAACACGTCGACGTCGGTGCCGCGGAAGGCGATGAGCGACGAGTCCGGCTCGCCGAGCACCTCCAGGCCGGGGATCTCGGCGATCCCTTCACGTAACCGGGCGGCCGCCCGCAGCGTGGACCGGCCGAGCTCCACGTAACCCTCCCGGCCCAGCGCGCGCAGGGTGGCCCACGCGCCGCCCAGCGGACCGGCCGATCTGGAGCTCTGCACGGTGGCGTTGATGATCGTGTAACCGGGCCAGGCGGCCGACGCGAAGTACGCCTTGCGGCGCATCGCCGGGTCGGCGAACAGCAGGACCGAGGCGCCCTTCGGGGCATAGCCGAACTTGTGCAGGTCGCAGGAGAGCGAGGTGACGCCCGGCACCGACAGGTCGAACGGCGGCACGTCCGCGCCCGCCTCGCGCAACCACGGCAGCAGCCAGCCGCCCACGCACGCGTCGACGTGACAGGGCACGTTCGCGGCGGCGGCCACGGCGGCCACCTCCTCGATCGGGTCCACGACGCCCTGCGGGTAGGAGGGCGCGGAGGCGACGACCAGCACGGTGTCCTCGTCGATCGCCTCCTTGACCCCGGGCACCGGCACCCGGTAGGTGCCGAGGTCCACCGGCACTGGGCGGACGGTCACCCCGAGGTAGTGGGCCGCCTTGTGGAAGGCGGGATGGGCGGTGACGGGCAGCACCAGGTTGGGCCGCTCGCGTCCGGCCGCGTCGCGGGCCGCCTTCACCGCCAGCATGATCGACTCGGTGCCGCCGCTGGTGAAGATGCCGTGGCCGCCGCCGAGCAGGCCGGCCACCGCGCCGACGACCTGCTTCTCCATCTCGACGATGCTCGGGAAGGCGGTCGGGTCCAGGCAGTTGACCTCCAGCATCTCGAAGTAGGCACGGGCCGCGGCCTCGTGCACCTCGCCGCGCCCGGTGTCGTAGACGTAGGCCGTGACCTGGCCGCCTCGTACGGGCAGGTCGTGCTCCTTGAGCCGGGCGACCTCGGCCAGCAGCTCCTCGACGGTCGCGCCGGTTTCGGGCAGGTTCACACGTTCTCCTTGACTAGCCGCTCCGTGCTCACGGGGCGTCGCCCGGCAGGCGGAGCATGCGGTGCACCGTCTGGTGCAGGTGGGCGCGGAAGCGGCGCAGCTCGACCCGGTCATCGGGGCCGTGGCGGTTGCCCTGCCCGTCGAGCACGCCGCCCTTGGCGAAGCCGTGGACGCACCAGACGACCGTCCACACGGCGTACTCCACGTCGGCCGAGGAGTCGATCACACCGGCCGCGACCACCGGCCGCAGTGCCTCCAGCACCGCCGACATCAGCGGCTGCACGTACTGGTGTTCCAGCTCGGTCAGGTCGCTGGCGTCGGACAGCCAGCGGTGCATCCACAGCGCGGGCACCTCTGGGTTCTCCACGCAGAAGTCGAGGTAGTCGTCGACCACCTGGTGGATCGCCATGACGGGGTTCGCGCCCGACAGGTCGGCCAGGGACGCCTCCAGCATCATTCGTTCGGCGCGGTGGGCCCGCTCCATCACGGCCAGGTAGAGCTCGCGCTTGCCGCCCATGTGGTAGTTGACGGTGGCGATGTTCAGGCCCGCCGCGTCGGCGATGACCCGGGTGGAGGTGCCGTCGTAGCCCAGTGCCGCGAACAGCTGTGTGGCGACCTTCAGGATGAGAGTGGCCTGCCCGTGGTCGTCGGCGGATGTCATGTCGCAGAAGGTAGTTGCCGAGCCGATTCCCGGTCAATCGCTTGATGGAAAGATTCACCCAATATCTTCCTGTATGGGGGCAAAACGGACGTCTCTCGCGGTGTGTTACGGGATGGTACGTCGCCGCGTCGGGTAGAGGACCGAGGTTGTACGACCATCGGGAGGACCAGGCGATGATCGCCGACCATGACGTGCTCCGCATGCTCACCGGGCTGCTGGACGACAGCCACCTGGCCACGCTGGAACAGCTGCCGGAGCTCGTCCAGAAGCACGCCGCGCTCGCGGGCCTCGACGAGGTGAGCGTCTACCTGGTGGACCTGCAGCAGCGCGTGCTGCGCCTGGTGACCGGGCGCGGCGACGACGCGCACCAGGAAGCCGGAGGGCCCCTGGCCGAGTTGCGGGTCGAGGCCACGCTGGCCGGGCGGGCGTTCCAGGAGGTGCGGGTGCTCCCCACGCCGGCGACCGAGCAGGGGCCGGCCGGCTGGTGGGTGCCGCTGCTGGACGGCACCGAACGGCTCGGCCTGCTGCGGGTCACCGTCGCCGACGCGGACGAAGGCGTTGAGGAGGTCATGCGCCACCTGGCCTCCCTGGTGGCGCTCATGCTGGTCAGCATGCGCACGCACAGCGACTCCTACGCCCGGCTGGTGCGTTCGCAGCCGATGCACGTCGCCGCCGAGATGCAGTGGCAGCTGACACCGCCGCTGACGTTCGCCACCGAGGACGTGACGATCGCGGCGGTGATGGAGCCGGCCTACGAGGTGGGCGGCGACGCCTACGACTACGCCCTGGCCGGCGACATCGCGCACCTGGCGGTCTTCGACGCCATGGGCCACGACGTCGCCGCCGGGCTGACCGCCAACCTGGCCATGGCGGCCTGCCGCAACCACCGCCGCCAGTACATGGGCCTGGTCGCCAACAGCGAGGCGATCGAGCACGTGCTGATCGAGGAGTTCGGGCGGATGCCCCGCTACGTCACCGCGATCATGGCCGAGCTGAACGTGCGCACCGGCCAGCTCACCTGGATCAACCGCGGCCACCACCCGCCGGTGGTCATCCGCGGCGGCCGGTGGGCCACCGTCCTGGAGTGCCCGCCCTCCCACCCGCTCGGGCTCGACCTGGGCCTGCCCATCACCCTCTGCCAGGAACAACTGGAGCCGGGCGACCGGGTGCTGTTCTTCACCGACGGCGTCATCGAGGCGGGCGGCCGCATCGGCGGGGAGTTCGGCCTACACAGGTTCATCGACTTCATGATCCGCCACAGCTCCGCCAGCCTGCCCGTGCCCGAGACCCTGCGACGGCTGGTCAAGAGCGTCATGAAGTATCACCAGGACCAGCTCGACGACGACGCCACGGTCCTGCTGACCGAATGGCACGGCCCCGCCGCCGACCGGCTACGGCTCTGAGTCCTTCGGCGGCCCCCCTCAGGTGGCCATCTCGCTGGAGTCGCTCAGGTCACGCGGACCCGCCGGCGCGGACGGCAGGCCGGCCCGCCGCAGCCGGTGCACCTTCAGCCCGTCGCCCCAGCGGGCGATCGCCTCCTCGTCGGCGAAGGCCAGGGCGCGCATCATGTTGCCGCCGTCGGTCGCGTCGACCGCGCGGCGCAGGCGCCACTGCAGCGGGCCCGGCATCCGGGCGGTGCCCGCCTCGATCGTGTCGCCGTAGTGCGGGACGTACGCGACCCCGGCGAATCCCGTACGGCGGAGCAGCGTCGGCAGCGTCTCGGACGAGTAGAACATCAGGTGGTTCTTGGTGAAGCCGCTCCACGCCGACCCGAACGTCTTGAGCTGCAGCGATCGGGCGTTGACGGTCAGGATGAGCAGCACGCCGCCGGGCGCGAGCAGGTCGCGGAAGCTCTGGAAGTCGTCGAGCGGCCTCGGCAGGTGCGCGAGCACCGACCAGAGCGTGATGACGTCGAACCCGCCCGCCGCGATCTCCGGCACGTCCTCGGGCGCGCCGTGGTAGGCCCGCGCCCGGGTGAGCCGCGCGTTGGCCCGCTCGACGGAGTCGGGCGACAGGTCCACCCCGCACGCGTCGAACCCGCGCTGCTCGGCCAGCTCCAGGAACAGTCCCACCCCCGAGCCGAAGTCGAGCAGCCGCCGCCCCTCTCCCTGGTCGAGCACGGGGGAGAACGCCTCCATGGTCAGCTGGTAGCGGCGCTGCCGGTTGGCCGCGTAGGCGCCGGTGAGGAAGCCGCTGTAGCCGGAGGAGTAGAGATCGCCGAGCCGCTCGGGCCGCACGTTGGGGTTGCGGTAGAGGAACCCGCACGACGGGCACCGGACGACGTGGTAGCGCCAGCCCTTGTCGCCCGTCGGCTCGAACAGCGGTTGCTGCCGTGGCTCGCCGCACATCATGCAGCTCAGGAACTCCTCGATCTCGCCGAGCTCCCGCGTCGCCGCGTAGTCCTCCAGGGACAGGACCGGCGCCCGGCGCAGCCGCCACCGCCACTGGACCTGGCGGGCGAACCGCTCGCCAGGACGTACGTAGACCCGCTGCCCCAAGGGCAGGCGGTCGTAGCGGGAACCGTAGGCCAGCCGGCCGAGAACTCGCCGGGCAGAGATCATCGCAGAACACCCCAAATGAAGTCGGATGCCTTGAGGCCTTGCCTGCGGTGACTAGGCGTAGTCCATGCAAACGGTCTAGGAACGGTCCGGTGGGTCCGGGCCAGGCCGGTGATCTTCGCGCGCCGGCTCCCCGGCCGCCCCGCTCGCGGGCGGCCGGGCCGGCTCGGTCAGGCGGCTTCGTGCCGCCGCTGGCAGGTGATGCAGTAGCGCGACAGCGGGCGGATCTTCAGCCGCTCGTAGGGGATGGCGGCCTCGCAGTGGGCGCAGCGGCCGTAGCCGCCGTCGTCCAGCCGGTCGAGGGCCTGCTGGGTCTCGTTGATCGCCCGATCGGCCGCGGCTATGGCGGCCATCAGGTCCTGCCAGCCCAGATCGGCGCCGTTGCCGCTGTCCGCCGACGACTTGAGGCTGTCCAGCTGGGTCTCCCGGCGCCGCAGCTGCTCCCGCAGCTCCTCGCGCAGGGTCTGGATCTGGATGCTGCTGAGTTCGGTGATCATGTGAGGTCCTTCCGGAAGGTACGTCTCAGCCGGTGGTCACCCGCGCCGCGAGGGAGGGCAGCACGTGGAGGCGGGCGCTCGCGGGAGCCGTTCGTGATCGGGTGCGGGCATGCGCGAAGCGCCCGCCGGCCATGGGCCTGCGCGGGCAGGGAAATGTGCGGGAAACGGCTAGGTCAGCGGAGGACTGCGCGAGTCGGCCGAGCGGTAGGCGAACTGCTGAGGGCTGCGGATCGAGCCGGTGTCCGTGGCGGCCGGCAGCGGAAGGTGGGGCGCCTCCGATCGCGACGCGCGGCGGATCGGCGGCCACAGGGAGGGCAGGTGCTCGCGCGCGCCGGCGAAGGCCGACGGCATGCCCGACGGCTGGGCGATCCAGTCTCCGGACCCGATCACGTCGGCCGAGCGGCGCGAGGGATCACCCCCGGCCCAGGCAGGGGTGGACACGGCCAGGAACATGGACAGCAGAAGGAGGCCCACCGCGACCGTGAAGGCGGTGGACCGGCGTGGAACCCGCCACGACCTGCCCATGAGCTCGACCATAGCCCAGCCTGCGCGGAAAGGCATGTGCTAATACCCCGGGTAGGTTGACGGCAGGGGTACGGTTGGCCGGACCGGTCGAGGGAGGGATCATGCGCATCAGGCTGTCTGCCGCGCTGCTCCTTCTGCTGTCCATGTTCGTGTTCGTCGGCGGCCACACCGCCGACGCCGCCGGTCACGGCAAGGTCGTCTCCGCTCCGATCGGGCTCTGGCAGACCGACTTCGCGTTCGGCGGCCTGATCCCGGACGACGGCGTGCCCCGGATACACGCCCACACGGGCGGGCACGCAGTGGCGGGCGCCATCGCCGTGCTGCCCGTCACCTCCTGGCTCAGCATTGACCTCCGGTCCGTGCCGGCCGGGCGCGTCGGCGAGGTCGTCCCCTCACAACCGGGCCACCGGGTCGCCCCCGCTCGCGCACCACCCTCCACGACGCTCTGACGTCCCCTTTCTCATCCGAAGCCCGTGGAGGCTCCCATGTCACGTGCGCCTTTGTGGCGCGCGCTGGCCGCGTGCGTCATCGTGGCCACCGCATTTCTGATCGCTTTCACCATGTCGCCAGTCCTCGGCCTCGACCTGCGCGGCGGCACCCAGCTGGTCTTCGAGACCCGCGACACTCCGACGGTCAAGGCCGACTCCGAGGCCACCGACCGTGCTCTCGACGTGCTCCGGCGCCGGGCCGACGCGCTCGGCGTGGTCGACCCGACGCTGGTCCGGTCCGGCGAGCAGCGGATCATCGTGGAGCTGCCCGGCGTGCTCGACCCGCGCCAGGCCGCCGAGGTGATCGGCCGGACCGCGCAGCTCACCTTCCATTCGGTCACCGGCGAGGCGAAGGCCGACGACAAGGAGGCACTGGCGGACGAGTCCGGGCAGCGGCTCTCGCTCGGCCCTGTCGCGATCACCGGTGACGGGGTGACCGACGCCGCCGGGGGGACCGACCCCCAGATGGGGCCCGGCTGGTTCGTCACCGTCAACTTCCGTGAGGCCGGCGCCTGGCAGAAGCTGACCGGCGCCGCCGCCTGCGAGGCGGTCGGCGATCCCAAGCGCCGGGTCGCGATCGTGCTCGACAAGGAGATCATCTCCTCGCCGCAGGTCGATCCGTCCGTGCCCTGCCGTGGCGGCATCCCCGGCGGCTCCACCCAGATCACCGGCTCCTTCACCTCGGAGGAGGCGCAGAACCTGGCCATCCTGATCAAGGGCGGCGCGCTGCCGGTGCCGCTGGAGATGATCGAGCAGCGGACCGTCGGCCCCACGCTCGGCTCGGCGGCCATCGAGGCGAGCGCCAAGGCGGGCGTCGCCGGGGTGATCCTGACGGCGCTGTTCATCATCGCGATCTACCGCCTGGTCGGGCTGATGGCCGCGATCGCGCTGGCCGCGTACGGGCTGATCTCCTACGCCGCGCTCATCGCCCTGGGGGCGACGCTCACCTTGCCGGGTCTGGCCGGCTTCGTGCTGGCCATCGGCATGGCGGTGGACGCCAACGTGCTGGTCTTCGAGCGGGCCAGGGAGGAGTACGCCGCGTCGCCACGGCGGGGGCTGAGATCGGCCCTGGACCGAGGGTTCAAGAACGCCTGGAGCGCCATCGCCGACTCCAACATCACCACGCTGGTGGCGGCGGGCCTGCTGTTCTGGCTGGCCTCGGGGCCGGTACGGGGCTTCGGCGTGACGCTGGCCATCGGCGTGCTCGCCTCGCTGATCTCGGCGATGATCATCACCCGGGCCCTCACCCAGCTGATCATCAACCGGGTCGGCCCGCGCATGTCGGGACTCGGCGACGTCGGCCGGGTCAGGACCTGGATCACCAAGCACAATTTCAACCTGATGCGGCGCGGCCGGCTCTGGCTGGCCGTCTCCGTCGCGGTGCTCGCCACCGCCGTCGCCGGGCTCTCATTCCAGGGCCTGAACTTCGGGGTCGAGTTCACCGGCGGCCGGATCGTCGAGTTCGCCACCCAGCAGCCGGTCGACGCCGAGACGGCCCGGCAGGTCGTGGCCGACGCCGGGCATCCCACGGCGGTCGTGCAGTCGTCGGGCGACGCCATCTCGGTGCGCACCGGGCAGATCACCTCCGACGACGTGGTCGCCATCGAGAAGGCGCTCGACGCCGAGGTGGGCGACGTGAACAAGCAGCGCGACGAGCTGATCGGCCCCAGCCTTGGCGAGGAGCTGCGCCGCAACGCGCTCATCGCGCTGGGCGTGGCCCTGGCCGCCCAGTTGCTGTATCTGGCGGTCAGGTTCAGGTGGACGTTCGGCACGGCCGCGGTGCTGGCGCTGGTGGTGGACACGGCCGCCGTGGTCGGCGCCTTCGCCTGGATGGGCAAGCCGATCGACGGCGTCTTCCTGGCGGCGATGCTGACCATCATCGGCTACTCGGTCAACGACAAGGTGGTGGTGTTCGACCGGGTGCGGGAGATGTGGGCGGCCCAACGCAAGGCGCCGTTCGGGCAGGTCGTCAACGGCGCGATCCTGCAGACCGTGCCGCGTACCGTCAACACCGGCCTGGGCGCGCTGTTCATCCTGGCCGCGCTGGCCGTCTTCGGCGGTGACTCGCTGCGCGACTTCGCCATCGCGCTCATCATCGGCATCGTGGCCGGCACCGCGTCCTCGTCGTTCGTGGCCGGACCGCTGGCGATCGAGCTGGAGAGGTTCAGCAAGCAGCCGCCGCCCGAGCCGCCCAAGCCGCGGGTGTCGCGGTCCCGCGAGGGCAGCGGAGCCGTGGTGTAGCACGGAGCCCGGCCCGGCGGCCCCTCGCGGTCGCCGGGCCCGGTGGTCCTTCGTGGACGGCCGGGCCGTCAGCTCAGGCGGAGGCGGGCGTTGACCCGGCGGACCAGTTCCTCCGGGAGCTTGAGCACCGTGCGGTCGTAGGTGAGCAGGCCGTTCAGCTCGTCCTCGACGTCGGAGAGCTGGGTGTAGACGGTCGCGCTCAGCCCGAGGGGGATGGCCGGCGCGATCTGCTCCTCGTGCAGCCGCTCGAACGCCTCGCCCAGCTCCTCGGCCGTGTCGTGCCTGCGGTAGCCGAAGGTGCGGTCGTTGAACGTGTGGCCCTCCACCCGAAGGCCGTAGCCGCCGTACTCCGACAGCACCAGGACCCGGCCGTCGCGGCGGCGCGGCACCCGGAAGCGGCGGAAGTAGACGTGCAGGCTCCGCAGGTCGCCCGCGCCCTGGTCGTGCCAGCCGCTGGCGTGGTCGATCGTACGGGTGGGGTCGAGCTCGGCCAGCTCGGCGGCGATCTCCGCCGCGTCGAACTGGCCCCAGCCCTCGTTGAACGGCACCCACACGGCCAGGCTCACCACGTTGCGCAGGTGCTCCACGGTCTCGTGGAGCTCCGCGCGGAACCGGGCCCGGCCGTCCTCGTCGGCACGGCCGAACCACCGGTGCCGCCGGTCGCTGAGCCGCAGCGGCGTGACGGCGGGCGCGGTGATCACCAGTGGGTGGTAGTGGCCGCCGCCGTTGACCAGGTCCTGCCAGACCAGGATGCCGAGCCGGTCGCAGTGGTAGTACCAGCGCAGCGGCTCGATCTTGATGTGCTTGCGCAGCATGGTGAAGCCGAGGCGCTTCATCGTGGCGATGTCGTGCACCATGGCCTCGTCCGACGGCGCGGTGTACATGCCGTCGGACCAGTAGCCCTGGTCCAGGATGCCGGCGTGGAAGTAGGGGGCGCCGTTGAGCATCAGCCGGGGCACGCCGTTCGCGTCGGGGCCCACGGTGAACGAACGCAGCCCGACGTAGCCGTCCACCCGGTCGTCGCCGAGGCGTACGGTCACGTCGTACAGGAAGGGGTCCTCCGGGGTCCACGGCCTCGGGTCGGGGACGGGCAGGCGGACAGGGCTGCCCGCCGGGACGGTGACGCGCGCCACGGTGGTCCCGGCGGCGCGCAGCTCGACGTCGGCGTCGCCCGCTCCCGAGGCGTGCACGGTCACCTCGACGCAGGAGTCGTCGAGGTGCGGGATGAGGGTCAGCCGTTCCACGTGCAGGTCCGGCACGCACTCGGCCCAGACGGTCTGCCAGATGCCCGACTGGGCGGTGTACCAGATGCCGCCGCGCTTCAGCCGCTGCTTGCCGCGCGCGTGGTGCCCGGTGTCGGACAGGTCGCGCACCTCCACGACCAGGGTGTTGGCGCCCTCGGTCAGGGCGTCGCCGAGGTCGCAGGTGAAGGGCAGGTAGCCGCCGGTGTGGGCGCCCACCTCGACGCCGTTGAGCAGCACCCGGCAGGTCTGGTCCACCGCGCCGAAGTGCAGCAGCACCCGGACCGGCCGGCCGTCGCCGGGCCGGAAGCCGTCGGGGAGGGTGAGCGTGCGCCGGTACCACAGGGTCTGGTCGGGCTGGAGCTGCCGCTCGACGCCCGACAGGGGCGACTCCGGCGAGAACGGCACCAGGATGACGCCGTCGTACTCGGCCGGCTCCTGGCCGGCGGGGGTGCCGGCGGGAGTGATGGCGTACTCCCAGCGGCCGTTGAGGTTGAGGTGGCTGTCGCGGACGAGCTGCGGCCGGGGATACTCGGGCAGGATCGCGTCGGGGTCGAGGCCGGCGCCCCAGGGCGTGGGCGGGTTCACGTGGCCTGCCTCCTGCGCAGCGCGAGCACGATCGGCACGACCAGCACCAGCATGGCGGCCGAGGCCAGGAAGATGGCCGGGGTGGGCACCTGTTTGAGCACGCCCAGGTCCTCGTAGTACTCGTCGGCGCCCCTGATCACCAGCGCGCCCAGAAAGGGGCCGACGACCATCGGGATGAGGATGCCGAAGACCATCCGCAGCCCCTGGACGTGTCCGGCCCGGTCGGAGGGCGAGTGGTCGCGGATGATCGCCCCGACCGGCGCCATGACCAGCATCAGGCCGGATATGAGCACCAGCCCGGCGGCTATGGCGGGGACCATGCCGCGCACGGCCCACATCAGCAGCAGACCGAGCCCGTACACCCCGATCGCCGGCAGCAGGAAGCGCACCTTGCCGACGCGGTCGATGAACCGGCCGGCGACCACGCTGACGATCGAGGCGCCGGTCAGGACCACCCCGAGGACGACGGCGTACGCCTCGATGTGCAGGTAGCGCTGGACGTAGATGATCAGGTACGGCAGATAGATCTGCGTGGAGATGCCGAAGAGCGCCGCGACGGACAGCGCGAGGTAGAGCGGCGGGTTGGCGCGCATCACCGAGGGGCGCAGGCCGTGCACCACGGACGCGAGGTAGCCGCCCCGCTGGCGGACGAGGTGCGGCCGGTCCCGGACGAGGAACCAGGAGGCGAGGCCGACCAGGGTGATGGCACCGCCGACGAGCAGGAAGAACAGCTGCCACTCGCCGGCCCGGGTGAGGGGGTCGAGGGCGCCGAAGACGGCCAGCATCGACACCAGCGGCATGATCGCCAGGACCGACTCGACCCGGCCGCGGTTGTCGGGCCGCGTCACGTCGGTGACCCACGCCTGGAAGGCGGCGTCGTTGGCGCCGGCCCCGAGGAAGGACATCAGGCAGTCGAGCGCGATCACCGTCAGCACGGCGGCGGTGACGGCGCCGGCCACGGGGCCGGCCTCCGCGAGGGCGTCGACGGTGACCAGTCCGAACGCGGCGGTGGACAGACCCCACAGCACGTATCCGGCCGAGACGAACACCCTGCGCCTGCCGGTCCGGTCGGAGGAGGCGCCGATCACCAGCGTCGCCAGCGTCGCGGCCACCGCGCTGGCCGCCACCATGGCCGCGATGACGCGCGGGTCGTCGCTGATCGTGTCGTGGACGAACACGTTGAGATACATGTTCTCGACGGTCCAGGCCACCTGACCGACGAAGCCGAGGACGATCACCGCGGTCCAGAGCCGGGGCGGCAGTCGGGAGGGGGCCGTTGTCACGCGCGAGAGCCTACAAGGATCTCTAACTCCGACGGGCGCCTGGTTTATCACGGTTTGAAGTGCTTTTATGTGACGACTTTTCCCGCTATGTCGGAACCGAGTAAGGCGCTGAACGACCTCATTAAGTGAAACCTTAGGAGGGCGTTGACATCCCCGGTTCGCGGCGGTCCACTTGGCCTCCACGACCAGCGAAGGGGTGTTGGATGCAGGTTCCAGCGCCATTGGAGTACGAACGCGCCACGAGCGTCGATCACGCGATCGGGCTCCTGGAGCGGCTCGGAGACTCCGCGAGACTCGTCGCGGGCGGCCACAGTCTGCTCCCGATGATGAAGCTCCGGCTCGCCACGCCCGAGTATCTGATCGACATCAACGATCTGCACGCCCAGCTCGGCTACATCAAGGTGGAGCCGGCCCAGATCCGCATCGGCGCGATGACCCGGCACCGCGAGCTGCTGGAGTCCGACGCGCTCGCCGAGACGTTCCCCATCTTCCGCGACGCGGAGCGCGTCATCGCCGACCCCGTCGTCCGCAACCGGGGCACCCTCGGCGGCTCGCTCTGCCAGGCCGACCCGTCGGAGGACCTGTCCGCGGTGTGCACCACGCTCGGGGCCAGCTGCGTGATCCGCAACAGCGGCGGCGAACGGGTCGTCACGATGGAGGAGTTCCACCGGGGCCCCTACGAGACCGCGGTCGGCGACGCCGAGATGCTGGTCGAGATCCGCGTCCCCATCCGGGGCAACGGGTCCAGCGCGTACGAGAAGGTCGAGCGGCGCGCGGGCGACTGGGCGATCGTGTCCGCCGGGGCGGCCGTCTGGCTGGACGGCGGCGTCATTTCCGACGCCCGCGTCGGCCTCGCCGCCGTCGGCCCCAACACCACCGGGCTGCCCGCCGTCTCCGAGGCGCTGCGCGGCCGGGAGCCGTCCGAAGAGGTCTACCAGCTGGCCGGCGACCTCGCCGCGCGGCACTGCGACCCCGCCACCGACATGCGCGGCAGCGCCGACTACAAACGCCATCTCGCCTTGGAGCTCACCAGGCGGGCCCTGCGCCGCTCCGTCGCCCGGCTCAACGGGAGGGTGTGACATGCACGTATCCATGAACGTCAACGGTGAGGAGGTCACCAGGGAGATCGAGGGGCGGCTGCTCCTCATCCACTTCCTGCGTGACCACCTCGGACTGACCGGCACCCACTGGGGCTGCGACACCAGCAACTGCGGCACCTGCGTCGTGTGGCTCGACGGCGAACCGGTCAAGTCCTGCACCGTGCTCGCGGCCATGGCGGGTGGCCACGAGGTGCGTACCGTCGAAGGGCTGGAGCGCGACGGCGAGCTCGACCCCGTCCAGCGCGGCTTCATGGAGTGTCACGGTCTGCAGTGCGGGTTCTGCACCCCCGGCATGATGATGACGGCCAGGGCGCTGCTCGACCGCAACCCCGACCCGTCCGAGGGCGAGATCCGCGAGGCGATCTCCGGCCAGATCTGCCGCTGCACCGGCTACGCCAGCATCGTCCGCTCCGTGCGGTGGGCCGCCGCCCACGAGGCGGCCGCCCACGAGGCGGCCGCCCACGAGGCCGCCGCCCACGGGGCGGCCGATCAGGAGGCCACCGCTCAGGTGCCCGCCACCGACGTCACCAGCGGAGCGACCCCATGACCGCGACCGACCACCGGCCCGCCGGATTCGAGAACAACGACCAGAAGCCGCTCGGCTACGGCCGGATGCTGCGCAAGGAGGACCCGCGCTTCATCCGCGGCCGGGGCCGCTACGTCGACGACGTGCAGCTGCCCGGCATGCTGCACCTGGCCATCCTGCGCTCCCCGGTCGCGCACGCCCGCATCGTCAGCATCGACGTCAGCGCGGCGCAGGCGCACCCCAAGGTCAAGGCCGTCGTCACGGGCGCCGACCTGGCCGAGCAGGGCCTGGCCTGGATGCCGACCTTGTCCAACGACGTGCAGGCCGTGCTCGCCACGGACAAGGTCCGCTTCCAGGGCCAGGAGGTCGCCTTCGTGGTGGCCGAGGACCGCTACTCCGCCCGCGACGCCCTCGAACTGATCGACGTCGAGTACGACCTCCTCGACCCGGTGATCGACGCCCGCACCGCGCTCGACCCCGGAGCCCCCGTCATCCGCGACGACCTCGAGGGCAAGACCGACAACCACTGCTTCGACTGGGAGACCGGCGACGAGGCGGCGACGGAGGCGGTGTTCGCCTCGGCCGACGTCGTCGTGAGCCAGGACCTCGTCTACCCGCGCGTGCACCCCGCGCCGATGGAGACCTGCGGCTCCGTCGCCGACTACGACCGGGTCGAGGGCAGGCTCACCCTCTGGTCGACCACCCAGGCGCCGCACGCCCACCGCACGCTGTACGCGCTGGTCGCCGGCCTGCCCGAGCACAAGATCCGGGTCATCTCGCCCGACATCGGCGGCGGTTTCGGTGGCAAGGTGCCGATCTACCCCGGCTACGTGTGCTCGATCGTCGCCTCGATCGTGACCGGCAAGCCGGTGAAGTGGGTCGAGGACCGCGCCGAGAACCTCACCAGCACCGGCTTCGCCCGCGACTACATCATGCGCGGCGAGATCGCGGCCACCAGGGAAGGCCGGATCCTGGCCATCCGCACCAACGTGCTGGCCGACCACGGCGCCTTCAACGGCGTCGCCGCGCCGACCAAGTACCCGGCGGGCTTCTTCGGCGTCTTCACCGGCAGCTACGACATCGAGGCCGCCTACTGCAAGATGACGGCCGTCTTCACCAACAAGGCGCCCGGCGGGGTGGCCTACGCCTGCTCGTTCCGCATCACCGAGGCCGTCTACCTGGTCGAGCGCATCGTCGACTGCCTGGCGTACGAGCTGGAGATGGACCCGGTCGAGCTTCGGATGAAGAACTTCATCCAGCCCGACCAGTTCCCCTACACGACCAAGACCGGGTGGGTGTACGACTCGGGCGACTACGAGCCCACCATGCGCGAGGCCCTGCGCCTGGCCGGCTACGACGAACTACGCGCGGAGCAGGCCGAGCGGCGGGCCCGGGGTGAGCTGATGGGCATCGGGGTCGCGTTCTTCACCGAGGCCGTCGGCGCCGGGCCGCGCAAGGACATGGACATCCTCGGCCTCGGCATGGCCGACGGCTGTGAGCTGCGCGTCCATCCCACCGGCAAGGCGGTCGTCCGGCTGTCGGTGCAGAGCCAGGGACAGGGCCACGAGACCACGTTCGCGCAGATCGTGGCCGAGGAGATCGGCATCCCGCCGGACGACATCGAGGTGGTCCACGGCGACACCGACCAGACGCCCTTCGGCCTCGGCACCTACGGCAGCCGTTCGACGCCGGTGTCGGGCGCGGCGGCGGCCATGGTCGCCCGCAAGGTCCGCGACAAGGCGCGGATCATCGCCTCGGGCATGCTGGAGGTGTCGGTCGCCGACCTCGACTGGACCAAGGGCTCCTTCCACGTCAAGGGCGACCCGTCCAAGTCGGTCACCATCCAGGAGATCGCGTTCCGGGCGCACGGCGCCGGAGACCTGCCCGAAGGCATCGAGGGCGGCCTGGAGGCGCAGATCTGCTACAACCCCTCCAACCTCACCTACCCGCACGGCGCCTACATCTGCGTGGTCGACATCGACCCCGGCACCGCCCACGTCAAGGTGCGCCGGTTCATCGCGGTCGACGACTGCGGCACCCGGATCAACCCGATGATCATCGAAGGTCAGGTGCACGGCGGCCTCACCGACGGCGTGGGCATGGCGCTGATGGAGATGATCGCGTTCGACGAGGACGGCAACTGCCTCGGCGGCTCGCTGATGGACTACCTCATCCCCACCGCGCTGGAGGTGCCCGACTGGGAGACGGGCTTCACCGTCACCCCCTCACCGCACCATCCGATCGGCGCCAAGGGGGTCGGCGAGTCGGCCACCGTCGGCTCCCCGCCTGCCATCGTCAACGCGGTCGTCGACGCGCTCAAGCCGTACGGCGTCCGCCACGCCGACATGCCGCTCACCCCCTCGCGGGTGTGGGACGCCATGCGCGGCGTGCCGGCGCCGCCGATCTGACAGGAAAGACGCGATGCGGTCCAGCAAACGGATGGAGGAACTGGTCGCCGACCGGGTTCCCTTCGTCCACGCGGTCGTGGTCCGGGCGCAGCTGCCGACGGCGGTCAGCCCGGGCGACGACGCGATCATCCTGCCTGACGGGTCCATCGAGGGGTTCGTCGGCGGGCAGTGCGCCGAGAGCTCGGTCCGCACCGCCGCCCTGGGCGCGCTCCAGGACGGGCGTACCGTCCTGCTGCGCGTCCTGCCCTCCGACGAGCAGGACTTCCCCGACTCGCCGGGCGCGCGGGTCGTGGTGAACCCCTGCCTGTCGGGCGGCGCCCTGGAGATCTTCCTGCAGCCGCTGCTGCCACCGCCGGTGCTCTGGGTGTCCGGCGACTCGCCGATCGCCATGAGCCTCGCCGACCTCGCCGCGACGGTCGACTTCACGGTACGGCGGGCCGCGGAGGGGCAGTCGCCCGATGGCGCCTCGGCGGTCGTGGTGGCCAGCCACGGTCGCGACGAACAGGCCGCGATCCGGGCCGCCCTCGACGCGGGCGCCGACTACATCGGTCTCGTGGCCAGCCACCGGCGCGGCACCGCCGTGCTCGACGAGATGGGGCTGACGGACGACGAACGGCGGCGGGTCCACTCACCGGCCGGTCTTCGGATCGGCGCCCGCACGGCACCGGAGATCGCCCTGTCGATCCTCGCCGAGATCGTCGCCACCGTCCGCACCGGCGACCTCGCTCCGCCGGGCCCGCCGGGCTCACCCGGCTCACCCGGCTCACCCGGCTCACCCGGGTCGGTCGGGTCCGGTCCGTCCGGGGCGTCCGGGGCGGTCGGTGGGGACGCGCCCTTGGGCTCCATCGGGGCGCCTGTGCTCGTGGTCGATCCCGTGTGCGGGATGAGCGTGACCGTCTCAGCGGGCACGCCGCATCTGGTCGTGGACGACGAGGACGTCTGGTTCTGCGGCACCGGCTGCCGTGATCATTTCGCGCGGGCGGCAGGGCGGTAAGGAAGTGGCGGAAAGCGGCGGCCTCACGAGCCCTGCGTTCACCGGGGCCGACGACATCAGGCATCGCCTCGACGAGCTCGACTACCTGGTCGACGACGGCACCGCGGCGGCGCTGTTCTTCGCGCTCAGCCTCGGCCGGCCGCTGCTGCTGGAGGGCGAACCCGGCGTGGGCAAGACCACGGCCGCCAAGGCACTGGCCCGCGCCCTGTCCACCCCGCTCATCCGGCTGCAGTGCTACGAGGGACTGACCGCCGGCGAAGCCCTGTACGAGTGGAACTACCAGCGGCAGATGCTGGCCATCCGCCTGGCCGAGGCGCGTCACGACCGGCTGAACGACGCCGACCTGTTCACCGAGGACTTCCTCCAGGAACGCCCGATCCTGCGGGCCATCAGGCACCGCGGCCCGCAGCCGCCCGTGCTGCTGATCGACGAGATCGACCGCGCCGACGACGAGTTCGAGGCGCTGCTGTTCGAGTTCCTCGGCGAGGCGTCGATCACCATCCCCGAGCTGGGCACGTTCACCGCCGAACGCCGCCCGATCGCCGTCCTGACCTCCAACCGCAGCCGCGACCTGCACGACGCGCTGCGCAGGCGCTGCCTCTACCACTGGATCGACTTCCCGGCCCCCGAGCGCGTGGTCGAGATCCTGCGCCGTACGGTGCCCAGCGCGAACGAGGCACTCATCCGCTCGGCCACCGACTTCGTCGGCCGGATCCGCCGCTTCGACCTGGACAAGGCGCCGGGCATGGCGGAGACCATCGACTGGGTCTCGGCGCTGTCCTCGCTCGGCGCGACCGAACTGGTCAGGGAGGACGTCCTGCGCACGCTGAGCACCGTCGCGAAGACCCTGGACGACCGCGATGTCATCACCGCCGCGCTCGACCAGTTGACCTGAGGAGACACCAGATGAAGATCGACAACGAGTTCACGGTCGGCGTGCCCGTCGAACGAGCCTGGGAGGTGCTCACGGACCTGGAGGCGATCGCCCCCTGCATGCCCGGCGCCCAGCTCACCGGCGTCGAGGACGAGGTCTACACGGGCAAGATCAAGGTGAAGGTCGGCCCAGTCGTCTCGCAGTACGCGGGTACGGCCAGGTTCCTGGAGAAGGATGCCGTCAACCACCGGGCCATCATCGACGCCAAGGGCCGTGACTCCCGGGGCGCGGGCAACGCCTCCGCCGTCATCACCGCCCACCTCCGCGCAGACGGCGACCACACCGTCGTCACCGTGAACACCGACCTCAAGATCTCAGGCAAGATCGCCCAGCTGGGCAGCGGCATGATCAAGGAGGTCTCCACCAAACTCCTCGGCCAGTTCGTCACCTGCCTCGAATCCAAACTCACCGCCTCTGCCCCCGTCACGGACCCGGCTCCCGCTACGGACCCGGCTCCCGTCACGGCCCCGGCCTCTGCTACGGACCCGGTCGGTGGTGCCGCCGTGTCGGCGACGGCGGACGACGCGGCGGCGTTGGCCGCCGCCGACAGCGCGACGGCGCCCGTCGCCGAGTCGTCCGCCGCGTCGGGTGACACCGCTGCGGCGTCGGCTGCGGAGTCGCCCTCCGCCGCCGGGCTCCGAAGGCCCGCGACCGCCTCCCCGGCGGCCCTTGTCGCCGCGCAGGGTGAAGGTGCCGCGCCAGCCGCCGCGCGGGGTGAGGACGCCGCCGCGCAGGGTGCGGGTGGGAGGCGGTTCATCGATCAGGATGAGGTGGAGCCGCTCGACATCATGAGTGTCGCGGGCGGGTCCGTGTACAAGAGGGTGATACCGCTCGTCGTCGGGATCGTGGTCGTCATCGTGGCCGTGATCGTCGTCTGGACCCTTGTCGAGTAGCCGCCCCACGCGCCCGGCGATGCTGCCGGGCGTCGATCGGGCCGCCTTCGCCGCCTCGCTGGCCGCGCGGTTGCGGCAGCGGGGCGTGCCCGTGGGGCTGACCGGCGTCGAGGACTTCGTCCGCGCGATCGACGTGGCGCAGCCCAGGTCGCTGCCGGAGCTGTACTGGACGGCCCGCATCAGCCTGGTCCGGCGACACTCCGAGATCGAGCTCTTCGACGAGGCGTTCGCGGCGATCTTCGAGGCGACGGGCCCCGCGCTCGACCCGCATGCCCGGCGTCGGCCGCTCGCCAGGACGAACGGCGCGGACGACGCGTTCGTCCCCTTGCCGGACGCCAACGCCGGAGGCGACGACGCGGGCGGCCTGCCGTGGACGACGCTGCCCGCGGTGGTTGCCGGGGCCGAGGACTCGGACGGCCCGGCGAGCGTGCCCGAGCTGTTGCCGAGCGCCGCCGAGGGGCTGGCCGACGTGCCGTTCGAGCAGCTCGACGAGCGGGAGTGCGAGCTGCTCGGCCGCTGGCTGGAGGAGGCGGTGGCGAACTGGCCGACCCGGCGGGCCCGGAGGTTCCGGGTGTCGCCGCGGGGGCGCGCGATCGCGGTGCGGGCGACGCTGGCCCGGTCGCGCCGTACCGGATGGGAGCCGTTCCGGCTGGCCAGGAAGCAGCCGGTCGTACGGCCGAGGCGGGTCGTCATGCTCTGTGACGTGAGCCAGTCGATGCGGGCGCAGGCATCGGCGTACCTGCATCTGATGCGAGCGCTGGCGGTGACCGTGGACGCGGAGGTGTTCGCGTTCGCGACGACGTTGACCCGGCTGACGCCCGTGCTCGCGCACCGTTCGGCGGCCTCGGCGGTCGAGCTGGCCACCGAGCGGGTGACCGACCGGTTCGGCGGGACGCGGATCGCCACCAACGTGCGGGCGCTGTTGTCGTCGCACCACGGCGCGAAGGTCAGGGGCGCGATCGTGCTGGTCGGCTCGGACGGCTGGGACGGCGACCCGCCCGAGGAACTGGGCGTCGCGATGGCCAGGCTGAGCCGCCGGGCGCACCGGGTCATCTGGATGAACCCCCGGGCCGCGGCCCCCGGCTTCGAACCGCGCGTGGCGAGCATGGCGGCCGCTCTGCCGTACTGCGACCTGATGGTGCCCGCCCACACGTTCGGCTCGCTGCGAGAGGTGATCGGCGCGGTCGCCGGAGTCGCCGGACCACGTTTCCGCTGGTAGCCAAGGTCGGAAGGCGGGTATAGGGCCTCGGGGGAGTTCGGGGCGTACGAATATGGATCGGGCGGGGCTTTGCGGACGGGGGATCCGGCCGGCCACGCGGGACACCGGGTTCTGCCGGCTGGCCGCGCGGTCGCCACAACGAGCGGGCCGCTGGCCAGCAGGCGGGGGCCGAAGGTCCAGCTTCGGCATGGCGAGGGTGACCGGGCGCATCTGACCAGCCTGCAGGGGCTGGTGGCCCTGTCCCTCGACGCGCTCAGCTCCGTCGCCTACGGTCCAGAGGCGATCGCCATCGTGCTGGTCGCCGCGGGCAGCGCGGCCATCGGCTACACCTTGCCGATCACCATCGTCATCGCCCTCCTGCTCGTCATCCTGGTGACGTCCTACTGTCAGGTGATCGCCGCCTATCCGAACGGCGGCGGCTCGTACGCGGTGGCCAAGCAGGACCTTGGTCAGCGGGTCAGCCTGCTTGCCGCCGCCGCGCTCATCGTGGACTACATCCTGACCGTGGCGGTCAGCCTGACGGCGGGCGCCGCGAGCCTCGCCTCCGCGTTCCCCGTCCTGGCCCCGCACCTCCTCGAAACCTGCCTGGTCGGGCTTGCCGTGCTGACCGCGGTGAACCTCTACGGCCTCGCGGACAGCGCGAAAGTGCTGCTGCTGCCCACCCTGCTGTTCATCGCGGCCATCCTCGGCATCGTGGTCGTGGGCCTGCTGCGGACCCAACCGGCGGCGGTGGTCGGGACACCAGAGCCGCTGCCGGCCTACGAGGCGGTCAGCGTGCTGCTGATCCTGAAGGCGTTCTCCTCCGGATGCTCGGCCCTGACCGGGGTCGAGGCCATCGCCAACGGCGTGCCGATGTTCCGCCGGCCGAGGGTCCGGCGTGCCCAGCGGACGGAGCTGATGCTGGGCGCGCTGCTGGCCACGATGCTGGTCGGGCTGGCCGTCCTCATCCGGCGTGACAGCGTGGTCCCCCGGGCGGACGTCACCATCCTCGCCCAGCTCACGGCCGGCGCCTACGGCACGGGCTGGCTGTACTACGCGGCCAACATCATCGTCGCGTTCGCGCTCGGGCTGGCGGCGAACACGAGCTTCGGTGGCCTGCCGGTGCTGATGAGCCTGCTGGCCAAGGACAACCGCCTGCCCCATCTGTTCTCGCTGCGCGCCGAGCGGCCCGTCCACCGGTACGGCGTCGCCGCGGTGGCGATCACGGCCGCGGTGCTCCTGATCGCCGTCGATGCCAACACTCAGCGGCTCATCCCGATGTTCGCCATCGGGGTGTTCATCGGGTTCACCATCAGTCAGGTCGGACTGGTCCGCCACTGGACGATACGGCGCCCGCCGAGGTGGGTGGGCAAGGTGGCGCTCAACGGTGTGGGCGCCGTGATCACCGCCATCGCCGCCCTGGTGCTGCTCTTCTCGAAGTTCACCGAGGGCGCCTGGGTGGTCGTGGTGGTGGTGCCCCTGCTCATGCTGATGTTCAGCCGGATCGAGGGTTACTACACCAAGGTCGACGAGGCGCTCCAACGTGGCAGGCCCCAGCCGGTGCCGCACGCTCCCGATCCGGCGTCCGCGCTGGTCATCGTCCCGATCAGCCCGGCGCACACGGTCAGCGCTCTGACGGAGAAGGCGCTCAGCACGGCGCTGGCCTTCGGCCACGAGGTCATCGCGGTCGCCGCCTCCGACAGCTCCGAGACCACCGAGGACATCCGCAGGAAATGGGACGACTGGCACCCGGGCGTCAACCTGGAGGTCATCGAGAGCCCCCGCCACACGGTGGTCCGCCCCGTCATCGAGTACGTCAAGCGCAAGGAGACGTCCGGCAGATGGCTCATCGTGGTCATCCCGGGCGTGGTGCCGGCCCATCCCCGCTACCGGATCCTGCACACCCAGCGGGATCTGCTTCTGGCCGCCGGCCTGCGTGACCACACGAACGCCGTGGTGTGCTTCGCGCAGTTTCAGATCCGGGCCTGATCCCCGGTCCGCCGCCGGCCCCCGTGCTCACGTACTCCAGCGGTCAGCCTCAGGTCTTCAGCAGTGTTCGACTCCGCCTCTGGATGCTTGCGGAGACGGCTTCCCGGATCAGAGGTGCTTCGGTAAGGGATTCGGACTGCTGTGCCCAGGCCACGGAAATGTTCTTCACGAGATCTGACACGACGTCGGCGAGTGCCGCGCCTTCGGCGCCGAGGCGGCGCTCCAGTCGTTCGAAGGTCCGGACCGTGACCGCGTCGAAACGGCGGGAGCCCGCGAACTTCATCCCCAAAGTCTCGTTGCCTCCCATGTACGCAGACGTACACACCAGGTCATAAGCGGGAGACAGGCTCGGCACCCGTGGATCGAGATACAGGAGCGACCAGTTCTTGAGATGAGCGTCCCCGTTGGAGATCAGAACGTTGAAGGCGAGCCGCCGGGCGAACTCACGCAACCCGTCGAGATCCCGACGGCGATAGATCAGCGCGGCCACCGTCTCGTAGTTGCCGAGGTACTTCTCATTCGGATACACCCCTCGTACCTGGGCGAGATCCTCCATGTGAATGGGATGCCGATCGTTGTCGCGGTCGAAGCGGCGCACGGCGTAGGCCAAAGTCTCCGCTCCTGGCCACATTCGTGACGGCAGCGTATCCAACTCGTCGCGCTGGTAGAGCCGCACCTCCGGAACGTCGATCCCCACGGCTGCGGCAAGGGACATCATGGCGTGCTCGTTGCGTGGCACTTCGGCATAAGTCCGGTCGGGCAGTTTCACGATCCAATCACCGCCCTGCCCAAAGGCAGGCAAGGTGAGGCGGTCGTTCTCGGCGAGCATGGAGAACTTCAGCGCGACGCCGGCCAATGAGAAGCGCAACTCCTCGTGCCCTTCGGCAGAAGGCCCGCTGGGGTGCTCGCTGCTGCTCCCCCACACCTCATCGATGAGGGAATCGTCGTCTTCGGAGGGAAGCACCCTGACCGCACCCGGAAGATCATGGCCTACCTGGGCCAGTAGTTCCATCTCCCGATCCGCCGACACCCCCCGATCGGTCGCGATCCAGTCACGCATGACTCCCTCGGGTAGGAGGTTGGAGAACCAGGGCGGAAGTCTGAGGGCGGCAGCCTGCCGACCCCTGAGATTCTGCTCGAAGGCGAGCCCGAGTATGGCTCTGTGCGGATCGCTGAGGTACCCCTCGCTGAAGATGAATCGCGTGTGGTCGCCACGCTGTAGCAGCGTTCAGACGCGGACCCTCGCCGAGGAGTACGGCGAAACGGTTTTCAACCAGAGCCATATGCGGCCTCGTCCGGTAGGGCCTGCTCGTCCTCCGGCAGGTCTTCGATCACCAACTCGGACAGGGGCGGGGTGTTCTCGAAGCCCCACTCGCACATCCGCTGAAGGAAACCCGCCAAGTTACGCACCAACTCCTCCTGCCTAGCCTGGAGGAAAGAGGTGAACTCGCTCGCCCGCAGCAAGGAAATCGCCTCGGGAGAGATGAGGTGTGACGCGAGCACATCACTCCACGCGGTGTCTTCCAGGAACAGTGGTGGGGTGACGAGCAGGCCACCGATGTCCTTGCCCGCTTCCCTGGCCATCGTGGGAACGAGGACTCGGTTGGCGGCCCAGAGGCGGTATTTGGCGTCGACCAGCCTGGAAGGGACGACGTACCGGACGGCGTCGGCAGGCGTGGGGCGATCAACGAGGCATTCGGCGAGGTCGCCGATCTCGGGCCGCTCGCCCGAGCTGGGATCGCGCGGCTCCAGCGCCCACCAGGCGCATAGCGTGATCTTGGCAGCGGCCTCGTTGGTCTTGAACCGCCGCAGTTCGGGCAGGGGCGGAGCGGGCCGGTCTACCGTGCTCAGAAGCCCTTGAACCGATCCGGTGAGATCGTGCGGATGGATCTTCGCGCAGAGTGTGCGGACCGCGCCCGTGGTGCTTCCGCGGAAGATTTCAGGCCCGATCAGGGCCGCACGCCAGAACCAGCGCCGCAACAGCCGTCTGTTCGCGGGATCGGGCTCGGGGAAGTGTGCGAAGAGGCGAGCGAGAACCACGAGGAGATAGCGGAAGGGGAGGAGCGTGAAATGTGGAACCCCCGCGTCACTCTGTAGGAATCGCACGGCCCGTCGGATGGCCTCTTCGCCTGCCTGGAAAGCAGTGTCGCGATCTTCCCCCGGAAAATCGCTCACTCCGCGTCGGTCGTCGTCGTCGAACTCCAGGCGGATCTCGTGCTGGACGTCGTGACCGCGCCGAGCCAGAATCGCGTAGAGAACAGTGTCATTGTCGATCCGGCCGAAGTCGAGTTGCTCATCAATGTGCGCCGAGATCTCGTCGATCGTCAGCGCCGGCTGCTCCTCATCACCCGCGTAGAGAGCGGAGAAGATCTCGGCCCGGCTCAGTCGCTTACCATAGTTGTTCATGCGGTCGAAGATGTCCTGCAGGACTTCGGCGTTCTCCTGCTCGACCTGATAGGCGGGCATCGGGTACTGGCGCAGAATCGTGGTCAGGTTGAACGCCTTGTCCTGGTAGTCCGCAGCCTCGGGATAGGTCGAGAACCACTTCAGCACCCGGCGCAGATCGAACAGCACCGGTAGGGGGACCACGAAGGGGTCGACTGTGGACGGACGGGAGACGAAGCCGATGTCACGCCCGGGCATCCGTTCGTTCTCGCGCAGGTCGTAGGCCAGGGCGAAACGTGGCTCGTGTGCCGCGTCCTCGTGCAAAGCGTTCGCCAGGCTCGTGATGCGCTGCTGCCCGTCCACGACCCACAATGCCTGGTCCATGCGTGGTGCTTCGATCTGGAGGGCGCCCAGTCTGATGCGTTTCGGAGGAGCGGACCGTACCCAAAGCAGCAGGCTGCCAACCGGATAGCCCTTGACGATGCTGTCGAACAGGCGGACCACGTCCGCTCGATTCCAGCGGAAATCACGCTGAAAGTGCGGCACCCGGATCTGGCCCCGCCACGCCATGCCGACGAGTTTTTCCAACTCGTACGTAGCCGCGCTGGGGCGGGTGTCCAATCCGGTCATCATGGATGCTCCTATTCTCGGGCCTGGATGGAGACGAACACCGGCCCTCTCACCTGATTCTCGCTGACGGCGTGGTACGGGCCGAATCGACGACTGATGTGAGTGACGATCACGTTCAGCCACCGGTTGTTCTCGATGGTCATCCATCGTCAGGCTCTCCAGTTGATCGTATAGACCGGACCTGACCTAGGGACGCGATCAGGAAGCACACATCAACGCCACTGGATGGCCGACTCTCTAGCTCCAGAGCGTGATGTGGATGGACGGGCGGAAGCGGCCGACGTGCACGCCCGGACCGCGCAGCATGGCCTGGGTGGCGCGCGGGCTGGTGACGAACCTGACCAGTTCGGCCGCCGCCGGGGGAGCGCCGCGTTCGGCCAGGGTGAGCGTCACCCAGGTGCCGTCGAAGCGGAGAGACTGGCCGGTGACGCGGGTCAGCCGGCCGTTGGCCAGGTCCTGTCCCACCGCGAACGAGATCGCCGCCGCGACTCCGCTGCCGCGCTTGGCCTCCTCCAGCGCCGCCGCGTGGCTCTGGTAGATCCGCTGGTGCTCCTCTGGCACGTTCAGCCTGCGCAGCATGGTGGGCACGGCGCCGAGGTCGGTCGCGGCCGACGGACCGAGCAGCCAGATCTGCTCGCGCAACTGGTGAGAGCCGACGTCGCGGCCGGCGAACGGGTGGTCGGGCCCGCAGACGACCACGATCTGGTAGTTGAGGAACGGCTTGCAGGTCAGGGAGCCGTCCACGTTGCCGGGGTTGGGGCCGATCGCCACGTCGACGGTCCGCGAGTGCAGCAGCGCGCCGAACTGCCGAGGGTCGTGCACGCTCAGCTCCACGTCCAGGTCGGCGGCCCGCCCCGCGAACAGCCCGATCAGTCCGGGCGCGGCGTGCTCGGCGAACAGGCTCGACGCGGCGACCCGCAGCAGCCGGCGGCCCTGGGCCGCCTGGCCGACCTCGATGATCGTGCGTTCCTGCAGGCTGAGCAGTTCGGCCGCCCGGCTGGCCAGCCGCAGCCCGCCGGGCGTGAACGCGAGCCCGGAGGCGGTCCTGGCGAACAGCCGGTCGCCGAATTCCTTGCGCAGTTGCCCGATGTGCAGGGAGACGGCCGCCTCGGAGACGTCGAGCTCCGCGGCCGCCAGCTTGACCGAGCCCAGTCGCACTACGGTCGCGAACGCGCGCAGTTGGGTGGGTGTCATGACGCGGCCGCCGCCGCTCTAGCGATGACCTCCTCGGTGGTGAGCGGAGCCTTGGGGTGGTGGGTCAGGCACATGGGGACCCGCGTCTTGACGAAGGCACGGCCCTCCGGCGCGAGGTAGAACTCGCCGGAGATCAAACGGGATATCTCGGGCACGCTGCCGCCTTTGGCCTGGGCCATTTCCTTGGCCGTGTTGATCTGGATCGGCGCGTTCAGCAGGCCGAAGAACTGGGTCGCGGCGTTGCCAGGGATCTGGTTGTGCAGCCCCTTGGGCGCCTGGGTGGCGAAGACGAGGCCGAGGCCGTACTTGCGGGCCTGGGAGGCGAGCGCCAGCGTGCTGCGCAGACAGGCGGTGGCGCCTCCGACGGCAGGGGCGAACGTCTGCGCCTCGTCCATGACGAACAGGCCGCCGAGCGGCCTGTCGCCGGCCGGATGCTTCTTGATCCAGGCGAACAGCGCCATCTGGAGCTGGCCGACGAAGCTCTGCCGCTGCTCGTCGACCGGAAGCCCGGCCAGGCTGATCACCGAGACGCGGGCCCGCTTGCCCGATGGCGGGGTGAGCAGCAGCCCGGGGTCCACCGGCTCGCCCCAGCCGCCGAACAGCGGGTCGTTGTCCATCGCCGCCGTCAGCGACTGGGCCAGGCCGGCCGCGATGCGCGGGGCGCCGGCCAGCTCGCTCACGCCGTCGGGCAACTCGGACAGCAGCGCGACCAGGCCCCTGAGGCTCGTCCCGCCGGAGCGGCCGTAGTGTTCGAGCGCCTTCCGGAGCACCGCCTGACCGAGCTGGGCCTTGCCGGTCGAGGCGTTGAGCTTGACCCGGGGCACGATCGAGGCCACGGCCGCCTCCACGGCCTCGGCGAACTCGTCGGGGTCGTCGGCCACGCCGGCGAAGTCGGGCAGCGGGTGGAAGCTCAGCGGCCTTCCCGCCGCTCGTCTCGGGGTCCAGACGACCACGTCGGTGTTCGCCAGGTACTCGTCGGCCCGGCGCGCGTCGCCGTCCTCCCAGTGCGTCGGCGGCTCCGGCCACCTGTCGCCCAGCCGGGCCAGGTCGTTGTTCGGGTCGAGCACGATGGCCGACACCCCGCGCAGGGCGCACTCCTCGATCAGCCGCCGGATGAGCACCGTCTTGCCCGACCCGGAGCCGGCGAAGATCGCGATGTGCTTCCTGAGCGCCTCCAGCTCGACAGTCGCCGGCGCGCCGTCGACCGCCCGCCCGATCACGATCCGCGCCGCGTCCTCCGTCCGCCCGAGGCCCACGGATCCGGCCCGAGCGGCCCTGGACTGCGCGGGCTCGCGCTGCGCGGGCCTGAATTGTGCGGCCTCGGGCTGCGTGGGCCTGGATTGTGCGGCCTCGGGCTGCGTGGGCCTGGATTGTGCGGGCTCGGGCTGTGCGGTCCTGGATTGTGCGGGCTCGGGCTGCGTGGGTTCGGGGCGCGTGGGTTCGGAGGGGGTACGGCCGGCGGGGGTCGGTGAGGTGTGGGGAGCCGGAACGGTCCAGGGGTCGGAAAGCGCCTCGGTGAGGAAGGCGATCTGCCGGGTGGGCCGGCGGGCGGCCAGCCAGGCGGCCAGGTGCGGCGGCCCGGCCGCGAGCAACTCCTTGAGCGCGGCCAGCTCCCGCAGGTCATCGTCGCCCAGGGCCAGTGTCCGGCCGCCCGCTCGCTCGAACGCCTCGATGACCTCCCTGGTGCGCGGCCCCTTCGACCACGGCGTGTTCCGCAGCACGAACAGCCGCCGCTTGGGCACCTCAGCGTCCAGCCCGGCGGCGACGGCCGCCTTGCGCACCCGGTTCAGCGCTGCGATGGCGTTCTCCGCGCCGACCGCGCGGAACCCCCAGTGCACCTCGTCCTCGGTGGCCTCGTCGAGGGTGCGGCGCAGCCGCGCGTGCATGGGCGGCTTGGCGCTGGGCGGAGGGTCCTGGCTGAACTCGCGCCCCGCGTCGCCCTGCTCGGCGATCCAGGCCGACAGCCCGGCCGACAGCAGGGCGGGCATGATCGCGTCCTCGGTGGCCGAGTCCGGCACGGGCCGGGCCACGGTGTCGCGCAGCTTGGCGTACAGGGCGTCGATGTCGGTGAGCTCCGCGACGTCGGCGGCAGGCGCCGCCGGGGCCGGGGCCGGGGCCGGGGTGGTGCGCTGGAAGCCGTCCAGCTCTCTGACCTCCCCGTCTTTCAGGCAGGCCTGGATGTGCCCGTCGATCCTGATGAGGAGCTGACGCGGGGTGAAACCGGGCGCCTGCTCGAAGGCCGAGGGCAGCACCGGCCACGTCGGGTACGGCGGCTCGATCCCGGCCGCCTGGTACTGCACCTCGAACCGCCTGGCCACCAGCCGGCGCCCGGTCTCGGCGTCGGGGATGGTCATCAGCGGCGCGGCCTGCCGGAAGCGGTCGCGGACCGTGTCGGTAGCCACCTTCTCGATGAGGGTCCACGTCGCCGGGATGCAGGAGACGACCGTGAGGGTGCGGCGGGTGTATTCGCGCAGCGCCATCAGGCCGCCGGCGATCCGCTCGATCATGAGCCGTTCGCCGGCGTCGTGGACCGTCGTGGGGTCCGTCGACGTCAGCGACTGGGCCACCAGCGCGTCGATCTGGTCGACGGCGACGACTGTGGGGCCGGTGAGCGCGAGCAGGTGCGAGATGTCCCTGACGATCTCCTGCGGGGTCCGGTCGACCTGCCGGATGCCCCACCGGGCGCGCTCGCCCGGCTCGCCCTCGGGCACCGACGACAGGTACGCCTCGCCGAGGTCCTGCATCCCGAGGTCGTCGGAGGCGTAGAGCACGAGCGCCCGCGCGGCGTCCTGGGCCAGGCTGCCGGCCTTCCGGTCGAAGCGGCGAAGCGCGCCGACGAATGTGTCGAGCTCCTCCCGGGTGACGGACTTCTTCCCGGTCACCGCCCGCCGTACCATCCTCGGCACGTCGGCCGCCGCCGCCAGGCGGGACAGGAACACCTTGAGCTGGCTCTCCCCGTTCGCGCCCTCACGGGCGAGGCTGTCGAGGAGGGACACCACCATGCTCTCCCAGAAGCCCTTGGCGTCCAGCAGCCCGGCGAGGACGAAGTAGCCGCCCTCCCGCTGCGTCCGCTCGCGCATCCAGCCGAGCAGGTGTGTCTTGCCCGCGCCGCGCTGACCCTGCACGATCACGCCGATGGGGCTGGCGTCGGGCCGGCTCCCGGCCTCGGCCAGGCCGTCGAGCAGCACCTTTGTGGACGCGCCGTGCAGGCCCTCCACGTGGAAGTCCGAGTGGCGCCACACGTCGTCGGCGCCCTCGGTGTAGTTGAAGCTGAGTGCCTCCAGGGCGTCGGTGCCGGGGGCCGTCACGGCTTGCCGATCCAGAGCAGGTGCTTGTCCTGGTCTCCGATGATGACGGCCGCCTCCCGATCCTGCGCCGTAAGAGCCTTCTGGTTGGACTCGGGGACGAGGTTGACGTCGGCCAGCCGCTCCATCCGTACGAGGGTCTCGTCTACCTGCTGTCTCGGCGCGTCGCCCAGGAGCGGGCGGAGCCTCGTCAGGCTGACCCAGGTGCCGGGCTCGGCGGCCAACTCCGTGTAGGCGGCGCGGACGCGCGCCTCCAGACCGCCCGGCTCCCCGGCCGGAGTCTCCCCGGCCGGGGCCTTCTCGGCCGGAGTCTCCCCGGCCGGATCCTCCCTGGCCGGAGCCTCTGCCGTCTCGACTTCGGTGGGCTGGAAGACGTCGGCGAGTCGCTGGTGGGTGCGCTCCAGGAAAGTGGGCAGCCAGCCGAGCAGCGCCCGGGCCAGCACCCCCGACGAGCCGGTGAACGCGGGGAGCCGCCCGGTGCGGAGGTCCTCACCCAGGCGGGCCCAGCCGGAATCGGTCAGCACGTGGACGAACCCGCGGCCCTGCTTCCAGCTGTCGACCAGCTTGAGCTCGTTGAGCCTGCGCCGTTTCTTCCCGTCGATCGTCAGCCCGCGGCGCTCCTTGAGCTCGCTGTTGGAGATCTCACGGGCCTCAACGGCCAGCACGACCAGGGCGGAGAATTCGGGGAGCGACAGTGCGCGCTCTGACATCGGTCATCCTTCCGGTGTTCCACGGCGACGGCTGAGATACAGCTCGATCTGGCGGACCACGGCTTGCGGGTCGGTCATCACATGGGAATCGGTGAAGCGGAGCACGGCGTAACCGGCGAGCTGGAGGCGTACGTCGCGCCGCCGGTCCTCGTCGAACGTGCGGGGGCCGCGGTGCTCGGGGCCGTCGATCTCGACGACGCACCGTTCGTCCTGCCACAGGAGATCGACCCGCACCGGTGCGGCCAGCGGGTGCGGCCGGTAGGTCTGGTTCCAGGCCCGCCCGGCGGCCCACGCGTACGGCGCCAGCGCGGCTTCCAATGCCTGCTCGCTCCGGCTCCCCGGATGCGGCCGCCCGGCCACCGCCGGATGACTCACGCGCGGCCGCACCTCCTCACCGACCACGGACGTCACCCGCCGGAGGCGGTCGGTCTCCAGCGGGGGCGTCACCGGCTGGGCGCGGTCGGTGTTCAGTGGGGGCGTTACCCGCTGGAGGCGGTCGGTGTTCAGTGGGGCGCCGGTGAGCCAGACGCCCAGCTCGCCGCGCTGGGCGAGCCACTCGCAGCCCGCGACGAGCACCTCCTGGCCGGCCGGTGAGAGCCCGGCGGGCACGTCGACCAGGAGCGCCAGGCGTGACCTGCCGAAGCTGGTGGCGATCACCCGGGCCAGCCCGGCGGCCCGGGTCTCGGGGGAGAACCCGCTGGGTGCGTCAGGCCGGCCGGACAGCGCCAGCTCGGCCAGCTCGGCCAGGAACGGCCCGAAGTGGTCGCTGGCCGACGCCCGGCGCAGAGCCAGCGTGCGTACGGCGGCGATGCCCGCGCCCCCGGGCCCGTCGAGCCCTTCGGCGCCTGGCAGCCACGCGGGAAACAGCGCGACGGCGGTGCGCTGGAGCTCGCACAGCGCGGCGGCGACGAAGCCGGTGGTGGAGCGCGCGCCGGCGGGCAGGTAGGTGACGATCGCGGGGGCGTCGTCAGGCAGGGGGTCGGTCGCCAGGGCGACGGTCTCGGTGTCGGCGCCGTCGAGCCATACCGGCCGGCCGACCGGTAACCGCGCCCACGACCGCACCAACTCGCCGCCTTCGACTCCCGAACACCAAGTCTTGGCGACGGTATACGGCCCGCTCGGGAAAAAGAAGCGGGACGGCGAACCTGACATCTCGCTTCTCGCCCGGTCACCCCGCTCCGCTCAGGCGAGTCGTCCGCGCCAGGGCCAGACCCCGTCGTCCGCCAGGGACGGATTCGTCGGCTGCGCCAGGGCCAGACCCCGTCGTCCGCCAGGGACAGATCCGTCGGCTGCGCCAGGGGCAGACCCCGCCGCCCGCGTCAAGGTCGGGCCGGCCGCTGGGCCGGCCTGACGCGCCCTCTTCGCTCCGCCGCCAAAGTCGGCGGAATATTCCGCGCGAAAGGGGTATATACCTGTCGAAGTCCAGCAGAGGGCTTCGCCTCGAGAATGGGTGAGGCGTGCTTCTGCCTGGACTTTTCCTGGATGTGGCCGCCCCGCTGAAACAAGGAGTAGGCATGGCTGTCCAGGAACTCGTGCTCACGGAAATGACCGCCGAACAACTCCTGACCGAGATGGTCAACCCCGATACGCCCGACAGCGCCCGCGAGCGGCTGCGTGAGCGGTTGGTGGAGATGCACGACCGGCTCGCGCACGAGATCGCCCGGCGTTACCGCTACCGGGGCGAGCCCATCGAGGACCTGCTCCAGGCCGCGTACGTCGGCCTGATGAAGGCCATCAACGGCTTCGACGCCTCCCTCGGCCACGAGTTCAGGGGATACGCCGTCGTCACCATGACGGGCGAGGTCAAGCGCCACTTCCGGGACCGCACCTGGGCCATCAGGGTGCCCCGCGTCTACCAGGAGCGCCGTTCCGAGCTCAACAAGCTCAGCTCCGACCTCTCCCAGGACCTCGGCCGCGCGCCGACCGTCGCCGAGCTGGCGGCCAAGATGAACATCTCGCAGGAGGACGTGCTGCTGACGCTCGACGCGTCGGCCGCCTACAGCACCCTGTCGCTCGACGCCCCGCTGGGCGGCCCCGACGACGACGCCACGCTCGGTGACGTCCTCCCCGAGGAAGACCACTCGCTCAGCGTCCTGATCGACAAGCACGCCGTGAAGCCGCTCATCGACTCCCTGCCTCCGCGGGAGAAGAAGATCCTCCTGCTGCGCTTCTACGGCAACATGACGCAGTCGGAGATCGCCGCGGAGTTCGGCATCTCGCAGATGCACGTCTCCCGCATCCTGCGCAACGTCCTCTCCCAGCTGCGCGCCGGACTGTCGGACTAGCGGTCAGTCCTGCTCGCCCATGGCCTGGCGGATCAGGTCGCCGGCCCGGTCCATCATCGCGATCGGAGCGCCGATCAGCACGTTGCTCACGGCCGACTCGATCCCGGGGTGGGGATGGGTCGGCGCGAGCGCGGCGGCGGCCTTGACCCAGGCCGCCAGCGCCCGGCGCTGGGCCACCGAGGTGTTGGCGCGCAGGCGCGGGAACTCGTCCCTCTCCTCGGCTCGGGCGTGCTCGGTCACGGCGGCGCGCAGCGCGGCGAGGCGCGTCGAAAATCCGCGGGCGTCCGGTCCCGTCCGGTCCAGGTCCCTCAGCAGTTCCTTGGCCTCCCTCTCCTCGGTCAGGCGCTCGTCGACGATCGCGTCGCCGTCATAGAGCACCAGCCGGGCGTAGGGGTGGACGATCTGCTCCTCGATGGTCTCGTGTACGGCCAGCAGCCGCACCAGCCGGGTGAACGGCTCGGCCCGGCGGCCGGCGGACGCTCGCTCGACCTCGTCGAACAGGTCCTGGATCATCACGTGCTGAGCCAGCAGCAGATCGACGACGTCGGTCTCGTCCATGGTCTCCGGCATGACGGGGGACTCGGGCATGGTGTTCCTTTCGCGGGGTCGTCGAACGTGGCGGTGCCCGCGCCGCCGGTCACGGTGGTGCGGGCCCGCCTGGGAGTCATCCGGCGTGAGCGGCCCGCTCGTTGGGCACGCAGTGCGTCATCTTCAGGCCGCTGACGTCGCGCGGCCCGTTGGAGCCCAGGTTCGACAGGCGCGCCCGCTCCTCGTCGGTCAGGGTCTGCTTGTCGAGCGGCGGGAGATCGGCGACGTCCTCGGGACGGATGCCGAGCCCTTCGCCGACGCGCAGGCCCAGGTCGTCCTCCACGAGCAGGAAGTGCCAGACCATCCGCTCCTGGACGCGCGGGTCGCACTGCTTGAGCGCGGCGATGAAGTTGTCCACCAGGTCGGCGCGTTCCCACTCCTCCATCAGCAGGTAACGCTGACCCGCCTGGGTGTAGTCGTTGGTCCGGGGGATGCGCTGGCGGGTGAGCCGTCCGGAGATGACCGGGCCCTGCTCGTCCACGGTCGGATAGTCGGCCTCGCGCAGCCCGTCGACCAGCGACGGCTCGTAGTTGATGTGCGGGCTCTCCCCGGCGGTGTCGACGAAGTAGGTCATCTGGCCGTCGCGCTGGTTGGTGCGGACGGGAGAGTTGCGCGCCTGGTTGACCGGCAGCTGCAGGTAGTTGGGGCCGACCCGGTAGCGCTGGGTGTCGCTGTAGGAGAACGTACGGCCGACCAGCATCTTGTCGTCGGAGAAGTCCAGGCCGTCGATGAGCACGCCGGTGCCGAAGGAGATCTGCTCGTTCTCGGCGAAGTTGTTGTCCACGTTGCGGTTGAGCACCATGCGGCCGACCGGCCTGGCCGGGAACTCGTTCTCGGGCCACACCTTGGTGTCGTCGAGCGGGTCGAAGTCCAGCTCGGGGTGGTCGTCGTCGCTCATGATCTGCACCAGCAGCTCCCACTCGGGGTAGTCGCCGCGCTCGATCGCCTCGTGCAGGTCCTTGGTCGCGTGCCCGAGGTCGCTGGCCTGTACGGCCGCCGCGTCGGCCTCGGTCATGCTGCGCACGCCCTGCTTGGGCATCCAGTGATACTTGACCAGGACCGTGTCGCCCTGCTGGTTGGCCCACTTGTAGGTGTTGACGCCGAAGCCCTGCATGTGCCGGTAGTCAGCCGGGATGCCGCGCGGGCTGAACAGGTTGACCAGCATGTGCATGCTCTCCGGCGTTTGCGACATGAAGTCGAAGATCCGCGCGGGCTCCTGCCTGAAGGTCACCGGATCCGGCTTGAGCGAGTGGATGACGTCGGGGAACTTGATCGCGTCCCTGATGAAGAAGACGGCGAGGTTGTTGCCGACCAGGTCCCAGTTGCCGTCCTCGGTGTAGAACTTGATCGCGAAGCCGCGCGGGTCGCGGGCGGTCTCCGCCGAGTCGCGCCCGCCGATGACCGTGGAGAACCTGACCGCGACATCGGTGCGCTTGCCCTCCTCCTGGAAGATCTTCGCTCGGGTGTAGCGGCTGATCGGCTCGTCGCCGAGCCTGCCGTACGCCTCGAAGAAGCCGTGGCTGGTCACCCCGCGGGCGTGGACCACGCGCTCGGGGATCCGCTCACGGTCGAAGTGGCTGATCTTCTCGAGGAACTGGTAGTTCTCGAGCGTCGCCGGCCCGCGCGCGCCCACGGTCCGCTGGTTCTGGTTGTCGTAGACCGGATGTCCCTGCCGGTTGGTCAGCACCTCGCGCTTGCCGCCCGACTGGGATCCTGTGCCCGAATTGTCAGTCATGTCCCCGGTTTCCTCTCCCTCGATGGGCCTCTTCCCATCCGGTCATCAAGGCCCGGTGCCCCGAGAGCAAAGAGTCATCCCTTATCCGCCGAAGAGTGCGGGCGGCATGAGGGGATATTCGCCGGGTAACAGACGCGGAGTGACTCGATCAAGGAGATCACAGTCGAACCATGGAGCGTGAATGGACGTACCCGCTGTCGTCTGGTGGCTGACGATCGTCGGAATCGCGGGCCTGCTCGTGTTCGACTTCGTCTTCCATGTGCGCAAGGCGCACGCCCCGACGCTCTCCGAGGCCGCGTGGTGGTCGGCCGGCTACGTGGGCGTCGCCCTGCTCTTCGGCGCCGGCGTGTGGATCTTCGGCGGCTCCGAGATGGGTGTCCAGTACTTCGCCGGTTACGTGACGGAGAAGGCGCTCTCGGTCGACAACCTGTTCGTCTTCCTCGTCATCATGTCGAGCTTCAAGGTGCCCCGGGCCTCCCAGCAGAAGGTGCTGCTCTTCGGCATCGTCTTCGCGCTGATCGCCCGGACCGGATTCATCTTCCTCGGCGCCGCGCTGATCAACACGTTCGCCTGGGTGTTCTACCTCTTCGGCCTCATCCTGCTGATCACCGCCGGCCAGCTGCTCAAGTCGGAGAGCGAGGAGGGCCACTCCCCGGACAACCTGGTGGTCCGCGTCGCCCGTAAGATCCTGCCCACCTCCGACACCTACGACGGCGACAAGCTCTTCACGGTCGCCGGCGGCAAGCGGGTCATGACCCCGATGCTGCTGGTCATGACCGCGATCGGCGGCACCGACCTGCTCTTCGCGCTCGACTCCATCCCGGCCATCTTCGGCCTGACCCAGAACGTCTACCTGGTCTTCACCGCCACCGCGTTCGCCCTGGTCGGGCTGCGCCAGCTGTACTTCCTCATCGACGGGCTGCTGGACCGGCTCATCTACCTGGGCATCGGGCTGGCCGCCATCCTGGCCTTCATCGGCGTGAAGCTCATCCTGCACGCGCTGCACGAGAACAACGTGCCGTTCATCAACGACGGCGAGCCGGTGAAGGTGGTCGAGATCAGCACCGGGCTGTCCCTCGCGGTCATCATCGGAGTCCTCGTCGTCACCGTGATCGCCTCCCTGGTCAGTGCCAAGGGGCGCGCGCAGAACGCGGTGTCCTGCGCGCGCCGCCACGCCACCGAGTACCTGTACGTCGAACGCGACCCGGCCCGGCGCGAGGAGATCTTCCGCGACCTGCTCGCGGAGGAGGCCACGATCCGCAAGCTGCCGGAGAAGTATCGCGCCAGGATCCGCGACGAGGACAAGCTGATGGACCTGCTCCGCAGGGCCCACGCCGACCACGACTCTCCGGCGGACCGCTGAGCGCCGGAACCTGGTCGCCCGGCTTCGACCGGGCAGCTGAAAGTTTCATCTCGGGACCCTGGTGAGGGGTGCTGGAAGGCCCCTGGGGACGGTGTGCGTTGACATCCGCCACCGCGTGCCAAGACCCTGTTGGGAGCGCTCCCACACGTGCTCTCGTGAGGAGGTGACGCCGCCAACCGTCGTGCGACCGTTCCACGACACCATCCCGCCCGGGTGGCAGACGCGGCCGGTGGGGAGGGCCCCTCCTCTCCCCGCCGGCCGCGTCCCTGGTGCCGGGGCCCACTTCCCGCCGCAGGCGCGGCCGTTGTCAGCGGGTCGCCTGGACGAACCTCTCGCGGGCCACCTCGATCGCCTCCTCGTCGCCGAATTCGCCGAACGCCTCGTCGTGATAGCGCTCGGGGATGATCTCCCTGACCCGTTCCGGGTAACCGGCGCCCGACTGCGGCACCCGTACCCGGTCGGGGGTGCCCAGCCGGACGGCGATCGGGCCCGACGCGCGCACCGAGACCGACCACCCGGCGCCCGGGCCGGTGATCGCGCACATGTGGTGCGCGTAGACCCACGTCACCTCTGCCACCGTGCCGGCGTCGGCCGGGTCGGTGCCGAACACGTCCACCGCGCACACCACGCGCCCGGCGTCCGGCCCGAACTCGTGCCCGTGCTCGTGATGCTCGGCCGGTGAGGCCCGCTCCAGCAACGCCGTCACCCGGGCGGTGAGCCCCGCCCGCAGCTCCTGCCGCCCGGCCAGGTTCAGCTGGACGGCCAGCGCCGCCCCGGCGAGGACGGCCAGGGCCACGGCGGTGACCACCACCGTCCTCGTCCGGCGCGTCGCCGGCCGGTGAACTTCCGTCACCATGCGCCGGCGCCTACGGGCTGGAGCAGGTCAGCGTCGGCGCGGGATCCGGAGCGGTGCCCGTGGCGTTGAACCCGAACGTGGTGGTCGCGTTCGCCGCGAGCTGCCCGTTGTACGCCGCGTTCTTGACCGCCACGGACGGCGGTTGCCCGGTCAGCACGCCGTTCCAGGGTGAGCCGTCGAATCCCTGGCCGCCGCCGTACGTCCAGCGGACCGTCCAGCCGTTCAACGTGCTCGCGCCCTGGTTGCGCACGGTCACCTCCGCCTGGAAGTGGCCCGGCCAGTTGGGGGTGGCGATGGTGCGCCAGGTGGCGGCACACCCGCCGCCGGTCGGGGTGACGGTCGGGGTCGCGGTGGGGGTGACCGTGGGCGTGACGGTCGGGGTCGGCGAGGACGTGCCGCCCGGACCCACACCGGTGACCTCGCCGTTGCCGCCGTCGAAGACGACGTCGGAGCAGCTGTAGAAGTTCTCCTGGCTGTCGGCGCGGATCCAGTGGATGTAGATCATGTGCCGGCCGGTCTTCCCGGACGGCAGCTGGACGTTCCAGTGGTAGTAGTTGAGCCCGCCCGGCCCGCCGGACTGCGGCGGGTCGGTCACGCTGCCGAACGACTCCAGATCGGACCACTTCAGCGGCCCGTTGGGGTTCCAGCCGTTCTTGGTGACGTAGTAGACGAACGAGCCCGGGTGCGAGGCCCAGTTGCTGTGCCGGACCTGGATGTTGGCGCCCGAGGTCAGGTGGGTCAGCGGCCAGTCGGAGCGGACCGCGTTGTAGGCGCTGAAGTCGTACGGCCCGCCGGTGCCGCCGCTGCAGAGCTGCCCGTCGGGGATGAACCCCGAGGTCCGGCCGCCGCCGTCGGAGCGCAGCACGGCGAACCAGTTGTACAGCGGAGTGGTGCCGCTCTGCGCGACGGCCGCCGCGCACGCGGGGTTGTAGGAGATGATCTGCCCGTTGTCCCGGAGCCCGTCCTGCCAGCACAGGAAGGTACGGGCGCCGGGGAACATCGTGACGCCGTGGGCCTGGACCTGACGCGGGATCATCAGGGCGGTGGTGACCAGGGCCACGGCCAGCGCGGCCACGAAGGCCGCCGACCGGAAGAGTCTCATGGGGATTCCCTTGTTCGAAACGACAGAGGAACCCGCCCACGACCTACCCGCCCGGCAGCAGTCGCGCGAACGCATTGAAACACGCGCGAGCCGGACCGGCAACGCGCGATGAAACTTTCAGCCGGGCCCCGCCGGCCGGTCGATCAGTCCTGCCGCCGCCCGTCGACCAGCCGGATCCCGCTGATCATCTCCACCTGGATGGAGATGACCTGGTCCATCTCGGGCTCGACCCAGGGCCGGAGCAGCTTCCGGTAGCGGGTGATGGCGGCCGGTTCGGTGACGAGCCGGGCGGTGCCGGTGACGATGACGCTCCAGCCCACGTGCTCGACCGGATCCAGGTCCTCGGCCTCGTACGCGACGACCGCGCCGCCCCGTACCGCCGAGTGGGAGACGATGGCGGCCCCCAGATGACTGCGGATGATCACCGCTTCCTCGTCGACGATGTGGTTCACCGGGCGGATCGCGGGCAGCGCGTGCTGGGTGAAGACGACCCGGCCCAGCGTGACGCTGCGGAGGAGGTCGAGGGACTCGCGTTCGGTCAGCTTCAGCGTGCGCCGGGGCGAGGGAGGGCCCGTGACGGACTCTGTGGGGGAAGGCGCTGGGGAAGGCATGGTGTCTCCCGTCTCGTGCTGCTGCTCCAGGCGGCCGCCAGCGGCCGTGCTCATCTCGGCTCCAGGCGGCCGGCGGGGATCGTGCTCATCTCAGGCACCTTGCAGGATCCGGTCGTAGGCGAGGACCGGGCCGTCCAGGCAGGCCCGCAGCACGCCCCCGGAGGGGGCGAGCCGGCACCGGCCGCAACGTCTGTTGCCGCACCGCAGGAACGAGTGGGCGGCCAGCTGAACCGAGGCGGCGGTCAGCCCCCGGTCGATCAGCGCCCGCGCGGTGTCGCAGGCCATCGGCCAGGGGCTCGCCACCAGGGCGATCGTGTTGCCGGGGTCGAGGTCCAGCTCGTCGGCGGCGGCGCTCATGTCCGGTCCGTGCGACAGGCGCACTCCGTCACGGCCGGCCAGGCCGCGCCACTCGGGCCGCGACAGCCAGCGTTCGCACCCTCCGGCCCACATGCGGACGCTCCGGACGCCCCGCGCCTCGGCCTGCTCGACGAGCGGGCTCAGCAGGGCGACCCCGGTGTCCCAGCCGATGAGCACCAGATCGCGACCGGCCACGGAGCGCAGGTCCCAGCCGGCGCCCATCGGCCCCCTGACCTCGATCAGGTCGCCGACCGCGCCCATGGTCTGCCCGCACGGCACGCGCAGCGTGGTCACCTGGACCACCGCGTCGCCGCACTCCTCGGCCAGGTCCGTCACGTCGACGGCGGGCACCTGCACCCCGCCCGCCAGGTCGAGCACCCAGTACTGCCCTGGCAGCGGCTGGGTGGCGGGCGCGTCCGGGCCGGCCTTGGGCGGGGACGCCGGTGCCAGGGACATGGTCACCCGTCCCGGCCCGTCGGTCCGCCGCTCCACGACCCGGTGCGGCCGGGGAGCCGTCGTCCATCTCCGGTCACGCTCGTCACCAGGCACGACAGCCTCCTCACGACCCATATCCGAATGGTTTTCACCACAGAGCACCATCAGGGTTCCGGCTGGTTCCGGGGACGGCTAGGGTCCAAAGTCCCCTTTCCTGCTCCCGGCATTCGTGTCCTCGGCTTTCGTGCCCACAGCGCTAGGGACCGCTGATCGTCTTGTCGGCTCCCAGGGCCTTGGCGCGGGTCTGGAGGGTGGTGCGCAGGGTGGCGGCCTCCTTCGTGGCGCTCGCCGTGTCGGCCCGCTCGTTCAGCCCGTAGGAGTCGAGCACGCCGTCCAGCAGCTTCAGCGCGGTCCCGTTGCCCAGCAGCTTGGCGTACAGGTCCCGGTACTGCTGCTCGTACAGCTGCTTGAAGGCCGGAGTCGCCAGGAACCTGTCCTTCAGCGCGTGACCCGTCCGCATGCCACCCGGCCCCTCACCGCCGGGCCGCCGCTGCCCCTGGCCAGGTGTCTGCGTCGTGGGCCGTTGCCCGTCCGGCCGGCGCCCGCCGAACCCCATGCCGATCGTGTCGTGCGGCCCGGCCTCGGCGTCACCGCTGAAGACCAGGTTGAGGTCCCAGCTGATCACCTGGAACTTCCGGGAGTCGAGGTCGTACCAGAGGTAGTAGTTACGCCCTGGGCCGGACATGTCGTCGAAGTTCAGCATCAGGTTCTGCAGGACGAGGTAGCGGGCGAACGACTCGACGTCCAGCCGGTCGGCGAGCCCGGCGGCGAACTCCTCGTCCGACGCCTGCTCCACCCACTTGACCAGGCCGATCACCGGCTGGAGATCCTGCTCGCCCTTCCGGTTGACCTGCTTGAAGTCCTGGGCGTACTCGGTCTGGTCCTCGCCCTTGTACGAGAAGCCGCTGGACGCCAGAGACTTGTAGAGCACGCCCGTGCCCAGCCGGGAGGCGTAGTCCTCGTCCAGATACTCCACCAGCAGCCGGGGAGCGGTGGTACGGCCGTTCACCTCGAAGGCGCTGTAGGCGAACCGCTGCGTCGGCTCGCCGGCGGCGTCCACGAGCGAGATGGCGAGCGACTCGTTGAGCAGCGTCGTCGACTGCATCGCGCCGGGCCGGACCGCGATCTGTGAGTGGCCCTGGTAGCGGCGGCCCTCCACGAACTCGTCGAAGCTGATCAGCCACGGCAGCTTCTCGGGCTCCTCCGCCTTCAACGACCCGCCGGGCCCGCCGGGCCCGCCGGGAAACCCGCCCCCTCCGGGCGGCTGCCCTTCGCCCTGCGGCCGGCCCTGGCCCTGTGGCCGGCCGTTCCCGGGTGGCTGAAAACCCTCCGGTGGCTGAAAACCCTCCGGTGGTTGGAAGCCCTCCGGTGGTTGGCCGCCGTCGGGGATGCCGGGCAGGCCGCGCCGGCGGGTCTGGCCGTTCCAGCTCAGCCCGCTCAGCGTCGAGTTGCCCTTGAGGCGGATCCCGACGCTCGGGATGGTGGTCCCGTCGATGGTCAGGTCCGCTTCGACGTACTTCTTGTCGCCGTCCTTGAAGTACTCCTGCAGCATGTCCTGGTAGCTCTCGTCGCGGAAGGTCAGCTTCACCTCGTGGGGCACGGAGGTGTCGAAGAGCTCCTTGGCCCCGGTGATGTTCTGGGTGACGGTGTCGGCCGAGGCCGTCTGGACGCGGGTGACGTACGGGCGGATCGTCCCGCTGCCGAAGACTCCCGCGCAGACGGCGAGGAAGGTCAGGCAGGCCGCCACGAGCTTCCAGTGCTGCCGGAGCCTGATCGGGACGCGGTGCCGCAGCCGGCGCCGGTTGGTGGGCTGGTCCACGGCGGGCCTACAGGTCCGTCTGGTCGTATCCGGTCAGCACGGTGACCGACTGACCGCTGTTGCGCTCGCGCAGGGCGGAGATCAGGTCGGCGGGCTCGCTGCCCTTCTTGATCTTGACCGTGTACATCAGCTCGGTCAGCGCCCCGGCCCTGATCGACTCCATGCTGACCAGCTCGAACTCGTCGGTGTGCCGGACGAGCACGTCCTGGATCACGGGCGTGTAGTCGTCGTCCGACGGCACCTGCACCTTGACCACCTGGCGCTGCACGTTGAGCGCGAACCAGTTGAATCGGTTCATGACCAGGATGATCAGCGAGATCGCCACGGCGGCGACCACGGCCAGTAGGTAGAAGCGCGTGCCCACGGCCATGCCGATCGCCATCACCAGGAAGATGAACCCGACGTCCCTGGTCTCCTTGATGGCGTTGCGGAAGCGGACCACCGACAGCGCGCCGACCAGCGCGAAGGCGCGGGCGATGTTGGAGCCGACGACCAGCATGATGAGCGAGATGAGCATGCCCAGGACGACCAGCGTCTGCACGTACGACTGGCTGTAGGACACATTGCGGTGCGTCGCCCGGTAGACCCAGCCGATCATGGCGCTGAGCACGAACGACAGCACCATCGCGATGGCGATGTCCGCCACGCTGAACGTGCCGGAAAGGTCCTGGAAGGTGAAGTCCATGGGGGTCAGGCCTCCGTCGAAGCGAACGACCGGTCGAGATCGAGGTCGTGGTCCGGAATGTGGAAGATCGACCGTGGCGCCCGTCCGTGGGCCTCCACGCTCTGGCAGTACTTGGACACCCGCACCACCTGCAGGTTCCGCTTGGCGGTCAGGTCGGTGAGCCAGTAGGGGACCCGCTCGTTCGCCTTGACCTCCATGATCGCTTTTCTGGGCGGGACGATGAACCGGTTCTCGGCGTCGGCGCCCAGGTGGAAGTCCCTGTCCCGGCCGCGGATGCGCTGGTCGAAGGTGACCCGCAACCCCACGTCGGCCTCCCGCCCCACGTAGGCGTGGCGCTGGTAGCCGGTCATCGCGGTGGTGTGCAGGTCGAGCCGGCAGACCAGGTCGAGGACCTCCTCCACGAAGCCGCGCGTGGAGGGGTCGTGCTCGATCAGCTCGCGCCCGTCGCACAGCCGCAGCGCGTCCCGGTACGGCAGGCGTACCCGCCGTTTCTGGGTGACCCGGTTGACCCGCTGCTTGATCTCGACGAAGACGGGGGTGTCCGGGCCCACCGCGAACCGGTCGCCGTAGTGCCGGATCCGCAGCTTCCTGCGGAACTTGAGACCCTCGATCTTCTCCCAGTAGAACCGCAGCTGCCGGGTGTCGTAGTAGACGCTCCAGATGCCGTACCCCTGGTCGCCGCTGTGCTTGTCGCGGTCGAGAACCTGCTCCAACTCCTCCCGGAGCTCGCCCACGAGGGCCGCGTCGACCAGGTACTTGATCTCGTAACGGTTGAACGCGTGCAGCTTGCTCGGTGCGCGCAGTGCGTGCCCGAGTTCGCCGGTGGCCGGGGACGGTACGCGCTGTCCGGTGGGCTCATCTGCGGGAGCGGCACGATTGCGGAGTCTTCGCAGCATGACTCTCCTTCCTTGACAGAAGGCATTTGACAGCAAAAACCTGGGAACAATGTGTGAACGACTCGCAAATCGGTGCTCACTCGACGGTGAACGGGCTCAGCCGCCTGTTGGCCCGGCGACGGGCAGGATGACGCGGAAGGCGGTGCCGCGGCCCCGCTCGCTGCGCGCCTCGACGCGGCCTTCGTGCGCCTCCACCAGAGCGGCCGCGATGGCCAGCCCCAGGCCGGTGCCACCGCTCTCGCGGGACCGGCCGGCCTCGGCCCGGTAGAACCGGTCGAAGACGTGGGGCAGGTGCTCGGGCTCGATGCCCGGCCCGTCGTCCCGCACCTCGACGAACGCGGCCCGTCCGGCCGAGGCGATCAGCGTGCCGGCGCAGGTGACGCCGGGCTCCGGAGGTCCGGGCGCGGTGAGGTGCCCGACCGTCACCCGTATGGCCGTGTCCGGTGGCGTGTGGGCCATGGCATTGGCCACCAGGTTGGCGACGACCTGGTGGAGGCGATGCTCGTCCCCGACCACCCGCACCGGGTGGTCGGCCGGCACCAGCTCGATCTCCCGATCCGGCTCGCGGATCCGCGCGTCGTGCGCCACGTCTCCGGCGATGACGCGCAGGTCCACGTCGCTCAGGTCGAGGGCGCGCTCCTGGTCGAGCCGGGCGAGCAGCATCAGGTCATCGACCAGCACGCCCATCCGCTCGGCCGCGCCCTCGACGCGTCCCAGGATGCGCGCCACCGCCGGGTCCCGCTCGCCCCGGCCGTGCCGGTACAGCTCGGCGAACCCGCGGATGGAGGTGAGCGGGGTGCGCAGCTCGTGTGAGGCGTCGGCCAGGAAGCGGCGCAACCGTAGCTCGGAGTCCTCCCGCCGGCGCAGCGCCTCACCCAGGCGTTCGAGCATGACGTTGAGCGCGTGACCCAGCCGGCCGGTCTCGGTCCGCGGGTCGCTGTCGGGCACCCGGCGATCGAGCTCTCCGGCGGCGATCGCGGTGGCGGTCTGCTCCATCCGGGTCAGCGGGCGCAGGCCCAGCCGTACCAGGGCGAGCGCCACGACCCCGAGCAGGACCAGGATCAGCGCCCCCGTCGCCACCTCGATCAGCAGCAGTTGCCGGACGGTGCTCTGACTGGCCTCCAGCGACATGGACACCGCCACCCCGTCGCCGGTCGGCGAGCGCACCACCAGCGTGCGCCAGTCAGCCGACCCCGTCGTGGCGGGGACGGTGATGGGCCGCGCCGGCACCGTGGCGATCGCCTCGGCCGGAATGGCGGGACCATCGGCGGAGCCGGTCGGCACATCGCTCAGCAGGGTTCCGGCCGGATCGTAGAAGGCGACCCTGAACTGGGTGGGCAGCTCCACGTTGCCTTCGCGGGGCCGCGGCGCGGGTGGCGGAGGCCGGCCCGTGCGGAAGGTGGTGGAGATCTCGTACAGCTGGGTGTCCACGCGCGCGATCAGCGACCGCTCCAGCAGCAGCACTCCGGCGCCGGCGAACACCGTCAGCGCGGCGGCCGACAGTCCCAGCAGGACCGCCAGCAACCGGTGCCGCAACGGCCATGGCCTGCCTACCGCCGCCACCGGGCTTCCCCCTGACCGGGCCCCTGCAGGCAGTAGCCCACGCCGCGCAGTGTGTGGATCAGCGGCGGCCCCTCGATGTCGATCTTGCGGCGCAGGTAGCTGATGTAGGACTCGACGATCCTGCTGTCGGTGTCGACGTCGTGGTCCCAGACCCGGTCGAGGATCTGCGCCTTGCTCACGACCCGGTCAGCGTTGATCATCAGGTAGCGCAGCAGGGCGAACTCCGTCGGCGACAGATGGATGCGCCGCCCCGCCCGCCGCACCGCGTGGGCCTCCTCGTCGAGCTCCAGGTCGGCGTAGCGCAGCAGGCCGTCGTCGCGGAACTCCTCCTGGGCGCCGGTGCGGCGCAGGATGGCCCGGATGCGCAGCACGACCTCTTCCAGGCTGAACGGCTTGGTGACGTAGTCGTCGCCCCCCGCGGTGAGCCCGGCGATCCGGTCGGCCACCGTGTCACGGGCGGTGAGGAACAACACCGGCGGCCCGCCGCCGTCCGGCCGCAGCCGCTGCGCCACCGCGAACCCGTCGAGATCGGGCAGCATCACGTCCAGCAGAATGATGTCGGGCCGTTCCTCGGCCACGCTCTCCAGCGCTCGCCGCCCGGTCGCCGCGGTGCGCACCCCGAACCCGTTCAGCTCCAGGGCGTCGCGCAGCAGCTCGCGGATGCTGGGTTCGTCGTCGACCACGAGCACCAGCGGACTCTCGGCGGGCCTCGGCCACGGGGTGGAGTCGTTCATGAAGCCGTTCTACCTGATGTCGCTTTGAATAATATGAGAGCTTTTTCGCAGTTGCCTGAACACGACAGGGAGGCGTCTCGTCGACCGCCGTGACGCCGTTCACGGCCGAGAACGAGCCCGCCTCCGGATCAGTGGCCGTACCGTCCCGGTTCCGGGATCAGCGGCCGGAGCGGGGGCCGATGATCATGCCGGCTCCGACGGTGCCGTTGGTCGCCTCGTCGATGAGAATGAAGGCGCCGGTCAGCCGGTTGCGGCCGTAGTCGTCCACGAACAGCGGCCGGGTGACCCGCAGGCTGATCCGGCCCACCTCGTTGAGGTCGAGGCCGCCGGCCTGCTCGTCGCGGTGCAGGGTGTTGACGTCGAGGCGGTAGCGCAGCTCCCCGACCACGGCCTTGGCGGTGTTGGTGGTGTGCTTGACGAGCAGCTTCATCCGGGGGGAGAGCGGCCGGTCGGCCGTCAGCCAGCACACCATGGCCTCCAGGTCCTGGGCGGTGTCCGGCCGGTTGTTCGGTCGCGCGATCATGTCGCCGCGCGAGATGTCGATGTCGTCGGCCAGCCGCAGCGTCACCGACATCGGCGGGAACGCCTCCGGCACCGGGCCGTCGGGGCCGTCGATGTGCGTGACCGTGCTGGTCAGCCCCGAGCCCAGGTGCACCACCTCGTCGCCCGGCCGCAGCACGCCGCCGGCCACCTGGCCGGCGTAGCCGCGGTAGTCGTGCAGCGCGGGGTCGTCCGACCTGTGCGGGCGGATCACGTACTGGACGGGGAAGCGCACGTCGATCAGGTTGCGGTCGGACACGATGTGCACGTGCTCCAGGTGGTGCAGCAACGACGGCCCGTCGTACCACGGCGTGTTCACGCTGCGCTCGACCACGTTGTCGCCGTGCAGCGCGGAGATCGGCACGAAGGTCAGGTCGCCGATGTCCAGCCGGGTGGCGAACGCGGTGAACTCGTCCCTGATCCGCTCGTAGACGGCCTCGTCGTAGCCGGCCAGGTCCATCTTGTTGACGGCGACGACCAGGTGCGGGACCCGGAGCAGCGTGGCCAGGAACGCGTGGCGGCGCGACTGCTCCAGGACGCCCTTGCGCGCGTCGACCAGGATGATCGCCAGGTCGGCGCTGGAGGCGCCGGTGACCATGTTGCGGGTGTACTGGATGTGGCCCGGGGTGTCGGCGATGACGAACGAGCGGCGCGGCGTGGCGAAGTAGCGGTAGGCCACGTCGATGGTGATGCCCTGCTCGCGTTCGGCGCGCAGCCCGTCGGTGAGCAACGCCAGGTCGGCGTACTCCTCACCGCGTTCGGCGCTGGTCCGCTCGACGGCCGCCAGCTGGTCCTCGAAGATCGACTTCGAGTCGTACAACAGCCGGCCGATCAGAGTGGACTTGCCGTCGTCGACGGAGCCCGCCGTCGCCAGCCGCAGGATGCCCGCGGTCCTGGGGACGGTCGTGGTGGCGGTGTTCGTGCTGGTGGTGTTCGGGGTGGTGGCCATGGCTAGAAGTAGCCCTCCTTCTTGCGGTCCTCCATCGCGGCCTCGCCGCGGTCGTCGGCGCGGGTCTGCCCGCGCTCGCTGACCCGGGTCAGCTGGATCTCCTCGATCACCTCGGCCAGGGTGGCGGCGGTCGACATGACCGCGCCGGTGCACGACGCGTCGCCGACCGTGCGGTAGCGGACCGTCGCCTCGAACGCGGGCTCGTCGTCGTCCCGGTGCGCGTACGGGGTGTCGTCCAGCAACATCCCGTCCCGCTCGAACACGGTTCGGGGGTGGGCGAAGTAGATCGACGGGATCTCCAGCCCGTCGCGGCGGATGTACTCCCAGATGTCCAGCTCGGTCCAGTCCGACAGCGGGAACACCCGTACGTGCTCGGCCGGTTGGATCCGGGTGTTGAACAGGTTCCACAGCTCGGGCCGCTGGTTCTTGGGATCCCACTGGCCGAACTCGTCCCGGAACGACACCACCCGCTCCTTGGCGCGGGCCTTCTCCTCGTCGCGCCGTGCGCCGCCGAACGCCGCGTCGAACCGGTGCCGTTCGATCGCGTCCAGCAGCGTGGTCGTCTGCAGCCGGTTGCGGGAGGCCCGTCTGCCGGTCTCCTCGGTCACCCGGCCCTGGTCGATGCTCTCCTGGACCGACGCGACGACCAGCCGGACCCCCAGCTCGGCCACCCGCCGGTCGCGGAACGCGAGCACCTCGGGGAAGTTGTGCCCGGTGTCGACGTGCATGACCGGGCACGGGATCGGAGCGGGCCGGAAGGCCTTCTCCACCAGTCGCAGCAGCACGACGCTGTCCTTGCCGCCCGAGAACAGCAGGACCGGCCGCTCGAACTCGGCCACGATCTCCCGGATGATCTGGATCGATTCGGCCTCCAGGACCTCCAGTCGCGAAAGCAGATGGGTGGTGCGCATGGGTGCTCCCATCGGTCGGGGACGGTCGGTCGGTTCACGTGTTCGTCCAGTCGGGTCACGCGGTCCGCCGGGGCGCGTGCCGCGGCCGGATCATGAACGCGATGACGGAGGCGACGGCGGCGGCCAGCGCGATCAGGGTCAGCCCGACGGGCAGCCCGAAGGCGTCGGACAGCAGGCCGATGGCGGGTGGCGCGGCCAGGATGCCGCAGTAGCCGAGCGTGGCCGCGAGCGCGATCCCGCTGGACCCGCCCGCCGCGCCGGCCTGGGCCATGGCGACGGGGAAGATGTTGGCCAGGCCGATCCCGGTCGCGATGATGCCGACGAACACCAGCGGCAACGAGTCGGTCATCGCGGCCAGCAGGATCCCTGCGCACGCGATCAACCCACCGGCCACCACGACGAGGGTGGGCCCGAGCCGCTCCAGCAGCCTGACACCGGACAGCCGCATGAACCCCATGGTGAGCTGGAGCGCGGCGTAGCCGGCCGCCGCGGCTCCGGGGCTGCCGGCCAGGTCCTCCCGGATGTGCAGCGGCATCCAGCCGTCCAGGGCGCCCTGGCTGAAGGCGGCGCACAGGCCGATCAGCCCGAACACCACCACGGCCACCCCGATCCGGCTCCCCGTCCGCCCGCCCGCGCCGCCTGGCGCGGTCGCGTCCCCGGCCCGCTCCGCCTCCGGGCCGCCCTCGTGACCGGCGCTCACGCCGTCGGGAGCGCCGGTCGCGGCGGCGTCCGGGGTGCTCGCCGGGTCGGCTTCCCCGCCGATCGCGTCGGCGCTCGGCAGCGGGTACGCCATCAGCATTCGCCCCAGGATCACGGTGGCGAGCAGCCCCGCCGGCACCATCAGCAGCATGTGCTGGGTCGGCGACAGGTACGGCGCGAGCAGCCCGCCGAGCGCGGCGCCCCCGAGGCTGCCGAAGCTGTTGGCCGCGTGGAAACCGGGCATGACGGGCCGGCCCAGCGCGGCGATCAGGTCGACCGCCACGCTGTTGACCGCCACGTCGATGCCCCCGTACGCGACACCGAAGATGATCAGTAGGAGCCCGAGCCCGACGGCGGAGTCGGTGAGGGTCGGGGGCACCACGCTGACGGAGAGCAGCGCGGCGGTCACGATCGTGACCCGGCGGCTGCCGAAGCGCCGGCAGAGCCCGCCGGTCGCCAGCATGGTGAGCACCGCCGAGCCGGTCATGCAGAGCATCGCCAGGCCGAGCGGCCCGGGGGAGGCGCCGATCTGCTCCTTGATCGCGGGAATGCGGACCGCCCACCCGGCGAACAGGAAGCCGGCCAGGGCGAAGAACAGGGTGACCGCGACCCGTAACCGGACGAGCGCGGCGGGGGACAGTTCCCGGTCCGGGTTGTCGGACCCCGTCTGGAAACCCTTGATCAAGGACACGGGAGTCTCCTAACTCAGGTAGCGGTCCAGGAAGGAGTTGCCGAACTTGCCGGCCGGGTCCCAGACGCGTACCAGGTCGTGGAAGTCGGACGCCCGCTCGTAGCGCGAGCGGAGGAGCGACGGGGGAGTGGTGAAGATCTTGGCCCAGTGCGGCCTGGCCCGGAACGGCGCGAGCCGCTCCTCGACCAGCGCGACCACCGGAAGGACGGCCTCGGTGTCGGCGATCCAGGTGAAGTGGATGCTCACCGAGTCCTCCTGGTAGAAGGGGCTCATCCACAGGTCGTCGGCGGCGACCGTGCGGACCTCGCAGATCTGCGACACCGGGCTGATCGACGTCCGGATCGCGTCGAGGGCGCGCAGCGCGGGCACCGCGTCGCGCCGGGCGACCATGTACTCGGAGTGCAGCTCGTCGCCGGCGCTGCTCGGCTCGAAGTCGGGCCGGAAGTGCGGCAGCCGCTCGTGCCAGCGGCCGGTGACGCCGAGCTGCTCGGTGCAGCTCGCCGCCGAGAACCCCCGCACCGGGTGCAGCCGCCGCGTCGCGGGCGTGGCGGTGAACCACGGCTCCTTCACCACGGGCGACTCGGGCTCGTCGGCGCGTTCGATGATCCAGACCTGCGTCAACGCCGGTGAGCGCCAGTCGGTGAAGAGGCACACGCTGTAGGCCGCGGTGACGAGCTCCTCGAAATGGTCGTCGAGCACGTCGAGTGGCAGCCCTTCGTAGACCCGCTGCCGCATGTCGAACGACGGCACCAGGTCCAGGGTCAGGCTCACCACGATGCCGAGGGCGCCGAGGCCCACGACCATGCCGGGGAAGTGGCCCGCGTCGCGGCCCACCGTCACCAGGTCGCCGTCGGCCGTGACCAGTTCCAGGCGGGACACCGCGGTGGACAGGCAGCCGTTGCCCACGCCGGACCCGTGCGTCGCGGTCGCGCAGGCGCCGGCGACCGAGATGTGCGGTAACGAGCCGAGGTTCGGCAGCGCGAACCCCTTCTCGTCGAGGTGGCGGGCCAGCTCCGCGTAGCGCACGCCCGCGGCCACCCGTACCGTGCCGGCGGCCGAGTCCACGTCCATGGTCGGCGGCAGGCCCGCCAGGGACACCAGGTCGCCGGGGCCGTCGGCCAGCTCGTTGAACGAGTGCCTGGTGCCCAGGGCGCGGATCCGGTCACCGCGCGCGGTCAGCGCCTGCAACCCCGCCACGGACCTCGGCCGATGCAGCCGCGCGCACGTGTAGGCCACGTTCCCCGCCCAGTTCGTACCGGCTAGGTCGGCCCGGTCGGTGTCGTTCCGGATCGGGGTTCTCGTGCGAACGGGTTCGGCCGTCATGACCCCTCCTCGATCCGTACGATCACGCCCTCGTCCGGAGCGAGAAGCAACGGCCGCAGGTTCACCGTCTGGCCGGAGCGGGCGCCGGTCGACAGCTCCACCTGCCCTTCCAGCGGCAGATCAGGCACGGCGACCGAGGTGCTGTGCGGCGCGAAGTTCAGCGCGACGAGCAGTCGTTCGCCGGGCGCGGAGCGCAGATAGGCGAAGACGTGCCCGGGAGTCTCCAGCGAGCGGTAGTCGCCCGACCGGAGCGCCGCCGACGCGCGGCGGAACGCGATCAGCCGCCGGTAGAGGTTCAGCAGCGAGTCCGGGTCGTCCTGCTGCCTGGCCACGTTGACCTCGGCCTGGCCGTCGGCGAACGGCAGCCAGGGCAGCTCGGCGCCGGTGAAGCCGCACCCGGTGGCGTCCCACTGCATGGGCACGCGGGCGCCGTCCCTGCCGTCGACGTCCAGCACCAGGTCGAGCGGCGGCTGGGCGTCGGCCATGCCGATCTCCTCGCCGTAGTAGACGCAGGGGACGCCGCGCAGGGTCAGCAGCATCATCGCGGCCACCCGGAGCCGGCCGCCCCCGCCGAAGCGGGTGACCGTACGGGAGATGTCGTGGGTGGCCAGCGCGTAGGTGGGGAGCGCTCCTGGCCGCGCCAGCCCGGCCAGTCTGTCCACCACCTCGCGGAACGCGGAGCCCTGCCACGGCTGCTCCCAGAACGCGATGTGGAAGGCCGTGTGCAGGCCGTCGCCGCCGAAGTACGCCGCCAGCCGCCGGTCGTCACTGATGGGCACCTCGCCCAGCGCGATCCGGCCGCCGTAGGAGTCGAGCGTGCTCCGCAGCTCCCGCAGCACGTCCTGCGTCTCGGGAAGGTCGAGGTTGCGCTGCCGCGCCCCCGGATGCGTCACATGCCGCCGGGCGTGGGCCACCTCGGCCGGGTTGTCGCGTAACGCGGCGTCCTTCAGCAGGCGGTGCGCAACGTCCACCCGGAAGCCGTCGACCCCGCGGTCCAGCCAGAACCGCCACACCTTGTGCATCGCGGCGCGCACCTCCGGGTTGCGCCAGTTGAGGTCGGGCTGTCCCGGCGTGAAGCTGTGCAGGTAGAACTGGCCCGTGGCCTCGTCCAACGTCCAGGCCGGCCCGCACTTCTCGAACGCGCTGAGCCAGTTGTTCGGCGGCCCGCCGCCCGGTCCGGGATCGGCCCAGATGTACCAGTCGCGCTTCGGGTCGGTCCGGCTGGACCGGGACTCGGCGAACCACGGGTGCTCCGCCGAGGTGTGGTTCATGATCAGATCGACCAGCACCCGGATCCCGCGCTCGTGTGCCCGGCGGAGCAGCTGGTCGAAGTCCGCGAGCGTCCCGTAGACGGGGTCCACGTTCTCGAAGTCGCTGACGTCGTACCCGAAGTCGGCCAGCGGCGAGGGATAGAACGGGGACAGCCAGATGGCGTCCACGCCGAGCGATTCGAGATGGTCGAGCCTGCTGATGACGCCGGGCAGGTCGCCGATCCCGTCGCCACCGGAGTCGGCGAAGCTGCGCGGATAGATCTGATAGACGACGGCTTCGCGCCACCAGCCCTCGTGAGTCGCGTCGGGCTGGGTCATATCGGGCTGAGTCGTGTTGGGCTGGGCCATGTCGTGCCGGGTCGAATCAGAGCGGGTCGGGTCAGAGCGGGTCGGGTCAGAGCGGGTCGGGTCGGGCTGGGGCATGTCGGGCCCTTTCGCTAGGCGTTCACCCCGGACATGTCCGGGTAGCGGTCGCCGGCGGCGGACCCCGACGGCACGAGCTCGTCGAGCGCCGCCAGGTCCGCCGGGGTCAGCTCCAGCGCGGCGGCGGCCACGTTCTCGGCCAGCCGCGCCCGAGTCTTGGTGCCGGGGATGGGCACGATGTCGGTCCCCTGCGCCAGCACCCAGGCCAGCGCGAGCTGCGTGACGCTCACCCCGTGCCTGTCGGCGAGCCTGGCGACCCGCTCGACCAGGGCGGTGTTGTGCGGCAGGTTCCCGCGCTGGAACCGGGGCAGCGTGCGGCGGAAGTCGTCGTCCGCCAGGTCGCCGGTGCCGGAGATCCGCCCGGTCAGCAGCCCCCGGCCCAGCGGGGCGTACGCGATGAACCCGATGCCGAGCGAGCGCAGCACCCCCAGCAGCTCCTGCTCGGGCTCCCGGCTGACCAGCGAGTACTCGGTCTGCACCGCGGCGACGGGGTGTACGGCGTGGGCCCGCCGCACGGTCTCGGGGGCGGCCTCCGAGATGGCCAGGTGGCGGACCTTGCCCTCCCGTACGAGGTCGGCGAGCGCCGTCCAGGTCTCCTCGATCGGCAGCGAGGTGTCCACCCGGTGCTGGCAGTAGACGTCGATGACGTCCACGCCGAGCCGCCGCAGCGACCCCTCGCAGGACCGCCGCACGTACGCGGGGCTGCCGTCGACGCCGACGACCCGCCCGTCCGGCCCTTTCACGTTGCCGAACTTGGTGGCGATCACCACCTCGTCGCGGCGGTCCCTGACGGCCCGCCCGATCAGCTCCTCGTTGGTGTACGGGCCGTACATGTCGGCGGTGTCCAGCAGGTTCACCCCGAGGTCGAGGGCGTGATGGATGGTCCGGACGGACTCCGCGTCGTCCCAGGCGCCGTAGAACTGCGACATCCCCATGCAGCCGAGGCCGAGGTCGGAGACCAGTGGCCCGTCGCGGCCGAGCCGGCGCATCAGGCGGCCCTCGCCGTGGCGACGTTCTCGATCACCTGGGCCCAGTCCAGCAGTTGCCGGTCCGGCAGGTACCGCTCGTGCACCCACGCGCGGGCGCGGTCGCCCAGCCGCCGGGCGAGCGCGCGATCGGTGAACAGCCGCCGGATGTCGGAGGCGGCCGTGCCGATGTCCCACGGGTCGGCCAGCAGCAGGCCGGTCTCGCCGTGCACCACCTGGTCCCGCAGCCCGCCGACGGCGCTGGCCAGCAGCGGGCGTGATTTCCACATGGCCTCGGTGGCGGTCAGCCCGAACCCCTCGGCCAGGCTCTTCTGCACCACGACCGTGGCGTGCTGCTGCAGGGCGTTGACGACCACGGCGTTCTCGCGCAGGTCGTCCATCGGCAGGCAGAGCAACTGGGAGCGGCGGCGGTGCTCGGGCGGCAGCGCCTTCCAGGCCCGGACGCACTCCTCGTACAGCTCCTTGGCCTCGGGGTCGTCGACGACCCCGCCGAGGTCGGCGCCGGCCAGGCTCAGGTAGCCGTCGACGCCCGAGGCGACGAAGGCGTCGAGCACCCCGCCCATGTCCTTGAGCCGGTCCCAGCGCGACACCTGGACCACCATCGGCAGGTCCGGAGGCGGCGGCGGCCCGTCGCGGAGCACCAGCGCGGGCCGCCGCACCTCGACGTCCGGCCCGATCGGCACCGGCACGGTGACCGGGAGCTCCCGCCCGCCGTCCAGGATGCCGACCGCGCCGAGGATCGAGACGGCGTCCTCGGCGCTGAGCGCCATGTTCTTCGGCCCGCACGGGTCGATCGACGGCGCGATGATCTGCGGCCTCGGCGCCCACTCGGGGACGTGGCCGGGGGTGGAGAACACGGTCGCGTCCGCCGCCTGGACGAACCGGCTCACGAACGCCCCGCCGTCGCGGGTGTGCTCGTTCTGCTGGTCACTGCCGATGTGGCAGCGCCACACCACGGTCGCGCCGCGCGCGCGGGCCTTCTCGATGAGGCCGGCGGGCTGGGCGTCGTGCACGATCACCACGTCGCCCGGACCGACCAGCTCGGCGAGCCGGGCCGCGTTGGCGTCGGTCGCCCGCTGGTAGTGCCGCAGTTCGGCCGGGCCCAGCGGCCCGCCGTCGCCCCCGATCCCGTAGAGCCGTGACACCAGCCGCTTGGCGATGGCGTAGAACTCGGGGTCGCCGTCGACCACCAGCCACCGCACGTCCAGGCCGGTCGCGCGGGCCAGCGGACCGAGCACGTGCAGCAGCTCGGCCACCCCGCCGCCCGCGGCGGTCGAGTTGATGTTCCAGATCGTGCGGCCGTCCAGCAGCCGCCCGACGCGTCCGGCGTCGTCGCGCAGCCGCGCGACCCGCTCGTCACCGAGCACCTGCCGGTACGGCGCCAGGGAGATCTGGCGGAACGGAACCTCACGCATCTCGGCCTCCTACCTTGACGGGCCCCTGGTCGACGGACTCTGGGGAGACGGGCTCCTGGTCGACGGGCTGCTGCCTGACCGGCTCCTGCTTCTTGCCTGCCTGCTCGAAACCCTGGTTGATCCAGACCCCGGTCCAGAACTCCGGGTCGGACGGCAGGACCAGCTCGATCATGGTGGGACCGGGATGGTCGACCATGGCGTCCAGCGCCCGGGCGAACGTTTCCAGCCGCATCGCGGCATGCTCCTGGTCCAGCCAGCCGCGCAGGTCCACGCGCAGGCTGCGGACGCCGAGCGCGGTGGCGATCTCGACGTAACGCATCCCCTCGGCGTTGTCCAGGTAGCGGTCGTGACCGCTGTCCAGCCAGCCCGAGGGAGTCGACTGCTTGCGCAGCGACACGGCGCCGCCGTTGTTGCACACCAGGAACGTGACCGGTGCCGCCTCCTGCACGGCGCTGACCAGGCCCTGCATGCTGTTGGTGAACCCCTGGTCGCCCAGGCAGCAGATCACCTTGGCCGTGGGCTCGCCCAGGGCCAGACCGGTGGCCAGCGTGATGCCGCTGCCGACGAAGCCACCGTGACCACCGGCCACGCGCAGGTCGGGCGGGAACTCGTCGTACTCCTCGGCGAGCAGCCCGCCGAACATCTGGCTGTCGTCCACGAGCACCACCTGCCGCGGCAGCCGGGCGGCCACCTGGCCGATGGTCCGGGCGATCCCGGTCCGCAGGGCCGCGGCCTCCTCCGGAGGCTTCAGGTCCGGGGCGGTCGGCACCGGCTCGCCGGTCGCGATGCCGGCGTACCAGGGGTCCGAACCGTCGCGACCGGGCGCGGCGGCGGTGAGATCGCGCAGCGACGCCACCACGTCCGCGTGCACGAGCGCGTCGTCCGGCCCCAGGTAGCCGTTCTTCTCGACCGCCGTGGGCTTGGACGTGAGCGCGATCTTGCGGCACCCGGGCAGCTCCCCGACGACGCGGGGATACATGTTGCGGTCCTCGACGGTGATCAGCAGGTCGGCGTTCTCCAGCACCTCGCGGTGCGCGGGGTCGGCCGGGTCGTACCAGCCGAGGAAGCCCGGGACCTGGCTTTCGCTGATCCGCTCGAACAGCATCGGGCCGCGACGGTACTTCACCTGGAGCACCGGTGCGCCGGTCCGCTCGCAGAACGCCGCGAGCGCGGGCACCGCGCCGTCATGAAGGAGCGCGTAGTCGTCGGCGAAGACCACCGGCCTGCGGGCCTCGGCGAGTAACGCCGTGGCCACGCGGAGCGCCTCGTCGTCGCGGGCGGCGTCGCCGTTCAAGCCGTCGTTCAAGCCGTCGTTCAAAGCGCCCTTCAAGCCGCTGCCCGAGCCGCCGCTCCTGGGCAGCGCGTCGAGCGGCACCCAGGCGGCCTCCGCCACGTCCTGCGGGACGGCCACGAGCGCCGGTCCGTACGGTGCGCGCTTCGCGTCGTCGATCGCCGCACCGACCGCCTCGACCAGCGCGTCCACCGCCGACCGGCGCTCGCCTGGCTCCTTGGGAACGGCGCGCAGCTCACGCCAGGACTTGGCGAAGGCGCCCGAGACCGGGACGAGGTCCGGCTCACCGTGCGGCGGCAGGAACGGCTGGGAGCCGGTGGACGGCAGCCCGACCACGGCGACCGTGCCGATCTCGTTGCGGCGCAGGTCGGCCAGCGCGCCGAGCGCGTTGGTCAGGCCACGGGCGCCGTGCAGGACGGCCGCGCCGTTGCCCGGCCGCAACCGGCTCGCGCCTCCGGCCTGGAAGAGGGACTCCCGGTCGCCGCGCCCGTTGACGAGCAGGCCCAGCCGGGCCATCGCGTCGCACATGACAAGCTCGGAGGTGCCGGCGTAGGCGAACGCCACGTTCACACCGGAACGGCGCAGCGTGAGGCTGACCGCCTCCGCACCGGTCAGCAGCACGTCGCGGGCGTCGGGGATGGCGTCGTCGACGACGTGTTCGAGCGAGGCGGCCGACGCCTTCAGCGCCGAGGCCAGCGCCCTGACGAACGCGGGCCGCCCGGCGTCCTCGATCAGCCCGACGGCCAGGCCGTTGACGCCGCCGGTCGCACGGGTCAACAGGGCCCGGACCATGTCGTGGACCGTGCCGCCGGCCGTGCGCGCGGCCCGTACCTCTGCCGGGTAGAGCCCGAAGTCGCCGAGCGCCCCGTAGGCGGCGTTCTCGGCCACCACGCTGATGCCGATGTCGGCGGCGCACTGCTCGTCCATTTCGTCGAACGGCACGCCGCCGTCCTGCACGAGGGTGATCCGCAGCCGGTAGTCGCCCAGTTCGGCAGGCGTGCGCGCCCGGATGGGCACCCGGGCGATCGCCTCCGGCGGCAGCGACCGGGGCAGCGGCACCGTGATCGGCTGCGTCGAGACCACCTGGCCGTCCGCGTCGTACCAGCGGTGCAGCACCCGGACCGGGAACGGCGGGGCAGGAGTCAGCACACCGGCTCCCGTGTTGCGGATCCGGCAGTCGACCGTGATCAGGCTGTCGGCCTCGACCTGCTCGTCCATCGGTTCAGCCACGGTGATGCTCGCCCGGCAGTCCTCGACGGCCAGCGGGTCGCCGACCGCCCAGAGTCGTTTCGGCTGCCTGCCCAGCCGGTCGAAGAGCTGCCGCTGGCCCTGCTCGTGCACCCGGGTGTGGTTGGCGTCGAAGCCCTGCCGGGCTCCCTCGGCGAGCGGCGACGCGGCGAGCGCGAGCGCGTACACCTCGCGCGCGGGCAGGTCCACCAGCCCGATCACGCTCCAGTCGGCGCGGTCCACCACGGCCACCGCCGCCGTCTCCACCGAGTCGGTGATGTACCGGTGCGGGCTGACCCCGACGAACAGGTGGTCGTCCGTCACCACCAGGCCACGCGGCCAGCCCGGCAGGCTCAGCCGCCTGGTCTCCTTGCGGGTGGCGTCGGAGATCTCCACGAGGTCGCCCTCGGCCGAGTCGCAGACCAGCCACACGCCGTCGCCGTACCAGGGGTTGTGCGGGGCGCGCAGCCCCTTGAGCACCGGCTCGCCGGTGTCGAGGTGCACGACCTGGCCGGTGGTGGGCTTACCGCTCTCGTCCCAGCCGCGACGGCGCAGGAACGGGCCGAACCCGCACACCACGACCCGGTCACCGGCCAGGGCCAGGCTGTTCAGATGCCAGCTGTCGACCTCGCCGGGCGCCCGCCAGCGCCACGCGATCTCCCCGTCGGGCCCGACGCACTGCACCTCGTTCTGGGTGGTCGCCACCACCAGCACCTGGCCGTCCACGACCAGGATGTCGTGCGGCGTGGAGACGTCGTCCAGCCGGTGGTATCGGCGCACGCCGGTCTCGTCGTACGCGACCAGCTCGGCCGGGCTGCCCTCGGCACTCCACAGGCAACGGAACAGCAGGCCGTCCGTCGCGAACAGACCGGTGCTCGACACCCGGTCGATCTCCTCGACCGAGCCGTTGATCGCGAACAGTCCGCCGCCGATCGTGTGGTGCGCGTCGAAGCACGACGCCAGCAGGTGCTGATCCGGCGGCACCAGGCCGTCCAGCGTGGTCAGCTTCTCGATCGTCATCTGGATCCCCTTGCGTTGTCGTGGATCGTGTCGTCGTGAACGTCCTGAGCGGACTCGTGAACCGTGTCGTGTGCGGACTCCTGAGCGGTCTCGTGAGCGGACTCGTGAACCGTGTCGTGAGTGGTCGCATGAACCGTGTCGTGTGCGGACTCGTAAGGGATGTCGTGGGCGGTCGTCTGAACCGTGTGGTGTGCGGTGCCGGGAGCCTGCCTCGGGCTGAGCACCGTGCCGTCCCAGGTGTCGCTCACCGGCCCGAAGACCGGTCCGGCGAGGAAGAGGGCGGCCTCGGCCACGGCCACCGGATCGGCGGTCGCGACGGCGTTGACCGTCAGGCCGAACCGCCCCTCCGCGTCCGCCTCCAGGCGGCCGATCTCCAGCTCCAGCTCGCCGGCGCTCCGCCCGTCGCGGGACAGCAGGACCGAGCCGCGGCGGCGCTGGCGGTCGAAGACGGCGAGCGCGGCGGGCGCCAGGCCGCCCGAGCGGGTCAGGTCGATGAAGACGTCGAATCCGCCGTAGGCCAGCACCGCGTCCCGTGCGGCCGCCTCCGGGTCGGAGGCGAGCGACGGCAGCGCGACGGCCCGCCGCTCGCCGTGCCGCGCGCAGATCTCGGCGGCCGAGGCCGCCATCCCTGCCTGTTGCCGGGGCGACTCGGTGGCCAGGGCCACGTGCGCGCCGGACGCCGCCAGCCGGTCGGCGACGGTGGCCGCGCAGGCGTCGTCGGAGGCGGCGACCAGGAAGACCTTCCCGGCCAGCGGCCCTTCCGGCGGTCGGAGCTGGGGCTTCAGCCGCATCAGCGGCCAGTATTCGTCGGCGGCGCCCTGCGCCTCGGTCAGCGACACGTAGCCGCCGGCCGCGTCGGCCGCCCGGATGACGGTCATCGTCTGGGCGAGATGGTCGGCGCACAGTCGCGCCTTCGCCGCGTCCGGCCCGGCCGTCACCGCGCCGAGGCCGGGCAGCACGATCGCCCGCGGCGCGTCACCACGCCGGCCCAGGCCACGCGCGGTGAGCGGCACATGCCGCTCGTAGTAGTCGTTGTACCAGCGCCGGTGCCGCTCGATGCCGTCCAGCACCGCGCCGGTGTCGGCCGAGGTGCGGTTCGGGTCCGTGCCGGTGTCGGCCGAGGTGTGGTTCGGGTCCGTGCCGGTGTCGGTCGGCGTGTGGTTCGGGTCTGCGACGGTGCCGGCCGGAGTGACGTCCAGGACGAGTGGGCGGTAGCCGACCGTGACCAGGTGGTCGGGGCAGCTCGGCCCGTCCTGGGTGCACCGCGGACCACGCGCCGAGGAGGCGAACCGCACCGCCTCGTCGCTCCGGTCCAGGTGCAGGACGACACCGGGGGTCCCGGCCGACAGCGCGCCGCGCATCGCCGGGAGCAACTCGCCGAGCAGGTCCGTCGCGACCTCGGGAGCCGGCGGGTTCACCGACTGGCCGCCCAGGTCCGGCGGACGCCGCACCGCCTTCCGCACCGCCCGCGTGGCCCGTTCGACGGCTTCCAGCGAGTTGCGGTAGCACTCCTCGCTGGAGTCCGCCCAGGTGAAGAGCCCGTGGTTGGCCAGCAGCACGAACCGGCAGCCCGGTTTGGCGGCGATCCGGTCGGCCAGCTCGCGGGCCACGCCCACGTCGAACTGCCGGTAGTCGAACCAGATCGCCTCGTCGCCGAACTCCGCGTCCGCCGCCTGCCGCCCGCCGGGGAACGACGTGAGCGCGATGACCGCGTCAGGATGGCAGTGGTCGACATGGGGGTACGGGATGAACGCGTGGGTCAGGGTCTCGATGCCCGGGCGTCGCTGCTCCCCGCGCAGGCCGCAGTCGACCAGATAGTCGATCATCCCGTTCTCGCTCAGCGGGCCCGAGGCGCGGAGTTCGAGCAGGTCGTCCAGGCGCAGCGCGGGAAAGTCGGCCGGGGTGGTCGCGGCGCCGTCACAGCCCCACGCGCTCATCCAGAGCACCCGGGTGATGCGGTGGCGGTGGTCGGAGACGATGCCCTTGGCCGAGAAGTTGCCGCCGCCCTCCTTGGTCAGCGCCGGGTCGGCCCCGACGAGGTGAGAGCGGTGCAGCACTGCGTCCCTGCCGGTTAACAGGGCGGCCTCCGGCTCCCAGCGGTCCACCGGTGGCACGAACAGCTCGTCCATGAGTTTGACCCCTTCCGGATCAGCCGGTCGGTCAGTTGGCGCGCAGATAGCGGCTCTCGTGGGCGGACGCGAAGGGGAAGCCCGTCTGGTCGCCGACCCGCAGCAGGTGCTCGTACGGGTCGAAGGAGATCCGCTCGAAGTCCCGTACGACGGTCGAGGCGCCCGCCTCGACCACCTGGGCGGCCCGGTGCGGCGCGGCGAGTGCCACGCAGGCGGCGCCGGCGGTGACGGCGGAGGTCACGCCGCTGATCGCGTCCTCGAACACCAGGCAGTCGTCGATCGCGGCCGACAGGCGCTCGGCGGCCAGCAGGTAGCAGGCCGGATGCGGCTTGCCCAGCGCCACGTCGTCGGCGCAGATCAGCACGTCGAAGGTCTCGGCCAGGTCCAGCTGGCCGAGCACCTCCGCCGCCTTCCAGTCCTGGGCGCCGGTGACCAGGGCGACCGGAACGCGCGCGTCGCTCAGCTCGGCCAGCAGCCTCAGCACGCCGGGGATGGCGGTGTAGCGCAGGCTCTCCTGGTTCTCGCGCAGCCGCCGGTAGACCTCGCCGTATTGATCGGGCGAGATGCGGGGGAACAGCTCGCGGAGCGTGTGGTCCGCGCGATGCCCGTAGACATGCCGTTCCAGGTCGTCGGGGGCGATCGAGAAGCCCTCGGACCGGGCCAGCCGCTGCCAGAACTCGGTCACCGAGTGCTCGGTGTCGACGATGACCCCGTCCATGTCGAACAGCACTGCCTCGTACATGTCAGCCCCTCTCGATCGGCTGCTCCACGCGGTACTCCTCGGCGAACGCCCGCTCGGCCTCCAGCGCGGCCGGGTGCTCCAGCACCTGCTCCAGGACGGCCAGCGGCGCGGTCACCGCGTCGGCTCCGTCGAGGTACGCCTGGGTGAACTGGCCGGCGTTCTTCACCGAGGCCGCGACGATCCGGGTGCCGCCCTTCCTGACCCGCGCCAGCGCCGAGACCAGGTGACTGTCGGTCCCGTGGTCGCGCAGGGCGCGGTCGACGTAGGGGATGACCGCGACGCAGCCGGCCGCCTCGGCGGCGATCATCGCGTTGGGCGTCTGGGCGGCGGTCAGCGCGACGGGGATGCCCCGGTCGATCAGGCTTTTGGCCATCGTGAGGCCGGCGGTGGTCGCCGGGATCTTGAGGATGACCCGGTCCGGGGCCAGCGACCAGGCCATCTCGGCCTCTTCCACCAGGCCGCCGTACGCGCCGCACGGCTGGTAGTAGAACTCCCTGAGCTCCGTGTCGGAGAGCAGTTGCTTCGCGTGCTCCAGCGGGTCCTTGGTCACCGCGCGCATGAGCGTGGGATTGGTGGTGATTCCGTGCACGAAGGCGAGACGTACGGCTGCGTGGACGTCGTCTCGATCCGCTGAGTCCAGATAAATCGTCATATCCGAAGCCCTTGGGTCGCCTGTCGTTGGACATTTCTCAACGTAGGCGTCCCGTTGTCCCGGATTCATGGGAGCCAGGTCCCGGCCCGGTCCCGTGTACGCGGTCTAGGCGAGATCGAGCCCCAGGCCGGCGTTCCTGGCGCGTAACGCCGCCGTCGTGCGGTCGGTGACGTCCAGCTTCATGAAGATGCGCGTGATGTGGTTGCGAATGGTCTTCTCGGCCAGCACCAGCTGGCGGGAGATGCCATGGTTGTCGTAACCACGCGCGAGCAGGTCGAGGATCTCCGTCTCGCGGTCGGTGAGATCGGGGAACGCCACGCGCCCCGGCACCTGCCCGATCGCGGAGAAGTACGTGGTGAACCGGGAGGCGATGTGCGGGCTGAAGACCGCGCCGCCCTTGGCCACCAGGTGAATGCCGTGCAGCAGGTCGTCGCGGGAGGTCGCCTTGTCGAGGAACCCCTTCGCGCCCGCGCGCAGCGCCCCGAGCACCACCTCGTCGTCGTCGGCCGCGGATATCACGAGCACGTGCGGAGCGTTCGCACCGCCGGTGATGAGCCGGGTGGCCTCGATCCCCGAGCAGCCGGAGAGCCTGACGTCCATGAGCACGACGTCCGGTCCGGGCCGGAGTGTCGGCAGGATGCGGACCGCCGCCTCGCCGGTGTCGGCCTCTCCGACGACCCGCGCCGTCTCAGCCGAGTCCACCGCCACGCGCAGTCCGTCGCGGAACGTCGGGTGATCGTCCACTAGAAAGACCCCGATGGTCACCAGGGCACCACCCTTCTCGTGTGGGGGTCGCTACGGTGTCCGCCGCAAAGGCTCGGCGGGAGCCGGGGTCAGGCGGCCTGCCCCGGGAGTACGGCTCGCACCACGGTGCCGGACCGCCCGTCGCCCCGGGGCAGCACGTCGCAGCGGCCTCCGACCTCCTGGGCGCGTCTGGTCATCGACGACAGGCCGATGCCCCGGGCATGGCGAACGGCCTGCGGGCCGACGCCGTCGTCGGTCACCTCCAGCACGATGTGCGCGTCGTCGAGGGCGAGCCGCAGCGTCACCTGACCCGCGTCCGCGTGCCGTACGACGTTGGACAGGCTCTCGGAGGCGATGCGGTAGGTGGCGACCTCCACCTCGGCGGACAGCCGCGGCGAGACCTCGGGCACGTCGAGCACGATCGTCATGCGGGCGCCCTCGTCGAGGCGGGCGGCCAGCCGGCGCAGCGCGCCCGGCAGCCCCCAGTGCAGATCGGTGGGGCTCAGCCCGTCGATGATCCGCCGCAGCTCCTGTGCCGTGCGGGCCGTCTCCTCGGCCGCCTGGGTGATCAGGCGGTGGGCCTCCGGCGCGTGGGCGACCATGGTCGCCGCGGTGTCGAGACGCAACCGAATGCCTGCGAGCGCCGGGCCGACCGTGTCGTGCAGGTCGCAGGACAGCCGGCGGCGCTCGTCCTGCCGGATATCGGCGGCAGGCTCGCCCGCCGTCTGGTTGATCGTCTTGCTGAGGCTCATGGCTGTGGTCCCGGTCTCAGACAATTCGTAGACTTGAGTCTAAAAGCAGATTAAAGTACGCGTCAAGGCGCGGAAGCCGCCTCCGGCTGGGTCAGGATCCCATCGAAGATCAGTCGTAGCGTGCCCGTCATCGCGTCCGTCAGCGAGAACGGCGGCTCGGCGGCGGCGCCGACCCAGCGGTAGAGGGTGCCCAGATACATGTCCCTGATCAGCTGGCCCGCCATCACCGGATCGACGTCCGGGCGCACCTCGCCGCGCGCCTTGCCGTCGGTGACGATCTGGGCGAAGACGTAGGCGCTGTAGGGCTCCTCCAGGACGGGCGCGCCGGTGCGCACCCAGGCCAGCAGCAACTCGCGCGTGAGGGCCCGCTCCTGCGTCGTTACGTCGCTGAGCGCGCGCATGCAGCGTGTCAGCTGGTTGACCACGCCGACCTCGCGGGTGCTCTCCTGGATGAGCAGCGCGCCCAGGCGGCGACGGCGCTCGTCGCCCCACGCCAGCAGGAACTCGTCCTTGCGCCGGAAGTGGTTGAACACGGTCGCGCGGGCGACGTCGGCCCGCGCGGCGATGTCGTCGAAGGAGGTCGCCGTGAACCCCTTCTCGGCGAACAGAGACACCGCGGCCTCGTAGACCCGGGCCCGCATGGCGTCGCGGTTTCGCTCCCGCCGTCCGGCGGGGTGCTTGGCATCCATCAGGGCGAGCTCACCAGCCATACCGGAATCAAATAGTAGACTGGAGTCTAGCATCGACAGGCCATCACGAAGTGCCCACGGCTGCGCGTCTTCAGGACGTGAGGTCGTGATTGACGGTCGTGACTACTAAGGCGCCGTGATCCTCGCTCGGCAAGCTCAATGGGCAGTATGGCAACCAGGTGACCTGGGCATACAGCGCGTACAGTACAAAATCTCTTTGGGTAACGATTGCTCGGTCTCGGTTCCGGAAACCTCCCACAGTCCCATTAGGTGTGCGATTATCGCACTATGAAAGAGCCGCAGGAATGGGCTGATATAGGCGAGCGGGTGCGCGAGTGCCGTCTGGCCGCCGATCTGTCGCAGGATCAACTTGGGGCCGCCCTGGAGCTCGACCGAACGATGATCGCCAAGATCGAACGGGGCGTGCGCCGCGTCGATGCGCTTGAGCTGGCGAAGCTTTCTGCGGTTCTGGACGTGCCTTTGAGTTACTTCCTGAATCCGTCGCCGCAGGTGGTGTCTCGGCGTGCGGAGCTGACCGACGACACGGTCAGCGATGCGGCGCGGCAGTCGTATCGTTTGGAAGTCGCCCTGTCCACCTGGCTGTCCGATGTCAGACAACTCATCGAGATGGGAGAGTTCGCTCCACCTGGAATCGATAGGTATCCAGAATCAATTCAGGACGGGGCCGGTGCTCGCCGTGCAGCCCTTTGGGTCAGGAGCCGGCTTGGCCTCGGGTTCGAGCCCATCGATTCCCTGATGAGAGTGTGCGAACGCCTCGGGCAGCTTGTCGCGGTGGTGGAGGCGCCAGGTGAAGGCGCATCTTTGATCGACGATGATCTTGCGGTTGCAGTCGTCAGCAAACATCATGATCCCGGTCGCCGCCGTTCTACCGCGGCGCATGAACTGGGCCATCTGATCGTCGGCGACGAGTATTCCACTGATATAGGCATTCACGTTTCTCGTGATGGCAGAGAAGCAATCATCGATGCCTTCGCCGCTGAGCTGCTTCTCCCGGCTGAGGCGTTGTGCAGCGCATGCCCGGACGGCCAGATAAGGCGAGAGGCGTTGGTAGTCCTCGCAGCGCGCTTCAGGACCTCTTGGTCGTTGACGGTACGGCAAGCCGTCGCAGCCGAAGTCATCGACAAGACCGCTGCAAAGGAGATGCGCCGGAGGAATCCAACGCGCGCAGAGCTGATGGAAGCGGTCGGATGGGCTCCGCAACCAGATCTGGAAGCGGTTCGAGTGCCACCGAGCTATGCGCACGCGGTGATGGAATCCTATAAAAGGTCGCTCGTGACGGTGTCACGCGCTGTTGAGCTCATGCGAGGTCAGATCGTGGCAACTGACCTGCCACTGCGTGACGACACGGACCTAGAGCTTTGACCAGCACCGACCCGCCCCCCATATTGGTTTTCGACGCGATGTGTCTCAATCACTTCGCGCGTGCCGAACGTCTGGATGTGTTGCGTGATCTCCTGGCCGGCGCTACCTGCCTGACTACTCACGTCGTCCGTGAAGAGATACGTGCGGGAGTTCAGGAGCACCCACTTCCTAGATGCAGATTGGATGGATGTGGCAAGGCTCGACTCTCTGGATGAGATCAAGTGCTTTGCAAGGTGGATCCAGCGAATCGGATCCGCGGAGCGTGATCTTGGAGAGGCCAGCGTATTCTCTGCGGCTGAACTAACACAGGGCATCGCTATCACTGATGACCGCGAGGCTGTAGGTGTTGGCAGGGCGTACGGCTTGGAAGTACACGGAACCTTGTGGGTCCTGGCCCGAGCGTGCTCTGACGGGAAGCTCACTGAGGTTTCCGCCGGCAATATTGTGGATGCCCTTCTGGCGACCGGAATGCGTTTGCCGTGTTCCGGCTCGACTTTTGGCTCCTTCGTTCGCCGCAGTAGCTGACTGGCTTCCGGTTCTCAGTCGATCGCCATGAATCTCCTCGGTCGCCTTTCTCGGAACGTGTTCTGACATCGAGGGCTGGCGGGCCACTGCCAGGATCAAGGCCGGCTCCGCGCGCTGTGCCGAGGCCACGAGCCCACGAGTGGTGACTTCGGGCCGGTGCGGGTTTCGCCGTGAGCCCCAAGCGCGGAGATCGAGTTCCGGTGCCACTGCCGGAGGGTGAGTGGGATGTTCGGTTCGGCACCAGCGACGCAGTCAGGGGCTACTCGAAACAAGCGTCACCATGAGCCCTGTCCACTGGAGCTCCTGACCTCTTCGAGCAACTCGCCGACCGGCTGTTCGCCCAGCAGCGTTCGCGGCGACACCTCGACCCCCGGATCGGCCCGCAGGCTCCGGGACAGCCGCGAGGCCATCAGCGAGTCGAGGCCCAGCGAGCGCAGCGGCCTGCGCAGGTTCAGCCGGGCGGCCGGCATCGACAGCTCCTGAGCGATCCGCTCCACCACCCGCCGCACAACCCCGTCACCCGTACGGGGATGTCCATCCGAACGGGCACCCGGAACCGGACCCGGCTCGGGGCCCAAAACCGGACCCGGCTGGGGGTCCCGAACCGGACCCGGCTCGGGGTCCCGAACCGGACCCGGCTCGGGGTCCCGAACCGGACCTGGCTCAGGGCCCCAAGCCGGACCTGGCTGGGGGCCTGGAACCGGAGCCGGGCTCGGCTCAGGTTCCGAACCCGGTTCCGATCCTGGCCCCTGCCCCTGCTCCATGGCGGGAGCCGGAGCCGGAGCCGGATGTGGGTGGGCCGAAGGGGCGGCTGGGATCGGCGCGCCATCGCGAGAGGACGAGAACGGCGGGGGCGAGGTGGGGGTGAACCAGTGGCTTTCGCGTTGCCACGGATAGGACGGCAGGCGCACGGGCCGGCCCTCCGGGTAGAGGCGGCTCCAGTCCACCGGCCCGCCCGCGACGTGGATCGCGGCCAGCGACTCCCGCAGGGCGGTCCACGCGGGCCGGTCCCGGCGCAGCGAGGCCACGGCCGAGCCGGGGAGCCCGTGGTGGCGCAGGCAGTCCCCGATCGATCCGGCCAGGATGGGATGCGGGCTGACCTCCACGAACACCGTCGGCGCCGCCGCGGCCACCCGGCTCACGGCGGAGGCGAACCGTACGGGCCCGCGCAGGTTGCCGACCCAGTAGCCGGCGTCGAGTTCCGCGCCGTCGGCGAAGCGGTCGAGCACGGTCGACCAGATCGGGACGTCCGGCGCGGCCGGCCGGAGGTCGCGCAGTTCCCGCAGCAGGTCCTGCCTGAGGCCGTCCACCTGCGGACTGTGCGAGGCGAAGGCCACCTGGACCGTACGGTGGAAGACCCCGCGCTGGTCGAGGTCACGCGTGATCTCGCCGAGCGCCTCCGGATCGCCGGACAGGATCGTGGACGCGGGGCCGTTGAAGGCGGCCACCGCGACACGGTCCTCGTGGCCGGTGAGCGCCGCCCGAGCCGCCTCGCCGGAGATCCCCGCCGACACCATCGCGCCGCGCCCGCTGATCCGCTGGGCCAGTCCGCTGCGCCGGCAGATGATCGCGGCGGCGTCGGGCAGCCCGAGGCCGCCGGCGACACAGGCCGCCGCCACCTCGCCCATGCTGTGCCCGATGACCAGGTCGGGTTCGACGCCGAGGGAGCGCCACAGCGCGGCCAGCGCCACCGACACGGCCCACAGGGTGGGCTGGATCTCCTCGGCGCGGTCCGACAGAGGCGCCCCGGCCTCCAGCCTGGCGAGGACCGACCAGCCCGCCTCCGCCTCGACCGCCTCCGAGCATCGCCGTAGCGCCTCACGGAACACCTCGGAGGACGACAGCAGGTCGCGGGCCATCCCCGTCCACTGCGAACCCTGCCCTGGGAAGACGAACGCGATCCGGGGCGCATCGCCCGGCACGTCGTCGCCTGCGATCACGTCGTCGGCCGCGCCCGCGTGTCCGTACTCGCGTAACGCCGAGGCCAGGGCGTCGTGCGTCGCACCTACGGCGACCAGCCGGCTCTCGTGGTGGCCGCGCCGCCGTGCCGCCGTGTAACAGATGTCGCGCAGGCTCGGCCGGCGTCCCGCGCCACCGGGCGCCAGGTAGCCGGCGGCTTTGCCGGCCGCCTCCCTCAACGCCTCCGGCGAGCGGGCCGACAGAGTGAGCAGGTGCGCTCCGCCCACCGGCGGACGGCCCCGCGCACCGACTTCCGCTCGGACCCGCGCACCGGCCTCCGCTTGGCTCCGCGTACCGGCCTCCGCGTGGCTCCGCGTACCGGCCTCCGATCGGCCCTGGGCACTGGGCTCCGCTCTGTTCTGGACGTGCTCTCCGAGTACGACGTGCGCGTTCGTCCCCGAGATGCCGAACGAGCTCACCCCGGCGATCACCGGCCCCGGATCGGTCAGCCGCCATGGCTCGGTCGGAAGTTCCAGAGCTGAGTCGTCACCCGCGATCGCGGGGTTCGGTTCGAGGACGTGCAGCGTGGGCGGGACGGCCCGGTGGTCGACGCAGAGCGCCGCCTTGATCAGCCCCGCGATCCCAGCGGCGGCCTCGGCGTGCCCGATGTTGGACTTCACCGAGCCCACCAGGCAGGGCTTCCCGGCCGGTCGCCCCTCGCCGAGGATGTTGCCGAGGGCGGTCAGCTCCACCAGGTCGCCCACCCTGGTCCCGGTCCCGTGCGCCTCGACGTAGTCGACGTCGGCGGCGTCCACTCCGGCGGCCTCCAGCGCCGCCCGCAGCAGGTGCTCCTGCCCGGCCACGCTCGGCGTCATGAGTTGCCCGTTGCTCCGCCCGTCGTTGTTGACCGCGCTCCCGTGGATGACCGCGTACACCCGGTCCCCGTCGGCGACGGCGTCGGACAACGGCTTGAGGACGACGACGCCGACCCCGTCCGACCGGACGAACCCGTCGGCGGCGGCGTCGCCGAACTTGCACCGGCCGTCCGGCGCCAGCATGCCGGCGTCCGCGAAGGCCGCCCCCTCCTGAGGGAGCAGGACCAGGTTGACGCCGCCGACCAGGGCCGTCGTCGACTCGCCCAGCCGCATGCTCTGACAGGCCAGGTGGACGGCGGCGAGTGACGCGGAGCAGGCGGTGTCGACGGACACACTCGGCCCGCGCAGGTCGAGGTGGAACGAGACGCGTCCGGGCAGCGACGCCCGGAACTCGCTGCCGACCAGGCTGTAGATGTCGGGATCGGCCTGCCGGCAGAGCAGTTCCCAGTAGTTGGAGGTCACCTGCCCCACGAACACGCCGGTTCTGCTGCCCGCGAGCCGGTCCGGGCACAGCCCGGCGTCCTCGATCGCCTCCCAGGCGGTCTCCAGGAAGAGGCGGAGCTGAGGGTCCGCCTGCTGCGCCTCCCTCGGCGCCATGTCGAAGAAGCCCGCGTCGAAGCGGTCGATCGCGTCGAGCCGGCCGCCCTGCCCTGCCCCGGCGCCGGGTGCGCGTGGCGCGTCGCCGACGACGTCCACCCTGTCCATCAGCAGCCGCCAGAACTGGTCGGGCCCGTGCGCTCCCGGGTATCTGCACGCGATTCCGATGATCGCGATCTCCGCGGGCTTCCCGGGCTCGTGGTTGAGCCGGTCCATAACTGACCCCGTCCACGTCGTTTCGGTGTCCATGTCGTGCAGCTCGCCCCAGTGCCCCGAGAGCAGTGCCCAGCGCGGTGCGCGGTATGCGTCATGGACGGAAGTCGTGGCGAGATTCCCTTGCGACCTGCGGGGCCCCGCAATGGCGACGCGGCCCCGGAAGGGCTGCGCGGCCCCGGAACGGCGACGCCCCGCGACGGGCGACCGTCGCGGGGCGTCTCAGTCACCCGCCGTCGGCTGGTGACTCTCGTACGCGGCTGCTACTTGGCGGCGAAGTTCTGGGTCCAGTAGATCTGGCCCTTGGAGTTCTTGGCCGCCCCGACACCGATGAGGGTGTACTTGCAGTTCATGATGTTGGCCTTGTGACCGGAGCTGTTCATCCAGCCGGTCACCACGGCCGCCGGGGTGGACTGACCCATCGCGATGTTCTCCGCCCAGCCGGAGCCACCGGTGAAGCCGGCGCCCCGGATGCGGTCCATGAAGGTGCGGCCGTCCTTGGACGTGTGGCTGAAGTAGTTCTGGGTCGCCATGTCCGACGAGTGGCCGAAGGCGGCCTGGCGGAGCTGGGCGTCGTGCTTGAGCGGCTGGCAGCCGCCCTTCGCGCGCTCCACGTTGGTCAGCCGTACGACCTCGTTCTCCTCGGCCGTGCCGACGGTGCCGGCGGGCGGCGTCGCGGTGGCGGACGGCTTGGGGGAGGACGTGGCGGTGGTGGAGGGCTTGGGGGTGGCCGGCGAGGTGGGGGAGGCCGTCGGGGTCGGCGTGCCCGGGGTGCTCGGGGTGCAGGTCAGCCGGGTGGCCCGGGACTTGCCGGTGTTGCCGCGGTAGTCGGTGGCTACGGCGTAGTAGACGCCGGGGGTGCACGGCAGAGTGATGGTGACGTTTCCGCCTGTGCTTCTCTTGGCCCCGCTCTTGACGACCGGGTCGGCGCCGGCCTGGGCGCGCTTGACGCGGATGCGGACCAGTGCGGTGTCGTCACAGCCGCGACGGGACGCGGACGCCCGGATCTTGCCGTCGGCGGTGAGGGCCGGCTTGGCCACCTTCACCCGGCAGGCGGCGGCCTGCGCTTCCGTCGCGGCGTTGGCGCTGGCGACGGGCATTCCGAGGGCCATCAGGCTTACGACGCTCGCGAGTACCCCAAGGGTCTACGCATATGGGGGTTCCTCCAGTCGGGTCGGACGCTGGATAGGCTCCGCATTCTGTCGGGGTAGGTCGCGTCTTGTCACGAAATCTCGGACATTTTTTGAGATTTAGGTAAACCAATGGGGCTCCAGAGGCGTCAGGTTCGGCCCCTCGACCGGCCCCTCGACCGGCCCCTCGACCGGGTCTTCGACCGGGGGTGGGGTCGGGTCTCCGACCAGGGTGGGGTCGGGTCTTCGACCGGCCTGCGGCCGGGGTAGCGGCCGGAAGTGGGCCGGGTCTCGGGGTGTCGCTGCGCGTTCCAGCGGGTTGCAACCCGTTGGCCGCCTTTCAGCCCGCTATCGGCGGCTTTCGTCAGTGCCGGTCAAGGCACTCGCAGGCGGCGGGGCGCATAACTGGAGCGAGACCCGGGGGCACCGCCGGACCGGGAAGACAGCACGAACAGGAGACCCCCCATGAAGCGCACCTTGCTCGGCCTGGCCGTCTTCGCGATCGCCGGCCTCGCCACCGCGGTCCCCGCCACCTCCGCCTCCGCCACCACCGCCACGAACGCCACCGCGGCCAACGCCACGACCACCGTCGCCGACCCCGGCCCTGAGACCTGCCGCCAGGGTTACGTCTGGCGGGTCGCCCGGTCCTCCGACCTCGCCTGCGTCCTGCCGAAGACCCGCGAGCAGGTCGCCGCCGACAACGCCGCCAAGGCCGGTCGCTGGACCAACGGCGCCTACGGCCCGCACACCTGCGTCGTCCCCTACGTCTGGCGCGGGGCCTACAACGGCGACGACGTGTGCGTCACCGGCCAGCAGCGCGACCTGGCCGCCGCCGACAACCGGGCGAGCTCGGGCCGCAAGGTCCTGGCCAAGCTGTGGATCACCAAGTACACGGTTCCGCCCAGGGACAACGGCGACGGCACCGCCACCAGCACGTCCGTGGACGACATCGCCCGGCTCAAGCTGAACGGCAGCCACTACAACTTCGGCAAGGTCCAGCTCGTCATCCGGTGGAAGCACAACGACGCCGTCTACTGGAACGGCAGCGTGACCGCCAAGTCCAACGGCGGCTACCCGGGCGGCAGCTTCGGCTACAAGACCGGCAAGTTCGACTGCTCCGCCAAGAACAAGCCGGCCAACGCGTACGCCTACGCCTACGACACGATGTCGGGCCGCTACTCCGCCCGTGTCCCCGTCCGCATCGGCTGCGCCGTCCTCTGACCGCGCGCCATCCCCTGCGGGGCCGGCCTTCCCCGTGGCCGGCCCCGCCCGCCATCCTGACCAGCCCGCTGTCCCGATCCGTACGCCGCCCCAACCCGTACGGCGGGCCACTGTGAGGAGGCGAGCGGGGGCATCAAGGCTTTGCTCCGTGCACGGCGGGGCGCGTGCTAGACTCAGGATCAGTTGCAGTTTTGGTACCCATGAACTTTGTGTGCGCCTGGCGAATGTAACCCAGGCGCATTTTGTTTTGCCGGTCATTTCCGGATGGGTCATGGCGGCGACGTGGGATCCGTGAAGTGCGGATACCAGCTCTGCGCCTATCGAAGGAGAATGACATGGCGACTGGCACCGTTAAGTGGTTCAACGCTGAAAAGGGCTTCGGCTTCATCGAGCAGGACGGCGGCGGCGCCGACGTCTTCGCTCACTACTCCAACATCGCCGCTCAGGGCTTTCGCGAGCTCCACGAGGGCCAGAAGGTGAGCTTCGACGTCACGCAGGGCCAGAAGGGCCCGCAGGCCGAGAACATCGTTCCCGCCTGACGCGACGCACCACCTCGAGCCGGGGTCCGGACCTGAAAAGGTCTGGGCGCCGGCTCGTTCGGTTTTCAGGACCCCGTCGCCGGCGGCTCGGGGAGATCGTGGAAGTCGCGAAGCTCGCTGTTGGCGCGCTGGGCGTCGGCGAGCTGGTCTTCCAGGATGATGATGCGGCAGGCCGCCTCCAGGGCGGTGCCCTGGTCGATGAGCTCGCGGACGCGGGCGGCGAGCCGGAGCTGTCTGCGTGAGTAGCGGCGGTGGCCGCCCCCGGACCGCTGTGGCGAGATCAGCTCAGCGCTGTCCAGGGTGCGCAAGAAAGCCTGGGTGACACCCAGGATCTCCGCTGCCCGGCCCATGCTGTAGGCCGGGTAGTCCTCATCTTCGAACTTGTCGTCGGGGAAGTTGCCTGGCGACTCCGCTTGGGCTTGATCCATCTAACCTTCCGTAACGCGGACGGGGGCCCGGTGCATGCACCGGGCCCCGAGAGGTTCAACACCATCCGCCGGCCACTGGGCCGGCTCCTTGTGTCCGCGTCATCCCCGAAGGGACGGCACGCGGGGATCGCGTAAGCGAGACCGTAGACCACCTTCCAATCTGTGGGACCTGCGGTGACCCGGCGCGGCGCTATGGCCGCCGACGGGCGATCCTGATGGCGCTCAACCGCTCCCTTCTCTTTCTTTCCACTTCACTGGCAAGACTTAGGCGGCCCGTGTGGCCGCTCACCGAGGACTTTCTCTCGTTGCTTCGTTAGGAACTCTACCGATGACGGCTGCGCATGTCTACATCGGGTGCTACAGATTTTCTTCGTCTCGCAGGAAAGAGCCGGGGTCGATTGGCCGGGGCATCTGAGGGCACGTGATCAGCCTGTCTACCGTCAGGAGAGACCGCCGTGCACACAGGTGACTTCTACGACTACTTCGAGCTGCTTGAGGACGACGAGAAGAAGACCGTCCTGCGCGTCCGCGAATTCATGGAGCGGGAGGTCGCGCCCATCGCCGACGAGGCGTGGACCAACGCGAAGTTCCCCCACCACCTGATCCCCAGGTTCGCCGAACTCGACATCGCCGGCCTGCCGTACCGGGGGGCACGCAGCCTGCTGACCGGATTCGTGGTGCTGGAGATGAACCGCGTGGACCCGTCGATGGGCACGTTCTTCGGCGTGCACAACGGCCTGGCCATGGGCAGCATCGCCCGGCTGGGCTCGGACGAGCAGCAGGAGAGATGGCTGCCGCCGATGAGCGAGATGACGAAGATCGGGGCGTTCGCCCTGACCGAGCCCAAGGGCGGATCCGACGTGGCGGCCGGCCTGCGCACCACGGCGCGACGCGATGGCGACAGCTGGGTGCTCAACGGCGCCAAGCGCTGGATCGGTAACGCCACCTTCGCCGACCTCATCGTGGTCTGGGCCAAGGACGAGGCGGACGGGCAGGTCAAGGGGTTCGTGGTGGAGAAGGGCACGCCGGGATTCACCGCGACGCGGATCGAGAACAAGATCGCCCTGCGGACCGTGCAGAACGCCGACATCACCCTGACCGGCTGCCGCGTGCCCGACGCCAACCGGCTGCCAGGCGCCTCCACGTTCCGGGACACCGCGGCGATCCTGCGCCAGACGCGGGGAGGGGTGGCCTGGCAGGCCGTCGGCTGCATGATGGGCGCCTACGAGCGGGCCCTGTCCTACGCCAAGGAGCGCGAGCAGTTCGGCCGTCCCGTGGCGGGCTTCCAGCTGGTGCAGGACCTGCTCGTACGGATGCTCGGCAACGTCACCTGCTCGCTCGGCATGGTCGTACGGCTGGCGCAGCTCCAGGACGCGGGCGTCTACAAGGACGAGCACTCGGCGATGGCCAAGGCGTTCTGCACGGCCAGGATGCGTGAGGCCGTGGGCTGGGGCCGGGAGATCATGGGCGGCAACGGCATCGTCCTCGACTATGGCATGGGCAGGTTCGTGGCCGACTCGGAGGCGATCTACTCCTACGAGGGCACGCGCGAGATCAACACCCTGATCGTGGGCCGCGCGATCACCGGCCTCGGCGCCTTCGTCTGACCCCGACTCGTTCGAGCCCGACTCGTTCGAGCCCGACTCGTTCGAGCCCGACTCGTTCGAGCCCGACTCGTTCGAGCCCGACTCGTTCGAGCCCGGACGTTCGGGCCTGAGCGTTCGAGCTTGAGCGTTCGGGCCTGAGCGTTCGAGGACGTGCTGGCCGGACATGCCGGACCGCGCCTGGAACGGCTCATCCAGGCGCGGCGCCGGCGACTCGTGCCCCGGTCTGAGTGCGGCCGGGGCACGAGGGTCAGACGTTGAAGATGCTCACTCCTCCGGGGCCGACCAGCAGCCCGAGAACGATGAGGACGATGCCCCACAGAATGTCGCGGCGTGCGATGAGCACGTAGACGCCGGCGATGACCAGTACGACGGCCAGGATCCACAGCAATGTAGCCATGACGTTCTGCTGCCCTGAGCTTGAGGGGTAAACCTCAGGAGGGCAATGCCCAGGTCAGTGGCGTTCCTGCCGGGGCAGCACGACCTCCGCCGTGATCAGCTGGAGCGCGGCGGCTGCCGGGATGGCGAGCAGCGCGCCGACGACGCCGAGCAGGGTGCCGCCGATCAGGGCGGCGACGATGGTGGTGGCGGCCGGCACGTCCACGGACGACTTCATCACCCGCGGCGCGATCAGGTAGTTCTCGATCTGCTGATAGACGATGAAGAACACCAGCGTGGCGATGGCGACCGGGAACGACACGAAGAGGGCGACCAGCGTGGCCACGGCCGCCCCGATCCCGGCTCCGATCAGCGGGATCAGGTCGGTGATCGCCACGATGATGGCCAGTGCCAGGGCGTAGGGCACTCCGGCGATCGACAGGAACACGAACGACGTCACGCCGGCGATCAGCGAGATCAACAGGTTGCCGGCCACGTAGCCGCCGACGCGCTGGAAGATCTCGTCGCCCAGCATCTGCACGCGGGGCCGCCGGCTGCGGGGGATCAGCCGGTAGCCGTACCTGGTGATGGAGGGCAGCGCGGCGAGGAAGTACAGCGTCAGGATCAGCGCCGTGATGGCGGAGAAGACCGCGCTGACCAGCAGGGTGGCCGCGCCGAGCAGCCCGCCGAAGAGCTGCTGTCCCAGGTTGCCGCTGAGCAGGTACTCCTGCGCCCGCTCCAGCAGCCCGTAGCGCTGGTCGAGCTCGCGCACCTGCGGGTTGTTCTGCAACTGCGTGACGTACGTGGGCAGCTGCTCGACGAACTGACCGGCCTGTTGCGACAGCGCGGGCACGGCGGTCAGGGCGAAGAGGACGAAGAAGGCGATCACCGTGACGAACACGATGGTGATCGCGAGCACGCGGGACAGGCCGCGTTCCTCCAGCCATTCCACGAACGGGTTCAGCCCGACGGCGAGGAACAACGACACCACGATCAGGATCAGCACGGAGACGGTGGAGGCCAGCGCCTGGACCAGCAGCCAGGCGGTCAGCACACCGAGGGCGGCGTTGAAGCCGAACAGGAACGGATTGCCGCCGGCGAAGGGCCGGCCAGGCCGGCCGAAGGGCGGCTGCGTTTCGGCTCGGGAGGCTCCCGAGCCTCCGGAGGCTCCGGAGGCGGGCGCGTCGCCGCCGGACGACGCGACGTGCGGCGAGGTCTTCGGCGCAGGGGGGTTCGGCGCGGGGGTTTCCGACACGGGGGGCTCCTTGGGCTGACCGGCCATCCACTGCCCCGCAGAGCCGGTTCTAGCCGTGCCATCACAGGCCCGGAGCCGCCTCGGGTTCGCCGGCGAGCAGGGCCATGATGCGGTGGGCGTCGGTGAGCAGGCTGCCACTGATCGCCCAGCCGGCGGGGTGGTCGACCTCGCCGGCCTGGATCTCGCTGGTCATCCGCTCGTGGATGCGGGTGGCCTGCGTGTCGGCCTGCGACAGCAGCTCGCGGACCCGTTCGGGGTCGTCGCCGTGATGGATGTGGCTGGTCAGCAGGTCGGCGATCAGGTCGAGCAGGTCGGCGTAGTCGCGGGCGTAGGCGTCGCTGAGGTCGGACGGGGCCGGCTGCGAGGTCCCGGCTCGTTCGAGATGGGTCAGGGCGTGGACGATGGCGTGGAGGTGCACGCCGATGCCGGTCATGGTGCGCAGCAGCGCGGCGTGGTCACGGTCGGCCTGGCGGCGCAGGCGGCGTAACTGGTAGTGGCGCAGGTTGTAGCGGCGGCTCTCGGCGCTGTCGGCGACGGCGGTCCTCGCCTCGGCCAGCCGGGAGTCCAGCCGGGCGGCCTGGCGTTCCCACTCGGGGGCGCCGGACAGGTCCCAGCCCTCGCGCAGGCTCTCGGCCATGTCGCGCAGCAGGTCCGCCTGGTGTTTGGCCAGGCGGCGGAAGGCCAGGTCGGGGCGCTCGCGGTAGAGCGGCGGCCACAGCACGGTGTTGACCACCGCACCGCACAGGGCGCCCACGGCGGTGGCGATGATGTAGGCGAGCAGATAGCGCTCCTGGGAGGCGGCGCCGAAGGAGAGCATGAGCACGGCGGTGGTGGCCACGTCGGTGCCGTGCCGTCCCATCCGGTGCCAGCGCGCGGCGACCAGCGCGGGCGGGATCACCAGGATGAGGCTGAGCGCGCTCAGGCCGAGCAGGTGCCCGATGCTGCCGGCCAGGATGACGCCCGCGGCGACCGCGCTGACCCGGCGCAGCCCGTTGGTCAGCGTCTGGTAGACGGTGGCGTGCACCATGATCACCGCGGTCGCCGGGGCGAACCAGATGCTCTCGCGTGGCAGCAGCCGGTCGGCGAGGAACCAGGCGAGTACCGCGGCCAGGGTCGCCTTGGCGACCTGGCGCACCTGGAGCCGTTGCTGCGAGCCCGGGCGGCCGAGTCCCCTCAGCTGGGTGCGGATGTAGCCGAGTTCGTGGCGTACGGTTTGCCGCAGGTGACCGAGCCAGCGAGCGCTCATATCGCGACATTTCATGATAGATCGGCTAGATGCAAGCCGCCGCCGTGCGTGACTCTCAGGTGAGCCGGCCGACGTGGGCCAGCGCCTGCTTCAGCAGGACGCCCTGACCGCCGGCCATCTCCTCCTGCACCATCGGGGAGCACGCCTCCTCCGGTGTGAACCAGACCAGGTCGAGCGCGTCCTGGCGGGGCCGGCAGTCACCGGCCACCGGGACGATGTACGCCAGCGACACGGCATGCTGGCGCGGATCGTGGTAGGGCGTCACGTCGCGTGACGGAAAGTATTCGGCGATGGTGAACGGCTGCGGCGACGCCGGCACGTGCGGCAGCGCCACGGGGCCGAGATCCTTCTCCAGATGGCGCAGCAGCGCGTCGCGCACGCGCTCCTGGTGCAGCACCCGCCCCGAGACGAGGGCCCGGCTGACCGCCCCGTCGGAGGAGATCCGCAGCAGCAGGCCGACATGGGTCACGACCCCGGTGGTGTCGACCCGCACCGGCACGGCGTCCACATAGAGGATCGGCATCCGTCCCCGCACCGACTCGAGCTCCTCGGGAGCGAGCCATCCGGGCCGGGTCTCGGTATCTTCGATCATTCGTCGATCGTACGTGCAGGTCCGGCCGGAGCGATGAGGTGGGGAGCCGGGAGGCGGCGGGCCGGCGCGGTCACCGCTGGTCGCCCGGCGGCTGCTCGTCGTCCTGGAGATCCCGATGGGTGAACATGTCGATCAGCACCTGCACCGGGACATCGGCCTCCGTGGGATGGCGGAAATGCTGGCGAGGGTCGATGCTGTAGTTGTTGCGCCGTCCGATCCGGATGCGTTGCAGGTAGCCCGCGTCCTCCAGGTCGGTGACGATGCCCTGGGCCGCTCGTTCGGTGATGCCGATGGCGGCGGCGATGTCCCGCACGCGAGCTTGCGGGTCACCCGCGATCACGAGCAGGACACGAGCGTGGTTGGTCAAGAACGTCCAGGAGGATGGCGTTTCCGGCATCTTGCCCTCGGGTGGAATTTCGGGTCTTCGTCGCAGGACCTGAGGCCCATACCTGAAGACTTTATACTGAAAAATTCTTCCGGTAATCTTATTCCGACGTTACCGTTGACGAGGACCCCCGTCCCCGTTCGAAGGGGCCGACCTTGAACATCGAGATTTCGCATGGCAGGCGCTTGCCGCGCCCGATCGGCACGTCCGCGAGCACCGACGAGCTGGTTGTTTAGGTGCGCGGCATGATGACGACGGACAGTGACGACGTCGTGCACTCACGGAGTGAGGTCCCCTCCGGCGACGTGCCGGCCGGAGAGCTGCTCTACGTCGACCAGATCCTGCGCGTCACCTGCGCCATGATGGCCGGCCCCACGGTGGTCCGGCTGGTCGGCGAGGTCGACGCCACCAACAGCGGCGCGCTGCGCCGTGCGCTGACCCAGGCCCTGCGGTTGGATCGCCATCTCGTCGTCGACGCGGGCCGGGTCGTCTTCATCGACGTGTCGGGTGTCCGCGAGCTGGCCTCCTTCGTCCAGGAGACCCGGGTGCGCGTGCACAACGTGCCGTCCCAGATGCGCCGCCTGCTGCACATGCTGCGCCTGGGTCTCTGAGCTCGTCGACCGCACACCCCCGCAGTCGCGCGCGGCGGACGGTACGTAGACTTGGTGGACCGCCGGTGATGGATCCCGCCGGGGCGGCCCGCCGCCCGCACCGCCCACGTGGCTGATGGTTCCTGACTCAGGTCAGCGACGCGTGTCCAAGGGGGATGAAGGTGACCTCGCGACCGGCCCACGACCGGCTCGGCGGTTTCCGGGGCCGGTCGGCCAAGGACGTGTTCCAGCTGCCCGCGCGTACGCGTGACAGGCGGGCCACCCGGGTGATCGCGGTCATCGCGCTGGGCGGCGGTCTGGGCAGCGTCGCCCGCTACCTGGTCAGCGAGGCGGTGCCGGTCGCCGCCGGCGGCTTCCCGTGGGGCACGTTCCTGGTCAACGTGACGGGCTGCTTCCTGCTCGGCCTGCTCATGGTCTTCGTCCTGCACGTCTGGCCGCCCACCCACTACGTACGCCCCTTCCTCGGCGTCGGCTTCCTGGGCGGCTACACCACCTTCTCGGCCTTCACCGCCGAGATCGTCCTCCTGGCCGACGACGGGGTCTGGACGCCGACCGACCTCTACGCACTGGACAGCCTGCTGGCCGGGGTGGCGGCCGTCTGGTGCGGGACGGTCCTGGGCCGGGCCGTGGCCGGTCTGCCGCGGCGGCGAGGCGAAGGGAGCGGACGATGAGACTGCACGGCAGCGCGATGCGGCTGACCATCCTGATCGGCGAGGACGCCCAGTACAGACAGCGCCCGCTCTACACCGAGATCGTGCGTCGCGCCCACGACCAGGGAATGGCCGGCGCGAGCGTGTTCCGCGGGATGGAGGGCTTCGGCGCCTCCTCGCTCATCCACACCGACCGCATCCTGTCGCTCAGCGACGATCTGCCGATCGCGATCGTCATCGTCGACAACGAGGACCGGATCGATGAGTTCGTGGCGCAGCTCGACGAGCTGGTCACCGAAGGGCTCGTGATCATGGACCGGGTGGAGGTCTACCGCTACGTCGGCGGGCCGCCGAGGGCGCCCAGGTGACGGTTCTGCTCGTGTTCCTCGGCGGTGCCATCGGCGCGCCGGCCCGTTACCTCATCGACCGCTACGTGCAGAGCCGCCGCCAGGGCGTCTTCCCCTGGGGCACCCTCACGGTCAACGTCCTCGGCTCCCTCGTGCTCGGGTTCCTGCTCGGCATGGGCGCCGGGGCCGGGCTGCCCGAGCAGGTCCTCCTGCTGGTCGGCACCGGGATCTGCGGCGCCCTGACCACGTTCAGCACCTTCGGCTTCGAGACCCTGCGACTGCTGGAGGAGGGGGCGGTCACCGAGGCCGTCCTCAACGCCGTCGGCAGCCTGGTGCTGGGAGTGCTGGCGGCGTTCGGCGGCTACCTGCTCGGCGGGCTGCTCTGAGGCTGGAGGCCGGGGCGTCACCGGCATCCGTCGCCCCCATCCACCCACGCCCCTTCACAACCCTGCTTCACCTGTGGCGGAGTCTTTTCGTGCAATTCCGGCCGACTAGTCTCAACACCCCACCACGCGGGGCACGGCGAGCAGGGCGAGGAGCACGATGACGAGGGGCGACAGCCCGAGGTGTGGCTGACTGGCCGAATCGGGCAACTTTCTTCTACAGATTCCGCCGCTCCGTCGTCTGGGCGATTCTCTTCGATCCGATGCTAACAAGATTGGCATTGATCGCTTTTTCCAGTGACGAGATTTCCCTCTGATGGCTCTGCGATAGTTTCGTCTGCCTATCTAGGAGCTCTCCGTAGCTCTTGGCACTCCAAACGGACATATGGGGATCCCTTATTCTAAGTATCAGCTCTGCGTTCTCCTCTCTCATGCCTTGAATCTCACGCTTGAGGCTTCTTATGGCTTGTCGGAACTGGTGATTCTGTTGTTCTAGATCCTCAATCTCTTTCCCTAGCCTCTTGATCGACTCCTGCGCCGCACGTCGCCGCTGCATTGCTTCGTCCGCCGCTTTGCGCTTTCCAGGGGAGGCCCAACTGGAGGAAAGGCGGGTGCCGCCTTTCGGGGTCGCGCTGGGCGTGGGGCCGTGTCCGGCGAGGGCCAGGCGGGGCTTTGGCCCGAGGTTGGGGAGTTTGTTGAGGATGTCTTTCAACTGGTCGCTGGCGCGGCGGATGGTCTGGGCGACGGTGCCGCGCAGGTGGGTGAAGAGTTTCGTGGTGATGGAGCCGATGGACGTGCGAGCGCGCAGGAGGGCGCTGGTGGCGGCGGCGATCACGCCGACGCCGGTGAAGGCGGCGATGGCCAGTTGCGCGGTGGACCAGCCCAGCCATGCGAGCACGCCCATCTTGGCCAGCTCGATGGCTTGAGCGATGGCCCCCAGCGCGGTGGACCCCCAGTTGGCGATCCTGACCAGTCTGCCGGTATGGCCTTCGGAGGCGAGCGTGTTCCAGTGGCCGGCGAACTCGTCTCTGGTCGCGCCGCTGGTCGCGCTGGTGAACACGGTGGCGGCCTGCTCGGCGCCGGCCAGGCTGGGCGTGGCCTGCCGGGCGAACACGCCGAGGGTGTGCCCCACCTCGCGCAGATGATCCTCGTCCAGGGTGAAGAGGGCGGCGACGCCGCCGCCGATCAGTCCGGCCACCGTCGCGTACTCGGCGGGAATCGTCAAACTCATGTGGCGCCCTTCGCGTGGACCTGCGCCGCGTCGACCTGCGCCGCGGACGCCGCCTCGGCCTGGCGCACGGCCGTCACCGTGTCGGCCATGCCGTCGGCGGTGGCCGCGTAGACCTGCGCGCTACGGTCGGCCGCCTGCGACAGCAGGCCGGTGAACTCTGCCAGCAACACGACCAGCTCCGGATCCTGCTGAGTGCCGCCGCCACATGCCTCCAGACCGGTCCGCAGACCCGTCGCAGCCCCGGCATAGCCTTGGACGCTGCGCGTCATCTCCCCGCAACCACGCTGTGCCGCGTCAAAGGCCATGGACATCCCCGCCTGATCGGTCACCGCTCTCCTCCCCGTTACTCGTCATCTCTTCCGATCCCAAGCCCCGCGCCCCAAGCCAAGCCGTGCACAGCCACTCACAACCGGCCGAACAGCCGGTCCAGGTCGTCCAGCAGGCGCAGGGTGGACTCGCGACCGGGGCCATGAGCGCCGCCCGGCCCACCGGTCTGGCCGTCGCCGACGGCATCGGCGGTGATCTCCCGCTGCTGCCGGGCCAGGTCATCCTGCGCGGCGCCGACCGCCTCGACGATCGCCTCGGCCAGTTCCTCGGAGCCCAGCCGCATCGTCTGCGGCCGGAGGCGCAGCTCGGCCAGCCGGCCGGTCGGACCGACCCGGGCGGCCACCAGCCCTCCGGCGGTCTCGGCGCTGCCCTCGAACTCCGCGATACGCTCCCGCAGCCGTTCCGTCTCCCGCGCGGCGCGGGCGAGCTCGACGTCCAGATCGAAACCACGCGTCCCGTTCAACGATGCCAACATCGGTCCTTTCTTATCCCGTCTCGTGGCCGCCGGTCGGCCGGCTCCCAACGGCCCGCGCACCAGGCACCAAGATCGCTTTCAGAGCGTAGGCGGTCGGTGCGCGCGTGTCGTCAGCCTCAGATCGAGAACCGCATACGCTTTCCGGCGCATGCCGGCACCGTCCGCGTACGTAAGTCATCGACATTCGCGGTACTTCGCCGTCAGAGTCGACCGTCTTGCGCTAAAGTCCCGGCCCCTGTCGCGCGTCCAGCGGAGGCTTTTCGCGCGGCTTTGAACCTCTCGATGGCTCCACCGACGCGACGGTCGCGGGCAGCTTACTTGCCTGGACTCGCAGTCAGACGGTCTCACCCAACTGTTTCGGCCACCCGCTCCAGGCCAAATGAGCTGTCCATACTCGTCGTCGCCGAGTGCGCCGATCCCGTCCCGCGCTTGCTGGAGGTGCTCACGGGCGCGGGACGGACGGACCCGCGAAAGGCCGGAACGCCGGGCTGCTCTGAGGCTGGAGGCCGGGGCGTCACCGGCATCCGTTCGAGCGGGCCGGTGGCGGGTAGGGCGCCACGTACGGGGCTCCGCTGCTGGTGGAGCTGCCCGTACGCGCGGGTGCCGGGCAGGCGCGGCCGGCGTGCAGCACCACGATCACCGGGAGTACGGCCAGCAGGAGCGCGGCGATGAGCACGCAGACCAGCTCCATCCCGCTCACGTGCGAGGAGTACCGGCTCGGGCCCTCCTCGGCGGCCGCGTTGAGCGCGTCGATGCGGCGGGCGAAGGCCTGGTCGCACTCACGCAGGCCCAGCTCGATCTCGGCCAGGATCCGCTGCTCCCGGTGTGACAGGCTCATGGTCCAGGCCCCTTCCAGTGACCCGGGCGCACGCGCCGGCCGATCGCGGGCAGCGGCCGGGTTCTCATGGCCGGTACCTCCTCCCGGGTGCCACGGTGAGCTGCGTGCTGGGGTCGCCGTGCGGATGGCGCAGGTCGAAGGCGGGTCGTTCGGAGCGGATGGGCGGCATCGAGGTGAAGTTGTGCCGGGGCGGGGGGCAGGAGGTGGCCCACTCCAGCGAGTTGGCGAACCCCCACGGGTCGTCCACCTCCACTCTGGGCGCGTGGCGCGCGGTGTGCCAGACGTTGTAGAGGAACGGCAGCGTGGAAAGCCCGAGCAGGAACGCGCCCAGCGACGAGATCTCGTTGAGCGTGGTGAACCCGTCGATCGCGCTGTAGTCGGCGTAGCGGCGCGGCATGCCGATCACGCCGAGCCAGTGCTGGACCAGGAAGGTCGTGTGGAAGCCGATGAACAGCAGCCAGAAATGGATCTTGCCCAGCGTGTCGTTGAGCATCTTGCCGGTCATCTTGGGCCACCAGAAGTAGAACCCGGCGTACATCGCGAACACCACGGTGCCGAAGACCACGTAGTGGAAGTGGGCCACCACGAAGTAGGTGTCGGTGACCTGGAAGTCGAGCGGCGGCGAGGCCAGGATCACCCCCGTGAGGCCGCCGAGCAGGAACGTCACCAGGAAGCCGATCACGAACAGCATCGGCGACTCGAAGGACAGATAGCCGCGCCACATGGTGCCGATCCAGTTGAAGAACTTCACGCCCGTCGGCACCGCGATGAGGAACGTCATGAACGAGAAGAACGGCAGCAGCACCTGCCCGGTGCCGAACATGTGGTGCGCCCAGACGGTCATCGACAGCCCCGCGATGGCGATGGTGGCGCCGACGAGACCGACGTAGCCGAACAGCGGTTTGCGGGAGAACACCGGGACGATCTCGGAGATGATGCCGAAGAACGGCAGCGCGATGATGTAGACCTCGGGATGGCCGAAGAACCAGAACAGGTGCTGCCAGATCATCGATCCGCCGTTGGCCGCGTCGTAGACGTGGGTGCCGAGCTTGCGGTCGGCTTCGAGCACCAGCAGCGCGGCGGACAGCACGGGGAATGCCATCAGCACGAGCATGCCGGTCAGCAGCACGTTCCAGGTGAAGAGCGGCATCCGGAACATCGTCATGCCGGGCGCGCGCATCCCGAGGATCGTGGTGATGAAGTTGACCGAGCCGAGGATCGTGCCCACGCCGGCCAGCACCAGTCCCATGATCCACAGGTCGCCGCCCATGCCGGGGGTGAACACCTTGTGCGACAGCGGTGTGTACGCGGTCCAGCCGAAGTCGGCCGCGCCGCCGTTGGTGAAGAAGCCGGACAACGCGATCAGTCCGCCGAACAGGAACAGCCAGTAGCTGACCGCGTTCAGTCGTGGGAAGGCCACGTCCGGGGCGCCGATCTGCAACGGCATCAGCACGTTGGCGAACCCGGCGAACAGCGGGGTGGCGAACAACAGCAGCATGATCGCGCCGTGCATGGTGAACATCTGGTTGTAGACCTGCTGGCTGACCAGTTGCAGCTCCGGCCGGGCCAGCTCGGCCCTGATGACCATCGCCATGATGCCGCCGACGAGGAAGAAGACGTAGGAGGTGATCAGGTAGAGGTATCCGATGACCTTGTGGTCGGTGGTCGACAGCCAGGCGGCGATCACCCTGCCCCTGCGCGTCCTGGGCGGGGCCGTTGGTGAGGTCGGCGGTTCGTCGGCCAGCGGCTCGTAGATGGTCACCGGGAAACTCCTTCCGCCGCGGTGGCGGGTGTCGCGATCAGCGGCCGTGTGCCGTCCTGAGCGGCTGTCTCGGCACCCTTGACCGGCGACCTGCCGTACGCCGGGGATTACCCCCTCCACCAGGCGCTATGCCTGTGCGTGGGCGCGTCGCCGCAGGGGCGGGCGTTCCCTTCTGGTCAGGTTTTCACCGTCTTGAGAGGTAGGCCCCGACCCGGTGGGGTAACGGCGACACCGCACGCGTGCCTGACGCGCGTGCCTGACGCGCGTGCCTCCGGCGCGGGCCGACGGCCGGGTGGCCTGGGAGGCGGCTTTCGAAAGATCCGGCAAAGATTGCGGCGGCCCGTCAGCGGGACTCGGCGGGAGAGCCGTCCCGTTCCCCCTCCAGCGGCGGCCGGGTCCGGTCGCGACGGGCGGCCAGGCGGCCGGTGATGGCGGGCAGCAGCCCCTGGGGCAGGAAGAGGACGACGACGATGAGGACCAGGGCGTAGACCGCGTACGACAGCACGCTCGGCGCGTACGTCGGCATTCCCGGCACGGTGGCGAGGGTGCTGAGGCCCTGGAGCAGCAGGGTGATCGCGGTCGCCCCGACGACGGCGCCCCAGATCGTGCCGAGCCCGCCGACGACGGCCATGACGATGTACTGGATCGAGATGAGCACCGGGAAGGAGCCCGGCGCGACGTACCCGGTGTAGAAGCAGTAGATGCCGCCGGCCAGCCCGGCGAAGGCGGCCGACAGGGCGAACACGGTCAGCTTGTAGCGGCCGACCGGGATGCCGGAGGACGCGGCGGCCGTCTCGCTGGTGGCCAGGGCCCGCAGCGCGCGGCCGGGCCGCGAGGTGATCACGTTGTGCGTCACCAGCATCACCAGCGCGAGCCCGCCCCAGGTCAGATAAGCGTACGCGGCCGCGCCGCCCATCTCGAACGAGCCGACGCCGAACTGCGGGATGGCCTGCAGCCCGATGTCGCCGCCGGTGAAGTCGAGCTGCCCGGCGAGGGAGAGCAGGATCAGCTGCATGGCCAGCGTCGCGAAGGCGAGGTGGTGGCCGCGCAGCCGGAGCAGCGGCGTGCCGATCACGACGGCGAACACCGCGGCGACGACCGGGGCGGCGACCAGACCGGCCGTCGGCGGGACGCCGCCCAGGCTGAGCAGGGCGGCGGTGTAGGCGCCGATGGCGTAGAAGGCGCCCTGGCCGAGCGAGACCTGCCCGGCGTAGCCCATCAGCAGCGACACCCCGACCGTGACCATCGCGGAGAGGCCGAGCAGGATGTAGACGGCCAGCGCGCTGTCGTCGAGCACCGCGGGCAGGGCGAGCGTCACCGCCGCGACCGGCAGCCCGATCAGCAGCCCCACCGGCGGACGACTCACACGGCCTCCTGGTGGATGGTCGAACGGCGGCCGGCCTGCACGATCATGACGACCAGCATCAGGCCCAGCGCCACCTCCAGCTGGTGTGACCCGTAGCCGTAGCCGGCGGCCATGGTCTCGGCGACGCCGAGCAGCAGCGCGCCGGCGAGCGCGACGACCGGCCGGGTGAGCCCGCCGAAGACGGCGGCGGCGAAGCCGTTGACGATGAGCGTGACGTCGGTGTCGAACGAGATCGGCCGCAGCGGGGTGACCAGCACCCCGGCGAGGCCGCCGAGCAGCCCGCCCAGCGCGAAGGCCAGCAGCCCCAGCCGCCGCACGTCGAGACCGACCACCCGGGCGGCGTACGGGTTGGAGGCGCACGCGGTCAGCGCCTTGCCCAGGTAGGTGCGGCCGAAGAAGAGGGCGAGCAGGACGAACGTCACCGCGGTGACGGCGATGACGAGCAGGTGCTGGGTCTGGATCCGGGCGCCGGCGACGGTCACCGAGCCGGCCAGGCCGGGGGCCGAGCGCGGCTGGTCGCCCCACAGCACGATCTCGACGGCGTACGCGAGGACGCCCACGCCGAGCGTGACGATGAGCGACGACAGCGGCGTGGTGCCCGGCCGGCCGATGGCCGCGAGACCGGTCAGCAGGCCGGCCAGCGCCGCGACCAGCACGGCGGCGACCTCGCTGAGCCCGTGCGGCAGCCCGAGCCCGAGCAGCGAGGAGGCGCAGAGCCCGGCGACCACGGCGAAGGTGCCCTGGGCGAAGTTGACCACGCCGGTGACCCGGTGGATGGCGACCAGCCCGCTGGCGATGAGCGCGATGGCGCACCCGACGGCCAGGCCGTTCAGCAGGTAGCCGAGGAAGGCGCTCACGTGATGGCACCGCCGAGGTAGACGCTCATGTGATGGCACCGCCGAGGTAGGCGCCCGCCACCCGAGGGTCGCCGGCCAGGTCGGCGCAGTCGCCCTCGGCCACCAGCCGCCCCGACTCCAGCACGTACGCCCGCTCGCACAGCTCGAAGGCGAGGCGCGCGTTCTGCTCGATGAGCAGCACGGTCAGGCCCCGCTCCTGGTTCAGCTCGACCAGGTGCCGGGCCAGGCCGGAGGTGACGTTGGGGGCGAGCCCGAGGGACAGCTCGTCGACGACGAGCACCTCGGGACGCGACATGAGGGCCCGGCCGAAGGCCACCATCTGCTGCTCGCCGCCCGACAGCACGCCCGCGCGCCTCGGGGCCAGCTCGGCCAGGCGCGGCAGCAGCGTGTAGACCGGGGCCGGGTCGCGCTGCCCGGAGCGCCAGCCGCCCAGGGCCAGGTTGTCGGCGACCGACAGGTCGGGAAACAGCTGGCGGCCCTCCGGGATGAGCGCCAGCCGGCCCCGTACGGTCACGGTGCCCGAGGCCGGGGTGAGCAGGCCGGCCAGGGTGTTGGCCAGCGTCGACTTGCCCGCTCCGTTGGGGCCGAGCAGGGCGACCATCTCGCCCGGCCGGATCGAGAGGGTGACGTGGTCGAGGGCGGTGGCGGAGCCGTACGCGACGACCAGGCCGGTGACGTCGATCATGACGCCTGCCCGAGGTAGGCGGCGAGCACGAGCGGGTCCGCGCGCACCTCGGCGGGCGGCCCGTCGGCGATGACCTGCCCGAGGTCGAGGACGACGACGCGGTCGGCGAGCCGGGTCACGAAGCCGACGTCGTGCTCGATGAGCAGGATCGTCAGCCCGCTCGCGCGCAGCTCCTCGACCAGGGTCGCGAGCCGCTCGCGCTCGCCGGCGCGCAGGCCGGAGGCGGGCTCGTCGAGCAGCAGCAGCCGGGGTCGCGCGCACAGGGCGCGGGCGAGCTGCAGGGCGCGCTGCTGGCCCATCGGCAGCCGGTCCGCGGGCCGGTCGGCCCACTCGGCCAGGCCCACGCGGTCCAGCGCGAGGCCGGCCTCGTGGGCGATCTCCCGCTCGTCGTGGCGGTGCCGGGGCAGCCGCAGCGCCGCGGAGACGAAGCCGGCCCGGGTGCGGCCGTGCATCCCCACCATGACGTTCTCCCGGACCGTCATGCCGCGGAAGACGCGGGCGCCCTGGAAGACGATGGACATGCCGAGCCGGGCCCGCCGGTGCGGTGCGAGCCGCTCGACCGGGCGGCCGAGAAAGGAGACGCCGCCCCGGTCGGCCGCCAGATGGCCGGTGATCAGGTTGAACAGGGTGGACTTGCCGGCTCCGTTGGGCCCGATGACACCGCACACCTCGCCCTCGCCGACGGCGAGCGTGACGTCGCGCACGGCGTAGACCCCGCCGAAGGAGCGCGAGATCCCGGTGACCGCCAGCACGGGCTACCCCGCGCCGACGGTCTTGGCGAGCTGCGTCCTGGCCCACTCCGTGGGGACGAACTGGCCGTTCTTGACCGTGTTGACGGAGATGTACTCGGGGGACAGCCCGGAGTGGTCGGTGGGGGAGTAGCGGAACCGGCCGTTCGGGGTGACCAGGTCCATGCTTTCCAGCGCCTGCTGGATCTTGGTCTCGTCGGTGCCGCCGGACTTCCTGATCGCCTCGAACAGCAGCAGGCAGGCGCTGTAGCCGTCCTGCGCGAACTGCGGCGGCGGGTAGCCGTGCTTGTCCTGGTAGGGCTTGGCCATCTGGTCGATGATCTGCTTCTGCCGCCCGTCGGGCAGGTGCTCGCCCACCACGCCGATCGCGCTCTGCACGGTCATGCCCTCGGCGGCGGCGCCCATCGGCTCCAGCCAGAGCTTGCTGGCCTGGGACGCGGTCAGGAACAACGGCACCTCCAGCCCGGCGGCCGCGTACTGCTTGGCGGCGGTGACGCCGGGCGCGCCGGAGCCCCAGAAGACCAGCGCCTCGGCGCTCGACTCGCGGACGTGCGTGAAGATCGCGCTGAAGTCGGAGGTCGTGGTCTCGTACGGCTCGTCCACGGCGATCTTCACGTTGTACTTCGGGGCGAGCGCGACCATCGCCTTGTGCCCGGACACCGAGTAGGCGCTTTTGGAGTCCCAGGCCACGGCGACCGTCTTGACGCCGATGGCCTGGATGTACTGCAGGTAGCGCTCGGCGTACATGCTGGACAGGGCCGGCGTGACGAAGACGTACGACTTGATCGGCTCGACCTGCTCCTGGGCCGGCGCGAGCGACAGGTAGGGCATCTTGTCGCGCTGCGCCAGCGGCTCGATGGCCAGCGCCGCGTTGGAGAAGACGGGGCCGATGAGCGCGTCGATCTCGCCCTTGATCTGGTTGTAGGCCACGATGCCCTGGTCGGGCGCGGTCTTGTCGTCGCGGGTGACCAGCTCGACCTTGCGGCCGTTCAGCCCGCCCTGGGCGTTGACCTGCTCGACGGCCAGCTCGACTGCCTTCTTGTCCTCGCTGCCGAGCGGCGTGTAGTTGCCGGTCAGGGAGACGATGAGGCCCACTCTGATCGGATCGGCGGCGCCGGATCCGCCGCTCTCGCCGGTGCCGCCGCACGCGGTGACGGCGAGAAGGAGACAGGCCAGGGACGGGAGAAGCCGGCGCATCCGCACCTCCGGGACCGCGATGTGGCCCTGAATGTAGGCAGGTACATTACAGCTGTCAAGAGAATGCCCAACTTTGAGAGGTCAGGAGACGGACGTGACCGGACGGGCCCGGGACGGCGGGATGCGGCCCCAGTCGGTGATGCTCACCTTCCTCGGCGACCACGTCCACGGCAACGGCATCTGCGTGTTCTCGGGCAGCTTCATCGACGCGTTCGCCAGAGTGGGGATCTCGCAGGAGGCGACCCGCTCCACGCTGACGCGGATGGCCCGCCGCGGGCTGTTGCGCCGTCAGCGGGCCGGTCGCCGCATGTACTTCGGCCTGACCCCGGTGAGCGCGGAGGTGCTCAGGGACGGCGGGCGGCGCATCTGGGACAGCGGGGTGGTCAACGACGACGGCGACGACCGGTGGACGCTGATCGGCTTCTCCCTGCCCGAGTCCTGGCAGCGCCAGCGGCACGAGCTGCGCTCCCGGCTGACCTGGGCCGGGTTCGGCCCTTTGCAGAACGGGTTGTGGATCGCTCCAGGCGAGGTCGACGTCACACGGGTGATCGACGACCTGGGCGCCAACGTGCGCGTCTTCGCGGCCGAGCCCCGGTCGCCCACCGACATGCAGGCGCTGGTCGCCGACGCCTACGATCTGGCCGGGCTGGGGCGGCGCTACCAGGCGTTCCTCCACCGGTGGGACCGGGCGGACCCGATGCCGGAGGCGCCCGACGACCTGGCCCGCTCGCTGGTGCTGCTGACCGAGTGGCTGCAGATCATCCGGGCCGATCCGCGGCTTCCGCTGCGTCACCTGCCGAGCGACTGGCCGGCCCAGAAGGCCCAGCGCGTCTGCCATGCGCTGCACGAGAGGTTCCGGCCGGAGGCGGAGGCGGTCGCGGGCGCGATCCTCGACACGGTCCCGGACCCGCAAAGTTGGGCAGATGAGTGACAGCCGTTGCAGGCTGGCCTAACTTGAGGGCGGGACCGATCTGACCGTCGACCTGACCGTCAAGGAGTGCCGATGCGCAACCAGGGGCTCGGTTCGTGGCCGGCGCGCCGGGCGCGGATGACGCCGGACCGGGTGGCGCTGAGTCACCGGGGAGACCACCGGACCTACCGCGACCTGCGGACCAGGGCCGACCGGCTCGCCCACGCGCTGCGCGGTCTCGGCGTGGGGCGCGGCGACCGGGTCGCGTACCTGGGAGCCAACCATCCGGCCCTGGTCGAGACCTTCTTCGCCGCGGGGCTGCTGGGGGCGGTGTTCGTCCCGCTCAACACCCGGCTGACCGCGCCCGAGCTGAGCTTCGTCGTCGAGGACGCCGGTGCCGGGATCGTCCTGCTCGGCGACGGCCAGGACGGCTCCGGGCTCCCCGGCCGCCACGTCCCGGCCGTTGACTACGAGGAGCTGGTGGCCTCGGGCGCCCCCGGCCCGATCGACGAGCCGGTGGACCGCGACGACCCGTGCCTGATCATGTACACCTCGGGCACCACCGGGCACCCCAAGGGGGCCGTGCTCACCCATGCCAACCTGACCTGGAACGTGGTCAACCTGCTGGTCGACGTGCCGTTCGCGCACGACGAGGTGACGCTGATCAGCGCCCCGTTGTTCCACATCGCCGCCCTGGCCCAGACGCTGCTGCCGAGCGTGCTCAAGGGCGGCCGGGCGATCCTCGAACCGTCCTTCGAGGTGGCGCGCGCCTTCGACCTGATCGAGTCGGAGCGGGTCACCGTGATGTTCGGCGTGCCGTCGATGTTCGGCTTTCTCGCCCAGTCGCCGCGCTGGCCGGCGGCCGACCTGTCCAGCCTGCGCCACCTGCTCTGCGGCGGCGCCCCGGTGCCCATGCCGCTGATCAGGACGTACCAGGAGCGTGGGCTGACCCTCCTGCAGGGCTACGGCATGACCGAGACCGCGCCCGGCGCGTTGTTCCTCGCCGCCGAGCACGCGGCGGACAAGGCAGGCTCGGCCGGCGTGCCGTGCTTCTTCACCGACGTCCGGCTGGTCGCGCCCGACGGCTCCGACGCCGCCCCGGGCGAGCCCGGCGAGGTGTACGTACGGGGCCCCAACGTGATGCCCGGCTACTGGCGGCGCCCCGAGGAGACCGCGAAGGTGCTGTCGCCCGACGGCTGGTTCCGCTCGGGAGACGTCGGGGTGGCGGACGAGGACGGGTACGTCCGCATCTCCGATCGGATCAAAGACATGATCATCTCTGGCGGTGAGAACGTCTACCCCGCCGAGGTGGAGAGCGCCCTGTACGGCCACGCCGCGGTGGCCGAGTGCGCGGTGATCGGCGTGCCCGACGACACCTGGGGGGAGGTGGGCAAGGCGCTGGTCGTGCTGCGGCCAGGCGCGAGGGCGCGGTCCGCCGACCTGCTCGCGCACCTGGACGGCCGGCTGGCCCGCTACAAGATCCCCAAGTACCTGGAGTTCGTCGCCGAACTGCCCAGGAACGCCGCGGGCAAGCTGCTCAAGGCCCCGCTTCGCGTCCGCTACGGTGACCCGGCGGCGTCGACGGCTGATCCCTGACCTCTAGTCGCGACCGACCACGGAGGAGAACATCCCCATGCGTACCTCACCGCCCTTCCGCGCCGACCACGTCGGCAGCCTGCTGCGCCCGCCCGCCCTGCTCCGCGCCCGCGACAGCCTCGCCGGGGAGGCGCTGCGCGAGGTGGAGGACGAGGCGATCCGCGAAGTGGTGCGCCGCCAGGAGGAGATCGGGCTGCGGGCGGCGACCGACGGTGAGTTCAGGCGGGCCTCCTGGCACATGGACTTCATCTACCAGCTCGGCGGCATCGGCCAGGCCGCCGACGAGCACATCACGGTCCGCTTCCACAATCAGCAGGGCGACATCGAGTTCACCCCCGCGGCCCTGCGGGTGCACGACCGGATCAGCCTGCCCCGGCCGGTCTTCGCCGACGCCTTCACGTTCCTGCGCGACACGGCCCGCACCGCGGTGCCCAAGCTGACCATCCCCTCGCCCAGCATGGTCCACTACCGCGGCGGGCCGGCCGCCATCGATCCGGCCGTCTACCCCGACGTCGAGGAGTTCTGGAGCGACCTCAGCGCCGCCTACGCCGAGCAGGTGCGCCGGATCGGCGAACTCGGCTGCACCTACCTGCAGCTCGACGACACCAGCCTGGCCTACCTGAACGACCCGGCCCAGCGCGCCGAGCTGGCCGAACGCGGCGACGACGCCGAGCACATGCACCTGCGCTACATCAAGCAGATCAACGCCGCGCTCGCGGCCAAACCCGAGGGCATGACGGTCACCACCCACATGTGCCGGGGCAACTTCCGCTCCTCCTGGGCCGCTTCGGGCACGTACGACTTCGTCGCCGAGGCGCTGTTCGGCGAGCTGGCCGTGGACGGCTTCTTCCTGGAGTACGACGACGAGCGGTCGGGCGGCTTCGAGCCGCTGAGGTTCGTGCCGCCGGGCAAGACGGTGGTGCTCGGCCTGGTCACCACCAAGACCGGCGAGCTCGAGTCCAAGGACGCGCTCAAGCGCCGCATCGACGAGGCGGCCAAGTTCGTCGACCTCGGCCAGCTCTGCCTGTCGCCGCAGTGCGGTTTCTCCTCCACGGTCGAGGGCAACACCCTCACCGCCGACCAGCAGTTCGCCAAACTGGCCCTGATCGTCGAGACGGCACGGGAGGTGTGGGGCTGACAGGTTTGGCATGCGCGCCTGGCGGTAGCTCGTATGCAGGGGGGAAGCATGAAGGGAATCGTTGTCTCTGGGGTCGGGTTGCTGGCCATCCTCGGGATGGTCGTGGGGTTCGCCTGGGATGGCACTGAACCACGAGAGGTGAGCGAGGACCAGTATCACGTCCTGATGGAGCAGTGCCGCTACGTCGACACCTCAAGCCGGCGGGCCGAATGCCGGGCCGCCGTCAAGGAGGGATACCGCGTCGGCAAGGCCGATCCGACGCTCGACTGCCGCACCTACTCAGGCGTCACCGTGTGCGGCGAGCTCTTGCTGAGCGACGCCGAGAACAAGTGCATACGCCACTCGGTCGACGAGGGACTGCCATACCGCCGGGCCGAAGTGGAGTGCTACATCTTGGCGTGACCGGATGCAACCGGACGGGGGGCCCTGACGAAGGACAGGGCATGAGGTCGAGAGCTGAGGGTCAGGCGGTCGACTGCCGCCTGGCCTTCGCCGTGGCCTCGACGGCGCGGTCGAGAAACCTGCCGATCACCTCGCGCTCCTCCGGGGTGAACTCGTCGATCGCGGTGGCGAGGTGGCGGGCCAGGGGCGTGAAGAACTGCCCCGCCAGCCGGGCGGCCTGCTCGTTGAGCACCACCTCGACCTTGCGCCGGTCGGTGGCGCTGCGGCGGCGTTCGACGTGGCCGACGCCTTCGAGCCGGTTGATCAGGGCCGTCGTGGCGGGCGGGCTGAGGTTGAGCGCGGCGCCCAGGTGCCCGGGGGTGAGCGGGTGGCCGGCGGCGTACGCGTCGAGGATGACCACGAGCGCGTTGAGGTCGGTGCGGTGCAGGCCGTGCAGATCGGCGAAGCGCTCGGCGAACCGGTCGTTCTCCACGTTGAGGCGCCGGATCGCGAACATCAGCTCGGTGGCGTCGGGAATGCGCGCCGTCACGGTCCCCCCTCACTCAACTACGCCTCTAGGGGCATGCTAACGTTCCATCGTAGAAATATTCCATCATGGAAAGAGTTTTACATGTGGCGAGCAGAGCCTAGTAGGTGGGACGCCTTGTGGGGCCGATCGGGTAAGTGGCTCACGATCGTTCTCGCGATCGTGATCTCCGGTCTGGCCCTGGCGTTCGGCGGCGCCGCCAAGGTGAGCACCGACCCGGCAGACTCCCTGCCCAAGGGCGCGGAGTCCGCGGCGGTGGCGCGGCTGCAGCAGGAGTTCCCCAGCGGCCAGGTCCTGCCCGCGCTCGTCGTCTACAGCCGGTCGGGCACGCTGACCGCCGACGACCGCGCCGCCATCGACGCCGACGCCCAGCGGATGGCCGCGCGGGCCGTGGGCGGCAAGGTGCCGCCGCCGGTCATGGCCCCCGACGGTGACGTGGCTCTGCTGACCGTGCCCCTGGCGGGCACGCTGTCCAACAGCGAGCTGTCCGAGGCCGTGGCGCAGGTCAGGGCCGAGGCCCGCGACGGCCTCCCGGCCGGCGCGAAGGTCGAGGTCACCGGCGGCGCCGGGTTCAAGGTCGACCTGTCCTCGGTCTTCAGCGGGGCCAACATCACGCTGCTGGCCGTCACCGCGAGCGTCGTGGCGCTGCTGCTGCTGCTCACCTACCGCAGCCCATGGCTGTGGCTGGTGCCGCTCGCCGTCGTCGGGGTGGCCGACCAGGTCGCCGCCAAGGTCGTCGCCCTGCTCACCAACCTCACCGGGCTGACCGTCGACGACTCCACCCTCGGCATCACCTCGGTCCTGGTGTTCGGAGCCGGCACCAACTACGCGCTGCTGCTCATCGCCCGCTACCGCGAGCAGCTCCGCATCCACGAGGACCGCCACCGGGCGATGTCCGCCGCGGTGCGGTCCGCCGCGCCCGCCATCCTGGCCAGCTCGGCCACCGTCGCCCTGGCGCTGTGCACGCTGCTGTTCGCGCTGTCGCCGTTCAACCGGGCCATCGGCATGGCGGGCGCCATCGGCATCGTGGTCGCCGTGGCCTACGCGCTGGTCGTGCTGCCGGCCGCGATGGTGCTGTTCGGCCGCGGGCTGTTCTGGCCCTTCGCCCCCAAGGTGGGCCAGGCCGACCCGGCGCGCGACGGGGTCTGGCGGCGCATCGGCACCGGGGTCGCCCGCCGCCCGGTCCTCATGTCGCTGGTGAGCGTCGGCATCCTGGCCGTCCTCGCGGTGGGCGCGGTGGGCGTACAGAGTGGGCTGTCGCAGACCGAGCAGTTCCGCGAGAAGGTCGAGGCCATCGCCGGGCAGGAGACCCTGAGCAGGGCCTTCCCGGCGGGCAGCGCGCAGCCGGTGGTCGTGATCGCCCGCGAGCCGGCGGCCGAGGCCGTGCTCCAGGCGGCCAAGGGCGCCCCCGGCGTCTCCACGGCCGCCGTGGCCGAGAGCGGATCCGAGCTCACCAAGATCAACGTCGTGCTGGAGGCCGAGCCCGGCAGCGACGCCAGTCTCACCGCCGTCGAGAAGCTGCGCGAGGCGGTCAAGGCCGTGCCGGACGGGCAGGCGCTGGTGGGCGGCCCCGAGGCCACCGACCTGGACGAGCGGCAGGCCGCCACCCGTGACCAGCTCGTCGTCATCCCCCTGGTGCTCGGCGTGGTCTTGCTCGTGCTGCTACTCCTGCTCAGGTCGGTCGTCGCCGCCGTCACGCTGGTGACGACCGTGATCATCAGCTTCGTGGCCAGCTTCGGGGCCGGGTGGTTCGCCTTCGACCGGTTCTTCGGCTTCCCCGCCATGGACCTCTCGGTGCCGTTGCTGAGCTTCCTGTTCCTGGTCGCCCTGGGTGTCGACTACAACATCTTCCTCACCCACCGGGCCCGCGAGGAGGCCGCCCGTCAGGGCACGCACGCCGGCATCGTCACCGCCCTCGCGGTCACCGGCGGCGTCATCACCAGCGCGGGCATCGTGCTCGCCGCGGTCTTCGCGGTGCTCGGTGTGCTGCCGCTGATCACGCTCACCCAGCTCGGCATCATCGTCGGCTTCGGCGTGCTGCTCGACACCCTGCTGGTGCGCAGCGTGCTGGTGCCCGCCCTGGTCACGCTGATGGGCGAGCGCTTCTGGTGGCCGAGCCGCCCGTTGTCGCTGAGCGCCTCACGGAGGCTCGACAGGGAGCGCCAGCTCCAGAGTTCGTGAGTTCGTGAGGTGGCGGGTCAGGCGGACAGCGGATTGACCGCCCGGTGGTGCAGGCCGACGACGGGCATCTCGTGCAGGCTGCCCGAATACAGGAACTGCGTCATGCCGACCAGCAGCCGCCGCACGTCCTCCTGAGGACGCACCACCAGCCGGAGAAACTGGCTGGTGGTGCCCAGCTTGTTGCCGCACTCGCGGACGTACACGCCGTGCTCGGTCAGCAGGTGGTCGCGCAGCGGCACCCCGTCGTACCCCGGGGGCAGCTTCACCAGCAGGAAGTTGCCCTGCGAGGCGTAGACCGACAGCTCCGGCATGGTGCTGAGCTGCTGGAACATCACCCGCCGGTCCTGGCTGAGGCGCCTCAGGCTCTCCTGGTACTCGCCCATGCACTGCCTCATCAGGAACACCACGACCTCGGCGAACGAGTTGAGGTTCCACTTCGGCAGCGCGTCCCTCACCTTGCCGGCCAGCGCCGGGTTGGCGACCAGGTAGCCGAACCTGATCCCGTGCAGCCCGAAGTTCTTGCCCAGGCTGCGCAGCACGATCACGTTCGGCCGCACCGCCGCCTCGGCGGCCACCCCCGGATACGGCTCGGCGTCCACGAAGTCGCCGAACGACTCGTCCACGATCACCAGGTCCAGGTCGATGAGCTGGTCGAGCAGCCGCAGCACCTCGTGCTTCGGCAGGTAGCCACCGTCGGGGTTGTTGGGGTTGCAGATCACCGCCACGCGCGAGCCGCGCATGCGGATGAAGGACACGTAGTCGTTCACGTCGAGGGTGAAGTTGCGGCTCTCCAGCAGCGGATACATGTCGACCCGCTTGCCCGTCTCCAGCGGCTGGTCGGTCCACCGGCCGAAGGTGGGGATCGGCACCGCCAGGCTGCCGCGCACCAGCAGATGGTCGATCCAGGTGATCAGCTCGGTGGACCCGTTGCCCATGGCGACCGTCTGGGGGTGGAGACCGAAAGTGGAGCAGAGCTCCGCGGTGATCGTGTCCGCGCCACTTGGATAGAACTTGAGGATCGTCTCCAGGTTCCTCCCGAGATGCTCGAATATCTCCGGCGTCGGGAAGTACGGGTTGCACGGGATGCAGAAGTCGACCGGGGCCCGTTGCCCGGAGGATCCGCGCAGCAGTGAGAAGTACGAAGGGCTGTGCGCCTGTGTACGCAAGAGGCTGAGCTCCACGAAACCTCCATGGACGCGAGTCCGGACGTGTGGAGGTACGCGCCCGCGCACCGACCGGTTCAGCCCGACGCCTCCCGTTCTCACCCGACACCTCCGGTTCCGGCGCGTGACAGACCGGAGCGGAAAGATTCCCCCATGTCGGCGGTTCGGTAGTAACCCCCGCACAACGCCCGGAGAGCATGGAAGCGACCCGGATGCGACGCAACCGAGCGCCGCCCGGATCCGAAGGATCAGGACATGGACGCTCTCCGCGGTGCACCCGTCACCCGGCCCGCGCTGGGACAGGCGCTGGGCTCGATGTTCCTGTGCGCCATGGTCGTCGCCCAGGTGATGTCCGGGCTGAGCGACGACCCGCTGCCGTTCACCGGCGTCGTCGTGGCGCTGCTGGCGGTGAGCGCCGTGGGCTTCGCGGCGGCGCCGCTGGGCTGGCCGCGGGCCGTGGCCGCCTTCGGCGCGGCGGTGGCGGTCGGCTACCTGGCCGAGCTGGTCGGCGTCCACACCGGGTTCCCGTTCGGCGCCTACCACTACACCGGCGCGCTGTGGCCGCAGGTCGGCGGGGTGCCGCTGGTGGTGGCGCTCGCGTGGGGAGGCATGGGGCTGGCCGCGTACGGGATCGGCGCGGCCGTCGGCGGGAGAGCCGGCGTGGTGGTGGGCGCTCTGGCGCTGACCGCGTGGGACCTGTTCCTGGACCCGCAGATGCTCAGGCTCGGGCTGTGGGTGTGGGCCGAACCGGGCCCCTACCGAGGCGTGCCAATGAGCAACCTGGCCGGCTGGCTCCTGGTGTCTCTGCTGGTCATGGTGGTCGTCCGGCGGATCGCCGGACGCGACCGCCCGGTCGGCGCCGGGCTGCCGGCCCTGTACACGACGATGGCCGCGATGGAGACGCTCGGGTTCGCGGCGGTGTTCCAGCCGCCCGACCCGCTCGTCGCGGCAGTGGGAGGGGTGGCGATGGGCACGTTCGCGGCGCTGGGGTGGAGGCGGCTGTGGCTTCGGTGACCGTGGTGGGCGGCGGCTTCGGCGGCATGGCCGCCGCGCTCCTGCTGGCCCGGCAGGGCCACGAGGTCCGGCTGTACGAACGGCTGCCCCGGCTCGGGGGCAAGCTCGCCGAGCACCGTCGCGACGGGTTCACCTTCTCCCTCGGCCCTTCGCTGCTCACCATGCCGGACGTGTTCCGCGAGCTTGGGCTGGAGCGGGAGCTGATCGAACCGGCCGAGCTGTGCCGCTACCGGTTCGCCGACGGCTCCCAGCTGACCGCCCGGCGCGACCCCGCCGAGATGGCCGCCGAGGTCGACCGCCTCGCCCCCGGAGAGGGCGCCGCCTGGCGGGCCTTCCACGCGTGGGCCGGCCGCTGCCTCGCCGCCGCCGGCCGTACCTTCTTCGCCGGACCCCTCACCCGCCCTCCGGAGCAGGCACGCCCGGCCGACCTTCTCGCCGTCGCGCCCGGCCGCACCCTGCACGGCCTGGCGCGCCGCCACTTCCGAGACCCGCGCCTCATCCAGTACGTCGACCGCTACGCCACCTACGCCGGCTCCGACCCGCACCGGGCCCCCGCCGCGCTCGGCTGCATCCCCGCGCTGGAGCACGGTCAGGGCGGCTGGTACGTGCCCGGCGGCCTGCCCCGGCTCGCCGACGACCTGGCGGCGCTGCTGGACAAGGCGGGCGTCCAGGTGCGCCTGTCGGCCCCGGTGGCCGCCATCACCGCCAGCGGCGACCGGGTCACCGGGGTACGGCTCGCGGATGGCGAACGGGTGCCCGCCGACATCGTGGTCGCCAACACCGACGCCGCGAGCCTGTACGGCGACCTGCTGCCGCACCGGCGGCGGCTGCGCCGGATCGCCCGGCTGGGCCGGTCCTCGTCGGTGTTGCTGCTGCTGGCCGGCGTCGAAGGCCGCACGCCCGGGCTGGCGCACCACTCGATCGTCTTCTCCGCCGACTACCGGCAGGAGTTCGCCGACATCTTCGAACGCCGCGTGCCGCCGCGCGACCCGACCGTCTACGTCGGCTGCTCGGCCGTCGACGACCCGTCCCAGGCGCCGGCCGGCGCCGAGAACCAGGTCCTGCTGGTCAACGTGCCCGCCCGCGATCCGGGCCGGTGGCCGATGTCCGTGGAGTCGTACCGGGACCTCGTGCTGGAACGGCTCGCCGAGCGCGGCCACGACCTGGCCGGGCGGCTGCGCTTCGTCGACACCTTCACCCCGGCCGACCTGCGCGACCGTTACGGTGCCTGGGGCGGAGCCATCTACGGCGCCGCCACGCACGGGACGCTCTCGCCGTTTCTGCGGCCCGGTAACCGCGGCCCCCGGCGCGGCCTCTACCTCGTGGGCGGCTCCGCCCACCCCGGCGGCGGCCTCCCCATGGTCACCCTGGGCGCCCGCATCGTGGCCGGCCTCGTCGCGCAGGACTTCCCCACGGCCGCGAGGCGGGACGGCCGACCGGACTCCCGGATTCACGTGGCCGGGGAGGGCCGACCGGGTGTTCGTGCTCGCGGCGAACGGGAGGAGCGATCAGGTGTTCGTGCTCCCGGTGAACGGGAGGGCCGACCAGGCGTTCGGGCTCCCGGGGGAAGGGAGTGCCGGTGAGGATTCGGCCGCTTGCCGTGGCCCAGACCGTCGCGGCCGTCGTCGTCGCCACTCGTCTCGCCCGAGGTCGCGACCGCCTGCCGCCCCTGCGTCCCGCCACGCCGCCCGCTGACGACCGGCTGTCCGGGGAGGCTCGGGCGCGGGCCATGAAGGCGCCTGACGAGGCGGCCCGGGGCGGGTGGCCCGACCGGGGGATCTCTGTGGGAGTGCCGGCACGTGACGAGGGGGGCCGGGGCGGGTGGGCCGACCGGGGGATCTCCGTGGTGGTGCCGGCGCGGGACGAGGAGCGGCGGATCGGGGCGTGCCTGCGGGCCGCCCTCGCGGACCCGTACGTCGACGAGGTGATCGTCGTGGACGACGGCTCGACCGACGGGACGGCGGCGCTGGCCGCGTCACTGGGCGCCAAGGTGGTCACCGGCGCCCCGCTGCCCGCCGGGTGGGTCGGCAAGCAGTGGGCGTTGCGCCAGGGCGTGGCGGCGGCGCAGAGGGACGTCGTCATCACGCTGGACGCCGACGCCCGGCCGGACCCGGGCCTGTTCGGGGCGGTGGCCGCCGCGCTCGACGGCCGCGACCTGGTCACCGTGGGACCTCGGTTCAGCTGCGACGGCGACCTGGAGCAGGCGTTGCACGCGTCGATGCTGGCGACGCTGGTCTACCGGTTCGGCCCCATCGGCCCGGCCACCCCGCCCGCGCCGCACCGCGCGGTCGCGAACGGCCAGTGCATGGCGTTCCGGCGTGAGCGGATGCTCGCGGCCGACGGGTTCGCCCGGGTGCGCGACCGGATGACCGACGACGTCGCGCTGGCCCGCCACCTGGCGGGTGAGGGCTGGGTGGTCGCGTTCCTCGACGCTGGGGCGCTGCTGGAGGTCGACATGCACGACTCGACGGCGGAGCTCTGGCGCGAGTGGGGCCGGTCGCTGCCGCTGCGGGACGTGACCGGCCCCGGCTGGCAGGCGGCCGATCTGGCGGTCGTCTGGCTGACCGCCGCGCTGCCCGTGCTGCGGCTGGCGATCGGCCGCCCGTCCCGGCTCGATCTGGCGCTGCTGGCCGTACGGTGGCTGCTGGCCGGGGCGTTGCGCGGCAGCTACAGCCGGCCGGGTGCCGGCCTTTGGCTCTCACCACTGCTCGACCCCGCCACGGCGGTCCGCCTGACGCAGGCCACCCTGCGCCCGGTCCGCACCTGGCGGGGCCGCACCTACCCGCCGGCGGTCAGGGGCGCTGGGCGGCCAGGGCGGCCTGGCCGAAGCGCAGGCCGATGAGGCAGAGCAGCGCACCTGTCGCGGCCACCTGCGGGGCGGGGACGAACAGCAGTTGCAGCACCGGCACACCGAACACGGCGACCCTCGCGCCCACCGCGAACGACCGGGCCGCCAGGGAGACGAGCACGAGCGCCAGAACGGCCAGCAGGAAGGCGGGCAGGCAGATGACGGCGACGCCCCCGGCGAAGGCGAGAATCGAGCGACCGCCCCGGAACCCGGCGAACACCGGCCAGGCGTGGCCGATCATGGCGCCCGCCACGGCCACGTACACCGGCAGCACGCTGGGCGGTGCCACGACCGCCCATTCACCGACGTGCCCGCCCCCGGCGAACAGGCCGAGCAGCCCCGCCACGGTGCCCTTCAGCGTGTCGCCGGCGAACACCGGCACCGCGGCCCGCCAGCCCAGTTGCTCCTTCATGTTCCAGAAGCCCGGGTTGCGGTCGCCGACCTCCCGCGGGTCGAACCCGTGGGCGCGCGCGACCAGCAGGGCCACCGGCACCGAGCCGGCCAGGTAGCCGCCGATGAGCGACACCAGCACTACGACCATCGCCTCGTTCCACCTCATCCGATACGACACCGTTGGCGCGATGCGCCACATGGCCTTCGACCGGCCGGTGCTGCGGAGCACCGGCGGGCTGCGGTTCTGGCGGCTGCTGGGCACCGGCCGGGGCCCGAGCATGTCGCTGGGAGCCGACCTGCGCCGCTGGGCCCTGTTCGCGGTCTGGCGCGGCGAGCCGGACCTGGACGACTTCCTGCGGAGCTCGCCGATCGCGGCCCGCTGGCGGGACGAGGCGCGGGAGTCCTGGCACGTCCGGTTGCGCCCGCTGGCCGCACGCGGCGCCTGGGGCGGTGTCGACCCGTTCGCCCCCGTGGCCGCCGGACAGGGCGCAGCCGGGCCCGTGGCGGTGCTGACGCGGGCGTCGATCCGGGCCGGTCGGCTGGCGGCGTTCTACCGCTCGGTCCCGGCGGTGGACCGGGCGCTGCGCGAGCAGGACGGGCTGCTGGCCTCGGTCGGCATCGGCGAGTGGCCGCTGGCCCGCCAGGCCACCTTCTCCCTGTGGCGCGACGCGCGCGCCGTCCGCGACTTCGCCTACGGCACCGCCCACCACCGGACCGTCATCACCCGCGTACGAGCTCACGACTGGTACGGCGAGGAGCTGTTCGCCCGCTTCACCCCGTACGGAAGCCAGGGCGCCTGGAACGGCGCCGACCCCCTGCGCGCGTGAGACCGTCACCGCACCGGCACCGGCGCCGAGGTCGGGATCGGGTGACTCGGTCACGGCACCTGCTCCCTCGCGAGGGTGCGGGGCGCCGCGACCTCGGACGTGATCCGGGACGCGACGCCGGCGCGGGCCAGGTCGTGGGCCACCACGCAGGCGCGGGCGATGGTGGCGGCCGTGGCCGAACCGTGGGCCACGACCGCGGTGCCCCTGAGGCCGAGCAGGGCGGCGCCGCCGTGGGTGCGCGGATCGTAGCGGGCCGCCACCCCGGCGAGCTGGGCGGGCGAGGCGATCCCGGAGGCCGCGACCATGGCGAGCGCGGTGCGTACGGTGCCCTCGACGTTCTTCAGCACGACGTTGCCGGTGAAGCCGTCGGTGGCGATCACGTCCACGGTGCCGGCGAGCACGTCGTGGCCCTCGATGTTGCCGTGGAAGCGCAGCGGCAGGCCGGGCAGGATCTCGGCGGCGCGGCGGGCCAGCCGGTTGCCCTTGCCGGGCTCGGAGCCGATGGACAGCAGCCCCGCCACCGGGTCGGCGACGCCCAGCACGACCCGTGCGTACGCCGCGCCGAGCAGCGCGAACTGGCCGATCATCTCCGGCGTGGGGTCGGCGGTCGCCCCGGCGTCGACCAGCACGCTGGCCCCGCCTTCCAAGGACGGCAGCGCCACGGCCAGCGCGGGCCGCAGGACGCCCTCGGCCCGGCCGATCCCGCGCACGGCGCAGGCGACGACCGCTCCGGTGGACCCGGCCGACACGAAGGCGCCTCCCGCGCCCTGACGTACCAGTTCGCAGCCCATCACGAGACTGGAGGTAGCGCTGGCGGCGGCGCGCGCGCCGGGCTCAGCCATGGGCACGGCGTCCGGCGCGTGCACCACGCCGACGTCGCGGGTCGCGCCGAGCCGGTCCAGCCGGTCGCGCAGCAGCGGTTCGCGGCCGACGAGGAGCACGGGCACGCCGTGTTCGCGCCAGGCGCGCACGGCGCCGTCCACGGTCTCGGCCGGGCCGTGGTCGCCGCCCATCGCATCCACCACGACGGTCGGCGTGCCGACGATGCCTGGCCCGACGGTCCCAGTCGGGGCGGTGCCCGTCCCGACGGTCCCGGTTCCGGCGGTCCCCGTCACGACGGCTCCAGCCGCAGCAGGCGTTCGGCCCGGCCGGTCGAGGCCGAGGCGATCAGGTGGCGGGCGAACGTGACGACCCGGCGGCGGCGCGGCACCCGTGCCCGCCTGACCAGGACGTCGTAGCCGCTGCGCTCGATCTCGGTGAGGATGCCGCCGTACAGCTCCACGGCGGCGCGCACGCACGGCCGCGAGGACGGTACGAGCAGCTCGATGCCCTCGGCGGCGGCGCGGTAGTGCTCGCGCGCGCGGTCCGCCTCGAACGCGAGCAGCTCGCGCACGGCGGGCCCGGCGTGCGCGAGGCGCAGGTCCGACTCCTCGACCCCGAACTTGGCCAGGTCCTCCTGCGGCAGGTAGACGCGCTCCCTGGCGAGGTCCTCGGACACGTCGCGGAGGAAGTTGGTGAGCTGGAAGGCCAGGCCGAGTTGCCGGGCGGGCTCGCGGGCCCGCGCCTCCGCGCCGGGCACGGGCTCCAGGATCGGCAGCATCATGGTGCCGATGACGGCCGCCGAGCCCTCCATGTAGCCGAGCAGGTCGTCGTAGCTCTGGTAGCGGGTCACCGACAGGTCGGCGCGCATCGCGCGCAGGAAGGCGTCGATGTCGCCGCGTTCGACGCCGAAGGAGCGGACCGTGTGCAGGAAGGCGGGCAGCACCGGGTCGTGCACGCGCTCGCCCGCCAGCCCGGCGGCCACCTCGGCGGCCAGCGTGTTGAGCGCGCCCGCGCGGTCGCCGGTCACGAGGAAGGAGTCGACGATCTCGTCGGCGTGGCGGGCGAAGCCGTACAGGGCGTGCACGTGCCGCCGCTTCCACGCGGGCAGCAGGCGGGTGGCCAGGTAGTAGGAGCGGCCATAGCCGGCGTGCAGCCGGCGGCAGCGTTCGTAGCTGGCGGTGAGGGTCATCGCGCGGCCTCCAGGATGCGGGCGGCGGCCAGCCGTCCGGAGATCAGCACCGGCGGCACACCCACTCCGGGAGCGGTGTACATGCCGGCGAAGTGCAGGCCGGGAATCCGCCTGGCCACGCCGGATGGGCGGAACCAGGCGGTCTGGGTGAAGCGGTGGTCCAGCGCGAACGGGGTGCCCGCGCTGTGGCCGAGCCGCTGCCAGGCAGGCGGGTCCAGGACCAGGCCGGGGGCGTCGGACAGGTCGCCGTAGCCGAGGCCGGCCAGCCGCTCACGCAGGCGGTGCTCCAGCTCGGGACGCAGCCGCCGCCAGTCGGCACCCGTCAGGTTGGGGGCGGGTTCCAGCACGCTGAGCGTGGCGTGCCCGGCGGGCGCCGCGTCGGCGTCCCGCGGATAGGTGATCAGCAGGCTCGGGTCCGGCTGCGGCTGCCCGTTCTCCAGGGCGCTGAAGGTCTCCTTCCAGGTACGCCCGAAGTGCAGGGTGTGGTGGGCCTGGCCGGGCAGTTCGCGGTCGAGCCCGGCGTGCAGCACCAGGCAGGACGGCGAGAAGCGGGGGCGGCGCCAGCGCCAGTCGACGGCCCGTTCGGGCAGCAGCCGGGCGGCGCGGGCGGCGGGCAGGTCGCAGGCGATCACCACGTGGCTCGCGGGCAGCCACTCGCCCCCGTCGAGCCGCACGCCCGTGACGCCGTCGCCGTCCGCCTCGACCCGGCTCGCGCGCACCCCGTAGCGCAGGCAGGCGCCCTTCTTCTCGGCCAGGGCGGCCAGGGCGCGCGGGACGGCGTGCATGCCGCCCCGCTCGGGGAAGTAGACGCCGCCGACGGTGTCCATGTGCGCGATCACCGCGTAGACGCCGAGTGCCCGCTGGGGTGACAGGCCCACGTACAGGGCCTGGAAGGTGTGGGCCCTGATCAGCCGCTCGTCGGTGAGGTGGGCGGCGGCGAGCCGGTCGAGCCGCCGGAAGCCGCCGAGGGCGGCCAGCCTGAGCAGGGCCAGGGGCCGGACCAGGGCGCGCGCCCGGGTCATGTCGGCGTCGATGAACGCGGGCCACTCCGCCTCGAACAGCTCGCCGAGCCGCCTCCGGTAGGCGAGGTACCGGCCGGCCTCGGCCGGGCCGCAGAGCCGCCGCACCTGCTCGGCCATCTCCTCCCGCTCGGACACGATGTCCAGGTGGGAGCCGTCGTGGAAGGCCAGCCGGTAGGCCGGGTCGAGGCGGCGCAGCGGCAGCCAGGCCGCGAGGTCCTCGCCGGCGGCGGCGAACGTGTCGGCCAGCACGTCCGGCATGGTCAGGACCGACGGGCCGGTGTCGAACCGGTACGGGCCGGCGTTCGCGGTGCCGCAGCACCCGCCGGGCCCGTCGCCCGCCTCGACCACGGTCACCTCGCGGCCGGCCGCGGCCAGCCGGACGGCGGCGGACAGGCCGCCCAGACCGGCGCCGACCACCACCACGGGCGCGTGCCGGCTCATCAGAACGTCCTCTCGGTGGCCAGGCCGGCGAGGTCGACGAGGGCGACCACCGCGTCGGCCGGCAGCTCGCGGGCGACCGCCAGCGCGGCCGTGGACTCGCCGACCAGCTCGGCGATGCGTTCCTCGACCGCCGCCAGGGCGCCGCAGGACACGATCAGCTCGCGCGCGGCGGTGAGGTCGTCCTCGTCGCGCGGGTGGTCGAGGAGCGCGGCGTCGCGCCCGGCCCGAGCGCGGGCCTGCGCGAGGAGGTAGGTGGCCTTGCCCTGCCGAAGGTCGTCCCCGGCGGGCTTGCCGGTGCCTGCCGGGTCGCCGAACACGCCCAGCACGTCGTCCCTCAGCTGGAACGCCTCGCCCAGCGGGATCGCGTACGCGCTCAGCCGCCGCCGGATCTCCGGTGTGCCACGCGCGATGGCGTGGCCGAGGTGCAGCGGCCGCTCGATGGTGTACTTGGCCGTCTTGTAGACCGAGATGTGCGCCGCCTGCCGCACGCCCACCGCGCCGCGCGCGGTCCAGGCCAGGTCCAGGTACTGGCCGCCGATCGCCTCCTGGCGCAGCAGGGTGAAGACCTCCAGCGCCGGGCCGAGCTCGTCGCCGGTGTCGAGCAGGGCGGCGTCGGCCCAGGTGAAGGCCAGCAGGCCGAGCAGGATCGCGGCCGACTCGCCGAACCGGCCGGGATCGCCCCGCCAGCGCGACTCCCGGTGCAGCTCGGCCAGGGCGAGGTGGGCGCTGACCCCGCCCCGCCGGGCGTCCGCCTGGTCCATGACGTCGTCCAGCAGCAGCGCCGCCGCGTGCATGATCTCGATGGCGCATCCCGCCGCCAGGACCGCGTCGAGCCGGTCGTCCGTGCCGCCGGCCGCCCGGTGGCCCCAGTAGACGAACGACGGCCGCAGCCGCTTGCCGCCGTCGCGCACGAAGCCGGTCAGGAAGTCGCGCAGCGGCCCGGCGTCCTGTCCCAGGAAGGCGAGCCCGTCGCCCTGCTGGTCGAGGAACTTCTCCAAGCGGTCGTCGATCAGCTCGCGGACGGTGTCGGCCCGGGAAGTCACCGTGGTCATGGATGCCACTCCTCCATCGCGGACGCTTCGCATCTGTTTCACACCCGTGCCCGATCGCCGGTATTGAGGCGTCCGGGGACATGTAAAGAACTGATGATCAACGGTTTCCTCTCGGGTCAGGTCAGGAGCGTCGCCAGCCGGTGCAGGCCGCGGGAGGTCCTGGCCTTGACCGTGCCGAGCGGGACGCTGAGCCGTTCGGCGATCTCCCGCTGGCTCAGGCCGGCGTAGTAGGCCAGCACGATCGCCTCCCGCTGGGCCACGGGCAGCTCGGCGAGCGCGCGGTGCAGCCGGTCGCGCTCGGCCAGCGTGGTGGCGCCGGTTCGCCCGTCGTCCCCAGCGGGCTCGGCGGCGTCGTCGAGCGGGACCGTGAGCGGCCTCCTGCGGCGCAGGTGGTCGACCGCGCGCTTGTGCGCGATGCCCAAAAGCCAGGCGCGCGGGCTGCGGCCGGGGTCGTAGCGGTCGCGCGAGCGCCACGCCTCGGTGAAGACCACCTGCAGCATGTCGTCGACCTCCTGCGAGGGCACGAACCTGCGCAGGTACGTCCGCACTGATGACGCATGGGTGCGGTAGATCTCGGAAACCTGGTCAGTCCCCATGACTGCACCCCCTAAATAAGTTACTCAAAACTTATTCAAACAGAGGCAAGCGAATCCGCGCAACCCGGTCACGGAAAGCTCAGTGCAGCGCGTCCAGGACGGCCGAGACGGCCTCGTCGAAGCTGCGAACCCGGACGACCCGGCGCGGCAGCGGCTCCCACCAGCCGTTTCCGCCCACCACGAGCTTCGCCGGAGGCCGCAGTGCGGGCAGCGCCGCGAGCGGGGCCGGATCGCCGGTCGTCTCCTGCTGCGACCAGACGAACACCACGGCCGGCCCGAGCCTGCGCATCGCGGCCGCCAGCGCCGAGTAGGGCACCCGCGCGCCCAGCGTCCGCGCGTCGACGCCCCGCTCGGCCAGCCCGGCGGCCAGCGCGTGCACCGGCAGACTGTGCTGCTCGTCCTCGGCGCAGGCCAGCAGGACGGCCCTGCCGGTCACCGGCACGGGGTGCCGCTCGGCGTGGCGGTGCAGCTCGGCCAGCAGCCGGTCGGAGAACAGGTGCTCCACGTCGATGCCCGAGCCCGTCCGCGCCTGCGTACGGCAGATCCGCTCGAACACCGGCAGCACCAGCTCCTGCCAGGTCCAGCGCACGCCGCGGCTGTCGAGCGCGGCGGCCACGGCGGCGGCCACCGTCGGACCGTCCAGCGCGTCGGCCGCCCGCGCCAGCCGCGCCATCGACGGCACCGCCACCCGGCGCGGCCCGACAGGAGCCTTCGCCGGGGCTCGTTCCGGCGCGGCCTTGGGCGCGGCCTTCGACGTGGCTTCCGCCGTGGCTTCCGCCGTGGCTTCCGGCGTGGCTTCCGGCGTGGCTTCCGAGGGCAACGCTTCGGAGGGGGTGGCTTCCGGCGGCGGCCCTTCCGAGGGCGGGGCTTCGGTGGGCAGGGAGAGGCGCAGCGCCTGGGCGGCCGCGTCGGCGGGCGCGATGCCGGACTTGATCAGCCGGTTCATCTCCTCCAGCCGCAGCAGGTCACCCTCGTCGTAGCGCCGGTGACCGCCGGGGCTGCGGCGGCTCGGCCCCAGGCCGTAGCGCTGGTTCCAGGTGCGCAACGTTGGCGCGGGCACGCCGAGCCGCCGCGCGACCGCTCCGATGCCGTAGCCGGGTCCCGCGTCGCCGGCGCCGTTCGCTCCTGACTCCACCATGGGATTCTTTCGGAAATTCCAGGCCAGGGGTTCCGCTCGGCGGCCACGCGCTCGAAGTCGTTCGGCCACGGGCGGAGTCGCGGCCAGCGGCGTGCCGTCGGCAGAGGAGCCGTCGGCGGAAGGACCGTCAGGGGATGGACTGTCAGGGGATGGACTGTCAGGGGATGGACTGTCAGGGGAAGGACCGTCAGGGGAAGGACCGTCAGGGGAAGGACCGTCAGGGGATGGAAACGTCGGCGGGAGGAAACGTCGGCGGGATGGACGACGACGGCGGTTTCAGACGCCCGGGATGGCGGCCAGCAGCTCGCGGGTGTAGTCGGCCTCGGGACTGTCGAAGATGTCGTTCGCGGTCCCGCTCTCCACGATCCGCCCCTGCCGCATCACGTGGACGGTGTGCGAGATCATCCGGACCACCGCCAGGTCGTGGCTGATGAACAGGTAGCTGAGCCCGAGCTCGCGCTGCAGCTCGGCCAGCAGCTCCAGGATCTGCGCCTGCACCAGCACGTCGAGGGCGGAGACGGCCTCGTCGAGCACCACGAGGTCGGGCGAGAGCGCGAGCGCCCTGGCGATGGCGACCCGCTGGCGCTGCCCGCCGGACAGCTCGTGCGGCAGCCGCTGAGCCAGCGAGGCGGGCAGGGAGACCTGGTCGAGCAGCTCGGTCACGGCCTTCGCGCGGCTCGCCTTGGTGCCGACCCGGTGCACTCGCAGCGGCTCGGCGATCGACTTCTCCACGGTGTAGCGGGGGTCGAGCGAGGCGTACGGGTTCTGGAAGACGGGCTGCACCCGGCGGCGGAACGCGAACAGCTCGCGCCGGCCGAGCGAGGTCACGTCGGTGCCGTCGAAGCTGATCCGGCCCGAGGTGATGTCGTCGAGGCCGAGCAGCAGGTTGGCGGTCGTCGACTTGCCCGACCCGGACTCGCCGACGATCGACACGGTACGGCCGCGCGGGATGGTGAAGCTGACCTCGTCGACCGCGGTGAACTCCGTGGCGCTGCCCCGCATCGGGAAGACCTTGCGCAGGTTCTCGACCTCGACCAGGTTCCCCGTGTCCTCCGAGACGGCGGCCGTGCGTACGGACGACAGGCTCGGGACGGCGCGCAGCAGGCGGCGGGTGTAGTCGTGGGACGGGGCGGCCAGGATCTCTGCGGCCGGGCCCGTCTCCACGACCTCCCCCTGGTACATGACGGCCACCACGTCGGCGCGCTCGGCCGCCAGCGCGAGGTCGTGCGTGATGAGGAAGACGGCGGTGCCCATCTCGGCGGTGAGCTGTTCGAGCTGGTCGAGGATGCGCCGCTGGACGGTCACGTCGAGCGCGGAGGTCGGCTCGTCGGCGATGAGCAGCTTCGGCCGGCAGGCCAGCCCCATGGCGATGAGCGCGCGCTGGCGCATGCCGCCGGAGAACTCGTGCGGATACTGGTCGACGCGCTGGGCGGGGTCGGGGATGCCGACCATGTCCAGCAGCTCGGTCACCCGGGCGCGGGCCGCCCGGCCCGAGGCGAGGCCGTGCACCTCCAGCGCCTCGCCGATCTGCTCGCCGATGCGCATCAGCGGGTTGAGGTTGGACATCGGGTCCTGCGGGACCAGCCCGATGCCGGCGCCGCGGATCATGGTCATCTCGCGCTCGCTCGCCCCGGCCAGGTCGCGCCCGTCGAAGAGCACCTGGCCGCCGGTGATGCGGCCGTTGTCCGGCAGCAGCCGGTTGACCGCCGCCGCCGTGGTGGACTTGCCCGAGCCCGACTCGCCGACGACCGCGACGGTCTGGCCGGGCATGATCTCCATGGAGACGCCCTTCACGACGGTGACGTCCTGCTTGCCGGTGCGGAAGGCGACGGACAGGTCGCGGATGGCGAGAAGCGGGGTCATACGGTCCTCGATCGTTCGGTGATGTCGTGCAGCAGGTCGTGCCAGAGGGTGTCGGTGGGCACGGGCGGCCCGTCGGTCAGCAGCCGGTTTCCGGCCAGGACGAGCGCGATGTCGCGGTCGGGGACGAAGCCGATGACGCAGCCCACGAAGCCGGGGTGGCCGAGCACGGTGACGGTCTCGTCCCGGAGCGGGAGCGCGTACCTGCGGAAGCCGAGCGCCTGCTGGGCGTCGGGGCCGGGCGCGAAGAACTCGCGCGCGACCTCGGGCCGCCACAGCCGGTCGTGCTCGCGGTAGGCGGACAGCGCGGCGCAGTAGCGCAGCAGGTCGGGCACCGTGGAGAAGAGCCCGGCGTGTCCTGAGACGCCGCCCGACGCGTGGTGGGCGTTGCCGTCGGCGACCTGCCCGGACACCGGCTCGCGGCGCCAGCCGGTGAAGTCGGCGCTGCGGAAGGGGACGGGGTAGGGCCGCCCGGAGTCGAGCATGTCCATCTCGATCCGGTCGTCCCGCGCGCTCATGGCCACGTCCGGCCCGGCGGGACGGGCGTACCGGGTGGAGCGCAGGCCCAGTGGCCCGGTCACCAGCTCCGCCACCGCGCGGTCCAGGGGGAGTCCGGTGGCGACCTCGACCACCTGCCCGAGCAGGACGAAGCCCAGGTCGGAGTAGTGCCGTTCGTGGCCCGGCCGGTAACGCGGCGGCGGCTGCTCCGGCCGGATGTAGAGCGGCCACCACTCCCACAGCCCGCCCCGGTGCAGCAACAGGTCGCGGACGGAGATGCCGTCGTGGCAGTCCGGCAGGTACGTCCGCACCGGCGCGTCCAGCGAGACCAGGCCGTCGGAGACGAGCCGGATGAGCGCCGTCGTGGTGGCCACGACCTTCGTCACCGAGGCGAGGTCGTGGTGGGTGCCGGCCGTCATCGGCTCCTCGCCGACGCGCACCCCGTCCTCCCAGCGCACGGTCCGGTGCCCGGCGCACTCGGTCCACCCGAACCACGGCGTACGCACCGCCCTGACCAGCCCCGCGGGCCCCTCCCCGGCGGACTGGCCACCGGCGAGCAGGCCGGGCGCGCTCTCGCCGGCTCCGTGGTCCGGCGCGGTATCGCCGGCTCCGCCGTCAGGTGCGGTCATGCCAGCTCCTTGGACAGGCGCAGCTCAGGCTCGCCGAACTCCGGCGTGACGCGGCTGGTGCCGTCCGGGGTCCAGCCCTGACGGCGGTAGAACCCGATCGACGGCAGGTTGTCGCGGAACACCCACAGGAAGCCCCGGCTCACCCCGTCCGCCGCCAGCGCCGACTCCGCCGCGCCAAGCAGCCGCATGCCAAGGCCCCCGCCCTGGGCATGCGGATGTACGTACAGCGAGTGCACGGTGTCGCCGCCGAAACGTGTCACCCCGCGCACCCGCCCGTCCTCGCCGCTCACGACGACCCGGCCGGATGCCAGGGCGGCCGTCCAGAGCTCGCGGGCCCGGTCGGGTGTCATCGCGGACACCAGCCGCTCGGGCAGCACCGACGCGTAGCTCCCGGTCCAGCAGGCGAGGAAGACCTCGACGATGCCGTCCAGGTCGTCGCCCGTCGCCACGCGCGGACTCATCGGCGCAGCGTGAGCGACCGCGGCCGGTCGGCGATCGGCGCGGGCAGGACGAGCGGCTCCGCTCCGGGCGTGAGCGTGCCGAGGACGCGGGCGGCGCGGGCGCCGGTCCCGGCGGGCACGGTGCCCGGCAGGCCGTGGGCGGTGCACCAGCCGATCAGGGCGAAGGCGATCGCCTCCTTCTCGTCCGCCGGAGCGCCGTACTCGTCGGTGAACGTGACGCGCACGCCGGGAAGCGCCTCGCGCAGGCCGTTCGTCATCACGGAGTTGCGGGCGCCGCCGCCGGAGACGACGAGCAGGTCCGCGCCGGAGGCCAGCACCTCGCGGGCGACCGTGCGGACGGTCAGCTCGGTCAGGGTCGCGACCAGGTCGGCGTCACCGGGGCGGCGGCCCGATCTGGCGATCGCCTCCTCGACGTAGGCGAGGTGGAACAGCTCCTTGCCGGTGCTCTTCGGCGTCGGCAGCCGGTAGTAGGGCTCGTCGAGCAGCACGTCGAGCAGCAGCTCGTCCACCTGGCCCGAGGCGGCGATCCGGCCGTCCTCGTCGAAGCCCCGCTCGCTCAGTCCCCTGCTCGACACCACGGCGTCGATCAGCGCGTTGGCCGGCCCGATGTCGTAGGCGACGAGGTCGTCAGGGCCGCGCACCACGGTCATGTTGGAGATGCCGCCCAGGTTGAGCGCCGCCGCGACCCCTTGGTGCCCGGCGAGCAGCAGGGCGTCGAGCACGGAGACCAGCGGGGCGCCGTGGCCGCCCGCCGTGATGTCGCGGATCCGCACGTCCGACAGCACCGGGGCGCCCGTCCGCTCGGCGATCCAGGCGGGCTGGCCGATCTGCAGCGTGCCGAGCGCGTGCGCCTCGTCCACCCAGTGGAACACCGTCTGCCCGTGTGACACGACGAGGTCGACGGGCCCGGCCTCGTCGATCGCCGCGGCCGCGACCTCGGCGAAGCTCTGCCCGATGAGGGTGTCGAGGACGCACACCTCCGCGAGCGTCGTCGGCGCCGGAGGCAGCGCCGCGACCAGTCTGGCGCGCAGCTCCGGCGGGTACGGCGTGCTCGCGGTGAACTCCACCTTGCCGGTGAGCGTCTCGCCGGCCAGGTCGAAGTCGACCACGGCGACGTCGATGGCGTCGTGGGAGGTGCCGGAGATCATGCCGAGGATTCTCATGTGCGTTCTCCAAGTGCGACGCGCAGCCGGCCGCCACTGCGGGCGAGTCGAGCGGCGGCGTCCTGAGGGGTGAGATCGAAGTGGGAGGCCACCACGGCCTGCTTCACGTTGAAGTCGTTCTGGCCGAGCAGGGACAGCGCCTCGTCCCGCCCGGTGCCGGTGATCGACCGGACGATGCGGACGGCCCGCTCGCGCAGCTTGCCGTTGGTGGCCTTGACGTCGACCATCAGGTTTCCGTACGTCTTGCCGAGTTGGACCATCACGATCGTCGAGAACATGTTGAGCACCAGCTTCTGGGCGGTGCCCGCCTTGAGCCGGGTGGATCCGCTCACCACCTCCGGGCCCACGAGCACCTCGATGGGGTGCTCGGCCTCGTCGCTGAGCGGGGTGCCCGGGTTGCAGGCCAGCCCCACCGTCAGCGCCCCGCGCTCGCGCGCCCGGCGTACGGCGGCGAGCACGAACGGGGTGCGTCCGCTCGACGCGATGCCCAGGACGGTGTCGAGCGGGCCGACGCCGGCGGCGTCGATCGCCTCGGCGGCGGCCTGCCGGTCGTCCTCGGCGCCCTCGCGGGGGTGCACGATGGCGCCCTCGCCGCCCGCGATGATCGCGAAGACCTGGTCGGGCGGGGTGCTGAAGGTGGGCGGGCACTCGGAGGCGTCGAGCACGCCGATCCGCCCCGGGGTGCCGGCGCCGACGTAGATCAGCCGGCCGCCCGCCTGCATGCGCTCGGACGCGGCCTCGATCGCGGTGCTGATCTGTGGCAGCGCCCTGGCCACCGCCTGGGGGACGGCCGCGTCGGCTCCGTTCATGGTCGCCGCCAGCTCGGCCACCGTCATCTTGTCGATGTCGGCGAAGCGCGGGTCGGCCGATTCCGTCGTCAGTTCCGAAAGGTTCACCGCTTGCCTCGGTTTCGCGGGTCGAGAGTGTCACGGAGTCCGTCGCCGAGCAGGTTGAGGCCCACGACCAGGAGCACGACGACCGCGCCGGGCGCGATCAACGTCCAGGGGGCCACGAACACCAGGCTGCGCGCCTCGAAGATCATCGAGCCGAGCGAGGGAGCGGGCGGGGGAGTGCCCAGGCCGAGGAAGCTCAGCGACGCCTCGGTGAGCACGGCCCAGGACAGGGAGAGGGCCACCTGGATGACGATGATCGAGGTGATGTTCGGCAGAACGTGCCTCATCATGATCATCCATCGGCTCTGGCCGGTGGAGACCGCCGCCTTGACGTACTCGATCTCCCTGAGCGAGAGCACGGGACCACGCGTCACCCGGATGAAGATGGGCACGTAGACGATCGCGATCGCGATGGCGATCGTGAACCAGTTGCGGTCCAGCACCGAGGCGAGCGAGAGCGCGAGCAGCAGCGGCGGGAAGGCGAACAGCACGTTGGTGACGCCGCCGATGGCCCCGTCGGCGATGCCCCGGTAGAAGCCGGACACCAGCCCGCCGAGGGTGCCGACGACGGTGGCGAAGGCGACCGCGACGAGCGCGATGAGCGCCGAGTTGCCCACCCCGGCCGCCACTCTGGAGAAGACGTCCCGGCCGAACTGGTCGGTGCCGAACAGGTGGCCGGCCGACGGCGACAGGAAGCGCGACGGCGGGTCCTGCGCGATCGGGTCGTGCGGGAGCAGCCCGGCGAACGACAGCAGCGCGACCACGGCGAGCAGCGCCAGGATGACGACGCCGGTGAGCCCTGCCGGGCTTTTGCGCAGGGCCGTCACGAGGCACGCACCCGGGGGTCGATGACCCGGTAGAGCAGGTCGGTCAGCAGGTTGACGATGACGAACGACAGCGCGATGACCAGCACCGTGCTCTGCACGACCGCGTACTCCTTCTGCTGGATGCCGAGCAGCACCTGCCTGCCGACACCGGGGACGGAGAAGATCTGCTCGACCACCACGGCCCCGCCCAGCAGGTAGCCGAACTGCAGGCCGGTCATCGTCACGATCGGCACCAGCGCGTTGCCCAGCACGTGCTTGATCTGCAGGCGGCGCGGCGGCACGCCCTTGGCCCGCGCGGTCCGGACGAAGTCGTTGGAGCGGACCTCCAGCACCGCGGTCCGCGTGGTGCGCAGGATCGGCGCCGCGATGCCGAACCCGAGCACCAGGGCCGGCAGGAGCATCTGCTGCAGGTTGAGCAACGGATCCTCGAACAGGGACGCGAAGCCCTGCCCGTTGGGGTTGAACCCGAACGACGCGGCGAAGATCGAGAGCAGCGTCGTGGCCAGCAGGAAGGCCGGAACCGACAGCCCGGCCAGGCTCACCGCCTGCCCGAGCAGGTCCCTGGGCGAGCCGGTGCGCGACGCCGCCAGCATGCCGAGCGGCACCCCGATCAGCAGCGCCAGCACGATCGACAGCACGGCCAGCTCGAACGTGACCGGCAGCGAGCTCAGCGTCAGGTCGAGCACGCTCTGCTGCGCCCGCGCCGAGTAGCCGAAGTTGCCGGTGAACATGTTGCCGAGCCAGGAGAAGAACTGGGTGAACAGCGACTGGTCGAGGCCATAGAAGCGTTCCAGCGCCTCCCGCTGCGCCGGGGTGAGCGCCGCGGCCTCCGTGCCGAGCCCGGCCGTGATCTGGTTGCCGGGGATCGCCCGGAGCATGACGAACACGAACACGGCCACCCCGAACAGGGTGCCGAGCATGCTCGCCACGCGCCGGACGGCCCGGTTGCGCGTGATCGCTCTCAGCATGACTAGCCGAGCGAGGTCGTACGGAGGTACTGCAGCGAACCGTTGGCCATCGGCTCGAAGCCCTGCACCTGGGCCGCGGTGCCCGTGTAGGTGTAGCTGGTGAACAGCCAGACCCAGGCCGCGTTGTTCTCCAGCTCGGCGGCGACCTTGTCGTAGACCGCCTTGCGCGCGGCCGGGTCGGCCATGGCCCTGCCCTCGGCGAAGAGCTTGTCGAGCGTGGAGGAGCTGTAGCCGGCGACCTTGTTGAGGTTGCCGTCACTGGTGAAGTAGCGGCCGTACATGCCGTCGGGGTCGGGCCGGCCGCCGTTCAACGCCACGGCCGCGTCGAAGTCGCCCGCGACCCAGCGGTCCACGAACGCGCCCGACTCCAGCACCTCCAGGTCCAGGTTGATCTTCGCCTCGGCGAGCTGCGCCTTGAGGTTCTGCGCCTCGTTGACCGAGGTCGCGTACTCACCTTGGGAGACGATCGTCTTGACGGTGACGCCGCTGGACTTGCCGGCCTTGGCCAGGTAGTCGGCCGCCTTGGTCAGGTCACGCTCGGGGCAGGGCCGCTGCCGCGGGTCGGACTTGTAGGCGGGGGCGGTGATCGGCCCGGTCACCTCGCCCTCGCCGAGCGCGGCCGTGTCCAGCACCTGCTTGCGGTCGATCGCGCACTGGATCGCCAGCCGCACGTTGACGTCGCCGAGGTCGCCGCGGCGGGCGTTGAGCTGCAGCGCGTGGTAGCTGAGCTGCGGGGTCTTGGCGACGGCGATCGAGCCGCCCTCGGCGGTCCTGGCCACGAGGGGGTCGTTGAAGACGGCGAGGTGGACGTTGCCCGACTGCATCGCGGAGACGATGGAGGACTCGTCGGGGATCACCCGGAACTCGATCGCGTCCAGCTTGGCCTTCTCGGTGCCCCAGTAGGCGTCGTTCCTGGCCAGGGTGATCGACTGGCTGGCGACGCGCTTGCTCAGGGTGAACGGCCCGGTGCCGTTGGGGGTGGTGTTGAGCTTCTCCTCGGTGTCGTCGGAGGAGAGCATCGCCATGTTGACCGTGGCGAGGTTGGCGGGCAGCGCGGCGTCGGGCGCGGTCAGGTTCAGCACCACGGTGGTCGCGTCGGGCGCCTCCACCGACTTGACCGACGCGAGCGAGGACCGGGACACGGCGGCGGTCGCCTCGTCCATGATCTTCTCAAGCGAGAACTTGACGTCCGCGGAGTCGAACGCGCTGCCGTCGCCGAAGGTCACCCCCTGGCGCAGGGTGAGGGTGAGGGTCTTGCCGTCCTCGGCGGCCTTCCAGGATTCGGCCAGCCCGGGCACCACGTTAAGGTCCTTGTCGAACTCGGTGAGCGTGCCGTAGATGTTCTGCAGCACGTTGACCGCCTGGAACTGCGTGGCCTTCCAGGGGAAGAGCGTGTCCGGGTCGGTGGTCACACCCACGACCAGGTTGCCGTCTGCCGCACCCGAGGCGCCGGTGCCGGACTCGGAGCCGGAGGATGAGGAGCAGCTGGTGAGAGCGATGGACAACGCTGCGGCGATGCCGAACGTGGAGAGCGCGCCACGGGACATGTGGTTTCCTCAGAACAAGTAGGTCATAAAATTACGCAGACCATACCAGCAGCGTACAAAAGTTTCCTTCCAACCCCCCCTGACCTTGTGGGTGACCATGGCTGAAGGCTCCAGGCCGGTGCTGATCCGCATCCGGGCCGCCATACCGGCGCTGCGACCGTCGGAGAGGCGCATCGCCGAGCTGTTCGTCGGAGACCCGGAGGTCGCCGCCGGCCTGTCGATCGCCGAGGTCGCGGCCCGCTGCGACACGTCGACCACCACGGTCGTGCGCTTCTACCAGCGGATGGGCTACGCCCACTACAAGAATCTGCGGATGGACCTGGCCACGGAGGTGGCCCGCGAGCAGCTCGCCCGCACCAGCCTCCCCGAGGTGTCGGGCGACATCGACCGCCACGACAGCCTGGAAGGCATCGTGTCCAAGGTGGCCGCCAACGAGACGCTGTCCATCGCCGACACGGCCCGCACCCTGGACATGGACGCGCTGGCCGGGGCCGTGTCGCTGGTGCTGGCGGCCCGCCGGATCGACACGTTCGGGGTCGGCGCGAGCGCCCTGGTCGGGCTCGACCTCCAGCAGAAGCTGTCACGCATCGGCCGTACCGCGATCAACTGGCACGACTCGCACTCCGCCTGGACCTCGGCTGCCACGCTCGACGACAGCTGCGTCGCCATCGCCGTCTCCCACACCGGCGCCACCGTCGACACGGTCGAGTTCCTGGCGATCGCCCGCGCGTCCGGCGCCGCCACGATCGCCATCACCAACTTCCGCGAGTCGCCAATCGCCGCCACGGCCGACGTCACCCTCACGACGGCGGCGCGGGAGACCAAGTTCCGCTCGGGGGCGCTCGGCAGCCGCATCGCCCAGCTCATGGTCGTCGACTGCCTTTTCACGGGCGTGGCCCAGGCTTCCTACGACGAGTCGATGGCCGCGCTGCGCAACACGTACACGGTCGTCCACGACCGCGTCATCCGCAAACGGACCTGACCTCGGAGCGGCCGGCCGGCCGGGGTGAGGGCGCCCTCGGGGAACCGGTCCAGGCCTCGTCTGGCCAACTGGGGGGAATTATTACGATAAAAGCGTCATAATCCTGTCCAGTGGGCACGCCGCACACTGAAGAGACAGGACCAGGATGGCCAGATTCGCCATGATCGCCGGGTGTGCCACATTAGCAGGCATCGCCGCACCCACCAGAACGGCGTGCTGATGGCGATGTCCCCGACCTCCGACGATGTCGGAGTGACCCCGGCGCGGGTCGTGGCCGTCATCATGGCCGTCGTGTCCCCGGCGCTCGCCGTGACCGCGCTGGTGATCTGGGCCCGGCTGCCCGAGGCGTGGACACCGGCCGGTGCCACCGTGACCCCGCAGTCGGCCGTCTCCCTGACGTTCCCCGCGGTCGGCGCGTTCCTCATCTACCACCGGCCCCGGCTGAACATGGCGTGGCTGATGTCCGTGGGCGGGCTCGGCGGGTCCGTCAGCGACGTCTCGCAGGCGCTCATGCTGCGGGCCGCCGCCGACGGGGAGCTGGTCCTGGCCTCGTGGCTGAAGTTTCCGGGCCAGGCCGGCTGGGCGGTGTGCGGCTTCACGCTCACCATGCTGCTGCCGTTGTGGTCGCCCGTCGGGCGGTTGCCCTCGCCGCGCTGGCGGCTCGTCCTGGTGCTGGGCGGGGCCGCCCTCACCGCCGCGTCGCTGCGCGCGCTCCTGCGCCCGGATCCGCCGCTGGAGCTCTACCCGTTCCCCGCGGTCATCCCCAACGTGTTCCAGCTCCCCGCGATCGGACCGTACGACCGCCTCATCTTCACGCTCGCCTGGACGTTCATCTACACCGCGATGGTGCTGTCGGCCCTGTCCCTGGCGCTGCGCCTGAAGCGCGCCGACCCGATCGGCAGGCGGCAGATCGGCTGGCCGCTGCTCGCGTTCACCGGCTACATCGTGTTCCTGATCCCGGGGCAGTTCCTGCCGGTGCTGGTGTGGCCCGCGATCATCTGGGCGGGGCTCATCCCGGTCGCCATCGCCTTCTCGGTGACGCGCTACCGGCTCTACGGCATCGACACCGTGGTCAGCCGGGCGTTCGTGGCGGCCGGGCTGCTGATCGTGATCAGCGCGGTCTACTTCGGCGTCGGCGCGCTGTCCAGTCTCGTGCTCTCCGGCTACGACCAGATCGCCGGGCTCGCCTCCGCCCTGTTCGCGGGCGCGTTCTTCCAGCCGCTGCGGCGGCTGCTGCAACGGCTGGTCGACCAGCTCCTGTACGGCAGGGTCGGCGATCCCCGCGTGCTGGCCGAGCGGCTGACGCAGGCGGTGCGGCGCGGCGACCCCGCCGAGGCGCTGACCTCGGTGGTGAGCGTGCTGCGCGACGGTCTGGCGGTCGAGGGCGTCGCCGTGGAGGTGACCGACGGCGAGCCCCGCTACGTCGAGAACGGCCGGGTGGGCAAGGACCCTCGGGAGGTGCCGCTGGTCTGGCACGGAGAGATGGTGGGCCGGCTGCTCGTCGGGCCGCCGGGTCCGCGCCGCTTCCCGGCCGCCCACAACGAGCGGGTGCTGTCCACACTCACCCCGTACGCCGCCGACGTGGCTCACGCGGTCCGCATGGCGGCCGACTTGCAACGTTCCAGGGAACGCATCCTGTCCACCCGTGAGGAGGAACGCCGCCGGCTGCGGCGCGACCTGCACGACGGGCTCGGCCAGACCTTGTCGGCCATGGCCATGACCATCAACATCGCCCGGAGCAGGCTGAAGAAGTCGCCCGAGTCGGCCGACGCGCTGCTGCGGGACCTGCGCTCCGGCATGGACGCGGTCGCCGGCGACATCCGCGAGCTGGTCTACGGCCTGCGCCCGCCCGCCCTCGACGATCTCGGCCTGGCGCGGGCCGTCCGGGCGCTCGCCGGGCAGTCGTCGCCGGACACCGAGATCGAGGTGGAGGTCGAGGGCGACCTGTCCGACCTGCCGGCCGCCGTCGAGGTGGCGGTCTACCGGATCGTCCAGGAGGCCCTCACCAACATCCGGCGGCACGCGGGCGCGACCCGGGCCGACATCGTCCTCCAGCGGGAGCGGTCGGTGCTGCGGGTGCTGATCAGCGACGACGGCCGCGGCCTGCCCGAGGAACGCCGGGCCGGCGTCGGCCTCAGCTCGATGCGCGAACGCGCCGCCGAACTCGGCGGCATCTGCGTCGTCAGCGGGCTGCCGGACGCCGGGACCCGGGTCGAGGTCATGCTGCCGATTCTCGCGGCGGCGGTGGAGCCCCGGACCGAACGGCTCGACCCCCTGGACAGCCGCTGACGGCGCGCCGGCCGGTCAGCGCGCGATGGTGCCCGCGGCGACGAGCCAGTCGACGGCCTCGGCGATGGCGTCGAGCGAGGTGTGGCGCGGCCGGTGCCCGAGCAGCCGCTCGGCCTTCTCCATGCTGCAGTGGGGGCTGTGCGCGATGTGGTCGTAGGTGACGCGGGCGTCCTCCTCCGGCACCGTCTCGCGCCACTGCTCCCACGGCAGGTAGGCGAGCCGTGCCTCCCGCCCGAACCAGCCCGCCACCGCCTCGGCGTAGCCGCGCAGCGTCAGGGCGGTGGTGGCCACGGAGTGGAAGCCGGCGCCCACGGCGACCGACGGATGGTCGAGCGCCGCCATGAACAGCCGGGCCACGTCGTCGGCGTGTACGTGCTGCACGGTCTCCATGCCCAGGTTGGGCAGGACGACCTCGGCCCCGTCGGCCAGGGCCTGGAACACGGCGGGATTGAGGTTGCCCGCCGGGTTGACCGGCACCCAGCCGGGGCCGGTGATGTGGCCGGGGTGGATGACCGTGGCCGGGAAGCCGTCGCGTTGGGCCCGGTCGAGCAGGTAGGACTCGATGGCGGCCTTCTGGCGGCCGTACTCGCCGATCGGCCGCTTCGGCCGGTCCTCGGTGGTGGGCACCCGCGTGCTGGGGCCGTGCACCCAGATCGTGCCGCAGTGGAGGAAGTGGCGGACCCTGCCGGTCAGCGCCGTCACGAGCTGGCGCGCGCTCGACTCACGGAAGCAGATCAGGTCGATGACGGCGTCGCCCTCCAGGTCGGCGACGCGCCGGCCGAACGTGCCGTCGGCCTCCTCCGCCTCGCGGTCGGCGGTCACCGCCGTGACCCGCTGCCAGGCGCCGTGCGGACTGTACGGCTCGCGCTTGCCCCTGCTCACCGTGACCACGTCGTGGCCCGCGTCGACCAGCCGGGGCACCAGGTAGGTGCCGATGTGACCGCTGGCGCCGATCAGCACTACTCGCATGCGCTCACTCCTGCTTCGTGGGTCCCGGGGGTCAGGTGCGGCTAAGGCGCAGTCGCACCTGGGTGCCCGTCCGGCCGGTGCGGACCTCCACCAGGTCGCACAGCTGGCGCGCCACCCACAGGCCGTAGCCCCGGGCGGTCGCCGAGGCGGGTGGCAGATAACCGGCGAAGAGCTCCAGGCCCTCGCCGCCCGGCTGTCCCGCGTCGAGGATGTCGCAGCAGATCGAGTCGCCCTCGGCCCACAGCAGGATCTCGCCGTGCCCGCCGCCGTGCTCGACCGCGTTGGTGGCCACCTCGTTGACCACGATCACCAGCCGGTCGGCCGTTTCGGCGGGCAGCTCGCCGACCGCCGCCCACGCGGACACGTGCTGCCGCAGGAAGCCGAGGTCGGCGTCGAACACGAACCCGGTGCCGTGGTCCTTGCCCGGTGGCGGCAGCGGCAGCAGGTCTCTGGCGTGGCCGAACTCCGACGGCTTGAGGTAAGCCGGGCTGACCATCGTGCCGTGTTCCGTGACCAGGTCGGGATGGGTGCGCCGGGCGTCGTCGACGATGTGGCGGGGCAGCGCCCGCGTGTCGTAGGGGCACATGATCCACGCCGGGCTGTCGGCGAAGGCCGCGTTGAGCACGGACTCGTACCGGGTCCACTCCGCCTCCTGCGCCCGGTCGAGCCCCTGCCAGACCGGCTCTCCGAGCACCCGGACGCGGGAGTGGCCGAGCCGATGGGTGTTCAGGTAGCGGCTGTAGGCGTCGAGCGTGCGGCCCGGGGCGTCGTACCACTCGCGCGCGTCGACGAGCTCGACCCGCGCGGCGTCGGCGCCGAGGACGTTCTCCAGCGCCTCGATGTTCGGCGGCGTGACCACGGCCATGACCCGCTCGCCCCGCGCGAGGCCATCCAGGCAGAAGCGGGCGGCGACGGTGGCGAACGTCGCGACGCTGTCATAGAGCAGTGCCTGGTGGGTCAGCGTGGACGCCGGGTCGCTCGTAGCGGGGTTGGAACCTTCCTCCGCCTGGCGCATCACGTATTCATCCCCGGCCGAAACTGTAATTCTTTCGCCTTCACCGTACCTTTTCTACCCCGGTACGCCTAGGGAATCGCTCATACAAGAGATTTCAGGTCCGAATCCGGATAAGACGCCCAAGTGGAAGATCTGCCCGCCTTTGACGAATGCCAGATACAGCCACAGGTCAGACACGCCTACCTTGAGGGACAGACAGGGAGAAAGGGCGGTCATGACTCCTGGTGAGCCCGGTCACTCCGGCGACTCCCGCTACCTGCCGATCGGCGACCACGGCCTCATCGGCGACCTGCGGACCGTCGCGCTCGTGGGGACGAACGGCACCATCGACTGGTACTGCTGCCCGCGCTTCGACGCCCCCAGCGTGTTCGCCTCGATCCTCGACGCCGACCGGGGCGGCTCGTTCGAGCTGGCCGCCGACACACCGGCCAGGACCAAGCAGTTCTACTTCCCCGACACCAACGTTCTCATCACCCGGTTCTTCGCGGACGACGGGGTGGGCGAGATCCAGGACTTCATGCCCGTCGCGGACGACTCGCGCGAGGCCGACCGGCACCGGATGATCCGCCGGGTGTCCTGCGTCCGCGGCACGCTCCCGTTCCGCGCCCGGGTGGCGCCCCGCTTCGACTACGCCAGGCAGCCGCACACCGTGCGGGAGGAGACCGGCGGTCTGCTGTTCGAGTCGCCGGTCCTGTCCCTCTCCCTGAGCTCCAGCGTGCCGATCGAGACCGACGGGCAGGACGCGCGGGCGCGGTTCGTGCTCGACGAGGGAGAGCAGGCGGTGTTCGCGCTCGACCGGGTCGGCGACGGCCTCCCGTCGCGCGGCTGCCCCCTCGAGGAGGCCGAGCGCGAGTTCGCCGCCACGGTCCGCTACTGGCGGCGCTGGCTGTCGGCCTCGCGCTACCGCGGCCGGTGGCGCGAGGTGGTCCACCGCTCGGCGCTCACGCTGAAGCTGCTCACCTACGCGCCGACCGGCGGGATCGTCGCCGCGCCGACGACCAGCCTGCCCGAGCGGATCGGCGGCGAGCGCAACTGGGACTACCGCTACGTGTGGATCCGCGACGCCGCGTTCTGCGTCTACGCGCTGCTCAGGCTGGGCTTCACCGACGAGGCCGAGGCCTTCATGAACTTCCTGTCCACGCACGTGCCGCTCAGCAGCGACAGCGGCACCGGCCCGCTGCAGATCATGTACGGCATCGACGGCCGCAGCGAGCTGCCCGAGGAGGAGCTCCACCACCTGGAGGGCTACCGGGCCTCCGCCCCGGTGCGGATCGGCAACGCCGCGGCCGACCAGCTCCAGCTCGACATCTACGGGGCGCTCATCGACTCGATCTACCTCTACAACAAGTGGGGCGACCCGATCGCCAGCGACCGCTGGGACGAGCTCTGCACCCTGGTCGAATGGGTCTGCCTGCACTGGGACCAGCCCGACGAGGGCATCTGGGAGACCCGCGGCGGGCGCCGGAACTTCGTCTACTCGCGGCTGATGTGCTGGGTGGCCATCGAACGCGCCATGCGGGTGGCGATCCAGCGCGGACTGCCCGCCGACATCCCGCGCTGGCGCGAGGCCCGCGACGCGATCTACCGGCAGATCATGCGGCGCGGCTGGTCGGCCGAGCTCGGGGCGTTCGTCCAGCAGTTCGACGAGGACGTGCTGGACGCCTCCATCCTGATGATGCCGCTGGCCAAGTTCGTCTCGCCGACGGATCCCAAGTGGCTGTCCACCCTCGACGCGCTCGGCGACGGGCTGGTCTCCGACTCGCTGGTCTACCGCTACGACCCGGAGATCAGCCCCGACGGGCTGCGGGGCCCGGAGGGCACGTTCTCGATCTGCTCGTTCTGGTACGTCGAGGCCCTGGCCCGCGCCGGCCGCGTCGACGAGGCCCGCCTGGCCTTCGAGAAGATGCTGACGTACGCCAACCATCTGGGCCTGTACGCCGAGGAGATCGGCCACACCGGCGAGCAGCTCGGCAACTTCCCGCAGGCCATCACCCACCTCGCGCTGATCAGCGCGGCCTTCAACCTCGACCACGCCCTCGGTTAGGGCCCGTGAGATATTGGGCCCGTGGCCACGACGAGAGCACGTCGTGGGCCGCCCACGGCCCCCCCGGCGGACTGAACGCGTCGAGAGAGGACGGCTGTGAGGCTGCACGAGCACGACAGCGGGGGGCGTGGCTCGCCGGAGCGCGGCCGGGAGTTCGGGCGGGTGTGGGCGTCGCGGATCCACGCGGCGATCACCGCCTACCGGCGCCACTACCTCCAGCTCGGCATCGCCCCCGAGACCTGCGCCGTCGTCGCCGAGAAGTCCTGTCAGGCCCTCTTCGCCTGGCATCCGGCGCTGGGCGACGAGCTGGAGTCGATCGCCGCCGGAGCCGGGATCACGGTCGTCGAGCTGGGGCTGCTCAACTCGCGCACCGAGATCCTCGCCGTCGCGCCGCCCCAGGGCAGTGGTGAGTGCTCCACGGTGGTGCGGGCCGGGGCCGAAGGCGGTCCGGTCGCCTTCCAGACCTGGGACTGGCACCCCCGCCTGGTGCCCGACGCCGTGCTGTGGCGCTACTCGCCCACACCCGGACGCTGGGTCAAGACGTTCACCGAGCCGGGCATGCTGGCGAAGATCGGCCTCAACAGCGCCGGGCTGGGCGCGAACTTCAACTTCCTGCACCACCGCGCCGACGGCTCCGGGGACGGCGTGCCCGTGCACGCGATCGCCCGCCGCGTCCTCGACGAGGCCGGCACCGTGCGCGAAGCCGTCGACATCGCCCGCTCGGCCAGGGTCAGCGCCTCGACCGCGATCACCGTGACCGCCGTCGCCCCGGCCGCCGAGGCGGTCTCGATCGAGCTCACCCCGGCCGGCGCGGTCGTGATCCCGGTGCGGGCGGACGGCTGGCTGATCCGGACCAACCACCTGCTCGGCGCCGAGTTCCGCGACGCCGACGTCAGGCAGCCGACCAGCACCTCGCTGCCCCGCTACGAGCACCTGGACAAGGCGCTCGCCGGTGGCGTCCCGGACGGTGGCCTGCCGGAGCTGGCCGGGCGGCTCTGCGGCGAGGCCGGTGCCGAGGCCCCCATCTGCATGCGCGAGGACCCTCGCCTGCCCGAACCCGCCCGCCGGCGCACGATGCTGACGATCCGCCTGGACCACGCGGGCGGGGCCATCGAGTACTGGCCGGGCAGTCCGGCGGCCGCGGCCGAGGCGGGACACGCCTGCCGCTTCTGAGCCTCGGGACGTCCCGAGCCGATCATGAGGGTGGCCCCGGATCGGAGCGGTTCCGAGCACCCCCTACAGTGAGATGAATCCGGGAATGAGCTGGGAGAACCTGTGCTGCACGAGAAACTGTCATCGATCTATGACAACGTCCTGCGCCGCAACCCCGGTGAGATCGAGTTCCATCAGGCGGTGCGCGAGGTGCTGGAGAGCATCGGCCCGGTCCTGGGCAAGCACCCCGAATACGCGGAATCCAAGATCATCGAGCGCATCTGCGAGCCCGAGCGCCAGATCATCTTCCGGGTGCCGTGGGAGGACGACCGGGGCGAGGTCCACATCAACCGTGGCTTCCGCGTCGAGTTCAACAGCGCGCTCGGGCCGTTCAAGGGCGGGCTGCGCTTCCACCCGTCCGTCTACCTGGGCATCGTGAAGTTCCTCGGCTTCGAGCAGATCTTCAAGAACAGCCTGACCGGCCTGCCCATCGGCGGCGGCAAGGGCGGCTCCGACTTCGACCCGAAGGGCCGGTCCGAGCGCGAGGTCATGCGCTTCTGCCAGAGCTTCATGACCGAGCTCTACCGCCACATCGGCGAACACACCGACGTGCCCGCGGGTGACATCGGCGTCGGCGGGCGCGAGGTCGGCTTCCTGTTCGGCCAGTACAAACGCATCACCAACCGCTACGAGTCCGGCGTGATCACCGGCAAGGGCCTCGTCTACGGCGGCGCCCAGGTCCGCACCGAGGCCACCGGCTACGGCTGCGCCTTCTTCGTCGAGGAGATGCTGAAGGCACGCGGCACGTCCTTCGAGGGCAAGCGGGTCGTGGTCTCCGGCTCCGGCAACGTCGCCGTCTACAGCATCGAGAAGGTCGAGCAGCTCGGCGGCCTGGTGGTCGCCTGCTCCGACTCCTCCGGCTACGTGATCGACGAGAAGGGCATCGACCTGCCGCTGCTCAAGCAGATCAAGCAGGTCGAGCGCGGCCGGCTCGACGCCTACGCCGCCCGCCGCGGCGACCACGTCGTGTTCGTGCCGGGCCGCAGCGTGTGGGAGGTGCCCTGCGAGGTGGCCATGCCGTCCGCCACGCAGAACGAGATCACTGGCCGCGACGCCGCCGCGCTGGTCGAGGGCGGCTGCCTGGCGGTCGGCGAGGGCGCCAACATGCCGACCACGCCCGAGGGCATCAAGGTGTTCCTGGAGGCAGGGGTCGCCTTCGGGCCGGGCAAGGCCGCCAACGCCGGCGGCGTCGCGACCAGCGCCCTGGAGATGCAGCAGAACGCCAGCCGCGACTCCTGGACCTTCGAGTTCTCCGAGCTCCGGCTCCAGGAGATCATGCGCGACATCCACGGCCGCTGCCTGGAGACCGCCGACGAGTACGGCATGCCCGGCAACTACGTGGCGGGCGCCAACATCGACGGCTTCCGCCGGGTCGGCGACGCGATGCTGGCGCTGGGCCTGATCTAGCCTTCCGCCGGCCACGCTCGCCAGGCATGTCATTCTTGTAGAACTACTCTATGGAAACGGTAAGCCGGGGGCGGTCTGTGGCGCGGGAGCTGCGTATCTTACGTGCCAACGCACGGTTTCAGCAGTGGCAGGCGCTGCTGGGGAACCGCACCAAGCGGCAGCGGGCCGGGGAGTTCCTCGTTCAGGGGGTGCGCCCGATCAGCCTGGCCGTCGAGCTCGGCTGGCCGGTGCGTGCGCTGATCTACGACGCCGATCGGCCGCTGTCCCAGTGGGCGGCTCAGATGCTGAAGGCTGCTGGTGGCGAGCGGGTGGCCATGGCCACCGACCTGCTGCGAGAGCTGGGCGGCAAGGACGAGGACGTGCCCGAGCTGGTGGCGGTCCTCGAACTGCCGGACGATGAGCCGGCCCGGATCGCGGTGGGGCCGTCGTTTCTGGGCGCGGTGTTCGACCGGCCGAACAGCCCCGGCAACATCGGGACGATGGCGCGGTCGCTGGACGCGTTCGGCGGCGCCGGTCTGATCGTCACCGGGCACGCCGCCGACCCGTACGATCCCCGATCGGTGCGGGCCTCCACCGGATCGTTGCTGGCGCTGCCGGTGGTCCGGGCTCCCTCCCACCGGGAGGTGCTGGCCTGGGTCTCGGAGCTACGCGGCCGGGGCTTGGCGCTGACGGTGGTGGGCACCGACGAGAACGGCGCCACCGACATCGCCGACCTGGATCTCACCGGTCCCACCCTGCTGGTCATCGGGAACGAGACCACCGGGTTGAGCGCGGGATGGCGGGAAAGCTGCGACATGATGGCGCGCATCCCGATCGTCGGCTCGGCCAGCTCACTGAACGCCGCCAACGCGGCGACCGTGGTGTTGTACGAGGCCGCCCGCCAACGCGGTCGCGGGACGAGCGGGGCTCGATGAGCTATCGTCACGCGGTCGTCCGGGACAACTATGAGCACCTGGCCAGCGGCGCGGTGCTGCACTCGGCCCCAGGGTTCCCCGCGTTCCCGGTCCGGCTGGCCAGCGAGATCTTCCAGCGCGCGCTGGCCCTGCGCGGCGGCGACCGGCCCGCCGTGGTCTGGGACCCGTGCTGTGGCGGCGGATACCTACTGACCGTGCTGGCGTTGCTGCACCGACGCCAGATCGCCTCAGTGCTGGCCTCCGAGCTCGACCCCCACGCGCTGCGCCTGGCCGGACGCAATCTCGGCCTGCTGAGCGGGGCCGGTCTGGCGGCCCGCGCCGCCGAACTCGACGTGCGCGCCGCACGCTTCGACAAGCCGTCGTACGCCTCCGCGGCGCACGCCGCTCGCCGGCTCGCCACCGAGCTGGACGCGTCGGGAGGCGATGTGCCGCACGCACTGTGGCAGGCCGATGTGTTCGGCCCCGACCTGCTCCAGCGGACACTGGACCAGCGGGCACCCGACATCGTGATCACCGACGTCCCCTACGGCGAGCAGACCTCTTGGCTCGGGCCGCGGGCGTCGGCCGGTATCTCCGGCATGGTCGAGGTTCTGACGGCGGTGCTCCCGCGCGGCCGCGTGATCGCGGTCACGGTGCGGGGCCGCAAGGTTCCGGTGGACGACGGACCGCGTCCCCGTGCATCCTTCAAGATCGGCACTCGGGCCGTCGCGTTGTTCTGAAGAGATCTCCGATCTCCGGCCAGGTGTCACGAGTCAGCGCAGGGTGAGGACGATCCGGCCGCTCGCGGTGCCGTCGGCCTGGCGCGTCCACGCCGGCCCGGCGGCGTCGAGCGGCACCACCTCGTGGGCGACGGTCAGCCGCCCCCGGGCGGCGTGCCCGGCCACCGTCGCCACCGCCGCGGCGCGCTGCCCGGAGGTCAGCTCGTTGTTGGTGTAGCCGAGCAGCCGCAGCGACCGGCTGCGCAGCGTGGCCGAGTCGATCGGGCACGTCTCCGAGGCCGAGCCGCCGAGGTTGACCAACCGGCCGCCCGTCCGCAGCGTGCGCGCGGCGGCCGCCGCCGGCGGGCCGAACAGCGGGTCGAGGACCAGGTCGGCCGGTCCATCGGTGACCGCCTCGAACCGGGCCGCGAGCTCGGCCACGTCGTCGGTGTCGAGCGCGACGACGGCGTCGGCCCCGGCCTGCTTCGCCCGTTCCCGCCCCGACGCCGAGCGCGCGGCCGCGACGACCCGGCGCGCCCCGGCGATGCGGGCCAGTTGGACGGCCGCCTGCCCCACCACGCCTCCCGCGCCCAGCACGATCACCTGCTCGCCGGCCGCCAGCTCGCCACGCCAGGTGAGCGCCAGGTGCGCGGCGACCGCCGACAGGCCGAGCGCGGCGACGGCGACCGGGTCGGCGCCTTCGGGCAGCTCGACGAGGTCGGCCTCGGGCACCCGGACGACCTCCGCCATGCTCCCGTCACCCGGAGCCATCCCGGCCGAGGTGGGGAACCACACCAGGCGACCGCCGGCCGCGCCGACCCCCTGCACCCCGGGCACGTACGGAGTCGACGGCGTGCCGAAGTAGGACGTGCCGCTCGCGCAGAGCACGTCCAGCGGGGTGATGGGGGCGGCGAGGACCTCGACCAGGGCCTCGCCCGCGCCGGGCGCCGGGGCGGGCCGCTCGGTCACCACGGGCGGCCGGCCGGGACGCCGGATCTCCAGTGCGCGCACGACTCAGGTCGCGATGTCGGGATAGGGCAGGCTCATGTGGGAGAGCCGCCGGGCGTACTCGGTCTGGAACCCCAGCGGCTCGTGGTCGCGCTCGAACATGGCGATGAACAGCGTCAGCGTGAGGAACGGATGCGCGCCGAGCTCGAACAGCCGCGGATAGTCGTGCGCGGCCAGCGCCTCGCGCTCCACGTCGTCGAAGCGCAGCCAGGTGGACGACTCGCCCTCGTGGCAGCCGAGGATGCGGTTGGCGTAGTCGGCCTCCCACATCTCCACCGTGGCCCGCGGCTCCTCCCGGTAGCGCTCCACCAGCTCCGGATCGCGGTCGACGGTGAACAGGAACTTGTTCAGCAGGTACTTGCTCATGCCTGCCCTCCGTTCGGATACCAGGTGAAGTAGGCCTCCATGGTGTGGAACAGATCGTAGGTGTCGACGTAGTCGGCCTTACGGCCCTCGCCCGCGACGCCCATCATCAGCATGAAGTCCATGAAGCCGTGCGTGGCGTTGCCCGGCAGGTGGAGGCTGTCGAGGGTGACCTCGGCCAGGCAGCCCTCGATGTCGCCGGTCGAGATCCACTCGACGGCCTTGCGGTCGAACTCGGGGTCGGGCCCGTGCGGGCCGAACTGGCGCGGCCCGCCGAGCTCCAGCGACAGGTGCCCGGTGCCGATGACCGCGACCCGCTTGTCCTCCGGCCACGACTCGACGAGCTCCCGGATGGTCTGCCCGAGCTGCACGAACCGTTTCGGCCGCGGCAGGGGCGGGGCGAAGATGTTGGTGTAGACGGGCACGATCGGCAGGTCGTTCTGCGGGCGCAGGGTGATGATCGGGCAGGTGATCGAGTGGTCGATCCGCAGCTCGTTGGAGAACGCCAGGTCGAAGCCCGCGTCGAGCCCCTCGCGCAGCACGTGCGAGGACAGGTCCTCCTGACCCGTGAACAGCATTTTGGGCAGGCCGAACTCGCGTTCCTCGTTGTAGAAGTTCGCGTCGTAGAAGGGGGCCTTGCCGACCAGGAACTGCGGCATGTTGTCCAGCCACAGCTGGTGGAAGTGGTCGGAGCCGACCATGACCAGCACGTCGGGGCGGGCCCTGGTCAGGGTCTCCCGGAACGCCTCCACCTTGCGCACCCACTCGTCCGCGAACGGAGGGCGGTCCTCCCCGGTGGCGGTGCTGGCGCGGTAGTAGAAGGGGTGGTGAGTGGACGCGATCACCGCGACCAGTTCAGCCATGCGAACCTCCAGGGGGGTACGGCTCGGGGGCGACGGACCGGTTGTTCAGGTCCACCGACAGGAAGATTTCGTTGGCCACCGGGCGGCGCAGCTCCTCGGCGAGCTGCCCGATCAGTCCGGCGGTCCTGGCCAGCAGGGCGAAGCCGCGCAGCAGCTCCAGCGGCAGGCCGAGATCGGCGAGGGCCGCGCCGCAGACACCGGCCCCGTTCAGCGGCAGCTTCTTGCCCAGCACCTCGGGGTGGACCCGGCCGATCGCGGCGAACAGCGACAGGTGCGGCCCGTACAGGCCCTCCTCGGCGGCGATCCGGAACAGCCGCGCGGTGCGTGGATCGCCCTGCTTGTGCACGTGGTGGCCGAGCCCCGGCACGAACCTTTTCGCCTCCCGCTGGGCGCGTACGGTGCGCAGGGCCAGGGCGTCCCAGCCGTCGTCGTCGGCCGGCAGCGGGTCGCACGAGGCCAGCACGTCGTGCAGGAACCGGCCGCAGTCCTCGGTGACGCCCAGGAAGCGCGACCCGCCGCCGAGCAGCCCGGCGGCGAGCGCGCCCTGGATCGAGTCGGGCGCCGACAGGTAGGTCAGCCGGGTCACGATCGCGGTGGGCGTGAAGCCGTGATCGGCGAGCGCGGCCAGCACGGCCTCGAACACCCGGGTCTCTCCCGGCGTGGGCCGCCGCTGGGTCGCCAGCCAGAAGGCCAGCTCGCCGAACCCGACCTCGCCCATGACGTCCTCGGCCAGGTCGTGGCCGAGCAGCGTGATCGTCTCCAGCGACGACGCGCCGAGCGCGGTGGGGTAATCGGGCCGCCCTGCCCGTCCTCCCGGTTCAGGTCGGCTCGCCTGGTCGCCCCGGGCCGTCTGGTCCGCCTGTCCCGTCTGGTCAGCCATCGTCGTCCTCCCGAGGGGCGGTCAGCCAGGCGCGCAGCTCGGCGCCGTGCTCGTCGAGCTCGGGCGGCGGCAACGCGTAGCCGACCGGCGTCTCGGAGAACCGGATCGGATGCCGGGTCGTCGGTATCGCCCGCTCACCCTCGCCGACCTCGACGATCGGGTCCAGCCCGAACCGTTCGGCCATCGCGAAGCCGCCGTCGATGGTGTTGATCGGCCCGCTCGGCACCCCCGCCTCGACCAGCAGCTCGAACCACTCGACCGCGCCCCGCTTGGTGAGCTGCTCGACCAGGATCGGGCGCAGCTCGTCGCGGCGCGCGGTACGGCCGGCATTGCGGGCGAAGCGCGGGTCGTCCGCGATCTCCGGGATGCCGAGCACCTCGCAGAGCTTACGGAACTGGCCGTCGTTGGCCGCGGCGACGATGATGTCGTTGTCGGCGGTGGGCAGCGGCTCGTACGGGAAGACGCTCGGGTGCGCGTTGCCCATCCGGTAGGGGACGACACCGCCGGACACGTACGCGGAGCTGTGGTTGACCAGCCCGGTGAGGGCCGACGACAGCAGGTTGACCTCGACGTGCTGCCCTCGCCCGGTCGCGTCGCGGTGCCGCAGCGCGGCCAGGATGCCGATGACGGCGTGGTTGCCCGCCATCACGTCGAACACCGAGATGCCGGCCCGGTACGGCGGCCCGTCCGGCTCGCCGGTGAGGCTCATCAGGCCGGACATGGCCTGCACCATCAGGTCGTAGCCGGGGACGTGCCGGCCCGCTCCCGAGCCGAACCCGCTGATCGAGGCGTACACGACGCCGGAGTTGCCGGCCCGTACGGTCTCGAAGTCCAGCCCGTACTTGGCCAGCCCGCCGGGTTTGAAGTTCTCGATCAGCACGTCGGCGCGGCGGGCCAGCTCCCGGGCCACCCGGGCGTCCGCCTCGTCGCGCAGGTCGAGCGCGATGGACCGCTTCCCACGGTTGATCCCGAGATAGTAGGTCGACACGTCGCCGCGCACCGGCGGTGTCCAGGAGCGGGTGTCGTCGCCCTTCGGCCCCTCCACTTTGACGACCTGGGCGCCCATGTCCGCCAGCAGCATCGTGGCGTACGGGCCCGCCAGGACGCGGGAGAAGTCGGCCACCAGCACGCCGGACAGCGGCCCCCCGGGGACGGCGTTGTCAGTCATCCAGCTCCAGTCCTCTGCTCCGCTCAACGGACATCTGTCCGCTGAAGCGATTCTGGGCACCCACCGGCCCAACGTCAAGTGCTTGACAGCTGGACCAGCGGTCATCAGAGTTACGGCGAACAGAGATGACCGCATGACGGACAATCGTTCGCAAGATCGGTTCAGGGTCGTGTCATCGGTCGGCACACAGGGTTAGGAGCCCCATCGATGAGCGAGCCGAGCGAGTTCCAGCCGGGACGGCCCGTGGTGCTGCGTGGCGGCACGGTGCTGCCGATGGACGACGGGCGCCAGGTGCTCACCCGCACCGACGTCCTCGTCATAGACGACCGGATCGCCGCCGTGGGGCCCGATCTGGAGGTGCCGGAGGGCACCGCCGAGATCGACGCGACCGACGGCATCGTGATGCCCGGCATGATCGACACCCACCGGCACATGTGGCAGACGGCCATGCGCGGCTACGGGGCCGACTGGACGCTGACGCAGTACTTCGTCTGGTACTACCTGGAACACGGCAAACTGTTCCGCCCCGAGGACGTGCACGCGGGCAACGTACTGGCCGCGATCGAGGCCATCGACGCCGGAGCCACCACCGTCGTCGACTGGTCGCACGGCCTGCGGACCGTCGACCACGCCGACGCGGCCGCCGACGCGCTGCAGTCGGTGCCCGGCCGGTTCGTCCTCGCCTACGGCAACATCCAGCAGCCGCCCGCCGAGTGGACCGCCGCGCCCGAGTTCCGCGACTTCGTCCGCCGGCGGATCACCGGTGACGACATGCTCGGGTTCCAACTCGCCTTCGACGTCCTCGGCGACCCGGCCTTCCCCGAGAAGCCCGCGTTCGAGGTGGCCCGTGAGCTGGGCGTCGCGGTCACCACCCACGCCGGCGTCTGGGGTGCCACCAGCGACGACGGCATCAAGCTCATGCACGACCACGGCTTCATGACCCCCGAGACGGTGTACGTGCACGCCGCGTCGCTGTCGGCCGACTCCTACCACCGCATCGCCGCGACCGGCGGCTCCATCTCCGTCTCGACCGAGAGCGAGCAGAGCGCCGGCCAGGGCTACCCGCCCACCTGGGCCATCCGCGAGCACGGCATCCCGGTCTCCCTCTCCATGGACACCAGCGTCTGGTGGAGCGGCGATCTGTTCTCCGCGATGCGCACCACGCTCGGTGCCGACCGCTCCCGTGAGCACCTGCGGGCGCAGGCCGAGGGCGACACCGTCACGCACTGCAGCCTGCGTTCCGACCAGGTCGTCGACTGGGCCACGCGGGGCGGAGCGCGGGCCCTCGGCCGCGACCACGACCTGGGCGGCATCGAGGCCGGGAAGAAGGCCGACCTCGTCCTGATCAAGAACGACCACTCGCCCGTGTCGTTCCCGCTGCTCCACCCCTTCGGTCACGTCGCGTTCCAGGCCCAGCGCGGCGACGTGCACACGGTGATCGTCAACGGCCGGGTGGTCAAGCACCGGCACCGACTGATCGGAATCGACCTCGCCGCGGCCCGCCGCGAGGTCGAGCGGACCGTCGACCACCTGCGGTCGACGATGGGCGAGGAAGCCTGGGCGAAGGGGATGAACCCTGACATCCCTGCAACGAAGATTCTCGACAACCCCTACACGTACACCGACTATCGCAGCGAAGCGACGCACAGTCAGTGAGCGCGGTCGGTCTAGAGTCGGATCCGTGATGTGCACCAGACGAGGCGTTCATGGCACGTGCTGACACGGGGCCTGACTTCATCGAGGCGCTAGCCCGCGGTCTCGACGTGATCAGGGTGTTCCAGCCGAGGCGCCCGGTGATGTCGCTGACCGAGGTGGCCACCGCCGCGGGGCTGGCCCGGCCGACGGCCCGCCGCATCTTGCTGACCCTGCAGGAGCTCGGCTACGCCAGGGCCGAGCAGGGCGGGTTCGCGCTCACCCCGCGCGTGCTTGAGCTGGGCGTCTCCTACGTGCGCTCGATGGGGCTGTGGGACGTGGCCAGGCCGCACATGGAGCGGCTCGTCGCCCAGACGCACGAGTCCTCGTCGATCGCGCAGCTCGACGGATCCGACATCGTGTACGTCGCCCGGGTGGCGGTCCCCAAGATCGTCACCCTGTCGGTGCAGATCGGCACCCGCTTCCCGGCCCTGCAGACGTCGCTGGGCAAGGTGCTGCTGGCCGGTCTGCCGCCCGCCGAGGTCGAGCGGGTGCTGGCCGAGCCGAGCCGGTCGGGCATCGAGCCCCGCTGGCGGCCCGCCACCGAGGAGCGCGACGCGGTGCTGCGCGGGGTGCGGGCCAAGGGCTGGGCGCTGACGGACGAGCAACTCGCCCTTGGCATCCGGTCCGTCGCCGCTCCGCTGCGCGACGGGCTCGGCAACGTCGTCGCGGCGCTCAACGTCAACGCCCACGCCGCCGAGACGTCCATGGAGAAGCTGACGGACGAGTATCTCCCGCTGCTGCTCAAGGCCGCCGGGGCGATCAGCGCCGACTGGGCGCTCTGCGAAGCCGTTCCCCAGGTCACGGCCTCCTGAACGAGCCGGGACGCCTCACCGAGAAGCAGCCGACCTCACCGGGGGCGGATACCTCGAACTGGGAGCCCAGCGCCACCGCGCTCCGGGAGGCGACGCGGCTGATGGAGCGCCAGGGGAAGCCCGAGGAGGCACTCGGCTGGCTGTGGGAACGGCTCGCCGGCGGCGCGGAGATCGCGCTCAGGTATCGGTGTCCTTAGGGTGGCGGGGCTACGGCGTCGCCGCGCTTGGGGCTCATGGCGCAGTCACCTCGCCGTGGTCCTCCTCTGGCAGCGGGGTGGTGAGTTGTGCGGTCAGCGCCGGGTCGGCCAGGATGCGGGCGGTGGCACGCCACTCGACGATGACCCGGTGCAGGGTGGCGTGAACGTCCAGGTCGACGGCGTCCCGCGTGGCGTCGAGGAGTTCCTGGACGAATTCCTGTGTCTCCTCTGCGGAAAGGTGCCGGGCCCACGGAAAGACAGTGGTCAGGGCGTGCAGGACCACGCCCATGCCCTCGTCGCTGGCGAGGAGCGCGGTGATCATGCGGGCCGCGACGTCGGCGGTCTCTTCCCGTTGTTGGTCGTGCTGGGCTGTGGAGATGTACAGGTCCTCTCCGTCGCGGCGCTTGATGTGCACGCGATGGAATCGGTCGATGGTCTCGGCCACCCGTTTCGAATGCTTGGACAGATCGGAGAACGGGACAGTGGGCGTGGTCATGCCGCATGCTACTTCGGAACACGTTCCGAAGTAAATCCGTTGTGCGGTCTTGAGCCCGACGGGCGGATCGCCGGTTCCTGGGAGGAGCCCCAGCGAGGCCGGGGGAGTCAGGCGGTGCCGAGGCTCCAGACTCGTAGGTAGTCGTCGGTCGCCGCCACGGCGACGGGGCGTCCGGCGAGCCGGGTCAGTGCCAGCGCCCGGATCGGCTCGACGTTCAGCCTGCCGATCGTCTTGCCGTCGCCGAGGTTCCAGACGCGCAGGAACGAGTCACCGGAGGCGGGGCTGTGGGCGGTGGCGGCGATGGGCACGCCGTCGAGCTCGCCCGCGACGAGGGCGCTGGTGCCCCGGTCGTCGGGGCTCCGGCGGCTGAACGTCCACTTGCCCGTACGCCTGCCGGTGGCCAGGTCGTAGACGCGCAGGGTGGCGTCCAGGTGCGTGGACACGACGACGGGCCGGCCCTTCAGCTGGCCGCAGGCCAGCCGCTCGATGCCGCCGACCTCGCCGGTGCCGAACGTGCGTATGTGCTTGCCCGTGGCCAGCCGCCACACCCGGACCTGGTTGCGGCCGTCTCCGGTGACGGCCACGTCGTCGTCGCCGAGCCGGCCGAACGCCACGCCGTTGACGCCCTGGAAGTGGCTGGTGATCGTGGAGCCGATCTGCCTTCCGGTGGCGATGTTCCAGAACCGTACGGAGCTGGTCAGGTCGGTCAGGGAGTCGTACTTCTCGGTGATCGCGATCGGTGCGGAGCCGAGGGTCAGGGCGAGGACGGGGTCGCGCAGCCGGCGCTCGGCGCTGGGATCGCCGTCCGGTACCCAGAGCCGGCCCGTGCCGTCGGGCTCCCCGGTCGGTGTCCACAGCCGGACCGTGCCGTCGGGGTGCCCGGTGGCCACCGCCGCCTTCCCGGCGACGGTGCCGCAGGCCACCGAGGTCGTTCTCGTGCCCGAGCCGCCGAGTCGGTGGGGCGCTGTCGCGGTGGCCGGGTCCCAGGCCAGCGCCGGCCCCTTGGCCAGGCCGCAGACCACGGTGGAGCCGGCGGAAGCGATGGCGACCGGTGTGCCGTTCAGGGAGACGGGCTCCCCGATCGGGGTGCCGAGCGGCAGGCCACCGGTCGTCGGGCCAGTCGTCGGGCCGGACGTTGGGCCGGACGTTGGGCCGGGGGTGGAGGTCGGCGTGGGCGTGGCGGGCCGGTCGGTGCCGGCCGCGACGGGCGAGGTGGATGGCGAGGCGGGGATGCCCTGCCCGCCTCCCGAGCGGATGAGGGCCACAGCGGAGACCGCCGCGGCGGCGGCCGCCGCGACGCCACCGATCATCACCCTGCGACTCATGGACCTGGCACCACGGGGCATGGTCGCCGCCCCGGACACGGCCCCGGCCCCGGATACGGCCCCGGGCCTGGACACGGCCCCGGGCCTGGACGCGACCTCGGCCCTGGGCATGGTTCCGGGCACGGCCCTGGGCACGGTTCCGGGCACGGACGCCGCCTCGGCCCCGGCCATGGGTGTGGCCCCGGTCTCAGGCGCGGCCCCGTCCCCTGGCGCGGACGCGGCCATGGGGGCGGCCTCGGGCGCAGCCGCAGCCGCAGCCGCAGCCGTGGGCGTGGCAGCGGCACCGGGAGTGGTGGGCGGGGGGAGTGAGCGGGCGCGGCCGGTCAGCCGCTGGAGCAGGGCGAGGGGTGTCGGGCGGGCGGCGGGATTCTTGGCCAGGCAGGCGCGGATCGGGTCGGCCAGGTGGGGCGGCAGGCCGGCGAGGTCGGGAGCGCCGCTCAGCACGCCGTTGAGCACGGCCGGGATCGTCTCGCCGGTGAAGGGCGGATGACCGGTGGCCGCGAACACCATCGTGCCCGCCCAGCTGAAGACGTCGGAGGCGGGCAGGACGGCCTCACCCCTGATCTGCTCGGGCGACATGTAGGCGGGTGTGCCGACCGGACCCGAGGCGCGCGTGGTGCCGTCGAGCGCCTTGGCGATGCCGAAGTCGATGACGATCGGGCCCTCGGGGCCCATCAGGACGTTGGCCGGCTTGAAGTCGCGGTGCACGATCCCGGCCTGGTGGATGGCGGTGAGCGCGGTCAGGGTGGAGATCGCCAGCCGGTCCAGCCCGCCGCCCGTCCGGAACCCTGAGGCGCGTACGAGCTCCTGCAGGGTGATCCCCGGGACGAACTCGCTCACGATGTAGGGCTGCTCGTCCAGCACCCCGACGTCCAGCACACTGGCCGTGCAGAACGCCGCCACCCGCTGCGCGGCCTCCACCCCGCGCAGGAAGCCCCGCCTGACGTCGTCGTCATGGCTCAGATGGCTGTGCAGCAGCTTGATGGCGACTTCGCGGCCCGAGCCGGTGACGGCGCGGTAGACCACGCCCTGCCCGCCCGAGCCGAGCACGCCGACGAGCCGGTAGTCACCGATCCACTCGGGATCGCCGGGCCGCAGCGGGCGTACGTCCGGCATGCGGCTCCCCCTTTTCCGACACAGGCGATCTCCCACCCTAGGACCGTCCTTGCCGTACGGGAAGGCGGGCGGATCACCCTGTTGTTCACGTAAAATCCCCTTGAAATGCATGGAATTCTAAAGGGGAGGCGAGAAGCCGTGTCCGGTCCCGTCTGGTGGCCTAACCTCGTGCCCATGTCGATGGATGAGGACGTTCGCCACCTTGCCGGTCTGCTGCCCGACCCCGACCGCGCGGCTGTCGCGGTCGTGCCCCCGGTCTCGGCCGATGGCCATTGGGCGGGCGCCCCCAGCGCGGTCGCGGCCGACGGGTTCGTTTATCTCGCCTACCGGCTGCGGAGACCTGTGGGCGAGGGCCGCGGCTACGCGGTCGCCGTCGCCCGGTCGGCCGACGGCGAGCGCTTCGAGACGCTGACCACGATCACCCGTGAGCAGATGGACGCCGAGTCGCTGGAGCGGCCCACGCTGGTGCGCGTGGCCGACGGCCGCTGGCGGCTCTACCTGAGCTGCGCCACCGAGGGGACCAAGCACTGGCGGGTGGAGGTGCTCGAGGCCGGCGACCCCTCGGAGTTCGACCCGGGCTCGCGCACCACCGTCCTCCCAGGTGACCCCAAGACGGGGGTGAAGGACACCGTGATCGTACGGCGGGGCGCGACGTGGCACCTGTGGGCCTCCTGCCATCCGCTGGCCGACCCCGACGAGGCCGACCAGATGGTGACCGACTACGCCACCAGCGCCGACGGCCTGGAGTGGACGTGGCACGGCACGGCGCTCAGCGGTCGCCCGGGAATGTGGGACGCGCGGGGCACCCGCGTCAGCGCCGTACGGTTCGAGGGCGATCGGGTGGTGGCCTTCTACGACGGCCGCGCCACGGCGGCGGAGAACTACGAGGAGCGCACCGGCATCGCCGCGGGCACCGATCCGGCCGCGCTGACCCCGCTCGGCGACGCCCCGGCAGCGGAGTCGGCCCACCGGGGCGGCGGCCTGCGCTACCTCGACCTCGTCGAGCTGCCGTCGGGCGGGATCCGGCTCTACTACGAGTACACCCGCCCCGACGGCGCCCACGAGCTGCGCACCGAACTGCGCTGATCGGGTCTTGACGGATCACGCCGGGGGCGGCCGGCCGTTCCGCGACTGGCGCTGACCGGGCGGCCGGGTCCCGACCAGGCCGCCCGAGCGTTCCCTGGGCCGCAGCCAGTCGCCGAAGTCCTGGCCGGTGACCTCCTGGAGCAGGTGGACGTCCGCCGCGAAGTAGGGGATGAGCAGTTGCCGCTGCTCCCAGGTCAGCGGCCGGCGGGAGTCGCCGCGGTGCTGGAGCAGCTTCTCGATGGGCTCGGCCAGGCCGGAGGGCACCCGGCGCCGGAACGAGGCCAGCAGCGCGTGCCGCGGGCTCGCGTCGGGATGCGCCGTCACGTTCTCCCTCGGGAGCACACTGACCAGGCCCTGGCGTACGCCGAGGAAGGCGCAGATCCGGTCGAGGGTCTCGGCGGGCCGGTCGACGAGGTCGCGGTAGCGGAAGATCAGCACCTGCTCGCGGGCGAACAGCGTGAACAGGTGAGCCAGCTGCTCGCCGTACCTGCCGAGTGCCACGTAGTGCCAGAAGTGCGCCCACCCGGCGGCGATCCGCCGCTCCTCCTCCGCGCAGGCGCGCACCACGTCGCCGATCGGCTCCAGCCCGGCCGACCACAGGTGCGTCCAGTTGGAGTGGGCCCGTTCGACGGGATCGCGCAGGATCACGATCAGCCTGGCGTGCGGAACGGCCTCGCGGATGCGCCGCTGCGCGGCCAGGTCGTACAGGTAGAAGGGAGTGGCCTCGCCGGTGAGGGTCCCCGGGGGCGCCACGGTGAACAGTTTCTCGTAGTCCGTGCGCCGCCAGACGTGCTCGCGGTAGGTTTCGGCATCGCCGGGACCGCCCGTGGTCGGGGGAGGCCCGTCGGTGAGGAAGTGCTTCGGCTCCTTGACGGGCGACAGGAAGAGGTCAGGATGCCGATGGAGAGCGGCATGCAGGGCCGTCGTCCCGGCCTTGGGGACTCCGATGATCAAGAAATCCGGCATGGGCACAGACGACCTCCCGATCTCAACGGTATCTATACCTATTTTCCTACCAAATATGTGGGATGCTTCAAGTATGGGTTTGGATGGAACCCGCTCACCGAGCGAGCATGAGACACCGTTGAACGCCGCCATCCTGGCCGGGAGATGGATCCGGTCGGCGGCCGTCGACGACCATCGCGGGCGGCACTGGCAGGCCAACCCCGATTCCCGGGGCAGGTCCGCCGTCGGCACGGAGCCCGCGTCCCTGTACGCCGGAGCCGCCGGCATCGTGCTGTTCTTCCTCGAACTCGCCGCGGCGACCGGGCACGAGGCCTATTTGGACGACGCTCGCGCCGGTGCCCGCTACCTCGCCGCCACCTGGCGGGACCAGCGAGATCTCACCTTCCACCACGGTCTGGCCGGAATGCTCGTGGCGCTGACCGAGGCCGGCTGGGCGCTCGGCGGCTTCGAGGAGACGGTCGCGGAGATGGCCGACCGGATCGTCCGCGCGGCCCGGCCCCTCGACGGCGGCCCCGGCTGGACGGGGGATCCCGCCCAGCGGGGCGACGGCGGGATTGTGCTCGGCCTGCTGCGGGCCGCCGCGGTCCTCGGCGTGCCCGCCTACGAGGAGCTCGCCGCCGAGGCCGGCGCGCGCATCGCCGGCCGGGCCGTCCCGGGTCACCGCTTCGGCGACTGCGCCGACCTGCCCACCGACGCCGTCACCCCGGGGTTCCTCTCCGGTACGGCGGGCACCGCCTTCCTCCTGGCCCGCCTCCACAGCGCCACGGGTGAGCGGAGTTTCCTCGACGCCGCCCGCAGGGGAGCCGACTTCGTCCGCACGGTCAGCGTCGTGACCGGCCGGTGCGCCGTCGTGCCGCACCACGTGCCGCAGGCGCGAGGGCTGCACTACCTGGGGTTCTGCTCCGGTTCGGCCGGGGTGGCGCGGATGTTCTACGAGCTGTACCGGGTGACCGGCGACGCCGGCGACCTCGACTGGGTGGTGCGCCTCGCCCGTGGCGTGACCGAGAGCGGCGTACCGCGCCGGCGCACGGCCGGGTTCTGGAACGTCGCCTGCCAGTGCTGCGGCTCGGCCGGCCTGCTGGAGCTCTTCGTCGGGTTATGGGCGGCGACCGGGCGGGAGTCGTACCTGACCTACGCCGCGACGCTCGCGAGCGATCTCGTCGGCCGCGCCACCGGCCACGATGACCAGGGGCTGCGGTGGTATCAGGCGTACCGCCGGCTACGGCCCGGCGAGGTGACGGCGGACACCGGCTACCTGGTCGGGGCCGCCGGGATCGGCGCCGCCCTGCTGCACTTCGACGCGGCGACGCGGCCGGACGAGGCCCGCCGCGTCATCCTCCTCCCGGACAATCCGTTTCCGGCCATCCCTGTCCCCACCACCACCCTGCGTCCCCACCAGAATCCGTAAGCTTCCATGTAAAACAAGTAGGGAATATTGACTTGAGTTCGGACTGGAGCGTACGTTTGGCGGCGGGTCGCCGTATTGACCTCCCACGCCGGACGGATCAAGCAGATGGCCGAGGTCATGCCAGACTCGGGCCGCCTACGGGACGGCGAGCACCGTCACCGCATCTGCACCCTGCTGCGCGACAAGGTCGCCGCGGCCCAGCGAGAGGAGGCGACTTCCGTTGCCTGAAGCCGCCACCCGTACCGAAGCGCCGCCGGAGTCCGGTGACGTCCACAGGTACGACCTGCCCGACGACGACGCGGAGCCGGACGAAGACGCCGAGCAGCCCCGAGCCCGCAGGCGCCCGTGGCGGATCCCGATCACGGCCCCGATCACGGCCCTGACCGCCGCCCTGACCGCCGCCCTGACCGCGGCCCGAGCCGCAGTTCCGTCCGACGCCAGGTCCGAGGTTCGGTCCGACGCCAGGTCCGACGCCAGGTCTGGGGTTCGGTCCGGGGTTCGGTCCGACGCCAGGTCCGTGGCGGCCGGGTCGTCGGGCGGGGTGGTGGTCTCGTGAGCGGCATCGTGGCGCTGGTCGGCAACCCCAGGAGCGGGTCCAAGACCCTGGCCGGGGCGGTGGAGGCGGCCGAGACCCTCGGCCGGCGTCTCGGCCACACCGACGCTCCCGACCTGATCGACCTGTCGGCGCTCGGCCCGCAGCTGCTCGCCGTCTTGCCGTCGCCCGCGGTGGAGGTGGCACTCGAACTCGTGGCCGGAGCCGACCTGGTCGTGGTCGCCAGCCCGACGTACAAGGGCACCTACACCGGTCTGCTCAAGGCGTTCCTCGACCGGCTGCGGCCCGACGCGCTGGCGGGCACGGTGGCGCTGCCCCTGCTCGTCATGGGTGATCCCCGGCACGCCCTGGCGGTCGAGGTGCATCTGCGGCCGCTGCTGGTGGAGCTGGGCGCCTTCGTGCCCACCCCTGGCCTCGCGCTGGTCGAGTCCGACCTGCTGCGCCTGGCCGAGGTGCTGGACGGCTGGTACGACCGGGTGATCCCGCAGCTGGGCGCGGCCGCCCAGGCGACACCGGCCACGCGCTGAGCAGCGCCCGGAGCCCACGCGCCACCAGCGCCCAAGACCGCGCCACCAGCGCCCAAGCCCGCGCCGCCAGTTCCCGGAGGCCGCGCGTCACGAGCGCCCGGCGAAGGCCGCGTCACCAGTTCCCGGAGGCCGCGCGTCACGAGCGCCCGGCGAAGGCCGCGCCACCAGTGACCGGAGACCGTGCGTCACCAGGGACGAAGACCCGGACGCGTGGTGAGCGTCGGGCGGTGTCCGGTCCGCCGTCACGTGTACGCTGCGCGGATGCGGCGCGACGACGGGGCAGGTGAGCGCGGCGATGCTGAAGCTGGATCGGCTGGTCAACGTTCTCGGGGGCTACGGGGCGAGGTTGTGGAGCGCGCCCGCGTCGCGTGACGTCGCGCTGCGCAGCGTGGTGGTGCACGACCCGACCGACCCTCGGGCGGCGACCGGTGACGTGTTCCTGGCCGTCGGAGTGGAGTCGGCGGCCGAGGCCGTCCGGCTGTCGCGGGCCGCGCGGGCGACGGTGGTGCTGGTGCGCGAGGGCACGGCGCTGGGCGAGAGGGCGCTGGGCGAGACGGCGCTGGATGAGACGGTGCTGGCCGAGGCGCGTGACGGCGGGGTCGCGGTGCTGCTGGTCGATCCCGAGGTGTCCTGGAGCCAGCTCTTCGGCGTGGTGTACGGGCTGGTGCTCGAAGGGCGCGAGACCGAGGCCGGGCGGGGGCCGACCGACCTGTTCGCGTTCGCCGACACGCTGGCCGGCGAGCTCGGCTACCCGGTGACGATCGAGGACCAGATGTCGCGGGTGCTGGCCTACTCGGGCTCCCAGCAGACGGCCGACCCGGTGCGCCTGGAGACGATCCTCGGCAGGCGGGTCTCCGAGGCCATGCACCGGCTGCTGGAGAGCAAGGGTGTCTTCGCGCACCTGGCGATCTCCGACGAGCCGGTGTTCGTCGAGCCGTCACCGGCCCACGGGCTGCGTGGCCGCATGGTGGTCGCCGTCCGGGCCGGGCGCGAGCTGCTGGGTTCGATCTGGGTGGAGTGCGAGCAGCCGCTGGCCGGTGCGCAGTGCACCGTCCTCGCCGACGGGGCGCGAGCGGTGGCGCTGCACCTGCTGCGCTCCCGGGTCAGCGCCGACCTGGAGCGGCGGGTCGAGTCCGACCTGGTCATCCAGTTGCTGGAGGGCACGGCCGACGTCTCCGCCGTGATCAGCCGGCTGGGGTTGCCTGGCGGGCAGTTCCGGGTGATCGCGCTACAGGCGCACATCGCCGAGGAGAGGCACGCCGCGATCCTGCTCGCCTTCGAGCGGGCGACCACGGGGTTCGGCTGGTCGCGGCCCGGTCGCAGCGCGCTGTTCGGCAACACGCTCTACACGGTGCTGCCCTCGGGGGGCGACGTCACGGCCGCCCTCGACTGGCTCGCCGCCATCGTGGCCGTGCTGCCGCGCCAGGTCACCGTGCTGGCCGGGGTGGGCGGCCCGGCGACGCCCGCGCAGCTCCCGGCGAGCAGGCAGGAGGCCGATGAGAGCCTCGCCCTGCGGGCGTCCCGGTCCGGGGGAGATCCGGCGGTCGTCTACGACGAGTCGTGGGACGAGATTCTGCTGCAACGGCTGCGCGCGGCCGCCTCGGCCGGGCGCGCTCCGGCGCGCGGGCCGGTGGCCGACCTGACCCGGCACGACGCCGAGCACGGCACCCGCTACATCGAGACGTTGCGCGCCTGGCTGGAGGCGCAGGGAGATCTGGCCGTCGCCGCCGGCCGCCTCGGCGTCCACCCCAACACGGTCAGATACCGGCTGCGGAAGATGGACGCCATCACCAACCTGCGGCTCGACCTGCCGGAGAAGCGACTGGCCATGATCATCGCGCTGGCGGTCCACCGGGGCGGGTGATTGTCGCGGCCGAACAAAAGCCGCATTAGGGCTTGTCCGAGATGTACAGCCCATTTCCGCTCCATACGGGCGATGCTCGCTCGTATACGGACATGCGAGAGCGGAGTGGCAATGAGCATCGACGGTGGGCCGCGTACGGTCGTGGTCGTCGGCGCCGGTGTGGTGGGCCTGTCCACCGCCTGGTTCCTGCAGGAACGCGGTGTCGACGTCACCGTGGTGGATCGGGACGGCGTCGCCTCGGGCGCGTCGTGGGGCAACGCGGGCTGGCTCTCCCCGGGGCTGGCCATCCCGCTGAACGAGCCCGGCGTCCTGCGCTACGGCCTGCGTTCCCTGCTCGACCGGGACGCCCCGCTGCACATGCCCTTCACCCCCGACGTGGGCCTGTGGTCCTTCCTCACCACGTTCGCCCTGCACTGCAACTGGAAGGACTGGGGCCGCGCGGTACGCGCCAACCTGCCGTTCAACGAGGAGTGCCTGGAAGCGTTCGACGTGCTCACGTCCAACGGCGTCGAGGCCCCCACGCACGAGGCGCCGATCATGGCCGCGTTCCAGACCACCCGCCAGGCCGTCGCGCTCCTGCACGAGCTGCGCCGCATCAACGACTCCGGGCTGGAGATCAAGTACGCCGCGCTCGAAGGCGACGACCTCTACGCCCAGGCGCCGCAGCTCTCCCAGACGGCCAGGGCCGGGATCCGGCTGGACGGCCAGCGCTACGTCGACCCGGGCGCCTTCACCCACGCGCTGGCCGGCGCCGTCACCGAGCGGGGCGCCACGATCAGGTCCGGCTTCCGGGTGACCGGCGTGAGTGAGGACCGCGGCGGGCTCACCGTCTGGTCGGACACGGGCGAGTCGGTCGCCGCCGACGCCGTCGTCGTGGCCACCGGCGCCTGGCTCAACCAGCTCGCCAAGGAGTGGGGTGTCCGGGTGCCGGTGCGCGCCGGCCGCGGCTACTCGTTCACCGTGCCCACCGACCAGCCCGTGCCCGGGCCGATCTACCTGCCGGCCGTACGGGTGGCCTGCACGCCGTACCAGGGCAAGCTGCGGGTGGCGGGCACGATGGAGTTCCGCGACGCCGACGCCCCGCTCTACCAGAGGCGCGTCGACGCGATCATCGCGTCGGCGAAGCCGCTGCTCAGCGGCGTCTCCTGGGAAGAGCGCACCGACACCTGGGTCGGCCCGCGGCCCGTCACCCCCGACGGACGGCCGCTCATCGGGGCCACCCACGTTCCCGGGATCTACGTCGCCGGCGGTCACGGCATGTGGGGACTCACCCACGGCCCGGCCACCGGGCGGATGCTCGCCGAGCAGATCACGACCGGCAAGCAGCCCGCGGCCCTGAGGGAGTTCGACCCCACTCGGTAACCGGGCGGGGCGAGATCACGGAACCACGTTGACAGTAGATCGTCAGCGGCATGACATTCGGAGTCACCACACCCTGTGCATCCTCACGGGAAGGGACTCCCCGCATGCCGACGAAGAGTTCGACTGTCATCGTGGCGTTATGCCTGGTCGCCTCGTTTCTGGTCACCGGACCGGGCGCCCAGGCCGCCCGGCGGGCCGCGGCCGTCAGCGGCCCGCCCGTCATGAACGGCCCCGTCTTCAACGACCCCACGGCCGACACCGGCACCCCGGGCACACCGAGCGCCGCGCAGTCGGCCGTCATGGACCAGCTGATCCGGCTGATCCAGGCGACCCCGTCAGACGGTGAGATCCGCTTCGTCAACCACCAGTTCTCGCCCGGTCAGCGGTCGAGCGAGGTGGCCGCCGCGCTCGTCGCCGCCCGCGGCCGGGGCGTGCGGGTCAAGGTGATCCTCGACAGCATGGAGAACGGCGCCAACGACGTGATCGCCGCCCAGCTCGCCTCGGCCCTCGGCACCTCCGAGACGGCCGGCTCGTGGTTCGTCCAGTGCGAGTATCCGAACCCCGCGACGGTCAACCGCGGCTGCATCGCCCGCAACTACCTGCACAGCAAGTTCGCGCTGTTCTCCAGCGTCGTGGTGGACGACGTCACGTATCCGAACGTGGTCTTCCAGACCTCGTCCAACCTGTCCGACTGGTACCTGTACAACTCCTTCAACGACGCCTACACCTTCTCCGACGCCGCCGTCTACACCGGCTACGGGCGCTACTTCGAGGACCTGCGGGCGGGCCGCCGCGTCGCGGTCAACCCCGGCTACTACTGGACCACCACGACCGGGTCGACGTACCGGGCGAGCTTCCTGCCGAGGCGCGTGGCCGCCGGCGACCCCATCGTCAACATCCTCAAGCTGATCCGGTGCTCCTACCAGGACACCGACGGCGTCTACCGGCAGACCGACATCCGCCTGGCGCTGACCGCCTTCAACAAGAACCGCGTCGCCATCGCCAACGAGCTGCGCAGGCTCCGTGGCGAGAACTGCTGGATCGACATCGTCTACTACGACAACGCCCCGGGCGACGACCGGAACGTCGACGACACCGTCCGGCAGGTGCTGGCCCAGCCGGCCAACGGCAGGTACATCCAGGTCACGCCGTGCCGGATCAGGGTCGGCAGCCGCGACGTGGTGCCGCACAACAAGCTCATGATGATCGACGGCTTCTACGACGACGACATCACCCCGCGCGTCTACACCGGCAGCGCCAACTTCACGCACCTGGAGAACGCGGACGACGCCCAGGTGCGGATCTCGGGCCGACTGCCGCACACCACGTACCTGAACTGGTTCTACGGCCTGCGCCGCGCCTGCGGCCGCCCCTGACGCCGGAGTCACCGGTGGGCGCCGCGACCGGGCGCCCACCGGCGCGCGTCACCAGTTGGCGGGCAGGCCCGGGGTCGAGGCGGGCAGCGCGTGGCCGGGAGGGCGGATGACGTAGACGATGCCGCCACTGCTGGAGCTGCGAAGCCAGACGTTCTCGAACGCGGCCCGCGGATAGACCCGGCGCACGGCGGTGTTGCTGGAGGAGGCGGGGTCGTTGGCGATCACGTCACCCTCGGCGGTGAAGCCGACCACCACCATGATGTGCCCGTTGGTGCCGTATCCCGCCCCCGGCAGCTCATTCTTCTTGAACGACTGCGAGGTGATCACCGGGATGCCCGCGCTGATCAGGCGCTCCAGCTCCGTGAGCGAGCGGAGCCGGGTGACGAAGCCGTCCATCCCGTAGCGGCCGGCGTAGGCGGTGTTGAACGGCCAGTTGCCCGCGCCCTCGTAGGCGTGGTCGTAGGTGAAGCGGGCGGCGTAGTCGACCTCGGGATCGGGGTCCGACGGGTTCACCCAGGCGGTGTCCTCGGCACTCGGCCACCGGTCCCAGAAGCCGAGGACCATCGTGGTGGACGTCGGGCTGCACCAGGCCTGGCCGCCGCCGTCCCATTCCGGGTAGTGGCCCGCGTGCACGTTCTGCGAGCGGCGCGGCACGGCCAGCTCGGTGCCCCACGCGCCGCCGCCGGGGCTGACCGGGACGGTCTTGCGCTCGGGCACGTACGAGGCCATCGCGCCGAGGGTCCGCACCCGCGGCTGGATGGTGGAACCGGGCGTGCGATAGAGCGTGAGGCGCAGCTGGTAGGACTCGATCCGCTTGCCCGCCGCCGCGACGAGCGTGTCGACCGCCACGGTGCCGTCGGCGTCGCCCTGTCCCGGCACCGAGGTGCGGCGGATGTCCGCCTCCTCGTAGGCCCAGCGGCCGAGCACGTACCACTTGGTCAGGCCGGACGCGTGGCGGGTGCGCGCCTCGACCTGCAGCCAGCTGCCCCGCGGGACGTGGGCCGTCCAGGAGGCGATCAGTTCGGTGGCGGCGAAGCCGACCGCCCGCTCGGGGCCGGTCCAGCGGGCGTATTCCCACTGCTTGGTGCCGAGCGCGTCGGTATAGGAGGTGGTGCCGGCCGCGGTGGCGAACGACAGCCCGTTGCCGGACGTCGTGCCCTCGGCGGTGCCGGCGGCGAAGTCGGCCCGCTGGAAGACGACGTCGGTGGTTTCGGCCGCGGGTTTGACCCCGGCCGAGACGGGCGCCGTCAGCGCCGTGGCCAGCAGGACGGTGGAGACGAACACGGGCAGTGTGCGCATGGACCCACCTTCTCGGACGATGCTGAATCGGGCCGAGAGTAGGCACATCAGGCATGAAGCGCATCGGGCGATCTACGTATGGCTGCTCTCCCCGCGTCGTCGGAGCGGCCGGGGGAGTGGGGTCCCTCCATGCCGTCGTACCGGAAGGAGGGTGGGCGGCCTGCGGTTTTTCCGACTCTTTCCGGGTTCCGGGAAGTCGGATTCGGTGTGGCGTCGCGGGGCCACTTGAGGCAACTGTAAGCATCTGAACCGTCACGTTCGGTTCGTCCGGCGGGGACTGGCATGGGCCGTACGTCCGGCCAGCGGGTTAGTCGCGGCCACGGGCCGCGTTCCGGAAGGAGCGGTACTTCATGTCCACACTCAGTCCCCGAACCAACGCCCCGGCTCCGCGTGCCCGGCCGACGAGGAACCGATCGATCAGCGGGCTGGCGATGTTGACCATGGTGGGCTCGCTGTCCGTGGCCCTTGCCGTGCCTGCCGGGGCCATACCTCGCGATGACGAGACGACGACCGACGAGACGACAACGGACGAGACGACGACTGACGAGACGACGACCAGCGAGACGACGACCAACACCAAGAAGAAGTCCAAGAGGGTGGGCAAGGTCCGAGACATCGCCTGCGCGCCGCACGTCTTCTTCAGGGTCCGTTCCCTGCAGCCGAGAAACTTCTTCATCCCCCGGACCCGCTTCATCGACGGCCCAGGTGGCGAGATGACGGTCTCGGTCACCCGGGAGCACGAGGTGCGCGCCTTCATCGAGACCGAGAACGAGAAGCTGAAGTCGATCACCACCGACGATGTCGTCAGACAACTGCGCCAGATGCTGCTTCCCCATCTTGAGGTGCGGCACATGGTCTTCGTCGGCCACGACTACACGCAGAAGATCAGCAAGGGCATGTACGGCAACATGTGGTACCGCGTCTTCGGCTACCGCGTCGGCTGGTCGGCGTGGCAGCGGCTCGACAACTGCCGGCAGGTCCGGGTCAACACCGGCATAGCCAACATTCCGTCGCGGGTGGAGGGCTGGCGCTACTGGGAGACCAAGCACCCGATGTTCAAGGGGCGAATCCTGTCCAGCAAGTGAGGGGTGGTGGCGTAGATCGAAGTTTAGGTCTGCAGAGAACGCCGAATACCTTCCATCCGGAATAACGCGACCGGCGTAGGAAAGGGACATACGGAGAGTCGCTGCCGCGGGTCTCGCCGTCCTTGGCTCTGGGCCAGGGATAGGCGTCGGAGGAGGAGCCATGGCGGAAACCAAGACGCGCCCATCTCAGGAGCGTTCCGGGTCAAAGAACGGCCACAAGAAGGAATACACCCTGGGCCTGCCCATGATGACCATCCAGGTGCGCCCGCCGGACGTTCACATGCCGCACATCAGCGCGCCCCCCATGCCTCACGTCCAGCTGCCGCGCATCAGCAAGCAGGAGCTCGACCAGGCCATGGACATCGCCAGGTCGTTCCTGCCGCCGCCGGAGCGGATCGCCTACTACGGCGCGCTCGGCGCGCTCGCGGTGTTCGGCGTGCTCGAATGGCCCGTGGCGGCCGCGATCGGGGCGGGCGCGATCATCGCGCAGCGTTCGCGTTCGGACCGAGTGACCAGATCCCCGCTGCGCCGGACGCCGGCGACGACGCCCGGCACCGCGAGCAGGACCGGCCAGGCCGGCGAGAAGGCCGAAGAGAAGGCTACGACGACGCGGAAGCCCTCGACCTCCCGAAGCCGGACGTCCACCGCAGCGAGCCGGGCATCTACCGCAGCGAGCAGGACGTCGGCGTCGCGGAGCGGTTCCTCGTCCACGACCAGAACGCCGGCCGCGCGGAGCGGTTCCTCGTCCCCGAGCCGGACGTCGGCCGTACGGAGCAGGGCGACGGCCGCCGCGCGCAAGGCGGCGGGACAGGCCAAGCAGACCGCGTCCACCGCACGGCGGAAGTCCGCATCGGCCAAGCCCGCATCGGCCAAGCCCGCATCGGCCAAGCCCGCATCGGCCAAGCCCGCATCGGCCAAGCCCGCATCGGCCAAGCCCGCATCGGCCAAGCCTGCTTCGACCAAGCCTGCTTCGGCCAAGCCCGCTTCCGCCAAGCCCGCATCGGCCAAGCCTGCTTCCGCCAAGCCCGCTTCGGCCACCACGAGCGGGCAGAAGCGAACGGCCGCGCGCACGGCCGGCTGAACCTGAGGCAGCCGATCCGATACGAGAACACCGTCGACAGGAGGCCGCATGGCGGTGTTCGATCTGTTGTCCGTCGAAACCCTGCTGAACATCCTCCCCGAGCCGATACGCGGCCTCGTCCCGCGCCCCCGCCACGTACGGGACTGCCCGGGGGGAGTCCGCGTCGAGTTGCGGAACATCGGCGGCCCGGGCACCGAGCGGGAGGCGCGCGCTCTGGAGGAGCGGCTGCTCGCGCTCGGGGTGGCGCGGGCCGAGGTCAACGGCACGCTCGGCGGCGTCTTCGTGGGCTGCGAGGCGGGCGACGTCGACCTGGACAAGCTCCTCGCGGTGATCGAGGAGTACGACGAGGACGGCGGGACGGCGGGCGTCGCCCGGGTGCTCGACGGCATGGAGCAGCAGGCCCGTGCGGCGGCGAGCCTGGCCCTGAACCTCGTCGGCACCGGGCTGGCGGTCACCGGCCGGCTCGCGCGCGTTTCGATGCTGCCCATGGTGGTGCCCACCTTTCTCGCGGCGGTCGACGAGACCCCGCGCCTGCGCCATGAGCTGGAGCGTCGCCTCGGCAAGCCCGTCGCGGACACGGTGCTGGCCACGGGCCGGATCGTGGGCACCACCCTGGCCGCGCGGCCCGTGTCGATGCTGATCGACTCCACCGCCGCCATGAGCCGGTACCTCGCCATGCGCGCCGGTGCCCGAGCTTGGGCGGACCGGGAAGAGGAACTGGCCGCCATGACCGGGACGTACCGGAACATCCCGGTGCCCGAACTGCCGCGCCCGGTCCCGCTCGCCCGCGGCCCCGTCGAGCGGTACGCCGACCTGGCCAGCGCGACGGCACTGGCCGTGTACACCGTCACCGCGGCGGTGGGCGGCGACCACGAGAAAGGGCTGTCGCTGCTCATCGGGGGCATGCCCAAGGCGACCCGCATCTGCAGGGACGCCTTCGTCAGCGGGCTGGTGCGCGCCCTGTCGGCGCGCGGCGCGATCGTGCTCGACCTGTACGCGCTGCACCGCATGGACCGCGTCGACACGGTGGTGATCGACGCCACCGCGCTCATGACGGGCGCGTGGACGATCGACGATGTCCACACCCTGCTCCCGGACGTGGATCTGGACGATCTGCACGCCCGCCTCTACACGCTTCTCGACCTCGCCGACCCTTCGGCGCGGCGCGAGCACGACGGGTGGACCGCCGTGCCGTGGGACGCCTCGGACGGCCCCGCGCCACCGGAGCGGTGGCAGGAGGGGAGCCGCACGGTCGTGGTGTCCCACGAGGGCACGGAGATCGCCCTGGTGGGCCTGGCCAGGGAGCTCCACCCGATGGCCGAGGCCCTCGTCGCCGCGCCGAAGGACGTCTGTGAGGTGATCCTGGCCGGTGGGGAGCCCGGCATCGGCCGACGGCTCGGCGTGGGCCGGACCGTCGAGGGCGGATCCCGGCTGGTCACGTCGGTGCGGGAGCTCCAGCTGGAGGGCCGCGGCGTGGCCCTGGTCTCGCAGCGGTCGAGGCGCGGGCTGACCCAGGCCGATCTGGCCATCGGGGTGCTCAGCCGGTCGCGGTGGATCCCGTGGGACGCGGACGTGATGGGGGAGCTCGACGGGGTGCATCTGCTGCTCCGGAACCTCCCGCTGGCCCGGCGGGTGAGCGGGCGCGCCGCATGGGTGGCCGCGACGGGCGCGGTCGTCGGGACGGCTCTGTCGTTCGCGGGGCCCGCGCCCAGGGTGGTCTGGCGCGCCCAGGTGGTGCGTGACTGCACGTCGGCGGTCGCGTTCGTCGTCGGCCACTGGGCGGGCCGCGTCGTCGGGAGGGGAGCGCCGCCCATCTACGCCGACACCACGCCCTGGCACGCGATGGCCGCCCGCGACGTCCTGGCCCGGCTGGAGACCTCGCCCAACGGCCTGACCGAGGCGGAGGCCGCGAGCCGCCGGGTGAAACCGGCGATGAAGGACGAGTTCCATCCCAAGTCGCTGCTCGGCGCGGCCCTGGAGGAGCTGGCGAACCCGCTGACCCCCGTTCTCGGCGCTGCCGCCGGGGTGTCGGCCCTGGTCGGCTCGGTCGTGGACGCGCTCCTGATCGGCGGCGTGCTGGGCGTCGACGCCCTGATCGGCGGGGCTCAGCGGCGGGGCGCCGACCGGGCGCTGCACCGCCTCACCGAGGCGACGGCGGTGACCGCGCGCCTGCGCCGGCCCGGCGGCGTCGAGGAGGCCCTGGCCGATGACCTCGTACCGGGAGACGTGATCGAGCTGCGGGCCGGCGACGCCGTGCCGGCGGACGCCAGGCTGATCAAGGCGTCCAGCCTGGAGGTGGACGAGTCGACGCTCACCGGCGAGTCGCAGCTCGTGTCCAAGACGACGACGCCGACCGCGGCGGCGGCCGTCGCCGAGCGGAGCTCGATGGTCTACCTCGGCACCACCGTCGCGGCGGGCAGCGGCCGCGCGGTGGTCGTGGCCACGGGCGACCTGACCGAGTCGGGCCGGACCGCCCGGCTGGCCCGGCAGGAGGCGCCGCTCAGCGGCGTGGAGCTGAGGCTGCGCGCGCTGAGCCGCCGCATCCTGCCCGCCGCCGTCGGCTCCGGCGTGGCGCTGATGGGCATCGACCTGGTTCGCGGCACGCCGCTGGCCACCGCGCTCGGTCCCGCGGTGAGCATGATGGTGGCCGCGGTGCCGGAAGGACTGCCGTTCGTCGCCACTGTGGCGGAGCTCGCCTCGGCCAAGCGGCTGGCGAAGCACAACACCCTGGTACGCAACCCGTCGACGATCGAGGCGCTGGGCCGGGTCGACGTGCTCTGCTTCGACAAGACCGGCACCCTGACCGAGGGCCACATCAGCCTGGGCCAGGTGTCGGACGGGTGGTACGAGCAGCCGCTGGCCGAGTTGAAGCCCGAGATGAGAGGCATCGTCGCCGGGGCGCTCCGCGCGGGGCCCCGGTTCGGCGGCGGGCGGGTGATCCCCCATCCCACGGACCGGGCCGTCGTGGAGGGAGCCCAGAGCGCCGGCGTCACCCCCGACGAGGGCCTGACGGAGTGGCGCCGGGTCGACGAGCTGCACTTCGAGCCGGCGCGCGGCTATCACGCGGTGCTCGGCCTGTCCGGCACCGGCCACCTGCTGAGCGTCAAGGGCGCGCCCGAGGTGGTGCTGGGCCGCTGCACGTCGCTCGTCAGGGACGGGCGGACGATCCCGCTGGACGACGCGATCATGCGTGAGCTGGAGCAGGAGGTGGACCGGCTCGCCCGGCGGGGCTACCGGGTGCTCGCGGTGGCCGAGCGGCCGGCCTCCAGCCGCGCGGATCTCGACGAGGACCGCATCGAGCGGTTGTCCTTCCTCGGCTTCCTGGGCCTGGCGGATCCGGTGCGGCCGACGGCCAAGCGCAGCGTGGAGCAGCTGGTGCGGGCCGGCGTCCGCGTCGTCATGATCACCGGAGATCACCCCAGTACGGCAGAGGCCATCGCCGCCGAGATCAACGCGGTCAACGGGCTGCGGGTGATGACCGGTCCCGAGATCGACCGTCTCGACGACGACGCGCTCGCCGAGGTGCTGCCGCACGTGGCGGTCTTCGCGCGGACCACCCCCGAGCACAAGGCGCGGATCGTCACCGTGCTGCGGAGCACGGGCAAGGTCGTGGCCGTCACGGGCGACGGCGCCAACGACGTGCCGGCGATCCGGCTCGCCGACGTGGGCGTCGCCCTCGGCGCCCGCGCCACTCCCGCCGCCCGGTCGGCCGCGGACATCGTCGTCGCCGACGACCGCATCGAGACCATCATCGACACGATCGTCGAGGGCCGGGCCATGTGGGGCTCGGTCCGCGACTCGCTCGGCATCCTGCTCGGCGGCAACGTCGGCGAGATCGTCTTCACGCTCGGGTCCAGCCTGCTGACCAGGCGCAGCGCGCTGAACGCCCGCCAGTTGCTCCTGGTCAACCTGCTGACCGACATGCTGCCCGCGATGGCCGTGGCCGTCCGGCCGCCGAGCGCCACCAGCCCCGAGAAGCTGCTCGCCGAGGGGCCGGAGGCCTCACTCGGCGCCGCGCTGACCCGCGACATCTACCTGCGCGCCCTCGCCACGGCAGGAGGGGCCATCGCGGCGTGGATCTTCGCCCGCGCCACCGGCACCCGGGGCCGGGCGGACACGGTCGGACTCATCGGCCTGGTCGCGGCTCAGCTCCTGCAGACGCTGGCCCTGGGGCACCGCGACCGCACGGTGGTGCTGGCCTCGCTGTCGTCGCTGGCCGCGCTGGGGTTGATCATCTCGATACCGGGCGTCAGCCAGGTGTTCGGCAGCCGTCCGGTCGGCCCGGTGGGCTGGGGGATCGGCCTCGGTTGCGGGGCGGTGGCGGCGGTCGTGGCCGGTCTTATCGAGAAGGCCGTCGCCGGATAGACACCATCAGTTCACCCGGTCGTCGCCTGGCCTTCCTCTCCACAACCATCTTGTGGTGAAATATGCCAGTAAAAGCTATTTCCTCCCGATGGAGTGCTCTATGTCCGAGTTCCTGGCCTCCGTGCTGGCCAAGGCGGCGTTCCTGCTGCTCGAAGCGCTGATCATGCGCCTCGTCCACGCCTTCGTCACGTCCACCCTGCGCCCCACCGGCCTCCGCCTGGTCTGAGGCCCCGCGCGCCCGCATCGCCGGGCGGACGTACGCGAGCGGGAGGTCAGCCCGGCTGAGCGCCGGCCCGCCGCAGGATCAGCTTCCGCAGCTCGCCGGCCCACAGCACCGCGCTCGCCATCGCGACGCAGACCAGCCACTGCCCGAACGAGAGCGGCGAGGTCGTGAACGCGGTGTTGAGGAAGGGCACGTGGACCACGGCGATCTGCAACAGCAGCGAAAGCCCGATGGCCCCCCACAGCCACGGGTTCGCGAACAGCCGGTGGAAGGCGCTGCCGGTCTCGGACCTGGCGTTGAGGGCGTTGAACAGCTGGGCCAGCACGAGCACCGTGAAGCCCGCCGTCCGGGCGTTGTCCAGTGACTGCGAGCCCTCGATGAGCCCGCCGGGCAGGAAGAGGTCGATGGTGGCGAGCGTCGCCACCGCCATGACGAGGCCGATCACGATCACGCCGGCCCACATCCGGTGGTCGATGACCCGGTCCCGCAGCGAACGCGGCGGACGGTTCATCACGTCCTCGATCTCCGAGTCGACGCCCATGGCGAGGGCCGGGGCGCTGTCGGTCAGCAGGTTGATCCACAGGATCTGGGTGGCCAGCAGCGGGAGCACGATCGTGTCCTCGCCGTGTGACAGGCCGATGACCCCGGCGAGCACGACGCCGAGGAAGACGGTCAGCACCTCGCCCATGTTCGAGGAGAGCAGGTAGCGGAGGAACTTCTTGATGTTCAGGAAGATCTGGCGGCCTTCCCGGATGGCCTGCACGATGGTGGCGAAGTTGTCGTCGGCGAGGATCATCTTCGCCGCTTCCTTGGTCACCTCGGTGCCCGTGCGGCCCATCGCGATGCCGATGTCGGCCGACTTCAGGGCCGGCGCGTCGTTGACGCCGTCTCCGGTCATGGCCACCACCCGGTGGTCGTCCTGGAGCGCGTCGACGATGCGCAGCTTGTCGTGCGGCGTCACCCGGGCGTAGACCGACCTCCGGCGGACGATCTCGCGGAACCCCTCCTCGTCCAGCCGGTCCAGCTCCGCTCCCGACACGGCGACCGCCTCGTGCTCGACGATGCCGAGGTCCTCGGCGATCCGCGCCGCGGTGCGGGGGTGGTCACCGGTGATCATGATGACCCGGACGCCCGCGCGGTGCGCCTCGGCGATGGCCACGGCCGCCTCCGGGCGCGGCGGGTCGATGATCCCGACCATGCCCGCGTAGACGAGGTTCTCCTCGAGCGAATCGTCCAGCTCGGGCGGCTCGGTCACCTCCAGTCGCCGGTAGGCCACGCCCAGGGTGCGGAAGGCTTCGCCGGACAGGCGTTCGACGTCGTCCAGGATGCGGGCCCGCCAGGTGTCGTCCAGCGGCTCGGCCGCGTCGCCGACCCGCACGTGCGTGCAGCGCCTGAGCAGCACGTCGGGGGCGCCCTTGGCGACCACGGCCAGCTTGCCGGCCCGCTCGGCGTCGGCCTCGACGCTGGTCATCATCCTCCGCTCGGAGGTGAACGGGATCTCGCCCACCCGCCGAAATCTCGACGTACGCCGGTCACTCGCACCGAGCTTCGCCTCGGCGACCAGGAACGCGGCCTCGGTCGGGTCGCCCTGGACCAGCCATTCGCCGTCCTCCTCGCGCAGGGTGGCGTTGTTCGCGAGACTGCCGCCGACCAGTACGAACGCGGTCTGACTCCACAGGACACCGCCCTCCTCCAGCGGCGCGCCGTCGTGGGTCATCCGCCCCTCGGGCCGGTAGCCCGCGCCGGTCACCATGACCTCGCCCGACGCGGTCACCACCCGGCCGATGGTCATCTCGCCCTTCGTCAGCGTGCCGGTCTTGTCCGAGCAGACGACGGACGCCGAACCGAGCGTTTCGACCGAGGAGAGCTTCTTGACGATCGCGTTGTGCAGGGCCATCCGCTGGACGCCCAGCGCGAGCACCACCGACAGGACGGTGGGCAGCCCCTCGGGCACGGCGGCCACGGCGAGCGACACGCCGAGAAGGAGGGCCGTGACGACGTCATCGATGCTGTTGACCCCGAAGAACAGGAAGATGGTGGCCATCACCACCACGGCGATCACGATCACCGCGATGCCGAGCATCCGGCCGACGCGGGCGATCTCCCGCTGCAGCGGAGTGGGGTCCTCGCGGGTGGCGTGCAGCAGGTCGGCGATCTGCCCCATCTGGGTGGCCATCCCGGTGGCGGTCACCACCGCCCGGCCGACGCCCTGGGTGACCGCGGTGCCGTTGAACACCATGTCGAGCCGGTCGCCGAGCGCCGCGGGCTCGGGCAGGGTGTGGGCGTCCTTGAGCACCGCCTCGCTCTCCCCGGTGAGCGAGGCTTCCGAGACCTTCAGCGTGGCGGCCGACAGCAGCCGCGCGTCGGCCGCCACGGTGTCGCCCTCGCCCAGCACCAGGATGTCGCCGGGCACCACCTCGCGGGTGGGCACCCGCGACTGCGCGCCGTCGCGCAGCACGGTCGCCGTGCTGGCGCTCATCCGTTGCAGCGCCTCGACGGCGTGCTCGGCCTTGGCCTGCTGCCAGTAGCCGAGGATCGCGTTCAGCACCACGATGACGGTGATGACGATCGCGTCGAACGGCCAGCCCTCGCCCCCCTCGATGAGCCAGGCCGCGAGCGAGATGACGATCGCCGCGAACAGCAGGTAGATCAGCGGGTCGCGGAACTGCTCCACGAACTTGCGCCACTTCGGCACCGGCCTGGTGGAGGTGATCTCGTTAGGGCCGCCCGACGCCAGCCGGCGTGCGGCCTCGCCCCCGGTCAGGCCCCGCTCGGGATCCGTGCCCATCGACTCGGCGACGGTGCGCGCGTCGACGACCGACGGATCGAAGTCGAGGGATCCGCTCGCCATGAGACGTCCTCCCGTCGTCTTCGTGCGAGGTCTGCGCGGCATCCACCTTCCTACCCAGGGCCTCCTGCCGCGCACGTCCGAGCGGCCGTGACGTGGGCGCCGGACGGCGATCAGGACGCCGGCGCGGGCGCGGGCGGCTCGCCGCCCTCCTGCCGCGGCTCGCTCTCGTCCGGTACGCCTCGCGGCCGGTCGCCAGGCGTCCCTGGTCCATCGGGTTCGGCCGGTTCTTCTGGTTCCTTCGATCCAGGTGGGAGCGCGCGCGGCTCGGACCGGAAGAGCTCCGGTATCGCCCGATAGATGATCGCGGCGATCGGCACGGCCACGACCGCGCCCGCGATCCCGGCCAGGAGGCCGCCGACGGCGAGCACGAGGATGATCGCCAAGGGGTGGAAGTGCAGGCGCCGGCCCACGATCTGCGGCTGGAGGACGTGGTTCTCCAGTTGTTGTTCGAGGATCAGGAGGCCGAGGAAGATGAGCGCGTAGATCGGGCCCTTCGTGCCGAGCGTGACCAGTGTCGCGACGGCTCCGGCGAAGAAGATGCCGATGATCGGGATGAAGCTGGACACGAAGATCAGCAGGGCGAGTGGGGCCCAGAGCGGCACTCCCATGACCGCCAGGGTGATGCCCAGCAGAACTGCGTGCACCGCGGCCACCGCCACGGTGCCCTGCACGTAGTGGGAGAGCGTGCTCCAGGCGGTCCGGCCGGCCCGGTCGACCCGGGGCGCCGCCCCGCCGAAGGCCTTGAGGAACCAGGCCCAGATCCGGTCACCGTCCTTCAGCAGGAAGAACGTCACGAAGAGCAGCAGCACGATGGAGGCCAGCGCCTCGATCAGCACCACGGTGCCGGCCAGCACCGTGGAGGTGATCTGCTGCTGCCGCTCGGTCACCTGCTTGGCCGCCTCGTCGAGCCAGGTGCCGAGCTGGCTCGGTTTCAGGTGCAACGGGCCGGTGTAGAGCCAGTTCTCCACCGACTTGACGCTCTGCCGCATCTGCCGTACCAGGCCGGGGAACTCCGCGTTGCCCCGTACTCCGATGATGGATCCGATTCCGCCGAGCAACGCGAACGCGACGAACATGGTGACCCACGTGGCCCAGATCGGCCGGAGCCCCCGCCTGCGCAGTGCCCCGGTGAGCGGGAACATCAGCGCGGTCAGCAACAGGGCGACGGCGACCGGAAGCGCGACCAGCCGCATCGTGGACACGACGTTGACCACGAAGTTGGCCACGATGCCGATGAGGATCAGGCACGCGCACCACGCGGCCATCCTCGCCAGCGTGAACGGCACGAGCCCCCAGAGACGGTCCGGCCTCGTCTGTTCCGGAGCGTTAACTCCGGTTACGGTGCGCACACCTCCCTCTTACCCGCAAATCGGACACTAGGCACCGAAGCACGCGAAACCCCGCATGGGTAGGGGGTGTGCCTCATCGCCCTGGTCGTGACGGGACCCTATGGGACGCAGATGTCCAGCCGGTGGATTCGGCAAGGAATCGCCGAATCCACCGGACCTGGCGTCAGACCATGTAGATGAACGTGGCCACCGCCGCCGAGGCGGGACTGGCGACCAGAGCGGTAAAGGCTGCGACGGCGAGGGCGACGACGGTCAGCTTGCGCATTCTGACTCCTCAAGTGGTGATTACTTACGCCCAGGATGACGGTCGGCAAGGGGGACATCCAGGTAGATCAACCTGAAGTAGGCCATCCGGGTTGTCCGCGACGACGATGACGGTCTGCTCATATGTCCCTACCGTCGCTTGCGGGGCTCTGCCCGGAGCGGGGTGGCGGGCACGGAGGAGGGGTTCGGCTACCGGATCATCTACCTTGATCCGTTCCTGGTTCAGGAGGCGCTGGGCGGGGCGCCGCTGCCGTTCGTGGCGGATCCGGTCGTCGGCCGCCGGGAGATGGTTCCGGCCCTCGGGGCGTGCCTGCGCGACATCGACGAGCCGATCGGCGACTTCGAGCGGCTGGAGGTCACCCTGCTGGTCGCGGGAGCGTTGAACAGGCACGCGTCCGTGCCCGTGCGCAGGCGGTCGCCGCTCGACCAGAGCCACCTGATGCGGATGTTCAAGCGGGCGTACGGCCTCACGCCCGCCGCGCTCGCCGCGTCACAGCCCGCCGTTGACGCGGATGCCCGCCGTCGCGAGCTCCTTGGCCAGCCCGATCGTCAGGGTCTCGACCGCGGCTTTGGTGGCGGCGTACGCGACGTACTCGTGCGGCGACCCGGTGCGCGCGGCGACGGAGGAGACGTTGACGATCACCTCGTCCCCGCCGGTCCAGCGCCGGGCCGCCTCCCGGCACAACCGCCATGTCGAACCGGCCGTGCCCGAGCGCCAGGGCCTCGCCGTACAGAGCGTGGCAGACGTCCAGCAGGGGTGAGGCCAGGCCGGAGGCACGGGCGGCCTCGGCGATGAGCCGGTTGTTCATCAGCACGTCGGCGATCGACGCCTGCGCGGCGAAGTCCCGTCCGACCAGCTTGGCCGCGTTCACCCGCGAGACGTCGCCGGCCATCCCACACCATGAACCCACCTCCCGGCCCGGTTCTATCCGGGGACGCGGCGGCCGGTCTTGAACGATTGTGCCCGCGCCCCTGTCACCGCCGGGACCGGAGGAGGGTGACGACGAGGAGGGCGATGCCGGCCATCAGGACGGCGCTGATCGCCGCGGCCAGGTGGAAGCCCTGGACGAAGGCGGCTCGGGCGACGCCGAGAAGCTCGGCCGCGAGCCGTTCGGGAAGGCCGTCCGCCACGGCCACGGCGGCGGTGAGGTTGTCGCGGGCGGCCGGCGGGACGGACGAGGAGACCTCGTCCCGGTAGACGGCGGTGATGACGCTGCCGAGCAGCGCGATGCCGAGCGCGCCACCGAGCTGGGGAGCGGTCGAGGAGATGGCCGCCGCCGCGCCTGCCCGATCGGGCGGCGCCGAGCCGACGACCAGGTCGGTGGCGAGAGCCATCATCGGGCCGAGGCCCGCCGAGACGACGACGGCCCCCGTCACGAGGACGGCCAGCCCGCCGGTCTGGGTGAGTACGAGGTAACCGGCGGCGGAGATGGCCAGGCCGGTGCCGATCACCACGGGCGGGCGGATCGTCCGCGCCAGGCGGGGGGCCAGCAGGGACCCGGCGATGACGCCGGCCGCCGAGGGAGCCGTCCACAGGCCCGCCTCCAGCGGGGCCAGGCCATGCACGAGCTGCAGGTACTGCGCGATGGCGTAGTTGGAGCCCCACAGCACGAAGATGCCGAGCGCCAGTGTGGCGGCGGCCACGCCGAACGTCCGGTCGGCGAACAACCGCAGGTCGACGAAGGGTACGGCGAGCCCCCGCTGCCTGCGTGCGAACGCGAAGCCCAGCACCACCCCGGCCGCGACCGCGGCCGACGACGTCACGTCCGGGCCGTCGGCGGCGATCTGCTTGAGCCCGTACACGAACGGCAGCACCGCGCCCAGCGACAGCAGCGCGCTGACGAGGTCCAGCCGCCCGGCGCCGGGGTCACGGACCTCCGGCAGCAGCAGCGGCGCCATGACGAGTAGCACCGCCATGAACGGCACCGCGAGCAGGAACGCCGACCCCCACCAGAAGTGGGCCAGCAGCCAGCCGCCGACCAGCGGGCCGATGGCGGTCCCTCCGGAGACACTGGCGACGATGACCCCGATGGCGACCGCCCGCCGCCTCGGCTCGGGGAACAGGGCCGTGGCCAGCGACAGGGTGGACGGCATGAGGGTGGACCCGGCGACCCCCATCAGCGCCCGGGCGGCGATCAAACTCCCGGCGTCGGGGGCGCAGGCCGCCAGGACCGAGGCCGTCCCGTATGCCGCCGCGCCGATGAGCAGCAGTCGGCGGCGGCCGATCCGGTCGCCCAGGACGCCCATGGTGATGAGCGACCCGGCGAGCAGGAAGGCGTAGATGTCCACGATCCACAGCAACTGGGTGCCGCTCGCGCCCAGATCCCGGCCGATGGCGGGTAACGCGAGGTTCGTGACGGTCAGTTCGAGCGAGGCGAGGAGGGCGGGCAGGGTGAGCACGGCGAGGCCGATCCACTCCCGCCTTCCCGTGGTGATGACGTTCATGATCTCAGGATGAGAGCTCAACCAAAGTCGAGGTCAACCCCTCATCCTGCCGCGGGCGGGCTGCCGGTCAGGAAGGAACCCTCGAACCAGATCAGAGCCACCTATTTCGGGTTATGAAGTATTCCTACCGAAAATATATGAATATGCTACTCTCCTCCCAGCATGATCTTGGGCTGCACGCGAACCCGGCTGGGGAGGGCTGTTGGACGCGAACCTGGAAGCGCAGGGCTTCGACAACCTGGTGGGGGCCGCGCTGCGCGCGCTGAAGTCCACGGCGGAGCCGGAGGGGGAGGCGCCGGCGCGCGCGGAGGGCACGGCCGACGACGGCAGGGTGCGCGCCACCGTGGTGGCGGGAGGGCGGCTGGCGGCCGTACGCATCGACCCTCGCGCGATGAAGCTGGGCTCCGAGACGCTCGGCGAACAGATCGTGATCGCGGTCAACGCCGCCCTCGACGAGTTACGCGCGGCGCCCGCCTCCTCCGGGGAGGGCGATCCGGCGGCGCACCTGCGCCGGATCCAGGACGAGGCCGTGCTCCGCCTCGACGTCTTCACCAAGGCCGTCGAGGACGCGCTCGCCCGAGTCGAGGCGCGATGAGCACGACACCCCCAGAGCTCGGCGTTCACCACTCCAGCCTGCGGGACGGACGCGACGGGCTGCACACGGCGGCCACCGAGCTGAGATCGCGGATCGAGGCGCTGGCCACGTCGATCGAGGCTCTGGGGCCGCTGGGTGGTGCCGATGACATCAGCGCCTTGATCGGCGAAGCCTACGAGGCCATCCACACTGCCGCGTTCGAGTCCCTCCAGACCGCCATGGACGCCCTCGCCCAGGACGGGAACACGCTCGACGCGATGCGCGTGACCTTCCGCGTCCAGGAGCGATCGACCGAGCAGAGCATCGACTCCCTGAGGACATGACGCATGGGACTCCAGATTCCGGACCAACTGGCCGGGTTGCTCTACGACCTCGGCTTCCTGTGGCCCGCGGTCGACGAGGAGAAGCTCTACGAAGCGGGCCTGTTGTGGGTTCGGTTCGGCGGGGACGCCGGGACGGTGGCGCGGCAGGCGAACGACGCGGCGCTGCGGGTGTCCGCCGTCAACACGGGGTCGTCGGTCGAGGCGTTCACAGGGGCCTGGGCCGAGGACGACGCGCCCCACGCGATCCTCGCCGACGGGGCGACCGGCGCGTACGTCGTGGGCGCCTGCCTCTTCGCCTGCGCGGGCCTCGTCCTGGCCCTGAAGATCACCGTGATCGTGCTGCTCAGCATGCTGCTCGCCCAGGTCATCCAGGCGCTCCTCGCCGGGCCCGGCTCTGCCCTGCTGATCCCGGTGTACCGGAAGTTCACCGCGATGGCGCTGAACGCGCTGTTCAACCGTACGGCGACGGTCCTCCTTGGCTGAGAACGGCCGGACCGAGGGCGCCGGGCATGGCTAGGGGCGGCAAGGCGGCCAGGCTGGTCGGCGGCTTCTTCGGGCGGCGGGCGGGGCGGTTCTTCCGGCGGGCCCGGAAGCGCGAGGAGATCACTCCGCGCGGCTTCCTCAGGGACGCCAGGGAACGCGGCGGGTTCACCTGGTCGCCGCACACCCGCAGGCCGCCCGACGACGGCTACATGGTCGCGCTCACCGGCCACACCGTTCAGCACCCCGCGAGCCTGCTCGACGACCTGGACGCCTCGGCCGTGGCCATCGACGACTACCTCATGCGCAGGCGGTCGCTGTTCGAGAACGACCGAGACGTCTACCTGGGCGGCTGGATCGAGGACGGCAAGCTCTGGCTGGAGCCGTCACGCAACGTCCGGGACCGCGCCGCCGCGGTCAGGCTGGCCCGGGAGACCGATCAGATCGCGATTTACGATGTCAGAGCGGGAACCACCATCGATACGGGAGGTGCCGGTGGCTTTCTTTAGGAAGAGCAGGAAGGTCCACACGCAGCCGCCTGAGGGCTATTTCGACATGTCCGAGGAGGACCGGCTGGCGTGGGCCCGCGGCTTCGCCCAGGACCTCAAGGACGAACGCGACGACACCCCCGACGACACCCCCGACGACACCCCTGACGGCACCCCGCCTTCGTCCGGCCGCGACGACCCGAGCTAAGTGCCTAGCGGATGCCCCTTCGAGCCGCATGTTCTCCGCCGCAGTGGTCGAAGCCTTTCGAGCCGCCGTAGGCGCGGATATGGACACCTGCCATGCGCCCATCGTCGGGAATGTTGCCAACCTGGCGCCGCATCGGCGGACCCGCTGAGACGCTGACAGTGTGGGCCGCCCCGGAGTGACGAGGCTGCGCGAGTTCGTACAGGCCCAATGCCGCTAATTCCCGCGAAAGTTATTCAAGGTACGGCGGGCATCAATTGGCTTGAAAGCGGTGTGTTCCACACTCTCGTCAAGAGAGAGAGGAACCCCCCATGAAGGCCAGCCGTACGATCACGATCGCCGTCGCCACTGGAGCGCTCCTGGCAGCGACCGCCGCGGGCACCGCCACCGCCGCCTCGGCCGCCACCGCCCCCACCACGACCCCGACCACGACCACGACCGAGCAGAGCGCGCCGACCACCTGGGGGCCGAAGTACGCGCCCGGCAAGCGGGCCGTGGCCAAGGGCAGCCTGACCAGCTCCCAGCTGAACAAGCAGACGATCCCCAACATCAGCCAGGTCAAGGTCAAGGGGAAGGTCACCGACCTGACCCGTGGCGGCGGCTGCGGCTGGGCCGTCTTCCGCGTCACCTACCGCAAGTCCGACGGCAGCGTGCCGTTCAAGCACCGCAGCTACCTCGACTGCTCCTACGGCACGCCGAAGCCCTTCTCCTTCACCGACCGCAACGTGGCCCTGGTCGAGCTCAAGGTCTGCAACGAGCGCAGGGCGAGCAAGCCGTCCGACATCTGCCTGTACGCCGGCACGTGGAAGGTCCTCCACTCCAACCTCTGACCGTCACTCCAGGGCTCAGGCGGGCGCCGGGAGCACCCGCCGAACGCCCGCCGCCACCCAGATCGTGGCCAGTCCGGCGTAGACACTCAACAGTGCGGTGCCCATTGAGTTCAGCGGCGCCGACGCGGCGACGGCCAGGCCCAGCAGGCTCGCCCAGCCGTACAGGATCGCCCGTCCGCGAGCGGAGCCCGTGTGCGCGGCCTCCTGCACGGCGGTGATCAGCGCCATCACGGCCACACCGGCGGTGCCGACGACCTCGTTCCCGAGCGCGATCCCCAGCCCGAGGAGCGCCGCGCCCGCGACCAGCAGCCCGCAGCACAGCACGGCCACTCGGGCCTCGACGCCTTCGAAGAGCAACCGGGTGGCCCTGGTGCGGGCCAGGCGCAGCGTGGTCCACGACTCGGCGACCCACGCCGCCCAGTGCAGCACCGCGACGAGCACGAACACGGCGATGATGGGCGGCGCGACGGGCAGCAGGAACACCAGCCGCCAGCCGCCCCGGAACCGGTTTCGCAGCGGCTCCAGCACCCGGTAGACGGGATTGCGCCGCTTCAGAGCGGTGACGAGCAGGTCCCTGGCCTGGCCGTGGCCGGGATCGAGGCGGAGTGCCTCCCGGAAGGCGTCGGCCGCCTGCCGGGGCTCGCCGAAGGTCAGCGCCACGGTGCCGTACACGTGGTGGGCCCCGGCACTCTCCGGATCCAGCCGTACGGCCTGCGCGGCGGCGGCCCTGGCCGGTTCCTTCTCGCCGAGCATGGTGAGGGCCAGCGCCAGCAGGCTCGTCAGGTCCGACTGCTGCGGATCGATCGCCAGGCCGCGCCGCGCCGCGTCGATCACCTGGTGCCACTGGGCTTTGAGCAGGTGCGCGCGGGCCAGGAGCTCCCAGCTCGACGCCTGTTCGGGAGAGAGAGCCAACGACGCCTGGAGGGCGGCTAGCGCCTGGTCGGCCAGGTGGGCACGGCAGTAGACCTGTCCGGCCACGTAGTGGGTGAACCAGTGCTCGGGCGCGAGTCGTACCCCCTCGGACGCCTCGGCGATCGCTTCGGCCGTGCTGCCCTGCGCGGACAGGGCGAGGGCCAGTAAGGAATGCGCCCCGGCGTGCTCCGGCTGCCGGGCGAGCATCCCCCGTAGCTCGCGCTCGGCCTCGGCGGGCCGGCGCAGCTCCAGCAGGGCGCGGGCCCGCTCGATCGAATCAGCGGCGATCACCACCTGTTGCCCTTGATCCAGGGCATCAGCTCGTCCCAGGCACCCGATTCGTTGGCGTGCATCACGTAGTTGCGCGCGGTGGACATCCACTCGCGCACCGCCGTGGGCTTGGTGCTCCTGGCGGCGGCCACCATGTCGGCCGTCGTCAGCGGAATGGGACGGCCCGCGCTGATCGACTGGTGGAGCTTGGCCTCCACCGCGCGGTCCACCACGCCCTTCAGGTCCGCGCCGACGAAGTGCTCGGTGATCCGCGCCACCGCGTCGAAGTCCATCTCGGCCAGCGGCTTGTCACGGCACAGGATGCGCAGGATGGCCGCGCGCGCCGCGGTGTCGGGCGGCGGCACGAAAACCGGCCGGTCCAGCCGTCCCGGGCGGCGGAACGCGACGTCGATGTACCAGGGGACGTTGGTGGCGGCCAGAACCAGCACGCCCTCGTTGGCGTTCTGGTCCACGCCGTCGAGCTCGGCCAGGAACTGGTTGACCAACTGCCGGTTGTGCGCCTGGCGCATGTCGGAGCGGCGCGCCGCCAGCGCGTCGACTTCGTCGAAGAACAGCACGCACGGGCGGCTGCGCCGGGCCAGCTCGAACGTGGCCCGCAGGTTGCGCTCGCTGGAGCCGATGTACATGTCCAGGATGTCGGCCAGCCCCACGTTCACGAACGACGCGCCCAGCTCTCCGGCGGCGGCCCTGGCCAGGTGGGTTTTGCCCGCCCCGGGTGGCCCGTACAGGAGGACCCCGCCGCCGGCCCGCTTGCCGAACGCCGCGAACAGCTCCGGCTGCTGGAGCGGCAGCAGCAGCTTGACCCGCAGCGCCTCCTTGACCGCCTCCATCCCGGCCACGTCCGCGAACGTGACCCCCGACCGCTCCACCTCCCCACCGCCCGGCGCCCCGGAATGCGGCGCCGCCGTCCCGTACGCCGCCGTCCCGTACGGCGGCGCGGCCGGAGGAGGCGTCCCGTACGGTGATCCGGTTGGAGCGGCTGCCGGGTGGGACGCGGCCGGTGCCTGGAGGGGCGGCAACGCCAGCCGGGCGGCCAGGCCGGGGTCGCCGACGGACGGATCGCGGGAGACCGCCTCGTGATAGCGGTAGGCCGCACGGCCCGGGTCGCCTTCGCCGAGCAGCGCCCGGGCCGCGATCACGCCCAGCCGGGGCGGGTAGCCGGGCGAGGCCAGGAACGGCTCCAGCGCCGCCAGCGCGGAGCCGTGGGCGCTCTGCCGGACGAACACCTCCGCCAGCCCGGTCGTAAGGTCCACATCCTTGGGCGCGAGCATGAGCGCGGCGCGGTACTCGGTCTCCGCCTCAGCGAGGTACCCCTTCTCCAGCAGCAGCCCGGCGAGGTGTCGCCGCAGAGGGAGGTTGTCCGGGGACAGGAGCGCTGCCTCGCGAAGCGCCTGGAGGCCGGCATCGTCGAGCACGCGCTGATCCCTTCTGTGGAAAACGTCGGCTACGTAAGCTACCGAACCGGACGAATCCCGCGCACGCTTCCGCCATGACTCACGCACCCCGGCATAGATCGCACCCGCGCCCGCTGGTGCGGGGCCGTGCCTGGCTCAGCCCCGATCGCGGGCCGCGCCGTCGATGACGTGGTCGATGTGCGCGGCCAGCTCGACGTCCTTGGCCGTCACCCCGTCCTCGCTGTGCGTCCACAGCCGGAACCGGATGCCGTCAGGAGTGCGTTCGATCTCGGGGTGGTGGTCGAGCGCGTTCGCCTCGTTCATCACCGCCTCGCTCAGCCAGCGGTAGCTGTCGGGGGTGATGGAGATGTCCCTGATCAGGGCGTTCTCCTCCCGGTGCCACCCTTCCAGGGCTGCCAGCGCGGTGTCGATCTCATCGTTGGTCAGACGCATGATGTCCCCCCGTGTTCGTGTTCGCCGCTCTCGCTGAGGGGCTACCACCGTGACGCCCTTTCACACCCCGATGCGGGTAGGTTGGCCCGCTATGGGAGAACGCCCGGAGATCACCCGGTCTCGCGACCGGCGCCGCACACGTGCCAGGCCCCTCGCCGCGGTGGCGGTCGCCGTTCTCGTCGCCGCCGCGGGCTGCGGTGATGCCGGTCCAGCGCGTACGGCGGACACCGCGCCGACCCCGACACGATCATCCACCCCCACTCCCGCCTCGACAGGATCACCCGCGCCGCCGGACCTCCCGGCTCCCGACGCCAAGATCCCCACGGACGCCGCGAAGCTGGCGGCGGCCCTGGAGCGGACGACCAGCCGGCTCGACGAGGCCATCGAGGCCTGGACCGCCGGCGGGAAGGCGGCGAAGGGCCCGCCTCCGGAGGAGGTCGAACTCCTCGCCCTCCACCAGCAGCGGATCTACCGCTACGCCGCCCGCCATCCCAAGGTGGCCGCCCGGGCCTTCGCCCGGTTGCCCGCCGGGCCGGCGGCCCAGGCCAGGGACAACACGGCCGCCATCCGCGAGTTGCTCTCCCTGGCCCACCCCATCAAGGGCTCGGCCACGTTCAAGGTCCGGGACCCGTTGCCGGCGGGCACGCTGCTCGGCTACTTCAAGAAGGCCGAGCGCCGCTTCGGGGTGGAGTGGGAGGTGCTGGCGGCGGTGATGTTCGCCGAGACCAAGTTCGGCCGGGTGTGCTCGGCGAGTCACGTCGGCGCCCAGGGGCCCATGCAGTTCATGCCCGCCACCTGGAAGGCGTATGGGATGGGCGGCGACATCCAGAACGCGCGCGACGCCGTGATGGCCGCCGCCAACTACCTGCGTGCGACCGGCGCGCCCGGCGACTACCGGCGCGCGCTGCACGCCTACAACCCGTCGCAGGCGTACGTGAACGCCATCCTGTTGCACGCCCGCCAGATCAAGCGCGACGCCGGAAACTTCTACGCCTACTACGCCTGGCAGGTCTACGTCATCACCACCACCGGAGAGCGCCGCCTTACCGGCCCGTGACCCCTCGACGGTCACGAGGTGACAAGCCGATCGTTGACCGGACCGGCGAGGGAGACTCCTGCGATCAGGCCTCGGTCGGCCGCCGGTCCGCAGGGACTTCTCGTTGACCTGGAGGCGGCCGTCCGCCACGCCACCGAAGATCATCACGCCGAGCGCGTCGTTGCCGATCGGCAGTGCCCGGCTCTCCCGGTCGGTCGCGGGCCCGTCGTAGCAGAGGGTGAGGTCGCGGGCCCGTCGTACCAGAGGGTGAGGTCGGGGGCCGGGGTGACGGCGGGAGAGCTGGAAGGAGAGCCGATGATGGCCCTCCTGATCAGCGAAAATGTCACGATCAACGCGGAAGCCTGGCAGCCGCGCGCGGACACCCGCGGCGCACGGCCGACGGTGGTGATCCGATTGTGCAATACACCGCAAAAGGGTCTGGTTTGGCCGCCTATGATCTGGATTCACATATTCTGCTAGCTCCGCCGCTGGTCTCTGTGGTGGCCCCTGGAGAACGGAAGGACATAGGGAGAACCATGGCTGACAGCCCACGTCCCACCACCAACGGCACCGGGGTCGGTGAGGCGGAGCTGCGGCAGCTGCTGGCCGGACTGACGGCGGTCCGCGACGGAGACTTCCGGACGCGGCTGCCGGCCGACGCCGACGGACTGCTGGGGGAGATCGCGTCGGTGTTCAACGGGATGGTGGACCAGCTCTCGCTGTTCACCTCCGAGGTCACCCGCGTGGCGCGCGAGGTGGGCACCGAGGGTCAGCTCGGCGGCCAGGCCGACGTGCCGTCGGTGTCGGGCACCTGGAAGGACCTCACCGAGTCGGTCAACGCCATGGCGGGCAACCTGACCGGCCAGGTGCGCAGCATCGCCCAGGTGACCACGGCGGTGGCCAAGGGCGACCTGTCGCAGAAGATCACCGTGGACGCGCGCGGCGAGATCCTGGAGCTGAAGAACACCGTCAACACGATGGTCGACCAGCTCTCGTCGTTCGCCGCCGAGGTCACCCGGGTGGCCCGCGAGGTGGGCACCGAGGGTCAGCTCGGTGGCCAGGCCGACGTCAAGGGCGTGGCGGGCACCTGGCGCGACCTCACCGACTCGGTGAACTTCATGGCCAGCAACCTGACCGGCCAGGTGCGCAACATCTCCCAGGTGGCGACCGCGGTGGCCAAGGGCGACCTGTCGCAGAAGATCACCGTCTCGGCGCGGGGCGAGATCCTGGAGCTGAAGAACACCCTGAACACCATGGTCGACCAGCTGTCGTCGTTCGCCGACGAGGTGACCAGGGTGGCGCGCGAGGTGGGCACCGACGGGCGGCTCGGCGGCCAGGCCGACGTCAAGGGCGTCTCCGGCACCTGGAAGGCGCTGACGGAGTCGGTGAACGTCATGGCCGACAACCTCACCGCCCAGGTGCGCAGCATCGCCCAGGTCACCACGGCCGTCGCCAAGGGCGACCTGACGCAGAAGATCCGGGTCGACGCGCGCGGCGAGATCATGGAGCTGAAGGAGACCATCAACACGATGGTCGACCAGCTCTCCGCGTTCGCCGACGAGGTGACCAGGGTCGCCCGCGAGGTCGGCACCGAGGGCAACCTGGGCGGCCAGGCCACCGTCCGCGGTGTGTCCGGCACCTGGAAGAACCTCACCGACAACGTCAACTCGATGGCCGACAACCTGACCAACCAGGTGCGCAGCATCGCCCAGGTCACCACGGCCGTCGCCAAGGGCGACCTGACCCGCAAGATCGACGTGGACGCCCGCGGCGAGATCCTCGAACTGAAGACCACGATCAACACGATGGTCGACCAGCTGTCGTCGTTCGCCGCCGAGGTCACCCGGGTGGCGCGCGAGGTGGGCAGCGAGGGCAGGCTGGGCGGCCAGGCCGAGGTCGAGGGCGTCTCCGGCACCTGGAAGCGGCTCACGGAGAACGTCAACGAGCTGGCCGGCAACCTCACCCGCCAGGTCCGCGCCATCGCCAAGGTGACCAGCGCCGTCACCTCCGGCGACCTGACCCGGTCCATCACGGTGGACGCCGAGGGCGAGCTGGCCGACCTCAAGGACAACATCAACTCGATGGTCAAGTCGCTGCGCGAGACCACCCGGGCCAACGAGGAACAGGACTGGCTGAAGTCCAACCTGGCCCGCATCTCCGGGCTGATGCAGGGGCACCGCGACCTGGCCACCGTCGCCGAGCTGGTGCTCAACGACCTGGCGCCACTGGTCTCCGCCCAGTATGGAGCGTTCTTCCTGGCCGAGGAGTCGGAGCTGGAGCTGATCAGCGCCTACGGCTACCCCGCCGACCCCGACCGGCCCACCCGGTTCAGGATGGGCGAGACGCTCGTGGGCCAGGCCGCCCGCAGCCACAAGACCATCGCCATGACCGACATCCCGGCCGGCTACATCACGGTCGCCTCCGGCCTCGGCCGCACCCAGCCCGCCTCGGTCGTCGTGCTGCCGATCGTGGTCGAGGAGCAGGTGCTCGGAGTGATCGAGCTGGCCTCGGTGTACGCGTTCACCCCGGTGCACCGGGCGTTCCTGGACCAGCTGATGGAGACCATCGGGGTCAACCTCAACACGATCGTCGCCAACGCGCGTACCGACGAGCTGCTGGTCGAGTCGCAGCGGCTGACCGCCGAGCTGCAGGCCCGCTCCGAGGAGCTGCAGAACCAGCAGGAGGAGCTGCAGCACTCCAACTCCGAGCTGGAGGAGAAGGCCAGACTGCTGGCCAGCCAGAACCAGGACATCGAGGCCAAGAACCTGGAGATAGAGCAGGCCCGCCAGGAGCTGGAGGACCGCGCGCAGCAGCTCTCGATCGCCTCCAAGTACAAGAGCGAGTTCCTCGCCAACATGAGCCACGAGCTGCGCACCCCGCTCAACTCGCTGCTCATCCTGGCCCAGCTGCTCGCCCAGAACCACACCCGCAACCTCACCCCGAAGCAGGTGGAGTACGCCGGCATCATCCACTCGGCCGGCTCCGACCTGCTGCAACTGATCAACGACATCCTCGACCTGTCCAAGGTCGAGGCCGGCAAGATGGACATCAACCCCGAGCGGGTGTCGCTGCGCCACCTGCTGGACTACGTCGAGGCCACCTTCCAGCCGATGACCACGCAGAAGAACCTCGACTTCCGCATCACCACCGCGAGCGGCGTCCCGGTCGACGTGGTCACCGACGACTCGCGGCTGCGGCAGGTCCTGCGCAACCTGCTGTCCAACGCGGTCAAGTTCACCGAGACGGGCAGCGTCGAGCTGCGCATCGAGCCGGCCGCCCAGTCCGAGCTGCCGGTGTCCGTACGCCCGCACGGCGCGGCCGTCGCCTTCCGGGTCATCGACACCGGCATCGGCATCCCCGAGCAGCAGCTCGAAGTGATCTTCGGGGCGTTCCAGCAGGCCGACGGCACCACCAGCCGCAAGTACGGCGGCACCGGCCTGGGGCTGTCGATCAGCCGCGAGATCGCCTACCTGCTGGGCGGCGCCATCACCGCGCGGAGCACACCGGGCCAGGGCAGCGAGTTCACGCTCTACCTGCCCATCGCGCGGCCCGACTTCGCGGAGGGCTCCATCAAGCCCGCCGCCGTCGAGTCCGCCGACACGGCGCAAGGGCAGGACGAGACGCACGAGCCCGCCCCGCCGCGGCCGGCGCAGCAGCAGCGGCGGCTGCTGGTGATCGAGCACCGGCCCCGCGGGCTGCTGTCGCTGGTCGCCGAGAGCGTGGTGACGGAGCTGTCCCCCGACCGGGACAAGTCCATCGAGATCGTCACCGCGGAGGGGGAGGAGGCGGCCGCCACGCTGGCCGCCGAGCCGTGCCACTGCATCGTGCTCGACCTGGACATGCCCGAGCAGGCGGCCTACCGGCTGCTGGAGGCGATGGACGGCGATCCGGCCCTGCGCACCGTGCCGGTGCTGGCGTACCACAACCGGCGGGCGCACCCGCAGCACGAGGCCGACCTGGAGGCGCGGGCCGCGCGCCAGCCGCTCGAACTGCTCTCCGGCCTGGACGAGCTGCGCGAGCGCATCGCGCTGCACCTTTCGGCCGACCAGCCGGGAGACGTCCTGCCGCTGCTCAGGACCGAGACCGTCGAGGTGGCGGCTCCGGAGGCCGCGGTCGACGGGTCACTCACCGGGCGTACGGTGCTGGTGGTCGACGACGACGCGCGCAACCTGTTCGCGATCACCAGCATGCTGGAGATCCACGGGCTGCGCGTACGGCACGCCGAGAACGGCCGCATGGGCATAGACGCGCTCCTCGCGCACCCGGACATCGACCTGGTGCTGATGGACGTGATGATGCCGGAGATGGACGGCTACACCGCGACCATGAAGATCCGGGAGATGCCCGAATACGCGGAGCTGCCGATCATCACGGTCACCGCCAAGGCCATGCCCGGTGACCAGGAGAAGAGCCTGGCCGCGGGAGCCAGCGACTACGTGACCAAGCCGGTCGACGCCGACCAGCTCATCACCTGCATTCGCCACTGGATGAGCGCGTAGTCCGGGATGCCACAGGTCGCCGTATCGCCCGCGAGGAGCCGCACACCGTGAACATCCCTCAGCACCCGGTGGACTCCGCGCTGCTCGCGTACCAGCTCACCGGGGCGCAGCCCGACACCAACGTCAGCCGGCTCGCGGCCACCATCCAGCGGCTGCGCAGGGAGATCGAGGAGGCACAGCACGCCGCCGAGGGCCGGGCCCTGATCGAGCTCGCCAAGGGCGTGCTCATCGAGCGGCTGCGCTGCGGCGTGGCCAAGGCCGCCCAGCAGCTCGCCACGCTGGCCGAACAGGCCGGCGTGACGCAGCTCGAACTGGCCGCCGACATCATCAACCAGGCAGCCCAGGACCGCATCAGCGACGTGGTGCGCGACTTCCTGACCGCCGCCGAGTCCGGGACCGTGACGCCCGAGGCGTCGGACGTGGCGATCCGGCTGCGGGCCGCCGAGAGCGGCGCGCTGAAGGCGCCCGACACGCAGGCGGTCGCGGAGTCCCTGCTGGAGCACGCCCTGGCGCCGCTCGGCGCGACCGCCGTCGCCGTGTGGGAGGCAGGGCCGGACGCCTCGTTCACGCTGGTGGGCTACGCGGGCTTCAGCGAGGAGGAGGCCCGGCGGTGGCGCTACGTGCCGCCGGGCGTCGTCACGCCGGCCCGTCGCGCGCTGGTGGAGCGGCAGGCCGTGTGGATGGAGGAGAGCGCCGACGGCGGTCCGCCCTCGATCGGGCAACGCGAGACCTCGGGCGGCCGGGTCACCGTGCCGGCGGGCACCGGCGGGCGGGTGATGGGGGTGCTGGAGATCGCCTGGCCGCACCCGCTGCCACCCCAGCCGCCGCAGATCCGCAAGCAGATCGAGGCGCTCGCGGAGCTGTGCGCGCACACCCTCGACACGCCCATGCGGCAGGAGCACGAGCCGCGCGTCCTGCCCGAGCTGATCGACCTGGCCGACGCGCTGCCCGACCCGGCGCTGGTGCTCCGCCCGCACCTCGACGCCGACGGGCGGCTCACCGACTTCCGCGTCCACCACACCAACGGCCACTTCGTCGACCCGGCGGGCCGGCCGCGCAGCGCCGTCACCGGCTCGCTGCTCCTGGAGGCGTACCCGCTGGCCGCCGTGGACGACGGCCTGTTCACCAAGATCGAGTACGTGCACGCCACCGGCGAGCCGTTCCGCTCCGAGCAGATGATGCTCACCGCGCTGGTCGACCAGGTGCCGCTGCCGAGCGTCGCCGCCATCAGCATCACCCGGCACGGCGACAACGTGCTGCTCATCTGGCGCATCCAGGACGAGGCCGCCAGGCTGGCCAGCATCCTGCACCACGCGCAGCGCCTGGGCCGGATCGGCGGGTTCGAGGAGAACACGCTGACCGGCGAGATCACCTGGAACAGCCAGCTCTACGCGCTGTACGGCATGGAGAGCGGCGAGCAGCCCATCCCGCTCGACCGGCTCGCCGACCACGCCCACCCAGACGACGGGGTGGCCATCGGCCGGTTCCTGGCGGCGGTGCTGCACCACCGGCGATCGGCCTCCACGGCGTTCCGTCTCCAGCGGCCCGACGGCATCACCCGGCAGATCAGGGTCGTCGCCGAGCCCGTCTTCGACGCCGACAACCGGTTGATGGCCGTCCGAGGCGCGTACCAGGACATCTCCTCCCAGCACTGGACGGAGGTCGCGCTCGCCGCCACCCGTGACCAGCTCGCCGAGACCGAGCAGCAGGTTGCCGAGCAGAACCGGCTGGCCCTCCAGCTCCAGCAGGCGATCATGCCCGCGAGCCGGGAGCCGATCGAGATCTCCGGCCTGAACATCGCCGTCCGCTACCGCCCCGCCGAGAAGGAGCACCTCGTCGGCGGCGACTGGTACGACGTCGTCATGCTGCCCTCGAAGCAGATCCTGATCTCGGTCGGCGACGTGGCCGGACACGGCATCAAGGCCGCCACGGTCATGGTCGTGCTGCGCAACGCGCTGCGCGGGCTGGCCGTCACCGGAGCCGGGCCGGCCCAGCTCATGACCTGGCTCAACCTGGTGGCCCACTACCTGACGGACACCGTGACGGCCACCGCGATCCTCGGCCTGTACGACCCCGAGACCCGCATCCTGCGCTGGGCCCGGGCCGGTCACCTGCCGCCCATCCTGGTCAGGCAGGGCGACGCGCAGGAGCTCGACCTGCTACGCGGGATCCTGCTGGGCGCCATCTCCGAAAGCGACTACGTGGAGGGCCAGATCCAGCTGACGCCGGGTGACATCCTCCTGATGTACACCGACGGCCTCATCGAACGCCGCGACCAGACCCTCCAGCACTCCCAGGACGAACTCCTGCGCACGGCCCGGCATGCGACCGAGACGCTGGAGCACCGCCTCGACTACCTGCTCACGCACAACAACTCCGACACCGACGACGACACCTGCATCGTCGCCATCCAGCTGCACTGACCGGGTTCAGCCGACCAGCTGGGTAACTCTTGTCCGGTGTGGGGCAGGTCAACCGGCGTGTCATGACAATGTGTACGTGATCGGACACGTAGGGTCAGCGGCATGGATCCCTTGGACCTCGCGCGCTGGCAGTTCGGGATCACCACGGTTTACCACTTCCTGTTCGTGCCGGTCACGATCGGGTTGTCGCTGCTGGTGGCCATCCTGAACACCGTCTGGGTGCGTACGGGCAAGGTGGCCTACCTGCGCGCGACCAAGTTCTGGGGCACCCTCCTTTTGATCAACTTCGCCATGGGCGTGGTGACGGGGATCGTGCAGGAGTTCCAGTTCGGCATGAACTGGAGTACCTACTCCAGGTTCGTCGGCGACATCTTCGGCGCCCCGCTCGCCCTGGAGGCGCTGACGGCGTTCTTCCTGGAGTCGACGTTCCTCGGCCTGTGGCTGTTCGGCTGGAACCGGCTGCCGAAACTGGTCCATCTCGCCTGCATCTGGCTGGTCGCGATCGGCACGACGCTGTCCGCCTACTTCATCCTGGCCGCCAACTCGTTCATGCAGTGGCCGGTCGGCTTCAAGGTCGACGGGCGGGCCGAGCTGGTCGACTTCGGCGAGGTGCTGACCAACAAGGTCCTGCTGGCCGCCTTCCCGCACACGATCGTCGGCAGCTGGCTGTCCGGCGGGGCGATCCTCATGGCGGTCTCCGCCTGGCATGTCGCCAGGAAGAGAGACCTCGACGTGTTCCGCCCCTGCCTCCGGCTGGGCGCGGTCGTCGTGGTGCTGGGCGCGGTCGGCACCCTCATCACCGGCGACGTCCTCGGCAAGGTGATGACCCAGACCCAGCCGATGAAGATGGCCGCCGCCGAGGCGCTCTACCAGACCGAGCAACCGGCGCCGTTCTCCCTGTTCACCATCGGCACCCTCTCCGGCACCGAGCCGGTCTTCCAGGTGACGATCCCGGGGGTGCTGTCGCAGCTGGCCACGGGTTCGTTCGACGGCAAGGTCCACGGCATCAACGACATCCAGGCCGAATACCAGAAGAGGTTCGGCCCCGGCGACTACCGCCCCTTCATCCCGGTCGCCTACTGGGGCTTCCGGCTGATGATCGGCTTCGGCATGCTCGCGGGGCTGGTGGCGCTCGTGGTGCTCTGGCTGACCCGTAAAGGAGGGATCCGGGGCAGGGGCTGGATGTGGAGCGTCGCGGTCTGGTCCGTCGCGCTGCCCTTCCTCGCCCACAGCTTCGGCTGGATCTTCACCGAGATGGCCAGGCAGCCGTGGATCGTCTTCAGCCAGATGAAGACCGCCGACGGCGTCTCACCCAGCGTCGGCGGCGGCACCGTGCTCACCTCGCTGATCGTCTTCACGGCCCTGTACGGCGCACTGGCGCTGGTGGAGCTCGGCCTCATGATCAAGTACGGGCGGAAGACCCCGCCGTCCCCCGAAGACGAGGAGCCGGGCGAGTCCGGCCAGGAGTCGTTCGCCTACTAGGCCCACCAGGAGAGATCGGATAATGGAGCTCACCAACGTCTGGTTCGTGGCGATCGCCGTCCTGTGGCTGGGCTATTTCGTCCTGGAGGGCTTCGACTACGGCGTCGGCGTGCTGCTGCCCGTCGTGGGCAGGAACGACGCCGAACGCCAGACGATGCTCAACACCATCGGCCCCGTCTGGGACGCCAACGAGGTGTGGCTGATCACTGCGGGAGGCGCCACGTTCGCCGCCTTCCCTGAGTGGTACGCCTCGCTGTTCAGCGGCTTCTACATCCCGCTGCTGCTGATCCTGCTGGCGCTGATCATTCGCGGGGTGGGGATCGAGTACCGCACCAAACACGACGACAAGAGGTGGGAACGGCGCTGGGACGCGGCCATCGTCGTGGGCTCGTTCGTGCCCGCCCTGCTGTGGGGGGTGGCGTTCGCCAACCTCGTGCGCGGCGTGAAGCTCGACTCCCGTCATGAGTACGTCGGCACGTTCTGGGACCTGCTCAACCCCTACGCGCTGCTCGGCGGGCTGGCCACGCTGACGCTGTCCGTCACGCACGGCGCGGTGTTCCTGGCGCTGAAGACCAAAGGCGACATCAGCCGGCGGGCCGCCGCCATGGGCCTGAAGACGGGCGCGGCCGCCGCCGTCGCCGGGGTGGTCTTCCTGGTCTGGACCCAGCTCACGCGAGGCGACCTCGTCACCTGGATCCTGGGCGCCGTCGTCGCCGTCTCCTTCGTGCTCGGGCTCGTCGCCCTGGCCCGGCACCGGCAGGGCTGGGCGTTCCTGCTGTCGGCGGTCGCCATCGGCATGACCGTGATCTGGCTGTTCGCGGTCCTCTATCCCAACGTCATGCCGTCGACGATCAACCCGGCCTACAGCCTGACCGTCGAGAACGCCGCGGCCACCGACAAGACACTCGGCATCATGACCTGGGTCGCGGTGTTCTTCCTGCCGCTGGTGCTGATCTACCAGGGCTGGACCTACTGGGTCTTCCGCCACCGGATCAGCACCAGCTGACGCCGCCCCGGGAGGGTCAGAGCGCGTTGGTGCGCTGCGCGGCCTGGTAGACGGCCATCGCCTCGTTTCCGAAGAAGGGGCCGAACATGAAGTCGGGGGCGAAGTTGTACTTGAAGCTGTTGACGGAGTTGAGCCAGCCGAGCCCGGTGGACTCGTCGAACCCCTGGAACCACGGGCCGCCGCTCGACCCGCCGGTCATGTTGCAGCGTAACCCCAGGTCCCTGGTCATGACGGTGTCGTCGAACGCGCGCCCGCTGCAGTAGATCAGCGCCGAGCCGTCGAAGGGCGCCGCCGCCGGATAGCCGAACGAGAACATCTGCCGCTGCCTCGGCTGGTTGAACGCCACCCCCTGCCCGCCCACGACATCGGTCAGCGTGCGGCCCTGCAGCGGCGCGACCACGGCGGCGGCGACGTCGAAGTTGATGTCCTCGCGAACGTTCCACTGCTGGGTGGTCAGCAGCCTGCTGGCCACCCAGGTGCCGAACGGGCGCCGGCCGTTGTCGAAGGCCGGGACGAACACCCAGTTGCGGTGGAAGGCGCCGTTCAGCTTCACACAGTGCCCGGCGGTCATCACGACGCTCTCGTTGGCGCTGGTCACGGCCGTTCCGGAGCAGGAGGAGTTGCGGCCCTGCGCGGTGGTGAAGAAGACCCGTCCGACGGTGCGCACGACGGCCCCGCCGTCGGTCCAGCGCAGGCCCGGACTGTTGGGCACCACGGCCTGCAGCTGGGCGGTGCCGGCTGAGGAGCGGCGGATCGTCCACGGCGTGCCCTGGCCCGTGCCCTGCTTCGTGCCCTGACCCGCGCCCGCCGAGCCGCCCCGGGTCGCCCACGGGTTGCCCTGGGTCGGCCCGCCCGACCGCGCCGTGCGCCGGGGCGCGGGCGCGGCCAGCGGCTGCGCCGCCAGCATGCGCCGTGAAGTCCAGTACGACAGCACGGTCCTGCGCTCCGACCAGGAGTCCGTGGCTGACCACCTGGCGGGTGTGGGGTCGAGCCCGTTCCCGCTGGCCTGGGCGGTGCCCGTGGAGACCAGGGCGCCTGCCACGGCGACCGTGACAGCGGAGAGCAGGGCGACACTGCGGTGCATGACGTACCTCCCGAAGACCAGAATCTGCTATCGGGAGGTACGTACGGCGATGTCCATCTTCCTCAAGCCATGACCGTTTGGGTATGGCGGCACTATGGAACGAAGCCGCCGTACTACCAATGGTCACCATCGGGGTGGCCCGCTAGCCCAGCCGGCGGTACGCCTCCGACAGCTCCTCCACGCCGCAACCATCGGCGATCATTTCGAAAGTAAGATCGATGGCCTGTTGGACGGCGCGCCGGCTGCGGCTCCGAAAGCCCGCGGTGGGCTCGTCCCAGCCGCCGCGTAAGGCTTTGAGCACGTACTCACCTTCGACGCGACCGGGGTCACTCCAACTCAGATCGAGGAGCCAGTCGCTCGGATGCCTCGTCCAGTGATCGCCGGAGAAGGCCATTCTTTCGATGGACAGAATGTCGTCACTGAGATACGCGTCGGCGTCGTGTGAGGTGATCGGTTCGTCGTCATCGAATGCGACGAAGATGTTGAACACCACCGCCCATCCGCTCGGGATGCGCAACGGAACAAGCCGGCGCGACACCGGGAAATGGCGGTGAGCAGGGCGTTCGCGCCGTAAGTCAAGCGGTCCTCGATCACACATGGAACCAGTGGATACGGCGGCACGTGGAGCACACGAAACAGGTCGCATCACGGTTGGCCCAGTCAAGGTTGAAGAATGTCATTCCGGTGGTCTGGAGCTTCCACTGATGGCGCTCGAACAGCTCGTTCTGGCACGTGTCGCATTTTAGGTTGCCGTGGGGAAGCGTCACGGGCTGAGGCTCGTTCATGCTCATGATGCTAGGCATTTTTCCTATTTGACGCGTGATCGCGCCTCGCGGGCCGCAGTCCTGCTGATGCCCGCGTCGGTCCCGTGCCCCGGGAGTATTGCCCGGGTGACCACAGCGTCAACGCCCGACGGCCAAGTCAAGATCGCCGGCATCGCCCAGCGCATCCGGGGGCGCTCCTGGCCGGTCAGCTCCGTCGTGCAGGTCCACGGCGGCCCCGCCCTTCGCGACGTGGCCCTGGCCTGCTACGACGCGCTGAACCTCGAACTGGACCCCTCGACGATCGGCACGGTCGAGGAGGAGACGGGCGTCTTCGACCCGCACACCGTCGCCGCCGCGATCACCACGGCGTACGTCACGCACGGACTCGTACGCCCCGGCGACATCCTCGACACGACCAGCCCAGCCGTGGTGGGAGCCGGCCGCTAGCCGGCAGCCGGTGCGGGGGACGGACTGCGGGCCGCGCGCGACGCCATCCGCCGTTCGAACCACAGCGAGGTGAACGGCGGGACCGCGCACGCCAGGCCCAGTAGCACCGTGCCCCGGCTCCAGCCCGCCTCTCGTGCCGCGAGCACCACACCGACCGCGTACAGCACGAACAGCGCCCCGTGGATCGGCCCGAACACCTTCACCCCGAGCTCCCCGGTCGCGATCACCCACTTGAAGAACATCCCGGTCAGCAGTCCTGCCCACGAGCACGCCTCGGCCACCGCCACGACTCGGAACCAGCGCAGCATGCTTCACCCTTTCCGTCGAATACCGCGCATACTCTACAGGTTGTAGAGGAAAGTGGCCGCTGCGGCTCCGGCGCCCGGGACAGTGATCGGAGAGACGGTCAGCCGCGCCGGTCGGCCCGGTCGGTTCGGTCGGTCGGGTCGCACCGGTCGGTCCGGTCAGCCGGGTCGGTTCGGTCGGTCGGGTCGCGCAGGTCGGCCCGGCGGGCGGCCACGCGGTCGGGGGACGGCCAGTGCACGTCGTGCGCCCAGCCCGCCCGCTCGAACCAGCGGATCAGCCGGGCGCTCGGATCGAGCTGGCCCCTGAGCACCCCGTGCCGGGCGCAGGTGGGTTCGACGTGATGCCAGTTGTGCCAGCCCTCGCCGAGCGTCAGCAACGCCACCCACCGCACGTTCGACGAGCGGTCCCTGGTCCGGAACGGACGGTCGCCGAAGGTGTGCGCGACGGAGTTGACCGACCAGGTGACGTGGTGCACCACGGCGTAGCGGACCAGCCCGCCCCAGAAGAGGGCGGTCCACGCGCCCGTCCATGACATCGACCACAGCCCGCCCACCACGGCGGGTAGCGCGAACGACAGCGCCGCGACGGCCGGGTAGGCGGCGTCGAACCGGCGCACGTCCGGATCGGCCAGCAGGTCGGGCACCCAGTGCCGTGGGCTGGAGCGCCGGCGCGCCGTGAAGAACCAGCCGACGTGGGCGTGCAGCATGCCGCGCAGCAGGGCCAGGCTGTCGTCTCCGTAGCGCCACGGTGAGTGCGGGTCGCCCTCGCGGTCGGCGTACTTGTGGTGGCGGCGGTGCTCGGCCGTCCACAGGGTGACCGGGCCCTCGACCGCCAGGCCGCCGGCCAGCATGAGCGCGACGCGCAGCGGTCTGGCGCACTTGAAGGCCCGATGGGTGAAGAGCCGGTGATAGCCGATGGCGATCCCGAAGATGCTGACCAGGTACATCACCACCGCGATGACCACGTCGCGCGGACCGATGCCCCAGCCCCAGGCGGCGGGCACGGCCAGGGCGAGGAGCAGCACCGGGAGCACCACGAGGACGACCAGGTAGACGGTCCGGCGCCCGGTGGTGACCAGCACCGTCTCCGCCGTGCCCGAACTCGGCTGCGGGATGGAGGACGAGTTCACGCTTGCTCCCGTGATCGGCGAGGACGATACGGCTCCTCATTCAACGGCCGTCTCCCCGGACCACGGCAATGGCCGTCAAGTGACGAAGTCGTCACTAAGAGGAACCAAAACACTCCATACGGTAGCCATCAGGGGGGAGGGTTTCGGCCGCCTAGATTGTGGTGGCCACACAACGTGATGATCTCTGTTCGGTCCGACGTCACAACGGAAGGGGCCACGGCATGGGCGCTGTCGATCAGGCAACCACGGGCAGTCATCTGGAGAGATACGACGAGGCGCTGGCCCGCGACCCGATGTCCGCGTTCGGCCTCGTCCGCGAGTGGATGCGCACCGACTGGCGCGCCCTGTTCGCCGAGCTGCGCGAGCGACGCCCGGTCTTCGTCACCCCCGCCTTCACGGTCGTGACCCGTTTCGCCGACGTCGCCGAGGTGCTGTCCCGCGAGGAGGTCTTCTCGGTCCGAATCTTCGGCCCAAGGCTCGACGCCGCGCTGGGTGGCCCGTTCATGCTGGGCCGGGACGCCACCTCGATGAACTGGCGAGACAAGGGCCTGATGCGGGTCATGCTCGACCCGCGCGACACGGCCGGTGCGCGCGAGCTGGCGGGTCGCATGGCCGACGAGCTGCTCGACGCCGCCCTGCCTTACGGTCGCGTCGACGCGGTCCAGGCGCTGTTCCGCCCCGTCGCTCTGGGCGTGTGCGCCACCTACTTCGGCTTCCCCGGCCCGGACCAGCAGACACTGTCGCGGTGGACCCGGGCCATCGTCACCGACGGCTTCGCCAACTTCCTGGGTGACCCGGAGATTCAGGCCGCGTCGGTCCGTGCGGGCACGGAGATGATCGACTACCTGCGCGGCCGGCTCGCCGAGCACAGGGCCGCGCTGCGGGCGGGGCTCGACCTGCCCGACGACGTCTTCACCCGGCTCGCCCGCACCACCCTGCCGGACGGGATCGGCGTCGACGACGAGCGCATCCTGATCAACATGGCCGGCCTGCCCCTGGGGTTCGTGGAGAGCGGGCCCGGAGCCATGGTCGAGGCCGTCGAGCAGCTCCTTCTGCGTCCCCAGGTGCTGGCGGAGGCCGTCAAGGCGGCCGCCGACCCCGATTCTGGCCACTTCGACCGCTACGTCTGGGAGGCACTGCGGTTCAACCCGTTCTTCAAGCTGCTTCCCCGGCTGTGCGAGCGCGACTACGTGCTGGCCGCCGGCACCCCGCGCAGCACACTGATCCCCGCCGGCACGGTCGTGCTCGCGGCTCCGGCCTCGGCCATGTTCGACGCGGACGTGGTGACGGAGCCCGACGAGTTCCGCCTCGACCGGCCGGCCCACCAGCAGCTGTTCTTCGGCTACGGCCATCACGCCTGCCTCGGCGTGCATCCCGCCAGGGCCATCGTCTGCGAGGCCGTACGCCGCCTGCTGCTGCGCCCCGGCGTGCGCCTGCTGCCGCCACCGGAAGGACAGGTCGCCCGGTCTCAAGGGATCTTCCCCGACCGGTTCCTCCTCGGCCTCGGCGCCGACGGGCGGTTCGGTGCTGATGGGCAGCCTGGTTCCGACGGGCGGCCCAGTGCTGGTGGGCAGCCTGGTTCCGACGGGCGGTTCGGTGCCGATGGTCAGTTCGGTGCCGACGGCCAGGAGGGATGACGATGGCGGCAGGCAGGACGAAGGCGCGCGGCATCGCCACCGACGGCGCGGTCAACCGGCTCAGGTTTCTGGCTCTGACCAGCGGCCGGCCGTTCTGGGATCTCGTACAGACCGTTCAGCCGCTACGGCGGCGGCTCAACGCCTCGCTGATCGACCACGCGATCCGCGAGATGCCGCCACGGCCGGAGCCGCTGAGCACGATGGCCGACTACACGTCGTGGGCCTCGCTGACCGACCGCACCTTCAGCGGCAGGCACCTGCCCCCGTCCGCCGGCGACCAGAGCGGCCGGCCCAGCCCGCAGCGCGCCGCCGACCTCTTCACCCGTGGCGACACCATGATCCCTTGCCCACGCTCCACGGTGCTGTTCGCCTACTTCGCCCAGTGGTTCACCGACGGCTTCCTGCGCGGTGACGTCAACATCCCGCGCGACCCGCGCCGAAACACCTCCAACCACCACATCGACCTCAACCAGGTCTACGGCCTGCACGCGGAGATGACGGCCGCGCTGCGCACGTTCGAGGGCGGGCTGCTCAAGAGCCAGCTCATCAACGGCGGGGAGTTCCCGCCCTACCTGTGCGAGAACGGCAAGATCAAACCGGAGTTCGCGCCGCTGAGCGTCATCCGCTTCGCGGAGATGACCGACGAGCAGCGCGACACGTTGTTCGCGACCGGGAGTGACCGGGGCAACATCCAGATCGGCTTCACCATGCTCACGGTGTTGTTCCTGCGCGAGCACAACCGGGTGGCCCGCCTGCTGGCCGCCTGCTATCCGCACTGGGACGACGAGCGGCTGTTCCAGACCGCGCGCAACATCCTCATCGTGCTGCTGATCAAGCTGGTGGTCGAGGAGTACATCAATCACATCACCCCCTACCACTTCCGCTTCACCCTGGACTCGGGGCTGTCGTCGATGCTGGCGCGCGCGTCCTGGCACCGCGAGAACTGGGCCTCGGTGGAGTTCAACCTCGTCTACCGCTGGCACAGCCTGATCCCCTCCCGGCTGTCCGTGGGCGGGCGCGAGCTTTCGATGGAGCAGACCCTGGTCGCCGGTGCGCTGATCCCCGAGCCCGGCCTCGGCCGGCTGTTCGACGACGCCTCCCGCCAGCGCGCCGGCCGCATCGGCCTGTTCAACACCGACCCCGTCCTGCGGGAGGTCGACGTGGCCAGCATCGCCGACTCGCGCGCGCTCAGCCTGGCCTCCTACAACAGCTACCGCGAGCACTGCCGCTTTCCCCGGGTTCGCCGCTTCGAGCACGTCTCCGGTGACGAGCAGGTCAGCGGCGCGCTGCGCGAACTCTACCGCGGCGTCGACGACCTCGATCTGTACGTCGGCCTGTTCGCCGAGGAACCCGGCGCGCCCGACGCCATCCTGCCGCCGCTCCTCACGAAGATCATCGCCATCGACGCCTTCTCCCAGGCGCTGACCAACCCGCTCCTGTCCTCGCGGGTGTTCAACGCCGAGACGTTCACCCCGCACGGCCTGCGGATCATCGCGACCACGCGGACCCTGTCCGACGTGCTGCGCCGTAACGTCCCGGAGGATCCGCGCCCCCGCTTCGTCAGCATGTCCCGACGGGCCGAGCGGTGAGCGGGGAGACCGGTCCGGCCGCCGGGCCGTTGCGCGCCGCGGCCCGCGAGCTGGTCGACCTCGGGGTCGTGATCAGGGAGGCGTCGGTCCACGCCACGGCCGCGCTCACGGACGGCGCCCTGCTCCGGGCCCTGCCACACGCCCCTTCGGCGGCCTTCCTGGCCCACCGCGCGCTGCTGCGCTCGATCGTCAACGGCGACGGCCTCGGATACGCGCTCGCCGGCGGCCGGTTGGGCGCGCTGGCGGCCGCGGTCGGCGCCATGGCGGGCACGGAGAGCCTGGCCGTGCGCGTGCTGGCCACCTCGCTGCGGCTGCGGATCGCCGCCGTGGCCGTCGACCACCCCGAGCTGACCGGCGACCCCATGCTCGGCCGGCTCATCGAGGCGGTCGCGGCCGACCGCGACCTGGCGGCCTTCCGCGCGTTGCGCGCCCTGCTCAAGGATCGCGGCGCGGTGCGCGCGCTCAGCGAGCTCGCCCCGGTCTTCGGCGAGGTCCTCGCGCTGCGGGCGCTACTGGACGAGAACCCACTCAACGACTCCGCCGCCTGGCTGATCGCGACCGGAGGCGGCTACGCCACCGCCGACCCGATCACCGGCATGAGCAACAGGGCCATCGCCGTCCTCGACACAGGGGAGGGAGCCGCCCGCCGCGTCGACCTGACCGAAGCCGAGTCCGCGCGGCTGTGCTCGCGAGGGTCGCTGCTCGGGTTCCTGCGCGACATCAGCGCGGTGGGCACGACGGGACGGGTGCTCATCCAGAGCGTCGAGGGCCCCGACGGGGTGGTACGCCACGTCATCCAGGCGCCCGGCATGCGGGCGGGACGGCCCGACCACGACTCGCCCCAGGACCTGCTCGGCGCCTTCAGCAGCGCCGTGCTGGCCAGCAGCCCCTACAGTCGCGCGCTGGCCGAGGCCGTGGCCGACTACGGCCTGCCCCAGGGCGCGGAGCTGGCTCTCATCGGGCACAGCGCGGGCGGCGCGGCCATCATGAACCTGGCCCAGGATCCGGAGTTCTGCGCCCGCCACACCGTCACCCACGCCGTCGCGGTCGGCTCGCCCATCGACTTCAAGACACCCGCCGACCCCCGCACCTGGGTCGCCAGCGTCACCAACCAGCACGACATCATCCCCACCCTCGACGGGCAGGGCGCGGGCGGCTGCTTCGACCTGCACCCCGGCTGGTATGTGGTCGACTACTTCGACTCCACCCACCTCTTCCCGCTCTGCCACAGCATCGACCACTACATCGCCAACCTCGCCGACGACCTGATCGAGGCCCGTGACCGGATCGACGGGCAGCTCGCGCTCTACCATGGGCCGGTCGTCCGCTCGCAGGCGTACCTTCTGTTCGACCGCTCGCCCGACCCCGAGGGGTTCCCCTTCCTCACCGTGCCCACCTACCCGGTGGACGGCCCGGAGGGCCCCGTCGAGCTGCCGATCAGGTGCCACGACGGCAGCGCGCTCACGGCCTACTTCGCCGCGGATCCGGAGGCGGCGGCGGGTCTGCTGGCGGGCACCGGGTTCGGCCCCGCCGTGCGGCTCGCGGGTCGCGCCCTCGTCGCCCTGTACGCGTCCTGGAACCGGCGCACCAGCGTGGGCGGCTACCGCGAGCTCCACCTGGGGGTCGTAGTGCCCGGCCCGTGGCGGTCGCGGTCGCCCCGAGTCTGGCCCGACCTGCTGCGCGGCGCCGACCGGCGGCGCTCGGGCAGCTATCTGGCCGGCTCGGTGGTCGACGACGCCGCAGTCTCGGCCATCGGGCCGCGGTTGTGGGGTGGCGAGCCGTACCTCGCGCCTCTGGAGTTCGAGCTCACCGCCAGGTCCGCGCGCGTCACCGCCGGCGCGGCCGACGACCGGGTGCTGACCCTGCGCGGCCTCCTCGGCCCCGGGCTGCCCGCGAGCGACCCCGACCTGGTCGGCTACACGCGGGAAGCGGGCACCACGCTGCGTTCCTGCCTGCGGACCCGCGGCCTTGGCCGACTGCATCCCGTGCCACGGCTGCGGCTGGCCGTGGAGCCGCGGTCGGCTCACCCACTGGCCCGCCGGCTTCGCGAGCTGGGTCTCGACGGCGCCCGCCCGCTGCTGTGCCTGTCGGCCGGTGCCCGCCAGACGCTCCGGTCCGCCGCCACCCCGATGCCGCCCCCCTGACCGGAATGCCGTTGTCAGCCGGGCGGCCGTCGTCCTGCCGCTCCCTGACCCGAGGACCCATCTCAGGCGAGCCCGGCGGCCGTCGTCCTGCGTTCCTTGACCGGAGGACTCATCTCAGGCGAACCCGGCGACGGCCGCCTGGTTCCGATCTTCTGGCTGGAGGAGCCATGTCAGACGAAGCCGCGGCGATCGCCGCCCATGCCGTGGTGCTGCAGTCCGACGCCCGGACGCTCGCCGAGTGCGTCGAACGCCTGCGGGAGATCGAGGCCGGGCTGGAGGCCGGCGGCGTCGCGCCACCATGGCTGCGCGAGGCGGTGACCGCACATCTCGCGGCCTGTGCGGCCGCCGCCGCCGATCTGAGCGTGGCCGCCGCGCACCTGCACCGCTACGCCGAGCGGGCACGCTCGTGAGCCTGCCCAGCCGCACCGCTCGTGGCGGGCGCCTCCTGATGAGCCCTCCGCCCGGCCCGCCTGACCTGCTGGTGGGATCGCCACTGCGCCCACAGCGGTGGCGACCCGGCCTGACGAAGGCGCGCTCGGCGGCATGAGCAGCGTCCGCCAGCGCCTTGGGTCGACAGGTGCTACTTCCCGGCCGTGCCGGGTTCCCCGCTGATGGACTCCTGATAGAGGTCCGCGTAGGTGCGCGAGTCCTTGACCAGGTCGTCGCAGAAGGCAGCGACGTCGTTGCCGATGAGCTCCAGGACTCCCTTGCCGGCCGCGACGCCCTCCTCGAAGAACTCGAGGATCCCTGAGAGCAGGGACCCGTCAGCCAGCCCGACCGGCCCGACCTTGAAGAAGTACCTCTGCATCTCCTTGTAGACGATCTGGTAATCCGGCGGGAGCGCCTTGACCCGCGCCATGTGCGCCCGCCACTGCTTCTTACCCTCGATGATGTCCTGGATGCCCACGTCAGCCTCCTAGCCGGCCCAGTTTCCTTGCGACGTTCCTGTTCAACTGCTTGCGCCACCGGTCGCGATAGGTCCGGGCCCCTTCTCCGCCGGCCAGCGCCGCGCAGAAGCCCTGGATGTCGTCACCCAGCACCTCATGAATGCTCTGCCCATCGGACGCCGTCTCTTCGAGTAGCCCCAGAGCACCGTCGAGAATCGGCATCAGGTTGCGGCCAGTGAAGTCCCCGTAGAGAAAAAGATGACCCTTGATCTTCTCCCACGCCGCCCGGTAGTCGGCCGGCAATGTCGCGGCCCGGGCTTCGAACGTCTTCCATTCCCTGGTGAGATCGCTGCCTGTAATGGTCTCCCAGAAGTTCATCGCACCTCCTTGAGGTGGTCGATCCGTGATGAGACGTACTCCCATTTCGCCCAGAACGTCGCGAGTTCTTCGCGCCCCGCGTCATTGAGCGCGTAGAACTTGCGCGGCGGGCCCAGCCCGGACGGTCGTTTGGTCACCTGGACGAGCCTCTTCTTCTCCAATCGCAGCAGGATGGTGTAAACCGTCCCCTCGATGACATCGGTGAAGCCGAGTTCGTTCAGCCGACGTGTGATGGCGTATCCGTAGGTCTCCTCGCTGCCGATGATTTCAAGCACGCAACCCTCAAGCGTGCCCTTCAGCATCTCCGTCAGGTCGTCCACCCCGGTCCTCCTGGCATTAGTACTCTGTGCCACCGAGTACCACTATACCGTATCACAGAGTAGTGAAGGCGCCCAGCAAGCGAGCGATGGCTGTTGCGGCCGTCGTCCTGCCGCTCCTTGAGCCGACGACCCATCTCAGGCGAACCCGGCGACGGCTGCCTGGTTCCGATCTTCTGGCTGGAGGAGCCATGTCAGACGAAGCCGCGGCGATCGCCGCCCATGCCGTGGTGCTGCAGTCCGACGCCCGGACGCTCGCCGAGTGCGTCGAACGCCTGCGGGAGATCGAGGCCGAGCGCGCCCGTGAGCCCGCCTCGTGCACCATCCCGGTGGCGGGCGCGTATCTGGGCCCACTGGTGGACTTGGTTTGCGATGCTCAGTGACATTCAAGACGGTTGCAAGTAGATGGCGACATTCTGACGTGGTTTGACCACCAGAATGAGGAGACGCCTTGCTCTCGCATCACCCGACCGGAGGCTGCTCCCGGAGGACGCGGCGTCCGGGCCGACGGCCGCCCTCCTGGCTCCGCCGGTGACGACGACATCGGCGGCCTCGGGGGCGGAACCGGTGACGATCAGGCTGCTCGGGCCGCTCGACGTCATCTTCGGCGACACCGTGCGATGCGTCTCGGGGATGCGCAGGAAGACCGCGCTGGCCACGCTCGCCCTGAGGGTGGGCGAGGTGGTAAGCACCGATCGGCTGATCGACGTCGTGTGGGGCGGCCGGTCGCCGGTCACCGCGGTGAACACCTTGCAGAGCCACATCTCCTACCTGCGGCGACTGTTCGGGACGAACGAGTCGATCGTCACGCGCCCGGCCGGATACTGCCTGGAGCAGGGCGAGATCACCACGGATGTGCAGCGGGCCGAGCAGCTCATCGACCAGGCGCGGCAGTCGGCGGACGCGAGCGGTCGCGCGGCCAGGCTCAGGGACGCGCTCTCCCAGTGGCGGGGACGGCCGCTGGACGACCTCAGCGCCCACCCTTGGCTGGACGAGCAGGCCGAGCGCCTCGAACGGGTCCGGCTGATGGCGGTCAACATGCTCGCCGACGCCCGGCTCGACCTGGGCGAGCACGCCTCACTGATTCCCGAGTTGGAGGATCTCACCCGGCGCTACCCGTTCGACGAGGCCGTGCACCGGCAGCTGATGCTCGCGCTGTACCGGACCGGACGGCAGGCCGACGCCCTGTCCGTCTTCCACCAGGTCCGGAGCAGGCTGGGGGATGAGCTGGGCATCGCACCCGGGCGGTCGCTGCGCGCGCTGGAGGAGGCGATCCTGCACCACGACGCCGCCCTGGACCCGCCCATGTCCGTCCCCGTCGCCCGCGCGGGGAGCCCGGCCGCCCCGGTCACGGCCGGGCACCTCCTCCCCGTCCTGCCCGGCCAGGTCATCCCGGCGCAGCTGCCGCCCAGGGAAGGCCGGATCGTCGGCCGGCTGGCCGAGCTCGACCAGCTCGACCAGGCGATGGCGCGGGGCCGTGGCTGCGGGATCGAGTTGCCCAGCACCGTCATCCTGACCGTGTCGGGAACGGCGGGAGTGGGCAAGACGGCGCTCGCCGTGCACTGGGCGCAGCGGGTGGCCGGGCAGTTCCCCGACGGGCAGCTCTACGTCGACCTGCGAGGGTTCGATCCCAGCGGATCGGTGATGGATCCGGCCGACGCCCTGCGCGGCCTCCTCGACGCCCTCGGTGTGCCGCCGCACGGCAGTCCCGTCGGACTCCAGGCCCAGGTCGGGCTCTATCGCAGCCTGCTGGCGGGCAAGCGCATCCTGGTGGTGCTCGACAATGCCAGGGACACGGCGCATGTCCGTCCGCTGCTGCCCGGCTCGCCCGGGTGCGTGGCCGTGGTGACCAGCAGGACCGACCTGACGCCGCTGGTCATCACCGAGGGCGCGCAGCAGCTGACCCTCGGCCTGCTGCCGCCCGCCGAGGCGTACACGCTGCTGGCCGGTCGGCTCGGCGCGGACAGAGTGCGCGCGGAGCGCGAGGCCGCCGAGGAGATCATCGAGGGGTGCGGCGGGCTACCGCTGGCGCTGGCCATCGTCGCCGCACGGGCCGCCGCCTACCCTGTGCGGCCGCTCGCGCGGCTGGCCGCCGACATGGGCTTGGCGCCCCTGGACGTTCTCACCGGCGGTGATCCCGCCACGGACCTGCGCGCCGTCTTCTCCTGGTCGTACCGATCACTCGGGTACGACGCGGCCAGGCTGTTCCGCGCTCTCGGGCCGCATCCGGGCCCCGCCACCGCGCAACACGCCGCGGAACTGACCAACCTGGCCGTACATCGAGCGCGTCTGCTGCTCGACGAGCTCGTGGGCGCCCACTTGCTGACGCGACCCGCGCCCGACACGTACGTGCTGGACGGGCTGCTACGGGCGTACGCGGCGGAGCTTTGGCGGCAGCGCGAGAGCGAGAAGTGCCTCCCCTGCGGGTGAGCCTCCCAGGAGGTGAGCCGCCGAGGAGCGCTCACCTTGCCGGTGAGCTGCCCAGGAGGTGAGTGGCCGAGGGGCGCTCACCCTGCCGGTGAGCTGACGACGTCCGCCGTCATCGCGCGAAGCGCCCCACCGCGTGCACCGCGCCGAGAAACCGGTTGACCTCCCGTACCGTCCGCGTGTTCCCGACGGCTCCATCCCGTAGCGCCCGCACCCCCTGGGGCACGGTCATGCGCTCGGCGTGCTGCCGCCCCGAGGACCACGCGTCCGACAGGGCTCGCCCCCACCCCTTCCCGTTGCGGTGCGCGATGACCAGCTCCGGCCGGAACCGCACGGGGCTGCCGCGCTCGGCCATGGACTGGGCGAGGCTGTTGTCCCCGCCGGTGCCCTCCCGCGCGAAGCCGCCCACCTCGTGGAAGACCTCGGCCAGGACCGAGCTGTTGCCACCGGCGAAGAATTCGACCGGGGCATCGCGCTCCAACCGCGCGTAGCGGATGTCGTACCGGGCCTGGCGGGCCTGTGACAGCAGGCTGTCGTCGAAGCAGAGCACCCGCCCGGTGATCGCGGGACGCTCATCGTCCACCGCTGCGGCCTGGATGAGCCAGTCGCCTCGCGGGGCCGCGTCGTCGTCCAGGAAGGCCAGCAGGTCGCCGGTGGCCAGCTCGACCCCGCACCGCCGGCTGGCGCCGGCTCCGATCTGGTGGCGGTTGCGCAGCACCTCGACAGGCAGCGGCGAGGACCCGGCCGCTGCCGTGGCGTGCGCGGCGGCCGAGGCGTCGTCCACCACGATGACCTGATGCAGCTTCGCCCGGCAGTCCGAGCCGTCCAGCCGGCGGGCGCACTCGGCCAGCGCGTCCAGGCACCGCCGCAGGTCAGAGCTCCTGTCGCGGGTGGGGATGATCACTGAGATTCGAACCACTGCTCTCTCCATCCAATAGCGAGGCCCGCCCACCGCTCGACCTGGCCGACCGGCAGGTACGTGCGGCGGATGTGCAGCGGGCGGTGTGCCCAGGACGCCGGCGCGGCCTTGACCGTTCCGAAGGCCAGCACCCCGGCGGGAACCGGAGGCCGCTCGGGGATCAGGCCGTACGGATAGGCGAACGTGCGCACCGGCCCGCCGGTCCGCTCGCCGACCCTGCGCAGCGAGGCCGCGACCTGCTCGGCGGCCTCAGCGTGGCCGAGCTCGGGCAGCGGGGGGTGGCCGACGGTGTGCGCGGACAGCACGTGCCCGTCCGCGCTGAAGCGCTCGGCTTCCGCCCAGGTGAGGAAGGACTTCCTGGGCGGCAGCGCCGCCCGCTCGGACTCGCCCAGCCGTTCGGCCGCGTCGAGTTCGCCCGTGACGCAGAAGAGCAGGACCTTGACGCCGAACTCCGCGAGCAGCGGCGCGGCGATCTCCAGATTGTCCCGGTAGCCGTCGTCGAACGTGAACAGCACGCTCGGCTGGTCCGGCGGCCGGAACCCGGGCCCGACGGCGGCCGGGTCGAGTGCCGGGCCGACCAGGTCCAGCACCGTCTCCAGTCCCCGCCGGAAGTCGTCCGGAGAGAGCGCCGTGTAGTGGTCGACGAGGGCGTTGACGTGGTGGAAGTACAGCACCAGCGGCCAGCCGGGAGCGGAGCCCAGCGCGGGGTCGGCGAGGGCGGCGCTCACCGGAGCCCCCAGCCCAGCTCGGCCAGCACCGACGCCGGCACCTCGACCCCATGAGCGTCCGCGCCCACGGCGTGGTCCTCCTCCGGCTGGTCGGGGAACCACGGGCGGGCCGGCTCCGACGCGTAGCCGTCCAGCACGGCCTCGCGCAGCCGCCGTACGAATCCGGAGAGCCCCTCCTGCGCGTCCCCCGACGGGAAGTGCCGGGCGGAGAAGCCGACGAACAGCTGCGAACAGCCCATCACCCGATCGAGCTGCTTGCGCTGCTTGCCGACGTCCGGGCTGACCCGGCCACCGGCCAGCGCGCCGGCCAGGACCTCGGCCAGGAGCGTGACGCACAGCCCCTTGTAGTCGCCGAACAGCGGGATGGAGCCGTTGCGGTCGAGCTGGCGCGGGTCGGTCGTGGGCGCGCCCGAGGCGTCCTGCAGCCAGCCCGGAGGCACCGGCACGCCCCGGTTCGCGGCGTCTCTGATCTTGCCCGCGGCGACGACACCGGTGGCCAGGTCCACGCAGAACGGCTCGTCACCGTCGGTGGGGGTGACCAGGCAGATGGCGTTGCTGCCCAGGGTCGGCCTGCTCGCGCCGGGCGCGGCGATCGACGGGCCGGAGGTGTTGAGCAGGAGGCCCACCACCTGATGCTCCTGGAAGGTGTGCCGGTAGGCGGCGAGCATCCCGACGTGGTTGTTGTCGTGCACCGCGACGGCCGCCAGCCCGTGTTCGGCGGCTCTGGCGGCGCACCACTCCGCCGCCAGCCGGGCCGCGGGCTGACCGAGGCCGCCGCCGGCGTCCACCGAGGCGATCACGGGGCCGATCTCGGTGAGGCGCGGCCGGGTCCCGAGCCGGATCCCGCCCTCCTCGATCCGCCGCAGGTACGTGGGCAGCAGGGCGATGCCGTGCGAGCGGTGTCCCCGGCGCTCGGCGTCGACCAGCACGCCGCTCGCGGCCTCGGCGGACGCCTCGTCCACCCCGGCGGCCAGCAGCGCCGCCACCGTACGGCGGTGCAGCTCGGCCAGCCGGACGCGGGCGGATTCCGGCCGGGGGGCGGATTCCGGCTTGGGGGCGGCCGGGGTCTCCACGAACTGCCCGCCGTCCAGCCGCAGTGACCGGTACCGAACTGGCACGCTGAGCCCGTCCCAGTCATGCCCGGCGAGAACGACCACGCTGCCCGGCTCGTCGGCCGCCGGCAGGGCGGCCGGGCTCACCCCGTCGGGGCCGTCGCCGGCGTCCAGCACCGTGGTGCCCGGACTGGGCCGGAGCCGGCCGAGCCGTCCGCTGCGCACCCGGCCGGCGCTGACCACGCCGTACCTGGGGGGCATGCGCCCGTCCAGGAGGGCCGTCACGCTGTTGCGGGCCTCGCGGTCCAGCCCGGACAGCAGGACCTTCTCACCCTCGCCGACCCGCAGGTCGGCGCCACGCAGCAGCACCCGTTCGGCGCCGGGCGGCCCGACGGACAACACGACGTCCCGCAGTTCGAGCGCGGGCGGCAGCTCGGACGCCCGCCGATCCGGCAGGTGGGATGCGGGCAGGTCGGAAGCCGGTAGGGAAGGCCCGGCCGATGGCGGTGTCATGCGTCCACCCCGTCACGGACGACCGCGGTCCCCGCGAGCAGGGCGAGCGTGGATCGCACCAGGTGCTCGACCGTCTGGCTGGTGAAATGGTCGCGGCTGTACTTGATGGCGAAGGCGAATCGTTCGCCGACCTGGTCGGCCTCCAGCATCAGCAGGTACGGCTCCGTCTGCCGGGGCGAGCGGCGGCCACCGGCCGAGGTCTGCGACGGCGGCAGCCAGTCCGACGTCCTGGCGTTGATCTCGCTCATCCTGCTGCGGAAGTTCAGCCGGATGCCGCTGCCCGGCAGGTCGGTCAGCGCGGGGTGACCGGCGAAGCGCAGCGCGTCGAAGCCGAACCGGTTCTTCGGTACCCGGTCGAACCCGGCCGCCGCGCGCTCCAGCCAGTCGCCCGGTCCGCCGGTGACCACGACGGGGTAGTTGGCCTGGAAGTAGCCGATCCCAGAGGTGATGTCGGGGCCGCCGGGCAGCCGGTCGCGCCCGTGGTGATAGGTGTCCACGCTCACGGCGGGCAGCCCGAACCGCCGCATGATCGCGGTGGCGGCGGCGGCCAGCACCAGCGACTCGAACGTGAGCCCCGCCTCGGTGGCCAGCCGCTGTGCCGCCGCCGTCTCACGCGCGTCGAGTTCGGCGCTCACGAGGTCCATGCTGGGGAGCAGCCCCAGCCCGGCCAGCTCGGCGGGAACCCGCGCGACCTCCTGCCAGTTCTGCCCGGCCCATGCCTTGGCGTCCTGTTCCGCCTCGGCTGAGGCCAGCCAGGTGGATACGGCCTGGGCCTGACCTCGGGGAGTGCCGGGTTCGGCCACGGGCTCGGCGCCGGTGAGGAGCGCTTCGAGGTCGTCGGCGAGGAGTTCGACGGAGAAGCCGTCGAGCGTCAGGTGGTGCAGGGCGAGCTGGAGCAGCCGTTGCGCGGGCAGCCAGCGCGCGGCCAGCACCCGGCCCTCGGCCAGCCGGTGCCCCCGCCATCCGGCCCGCAACACATCGGACACGGAATCCTTGGACAGCTCGTCTCCGGACACGGCATGCCCGGACACGGCTTGCCCGGACAGTTCGTCTCCGGGCACGTCCACCACCGCGAACACGCCGTCCGGCACGCCGGGCAGCACTTCGGCGCGCGGCGCGCCGTCCCCGTCGAGCAGGTATCTGGTACGCAGCGCCTCGTGCCTGCGGACCAGGGCCAGTACGGCGGCCTCCACGGCGCCGGTGTCCACGATGCGGCCGTCAGGTGTGCGCTCGGGCACGTCGAAGATCCAGCCGAGGGAGAAGTGGTCGGGCTCGGCGAACCCGTTGGCGATCCACCGGCGCTGCGTCGGCAGCAGCGGCACGGCCCCGGCTCCGGCCTCCTCGACCGGTGCCGCCGCGACCTCCGCGCCGCGGGCCTCAAGCCTGGACAGGATGCCGCCGAACGTACGCCCGCGCAGGATGTCGGCGGTGGTCGAGACGACCCGGGCCTGCCGCAACCGGCTCAGCATCCGGATCGCCAGCAGCGAGTCGCCGCCCGAGGCGAAGAAGTCCGCGTCCGGCCCGGCAGGGGGCGTGCCCAGCGCGGCCTGCCAGGCCTCGCCGAGCACGTCGGCCGCCGAGTAGGTGGAACCAGGTGTGGTCATGGCGTGGTGCTCATTTCTTTCGGTTCGGCCGGTTCTCGGGCGCCGCGGGCCAGCCACGCGCTGGCCAGGCAGCCCGCCCCCAGGACGGCGGCCAGGACGAACCAGGCGAACTCGGGCGCCTGGGTGATGAGGAGGATGACGAGCACCGGGCCGATGGCCTGGTGCGCGGAGAAGCTGATGGAGAACAGCGACAGGTAGCGCCCACGCAGGTGCTCCGGGGCGAGGTTGACGGAGACCGTCCACTCGCCGACCGCGCCGTACAACTCGGCGACGGTGTGAGCCAGTACGCCGACCACCAGGAGGGCCACCACGAGCACCAGCGCGTCACCGGCCACCGAGGCCGCCCAGTAGACGACGGCGGCGAGCGCGAAGGCGGCGGCGGCCCGCACGTACACCGGCGGCGTCTGCCCCGCGGTGGAGACGCCCTTGGTCAGCCGGACCTGCAGGATCACGACGAGCGCCGTGTTCATCGCGAACAGCACGCCGACCAGCCCCGGCGGGGCCGAGGTGTGCTGGTGGATCCAGAGCGGCACGCCCACGTTCAGGGCGGTGACGTGGGTCATGACCATCGTGTTGAGCACGGCCAGCGCGACGTACCTGCGGTCGGCGAGCACCTCACGGAAGCCGCCCTTGGACCCCTGCCCGGCGCCCTGCCCGGCGCCCTGCCCGGCGGCCTGTCCGGCGGCCTGCTCGGCACCCCGCTCGACGCCCTGCCCGGCGGCCCGCCGGGAGGTGGCCCGCTGGTGCGTCACGTGGATGCCGGTGACGAGCCCGGCGGCGACCAGGAACGAGATCGCGTCGCCGGCCAGGACGGCGTGGTAGCCGGCCTGGGCGTCGAGGGTCAGGAGCGCCGCGCTGGTCAGCCCGCCGAGGCCGAAGCCGATGTTGCGCACCGACCGCTGGAAGGCCATCAGGGGCACCCGCTGCTCGGCGGTGACCATGGCGGCCACCAGCGCCTGCTTGGCGGGGCGGCCACTGTGCTCGGCGATCTCGGCGATGATCGCGACCACCAGGAAGGACGCCAGGTCCCAGATCGCGAGATAGCCGAGGTAGCCGGCCGCCGCCGTCAGGAAGCAGGCGATCACCATGGTCCTGGGACCGAGCCTGTCGATGAGCGCCCCGCTCAGGGGCGCGCACACGGTTCCGGCCAGGGCGGCGACGCCGAGGCCGATGCCCACCGACGCGGCGGGCAGGCCGACCACCGTGGTCAGGTAGATGACGGTGACCGGGATCCGCATGCCCGTGCCGATCGCGTCGATGACCGCGACCCACGCCCAGCGCCGCACGCCGGGCACATCGGGCAGGCCGATCCAGTCGCGGGCCAGGCCGCGCAGTAAGGGCGGGGCCTTCATGGCCCCGTCTCTTCGTCGGGGCTGAGGAACTCCAGCCGGTTCTCGTGGCAGTCGATGGCGTAGAAGCGCCGGTGACCGGGGAAGTTGTCGTCCCAGGTGACCTTGACCCCCTGGCCGGTCAGGTGCTCGGCGAGCGCGTCGATGTCGGCCACGAGGATGCCGGGATGGGCCTTGCGCGCCGGGCGGAAGTCCTCCTCGACGCCCAGGTGGATCTCCAGGCCGTCGGTGCGTACCCACAGGCCGCCTCGGGCGGCGAGCACCGGCGGCTTCTGGATCTCCGTCATGCCGAGCACGTCCACGTAGAAGCGGCGGCACACGTCCTCCTCGCCCGGCGGCAGGGCGAGTTGCACGTGGTGCAGGCCGAGGCCGAAGGCGGACGTGATCGCGGTGGTCTCGTAGGGCAGGGGCTGCTGGCGGTCGTTCATGCCGGAATGCCTTTCATCGAAGACTTGATCGGGAATCTCCATGGTGAGGGGTGCCGGCCAGGGCCTGCCAGATCCGCTCGATGCGCGGCGGCAGTGATCGTGGCGGCTCCGGGGGCGGACGTTCCGCGAGCAGGCCCGCGTGCGGGGCGAGGTCGAGGCCCACCACGGCGGAGAGCCGGTCGAGGTCGTCGCCCGCGCACAGCCGGCCGTACTCGACCACGGTGCTGCGGGCCGGATCGCGGGCGCGCTCGTGCCGCAGCCACGGCTCGTGCCAGGCGGCCCACTTGTCCAGCGCGGCCTCCCATGTGCCGGGCCGCCAGGGGCGGTCGCCGGACCAGCGCAGCATCGAGTCCGCCACGGCCGCCGGATGGCGGACCAGCAGCACCCAGTGCGCGTCGGGCACGGTCTGGGCCAGCCGGTCGAGCTCCAGGAGGTACTCGTTGTACTTCTCGCCGAACCGGGTCGCGCCCGCGTAGGCCCGCCGTACGAGGTCCCGCCGCAGCGTCGCCGCGTCGAGGGCCGATCCGGCCGCGACGTCGGCGGCCGCCTCGCGCAGCACGCCCTCCACCGTGGCGAGCCACCGCTCGCTCCTCAGCCCGTACGGCGGCCGCCGGCGCAGGGCGTGCAGCATCTCGTCGGCCCGCAGATGGCGAGCCCGGACGTCCTCCTCGGTGCACCAGCGGTGCAGCAGGTAGGGCAGCTTGCCGTTGATGGTGAAGACGCCGTCGACGGCGTCGAACGCGGCGTCGAGCACCGCACCCAGGGCGGTGGTGCCCGAGCGCTGGGCGCCGAGCAGGATGAGCGGCGGGGACCCGGACGTGCTCACCTGCCCGCGCTCTTCCCGGCCAGCTCGTCCATCCAGTCGCGCAGCCGCCGCATGCACGCCACGCTGGCCGAGTAGCCGCCGCGCGAGAACGTCTCGCCCCACGGGTTGTCACGCTCGGCGGCGGTCAGCCGCCTGCCCTGCCGCCAGTGCGTCTCCAGGCTGACGTAGCCCTCGTAGCCGTCTTCGGCCAGTCGCCGGAGGATCGCCGGCCAGTCCAGGTCGCCGTCGCCGAGCCGGACGTACCCGTGGGTGGAGTCGGGGTCCTTGACGTGCACGTGGCGGATGCGGTCACGGCCCGCCTCGTAGTCGGCGGGGAAGGGTGTGGCGTCCCAGCCGCTGAAGACGCTGTTGCCCGGGTCCCAGAGGATGCCGACGTCGTCGCGGCCGAGCTCCTCCAGGAAGGTCACGAGGTGCCGCACCGTCGGCGTGTTCGTCCTGGTGCCGTTCTCCACGACGAGCGGGACGGGCAGCTCCAGGCCGTCCAGCAGGGAGGCGGCGACCCGCCCGGCTCGTACGGGGTCGGGGTCGCCGTTCCGGTAGAAGCTGAAGATCCTGACGTGCGGCGCGCCGAGCAGTGCCGCCCGGCGGCAGGAGTCGACCAGCAGGTCGGCCGCGGCCCGCAGGTCGTCGTCCGTCTCGGGCAGCTCGGCCTTCAACGCCGGCGGCGCGAACCCGGCCGCCACCAGCCCGTGCTCCTCCAGGAGCCCGCGCGCCGCGACGAGCTGTTCGTCGCTCAGCAGGTGGGGTGGCGTGCCCTCCATCGACCTGATCTCGACGGCGTCGAACCCCAGCTCGGCGGTGGTCTTGGCGACCATCCGGCAGTCCTGGGTCAGCTCGTCGCCGATCACCGCGAGTCTCATCGGCATCTGTCCAGCTCCTCAAGAGTCATGTTCGGTACGAGGACGTGGGCGAGCACGGCCAGGTCGGAGTCCGGCGCGCCGGCGCGGGACTCGACGGTGATGGACCGCAGCGGGCCACGTTCCAGGACGTTCAGGACGGGGTCGAGGTCGGGCGGCGTCAGCGGCCGGTGCCGTACCCCTTCCGGAGTGCGCAGGACGCCCTTGACCTGGGCCGCGTGCACGTGCGGCGCGAGGTCGGCGAGCTGGTGGCGGTCCGCGCCGCCGATCTCCCGCAGGCCCAGCACGTCGAGCACGACCCCCGCCCCGGTACGCGCGGCGAGGTCGATCAGGCCGTCCACGGCCGGTCCGCCTGCATGCGTCTCGACCCACAACGCGAATCCGGCGTCGGCCGCGCCGCTTACCTGCTCGGCGACCAGCCCCAGGTCGGGCCGTTCCACGCAGAAGACCTTCACCGGCCACCGCGACGGCACCCCGGCCGCCTCGGCCGCCTCCGCCGGCGCCAGGCCGGGATCGCCCAGCCGCCAGCCGACGCCGGTGAAGAAGACCTCGGCCCCGGCCTCGGCGACCGCCCGCAGCCCTTCGGCCACGCCGTCGCTGTCCCAGCCCTGGCCCTTGCCGATCCGCAGGTCCACCCCGGACCCGCCGTACCTGAGCGCCGCGCGGGCGAGCTCGGTGGCGCCCGCCTGCGGGAGGGTCCCCGAGCTGAGTCCGATGGCCGGTACGCCGGTCATGAAACCGGCTCCATCAGGGAGTGGGCGGGCTGGTTGAGCAGGCCGTTCAGGGCCGCGACCACCCCGACGGCGCGGCTCAGCGCGGCCACGTCGAGGGGCGGGCCGCCCGCGGCGGCGTCGGCGAGCTCCTGGTAGAGCTCGGCCCGCAGCCGCGACGCGGGACGGGACGGCCCGCTGATCGGCTCTCCGCCCAACTCGCCGGTGACGGCGCCCGACCGCACCTCCAGCCAGGCGTCGCCGCCGAGCACCGTGAGCTGCTCGAACCTGGCGGCCGAACGGCTGGTGACGGTGACCGACAGCCGGGCGCCCGACGCGAACACGATGTGCCCGCACAGCTGCGTGTCGATGCCCGGCGCGGCGTCGATCCTGGACAGCGGCACCACCTCGCGCGGCGTGCCGAGCAGCTGGCACGCCAGGTCGAGGTAGTGCACCCCGAGGTGGGCCGTGACGCCGCCGAGGGCGTCGCGCGGGTCGGAGCGCCAGCCCGCCTGCCGGTAGTGCGCGTCGGCGCGCGGGCGCGAAATGGTCAGGGCGGCCACGGCGCCCGCCCACCGCTCCGGGTCGGCGGCGAGCAGCCGCCGGGGGAGCGCGAAGCGGTGCTGGAACATCACCGCGGCCAGCACCCCACCGGCTCCGGCCAGCGAGAGCAGCCCGGCGAGCTCCTCCGGGGTGCGCGCGGGCGGCTTCTCCAGCAGCAGGTGCTTGCCCGCCGCCACCGCCGCCTCAGCGAGGCCCGTCCGCGCACCGGGCGGCAGGCACAGCGCCAGCGCGTGGACCCCGCCGTCGGCCAGCACGTCGTCCAGCTCACGCACCGCCAGCCCCTCCGCCCGCGCCCGCGCGGCGGCGGCCGGATCGCTCTCCACCACCGCGACCGCGTGCGCGCTCCCGGCGCCGGCCAGGGCCTGTACGTGCTGCCGTCCGGCGTTGCCGTAGCCGACGACCGCGACCCCCAGCCCGGTCTCGTTGTCCTCCACTCAATCCCCCTTGTGTGTAGCCGGCGTCGCCCGGGTCACCCGGGGATCGGAACCCTGGCTCGCAGTTCGTCGCCACCTCTGGTGACGGGCCCCGCGGGCGTGTCGAAGGTGAACCGGATCGCCGGCAGACCTCGGTCCAGGACGGCGAGCATCTCCCGATGCGACGGCGCGTCCCCGACGGTCAGGTCGAGATAGACGGCCTTGCCGTCGCGCGGCAGGTCCGTGCCCGGCTGGACGAGCTGGCGGCGCGCGGTGATCCCCGGCGTCCGGGTGAGCGAACGGGCCCCTTCGATCGCGGCGAGCCGGGTCGCCTCGGGCAACGGCCGCGCGTAGTGCTGGAAGTACACGCCGTTGACGGGGCGGGTGGACAGGTCCACGTGCTGCCCGAGCGCGAGCCGTCCCGCCGCCTCGATGAGGTCGAGGCCGGTCGCCCGCCCGTAGAGCTCGTTGATGAACCCGCCGATGCGCCCGTTGACCTCGATGACCCGGGGCCCCTGCGCGGTGATCTTGATCTCGGTGTGCGTCAGGCCGTGCCGTACGCCGAGAGCCCGCAGGGTGCGCTCCGCCAGCGCGACCACCTCGCCGCGCAGGGCGTCGTCGAGGGCGTCGGGGAAGAACTGGCCGTTCTCCCTGAACGGCGGCAGCAGCGGCAGCTTCCCGGTCACCCCGATGGTCTGGATGTCGTCCCCCGAGCAGGCGCTCTCCACCGAGACGTAGTCGCCGAACGGTTCGCTCGGGACTCCGATGAGGCACTCCTCGACGACGAGGCACTCCTCGGTCTCCGGGCCGTCGGGGTCGAGGAGCCGGTCGGCCAGGGCGATGCCCTCGTCCGCGGTGCGTACCAGGAAGGTGTTCCTGCTGCCCACGCCCCGGGCCGGCTTGAGCACGGCGGGCAGGCGGAGCCCGTCCGGCCACTGCGCGCCGGGGCCGCGCAGCAGCCACGACGCGGGGGTCTCGATGCCGTGCTCGCGCATCGCCCGCCGCTGGAGGTGCTTGTCGGTGAGCCGTTCGGCGGTCTCGGGGCTGTGGAACGGCAGGCCGGCTCCGGCGGCGAGCCGGGCGGCGACGGGCAACGCGTCCTCGCTGAAGGTCACGATGCCCGTCGCCGCCACGGCACGCAGCGCCCCGGCGTCGGCGCCCGGGTCCCCGGTGAGGGTGAGGACGGCGCCGGCCGAGTCCAGCAGGGTCGCGTACCGCGCGCTCTCCGGGCCCGCCGGCAGTACGAAGACCAGGTCGGGGCAGAAGCTCAGGCCGACCAGCAGGTCGCCGAGGGCCACCGCGCCCTCGCCGAAGACGATCGCGAGCCTGGGCGCTGTCATGCCGGCCCCCTCGTGTGGTGGGCGACGAGCGCCGCGATCCCGGCCACGGTCGGAGCCGCGACCGCGTCCCGCAGCGCGATGGCGACCCCGGTCCGCTCCTTGAGCCGGGCGATCATGCGGACGAGCAGGAGCGACTGGCCGCCGAGCGCGAAGAAGTTGTCGTCGGGGCCGAGGTTCTCGACGCCCAGGAGGTCACGCCAGATCGCGGTGATCTCCCGTTCCACCGGGTGACCGGGCTCCTCCTCCTCGGCGGCGGGGGCGGCGATCTCCGGAGCGGTGGTCGCGGTGTCTGGAACGGAGGTCGTGGTGTCCGGAGCGGTGGTCGTGGTGTCTGGGACGGAGGTCGTGGGGCGGGCCGGGAGCGGCTCCGGCGTCACCGGGTCGAGCCAGTGCCGGGAACGCTGGAACGGATAGCCGGGCAGGGGCACGCGGCGAGCGTCCGGGTCGGCGTCCAGCGCGGTCCAGTCCACCTCGGCTCCGGCGCACCACGCCCCGGCGATGGCCTCCAGCATGGTCGCCAACGGCCGTGCCTCGTCCTTGCGTCCGGGCAGCGTGGCCAGCGCCACGACCGGCCGCCCCGCCGCCGTCTCGTGCACGAGGGTGGTGAGCGTGTTACCGGGGCCCACCTCGATGAGCAGCGGGTCGCGCCACTGGAGCGTGTGCTCGACCGCGTCGGCGAACCGGACGGTCCGCCGCAGATGGCGCGTCCAGTAGTCCGCGTCGAAGCCCCGATCGACGGGCCGCCCCGTCACCCCGGAGATCACCGGGATGGACGGCGGGTGGTAGGTGAGCCTGTCGGCGTGGGCCCGGAACTCGTCGAGCAGGCCGTCCAGCATCGCGGAGTGCGCCGCGATCGGCACCGGCACCGCGCGGTGCCCGATGCCGTCCGCGTCGAGCCGCTCGATCAGGTCGGGCATCGCGCGGGCCGGGCCGGTCACCACGACCGACCGCGGCGCGTTGACCGCGGCCAGCGACAGGGACGGCGGCAACATCGCGGCGACGGTGTCCTCGCCGGCGAAGACCGCCAGCATCGCCCCGCCACGCACCCGGTCCAGTAGCCGGCCACGGGCTCCGACCAGCGCGGCGGCGTCGGCCAGGCTCATCGCCCCGGCGACGCAGGCCGCCGCGTACTCGCCCAGGCTGTGCCCGAGCAACGCCTTCGGCCGCAGCCCCAGCGACAGCAGCAACCTCGCGGTCGCGTACTCCATGGCGAAGACGGCCGGTTGGGCGAGCGCCATGCCGTCCAGCTCGGCCTGGGCGGCGGCGCGGTCGGTGGGGAACTCGCACAGCGTCCAGCGGATGTCCGTGCCGGTGGCGGTGCCGGTGCCGGCGGAGAACTCCCTGGCGCAGTCGTCCATGGCCGTCTGGAAGACGGGGAAGCGGTCGTACAGGTCGGCGGCCATCCCCGGATGCTGGTTGCCCTGCCCGGTGAACAGGAAGCCGATGCTCACGCCGCTCCGGCTGCGCGACGGCATCCGGAACGCCGCAGGGTCGGCCAGCTCGGCGACGCTCCTCACCACGGCGGCGGAGCGGTACTCGCGATGACGGCGGCCGTCGCGCAACGTGCGCGCCACGTCGCGCGCGTCGATCTCGGGATGCGAGCGCGCGTGCTCGGTCAGCCGGTCGGTGAGCCGGGCCAGGGCGTGTGAGGTGTGCGCCGAGACCGGCACGATGACACACGCGCCGGGCGCGGACCTGGCGTCTTCGGGTACGGGCGCTTGTTCGAGCACGACGTGCGCGTTCGTCCCGCCCACGCCGAAGGCGCTGACCGAGCCCCTGCGCGGGCCCCGCGTCGCCGGCCACGGCCGCAGCACGCGGTTGATGTAGAAGGGGCCGTCGTGCAGCTTGAGCTCCGGTTCCTCCTGCTCGCAGTGGATGCTCGGCGGCAGCCGGCCGTGCCACAGAGCGAGCGCGGCCTTGATGAGGCCGGCGACTCCGGCGGCGATGTCCACGTGCCCGATGTTCGGCTTCAGGGTGCCGAGCGCGCAGGAGCCCGGACCTCCGCCGGCTCCGAACGCCTGGGTCAGGGCCTCGACCTCGATGCGGTCGCCCAGCTCCGTGCCGGTGCCGTGGGTCTCGACGTACTGGATGGTGCTCGCGTCCACGTCCGCGGCGGCGTGCGCGGCGCGGATGACGTCCGCCTGCCCCCGCACGCTCGGGGCGGTGTAACCGACCTTGCGCCCGCCGTCGTTGTTGATCGCGGAGCCCTTGATCACCGCGTAGATCGTGTCCCGGTCACGTACGGCCTCGCCGAGCCGCTTCAGCGCCACGACGCCGACCCCGTTGCCCGGCACGGCGCCCCTGGCGTCCTTGGCGAAGGCCCGGCAGTGCCCGTCGGGCGACAGGATGTCGTGCGGGCTGTACACGTAACCGGCCTTCTGCGGCAGGCTGATCGACGCGCCGCCGGCCAGCATGAGATCCGCCTCGTGCCTGAGCAGGCTCTGCACCGCCATGTGCACGGCGACGAGTGACGTCGAGCAGGAGGTCTGCATGGCGATGGCGGGGCCGTGCAGGCCGAGCCGGTAGGCCGTACGCGTCGCGACGTGGTCCTTCTCGTGGCCGACGAGCATCGCCATGTCACCCAGGCTCCTGAGCAGCTCGGTGTGGCCGAGCACATGACGGAGCAGGTAGTGGTTCTTGCCCGTGCCGGCGAACACGCCGATCGGGCCGACGGCCGTCTCCTGGGTGTACCCGGCGTGCTCCAGGGCCTCCAGGGCGCATTCGAGGAAGAGCCGCTGCTGCGGGTCCGTGACCTGGGCCTCGCGCGGCGGCATGCCGAACAGGTCGGCGTCGAAGTCCTCCACGCCGGAGACGACCCCGCGGACGGGGACGTAGGCCGGGTTCGCGAGCTCGGACTCCGGCACCCCCTCGGCCGCCAGCTCGTCCAGGTCGAACCTGGTGAGGCACTCCCTCCCCGCCGTGATGTTGTCCCAGAACCGCTCGGGGGTCTCCGCTCCGGGCAGACGCAGCCCGAAGCCGATGATCGCGACGCCTTCCGCGCGGCTCATCGGGCCGTTCCTCTCAGGTGCTCGGCCAGCGCTCGTACGGTCGGATGCTGGAAGATGTCCACGATGCGCAGCGGGTGGCCGGGCAGTTCGGCGCACAGGCGCATGTGCACGCGACCGGCCAGCAGCGAGTCGCCGCCGATCTCGAAGAAGGGGTCCCGGACACCGAAGTCGCTGGTGCCGAGCACCTCGCTCCACACCCCGGCGATGACGTCCTCGAAGTCGTCTTCCCCGAGGTCCTGCCCGGAGCCGTTCCCGGAGTCGTTCCTGGAGTCGTTCCTGGAGTCGTTCCTGGGGGCGTGCTTGAAGTCGTGCTCAGGGTCGTTCTTGGAGTCGTGCGGGACGTCGTGGCCGGGGACCTCGGTGCGGTGGGCGGGTGCGGGCCCGGAGGGGGCGGCCTGGACGGGGGACCTGGCCGCCGTGGCCCGGCGTTCGAGTTCGGCGACGTCCACCTTGCCGTTCGGCGTGTACGGCAGCCGGTCGGTCACGACCCAGAGCACCGGCACCATGTAGCCGGGCAACTCCTCGCGGAGCGCGTCCCGCAGGCGCGCCACCAGCCCCTCCGCCCGACCTGTCGCGCCGGAGGCCGCCGCGTCCGGGGCCGCCGCGTCCCGGTCTGTCGCGCTCCGGTCTGTCGCGTTCCGGGACGCTGCTTCCGGGGCTGTCGCGCTCCGGTTCGGGACGATCGCGGCGAGCAGCCGCTTGGATCCGGCGTCGGCGCCGACCACGACGACGGCGACGTCCCGCACCTCCTCGCGCTCGCTCAGCCGCCCCTCGATCTCGGTCAGCTCGATCCGGTAGCCGCGCACCTTCACCTGGCGATCACGCCGGCCATCGAAGTGCAGCCGCCCGGTGGCGTCCCAGTGCACGAGATCGCCGGTGCGGTAGAACCGCTCCCGAGCCCCCGAAGGCCGGACGAACGCCTGCGCCGTCTCCTCGGGCGCGTCCAGGTAGTCCACCGCCAGCCCGCTCCCGCCGAGGTACAGCTCGCCGATCTCGCCCGGACGGACCGGCTCGCCGGCCTCGTCGAGCACCAGGGCGGACGTGCCCGCGATCGGCCTGCCGATCGGCACCGGCGTCTCGACCTCCGCGACGCCCGCCATCGGGTGCACGGTGGAGAACGTCGTATTCTCGGTCGGCCCGTACGCGCTGACGACCTCCAGGCCGGGGTGGCGCGACAGCAGGGCTCGCACCGCGTCGGCGGGCACTATGTCACCGCCGGTGAACACCTGGCGCACGGTGGCGAACGCCTCGATCGCCTCGGCGACCACGACCCTGAACAGTCCCGCGGTGAGGAACGCCACGGTCACCTCGGTCTCGCGCATGAACGTGGCCAGTTCGCCCGGCGACACCGGCCCGTCGGGGAACACCTCCACGGTCGCGCCGGTCGCCAGCGCGCAGAAGATCTCCAGCGTCGACGCGTCGAAGGCCAGCGGGGCGAGCCGCAGGATCCGCTCGCCGGGCCCCTGCCGCAGGTAGGAGGCCCCGCGCACCAGGCGTACGACGCCCCGGTGCGGGATGCGCACCGCTTTCGGCACGCCTGTCGAACCCGAGGTGAACGTGATGTACGCGACGTCACCGGGCTCGCGACGCGCCCAGTCCCGTACGGGCTCGTCGGCGGGGCGGCCGGTCATGGCCACCGGAGCCGGGCCGGTCATGGCCACCGGATCGACGGGGACGCATGGGCCGGGTGCCGCCCGGACGATGGACCGGGCCGCGGCGAAGTCGCCGATCACGGCCTTCGGCCGGACCCGTTCGAGCATCACCCTGAGTCTCGCCAGGGGGAGCGAGCCGTCCATCGGGACGTAGACCGCTCCCACGCTGAGCACGGCGAGCACCGCGACGATCTCCTCGGCGGAGCGCGGCACCGCGACGACCACGTGGTCACCGGCGTCGACCCCGCGCGCCAGCAGCCCGTCGGCCTGTGTCTCGACCTGGCGGAGGAGCTGCGCGTAGGTCAGCGTCAGTCCGCGTCCCGCCTCGTGGACCGCGGGCAGCCCGGCGAAGTCGGCGCCCGCCTTGACGATCAGCTCGCCCACGCAGGACTCGGCGTCGACCTCGGAGGCCCGTCCCCACTCTCGCTGCCGCGCGGTCATGAGCGTCCGCCCTTGTCGCGTCGCGGGCTGATCGAAATCTCCCTCATTGCTCCACCCCCGGAGTCGGAACGATGGTCATCACCGCATCGCGCATCGCCTGCACGAGGTGGCGCCTGTTGTCCGGGTGGCGCAGGTAGAAATGCCCGCCCGGTAGGAAACGCGTGGAGAACCCGCCGGTGGCGTGCTTCTCCCAGCCGGCCAGCCTGTCGTGCAGGTCGTGCTCGTCGGTCCCGGCCAGGACGTCCAGGGCGCACGGCAGCGGCTCTCGGTCCTGGAAGCGGTAGGTCTCCATGGCCGCGTAGTCGGCCCTCATGTACGTCGCCACGATCTCGAGCAACTCGGGACTCTCCAGCACCTCGGCGGGAATCCCGTCGTGCCGTCCCTGCAGCGTCCACAGCAGTTCGGCGTCGGGCAGGTGCCGTACCTCCGGCTCGTGCCGTGGGAGGTCGGGGCTGGGAAAGCTGGAGAGCCACAACCGGTCCGGCGTCCTGAGGCCGCGAGCGCGGAGCACGTGCGCGATCTCGAACGCGAGCAGGGCGCCGAAGCTGTGGCCGAACAGACTGAACGGCAGGTCCAGCGCCAGGGAGCCGGCCAGTTCCGCGGCCAGGCCCAGCAGGTCCCGCGAGGCGGGTTCGCCGAACCTGGAGCCGCGTCCGGGGCGTTCGACGCCGACGATCCGCACGTCGTCCGCGGCGTCCGCGTCGTCCGCGAGGTCCGCGAGGTCCGCCCACGTGCGGAACTCCCCGGCGGAGCCCCCGGCATGCGCGAAGCAGTACACCCGCGCCGTGAACGGACGACGCTCCGGCCCGTCAGCGATGCTCATGGCGGTGTTCGTCGCGCTGATCGATCAGGCGGAGGATCTGCCGGCGGACCGCCTCGCTGCCGAGGAACTGGCCCGTGGGCACGTCCACGCGTACGAGCGCGCACTGGGCCGGCGTCCATCCCGGCGCCGGCTCCTTGTCGCTGTCGCCGCTGATGACGAGCGAGACCGGTGTCCTCGGTGTGGGCACGGCCGCGTCCGCCGTGGAGAAGAGGAAGCCGAACCAGGCCTCGTACCGGTCGGTCAGCATCGTGACACAGGTGTCGACCTCGGCCTCGGGCATGCCCTCCGCCGCCAGCTTCGTCACCAGGTCGCCGGTGAGCGTCTTGAGCACGGAGGCGGGCGTGATCTCGGCGGGTGGATCGCCGGTGGCGCCGAGCGACGTACGCAGGTTCGCCAGCTCCTGCCCGATCAGGTCGGTGGTCAGCCACGTCGGCTCGACGAGCACCACCTGGGGCGGGTCCTCGCCGAGGCGGTTCGCGATCTCCAGGGCGAGCGTCGCCGCGCTGCAGTAGCCGAGCACCCCGGCGGGCGGGCTCGCCAGCTCCGTGATCTCCCGCGTGTACAGATCCGCCAGCCGGTCGATGGACATGGCCCCGTGGGTTTCGAGATCCTGTACGGCGTCGACGCGGTAGATCGCCCGCCCCGATCCCTCGACTCCCATCAGGGTCGTCATCGTGTCGGCCACGGAGAACATGGCGAAGTCCACCAGGATGACCGGCGGAAGCTCGCCTTCGACTATCTTCTCCAGCACCGTGTTTCCCCTCCGAGATGTCTTGCTCACCGTCATGTGCCGGGAAGTCCGGGCACGGCCGAGCGCCATCTCCGCGCACGGCCGGTTCCCGCGCCCCGCCGCGTTGACGCGGGCACGGAAATCCGGTGAATCCCCCTGGCCGCCGGCACCGTGGCGGGAAAGATCCCGGCTACGACCTGACGCTCGACGATCGCTCCCCTGATCGCCTTGGCGCTGCTCCGGAAACCGTTGGCCGTGGGAACTGTCGCACCGAGGGCTGAAGCGTTGCTGATGTGAGCCTGAAGCGGGGCCCGGAACGACGCCGCTTTCCGGGCTGCCCCGACTTCCCGGCCCCGGTCGGAGCCCAGCGCGATGACGGGTTCGGCGCCGTTTCAGCGCCGTTCCAGATCGCGATGAGATGGTTCGGTCATGGCATACACGCGAGAGCTCTCCCGCCGCCGGTCGCGGTGGGAGAGCTCAGGCGTGGGACGTCAGGACATGGGTGCGCTGGGGAAGCGGTTCCAGACTCGGTGCTCGGTCAGGAGCCGGATGGTCTCCCGCAGTGCCGCCTGGGCGTCGGAGGCGACGAGGACACCGGGCGCCTGGGTGGGCACTCCGGCCAGTTCGAGCACCCCGGAGATGTCACCCCAGCCGCCGACCGGCTTGGCGTGCCGGTAGGCCTCGGAGAGCATGAGCAGCACGCGCGGGTCGACCACGGTCTCGGTGATCGTGGCCGTGCCGGCCTTGGCGTCGCGCGCGCCGTACGCGTCCATGCCCGGAGCGGGCGATCCGGCCAGGAGCAGCGCGTCGAACTCCACCGATCGCGCGGTCGCGAACGTGCGCTGCACGGTGACGGGCTCAGCGCCGTCGGCCGCGAGCGTGCCGCCGGTCGGCGCGATGACCAGCGGGACCATGTCGGCGTCCAGCACCTCCTGGCGGAGGGCGCTGACCGCCCGCAGGTCGCCGTCGCCGTCGGCGATGATGCCGACGATCCGGCCGGTGACCGGCCAGGTGTCGCCCACCTGGGACAGCGCCGGGCTGGGCTGCGGGTTCGGCAGCGGTTGGGACGGCTCGGGGGCGGGCAGGCCCAGCCCCTGGGCGACCTGCTCGCACAGGTGCGGATCGATCTCGGCGAGCACCCGCAGGTTGCGCTCCCTGATGGCCTGCTCGTAGACCTTGCCCAGCTCGAAGGTGTAGGCGGCGATGACGTGCTCCCGCTCGACCGGTGACAGGCTCAGCCAGAACAGCCGCGGCTGGGTGAAGTGGTCGGCGAACGAGGCCGGGGCCTCCCGCACCTTGGGCGCCGCGGCCACTTCGACCGGCACCTCGACGTACGCGCCGTTCTGCGCGCCCGCGACGAAGGGACACCCGCCGTCGAGCGAGTTGGGCCGGTACGGCGCCACACCCTGGTGCACCGCCGTCTGGTGCATGCCGTCGCGCAGCATGTCGTTGACGGGGGCGTGGGTGCGGTTGATCGGGATCTGGGCGAAGTTGGGCCCGCCCAGCCGGGTGAGCTGCGTGTCGAGGTAGGAGAAGAGCCGCCCGGCGAGCAGTGGGTCGTCGGTGACGTCGATGCCGGGCACCAGGTGGCCGGGATGGAAGGCGACCTGCTCGGTCTCGGCGAAGAAGTTGGACGGGTTGGCGTTGAGCGTCAGCAGGCCGATCGGCTGGACGGGCGCGAGCTCCTCCGGCACGATCTTCGTCGGGTCCAGCAGGTCGATGCCCTGGAAGGTCTGCTCGGGCGTGTCGGGGAAGGTCTGGATGCCCAGCTCCCACTGCGGATACGCGCCCGCCTCGATCGCGTCGGCCAGGTCCCTCCGGTGGAAGTCCGGGTCCATGCCGTTGATCAGCTGGGCCTCCTCCCAGGTCAGGGAGTGCACCCCGGCCTTGGGCTTCCAGTGGAACTTCACCAGGGTCGTCGCCCCCTCCGCGTCCACCAGGCGGAAGGTGTGGATGCCGAAGCCCTCCATGGTCCGGAACGAGCGCGGGATGCCGCGGTCGGACATGTTCCACAGCGTGTGGTGGGTCGCCTCGGTGTGCAGGGAGACGAAGTCCCAGAAGGTGTCGTGGGCGCTCTGCGCCTGCGGGATCTCCCGGTCCGGGTGCGGCTTGGCGGCGTGGATGATGTCGGGGAACTTGATCGCGTCCTGGATGAAGAACACCGGGATGTTGTTGCCGACCAGGTCCCAGACGCCTTCGCTGGTGTAGAACTTCGTGGCGAAGCCGCGGGTGTCGCGTACGGTGTCGGCCGAGCCGCGTGAGCCGAGCACGGTGGAGAAGCGCACGAAGACCGGGGTCTCGGCGCCCTTGGCGAACAGGGCCGCCTTGGTGACGGTCGTGGCCGTGCCGTAGGACTTGAACACGCCGTGGGCGGCGGCGCCCCGGGCGTGCACGACGCGCTCGGGGATGCGTTCGTGGTCGAAGTGCATGATCTTCTCGCGCAGGTGGTGGTCCTGCAGCAGCACGGGCCCCCGGGGCCCCGCCTTGAGCGAGTGGTCGGTGTCCCGCAGCCGCAGGCCCTGGGCGGTCGTCAGGTAGGCGCCGCCCTGCGCGAGGTCCGAGGGCGGCACGTCCAGGGGTTGCCCGGTGGGGGAGTAGGGCTCCGGCCCGCGCTGGTCGGGCTTGGGCGGCAACGGCTCCCTGGGCTCGGTCGGCTCCTCGACGGCCGGCGGCCGGCTGCTCGGCGCGCCCGGAATCTCGGGGCCGTCGCCGGTCACCGCGTCGACGACCTTGTCGACCGCTGCTTTCACCGGATGGGACTCTTTCATGGTCTCTCCTGGAGCGATAATGAAGATCGACTTTCTGTGCGGGCGACCCCGGCGGTCAGTCCTTCGCGGGGCCGCCGTGGGTGTCGTCATGCGGGATGCTCATTGGCGCTGACCTGCTCCCTTCGAGGCGATAGCGGCGTCTCGGGGCGCTACCCGAGGTGAATTGGCACAAACAACCACATTCATCTCATTGACCCTGTTATGGGACACGCGCCCTCCGTTCGGCGCCTCGGGCGGATCCACCGCTCAACGCGATCGGCGCCAGGCGTAGATCCAGCCGGCCTCCGCCAGCGCGTCCAGCAGGTACGTGGCGCGGATCCGCCCCGTGGGCACGTACGCGAGGTCGACGCTCAGCAGCGTCGCGGCGGTGGTCAGGCCGATCCGGCGGGCGTGCCGGACGCGCGGATCTGGCTGTAACCGATCCCGACCAGCAGCCCGGCGACGGTACGCACCAGCCAGCGGTCGATCTTGACGCCGAAGACCTTCTCGAAGCTGGACATGTGCGCCAACGGCCAGACGCCTCCCAGCACGTTGCACGCCCCTTGGGCGCGCGCCAGCCAGGCCCCGTCGGTTTGACCGTTTTCGGCATCCATGTCCGGTGGCTGCCCTCTAGTGTCAGCGACAAACCGGAGGCGACTGGGGCGGATGGCGCAGCCCCACGTACGGCGGGCGGCAGAGTCACCGGTGGGAGTCAGGCGTCCTCGGGTTGCCGGCGTAGTGTCCGTCTGATCTCGGCGAACAGGTCGCTCGTGGTGTCCGTGACGGTCGCGCCGTACGCGGAGATCTCCTCGTCCCCCTGGAACGGCACGGCGTTGGAGGTGTAGAAGATCAGCGGAGTCCGCCGGCGGCCGGACCGCATCTCACGCAGCAGTTTCAGGCCCGCGCGCGGCTCCTCGGTGCCGTCCTCGACCCGGTGCATGTCGGAGATGACGAGGTCGAACCTCCCCGAGTCGAGGGCCTGGAGCGCCTGCGTCGTCGTGCTCGCCTTCTCAAGGTCCACGCCGAGCCGGTGCAGGTAGTTGACCTCGAAGAGATGGTGCCGGAGGTTGTCGTCGGCCCACAGGATGCGGCTGCCGGGGAAGGACTCGTCGTCGCGTTTGGAGGACTGCCCGGTCATCTTCGAGATCTGCTCGCCGAGGAAGTCGGCGAGCCGGGTCGGATCGGCGCCGGGCTCCTGGACCGCCTGCCGGACCGTGTCCTGTAACGCCTCCACCGCGACCTCGTCGAACTCGACGCTGAGCGGCCCGACCGACGCGCTCCGCGCCCGCCCGGTCAGCGCGCTGAGCGCGGAGATGATGCGCCTTCGGAAGATGATCACGATGACCAGGGTCACGACCGGCCACGAGACGAGGTGGCCGACGAGCCGGAGTATGGAGTCGACCCATTGCTGAACCGTCATCCTGCGCGCCTCTCGTCGTTTGTCCCGCCCGCGCGGCGAACTCGGCGTCGGCAACATACACCGTGCCGGTCAACGGCTCAGCGGTGAGGCGAATTCCCGGACACCGGAAAAGCGCCCCATTCGTGAAATTCGCGGGCGGTCAGAGAATTCTGTTCTCCGGCCCTGTCCCTGCTGGCAATCGAAATCATGTCATGCTGAAATGGCCGGTCTACCTGCGAAAAAGAGGCCGGACGCGCTGGCTGTGGCGTGCTTTATTCGGTTATGATTATCGCGGATCGCGGCCAGTTGGATTACCTGGCGATTTGATTCTCGGTAATGGGAGAAAATGTTATGAGGACCTCAAGTGCCGCCCCCCGCGCGCTCGACCTGACGGGCCACACCTGCGTCGTCACCGGCGCCGCCCAGGGCATCGGAGCGGCGGAGGCACGGTTGCTCGCGCGACGCGGCGGAGCCGTGCTCTGCGCCGATCGGTCCGACACCGCCACACTGGTCGACGCGATCCGCGACGAGGGCGGCGCCGCCCTGTCCTGGCAGGGCGACCTCACCGAACGCGGCGCGGCCGAGGACGTGCTGGCCGCCGCCCAGTCCCTCGGCCGGCCCATCTCCGTGCTGGTCAACAACGCCGGCATCGTCCGCGACCGGATGGTCTTCAACCTTGACGACGACGACTGGGACACGGTGCTCGCCGTCAACCTGACCGCGCCGTTCCGGCTGTGCCGTGCCCTGTCCCGGCACTGGCGCGCGCAACCCCGGCGCGCGGGGCGCCGCATCGTCAACACGAGCAGCGAATCCGGCCTGTACGGCAACGCGGGGCAGAGCAACTACGCGGCGGCCAAGGCCGGGCTGGCCTCGCTGACCCTGACCCTGGCCGCCGAGCTCGCCCGATACGGCGTCTGCGTCAACGCGATCGCGCCCCGGGCCCGTACCCCGATGAGCGAGGCGGCCTTCGGCGCGCTGCCCGCCGGCGGCGACGCGCTGTCCGCCGAGCAGGTCGCGACCCTGGTCGCCTGGCTGGCCGGCCCGAGCGGCGAGGACGTCACCGGGCAGGTCTTCGTGGTCGCCGGTCATACCGTGCGGCGGATGACGACCTGGTCGCCGCGGCACACCGCCCGGCAGCCGGAGGACTGGTCGGCGGCCACGGCCGGGCGGTTCCGGGCCGACCTCTTCCAGGGCGAGAGCACCCGGCACGAGCCGGCCCCGATCAGCGCCCTCTTCACCGGCGACGACCCCCAGGAGATCCCGGCGTGACCGATCCCGGCGTGACCGATCCCGGCGTGACCGGTCCCGACGCGAGTCGTTCCGGTGTGAGTCGTGGGCGCGGACGGCCGGCCCGCGTGGCGCGAGGCCGGCGTCACGACCGCGGCTCGCCCCCGGTGTCCCGCGCGTCCGCGAACGAACGGGCGTCGACCGCGGCCAGTGATTCGAGTGCGAGGCCCGGGCCGAGGCCGAACTGCAGCTCGCGCCGGATCAGCATGGTCAGGCAGGCGCGGGTGTAGCGCAGGGTGAGCGTCGTGTTGGCCGCCAGCTCGCGGGCGAGCTCCCAGGCCCGGTCGAGCAGCCGGTCCGCCGGCAGCACCTCGGCCACCAGGCCGAGCTCCAGCGCCTCGCGCGCGTCGAGGGTCCGCCCGGTCAGCAGGAAGTGCCGGGCCCGGTTCATGCCCAGCAGCCACGGCCAGATGATGTGCACGCCGTCTCCGGGGACCACCCCGGCGACCACGTGCTGGTGATCGGCGAAGGTGGCCGACTCGGCGGCGAGGACGATGTCCGAGAGCAGCGCCAGCTCGGCGTGCTCGGTGGCGGGCCCGTTCACCGCCGCGATGACCGGGACCTCGATGTCGAGCAGGTCGAAGAGCAGGTGCCGCCCCTCGTGCGCGATCCGGTCCCAGCCCCGAGGGGTGGTGTTCCGTTTCTCGAACGCCATCTCGGTCAGGAAGTCGTCGCCACTGCCGGTGAGGATGACCACGCGGTTGCCGGGGTCGGTGGCGATCCGCCGGAACGCCTGGGGCAGCTCGCGGTGCGCCCGCTCCGACCACTTCAGCGAGCCGCCGTCGGTGTGCAGGGTGACCTGCAGGATGCCGTCCCGCCGCGTCATCCGCACGTCGGCGAAGAGGTCGCGGTACTCCTCGAAGTCGCTCACGGGCGCGACCCTTCCGCCCCCGGCCGGCGGCCGTCCGGGGCCCACGCCTGGTAACCCGGTTCGAGCGGCACCTGGAAGGTGGCCATCAGCGTGGTGAGCGCCCGCCAGATCGCGATCACGTAGCAGAGCTCGACCACCTCGCCGTTACTCGCCAGCAGCGACTTGAGGACGTCCAGGGTCTCCTCGGAGATCCGGTCGTCGCGGACCATCTCGTCCACCGCGCGCATCACGGCGCGTTCGGCGGGGCCGAACCCCGGGTACGCCGCGCCCTCGCGCACCCCGAGCACGTCGGCAGGCCGCTTGCCGGGCAGGTCGACGTCGACAGCCGGGGCGTAGTGGTGCGCCCACAGGTACTCGGAGCCGGTCACCCAGGCCACCTGCATGATCGCGAGCTCGCGCAGCCGGGTCGCCTCCGGGCGCACGGTCAGCCGCCCCTCCCACAGGATGCGGTCGTTGATCTCGTTCTCGACCCGGCCGGCCTGCGGTGAGTTCAGCAGCAGCCGGTAGAAGTGGATGCGCGACATCTCCTCGCGCATGCCGGTGGCGACGGCGACCCGTGCCGCCTCCTTCACGGAGAGCATCGGGACCAGGCCCTCGGGTTCGTCAGCCGGCATGGCGGTCCTCCTGGTCGGTGTGTGTCGTGGCAGGTCCGAACGCGCCGGCGGCGCGCAGCCTGGTCACGGCGTCGTCGTCGTACTCCAGCAGCCCCCGCAGCACGTCGTCTCCGTCCTCGCCGAGCCGGGGCGCGCGCCGGTGCTCCGTGCGGCCGGGGCCGACCCGCACCGGGCTGCCGACCTGGCGCACCGGACCGAACCTGGGATGCTCGGTCTCGACGACCATGCCGCGCGCCTCGGCCTGCGGATCGGTGAGCGCCTCGGCGACGGTGTTGATCGGGCCGCAGGGCACACCGGCCGCGCTGAGGCGCTTCAGCCACTCGGCCGTGCCCCGCCGCGCGAACGCGGCCTCCAGCAGCGGCAGCAGCTCGTCCTCGTGCCGCCGCCGGCCGTCGAAGTCGGCGAAGCGGGGATCGTCGCGGAGCTCGGGGGCGTCGATCGCGTCGGCCATGCGGGCGAAGAACTTCTCCTTCGCGCAGGCGACGACCAGCCAGCCGTCGGCCGTCGGGAAGTTCTGGAAGGGGACCAGCGAGGGGTGGGCCGAGCGGGCGCGGCGCGACGGGGTGAAGCCGCCGGTGAGGTGCCAGGTGGCGGGATAGGTGAGCATGGCGAGCGCGGTGTCGTACAGGCTCAGGTCGCAGTCGGTCCCGATCCCGTCGCGGCGCGCGGCGAGGACGCCGGCCAGCAGCGCCTGCCCGGCGACGAGGCCGCCGCAGAAGTCCACGATGGACAGCCCCGACTTGGTGGGCGGCCCGCCCGGCTCGCCGGTGAGGGACATCCAGCCGGCGATGCCCTGCATGATGTAGTCGTAGCCGGGCTCGGCGCGTCTCGGGCCGGTCATGCCGTAGCCGCTCAGCGACACGCAGACCAGGCGCGGGTTGAGGTGCTTGAGCTGCTCGTAGGTGAGGCCGAGCCGCTCGGGCACGTCGCCGCGCAGGTTGGAGTAGACCGCGTCCGCCCGTGTCACCAGCGCCTCGAACACCTCGCGGCCGGCGGGGGCCGACAGGTCGAGCGCGACGCTGCGCTTGTTGCGGTTGAAGGTCTCGAAGAACAGGCTGTCCTCCTGCTCCTGGAACGGCGGGATGTGCCGGCCGACGTCGCCGCCGGTCGCCGGGTCCTCGATCTTGATGATGTCGGCGCCCAGGTCGGCCAGGTGCATCGAGCCGAACGGGCCGGCGCCGAACTGCTCGACGCAGATCACGCGTACGTCGGCCAGGGGCAGCGGGCGGGTCAAGGTCTCACCTCTGTGGTGTCGGTGGCGGGGACGATGGGGAGCACGAGTGCCGAGGGGTGCCTGTCGTCGTGGACGATCGTCTGCACCGCGGGCCGCGGATCGTCTTCCGGCGACGCCGCGCCGCGCTCGGTGTTGCCGTGCCGGTCGTACTTCGGGAACGAGCTGCTGGAGACCTCCAGGCGGATCCGGTGGCCTGGCAGGAACACGTTGCTGGTGGCGATCAGGTCCACCTCGACGCGGACCGGAGCGTCCCCGGCGGCCGACAGGTGCGCGGCGGTGACGCGCCGGATGCCGTCGCAGAGCAGCTCCGCCCGGCCGTCGGGATGGACGTCGACGAGCTTGGCCGTCAGGTCCGTGGCCGGGGCGGTGGTGCGCAGGTGCAGCACGGCACGCACCGGACCGGTGACCTCGACCGGCTCGGCCAGCGGATCGCTCGTGTAGACCAGGACGTCGTCACGGTCCTCGACCGGGCGCTGGTCCATCGGCCCGGAGTTGGCCGCCGGGTTGGGCAGGTACGTCGCGCCGCCGCGCGTGGGCACGGGCCGGCGCGGGTCGTACAGGAACGTGTCGTGCGGCTCGGCGCCCGGCGGCGGCGTGAGGCTGAGCCGGCCGTCCCCGTGACGCGAGTTGGCCGCGCCCTCGCCGCGCAGGAACCACTCGGTGGCGCGGGCGCGGGCCGGCGGCCACTCCTGCTCGTCGCGCCACTCGTCCACGCCCATCACGAACAGCCGCACCGGCGGCAGGCCGGGGCCGGGCCCGCCGGCCAGGTGCTGGCCGAACCAGGCGAGCTGCAGGCCCTCCATGTCGATCGTGGACGGGAAGCGCCGCTCCGGGCCGCACGTGTCGCCGAACAGCGCGGGCGACCACTGTGTCCACGGGCCGATGATGAGACGCTGCCGCTCGGCGGCCGGCCCGCCGGCGGCCTTGATCGCCGCGTAGTCGGCCAGGTTGCCGTCCAGGTGCACGTTGTACCAGCCGGCCACGTGCAGCACGGGCAGCTCGGTGCCGGCCAGCGCCTCCCGTGCGCTCAGCTCGCGCCAGTACGGGTCGCCGGGCGGGTGGGCGAGCCACTCCCGGTAGTGCGGGGCGATGCCGTCGAGGGCCGGGACGTCGTCGAGCGGAAGCCGGCCGAACGCGGTGTCCGGGTCGCGCAGCGCCCCCGCCAGCGCGGTCGCGGCGTTCTCGTGCCGGTCGGCGCCGTCGCGGGCCACCGCGCGGCGCATCTGGTCGGGGGCCAGGTTGGCCAGGCTCCACCAGAGGTTGAAGCCGAGCTGGAACGCCCCGCCGCGCCAGACCCAGCCGTCGTCGTACGCGGACGTGGTGAAGTGCGGCACGATCGTGCGCAGCGCCGGTGGCCGATGCCGCAACGCCTGCCACTGCGGGACGCCGTTGTTGGAGGCGCCGTACATGCCGACCTGGCCGTTGGACCACGGCTGCGCGGCGGCCCACTCGACGCACGCGGCGGCGTCCTCGCCCAAACCGGCGAACGGGCGGAACGGCTCGTCGCCGCCGGAGCGGTGCCTGCCGCGCGCGTCCACCACGACGACGGCGAACCCGTGGTCCACCGCGCGTTCGGGATTGATGACGCCGTTGACCGAAGCCCAGTTGGACTTGTCGTAGGCGGTGAGCTGGAGGAGGACCGGCCGTCGTCCCGGCGACGGGTCGCGGTGGACGTCCGCGCGCAGCACCACGCCGTCCGCGAGCGGGATCGGCAGGTCGCGCTCACGCAGTATCGGGGGACGCATCGTCAGAGCCTCCGTGGATCGCGGCCGGATGTCCGGTTCATCTGGCACTGCGTTCTACGGCGCGGGCCGTTAATCCGTCGTTACTGACCAGTTGGAACGGCTCTGTAACTGCGCGCCCGTTTTGATACGGGCAAGGGGTTCGGTCACATACCGCACTAGGGGTGAGATTTTGAGCGTCAAGGCGATTGTTCAGTTGTATCCGGTCATACCTGCCGAAGGTGGTGCCGCGGGACGTGCGGCCCGACGTCCGCTGGGACGCGACCGCGATGAGTTCCAGAAGGTGATGCGGGACTGGGCGAAGATCGCCAAGGCCGCCGAGGACCTGGGGTACTGGGGCATCGCGGGCATCGAGCATCACTTCCACTCCGAGGGCTACGAGGTCTCCCCGTCCCCCGGCGTGATCAACGCGTGGCTGGCGGCGCAGACGAGCCGGATCAACATCGGCACCAACGGCTACGTGCTCGGCACCCAGGACGCCATCCGGGTGGCGGAGGAGTGCGCGGTGCTGGACCACATGCTCGAAGGCCGGTTCTGGGCCGGTGTCAGCCGGGGCTACCAGTCCCGCTGGACCGACGTGCTCGGCCAGCACCTGGGCACCCAGGCCACGCTCTCCGACGGCGGGGCGGCCGACAAGGCCAACCGGGGGATCTTCGAGGAGCAGGTCGAGCTGATGCTCAAGGCCTGGACCCAGGACTCCTTCGACTACAAGGGTTCCAGGGTCCAGGTCCCGTTCCCGTACGAGACCGGCGTCGCCGGCTATCCCGGCGCGGACACCGCGGCGCTGATGGGCGCGACGGACGAGGTCGACGAGAACGGCGCCATCCGGAAGGTCTCGGTCACGCCGCCGCCGTACCAGCGGCCGCACCCGCCGGTGTTCGTGGCGTCGTCGAGCTCGGAGGAGTCGGTCCGCTACTGCGCGCGCAACGGCTTCGTCCTGACCAGCTTCTCGCCCGCCTCACGCACCGCCGAGTTCGCCAGGATCTACGCCGACGAGGCCGCCAAGTCCGGTCACCCGCTGCCGCTCGGCGCCAACCAGGCTCCCGTGCGCTGGCCGCATGTGACGGACTCGCAGGCCGCGTTCGACAAGGCCCTCATGGACTACGACGCGGACATCTTCGAGAACTTCTACTCGAAGTTCTTCAAGCACAAGATGCCGGTCGGCTCGGACGTGCTGCAGGGCATCAAGGACTCCGGCCTGTTCCTGGGCGGTACCGTGGACCAGGCCAAGGCCCAGTTCGCGGCGGAGTGGGAAGAGGTGCCGTACGAGTACTCGGTGCTGATCTGGCACTGGGCGCAGCAGCCCACGGACGACCTGATCCGTGAGATGGAGCTGATGGCGAACAAGGTCTACCCGGAGATCGGCGGCCTGGCGGGCCCGGAGGAGCGCCCCCGGGCGCAGTGGACCACGCCCTGACCTCCCACGGGTCGGCGATGCCGGCGCGTCTGCCGTTCGACAAGGGCGGGCGCGCCGAGTAACGCCGAAGGTAATGATCCACTACATATAAGTAAGTACGCAGATGTCGATGGACGTGCGCGGCGCGGGGTCGCGCCATTGTCACGCCGTCCCGCGAGGAGTCGCCGTGTTCGAGTTCTTCCCGGGCAACCACGCCTGGTCGACGACCGTCAATCTGGCCCTGATGGCCGGTGGCTCGCTCGGCGACGTTCAGCGCTGGTTGAGCCCGCTCCGGGACGCTCCGGCAGCGGACCTGGACGCCTGGGCGGCGGCCTGGGCGGGCATGGCGCACCAGCAGGAGCTGATCGCCGCCGGCGACGTCAAGGACGGATATCTGGCGACGGCGGGAGCCCGCTACCTGCGAGCGTCGGTCTACCACGCGAGCGGGCAGCGGCAGATCCCGCTGGGCCCGGCCAAGTCCGAGAGCTACGCCGCGGCCCTGCAGGCGTTCGGCAACGCCGTGGACTACGCGCCCGTCTCGCTGGAGCGGATCCACGTCGACTCCCCGGACGGCACGCTGCCCGGTTACCTGATCGCGCCGGACACCGCCGACCCGCAGCCGGTGGTCATCGTGTACGGCGGCCTGGACCTGACCAAGGAGCTGCTGTACGCCGTCGTGGGCGACAGGTTCGCCCGCCGGGGCATCACCTGCCTGGTCATCGACACCCCCGGCGCGGGCGAGCTGATCCGGCTGCGCGGGGTGCCGTCGCGTCCCGACTACGAGGTGCCGACGGCGGCGATCATCGACCACCTGGAGACCCGGCACGACGTGGACGGGCGGCACGTCGCCGTGCTGGGCATCAGCTTCGGCGGCTACTACGCGGCCCGTTCGGCGGCGTTCGAGCCGCGGGTCTCGGCGTGCGTCTCGTGGGCCGGCACCTGGGACAGCGGCGCCGTCTGGCGGCGCCGGTGGAACGAGCGCTCCGGCCCCGAGCCGGCGTCGTGGTTTCTGCCCTGGGTGATGGGCACGCCCTCGATCGAGGAGGCCCTCACCAGGATGGAGCAGTGGACGCTGGCCGACGTGTGGCCGAGGGTGCGGCAGCCCCTGCTCATCGTGCACGGGGAGAACGACCGGGAGATCCCCGTCGCCGACGCGCGCCGCGCCTTCGAGGCCGCGGGGTCGGCCGACAAGCGGCTGCGCGTCTTCACCGCCGACGAGGGCGGCGCGGAGCACATGCAGACCGACGATCCGGGGCCGGCGCTCAACCTGATCGCCGACTGGCTCTCCCTGCACCTGCCGGTGGCGCCGTGCCCGCCGGGCGAGCGCGTGCTGCGGACGGTCTGACCGCCCGCCGGGCGAACGCGCTGCGGACGGTCTGACCGCGCGCTCGCCCGGCGTCCGCCGTCAGGTGACCGCGGGCCGCCAGAACGGCAGGGACGCCTCATCGTTCAACGGGACGAACTCCACCTCGACCCGCATGCCGATGCGGACCTCGTCCACCTCGCAGCCGATCACGTTGCCCATCACGCGCGGACCCTCGTCGAGCTCGACGATGGCGACCGCGTACGGCGTCCACTGGTTGAACGGGAACGCGCCGGACTGCCGCACCACCGAGTAGGTGTGGACGGTGCCCTTGCCCGCCGTGGTCAGCCAGCCGGGCGTGTCGCCGCACTCGACGCAGATGGACCGGGGGTAGAACTGCCGGTGACCGCACGCGGCGCACTCCTGCACCAGCAGCTCGCCGCGGAGGGTGGCCTCCCAGTACGGTCTCGTCGAGGCGTCCAGCAGGGGGACGGGACGGCCGTCGGTCTCGGGTGCGCCCAGGTTCGTCATGCCTTGTCCTTTCCGAGGATCACGGTGCCCATCGCCGAGAGCCAGCCGCCGGAGCCGCAGGCCAGCGCGACCTCGGCGTCCTTCACCTGCGCGGCGCCGGCCTGGCCGCGCAGCTGCCGGGTGGCCTCGATGAGCAGGAAGATGCCGCGCATGCCGGGGTGGCACGAGCTGAGCGCGCCGCCGTCGGTGTTGAGCGGCAGCGCGCCGCCGAGTTGCAGCGCGCCCGACGCCGCGAAGGGGCCGCCCTCGCCCTTCTTGCAGAACCCCAGGTCCTCCAGCATGAGCAGCGCGGTGATCGTGAAACTGTCGTAGAGCTGGACCGTGTCGACGTCGTCCGGGGTGAGGCCGGCCTGGGCGAAGGCCTCCTGGCCGCTGCGCTCGGCCGCGGTCCGGGTGTAGTCGGGCATCTGGCTGATGTTCCAGTGCGTCTGGGCCGACGCGGCGCCCAGGATGTGCACGGGCGGCTGCCTCAGGTCCCGGGCGCGTTCGGCGGTGGTGACGATCACCGCGCCGCCGCCGTCGGAGACCACGCAGCAGTCCAGCAGGTGCAGCGGGTCGGCGATCATGCGGGAGTTGACGACGTCCTCGACCGTCATCGGCTTGCGGTACTGCGCGTCAGGGTTGAGCCCGGCGTGCGTACGGCAGGCCACGGCGATGGCCGCGAGCTGCTCGGACGTGGTGCCGTACTCGTGCATGTGCCGCTGCGCGGCCATCGCGTACGCGCCGATGAGGCTGTTGCCCCACGGCGCCTCGAACTGCAGCGCGCCGGCGACCTTGGCGCCCGCCTCCCTGGCCCCGAAGCCCGGGTTGGTGCCCGACTTCGTGTACAGGTCCGAGCCGTAGACGATGAGCACGTTGGTGCACATGCCCGCCCGGATCGCGGCCATCGCGTGCTGGACGTGCAACTCGAAGCTGGAGCCGCCGACGGCCGTGCCGTCGAAGTAGCGCGGGTTGATGCCTAGGTACTCCGCCATGCTGCCGGCGTTGTCGGGCAGCGAGAAGTCGCCCTGGGCGCACATGAACCCGTCGATGTCGCTCTTCTTCATGCCGCTGTCGGCGAGTGCCCGCTGGACGGCGAGCACGTGGTGCCCGACCGCGTCCAGATGCGGTGCCTTGGGATAGTCGCTCAGGCCGATGCCGGCGATCACTGGGGTGCGGTCAACCATGGATGTGGCTTCTCCTCGTGTGCGCGAAGTGCCGGCGCGCCGGCCAGACGCGGCGCGCCGGCCGGGGGCGGGGCGTTGGTGGGTGGCCTTGGTGGGTGGCCTTGGCGGGGGACGTTGGCGGGGGGTCAGCGGTTGGGCGCCGACTCCCGGGGGAGGCCGAGGATGCGCTCGGACATGATGTTGCGCATGATCTCGTCGGTGCCGCCGGCGATCCGCCGTGACGGCACGCTGAGCACCAGCTCGGCCCAGACGTAGGTGCCCCACTCGCCGGTGTCGGCGGTCATCCGCGTGCCGAGGATCCGGCCGGCGAGCGTGCCGATGGCGAGCAGGTTCTCCGAGTCCATCAGCTTGATGATCGAGGACTCGGCGCCGGGCTCGCCGCCGGCGGCCAGGGCGGTCGCGGCGCGCGCGGCCGTCCACCGGATGACGTCACGGCGCATCGCGATCCTCGCGAAGTCCTGGCGGATCACCGGGTCGTCGCTCAGGCCGAAGTGCCTGATCATGGCGAGCAGCCGCTCGACCGGGTCGGACGTGGGCGGGGCGGTGCGGTAGCCCATGGACACGCGCTCGTTGCCGAGCGTGGTCATCGCCACCTTCCAGCCGTCGCCCGGCTTGCCGAGCACGTGGCTGTCGGGGACGAACACGTCGTCCACGAACACCTCGTTGAACGCCTCGCCGCCGGTCATCTGACGCAGCGGGCGGACCTCGACGCCGGGGGCGTGCATGTCGATCATCAGCATGGTCAGCCCGGCGTGCTTCGAGGCACTGGGATCGGTACGGACCAGCATCTCGCCGATGTCGCTGAAGTGGCCGCCGGACGTCCACACCTTCTGGCCGGTCACCCGCCAGCCGTCGCCGTCGCGTACCGCCCGGCTCTTGACGCCGGCCAGGTCGGAGCCCGCCTCGGGCTCGGAGAAGAGCTGGCAGGCGAACAGGTCCGCCCGGTAGAGCGCGCGGAGGTACTTCTCCTTGACCTCCGGCGTGCCCCACGCGAGCAGCGTGGGCGCGACGATGTGATGGCCGACCACGAAGCACGCCTCGGAGGGCAGCTCGTACGCCTGCGCGACCTCGTCGAACAGCTCCTGGAAACGCGGGTCCAGGCCACCGCCGCCGAACTCCGGCGGGCCGGTGAGCCAGCCGAACCCGGCGTCGAAGAGCTCGCGGCGGAAGGCCGCGGCGGCCTCGACCATCCGCAGCTCCTCCTCGCGGGTCGGCTCGGCGCCCGCGCTCAGCTCGTCCGGGCCGTTGCCCCAGCGGGCCTCCCACTCGGCGATCGGCTTGGCGTGCGCGTCGAGGAACGCCGTAACGGCCTCCCGGAACGCGAGCTCCGCCGGGGTCAGGTGTTGTCCGGTCTCTTCGCTCACGATTGCTCCCGCAGCAGACGGTGGAGCACCTTGCCACTGGCGTTCTTGGGCAGGGTGTCGCCGTGGATTCGGATCTGGTCGGGCACCTTGTACTTCGCCAGGCGCTCGCGGCAGAACCGCTGGATGTCCTCCGCCGTCGCGCCGGTGCCCTCCGCGATGACGACGTGCGCCCGTACGGTCTCTCCCCAGTACGGGTCCGGGACGCCGACGACGGCGCACTCGACCACGCCGGGGTAGGCGGAGAGGGTCGCCTCGATCTCGATCGGATAGACGTTCTCACCGCCACGGATGATCATGTCGTCCTTGCGGCCGGCCAGGTAGAGGTAGCCCTCGTCATCGAGGTAGCCCAGGTCACCGCCCTTGAACCAGCCGTTGACGACGACCTGGGCGGTCTTCTCCGGCTGGCCGTGGTAGCCGCTCATGACCATGTCGCTGCGCGTGACGATCTCGCCGACCTGGCCCACCGGCAGCTCGTTGTCGTCGATGTCCCAGATCTGCAGGTCGATGTTGTAACCGGGGCGGCCCACCGAGCCCAGCAGGTGCGGGTGCCCGTTGAGCGCCAGCACGTGGTCCTCGGGGGTGAGCACGGTCTGCATGCCCGCCTCGGTGCCGGCCCCGAACCCGTTGTAGAAGTCGCAGTCCATCATCGCCATCGCCCTGGTGAGCAGGTCGGGCGACATGGGCGCGGCGCCGTAGAAGACCGAGCGCAGGGTCGCGAAGTCGGCGGCGCTCACGTCCGGCTGCCGCAGCAGCGAGTTGATCATCGTCGGCACGAGGAACACGTCGGTGAGGCCCCTGCGGAACCAGGAGAGCAGCAGCGCCGGGTCCCACTGCGGGACCAGCAGCGACGCCGAGCCCCGGCAGATCGCGTTGAGCACCAGCCCGAGGCCGGCCACGTGGTAGAGCGGGGAGGCGGAGTAGCGGAACTCGTCCCGCAGGAAGCGATACTCCAGGACCGCGTTGGAGGACATGTTCTTCCACATGCGGTGCGACTGCATGACGCCCTTGGGCAGGCCCGTCGTGCCGCTGGTGAAGGCGAGCGCGATCACGTCCTCGTCCTCGACCACGGCCGCGGGCGGCTCCCCGCCACCGGCCAGGGTGCGGACCTCGTCGTACGAGACGGTGCCCTCGGCCCCCTCGTAGCCGACGACGTGCACGAGGTGCTCCAGCTCCGGCCGCGCCCGCAGCACGTCCGGCGCGTACCGGTCGCCGACGAAGATCCAGGACGCCTCCGCGGTGCGCAGCAACGTGGTGATCTCGGCGGGCGACAGCCGGTAGTTGAGCGGGACGGCGACCGCGCCGATCTTGAACAGGGCGAGGAACGTCTCGACGTACTCCGGCGTGTCGGTGGCGAGGACGGCCACCCGGTCGCCCTGCCGCATGCCCATCTGGCGCAGCCCGCGCGCCAGCCCGTGCACCCGGTCGCGGACCTCGGCGAAGCTGCGCGACCCCGACTCGGTGACGAAGCAGTCCCGTCCCGGGGAACGCCTGGCGGCCATGTCGATCCACTCGCCGATCTGGATCCTCGACAGGGGACGGCCGGTGATGCGGTCCGGGCGGGCACGCAGAGCCGTCATCTCACTTCCCCAGCATCGCGGCGAGCAGGTTCATCTCGTCCATGCTGTTGCCGGGGACCTGGTAACCGGTGTCGTCGAAGATCTCGGGCAGATGGTCGCGGATGTCCTCCGCGGTCAGCTCACCGTTGAGGTAGCCGCGCGTGACGCCGACGAAGACGCGGGCCACGCGCCCGCCGCCCGCGCTGAGCACCTCGCCGGACAGCTCGCACGACTCGTGACACAGGAACGCCACCGCCGCCGAGACCAGCGCGGGGTCCAGGTGGTCCGCGAGCGGGTTCTCGAAGCCGCTGGTCATGCGGGTCATGGCCACCGGGCCGATCGCGTTGGCCGTGATGTTGTACTTGCGCCCCTCGATGGCGAGAACCTTGATCAGCCCGACCAGCCCGAGCTTGGCCGACGCGTACGACGCCTGGCCGAAGTTGCCCCAGAAACCGGCCGACGACGAGGTCACCACGACCCGCCCGAACCCCTGGTCGCGAAAGAGCGACCAGGCCGGGCGGGTGACGTTGAAGGCGCCCTTGAGGTGCACGTCCAGCACCGGGTCCACGTCGCCGGGGCCGGTGTTGTGGAAGGTCTTGTCGCGCAGGATGCCGGCGTTGTTCACCACGATGTCGACCTGGCCGAACGCGGAGACGGCCGTCTCGATCACCGCCCTGCCGCCGTCCTCCGTGGCGACCGAGTGGGTGTCGGCCACCGCGGTGCCACCGAGCGCCTCGATCTCCTTGACCACGATCGCCGCCCGGTCGCGCTCGGCGCCGTCACCGGACAGCGAGGCGCCCATGTCGTTGACGACCACCCTCGCGCCACGACGGCCGAGTTCGAGAGCGTGGGCCCGGCCGAGACCGCCACCCGCCCCCGTGACGACGGCAACGCGACCGTCGAAGCTGAGATCCACGGTAAGTTCCTCCTTGTTCGCGACGGGCTCGTATCAGACCGGCACCGGAACGGCACCAGGTCGCACGATCGCGCATGGATAGTTACCGCTGTCGTTACGGCTCCGGCCGCTCATGCCGCGCGCCACACCCGCGCCGTACGGTCCGGGGCCATGAGCGAACTTCAACAGCTGGCTGACGCGACCGCGGCATTCACCGGCCTCGCCGAGGAGCACGAGGACTTCCGGGACAGCGTGCGGTCGTTCGTCGAGCGCGTCTCTCCGGAGTCGCAGGTGCGCCGCCTCATGGAGACCGGCACCGGGTACGACCCGGCGGTGTGGCGGCAGATGGCCGAGCAACTCGGCCTGCAGGGTCTGGCCATCCCCGAGCGGTTCGGCGGCTCCGGGGCCTCCTTCCTCGAACTCGGGGTGGTGCTGGAGGAGATGGGGCGGGCGCTGCTGTGCTCGCCGTTCTTCTCCACCGCGGTGCTCGCCGCCAACGCGCTGCTGCTCTCCGGCGACGAGCGGGCCCAGGAGGACTTCCTCCCGGGGATCGCCGCGGGCGCCACCATCGCCACGGTGGCCGTCACCGAGAGCTCCGGCTCCTGGCGGGCCGCCGACCTCGCCGCGCGCGCGGCGGCCGGTGACGGCATCTGGAGGGTGTCGGGGACCAAGTCGTTCGTCCTCGACGGCCAGGTGGCGGACCTGCTGCTCGTCTTCGCCCGGGGCACCGCCGGCCTCTCGCTGTTCGCGGTCTCCGCCGACGCCTCGCGGCTGACCCGGACGCCGCTGCCGACCATGGACCAGACGCGCAAGCAGGCGGTCCTGGAGTTCGACGGCACCCCGGCCCGGTTGATCGGCGCCGAGGGCGGCGCGGGGCCGGTGCTGGAACGGCTGCTCGACCTGGCGGCGGTCGGCCTGGCCGCCGAACAGCTCGGCGGCGCCCAGCGGTGCCTGGAGATGTCCGTCGAGTACGCGAAGGTCCGCACCCAGTTCGGGCGGCTGATCGGGTCGTTCCAGGCGATCAAGCACAAGTGCGCCGACCTGCTGATGGCGGTGGAGTCGGCCCGGTCCGCGGCCCACTACGGGCTGTACGCCGCCGCGTCGGACCTGCCGCAGCTGCCCGCGATCGCGAGCCTGGCCAAGGCGTACTGCTCCGAGGCGTACACGCTGGTGGCGGGCGAGAACATCCACATTCACGGCGGCATCGGCTTCACCTGGGAGCATCCGGCGCACCTGTACTTCAAGCGGGCCACGTCGTCGGCACTGCTGTTCGGCGACCCCGACCAGCACCGCGCGCGCTACGCGGACCGGGTGGTCGCATGAGCGCGCTCCGGCAGATCGCGGGCGACGACCTGCGCGGCGCGATGGCCTGCTTCGCGACCGGGGTCGTCGTGGTCACCGCGGCCCCGCCGGAGGGCGGCCCGGTCGGCATGGCGGTCAACTCGTTCGTCTCGGTGTCGCTGGACCCGCCGCTGGTGCTGTTCTGCGCGGGGAACGGCTCGACCACCTGGCCCGCGATCCACGCGGCCGGGCACTTCTGCGCCAACGTGCTGTCGGCCGACCAGGAGGGGCTGGCCCGCGGGTTCGCCCGCAAGGGCGACCGCTTCGCCGGCGTCTCCCACACTCCGGGCATCACCGGCGCGCCCGTCCTGACCGCCGTGCACGCGCACCTCGAATGCGAGATCGCCGACACCCACGAGGCCGGTGACCACACCCTGGTGATCGGCCGCGTGCTCGACCTCGCGCTCGACCAGCGGGCGTCGCCGCTGCTGTTCTACCGCAGCTCCTACCGGCTGTTCTGAGCCGGCAGGCCCCCGACAATCCCCCCGACCCGGCGCCAGGGTGACGCCCGGAGTCCCAGTGCTGAGGAGGACGAGTGGTTGCCGCGATCCGCGACGCCGACTGGTACGCGCAGTTCCCCGACGACTACCGGTGGTCGTACAACGTCATGATCGAGCTCGCCCAGATACCGACCGGCGGCGGCGAGGTCGGCGAGATCGACCGGATCTGCCGCCGCCTGGCCGGTCACGTCGGCGACGACGAGCGGTGGTTCCGCGAGTGGCGGGCCATGGGCGACCACGTCCGCGCCCTCGCCGAGCAGGCCGTCGGCCTCGGCGACCGCCGCGCCGCGGTGGCCCACTACCGGCGCGCGTCGAGCTACTACTTCGCGGCCGAACGGTTCCGCTTCCCCAAGGACGACGACGCGCTCGACACCTACCGGGCGATGCTGGACGCCTTCCGCCGGGCCGCCGAGCTCGACGACCGCCATCGCGTCGAGTTCGTCGAGGTGCCGTACGAGTCGGGCTCGCTGCCCGCCTTCTTCGTCTCCGCGACGACCTCGACCGCCGGGCGCGCGCCGGTCGTGGTGTTCATGAACGGCTTCGACGGCAACAAGGAGCTCAACTGGTTCCTCGGCATCGAGGACCTGGTCGCCCGGGGCGTCTCCGTGCTGTCGCTGGACAGCCCGGGCGTCGGCGAGGCCATCCGCTTCCGGGGCATCCCGCTGCGGCACGACTACGAGGTGGCCGGCAGCGCCGCCGTCGACTGGCTGGAGACCCGGCCGGACGTGGACCCGGACCGGATCGGCGTGATGGCCCTGAGCCTCGGCGGCTACTACGCCTCGCGCAGCGCCAGCATGGAGCCGAGGTTCAAGGCGTGCGTCGCCTGGGGAGCGATCTGGGACTACCACCGCATCTGGCGCGAACGCATCGAGGCCGCGTTCGCCAAGCAGTTGCCGGTCCCCGGCGACCACCTCGTCTGGTCGACGGGCACCACGTCCACGACGGAGGCGCTGGAGGTCCTGGAGGGGTTCCGGCTCGCCGAGGTGGTGCCCCGGATGCGGTCCTCGTTCCTGCTGGTGCACGGGGAGGACGACCAGCAGGTCCCCGTGTCGGACGCCCGTCTCCTCTTCGACGCCTGCGGCTCCGCGGACAAGACGTTGCGGATCTTCACCGGCGAGGAGGGCGGCGCGCAGCACTGCCAGATGGACAACCTGTCGATCGCGGTGCCCGAGATCAACCGCTGGCTGGCCGACCGGCTCGGCGCGACCGCTGGATAACGACCGGTTTAACGGCGGGTGCCTACCGTGCTCGCACAGGGGCCGCGCAGAACCGCCCACGACCTCCACACGGCCACCCTCACGTGGCAAGACCAACCATGGAGAGTGCTACATCATGTCAACCGGTAACCCCCGCCCCCTCATCTCGGTCGACTCCCACGTCGTGGAGCCCAAGGACCTCTGGCTCAAGCGGCTGCCGCAACGCTTCCAGCACCAGGCGCCCCAGGTCCAGTCGACCGACAAGGGCGACTACTTCGTGGTCCCCAACACCGGAATGCCGCCGAAGCCGGTCGGCACCGAGGGCGCGATGATCAATACGAAGATCAACGGCGTGATCACCCGAGCCACCGGCTACCGCTTCGAGGACCAGCGCCCCGGCGCCTACGACCCCGCCGCCCGCCTGATCGACCAGGACAGTCAGGGCGTCCGGGCCGAGATCGTCTACCCCGGCTGGCTGATCGTGCACAGCATCCCCGACTTCGACCTCAAGGTCGCCTGCGTCCGCGCGTACAACGACTGGCTGTTCGAGGAGTTCTGCGCCCACGACCCCGCCCGGCTCATCGGCGCCGCCGCGCTCCCCGTCGGCGACGGCCCGATCGAGCCCGCCATCGAGGAGGCGCGGAAGTGGGCCGCGCGCGGTGCCAAGACCTTCCTGCTGCCGCAGTCGGTCCCCGGCAAGGCGTGGGGCGACGACCACTTCGAGCCCCTGTGGGCGGCGCTGGAGGAGATCGGGCTGCCCGTCGGGTTCCACCAGGCCGCGGGCCAGGTGGCCATGTTCAACGACAAGACCACTCCCGGCGTGTTCTGGACGACCGCCATCGGCAACAAGATCAGCCTGGGCTGGGTGTTCATGCAGCTGGTCTACGGGGCCGTCCCCGAGCGCCACCCCGGGCTGCGGTTCATCCTGGTCGAGGGCGGCATCGGCTGGATCGCCTTCCAGCTCAACACGATGGACCACATGTTCACCGACCACCACCGCTGGACCGTCCCGGAGCTGGCCCTCAAGCCCAGCGACTATTTCAACCGCCAGTTCTGGGCCACCTTCGAGGACGACCGCCCCGGCATCCTCACCCTGCCCATGCTCGACGAGAAGCGCCTCATGTGGGCCGGCGACTACCCGCACACCGAGGGCAACTTCCCGTTCGCCCAGGAGCAGGTCGCGCACGACTTCCAGGGCGTCGACGAGGCCACGGTGGCGGCGATCACCCACGACAACGCGATCGACCTGTTCGGCCTGTCCATCCCCGCCCTCACCCGCGCCTGACCGGCGGCACGACGGACCCCTTGACCTCCGGCGAGAGACCGATCACGACGCGAGCGGCCAGGTGATCCCGGGCCGCTCGCGTCGCCGTCCGCCGGAACGACCGGTCCGGCCCCGCCGCGCGGACGGGGCCGGACCGGTCGAACTCTGTCCGGATACGGCCGGACCGGTTCCCGATACGGCCGGACCGGTTCCCGATACGGCCGGACCGGTTCCCGATACGGCCGGACCGGTCCTGCGGCCGGACCGGTCAGACTCTGTCCGGGTGTGGCCGGAAGCGCGGGCCGCCGAGCGCTTCGTACCACCCGGCGACCTTGTCACCGGGCGGGGCCACCGCGTCGATCGCGGCCAGATCTTCGGCGGTCCACTCGATCGCCAGCGACTCCGCGCACGAGTCGAGGTCGGCCAGCCGCTCCGGCCCGCACAGCGCGCTCGTCACGCCGGGCTGCCGCACCACCCAGGAGTAGGCCAGCTGGGCCACGGTCACGCCGTGCCGGGCCGCGATCTCCCGCAGCACGTCGAGCACGTCGAACACGGCGTCGCTGAACCGGTCACCGGCGAAACCGGCGAGCACGCCGCCCGCGCCGTACCTGCTGCCCTCGGGCGGCGGCTCGCCGCGCCGGTACTGCCCCGTGAGCACCCCTCCGCCGAGCGGCGCCCACGGGTTGACCGCGAGCCCGAACGTCGCGGCCATCGGCAGCAGCTCACGCTCGACCCGCCGGTCGAGGAGGTTGTACGGCGGGGTCTCGGCCACGATCCGGTTGAGCCCGAACTCCTTGGCCACCCACAGCGACTCCACGACCTCCCACGCGGCGGCCGTGCTCACCCCCAGGTAACGGACCTTGCCCGCGCGCACCAGGTCGTCCAGGGCGCGCAACGGCTCGTCGACCGGCGTGCCGGGGTCGAACCGGTGCAGCGTGAACACGTCGACGTGGTCCGTCCGCAGCCGCCGCAGGCTCTCCTCACACTGGCGGATCAGGTGCCGGCGGCTCACGCCCCACCCGTTGGGGTCGTCGGGGTCGACCGGCATGTACGCCTTGGTGTTGATCACCACCCGGTCACGCCGGGACGACCTCGCCAGGTTGGCCCCCACGATCGACTCACTGCGCCCGGGGGCTCCGCCGTAGTTGTTCGCCGTGTCGAAGAAGTTGACCCCGAGGTCGAGCGCCCGGTCGATGATCCGGGCCGACTCGGCCTCGTCGGCCCGGTCGCCGAACATCCAGCATCCGAGGCCCAGGGCGCTCACCCGTACGCCGGTCCGCCCGAACGGCCGATACTCCATCGCGGTCACCCCTCACTTCACGCCCGCGACCGCGCGCACGGCGTCGGCCAGCGGGACGAACGGTTCGGCGCCCGGCGCGGCGCCGAGGAACATCCGGTTGTGGGTGATGACGACGGCCAGCCCGCTCGCGAGGTCGGCCCATCCCATCGACCCGCCCACCCCGGCATGGGCGAGCACCTGAGTCGACCGGCCGAGCAGCGGGTCGGCCGGCGGGGACTCGCCGCCCAGCCAGTAGCCGCCGGTGCCGATCCAGGTGGGGCCCTGGTAGACCTCGTCGAACTCGCCGGCGTTCGGCCGCGGCCAGGTCAGGGCGAGCAGGCGGCCGGCCGAGAGGTACCGGCGGCCGCCGAGTTCGCCACGGTTCGCGAGCAGGCTGAAGAACCGCGCGCCCGCACGGGCCGACATCACCGCGCCGGCCGCAGGGACCGACGACGACCGGAACCGGGGGTCGTTCCAGCGGTCGGCGTCCGGGCGGATCTCCGGCGGCATCGACAGCAGCGACACCCCGGTCATCGGCGCGCGCTTCGGCGGGTTCGGTCCCCAGGTCAGCCGGGCGACCCGGTGCTCCTGCTCCGCCGGGAGCACGTCCCAGACGTCCTCGGCGCCGATCGGCAGGCACAGCTCCTCGCGGAGGAACCGGTCGTACGGACGGTGGCCCGGGTCGGTGCGGCGGATGACCTCGCCGAGGATGTGCCCGAAGCTCATCGAGTGGTACATGGAGCGTTCGCCCGGCGGGTGCAGCGGTTCGACCTCCGAGAGCCAGGAGGTGATCGCGTCCCAGTCCGCCAGCCCGGCGGCGTCCAGGTCCGGCGGCATGTGCGGGACACCGGCGTGGTGCGTGAGCACGTGGCCGACGGTGATGCGCTCCTTGCCGCGCTGCCCGTACTCCGGCCAGTACGTCGCGATCGGCTCGTCCAGATCCACGAGCCCCCGTTCGCACTGGAGCTGGATCGCCGTCGCGAGCAGCGCCTTGCTCACCGAGAACACGGGGAACAGGGTGTCGCCGTCGACCGGCCGGCCGTCCCGCGCGTCGGCGACGCCGGTCCACGCGTCGACGATGAGCTCCTCGCCGAGGTAGGCGGCGACCTGCACGCCGACCTCGCCCAGCTCGACGGCGCGGGCGAGCGCCGCCTCGATCCGATCGTCGGACCTCATTGCTCGACTCCCTCTCTCTTCCGCACGGTCTCGTTCCGCGCTTCGACGGACTGTGGCTCGGTCTCCTGCGGCTCGACGGTCTGCGCCTCGGTCTCCTGCGGCTCGACGGTCTGCGACTCGCTTTCCTGCGGCTCGGTCACCGGGGGCTCGGTCACCGAGGGCGCGGTCTCCTGCGCTTCGGTGTCCGACGACTCGTCGCCGAGGTAGGCCGCGATGACCCGGGGGTCACGGCGTACGTCGCCCGGTGTCCCGTCGGCGATGACCCGCCCGCGTTCCATCACGATCACCCGGTCGCACACCCGCATGACCAGCTCCATGTCGTGCTCGACCACCAGCACGCCCATGCCGCGCTCGTCGGCGAGCCGCCGGAGCAGCACGCCCAGCTCGGCCGACTCGGTCGAGCTCAACCCGGCCGCCGGCTCGTCGAGGCAGAGGATGGACGGCTCGGCGGCCACCGCGCGGGCGATGCCGACCAGCCGGCGCCGGCCGTACGGCAGCTCGGTGGGCAGCCGGCCGAGGTCGGGGCCGAGCTCGAACAGCTCGACGGCGGCGAGTGCCCCCGCGGTGAAGGCGGTCGGGCGCGGCCAGACCAGGTCGGTCACGTAGGCGCTGCCGGACCGCGCGTCGACCGACGCCTTGAGGTTGTCGGCCACGGTCATGTCATCGAAGAGTTCGAGGCTCTGGAACGACCGGCCGATCCCCTCGCGGACCCGGCGGTACATCCGCATGGACCCGATCGGCTTGTCGCCGAGCGTGACCGTGCCCGCCTTCGGCCTGGTCGCGCCAGTGATCGCGTCGATCAGTGTCGTCTTGCCAGCGCCGTTCGGCCCGATGAGGCCGACGATCTCACCTGGCCCGACGTCCAGCGAGGCGTCGTCGACCGCGACCACACCGCCGAAGGCGACCGTCAGCCCCTGACCCCGCAGCACCCGCTCGGGCACGCGGCCGGGCGCGGCCGTGGTCGTGACGGCCACCGGAGCCGGGCGGGACCGGCGCGGCAGGTGGAGGTGCCGCCCGATGCCCTCCGCGGCCCCGTCCGGCCGCGCCTGCAGGTACCAGATGGACAGCACGCCGCCCACGAGGGCGATCCACAGCGGCGTCGTCGCGCTGTCGGAGTCGAGCAGCGTGGAGATGAAGCCGCCGGGGTGCCCGAGCACGCCGAGCAACGGGCCGGCGATGTAACCGATGCCGCCCAGGACGACCTGGGAGAGCCCCAGGATCGAGTCGAAGGCCGCGAACCCCCGCTCGAACACCATGGTCGGCTGCCGGAACACCACGAGGATTCCGCCCAGCGCGGCGATCGCCGCGGAGAGGGCGAACGCGTAGAGGCGGACCCGCCACGGGTTCAGCCCGACGGACTCGGCGGCCCGCTCGTTGGTGCGGACCGCGATCATGCGGCGTCCGACGCGGCCGCGCCGGACGTTGGCGACCACGAGACCGGCGAGCAGGAACGCGACCAGGCAGACGATCGCCCACCGCTCGGGATGGGCGAGCGAGTCGACGCGCCAGCCGAACACCTCCAGCGGGTTCGGCAGGGGCACGTACGCGCCGGAGTACGTCGGGTTCTGCAGCAGCACGCCCTGGATCGCCACGGCGGAGCCGAGCGTGGCCACCGCGAAGTTCACGCCACGGGTGCGCAGCAGCGGCACGCCGAGCAGCGCGCCGACGACGAAGGTCGCGACCAGGCTGAGCGCGATCGCCAGGAGGAACGGCATCCCGGTGCGGGTCAGCAGCAGCCCGGTGATCACCGCGCCGATGCCGGCGAAGCTGAACTGGCTGAGCGACAGCTGCCCGGTGTAACCGGTGATGACGACGCTGGACAGCAGGATGATCCCGTACGTGCAGGTGATCGTCATCGCCGTGACGTACGACAGGTCGAACACCGCCGTGAGCAGCACGATCGCGCCGCCGACGAGCACGAGCAGGACGAGGGGGCGGGGGTGACCGTCGCCGACCTTCGGCCGCCGCTCGACGATGGCCGTGCGGATCCGGTCGCCCGCGCCGCGCCACACCATCACCAGCACGATGAGCAGGAACGGCACCGCGTCCGCCCAGCCGGGCGTGGCCACGTAGCGGGTCACCTCGGCCTGCGTCACCCCGATGAGCAGGGCGCCCAGGTACGTCAGCGGGAACGAGCGCAGCCCGCCGATCAGCGCGGCGGCGAGCGCCGGGACGATCAGGTGGGTCAGCGTGACGATCTGCACGCCGACGATCGGGGCGAGCAGGACGCCGGCGACGCCGGCGAACACCGAGCCGACCACCCAGTTGGTGGTCGCGATCCGGACCGGGGAGATGCCCAGCGCCGCCGACGCGATCGGGTTCTCCGCCTGCGCCGAGGTGGCCAGCCCGAACCGGGTCCGGCCGTAGGCGGCGGTGAGCAGGGCGACGAGCACGGTGGCGATGAGGAAGGTGATGATCCGGTCCTGGCCCAGGTGGATCCCGAACAGCGACACCGGATCGGTGGGGAAGAGGGGCTGGACGATGCGCTCGTCCGCGCCGTACCTCAGGGTCAGCGCCGACTGCACGACGACGAGCACGATCAGCGAGACGCAGGTGCGGCTCAGCGTCGACGTGCGCGCCATGCGCTGGATCGCCAGCCGGTAGGTCAGATAGCCGCACAGTGCGGCGGCGAGCAGCGCGCCGGGCACCGCGAGCACGGGGGAGAGCCCCTGGCCCGCGTTGAGCTCCCAGTAGGCGAACGCCGCCACGGTCCCGACGATGCCGTGGGAGAAGTTGATGATCCCGGACCCGCGATAGGCGATCACGATGCCGAGCGCGGTCAGCGCCAGGAGCGACCCCGAGGACATCCCGACCAGCGCGAGCTGGATGGCGCCGTTCATGATCCGTGGCCTCCGATCGTGGCCGTGAGGTCGTCGGCCGCCGGGTCGTCGGCCGCCGGGTCGTCGGCCGAGGCCGACAGGTAGCTGGCCTCGATCTCGGCCAGCCGCGATCCCATCTCGGCTGCCGTGCCCTCGATCACGATCTCTCCCCGCCGCAGCACGCAGACGCGGTCGGCCACCTGGAGGGCGCGCTTGACCCGCTCCTCGACGATGAGCACGCCGACGCCGCGGTCGGCGGCGGCGCGCAGCCGGGTGAGCAGCCGGGCCACGATGAGCGGGGCGAGGCCGAGGGTCAGCTCGTCGGCGAGCAGCACCTTCGGCGAGCCGGCCAGCGCGCGGGCCAGGGTGAGCATCTGCTGCTCGCCGCCCGACATCAGCCCCACCTTGCGATCCAGCAGCGGCTCCAGCTCGGGCATCAGCGCCAGGCTCTCCGCGACGCCGCCACGGCCGAGCCGGAGGTTCTCCCGGCAGGTGAGGCCCATGAAGACCGAGCGGTCCTCGCAGATCAGCGCCACGCCGGCGTCGGACCTGCGATGCAGCCCCTCCGGCGCGGGCCGGCCGTCGAGCCGGACCGAGCCGGAGATCGGTGTCAGGACCCCGGACAGGGCCAGCAGGGTCGTGGTCTTGCCGGCGCCGTTCGCGCCGAGCAGCGCGACGATCTCGCCCGGACGCACCGCCACCGACAGCCCCTTCAGCACGGGGAGGTGGCCGTAGCCGACCTCGAGGTCGATCGCCTCGAGGATCGGCTCGGCCACCGGGCGGGGTTCGGCCGCCGCCCGGTCCCCGGTCTGGATCACCCGTTCTCCTTGACGGCGGTGAGCACGCTGAACGGCTCGGCGGCCGGGCCGTAGGTGCCGTCCTTGACCGTGTACGTGACGACGTTGGTGTTGAGGATCCGGCTGAAGTCCTTGATGCCGAGCGGCGTGGTGAGGTCGAGGGCCGGTCCGACGCCCGTCTCGACGGCGTTGAGCGTGCCCAGCGCCTGCTGGACCGCCTTGGCGTCGATCGGGCCCTGGACGGATTCGGCGGCCGACTTCACCGCCGCCACCGCCGACCACACGACCACGCCCGCCGAGGTCGGCTTCGCCTCCGGCTGGTACTTCTTCATCGCGTCACGGAAGGCGACCATGCCGGGCTCCTCGCTGTTCACCGGCAGGAACGAGTCGGACAGCAGCACGCCCTCGGCGGCCTTGCCCACCTGGTCGATCAGCGCCTGGGTGAGCGACGCGGCGGCGAGCCCGGCCTTCACGCCCGGCGCGCCCGCGCCCAGGGCCGCGATCGCCTTGCCGGCCTCGCCCGGCGGCAGCGCGATCACCACGCAGTCGGCGCCGTTCGACACGACCTGGGCGACCGGGGCCCCGTAGTCGGCGTTGGTGGTCGGCACCGCGATCTTCGCGTTCAGCTTCATGCCCAGCGACTTCAGCCCGGCGTCGGCGAAGTCGGCCGAGGCGATCGAGGACGGCAGCGACTGCGTGATCGCGTCGACCTTCTTGCAGCCGTAGGTCTTGACCAGCCCGATCGCGGCCCCGCTGAACGACACCGGCGTGCCGCCGGGGATCGGCCAGGAGTTCGCGCTGGTGAATTCAAGCGGGTTGATCGGGTGGCTGAGCAGCGGGATGCCGGCCTGTTCGAGCACCGGCACCATGCCGCTGCCGCCGACCGACAGGCCGCCGATCACGGCGATCGCCCCCTGGGCGACCGCGTCCTGAGCGCACTTCGCGCTCACGTTGGGGTCGGCCTGGTCGTTGCAGACCGTCAGCTCGACCTTGCGGCCGGCGATGCCGCCGGCGTCGTTCACCGCCGATACGGCGGCCTCGATCGCCGCCGCCTGGTCCGGGAACCCGACCGACGGCGCGGACACGGTCAGGATGCCGACGAGCTTGAGCGGAGCCGCCGCCCCGGACGAGGCGGCGGGCGCCGCGGCGGACGAGACGTCGTCCGCGGATGAACATGCTGCGGTCAGTGCCAGCGTGGACGCCACCACGGCGACGGCGGCGAGCCGTCGGGGGCGGTTGGTGCGGGAGGTTCTGTTCGGCATGGCGATGGTCCCATCGGCTGGTCACGGTGTTTGGTCCCCCGACGCGGTAGGGGGGAGCGTGGTCGCGCTCTGTTACCCCCGGCATTACCGACCGCGACGGCGGGCCCCGATAACAGATCACGCGCCCGGCGTCCGAGTCGGCAACGATCCGCGTAACGCGGGCCGGCGCCCGGCGAGCCCCTGGTTAACGCCGTGTCCGTACGGTCGGCGGCATGGCTGAAGCATTCATCATCGACGCCGTCCGAACCCCCGTGAGCAGGCGTGGCGGGCCGCTGAGCACGGTTCACCCCGCCGATCTCGGAGCGCACAGCATCCGCTCCCTGGTTGAGCGGACCGGCATTGACCCCGCCCTGGTCGACGACGTGGTCTTCGGCAACGTGGACTCGGTGGGCCCGCAGTCGTTCGACATCGCCCGCACCTGCTGGCTGGCCGCCGGGTATCCGCTGCACGTCCCGGGCGTCACCATCGACCGGCAGTGCGGCTCGGCGCAGCAGGCGGTGCACTTCGCCGCCCAGGCCGTGATGAGCGGCACGATGGACCTCGTCGTCGCCGGCGGCGTGCAGAACATGAGCATGGTGCCGCTGATGTCGGCGGCCGACTCCGGCCGGGCGCTGGGCTTCGACGACCCGTTCTCCACTTCGCCGGCGTGGACCGCTCGCTTCGGGACCGGGGAGGTCAGCCAGTTCCGGGGCGCGGAGATGATGGCGACGCACTGGGACATCTCCCGTGAGGAGATGGAGCGGTTCGCGGTCGAGTCGCATCTCCGGGCGCTGCGCGCGAACGCCGCCAAGCTCTTCGAGCCGGAGATCGCGCCGCTGAACGGGCTCGACGCCGACAACGGTCCGCGCGAGCCCGACTGGGACAAGATCCGTTCGCTGCCCACCCTGCTGCCGGATGGCCGCATCACCGCCGCCTGCGCCAGCCAGATCAGCGACGGCTCGGCCGCTCTGCTGATCGCCGGCGAGCGGGCGGTGAAGCGGCTCGGGCTCATGCCGAGGGCGCGGATCCACCACATGAGCGTGATGGCCGACGACCCGATCATGATGCTCTCCGCGCCGATCCCCGCGACCGAGCGCGCGCTGCGACGGGCCGGGATGACGCCCGGGGACATCGACGCCGTCGAGATCAACGAGGCGTTCGCGCCGGTCGTGCTCGCCTGGCTCAAGGAGACCGGCTTCGACCCGGAGAAGGTCAACCCCAACGGCGGGGCGATCGCGCTCGGCCATCCGCTCGGCGCGACCGGCGCGCGGCTGATGACGACGCTCCTCAACCACCTGGAGCGGACGGGCGGCCGCTACGGGCTGCAGACGATGTGCGAGGGCGGCGGCCAGGCCAACGTCACGATCATCGAGCGGCTCTGACGCGGCTCCGACGCGGCTCCGGCCCCTTCGTCACAGTGACGGCGAAGCGGCCGGACCGGCGGCCGGGCACGGCCCGGCCGCCGGTCTGATGGCAGACGGCGGCGCCGTTACGCGAGGTACGTTTCGAGCAGGTTGTCCTGGAGGTCCTCGCTGCGGCCGGACGCGACGACGTTGCCGACCACCATGACGTAGGCGCGGGCGGCCACCTCCAGCGCCAGGCCGGCGTTCTGCTCCGACACGAGTACGGCGGTGCCGGTCTCGACCACGCGGTGCAGCGTGTCCAGCACGTCGCCCACGATGCGCGGCGCCAGCCCCATCGAGGGCTCGTCGATCATGAGCAGCCGCGGCCGGGCCATCAGCCCGCGGGCGATCGCCAGCATCTGCTGCTCACCCCCGGACAGGACGCCGCCGAGGGAGTCCAGCCGCCGCCCCAGCACGGGGAACAGCTCGATCATCTCCTCCATCCGGGCCTCGACATCGGCTCCGGGCAGCCGGTGACCGCCCATCAGCAGGTTGTCCTTCACGGAGAGGGCGGACAGGATCGCCCGGCCCTCCGGCACGTGACTGACCCCCAGCCGGGCCACCCGGTAGGCCGACATCCGCCCCAGCGGGCGGCCGTCGATCCGCACCGATCCGCTCGCCGGGCGCACCAGGCCGGAGATGGTCCGCAACAGGGTCGTCTTGCCGGCGCCGTTGGGCCCGACGATGGCCACCGCCTCGGCCGCGCCGACCTCCAGGCTCACGCCGTGCAACGCCTCGACGGCGCCGTACCGGGCGACCAGTGACTCAACCACGAGCATCGGGGGTCTCCTCCTTGAGCCGCTCGTTCGTACCGAGGTAGGCCGTTTTGACCCGCTCGTCCTGCCACACCTCGGTCGGACCGGCCTCGGTGAGGACCTGACCCCAGTCCAGGACGACCACCCGGTGGCAGACCTCGGTGACGAGCCGGACGTTGTGGTCGACGAGCAGCACCGTCACGCCTTCGTCGTTGACGGCGCGGATCAGCTCGCCGATCTCGTCGGACTCGGCCCGGCTCATCCCGGCGGTCGGCTCGTCGAGCAGCAGCAGCCTGGGCTCGGTCGCCATCGCCCGGGCGATCTCGACCCGGCGCCGCATGCCGTAGGAGAGCTCGGCCACGTCGGCGTCGGCCACGTCGCTGAGGCCCACCCGGTCGATCAGCCGCCGGGCCACCTCGTGCTGCTCGGCCTCCTCCCGCCTGCGCACCCGGCCCAGTTGCCAGCGCCGCCCGCGGAACGACATGTGCCGGCCGATGAGCACGTTCTCCAGCACGGTGCTCTCGTCGAACAGCTGCAGGTTCTGGTAGGTCCGGGCGATGCCCGCCGCCGCCAGCCGGTGCGGGCGCAGGTTCGCCACGTCCACGCCCCCCACCCGGATGGTCCCGGCGGTCGGCGTGAGGTAGCCGCTGATGAGGTTGACCACCGTCGTCTTGCCCGCGCCGTTCGGGCCGATGAGGCCGTAGATCGACCCTTCGGCCACCGCGAACGACACGTCGCTGACGGCCTTCATGCCGCCGAAGGACTTGCTGACCTCGTGCAGTTCCAGCAGAGCGGCCATCAGTTCGCCACCTTCGCGCTAGGGGTGTCGCTCTCCGGCCGTGACCGTATGGATCGCCACCATCGGCGGGGACCGCGGTAGAGCGCGCGATCGGACAGGCCGTTCGGGGCGACCAGCAGGACCAGGACGAGCAGCACGCCGTAGATCACGTCCTCCCAGTTCGAGCCGGCGACCTTCAGCTCCTCGCGGACGATCGTCAGCCCCCAGGTGACGAGCACCGGCCCGAGCCAGTGCCCGTTGCCGCCGACCAGCACGTAGGTGAACACGATCACCAGGGTGGCGAAGCCGTACTGGTCGGGGCTGATCACGCTGGTACGGTGCGCCTCCAGGGCGCCGGCGAGCCCGGCCGTGGCGGCGGCCATGGTGAAGCTCATGAACCGGACGCGGAACACGTTGATGCCGAGCCCCTCGGCGGTGCGCTCGTCCAGCCGTACGGCCTTGGCGGCCCTTCCGTAGTAGGAGCGATGGCTCAGCTGCAGGACGCAGAAGGTGACGACCAGCAGGCCGAGCAGCAGCTCGGTGCTCACCCCCTGGGGGATCCCGGCGATGCCGTTCGGGCCGTTCGTCACGTCGCTGATGCGGATCAGGACGACGATCGCCTGGGCGAGGGCCAGGCTGCCCAGCGCCATGTAGATGCCGCGCAGGCGCAGCACCGGCGGGGCGAACAGCGCGCCGATCCCGCCCGCCGCCAGCGTGGCGAGGACGAGCCCCGCCACGAGCGGCAGCTCCGAGTTCATGGCGATGAGCGCGGCGGTGTAGCCGCCCACCGCGGCGAACCCCATCGGCGCCAGCGAGAAGATGCCCACCCGGAACGTCAGGTGCACGCTCACCACCAGCAGGGTGAGGATGAGCGCGGTGTCCAGCCGGAAGAGCTGGAGCGGGTCGAGCCAGTCAAACACGGGTGGCCTCCTTGTTGCCGAAGAACCCCGAGGGCCGCACCACCAGGACCGCGAGGATGGTGGCGAAGGCGACGATCTCCCGGAACACGCTGGAGACGTAGGCCGTGGCGTAGACCTCGATGACCCCGAGGACGAGGCCGCCGACGATGGCGCCCTTCACCGAACCCATGCCGCCGAGGATGATGACCGCGAAGGCGACCAGCAGCAGGCCGTCGCCGGACGAGTACGACACCTGCGCGGCCGAGGCCGCCACGAAGATCCCCGACACCGCCGCGAGGCCGCCGGCCACGAAGAAGCAGATGGAGAAGACGAGCTGGCTGTTCACGCCCAGGAGTTCGGCGGTCTCGCGGTTGTAGGCCACGGCCCGCACCGAGCGGCCGGATCTCGTCCGGTTCAGCCAGTAGCCGAGTCCCGCCATGGCCACGACGGCGATCGCCAGCATGACGACCTGGAGCCGCGGCACGTTCTGGCCGGCCAGCTCGAAGGCGCCCACGGGGAAACCCTCGCGAGGGAAGGCTTCGGTCTGGGCGTCCGTACGCCAGCGAAGCACCGTCGCGAGCACGAGCCCGACGCCGATCGTCGCGACCACGAAGGAGAACTCGGGCGCCTTGCGGGCGCGCAGCGGCGCGAGGATGAGCAGGTCGACGAGCACCGACAGCAGGCCGGCGGTCACCATCCCCACCAGGATGGCGGCGGGCACCGGGACGCCCATCCGTAGCGCCACGAGGGCGGCGAAGCTGCCCCAGGTCAGAATCTGGGCGTGGGCGAAGGTGAGGATGCCGAGCACTCCCCACACCAGGGTGACACCCACCCCGAGAAGTGCGTACGTACTGCCCAAGGCCAGGCCGTTGATGGTCTGCTGCACACGGAACCCCGTTCCTCGTTCCCGCCCCGGGTCAGGCGGGGCGCCACACCTGTGACGCCGGTAACAGCGTCCTGTGACCTCGTTAACAGCGCCGTTACGTGCGCCGGCGAGGGCGGCGGGAGACGCCTCGCGGCCCCACGCCCCCGCCCGCTCACCGTCGCTCCGGAAACTCCATCAGGGTCAGCAGCGTCCCGTCGGGGTCGCGAATGGTGACCACGTGCCGCTGCCGGCCGGGCATCGGAGTGAGCGTGACCGGGCCGCCGACCACCGGCACCCCGTGCTCCTCGATCCAGGCCAGTGCGGCGGCCAGGTCCCGTACGCGCAGCCCCAGCCGGGCGAGCCCGGTGTCCTTGGCCGTGCGCGCCGCGTGGCCGCCGCCGTCGGCGAAGGCGAGCAGGTCGAGGTACGTGGCGGTGTCGTCGTCGCTCCAGGTGAGCAGCGCGGCCCGGCACCGGGCGCCGCCCGTGACGCCCAGGATCGTCATGAAGTCCTCGCCGGCGTCGAACTCGAACACCTCGCCGATCACCCGCGCGCCGAGCAGGCGGGTGTAGAAGTCCAGCGATCGTTCGAAGTCCGAGCAGACGACGTTGGCGTGGATCAGATGGTCCGCTCCGAGGGGCATGCGGATGTTCCTCCATTCGGATGGGGCGGGCACGGGAACGCCGCCGCCCCGGCACCTCCGCGAGGGAAGTGCCGGGGCGGCGGTCGTCCGGGTCCGGGCGGTGGCTAGCGCTCGCAGGCCACGCTCTTCGCCGGGTCGAACAGGGTGATCTTGCTGTCGACGATCTGCAGCTTGGTGCCCTTGACGCTGGCGGCGCGGTTCTCGGTGTAGCCGATCTTGCCGAACGGCGAGTCGATGTCCTTCACCGCGGCCAGCGCGTCACGGACGGCCTTCTTGTCCGTGGTGTTGGCCGCCTTGACCGCGTGCGCCAGCGACCACAGCGACGCGTAGCCCGCCGCCTCGAACACCGTGGCGGAGCGGTTCTCGCCGTTCGCCTTCCAGTACTCCAGGAAGTGGGTGTTGTTGCCCTCGGTGCTCTGCCCGTTCCACGCCGTCGCGTACACCAGGCACTGCATGGCCTTGCCCGCCTGCTCCAGGGTGGCGTCGCTGGCGTCCGGGGCGGCGAACACCAGGCCGTCGTAGCCGACCTCCTCCAGCTGCAGGTAGATCGTGCTCATCATGCCGGGCAGCGGCATCGTCACCAGGACGTCGGGGTTCTTGCCCTTGATGTTGGTGAGCTGCGCCCGCACGTCGGTGTCGGTGCCGACGAAGGTCTCCTCACCCACGGTCTGGATGCCCATCCCCTCCAGCACCTCCTTGCGCTTGTCGGTGACGACCTTGGCCGCCTCGGAGTCGCTCTGGTACATGTAGGCGGCGGTCTTGACGTTGCCGAACGCCTCGGCGAACTCCTTGTCCGCGGGCGGCATCACGTTCGCCATGTCCGGATAGAGGCGGAACATGTAATCGCCGACCTCCGTGACTCCGGAGGCGGAGAGCCCGACCGTCACCGTCGGGATGCCCGCCTGCTGGAGCTGCGGTCCAGCGGCCAGGAACGACGGGGTGAGGGTGAAGCCGACGACCGCGTCGACGCCGTCGGAGGTCAGCTTGAGCACCGACTGGACGGCCTCCTGCTTGCTCGCCTTGGTGTCGATCTCGACCAGCTCGACCTTCGTGGCGCCCAGGAAGCCGGTGTCGTTGATCTCCTTGGCGGCCAGCCGGATGCCGTCGCGCTCGGCCGTGCCCACTCCGGCGATGCCCGCCGCGCCGCTCAGGTCCAGCGGCACGCCGACCTTGACGGTGGCCGGAAGCCCCTCCGTCGCCGCCGAGTCGCCGTCGCCGCCGTTCCCGGACGAGCACGCCGCCACCAGCAGGCCGGCGCACAGGATGGCGCCCAGCTTGCTCATGCGCTGCTTGCTCTTTCGCCGTTCGCTCGTTCGCCGTTCGCTCTTACGCAGGTCGCTCTTTCGCATCTCAACCTCTTGTTTTGTACGGCTCCGCAGCGGAGCCACCTGGAACGTGACGGCGAAGCGCCGGCGGACCAGATACTGGGGGGAGCCTCGTTAACGAGGCCGTTACGATCGCCCGCTAACGTGATCGGGCAGGCCGAGGCGGTTCTCGGCCGGGCGCTCCGCGGTGGCCAGGATCTCCGCCACGCGCGCGAGCAGGTCGTCGTCGATGGTCGTCGACAGGCCGCGCAGGCCGTCGCGCACCTCGCCCGCGTTGCGGCAGCCGAACAACGCGATGTCCGAATGCGGTTGCCGCACCGTCACCGCCAGCACGAACGCCGCGAGCGACAGCCCCACCGAGTCGGCGAGCGCGCGCAGCCGCCGGGCGATCGCCACGTTGGCGGCGAACGCCTCACCGGCGAAGAACACGTTCCCCGACGTCCCGGAACGCCCCTCCAGCCGGCTGCGCCCGCGCCAGTCGTCGGGCTCGAACTCGTGGTCCTCGGCGAAGTTCTCCGACAGCAGCCCGTGCACGTACGAGCCGTAGGTGACGCGCAGCCCGCCACGCCGGCCGGCGTCGGCGAGCTCGTTCAGGTAGCGGTGGTCGAGCAGGCTGAAGCTGTACTCGACCGCCGTCGGGATGCCGGTCGCCAGGGCCCGCCTGCTCGCCTCGGCGCCGAAGTTGCAGAAGCCGACGTCGCGGGCGAGCCCCTCGTCCTTCAGCCGCCCCAGGTTCTCCATCTGCTGCTCCGGCGTCAGCGAGGGATCGAACTGGTGCAGGAGGTAGACGTCGACGTGGTCGGTGCGCAGCCGGGTCAGCGACTGCTCCATGAACTCACGCAGCGCGTCGTAGGACGAGTCGCGCACCAGGGTCAGCAGGTCGGTGGGGTCGGTGTAGCGGACCCCGCCCTTGGTGCACAGCCGGACCTGGTCACGCCGGCCGTCCAGCATCTCGCCGACGAGCGCCTCGGACCGGCCGGAGCCGTAGAAGTGCGCGGTGTCGAAGAACCGCACCCCCGCCTCGTAGGCGGCGTCCACGGCGCCCCGCGCGGCGTCCTCGTCCACCGCGCCGTATCCCTGCGCGATCATGGTGCCGCTGCCGAAGCCGACGCGGTCGATCAAGGGGTTTCCGCCCGGCTTGTCCTGCGGCTTGGCTTCCGGCATGGCTGTCCTCTCCTTCACCCGCGTACGGGACAGAGTGCTACTTCTGTACGGCAGGGCCGCGCGCGACCGCGTTGCCCGTCATCACGACCGCGTCGTGCTGGTCGGTCACGGTCAGGGCGACCGCGGCCGTCCCCTCGGCGTCGACCGACTCGACGCGGGCCCGGACGGTGAGCGTCGCGCCCGGGAACACCGGCGCGCGGAACCGTGCCTCGTAACGCACCAGCGCCTCGGGGCCGAACCAGTCGGTGAGCACCCGCCCGGCCATCGCCATCGTCAACATGCCGTGCGCGAACACCGACGGGTAACCGGCGGCCTCCACCGCGAACCGCTCGTCGGTGTGCACGGGGTTGAAGTCACCCGAGGCGCCCGCGTACTGGACGATCCGCGTCCGCGTCAGATCCCGGACGGCGACCAGCTCCCTGACCTCGCCGACGGCCGTCACCGGCCCGCTCCGACGGTCTGGGAGGTCCGCACCATCACCATCGTCGCGGTGACGACCGGCTCGCCGTCCTGGTCGCGGTACTCGGTGATCTGCTCGGAGAAGGTCAGCGAGCCGCCCCGGCGCCCGGCCTTCCGCCAGGTCCGGCCGGGACGGCTCACCGCGCTCAGCACGTCGCCCTCGCGCACCGGCCGGTGGTACTCGTAACGCTGTTCGGCGTGCAGGCCGAGGCCGGCCGGATCGTCGACGGGGGCTCCCGACGGCTCGCCGCCCGACCCGATCCAGGGCTGGTCCGGCTTCGGGCGGACCGCGCTGTCCGGGTCGTAGTGGTCCGCCGCCCAGACGAAGGTCGGCGGCGCGATCGACGGAGCGCCGGTGAGCGCGCCGTGGAAAGCCGGATTGGCATCCCCGATGGCCCGCGCGAACATCATGATGTGGCCGCCCTCGACCGGGAAACGCTCGACTGTCATCCTCGTGCCTCCTGGTTGGTCGGATCCTGATCTTCACTGGCCGTCGTTCACCGCAGGGTTACGGGCGCGGTACGTAACGTCGCGGGTAACGCCGGCCTCGTCACCCTGGGCGTCACCGCCCAAGGAGGCACGCATTGGCCGCCCCACGACCGCGGATCGGGCTCGACCTGCCGCTGCGCTTCGCCGCCGGCACGAGTCCTGGCGCCATCGCCACCTGGCTCGGCGGGATCGACGCCTCGGCCGTCGATTCGGTGTGGACCCTCGACCAGCTCTCCGGCCGCGTGCCGACACCGGAGCCGGTCGGCCTGCTCGGCTTCGCCGCGGCCCACACCACGCGCGTCCGGCTCGGCATCGCGCTGCTCGTCGCCCCTGGCCGCAACCCGATCACGGCGGCCAAGGAGCTGAGCACGCTCGACCGGCTCAGCGGCGGCGGCCGGCTGGTCGTCGGCGTCGGCACCGGGGACCGCCGGCTGCTCCCCGCGATGCGGCTGGGCGACTGGACCGACCGGCCGGGGGCGGTGCTCGACGAGTTCCTGACCGTGCTGCGCCGGCTCTGGACCGAGGACGACGTGGCCCACGACGGGCCGATCTGGCAGTTGGCCGGCGTGACGGCCTGCCCCCGGCCGGACGCGCCGCCCCCGCTGTGGGTCGGCGGCGCCTCCGTCGCGGCGCTGCGCAGGGCGGTGCGCCTCGGGTCGGGCTGGGTCGCGGCCGGACGGCAGACGACCGCGCGGTTCGCGGAGCTGGCCGCCCGGCTGGACGAGGTCGCCGAGCGGGAGGGGAGCACCCGGGATTCGCTGGCCGTCGCCAAACGGGTCTACCTGCTGATCGACGAGCGGCGGTCCCGCGCCGAACGGACCATCGACGCCTGGTTCACCGGCTTCTACGGCCGGCCCGACCTCGGCCGGCAGGCCACCGTCCACGGCGACGTAGCCGCCTGCGCCGAGCAACTGGCCGAGCTGGCGCGCCTCGGCGTCACCGACCTGATCCTGCACCCCCTGGACGAGTCGCCGGAGCACGAGGCCGCCGTCCTCGGCGACCTGTTGCCCGCGCTGACCCGCTGACGAGCCCCGCGGCACGCCCCGCCGGTCAGTGTCCCGGCGCGGGCGTGCGAGACGCACCGTCGGCGGCGGGTCGCGGTGGTACGGCGCGTTCGTCAGCGGCGGGTCGCGGTGCGGGCGAAGTCCCAGCTCGACCAGCGGTCGGCGTGGATCACGATGCCGACGCGCGCGCCCGACAGCGCCATCTCCCGGTAGTCGGGCCGGCCGGGCTCGGGATAGTTGCGCGGCACCAGCGCCTCCCCGATGCGCAGCAGCGTCCCGTCGTCCTCGACGAGCTCCGCGTGGCCGGTGACGGTCAGACCCTTCAGGCTCGCGTAGTCGTCACCGGACTCCACGAGGCACGCGACCCGGGGGTCGTGCCGCAGGTTGCGCGCCTTCACCGAAGCCCGCTGCGTCCACATCACGATGTCGTCGCCGAGCACGCCGAACCACATGGTGGCCAGATGTGGCGAGCCGTCCGGGTTCAGTGTGGCGAGCTGCAGGCTCTTGCGCGACAGCAGGTAGTCGCGCAACTCACCCGATTCGATCGGCAGCGGTCCGTTGCCCATGGCGGGCTCCTTTCTCCCGCGCCCACTACAGCGGGTCCGGCGCACCCCGGAGCGGCGGCGCACGGCGTAACGCGGCAGGTAACGGGAGGTCGCGTTACGTGGCTGCGATGGGCACCGACGTCACCCGAACGGGAGCACTGCCACGATGATCGTGTCGGCCGACAACGAGATTCACCTCGATCCCTCCGGCGGGCCGGAGGTCGACGCGGAGATCGTGCACTTCTTCAGCGACGGCCTGCGCCTGCGCGGCGTCCTGGTCACGCCGCGCGAGCACGCGGGCGGCCTGCCCGCCCTCGTCGCGGGCCAGGGCTGGAGCGGCGCGGTCAACTTCCGCGTGCTGCCGCTCGCCGCGCGGCTGGCGCGGCGCGGATACGCCGTGCTCGCCCTCGACCACCGGGGATTCGGCGGCAGCGAGGGCGCGCGGCTGCGCTGCGACCCCCACGAGCAGGTGCGCGACATCGCCAACGCGGCCACCTTCCTGGCCGGCCGTCCCGAGATCGACGGCTCCGCGCTGGGCGTGCTCGGGGCCAGTTTCGGCGGCGGTGTCGCGGTGGCCGCCGCGGCCGCGGACGAACGTCTCCGGGCGTGCGTCGCGATCGTCCCGCTCGCCGACGGGCGGCGCTGGCTGCGCGACCTGCACGGCCCCGAGGACTGGCCCGCGTTCCTCGAACGGCTGGCGCGGGACGAGGCGGAACGGGCGCGGACGGGAACCGGCGAGCGGGTGCCCCTGTCGGTGCTCATGCCGCTGCCGCCGAGCCCGGAGGCCGACGCCGAGGCCGGGCTCATCGCGGCCACCTACCCCGAGGCGTACCCGCTGGAGAACGCCCGGCTGGCGCTGGACTTCGCGCCCGAGCTGCAGGTGGCCGCGATCGCGCCGCGCGCGCTGTGCCTGATCACGCCGGGCGACGACCCCGTGATCCCGGCCGAGCACTCCACCGGCATGTACGCCCAGGCAGGCGAGCCCAAGGAGCTGCACCTGCTGCCGTACGGCGGTCACGGCGGGCCCATGGGCCCGCTCGTCGACACCACCGCCGAGCTGGCCGCGTCCTTCCTCGACGCCCACCTGCGCGCCACCCCGGCACCATGACCGCGCCCCTCACCGGCCAGACGGCTCTCGCCGGCCAGACGCTCCTCGCCGGCCAGACGCCCCTGGCCGGCCAGACGCCCCTGGCCGGCCAGACGCCCCTGGCCGGCCGGGCGCCCCTCACCGGCGAGGCGCCTCTGGCCGGCCGGGTGGCCGTCGTCACGGGTGGCGGATCGGGAATCGGCCGCGCCACGGTCGAGCGCTTCGTCGCCGACGGCGCGTCGGTGGTGCTCGCGGACGTCAGCGAGACGGCCGCCCGCGTCGCCGCCGACCTTGACCCGTCCGGCCGCACGGTGCTGTTCCAGCGTACGGACGTGCGCGACGCCGAGGAGGTGGCGGCGGCGTTCGCGGTGGCGATGGACCGCTTCGGCAGGTGTGACATCGCGGTCAACAACGCCGGAATCATCGCCGGTGGCCCGATCCACGACGACGACGCTAACGACCACTTCGAACGGCTCTGGCAGATCTGCGTCACCGGCGTCTGGCACGGCTGCCGCTCGGCCCTGGAGTGCATGCGCCCGCAGGGCGGCGGCGTCATCCTGAACACCGCGTCGACGGCGGCGCTCTGGCCCACCCCGGCCGCTCCGGCGTACGGCCTGGCCAAGGCCGCGGTGGTGCACCTGACCCGCTCGCTCGCGATCGCCTACGGCCCCGACGGGGTCCGGGTCAACGCCGTCCTGCCCGGACCGACGCACACCGGGATCTTCGCCGATGCCGGGGTAGCCGACGACGGTCTGGAGCAGCGGTACGCCGCGAAGATGTCGCTCGGCCGGATGATCGACCCGAAGGAGGTCGCGGCCGCCTTCGCCTACCTCGCCTCGGACGGCGCGCGTTCCGTCACCGGGGCCACGCTCCAGGTCGACGGCGGTTACCGCCCGGGCACCGCGTGAGAGCCCGGCCCGCCTCGGGAGCCGCCTCCGCCAACGCCTCCACCTCCGCCAACGCCTCCACCTCCGCCAACGCCTCCACCTCAGCCAACGCCTCCACCTCAGCCAACGCCAACGCCCTTGAAGGAGAACAGTGATGACCTATCTGGTGACCGGCGCGACCGGGTTCATCGGCTCGTACGTCGTCGACCGGCTGGTGCGTGATGAGCACCAGGTGGTGGCGCTCGACCGCCGGCCCGGCTGGGCGGCCGAGCCGGGGGAGCACGATCCGGCGGCGCTGACCTTCGTCGAGGGCGACGTCACCGACTTCGCGCTGATCGCCGATCTGGTGTGCGCGCACCGGGTCGACCGGATCATCCACCTGGCCGCGGAGCTGCACGACCGGTCCGCCGCGCAACGCGGTCAGTGCATCCAGTCCAACATCGTCGGCACGTACAACGTGCTGGAGGTGGCGCGGCTGTTCGACGTGCCGCGCACGGTGCTGGCGAGCAGCGCGGCCCTGTTCAACCCGGCCGACAACGACGCGGAGGCGGCGCTCGCCGAGGACGCCCGGATCCGGGCCGGCGACGTGTACGAGGCCAGCAAGGTCTTCGGCGAGACCATGGGCGACTACTACCGGCGCAGCCTCGGCGTGGTCAACACCTCGATCCGGATCGGCCTCGCCTACGGCGCCGCCTGCATGATCGGCGTGGCCCGGCGGCTGATCGACGAGCTGGTCACCAAGCCGCTCGCCGGGGAGCCGGGCCGGGCGGCGTACCGGGCCGAGTCGATGATGAACCTCGTCTACGTCCACGACGCCGCCGACGCGTTCGTCCGGGCCAGCCAGGGCCCCGAGCCGACGAGCCCCGTCTACCACGTGCGCGGCGACTACCGCAGCGTCGGCGACATGGTGGAGATCGCCCGCAAGCTCATCCCGGACGCCCGGATCGAGGCCGGCGAGGGCGACCACCGGTGGCCGATGAACTTCGACGACACCCTGTTCCGCCGCGACTACGGGTACGCCACGCGGTGGACGCTGGAAGCGGCGATGGCGGACATCGTCGCGGAGAGAACCGCGGCGATGCCCGCCAGTTGATCGAGCGGGGGGACGCGTGGCGTCAGGCCGCCGGCGCCGCGCCCTCCTGCCAGGGGAAGCCGGTCAGCGGTTCCGGGCTCTCCAGGGCGGTGATGTCACCCGGGTCGGCCCCGATGTACACGGCACGGGCCACCCGGCGCAGCACCTTGCCGTTGCGCGTCTTCGGCAGCGCGGACACCGCGTGCACCGCCTTGGGCCGCGTGGCCTTGCCCTCACGCGCCACGATCGACGCCTCCAGACGCGGCAGCACCCGCTCCGCGTCGGCGCCGTCCATCAGCACGACGAAGCAGACCAGCGCCTCGCCCTTGGCCTCGTCCGGGACGCCGACGGCCGCGGCCTCGACCACGTCCGGGTCGTCGACGAGCAACGACTCGATCTCGGCGGGACCGACCCGCTTGCCGGCCAGCATGATCGTGTCGTCGGACCGGCCGAGCAGGAACCAGTGCCCGTCGGCGTCGACGTAGGCGAAGTCGCCCTGCAGCCAGCTTCCGGGGAAGCGGCCCCAGTAGGTGCGCAGGTAGCGCTCCGGGCCGTCCCACAGGCCCTTGGTCATGCCCGGCCAAGGGCCCCGCACGACCAGCTCGCCCACCTCGCCCCGGATGGAGCGGCCGTCCGCGTCGAACACGTCGGCCGCCATGCCCAGGGTGGCGCCGGAGAACCCGGCCGGCTTGATCGGCCGGTGCACCGAGCCGCTCACGATGGAGGCGCCGCACTCGGTGCCCCCGCTCATGTTGACCACCGGCAGCCGTCCCTTGCCCACGTGGCGGAAACACCACCACCACGGCTCGACGTTCCACGGCTCGCCGGTGCTGGCGATCACGCGCAGGTCCGGCAGCTCGTGCGCGTCGGGCCACTGGTCGCCGAACCCGGCGAGGATCCGGATCAGCGTGGGCGCGACGCCGAGCACCGTCACCCGGTGCCGCTCGACGACCGACCACAGCCGGTCCGGCGTCGGGTGGTCGGCGGTCCCCTCGAACAGCACCGCCGTGGCGCCGTTGCCGAACACCGCCGACACGACGTACGCGCCCATCACCCAGCCCATGTCGGTGAGCCACAACAGCCGCTCGCCGGGCTGCATGCCGTACCCGTGCCGGGCCTCCTGCGCGAACTTGAACGGCAGGCCCGAATGGGTGTGCAGGCAGCCCTTGGGCCGGCCGGTGCTCCCGGACGAGTACAACAGGACGCAGGGCGTCTCCGCGTCGAACACCGGCATGTCGGTGACCGGCTCGGCCGAGTCGAGCGCGTCGTCCCACCACTCGTCGCGGCCCGCCACCAGCGTGATGTCGCGGCCGAGGCGGCGCACGACGAGCACGGTCCGCAGCTCCGGGGCGTCGGCGGCGGCCTCGTCGGCCGTCTCCTTGATCGGTACGAGCTTGCCGCGCCGTTCGAAGCCGTCGGCCGTGACCATCAGCTTGGCCCCGGAGTCCAGCAGCCGCTCCCGCACCGGCGTCGGCCCGAAGCCGCTGAAGAACGGTGCGACGATGGCGCCGATCTTCGCCGCCGCCAGCATGACGACGACCGCCTCCGGCACCATCGGCAGGTACAGCGCGACCACGTCGCCGACCCCGACGCCGCGCGCGGCGAACGCGCCCGCGGCCCGGTCGATCTGCTCCTTGAGCTCGCCGTACGTGACCGTCCGCACGGAGCCGTCGTCGCCCTCCCAGACGATCGCCTCGTCGGCCGCGCGGCCCTGCTCGATCCACCGGTCGATCGCGTAGTCGGCCCAGTTGAGCCCGCCGCCCTTGAAGAAGTGCGGGAACTCCGGGCCGTCCGACAGGTCGAGCACCTTCTCGTACGGCCTCAGCCAGCGCAGCCCGACGTCGTCGGCGGCGGCGGCCCAGAACCACTCCGGGTCGGCCGCGGACCGGGCCACCACCTCGTCGAACGAGGAGAGGCCGTGCCGGGCCGCCATCCGCCCCAGCGGCGTGCCGGCGAAGCCGGCGGGGTCGGGCTCCCACGCGACGGGGAGCCGGTTCAGCTCATCGACGTTCACGGTCGCCCTCCCTTGGTACGGAGCGGCGGGGCGCCGGTCACTTGATCGCCATCGGGTTCAGGGGCGAGCCGACCGCCTTGGTGAACGGCAGCGGCCCGGCCGCGAACATGAACTCGTACACACCGTCGCCGGCGCAGTCCTGGGCCAGCTTCTCCAGGTCGAAGATCTCCCCGATCAGCAGGCCGGCGTTGACGAGCAGCACGATGTGCACCGGCTGGAAGATGTCGTCGAGCTCGTTGGGCCGCACCTCCATCCCCCACGTGTCGGTCGCGATCCCGGCGACCTCGTTGCCGCAGATCCAGTGCGCCGAGTCGAGGGAGAGCCCGGGGGCGTCGCCGGCGGCGTAGTCGCCCCACGAGCCCCGGTCCCTGCACATGGCGATGTGCCCGGTGCGGACGAGCACGAAGTCACCCCGGCCGACGGTGACGCCCTGCGCCTCGGCGCAGCTCTCCAACTCGGCGCTGTCGATGCCCTGCCCCGGCTCCAGCCAGGGCACGCCGCGGTGGCGGGGGATGTCGAGCAGGACTCCGCGCCCGACCACCTTCTCGGTCATCAGGTGGATGGCGTTCTTCTCGGCTCCCTTGCTGGAGACGTGCTCCAGCCCGTAGCCGTTGTACATCTTGCCCTCGTAGAACACGTGGGACAGGGCGTCCCACTGCGTGCCGCACTGCAGGGGCATGTAGATGGCGTCGTCGGCGTACCGCAGCTTGGCCATGTGGTCCTGGGCGCCGATGACCGCGTCACCGCCGTCCTGCAGCATGAAGTGCAGTGGGTTGACCCGGCCGCCCCAGCCGTTCTGCGGCCCGTCGCCGTCGTACGGCAGGGCACAGGAGATGACCTTGCCCTGCCTGACCAGTCCCGCCGCGGCGACGACCATCTCGGGCTCGATGTAGTTGAGTGTGCCGAGCTGGTCGTCCGGGCCCCACTTGCCCCAGGTCCGGTAGCGGTCGCAGAGCGCGTGGACGTCGTCGATCGTCACCTGCTTCGAGCCGCGCGCCTCGTTCGTGTCAGTGGTCATGCCGATGCCTCTCCGTCGTCACCGCGCTCCACCGCCGGTCAGTCCCGCGCCGGCAGCGTGCCGAACCGCTGCGCGAACCAGTCGGCGATCAGTTGCCGGGCCGGGTCGGGCTCGTCGGTCTGGCAGTGCTCGGCGCCGCCCTCGGCGACCGTGAAGATCCGCAACTGCTTGTCCGCCGAGCCGGCGGCGGCGAACGCCTTCCGCGCGTCCTCGACCGCCACCTGCCGGTCGTTCTCCCCGTGCACGATCAGCAGCGGCTGCGTCAGCTTGGGCAGCACGTCCACGAGCGTCCACTGCTTGACCCGTTCGAGGCCGGCCTCCATCGTGTCGGTCCCCATGACCCAGGGGAGCTGGAACCACGGCACGGACACCGTCTTGGACCGGGTGCTCCAGCGCTTCTCCCAGGTGGCGCCCCAGTCCCAGATCCCGCCCCACGCGGCGCACGCCTTGATCCGGGGCTCGAAGGCCGCCGATCGCGGGGCGTAGTAGCCGCCGAGGCTGATGCCCATGACGCCGATGCGGTCCGCGTCCACGTCGGAGCGGGTCTCGAGGTAGTCGATGACGGCGCCGGTCGGGACCTCGTAGTCGGGGCGCGACGGCACGCCGCGCAGCCGGAGCGGCTCGCCGACGCCGGGGCTGTCCATCACCAGGCAGGTGATGCCCCGGCGGACGAACTCCTCCTCGACGAAGCCGTAGAGGATCTCCTTGGTGACGTCGAAGCCGCCGTAGAAGATGACGACGGGCGCCGGCTCGGCGGTCCGGGCCGGGATGAGGTAGCCCGGCAGGATGCCGTCGGGGGAGGGGACCTCGATCCGTTCCACGTTCAGCGGGGCCAGCTCGATGGCCTTCTCGAACGCGGCCAGCGCGGCCTGGTAGCTGGCCGTCTTCTCCGGGCCGGGCGGGATCTGCCGCTCGCCGCTGGCGTGGTAGACCGAGGCGCGTAGGTAGCGCGCGCCGGCGCTGCGGCGCAGCCCGGCCCCGAGGTCCGCCGCGGCCTGCGTCTCCTGCTGCTCGGCCATGCCGGCCCATGCCTTGCCCCAGGCCGCGGAGTCCGGCTCGCCCTCGCGCAACGGGGACAACCACCGGTTCATCTCGCCGAGGGACGCGCCCGCCATGAGGGCCAGGTTGAAGGCCGAGGACCACATGTAGTTGTCAGGGAAGTAGTAGAACAAGGCGGGGGCTCCGTTCGGGTGCCGGTAAATACGGGTGCGCTCCGCGAATCACCTCATCCCACCCGCGTTACCCCCGTCGTTATGACTCCCATGAGGGCGCCGTCACGGCCGCCGCGACGGCTCGGGTGATGCCCGGCGGCTCAGTCTCGCCGCGAACGAGGTGGGGTCTTCGACGCCCGTTCTTCCCACAGAGGTGCCGACCCCCCACAGGCCCCCAGAAGGGTTTATAGCGTGCAAATAAGTACGAACTGCCGCGAAAGTCTTGACAGTTCTCGCGCTGTGCCTCATTGATTAAGACACCGCCCTACCGAAACTCCGATTTCGGTCGGGTTGCGGAGACGCTACACCCAGGTGAACTGAGGCCTGCATGATCTTGAGCCACAAGGTGCTACCTCCGGGACTGCCACGCGGGACCGTCGCCCGAGACAGACTGGACGAGCAGTTCGCCGCTCTCCTGGAGGAACACGAGACCATCGCGGTCTTCGCCGCCGCGGGGTCGGGCAAGACAGTGCAGACCCGCATGTTCGCCGCGCGATACGGCTGGCCGCTGGCCTGGGTGACGCTCGACGTCGGCGACCGCAGCGCGTCACGGCTGATGATCTACCTCGCCCAGGCCCTGTCGGAGGTCAACTCCGAAGCGCCCGGCCTGGTCGAGGCCTGGCTGGAAGGCGGCTTCCCGGCGGCCGAGGTCGCCGCCATGCTCGCCGAGAGCATCGCCGACCAGTCCCTGCTGCTGGTGGTCGACGACTGCGAGTGGCTGGTGGGGGCGGACGAGGCGCTCACCGTCCTCGGCGTCTTCCTCGACTACCTGCCGCCGAACGTACGGACGATCATCGTGAGCCGCGAGGACCTCGACGGTCCGATCGGCCGGATGATGCTGCAGGGCCGGATCGCCCGGATGAGCGGCGAGGACCTGGCCCTGACCATGCCCGAGGCCCGCACGCTGCTCGCCGCGCACGGCCAGGGCGACCGCGACCCGGCGCCCCTCATGGAGGCCACCCAGGGCTGGATCGCCGCCGTCGCCTTCGACATCGTCCCCGGCCTGCAACCGGAGAACGGGCCCGACTCGCTGGCCCGCTTCGTCGCCCGCGAGATCCTGGCCCGCCTCCCCGAGGACGAGCAGGAGTTCCTGCTGCGCACCTCGATCCCCGCGACCGTCACGGCCCGGGCCGCCGTCGCCCTCTGCGGCGAGAAGGGCTACGCGCTCTGGCAGTCGCTCGGGTCACGGCACCTGCCCGCGACCAAGGCCGACCGCGCGCTCGTGTACCACCCGAGGTTCCGCCAGTTCCTCCGCGAGCAGTTGCAGGCGCGCCTGCCCGGCGAACTGCCCGGCCTGCAGAGCAGGTACGCCCGCATGCTCGAGGACCTCGGCATGTCCGAGGAGGCCGTCGAGACCTACCTCGACGCGGGCGAGCTGGCGCAGGCCGCCGACGTGGCGGAACGCGCCGTCGCGGCGCTGTCCGCGCGCGCGGACTGGGGCGTGCTGCTGCGCTGGCTGGAGGACTTCGGCCCGGAGGCGGTCGAGTCACGCCCGATCCTCCTCGGCGCCTCCATCCGGGCACTGTACGGCGTGCGGCGCATCCCGGAGGCGCAGGCGCTCATCCGCCGGCTGCACCAGGAAGGCACGCTGAGCGACGTCGCCAAGGCCGACCCCGGCAGCGTCGCCTTCGTCGGCTACGCCATGCAGTGGCGCCCGGCCGAAGCCCTCGAACTGATCCGCAACTACGAGGGCGACTACCGGGCCGACGCGGTGAGATACGAGCTGGAGGCCGTGGCCGGCCGCGACCCGGTGGCCCCGCCGCCCGGCGTCGACTGGGTGGACGGCGAGCGCGTCTACACCTGGGGCCTGCTCGTACAGGGCCGGCTGGACCAGTTGCTGCGCCTGCTCCCGAGCGAGGACCAGTGGCCGCCGCGCTCGTTCTACCGCACCCCGCACCCGCTGCTCACGCTGGTCTGGCGCGGCGAGCTGGCCCTGGCCCGCGAACTGCTCGACGAAGTCCCCGAGGCGATCAGGTCCGGAGCCCACACCGACCTCTGGTTCTTCCACGAGGCGTGGCTGCTGTGGGCCGAGGGCCAGCCGGAGAAGGCCCTGTGGGCCGCCGAGGCCGCGGTCGAGCACAGCCGGAAAACCCGTTTCGGCTGGGAGCCGTGCTTCGAGGTCGTGGTCGGCGCCCTGCAACTCGCGCTCGGCCGGGTGGACGACGCCCGCATGAGCCTGGCCGACGCCATCAGCCGTTCGGCCGCGAGCGGCAACCGCTGCTACGTCGAATGGGGCCAGACCTTCCAGGGGCTGGCCTACCTGCGGATCGACCGGCCCGAGGACGCCGCGCGCGTGCTGCGCGTCGCGACCGAGGGCATGCGGAACGCGGGCCGCTCGCTCATGCTGCCCTTCGCCGCGACCTACCTGGCCGAGGCCGAGGCCCGGCTCGGTTTCGCCGAGGCGGCGTCGAACGCCATCGAGCTGGCCTACGAGACCGCGAGCGCGATGGGCTGCCTGTTCGTCCTGAAGAACGCGCTCAACGACGTGCCCGCCGTGCTGCGCCGCCAGATCGAGAGCGACGTCAGCGGGATGCGCTGGCGCCAGCTGGCCGGACACCGGCCGCCCGTGGCGCGCAAGCGGCAGCCGGCCGTGCCCTCCGAGCGCATGGTCATCGTCGACGTCCACACGCACGGGCCGGTCCTCGATCTGATCGTCGACGGCGTGCCCCGCTGCTCGCGCCGCACGAAGGTGCTGGAGCTGGCCGCCTACCTCGCGCTGCACCCCGAGGGGGTGGAACGGCACCGGCTGCAGGAGCGCCTGTTCCCGGACGCCGACCCCCGCCGCGGCGGCAACTACTTCCGCCAGGTGGTGCACAAGCTGCGGCAGGCGACGGGCGTGAACCTGGCCAGGACGGCCCTGGGTCACGTCCGCTGGGCTGACGGCCTGTACGTCGACAGCACCGACCTGCGCTTCGAGCGGATGATCAGAGACGCGTACGGCCTCCGGGGCGAGGAACGCCTGGACCGGATCGAGTCCACGCTGACGATCGTCGAGGGGCCGTACCTGCCGGAGAGCGAGCTGGAGTGGGCCGAGGAGCGCCGCCACGAACTGGAGGTGATGATCGTCGACGCGGCCCTCGACGCGGCGCAGGTGGCGCTGGCGCTGGGCTTCCTGGAGCGTGCCAAACAGGCCGCGTCGTTCGCGATCAGCCGTGATCCGTTCTGCGAGTCCGCCTACTGCGTGCGGATGCAGGTCGAGGGGGCGCTGGGCTCACCGCACGCCGTTCTGGCCGAGTTCCAGCGGCTGACCGCCGCCCTCACCGAGCTCGGCGTGGAACCGGCGCAGTCGACGAGGCAACTGGTCCGCGAACTCCGCGGCACCTGACCCCGTTTCCGGCCGGCCGGCGTCATCAGGAGGTGGTCGCCCGGCTCGGGCCGAAGGGCTTCGCCGCAGTCGGGTACGGCCCGCTCGTGGCGACCGTCATCGGCTCGTAAGGAGTGGCGCGGGGCGGCGCTCCTAGGCTCGACGGCATGACTCGAATGCGAACGGCGGCCGTGCTGGCGATGGCGACCCTGCTGGTGGCGGCCTGCGGCACCATGGAACAGGACGACATGACCGCCTCCTCACCGACCTCTGAGATGACCTCTGAGATGACCTCGGCGCCGACCTCTGAGATGACCTCTGGGGCGGCCTCTCCGACGGCATCGCAGGAGGCGGCGGCCACGGTGCCCGCCGCCCTGCGGTTCTCGGCCCGGACACTCAACGGTGAGACCTTCCAGGGAGAGGGCCTGGCGGGCAGGCCGGTGGTCTTCTGGTTCTGGGCGGCGTGGTGTCCCAAGTGCCTCTCGGAGGCGCCCGCCGTCAAGTCCGCGGCCGCCGCGTACGGTGACGTCGCGTTCGTCGGCGTCGGCGGACTGGACACCGAGACGGCGATGAAGGAGTTCGTCCAGCGAACCGGAACCGGTGACCTGACCCACTTGTCGGACGCCAAAGGTGCGATCTGGACGAAGCTCGGCGTCAGCGAACAGTCCACCTTCGTGTTCATGAAGCCGGACGGCTCCACCGAGAAGGTCTCGGGCCCGCTCAACCAGGACAAGCTGGACAAGCACCTTCGCGTGCTGACCGGCCGGTAGCCGCGGCATGCCCTCCTACGGTCCCCCCGGACCCGCATGAACCTCACCGAACTACCGCTCGCCCTCGCGCTCACCGCCGGCACGGTCGCCGCGTTCAACCCATGCGGCTTCGCCATGCTGCCCGCCTACCTCACCCTGCTGATCAACGACGAGCAGGCAGCCCGCCCCGGCCCCGTCGTCCGGGCGCTGATCCTCTCGGCGGCCATGACCGCCGGATTCGTCACGGTCTTCGGCCTGTTCGGGCTCGCCGTGACCGCGCTGGCGGTGTCGGTGGGCGGCTACCTGCCGTGGGCGACCATGATCATCGGGGCGATCCTGGTGGGGCTGGGCATCTGGTCGTTGTCCGGCCGCGAGCTGCTGCTGCGCCTGCCGGGCCTGAAGACCGGCCGCCCCACCTCCTCGCCGTGGTCCCTGTACGGCTACGGCCTCTCCTACGCGGTGGCCTCACTCTCGTGCACCGTGGGGCCCTTCCTCGCGGTCACGTCGGCCTCCCTGTCCGGCGGCGGGCTGCTCGGCGGCGTCGTCGCCTTCTCCACGTACGCGCTCGGCATGGGCCTGGTCATCGCCGTACTGTCGCTGGCCGTGGCGCTCGCCCGCGCCGCCGTCGTGGCCAGGCTGCGCCGCCTGCTGCCGTACGTGTCCAGAGCCGGCGGCGCCCTGCTCATGCTCGCCGGCCTGTACGTCCTCTACTACGGCTGGTACGAACTCCGCGTCCTCGCGGGCGGCGTCACCGACGACCCGATCGTGACCGCGGCGACCACCGTCCAAGGGGTCATCGCCGGCTGGCTCGGGGCGGTCGGCGCAGGCTGGATCGCCGTCGTGGCCGTCATCCTCCTCCTCGCGGCGCTCGTGCTACGCCGCGCCCGCTGACCGAGGGCAGTCACCGGGGCGCCGGCCGGGCAACCGGGCGTGGCCGATATCCGGGGCGCCGGCCGGGCAACCGGGTGTGGCCGATATCCGGGGCGCCGGCCGGGCAACCGGGTGTGGCCGATATCCGGGGCCCGGGAGCGCGCCCCGGGCCCCGGATATCGGCCAGGGGACGCCGTCAACGCCGCGTCAGAATTTCCCAGCCGCGCGTCCAGATCGCGTAGCGATCAAGGAATGCGTCCGGCGACCGCTCTAGCGTCTGCCAGGTACGACTTCCCAGGAAGGACGCAGATGTCAGAGCCCCGATTGTTCGTCCCCGTCAGCATGAGCGCGTGCGCCACGGCCCTGCGGTTGTTCCGCACCGCTTCCGGCGAGCGCACGGCGGTCGCGTTCTCCTCCCCGCTCACCCTGGCCAAGGTGCTCGGGACGGATCAGCGGTGGGTGGTGCTCACGGCCCCGGCGTTGCGCGGCATGATCGCCGAACTCGGTGTCAACGGCATCATCCTCGACCCCTCCGGCACGATGACCAGTCCCATGAAGCGGGTGGCATGATGTGCCTCCTTCAGCAGGATCAGGCGAGGCAGGAGCCGCCGTTCGCCGATGAGCCCTGGTCGGTCACCACCTGCCTCCTGCCGGTCGCCGGCACCGGGGGCGTGCCGCTCATGGACATCGTCGAGCGCTACACCGCTCACCTGATCGGCCGTCGTTCCACCGCGCCCGCCCGCCAGGTCACCGTGGTCGGGCATCACTGCGAGGCGGGCGACGTCATCGCCGAGAGCGTGCCGCTGCCCGCCGACATCAGGCCGGGTGACGTCATCGCGGTCCCGGCCACCGGCGCCTACCACCACTCGATGGCCTCTTCCTACAACCTCACCGGCCGGCCGCCCGTGATCGCGGTCGCCGGCGGGGTCGCCCGGGTCGTGGTGCGCCGAGAGGAGATCGACGACCTGCTGCGCAGGGACGTGGGGCTGTAAGGCGCGTCCGAATCGCGTCAAGAATCGACTCTCGTCCGTATGAAAGCCGTCAAGAAATACCAAACAGGATTATTTCGCGGCTTTGCTGGTCATTAAGCCGCTCGCCCTGAGCGGTACGGGATGTTCCGGAATTGAGGAGTGGGGATGGCAGACGTCATCTTCGTCGTCCTGACGATCGCGATCTTCGTGGTCTTCGGGCTCGTCGTGAAGGCGGTGGAGCGCCTGTGAGCGCGATCAACGCCGCTGGTCTCGTAGTGGTCGTGGCTCTGGTGATCTTCATGGTCGCGGCCCTCTTGTTCCCGGAGCGTTTCTGATGAGCTCGACCGCGGCAGGGATGATCTTCATCGTCTCCCTGATCGTCGCGCTGATCCTGGTGCACAAGCCGCTCGGCGACCACATGTACCGGGTCTACACGGCCACCAGGCACAACGTCGTAGAGCGGGGGATCTACCGGCTGCTCGGCGTGCGCGCCGACGCCGAGCAGAGCTGGGGCGTGTACGCGCGCAGCCTGCTGGCGTTCTCGGTGATCTCGATTCTGCTCGTGTACGGCATTCAGCGGCTGCAGGACAAGCTCCCGCTGAGCCTGGGCATGGCGCCGGTCACCGACCACATCGCGTGGAACACCGCGATCAGCTTCGTCACCAACACCAACTGGCAGGCCTATTCGGGCGAGTCCACGATGGGTCACCTGACGCAGATGGCGGCTCTGGCCGTGCAGAACTTCGTATCGGCGTCGGTCGGCATGGCGGTGGCCGTCGCGCTGGTCCGTGGCTTCGCCCGCCGCAAGGCCGACACGATCGGCAACTTCTGGGTCGACCTGGTGCGCGGCAACCTGCGCATCCTGCTGCCGATCGCGTTCGTCGGGGCGCTGGTGCTGGTGGCCGGCGGCGTGATCCAGAACTTCGCCGAGCCGCACACCGTCACCACGCTGACCGGTGGCACCCAGGCGATCACCGGCGGGCCGGTGGCCAGCCAGGAGGTCATCAAGGAGCTCGGCACCAACGGCGGCGGTTTCTACAACGTCAACTCGGCCCACCCGTTCGAGAACGCCACGAGCTGGACCAACTGGTTCGAGATCTTCCTCATCTTGCTGATCCCGTTCGCGCTGCCGCGCACGTTCGGCAGGATGGTCGGCCAGGTCAGGCAGGGCTACGCGATCCTCGCCGTGATGGCGACCCTCGCGCTGGCCAGCGTGGTGCTCACGAACGTCTTCGAGCTGGGCGGCAACGCGACCGTGCCGCAGGCCGTCGGGGCGGCGATGGAGGGCAAGGAGGTCCGCTTCGGGGTGTCGAACTCGGCGACCTTCGGCGCCGCCACCACGCTGACCTCGACCGGTGCGGTGAACTCCTTCCACGACTCCTACACGCCGTTCGGCGGCATGATGACGATGTTCAACATGATGCTGGGCGAGGTCGCGCCGGGCGGCGTGGGCGCGGGCCTGTACGGCATGCTCATCCTCGCGGTGATCACGGTGTTCGTGGCGGGCCTGATGGTCGGCCGTACCCCCGAATACCTGGGCAAGAAGATCGGCGCCCGTGAGATCAAGCTCGCGTCGATGTACTTCCTGGTCACCCCGGTGCTGGTGCTGATCGGCACGGCGTTCACGATGGGATCGGCGGAGCATCGGGCGAGCATGCTCAACTCGGGGCCGCATGGTTTCTCCGAGGTGTTGTACGCCTTCACCAGCGCCTCCAACAACAACGGCTCCGCCTTCGCCGGCCTCACGGTCAACACCCCCTGGTACGACGTGGCGCTCGGCCTGTGCATGGTGTTCGGCCGGTTCGCGCCGATCATTCTGGTCCTGGCCCTGGCCGGTTCGCTGGCGAGGCAGGCCCCGGTGCCCGAGTCCGCGGGGACGCTCCCGACGTACCGGCCACAGTTCGTCGGCATGGTCGTCGGCGTGACGGTCATCCTGGTCGCTCTCACCTTCCTCCCGGCACTCGCGCTCGGCCCGATCGCAGAAGGACTGTTCTGATATGTCAACCCCAGTGCTCGACGCGCCGGGCAAGGCTCCCGAGCCCAAACCGAACGGCAGCGTAGGCGGCGGTCTGCTGCACCCCAAACAGCTGATCGTGTCGCTGCCGGCCGCAGTGCGGAAACTCAACCCGGCCACGCTGTGGCGCAACCCCGTGATGCTCATCGTCGAGATCGGCGCCGTGTTCACCACGGTGCTGGCGATCCTCGACCCGTCGTTCTTCGCCTGGGCCATCGTGGTGTGGCTGTGGCTGACCGTGATCTTCGCGAACCTGGCCGAGGCCGTCGCCGAGGGACGGGGCAAGGCGCAGGCCGCCACGCTGCGCGCGGCCAAGCGCGACACCACGGCGCGCCGGCTCCGCCCCGCCTCCGCGCGGGGCGCCGCCGGATCGGAAGCCGCCGGCAGAGAACCCTCTGCGGCGGAAGCCTCCGGGCCGGAAGCCTCTGCGGGGGAAGGCTCCGGGCCGGAACCCTTTGCGGGGGAAGGCTCGGCGGGAGCGACCTTCGCGTGGGATGTCGTCGGCGCGGGTGAGCTGAGGCCGGGCGACCGCGTGATCGTCGAGGCCGGGGAGATCATCCCGGGCGACGGCGACGTGGTCGAGGGCATCGCCAGCGTGGACGAGTCGGCGATCACCGGCGAGTCGGCCCCCGTGATCCGTGAGTCGGGCGGCGACCGTTCGGCGGTGACCGGCGGCACCAAGGTGCTCTCCGACCGGATCATCGTCGCGATCACCCAGAAACCCGGCGAGAGCTTCATCGACCGCATGATCGCCCTGGTGGAGGGCGCGAACCGGCAGAAGACGCCGAACGAGATCGCGCTCAACATCCTGCTGGCCGCCCTGACGATCATCTTTCTGGTCGCCACCGCCACCATGCAGCCGCTGGCCATCTACGCCAAGCTCACCAACCCTGGCGTGCCGGACTCGCTCGCGCTGAACGCCGACGGAGTCACCGGCATCGTGCTGGTCTCGCTGCTGGTCTGCCTGATCCCGACCACGATCGGCGCGCTGCTGTCGGCCATCGGCATCGCCGGGATGGACCGCCTCGTCCAGCGCAACGTGCTGGCGATGAGCGGGCGCGCGGTCGAGGCGGCGGGCGACGTCTCCACCCTGCTGCTGGACAAGACCGGCACGATCACGCTGGGCAACCGGCAGGCGTCGGAGTTCCACTCCGCCTCCGGCGTCGACCCGGCCGACCTGGCCGAGGCCGCGCAACTGGCCAGTCTCGCCGACGCGACGCCCGAGGGCCGCTCGATCGTGGTCTACGCCAAGCAGGCGTACGGTCTGCGCGAGCGGCAACCCGGCGAGCTGGCCCAGGCCGCGTGGGTGCCGTTCACCGCGCAGACCCGCATGTCGGGGGTGGACGTGGACGGACGCCAGGTGCGCAAGGGCGCCGCGACCGCCGTGATGAAGTGGATACGCGACCACGGCGGCCACCCCACCGACGAGGTCGGCCACCTCGTGGACGGCATCTCGGCGTCCGGGGGCACCCCGCTCGTGGTCGGCGAGGTCACCGACGGCAAGGCCCGGGTGCTGGGCGTCATCCACCTCAAGGACGTCGTCAAGCAGGGCATGCGCGAGCGGTTCGACGAGATGCGCCGCATGGGCATCCGGACCGTGATGATCACCGGTGACAACCCGTTGACCGCGAAGGCCATCGCCGACGAGGCCGGGGTGGACGACTTCCTGGCCGAGGCCACCCCGGAGGACAAGCTGGCGCTGATCAGGAAGGAGCAGGAGGGCGGCCGGCTGGTCGCGATGACCGGCGACGGCACCAACGACGCGCCCGCGCTCGCGCAGGCCGACGTCGGGGTGGCGATGAACACCGGCACCTCCGCTGCCAAGGAGGCCGGCAACATGGTCGACCTCGACTCCAACCCGACCAAGCTGATCGAGATCGTCGAGATCGGCAAGCAACTGCTCATCACGCGCGGCGCGCTGACCACCTTTTCCATCGCCAACGACATCGCCAAGTACTTCGCGATCATCCCGGCCATGTTCGTGGCGGTCTATCCGGGCCTGGACGCCCTCAACATCATGCGTCTGGTCAGCCCCCAGTCCGCGATCCTGTCCGCAGTGATCTTCAATGCGATCGTCATCGTCGCGCTGATCCCGCTGGCGCTGCGCGGCGTGCGCTACCGCCCGTCCAGCGCCTCCAAACTGCTCAGCCGCAACCTGTACGTCTACGGCCTGGGCGGCATCATCGCGCCGTTCATCGGCATCAAGATCATCGACCTGCTCATCCAGTTTCTTCCGGGGATGTCATAGATGGAACGTCTACCCAGCTGGCTACGTCTGCATCTCGCCGCGATCCGGGCGGTCGCCGTCTTCACCGTGCTGCTCGGCCTGATCTACCCGCTGGTCACCACCGGCGTCGCCCAGGCGCTGTTCAACGGCAACGCCAACGGCTCGATCGTCCAGGCCGGAGGCAAGGACGTGGGCAGCGCGCTCATCGGCCAGTCCTTCACCGACGCCGACGGCAACCCGGTCCGGAAGTACTTCCAGTCGCGTCCGTCGGCCGCCGGAGACGGCTACGACCCGACCTCGACCAGCGCCAGCAACCTGGGCCCCGAGGACATCGTGGACACGCTGCCGGTGCCCGGCGCCAAGGACGAGGAGGGCAATCCGGACAAGGGCAAGCAGTCGCTGCTCACCCAGGTCTGCGCCCGCTCCAAGGCGATCGGCGAGCTGGAAGGCGTCAGCGGCACCCGGCCGTACTGCACGTCCGACGCGGTCGGCGCGGTGCTGAAGGTGTTCCCCGACCGCGCGGTCAGCGTCAACCAGGCCTGCCCCGCCGCCCCGTTCGTCGCCACCTACCAAGGGCTGAAGGTGGAGTGCGGCAAGCCCGGAGAGGACTACGCGGCCGGCCGTACCGTTCCGGTCAGGGGCGACGCGGGAACCCCCGCGGTCCCGGCCGACGCGGTGACGGCCAGCGGCTCCGGGCTCGACCCGCACATCTCACTCGCCTACGCCGAGCTCCAGGCGCCTCGTGTCGCCAGGGAGCGCGGCCTGGCCGTCGAGCGGGTGAAAGCGCTGATCGACGAGCACACCACCGGCCGGGCACTCGGCTTCATGGGCGATCCCGCAGTCAACGTGCTCGAACTCAACCTGGCACTCGACCGGTCATGACCAGAGGCCGCCTCCGGGTCTACCTCGGGGCGGCACCCGGGGTGGGCAAGACGTACGCGATGCTCGGCGAGGCCCGCCGGGCGAGCGAGCGCGGCAGGGACGTGGTCGTGGGTTTCGTCGAGACCCACGGCCGCGCCCGCACCGCCGCCCTGCTGGAGGGCATGGAGGTGATCCCGCGCAAGACCATGACGCACCGGGGGGCGGCGTTCACCGAGCTCGACACCGAAGCGGTCATCGCCCGCCACCCCAAGGTCGCGCTGATCGACGAGCTGGCCCACACCAACGTGCCCGGCTCGCGCAACGTCAAGCGCTGGCAGGACGTCGACGAAATCCTCGACGCCGGGATCGACGTCGTCTCGACGGTCAACATCCAGCACCTGGAGTCGGTCAACGACGTGGTGGAGGAGATCACCGGCGTCCCGCAGCGTGAGACGGTGCCCGACGAGGTGGTGCGGCGGGCGGACCAGGTGGAGCTGGTCGACATGTCGCCCGAGGCGCTGCGCCGCCGGATGGCGCACGGCAACGTCTACGCTCCGGAGAAGGTGAACGCGGCACTGGCCAACTACTTCCGGATCGGCAACCTCACCGCGCTGCGCGAGCTGGCCCTGCTCTGGGTCGTCGGCAAGGTCGACGACCAGCTCGACCGCTACCGCGCCGAGCACGGCATCGCCACCACCTGGGAGGCCCGCGAACGGGTCGTGGTCGCGCTGACCGGCGGCCCCGAAGGCGACACGCTCGTCCGGCGCGCCGCCCGCATCGCCGCCAGGAGCAAGGGCACCGACCTGCTGGCCGTCCACGTCACCAGCGCCGACGGGCTGGCCGGCGGCGACCCGGCCAACCTGGCCCGCCAGCGCACCCTGGTGGAGAACATGGGCGGCACCTACCACCAGGTCGTCGGCCACAACATCCCGCGCGCCCTGCTCGACTTCGCCCGCGGCGTCAACGCCACCCAACTCGTGCTCGGCGCCTCCAGGCGCGGCCGGTTCGCGCAGCTCTTCTCACGCGGCGTCGGGGTGGAGACGATCGCCCGTTCCGGCTCGATCGACGTCCACATGATCACGCATGCCGAGGCCAAGAAAGGACGGCGGGGACCGGCCCGCTCGCACGCCGCGCTCACCGGCACCCGCCGGCTGATCGGCTGGCTGCTGGCGATGGCCGGGATGCCGTTGCTGACCGCCGTGCTGTCGCCGTTCCGCGACGTCCTGTCGCTGCCCAGCGAGATCCTGTTCTTCCTCTGCCTGACCATCGGCGTGGCGCTGGTGGGCGGCATGTGGCCGGCCATCACCGCCGCGATCGGCGGCTCGCTGCTGCTCAACTGGTACTTCACGCCGCCGATCGGCGAGTTCACCATCCACGACCCGGAGAACCTCTTCGCCCTGGTGGTGTTCGTCCTGGTCGCCGCCGCGGTCAGCACCATCGTCGACATCGCCGCCCGCCGCACCCGCGAGGCCGCCCGCGCCGGGGCCGACGCCGAGCTGCTGTCCACCCTGGCCGGGCATGTCCTGCGCGGCCAGGCCGCCGTGCCGTCCCTGCTGGAGCGCATGCGCGAGATGTTCGGCCTGACCTCGGTCACCCTGCTGGAACGTCGATCAGAGGCAGCCCGAACTCCCAACGACCAGTCCGACCCCGGCGCCTGGCGGATCGTCGCCACCTCCGGCGGCGCTCCGTCCACCTGTCCCGGCCAGGCCGACACCGACGTGGTCATCGACGAGGACATGATCCTCGCCGCGGAGGGCGGGCCGCTGGACGCCGCCGACCGTACCGTGCTGGAGGCGTTCGCCGCCGAGGCCGCCGTCGCGCTCCGGCAGGAACGCCTCCAGGAGGCGGCCGAACAGGCCCGGCCCCTGGCCGAGGCCGACCGGATGCGCACCGCGCTGCTCGCCGCGGTCAGCCACGACCTGCGCACCCCGCTCGCCTCCGCCAAGGCCGCGGTCGAGAGCCTGGGCAACACCGACGTCGCCTGGAGCGACCACGACCGTGCCGAACTGATCGCCACCGCGGAAGAATCCCTGGACAAGCTGGACCGGCTGGTGGCGAACCTGCTCGACATGAGCCGCCTGCAGGCCGGGGTGCTCGGCGTGACCTCGCAGCCCCTGGCCCTGGAGGAGATCGTCCCCCGCGCCATCGACGACCTCGGCCCGCTGCGCGACCGGATCGAGGCGGACATCTCCATCGAGCTGCCCGAGATCCTCGCCGACCCCGCTCTCCTTGAGCGCGTGCTGGTCAACCTGATGTCCAACGCGGTCCGCTACAGCCCACCCGGCGAGACGGTGCTGATCACGGCCAGCTGGCACGGCGAGCACATCGAGATCCGCGTCATCGACCGCGGCCCCGGCATCCCGCCCGAGGCCCACGGCAGGGTCTTCCAGCCGTTCCAGCGGCTCGGCGACCGCGACAACCACTCCGGCGTCGGGCTCGGTCTCGCCCTCGCGCGCGGCCTGACCGAGGCGATGGGCGGCACTCTCGTACCCGAAGAGACACCTGGGGAGGGTCTCACCATGATCGTGACACTGCCCATCTCCACCAGGGTCGCGACGGCATGACCCGCATCCTCGTCGTCGACGACGAACCCCAGATCCTGCGCGCGCTGCGCATCAACCTGGCCGCCCGCCACTACGAGGTCGCCGTCGCCACCGATGGTGGGGCAGCACTGCGCATGGCCGCCGACACCTCGCCGGACCTGGTCATCCTTGATCTCGGGCTGCCCGACCTCGACGGCATCGACGTCATCCACGGCCTGCGCGGCTGGAGCGGCATCCCGATCATCGTGCTGTCCGGCAGAGCCGGCAACCAGGACAAGATCGATGCGCTGGACGCCGGCGCCGACGACTACGTGACCAAACCGTTCGGCATCGACGAGCTGCTGGCCCGCGTGCGCGCCGTCACCCGCCGCACCGGCATCCAGGAGGCCGAACTCGCGAGCATCCGACTCGGCGACCACGTGGTGGACCTGACCAGCAAGACGGTCTCCGGTCACGTACGGCTGACGCCTACCGAGTGGCACATCCTGGAGCTGCTGCTGCGCCATCCGGGCAAGCTGATGAGCCAGCGGCAGATCCTCACCGAGGTGTGGGGCGCCAAGTTCGTCAAGGAGACCCACTACCTGCGCCAGTACATGACCCAGCTCCGCCGCAAACTGGAGCCCGACCCGGCCCACCCCGTCCACCTGATCACCGAACCCGGCATGGGCTACCGCTTCAAACCGTGACCCCGTCTCCACGGGTGAGGCGGGAAGGGGACGCGACCACGGGCGCACCACGTGATCGGGCCCCGGGTCGCTCGGGGACGAGGCAGGGCGCGTACCCGGTCGATCAGGGACGTAGCAGGGCGCGTACCCGGTCGATCGTCGCGGCGGCGTGCTCCAGGTTCTCCTGGAGCGCGCCGGTCGCGTGGCGGAGCTGGTCAGCGACGAGCCGACGGTCGGCGAGGAGCCCGTTGCCGGCGCCCAGGACGGCTTCGGCTCTGCCGCGTTCCTCGGTCTCGGCCTGGGTCCGCGCCTGGTGAATCAGGTCGAGAATGGTCTCGGCGAGCGCCTCCGAGTCCATGCGCAGGGCACGGGGATCGAGGCGCAGCCCCCGGACACCTGACGTGCAACCGTAATCAACTCGCACCCAGCCGTTCCCGGACTCGGCGCACGCCACGGTTTCGGCGCCGCCGGGCAGGTGGCGCAGCTGTTCGAAGAGGTGGTCGGCGTCGGCCGCGAGCCGCTCGGGATCGAGGCCGAGCGCCTGTTCGAAGTCCATCGTCACTCCCAGGGGAACGAGTAGGAGCCGTCGGCGGCCTGCTCCGGCACGTACCGGCCGGTGACCGTCTGGCCGCCGGTGGCGACGTCGTTGAACGCCTTGGCGCCCGCCAGCTGGGGCAGGCCGGGCGGGAGCGGCGTGTTGGCTCGCGTGCTCGGCCAGGGCCGGCCGGCCGGATGGCGACCGCTGAGGCCGTGGGCGGTCAGGTCGCGCTCGACCCGGTTGGCGGTGCCCCAGACCAGCATGGGCCCCTGGGCGAAGGTCGCCGCGGCCAGGTCGTGTACGCCGCTGAAGTCGCCTCGGGCGGTCTCGATGCCCACGTCCACGACGACCGCCGCGCCCAGTGCGGCCGCACACCCGTGCAGCAACGTGTTGAGCAGCGACTCCACCGCTTGGTACCCCTCGAAGAGCTTGATCAGGCACTGCATGGCCAGGATCCGGGCGCCGGCCAGGCTGAGCGGCGTGACGGCGGCGGTCAGCACCCACAGCGCCACCATGGCCATGGTCGCCGCGACCAGGAACTGGAACATGACCATCGCGGTCAGCGCCGCACCCACCGTGTACAGGACGAGAGCCGTCACCATGGCGCGGATCTCGATGCCCCGCAGCTCGGACAGGGAGGCGTCCACGCGGCGCTGGAACGCCCGGCCGTCCTCGCTACGCCAACTCGTCACAGCCACCTCGTCCACGAGGAGCACGAGGTTCCGCCTGGTGGCCGCCGCGTCGTCGTGCACCCCGAGCCAGGTCCGCGCCCCGTCGAAGAACGCCTGCGGGTCGTACTGGTGGATGTACATCTTCCCGACGAACGGCCATCCGGCCGGGACGCCCAGCGCTGACAGCGTCACCGCCGCGCCTGTTCCCATGACCAGGCTCCGCTGGGCCAGGTGCGCGAAGTTCACAGCGATCTCATGGAGCTCGCCTGCTCCGCGTCCTGCCAGGTCGTGATCGAGGCGGTGATGCCGTCCTCGATCCGTACGGTGTCGTCCATGCAGCGGCGCACCTCCGTCATGGTGAACGCTTCGACCTCGTTGTACGCCAGCGCCAGCGAGTAGGTGAACGACGTGAAGGCGGACTCCGCCACCGTGAGCGCGACCAGACTCGGCAGGACCTCGCCGAGCGGCCCGACGGCCTCGGGCAGGCGCGACCTGATCTCCCGCAGGCGCCCCCGCTCGATCTCCACCTCATGCGGACTGACCGGCTCCTGAGGCGTCCTTGGGTGTTGATTAATCAGCATGTGTCGCTTTCGTCAGGGTGTGATCTCCCCACCCTCACCTGCGGCGGCCCGGAGCGGGGCCCTTCTGACGGAACCTCTACGCGAACACGGCACACCGCTGCGCGATCTTGACGTGGCCGGCGTCGGGTGCGATGCCTGTCTCGGCGGTCGAGCGCCACCCCTCATCGACGAGTAAGCCGATCACCTGGTCGTTCGGAGGTCGACGGCGTACGTCGAAACGTGTACGCGACCGGGCTTTGAGACGGACGACGGGCGGCGGATCGGACTCGTAGCGTGACCGAGTCCGAGCTCCGATCGCCGAAAGCAGGCCCGATGCGACAGCGACTTGCCCTTGCCGTTCTCACCGCGTACGTCTGGATCGCCATGGTGGCGTTCGGGGGCATCGCGGTGGAGACGATCGTGATCTACCCGAACGTGTTCCACGACGTGCCCGCCTCGCTGGCCGAGGCAGTGGAGTTCTTCGCGGTGACCGGCCCCGCGGACTTCTTCCCGCCGATGGGCGGGCTGACGGTGGTCGCCGCCGTGGCGTCCTTGGTGCTGCTCTGGCCCATGCGGGACATGCGGCTGTGGGCCGGCGGCAGCCTGCTGTCGCTGCTGCTGGGCGAGTTCCTGTTCTCGGTGCTCTACTTCTGGCCGCGCAACGACATCATGTTCGAGGACGGGGCCGCCGTTCATTCGGTGGAGGTGCTGCGGCAGACCGCATGGGAGTTCGAGACCGGCCACTGGGGGCGGCTGGCGATGAGCGCGGTGACCGCCACGCTGGCCTTCACCGGCCTGTGGCGCCTGCATCGCGAGCGCGCGCGGGCCACCGCCCCCGAGCGGGTCGAGTCGTGAAGGCCTGGCTCGGCCTGCCCGCGTCGGCCGTGTGGGGGCTGGCGCTGCTCGGCCTCCCGCGTGTGATCGCGCATGACCTGCGGCTCGTCGGGCCGACGGTCAACGCGTTGCTGGTGTTCGTCCCGATCGCCGTCTGGGCGGCCGTGGTGTTGTGGAAGCGGGTGCCCAACGCGTTCGTGACGCTGCTCGCCGTGGGGGCCGCCTACGGTGTGCTGCTCGGCGTGACGCATCAGGTACTTTGGGAAAGTTCGTTCGGCGGCGGGCCGGCTCTGGGCGGCAACCTCGCCGGCGCGCTCTCGCCCGCGGTGGAGGACCTGGTGCTGCGGATCTTCGCAATGGGCAGCAGCCTGATGACCGGGGTGGCGGTCGGTGCGGCCGTCGGCGCGGTGGCCTGGGTGGTCACCAGGATCGTGCCGGGTTTCCGGCCGCACCCACGAGACTGACGGGGGAGGCGTGCGGGGCGAACCGCCTGCCGGCCGTGAACTGGCGGTCGACACCGGCCTGGCCATGCTGGTGCTGGTCGTGGTCGGCACCGCCATCACGGCCGACGTCGGCAACGCGTCGGCCGGGCCGGGCGTCGCCGCGTACGCGTTCGGCGCGCTGCTCGCCGTCCCGATGTTCGCCCGCCGGCGCTGGCCGGTGGCGACGCTGCTGCTCACGGCCACGACCCTGATCGTCTACTACGGGCTGTCCTATCCGCCGATCGGGCTGGCCGCGCCGGCCGCCGCGGCTCTGTACTCGGCCGCGGAGCAGGGCGAACTGCGCTGGTCCGTAGGCACGGCCGGCGCCCTGCTCGTCATCTCGACCACCCAGCGGATCCTGGAGGGCGACGACCTGGCCTACCTGCTCGGCTTCGAGACCGGCACCACCACGGGCCTCATGGCCGCCGCGATCGCGCTGGGCGACAGCGTACGGGCCCGGCGCGGCTGGCGCGCCGAGCTGGACAGGCAGAGCCACGCCGCCCGGCTGGAACGCGAGCGCGAGTCGGCGCGGCGGGTGGAGCAGGAGCGCCTGCGGATCGCCAGGGACCTGCACGATCTGATGGCGCACACGGTGTCGGTGATCTCGCTGCACACGGACGTCGCAAGGGAGTCGCTGCGCGATGCCCCCGAGGTGGCCGAACGTTCGCTGGCCGCGGCCCGGTCGGCGTGCAGCGACGTCAGCCGTGAGCTGCGGCTGACCTTGGGGGCGCTGCGCGCGGGTGATCCCGACGACGGTCCGGCGCTGGGGCTGGACCGGCTGGACGGGCTCGTGGCGACGGCCGCCGCGGCGGGGCTCGACATCGACGTGCGCACCTCAGGCCGGCCGGTACGGCTGTCCGCGATCTCGGACGCGACGGCGTACCGGGTGGTGCAGGAGTCCTTGAGCAACGTCCTGCGGCACGCCGACGCCCGGACGGTGCGCGTCGACCTGGACTACGGCGCGGGCGAGCTGCTGCTCCGCGTCAGCGACGACGGCCGCGGCACCGGCACCGGCACCGGCACCGCCACCGCCACCGCCACCGACGCTGACGCTGACGCCGGCACCGGCGCCCACGGCGGCGGGTCGCGGGGCTGGGGGCTGACCGGGATGCGTGAGCGGCTGGCGCTGCTCGGCGGTGGCCTGCGCACGTCGTCGCCGGCGCACGGTGGATTCGTGGTGGAGGCGAGCGTCCCGCTGGAGGAGCACTCATGATCAAGGTCGTGATCGTCGATGACCAGCACCTGGTCAGAGAGGGGCTGCGGTTGCTGCTCGAACGCGCCGAGGACATCACCGTGGCCGGCGACGAGAGCGGCGCCGACAAGGGCGTCGAACTGGTCGCCCGCCTCCGTCCCGACGTGGTCCTCATGGACATTCGCATGCCCGGCGGGGACGGACTGGACGCCACCCGGCGGATCACGGCCGATCCGGCGCTGCGTCACGTTCAGGTCATCGTGCTCACCACCTTCGACACCGACGACCACATCCAGGAGGCGATCCGGGCCGGCGCCGCGGGCTTCCTGCTCAAGGACACCAGTCCCGAACGGATGCGCGAGGCGGTGCGGATCGTGGCCGGCGGCGACGCGCTGCTGTCACCCGCCGTCACCCGGCGCGTCATGCGGGCCGCCGCCACCGGTCCGAGCCCCTCGACGGCCGCGCGACTCGACTGCCTGACCGAACGCGAACGCGAGGTGCTGGCCGAGGTCGGCGCGGGCCGTACCAACGCCGAGATCGGCGAGCGGCTGTTCATCAGCCCGGCGACCGCCCGCACCCACGTGGGCCGCCTGCTGACCAAGCTCGGCGCCCGTGACCGCTCCCAGCTCGTCGTCCTGGCGTACGAGACGGGCCTGATCACGCCCGGCGCCGAGGAGCGGCATCGAGATCGGTAGGACCGGGCCGGCGATCCCCTGTGTGACGTGGGCGGAGCCTATCGGCAGGTGGTGGGCGAGGGCGTGGTCAGCGCGTCGAGGGCCGCTCTGCCCTCTTCCGCGCGGTGCGGGAGCAGCAGCAGGGTGTGGGCTCGTTCCAGCCGGGCGTCGATGCGCTCCCACTGGGCGACCGCGGCCGAGAGCGCGTCCTGGTCGGCACGCAGTCTGCCGGTGGCGCGGGCGAGGCAGGCGGTGGCCCAGTTGTTCTCCCCGGCCGCCAGGGTCGCCGCCGCCAGTCGTTCAGGCGCGTCCGGCAGCCCGGCGACCACGGCGAGTTCGGCCCCCGCCGCCCGCGCGTAGGCCTCGTAGCGTCCCATCGAGAAGTGGGCGAACGCCCGCTCGACCAGGCCGGCGGCGTCGCCCAGGTCGCCGGAGTGCACCGCGACCCTGGCGTCGACGAACGCGCCGAACGAGGCCAGGCAACTCCGCCCGGCCCGCGCCGAGTCCATCACCAAGCCCACTCTGGAGCGCCACAGGCGCGACCCGCTCTGATCGTCGAGCAGGCCGTTGGCCAGCGCGAGGGCCGACACCGAAGGCAGCAGCCATCCGGCCGCGGGCCGACCGGCCCGCTCCCAGCCGTCCCACATCCGCCTGCCGTAGCGCAGGGCCTCGAAGAGGTCGCCACCGAGGACGAGTGCGGGGATCAGCCTGCTGACCGAGATGTAGGGGTGATCGCCGACCAGGTCGTCGGCCAGCATGAGCCGACCGGCGGCGATCGCGGCGGGCAGATCCCCGGCGACGGTCGCGTCCGTACACGCCACGTGCAGGGTGTCGACGATCTCGATGGCCGCGCGGGGGTCGTCGCGGTCCATCTCTGACAGCAGGGCCAGCCGTTCGCGGGTCAGCCGCTGGGTCTCGCGGTGCCGGCCCGCCCGGCCCGCGGCGGTGCTCACCGCGTCCAGGGCTGCGCTGATCAGGACGGGATCGCCCGTCGCCCGCGCGGTCGCGAGGGCCGTGGCCGCCAGCGCCGGGTCCGGGTCGAACGCGGCGGGACGCTCGATCCAGGCGGACGCCGCGGCGAGGGCGGCCGCCACGACGGGATGGCCGGGATCACCGGCGTCGGCGGCTTCGGCGAGCAGGTGACCCATCCGTTCGGCGGGGATGTTCTCCGGGAAGGAGGCGAGGAATCTGCCGGCCGTCTCCACCGCGCGGGCCAGCGCGATCGCCCGCGCGTTGCCATCGCCCGCGGCGTGGGCCTGTTCGGCGGAGGCGAGGAGCAGGTCGAACACGTCCTGCCCGGAGATGGTGTCCAGTGAGCAGTCCGCCGCGCCGCGCAGGTCTTGGGCCGCCTCGGCGGGAGTGGGCGCCCGCTCGGCCGCCTGCCGGTAGTGGCCCTGGGCCTCGGCCAGGAAGCGGCGGGCGTAGGCGAGGTGGCCGAGAGCGCGGGCCAGGCGGTGGGCCGGGCCGCCCGATCCGGCCGGGGCGACGGCCAGTGCCGCCCGCAGATCGTCGGCGACCGCGTCGAAGTCCTGCCGCCAGTCCCTGACCGGCGAGGTCGTGGCGCCGGCGGACCGGGTGGTGTCCAGCCGCTCCTCAAGGCCGGTCGCGGTGTCCGCCGCCCAGCGCAGGTGACGCTCCCGGACGTCGTCGTGCTCGTCGCCTGACCGTAACCGTTCGCCGGCGAAGGCTCTGACGGTCTGCAGGAGTTGCCACCGGCTCGCCGGGCCGCGCCTGTGGACGACGAGGCTCTTGTCGACCAGGCGTCCGAGCACGTCGGTGACCGCGCCGGGACTCTCGCCGGCGGTGAGCGCGGTCGCGGCGGCCAGGTCGAAGCCGCCGCGGAACATCGACAGCCGCCGAAACAGCGCCTGCTCCTCCTCATCGAGCAGTTCGTAGCTCCAGCCGATCACCGCGCGCAGCGACCGATGCCGCTGGTCGGCCACCCGCCCGCCGCTGAGCAGCCGCAGGGTGTCGTCGAGGGCGGTCAGCAGGCCGGACGCCCCCAGGGAGGCGCTGCGCGCGGCGGCGAGTTCGATGGCGAGGGGCATGCCGTCGAGGCGGGCGCAGATCTCCGTCAGGAGCGCCGGGTCGGCGTCGAACTCGGGGTCGACCGCGGTGGCGCGGTCGACGAAGAGCGCTTCGGCGTCGGAGGACAGGGGCAGCGGGGCGAGCGGTACGGTTCGCTCTCCCGGCACGCCGAGGCGTTCGCGGCTCGTCACCAGGATCCTGACGCCGGGGCAGGCCGCCAGCAACCGCCCAGCGAACCCGGCGGCCGCGTCGAGCACGTGCTCGCAGTTGTCGAGGACCAGCAGCGCCCGATCGCGGCCCAGCCGCTCGACGACGGCGTCCTCCAGCGGCTCCCCGGCGCGCTCTGTCACGCCGAGCACCGTCGCCGCCGCCTGCGTGACGAAGCCGTCGCGCGCCGGGACCAGATCCACGAAAGCCCCGCCCATGGGGGAGGAGGAGCAGACGGCCGCCGCGAGGCGGGTCTTGCCGACCCCGCCCGGCCCCAGCAAGGTCACCAGCCTGGACGCGCCGAACGCCTCCAGCACGGCCTCCCGCTCCCGCTCGCGCCCGACGAACGAGGTCAGGGCGACCGGTAGCCCCGCCAGGCGCCCGTCCGGCGTGCCGTATCCGGCCTGATCGTGCTCTGCTCGTACGGCCAGCGCGGCCAGGGCCTGCCGGTCGGGCACGCCGTACTTGCGCAGCAGCGAGGAGACGTGGCTCTCGACGGTTCGGACGGAGATGTGCAGCCTGTTCGCGATCTGCGCGTTTGACAGTCGCGCCCCGACCGCCGCCAGTACCTCGGCCTCACGCTCGGATACTTTTGCGATCATCACGACATCATCACCGACGTACGGCGTCCGTGGACCTCTCCGTGGTGAATCCGTGGTGATCACGGATGCTCGGCCGGGGCCGTCCGGAGCACTCTGGTCACATCACGAAAGAGCGCGAACACGAAGGACACCTCATGAACAAGGTCATCTCGCAGGACGGCACCGCCATCGCCTTCGACCGGATCGGGCAGGGGCCGGCGGTCATCCTGATCGGCGCCGGCCCGACCGACCGGTCGGCGAACGCGCCCCTGGCCGAACTGCTGGCCAAGGATCTCACCGTCTACAACTACGACCGCCGGGGGCGCGGCGACAGCGGCGACACCGCCCCGTACGCGGTGGACCGCGAGTTCGAGGACATCGAGGCCATCATCGGCGAGGCCGGCGGGTCGGCGCACGTGTACGGCACCTCCGGCGGCGGCATGATCGCCCTGGAGGCCGCCGCCCGCGGGCTCGCCATCGGCAGGCTGGCGGTGTGGGAGGCGCCCTACATCCTGCCCGGCACCCGCCCTCCGGTGCCCGCCGACTACCGCGAGCAGCTGGTCGAACTGCTCGCCGCGGACCGCCGGGGTGACATGTGCGAGCTGTTCCTGACCGCCGCCGCCGGCCTGCCGGCCGAGTTCGTCACCCCGATGCGGGACTTCCCCGGCTGGTCGGCGATGGAGTCCGTGGCGCACACGCTCATCTACGACGCCACCATCACCGGCGACTTCTCCTTGCCCGCCGACCGGCTGGCGGGCGTCGCGGTGCCGGCCCTGGTCATCGACGGTGAAACGATCCCCTGGATGAGCAGTGCGGCGCGGGCTGTCGCCGAGGCACTGCCCGACGCACGACGGGTCAGCCTGACCGGCCAGCCCCACAACGTGGCCCCCGAGGCCATCGCCCCCGTGCTGGCCGAGTTCTTCACGCGGGACGCGGCATGAGCAAGATCGTCTCGCAGCTCTTCGTGTCGGTGGACGGCGTCGTGGAGGCGCCCGAGCGGTGGCACTTTCCCTACCACGACGACCAGATGGCGGCTGCGGTCGCCGAACAGCTCGACGGGGCCGACACGCTCTTGCTGGGGCGCAGAACCTATGAGGTGTTCGCCTCCTCCTGGCCCGGCAGGGGCGGCGAGGTGCCGTTCGCCGACCGGATCAACTCGATGCGCAAGCTGGTGGCCTCGACGACCCTGACGTCACCGGAGTGGCACAACTCGACCGTGATCCGGGGAGAGGTGTCCGCCGAGCTGGCCGCGCTCAAGCGGGACCGGGACGGGCACATCACCGTCAGCGGCAGCCTCACCCTGGTGCGGTCACTGCTGCGCGACGACGTGCTCGACGAACTCCAGTTGCTGGTCCACCCGATCGTGGTGGGCGGCGGGGAGCGGCTCTTCCCGCACGACGGTGACCGGATGCCGCTGCGACTGGTCCACTCCGCGACCTTCTCCAGCGGGGTTCTGCAGCTGACCTACCGGCGGGCCTGACGCCGGCGACCAGGTGTCGACGGGAGCTGACGCCCAGCGCCCGCGGCTCGTTCCTGGATGACGACACGTGAACCCCGGGCCACCCTCGTGGCCCGGGGTCACGCGCGTGCTAGCGGAGGCCGAAGGCGCGGACGGTGGTCTGCTTGATGGTGTTGCCCGCCTTGTCCCAGGCCTCGACCTTGAGGGTCACGGCCCCCTTGGTGTGCTTGAGGGCGGGGTAGCGGGTGGTGGCGGTGTAGGTCCCGTCCTTGTCGCGCTTGACGGAGACGGAGGTGTAGGTGGCGCCGTCGTCGGTGCTGGCCCACAGCTTCAGGCCGGCGATGTCAGGCATCTTGGAGGGGGACGGGGAGTGGTAGGGGGAGACGGTGAAGGTGTGCTTACGGTCGGCGCGGACGGAGTTGCGGGCGTCCAGGGTGTCGCCGAGGTCGTAGCTGACGAACACGACCGGGGCGGGCTCGCACTGCTCCGCCGCGCCGTACAACGCTTGGAGGGAGCAGAAGGATCCCGGCAGGGGATCGGCCGTGACCGGGGTGGTGAAGGTCCACTCGGTGTCGTTCCGGTCGTTCTTGGCGGTCAGCCGGTAGCTGCCAGGGCCTTCGGGCAGGGTGAAGACCGGCAGGATGGTGGTGCCGCCGGCGCTGGTACGCGGGATCTCCTTGCCGTCCTGGTAGAGACGGACGTCGAAGCCCGGCTTGGTCAGGTCGTCCGTCGGCCAGTAGCCGCCGCTGTACTTCCTGGTGCCCGGCGAGCCGTAGCTGGGCTCGAACTCCGCCCACAGGCGGTCGCCCTGGACGCAGATCATGCACCGGAAGTACGAGCCGAGGTTCGCGCCCGGCTTGGCGAGCTTGTAGACCTTGTCCGAGCCGGTCGCGGTCCCGGGCGTGAACGGGGTGGTCAGCCAGGACTGCTGGGTGCGGACCGGCTTGTCGAACACCTCCAGAGCCCACTGCGGAACCCGGCTGTCAGCCGGTGCGCCGCTCATCTCCTCCATGCCGTGCGACCAGAGAATCCCGGAGTCGAGCGGTCCGACCCAGTCGCGGCGTTCCCGCAGGGTGAGCCGGGGGCCGCCCCACCCGGAGACCGATGTCGACATCGGCATGACGTCGTCGGGCTTCTGCGCGTACCGCCAGTCGTTGTAGCGCGCGGGGGCGACGGTGTGGGTGTCCACGTCGATCCGGGCCAGGTCGCGCTCGGCGAAGGTGTAGTGCAGCGAGCGGGGCACCCGGCCCTCTTCGTACGGGGCGAAGGTATAGGTGTAGGGCGACTCCTCCGTGCCGGTCACCCGGAGGATGACCCGCTTGCCGCCGGCGAGCCGGTCACGCAGTCCGAGCCCATCGCGGGAAGGCAGCGACACGGTGGGGACCCCGATGGGCTTGGCCTCGCCGCTGAACGGGGCCTGGGTGATGCTCAGCGGGATCGCGCAGCCGGTCCCGGGCTGCGGGAAGTACGCGATCCCGGCCGCGCCGGCGTCGCGGATCGGGCCGATCCGCTCGATCTGGGCTCCGCACATGGGTCCGGACAGGCCCGCTGACATCGGTGCTTCCATGAGGACGAGCTTGCCGCGCAGGTCGCGGCCCGCGATGTCCTCGGGCCTGCCTTCGCCGACGTCGACGACCTCCAGCTCGCGGGTGCCGGTGAACGGCCGGAAGTCGGGGAAGCCGTCGTACTGCTCGTGCACGCCGTAGGTGTTGAAGCCGTGCAGCGCGGAGACCGGGTGCAGGGTGAGCCCGTCCCGCCCGCGCATGCTCAGCTCGACCTCAGGCTTGCCGAGGGTGAAACGGGTGTGGAAGCGGAAGGCGCCCTTGGTGACCTTCTCCGTGGGCAGGGCCCACAGCCGGGACCAGGTGCGGGCGGGCCAGGTGAATCCCATGTAGGCGCCGCCGTTGGCCACGGTCCGCTGGTAGGCCACGTAGGGAACGTTGCTCAACGGTTCGGCTGGCTGCGGAGTGGTGAACCGGACCTCGGTCAGCTTGCGGGCGTCGAGCGTGATCTCGGTGTCCCCGGTGACGGTGAGCTCGGGCACGGACAGGAGCGCCAGGTTGTCCCGTTCGTCGTCGCCGACCCAGCTCAGCACCTGCGTCACGCTGATGACGCCCTGCGGGACGCGGGTGACCGTGGTCCCCTCGGCGGTCAGGGCGACACCGCCGAGGACGCCCTTGTCGCCGGACACGTCGATGGTGTCCTGGGCCAGGGGGTCGCGTGGCTTGCCGTCCCGGCCCAGGGTGTGGACGGTGAGCGTGACCTTGGGCACCTCGCGCACCACGCCCACGGGGGTGCGCAGCTGGACGCCGTCGGCGGTCGCGGTGATGGCGCCGGTGTAGTTGTCCAGGTCGGCCAGGGTCTTGGGGTCGGCGGTGGCGGTGGCGGTCGCGGTGCCTCCGGCGGGCACGGTGAGCGTGGTCTCGGCGAGACTCAGCCCGTCCTTGACCGCGCTGCCGTCCGACCTGCTCAGGCCGGGGGTGAGCGTCAGGGTGACCGGCCGGCCGCCCAGGTTGCTGTAGGTCAGCTCCCTGGTCGCGGGCTCGGCGCCGCTCTCGATGGCGCCGAAGTCGATCCCCGCGGTGGTGGCGAAGACCTGCTGGGTGTACGCCCTGGTCACGTCGACGCGGCCGGAGCCCTGCTTGTACACGCTGAGCGCGTCGTCCTTGGCGGTCGACATGAGCGCGGCCTTGATCTGCGGGCCCGTCCAGTCCGGATACCGCTGCGCCATGATCGCGGCGGCTCCGGCGACGTGCGGGGTGGCCATCGAGGTGCCGTTCGCGGCTGTGTAGTGCTCGTTGACCGGGCTGCCCATCGAGGTGCCCGCGGCGCGGGCCGCGGCGATGGCCACGCCCGGGGCGGCGATGTCCGGCTTGAGTCCGCCGCCGATCCGCGGTCCCTGGCTGGAGAAGGTGGCCCACCCGTCGCTCTTGTCCACGGCGGCCACGGTCAGCGCGGCGTCGGCCGTGCCGGGGGTGGCGACGGTCTCGGCGCCCGCCGCGCCGGTGTTGCCCGCGGCGATCACGAACAGCGCGCCGGAGGACGCGCTGAGCGTGTTGACCGCCTGGCTCATCGGGTCGGTCCCGTCGGTGGCGTCACCACCGAGGCTCAGGCTGATCACCTTGGCGCCGGAGGCCGCGGCCCACTCCATGCCCTCGATGATTTCGGAGTCCAGGCCCTGCCCCTCGTCGGACAGCACCTTGCCGACGATCAGCCGGGCGCCGGGCGCGACGCCCTTGTGCCTGCCGTCCGAGGCCTCGCCGGAGCCGGCGATGGTCGAGGCGACGTGCGTGCCGTGGCCGTGGCCGTCCCGCACCTCCTGGCCGGGAATGAAGGACCTGCTGTCGGCGATCCGGTCGGCCAGGTCGGGGTGCTCGGCGTCGACGCCGGTGTCCAGGACGGCGACCTGCACGCCGGCGCCGTCGTGGCCGCCTGCCCACGCCTGCGGCGCGCCGATCATCGGGACGCTCTCGGCGAGGTCGGCCTTGACCTTGCGGTCCAGCCACACCTTGGCGATGTCGCCGCGCAGCGTGTCCGGCACGTTGGCCGGCCCGGCGAGCCCGTTCGCGCCCTTGCTGTCGGGTACGGCCCGCACCGCGCTCCAGAACGCGCTCGCCTCGGCCTTGGTGACCTGGAGCGCGGAGGCGTGGACGCTCTCCAGGGTGAGCACGGGCTCGCTGGCCGGGATGGCCTTGGCGGCCGAGGCGACGGCCTTGTCCGTGTGCTGCGGCGGGTACTGCACGATGACGGGCAGTTGCCTGGTCTTGTCGTCGGTGTAGCCGTTCTCGGCCAGGTAGGTGACGTTGAACAGCTCCCGGTCCAGGCGGCCGGCGTTGATGGCGGGCAGGGCGTCGCTGGGGGTGACGTACACGCCCTTCGGGGTGGCCAGCGTGGACAGGTGGGCGCTGGTGCCGTCGGGGCGGACGCCCGCCTCGGGGCGCACGGCGTACTTGCCGCCGCCGGCGTCGCTGAGCCGTACCCGGTCACCGGTGATCAGGGTGACCGTGCGGTCACCCGTGCCCAACCCGGTCAGCGCGATCGGATCGGTGACCTGGCCGGGTGTCGCGGTGCTGGGCGCGGGCTCCGGCTCCTGGGCCGCGGCCGACGCGCTGGGCACCGCGAGGACGCCCAGCAGCAGGGCCGAGCCCGCGAGGAGCGCGCCTTTACGGCCTAGCCGGAAAGAGGGGGGATCATGCGGGGATCTGCGTGGGGACATGCGGGACTTGCCCTTTCGGGGTGCGGTGGGGGGAGGATCAGACCGGCTCGAAGCCCTCGGGGGCGTCGTCGAGTGGTTCGATCACCGGCTTGTCCGGCGGGGCCGCCGGTCCCTTCTCATCGGCGTCGGCGTCGGCCGGGTCGCCATCTGTGAGGTCGGTTTCGGACATGCCATCAGCGTCGTCCGTACGGCCCATGGGGACTATGGGTAGGACACCCCATTCGCGCCGGGCGGGGCACTACGGGGGTGCTCGACCCCGAGGCGCGCGCCGAGGGCGACCCGGGAGCGCAGGCCGAGCTTGCGCAGCGCGGCGCCGAGGTGCTTCTCCACCGTTCTGGGTGAGACGAACAGCTGCCGACCGATCTCCCGGTTGGTCAGCCCGGCGGCGGCCATCTCGGCGATCTCCCGCTCCCGGGGCGACAGGTCCGCGCCGTAGCCCTGCGGGCCGCCGGGGTAGCGGCCCCTCACCGTCACCCCGTGCCTGCGGGCCAGTTGCGCGGCGCGGTCCAGGTCCCACCGGGCGGCCAGGTCGCGGAACGCCGTGATCGCCGCCCGCAGCGGCTCCTCGCCGCGCGGGTCGCCGGCCGCGAACAGCCGTCCCGCCGCCAGCTCGCGGGCCTGGGCCGCCTCGTACGGGGCCCCCAGCAGGTCGTAGCCGGACGCGGCGGTGAGAAAGCGGTCCGCGGCGTCCGCGGCCTCAGGGGTGAGATGCCCGCGCGCGTGCGCCAGCGCGGCCGCGGCCACGGGCGCGTCCAGGCCGTCGAGCCGCACGGACAGCCGGTCCACCAGAGCGGCCGCCTCGTCCTGCCTGCCCGTCGCCACCAGCGCCTCGGCCAGCGCGGGCAGCGCGCGTACCGCCAGCGGCCAGAGCCCTTTGATGTCCCACACGGCGACCGCGGCCCCGGCCGCCGCGAGCGCGGCCTCGGTCTCACCACTCGCGGCGGACAGCCGCAGGAACCCGGTGACCGACAGCGGAAGCAGCTCGTAGCTGCCCAGGTCCAGCGCACGACCCGCGACGTCGGGCAGCTCGCGCCTGGCCGTGTCGAGATCGCCGCGCGCGAGGGCCAGGCAGGCGGACACCGTCTCGGCGGACAGCCGGTCGAACGGGCGCCCGCCGTACTCGTCGAGCAGCAGCGCGGTCTCCTGCTCCAAGCCGTCCCAGCCGCCGCGGCAGCAGGCCAGCAGCAGCGCGACCAGCCGGCAGCGGGCCAGCGGCTCGCGCGACGACTCCTCGTCCTCCGCGCCCCGCATCGCGGCGGTCAGCAACTGCTCGGCGGCCACGTAGTTGCCCGCGAGGCAGGCGTTCTCCGCGATGGACCGGTAGGCGCCCACCTCCTGGCGGTGCCGCGGCCGCCCGCCGCTCCTGCGGCGCACCTCCTCGGTCAGCTCCACCCAGCGCGGATCGCCGTAACCCGCCAGGGAGGTCGCGATCTTGCCGAGGACGAAGACCTCCTCGATCGGGTCGTCCATGGTGGGCACCGCGTCCAGGGCCCGGTCGAGCCAGACGAGGTGCTCGGCCAGCGGCACGCTCGCGTCGATCGGCCGGCCCAGCGACGCCATCACCCACACCGCGAGCGCGGGAAGGTCGCCCAGGTCGTCGACGGCCGCGGCGAGGGCGCGGCGCTGTACGCCGGAGTCCTCGCCGAGCCGCTCCTGGAGCAGGCCGATCAGGAAGTGCAGCTGGCCGCGTAACGGCCCGGGCTGCTCCGACTCCAGCGCCCGCGACAGCAGGTCGATCACCGCGGGCGGGCGCAGCACCTGCGCGGCGGCCCAGCCGAGCCGAACCGCCAGCAGACCACGGCGCTCCGGCGCGAGCGGCGCCTCGCGCAGCACATCCTCCAGGATCCGGACGGCCTCGGCGTCGTCACCGAGCTGCGAGGCCTGCTCGGCCGCCCGGTCGGCGGCCTCCACCCAGTCCGTCAGCCGACCGGCCTGGCGCAGGTGGTGGGCCTCCTGGCCGAGTGGCACCGGCTCCACCGCCCGTACGGCCAGGGTCGCGCGAGCGTGGAGCTCCTGCCGGCGCCCGAGCGGGATCCCGCCGTACACCGCCTGAGCGGCCAGTACGTGCCGGAAGGCCACCGACCCCGCCTGCTCGGCCAGCAGGCCGGAGACCAGCAGCTCGTCGACCCCGGCCACGGTATCGGCCTTCGGCAGCTCGCTCACCTGGGCCAGCGCCTCCAGCCGCACCGGCACCTGGAGGACGGCCGCCGCCTCCGCCACGGCCCGCGCCGTCTCGGGCAACCGCGCCACCCGCTCCCGCACCGAGTCGCGCACCCCTGGCGGCACGTCGAGCTCGGCCACCGCCTTGCGCGCCCACCGCCCGCTGCGCAGCCTGATCAACGCGCCCCGCTGACGCAGCAGCGCCATCAGCTCCTGTACGGCGAGCGGCAGCCCCGACGACAGCTCGTGCAGGTGCGCCCCGAAGTCCGCGGTCACGCCCGCCTCGCCGAGGATCGCGGCCGCGAGCTCGCCGGTCTGCCCCACGTCCAGGGGCCTCAGCAGGATGTACTCGTGGAGGACGGCGTCCGCCGGGCGCCCCGTCGCCTCCCGGACCAGCGCGCCGGCCTCCTCGCCGCGGTAGGTGAGCACCACCGACGTCCGGGCCGGTAGGACCGCGAGCGCGTAGGCGAGGAACTCGACGGTCTGCTCGTCGGCCCAGTGCAGGTCCTCCACGACCAGCACCACCGGGCCGAGCGCTCCCAGCACCTCGATGAGACCGCGAAACAGCCGGTGGCGCTCGGCCGCCCGGTCGTCCAGCGGCTCCAGCGCGGGCGGCAGCACGGACGCCAGCTCCGGCAGCAGCCCGCGCAGCGCGCCCGCCACCGGCGACAACTTGGCCCGCACCAGCAGGTCGTGCGTGCCGCGGAGCGCCTCCACCAGGGGGCCCAGCGGGAACGGCTCCCTGATCCGCCGCGCGCCTCCGCTGAGCAGCGGCCGGTCCGCCAACTCGGGGCGCGCCGCCATCTCCGCCAGCAGCCTGCTCTTCCCGATGCCGGCCTCGCCCTCCAGCACCACGACGGCGGGCGGCCGGCTCACAGCGGCGACCAGGCGGTCCAGCTCCTCTTCGCGCCCGACCAGGACCGGAGAGATCGCCCGTTCCGCCATCTGGTCCGCCTCCCTCTCCTGGTTCAGGGCTCCACAAGATGGACTCGGAGCCCTGAACCACCGCAGTCGCGATCATTCATACAGCAAGCGCGTCAGATGGGAGAGAACAGGCCCGGATGACCGCGTGGGCGGCGGTGAGGAGGCAGGCGAAGTCCGTGTCTCGTACGTCTTGGGCGTGGTGGTCGAAGCGGCCCGCGGCTTCGCTCGCGGCGAATCCCAGCACGGCGGTACTGATGAGGCGTTCGGCGCGGGCGGCCTGTTCGGCGTCCAGCCCGGCCTGGCGCAGGGCGGCGCATACGCCGTCGCGTACCTGGCGGGCGTGCTCGGTCGTCGCGGGCCGCTGCAGCAGGAGCGGGAAGACGGCGGGGTGGCGGGCGGCCGTGCTCCTGAGGGCGGTGGCCAGGTGTTTCAGCCGGTCCTGCCACGGCAGGCCGGCGGCCGGTGGCGGCACCTCGGTGAGCAGGGCCTCCACCAGCCCGTCGAGCAGGTCGTCCTTGCCCGCGACGTGCCGGTAGAGGGCCATCGGGGTGACGTCGAGGCGCTCGGCGGGGCTGACCTCGCGTCAGTGCGCCACGCTGTTGTCGCGGGCCGGACACGTGGTCGAGGCGCTGTCCCCCGACCCGCTGTGCATCTGCGCCTTCACCCGGCACGTACGCCGGGTTCACCGCGTGCCCGCCTTCGGCCGCGATCCGTTCGGCTGGCTGGAGGCGGCCCTGGCCGTCTACGCGGCCGGCGCCTTCGACGTGCTGTTGCCGACCCAGGAGCAGGTGGCGGTGCTGTCGCGGGCCACGGACCGGTTACGGGAGCGGAAGGTGGCCACCGCGGTGCCGCCCTTCGCCGCGCTGGCCATGGTGCAGGACAAGGTGTCGGCCTTCGCCACGCTGGACAGGCTCGGGCTGCCGCAGCCGCGGTCCGCGGTCATCACCGGCGCGCGGGAGTGGGCGGCGTGGGACGCCTTTCCCGCCTACCTCAAGCAGCCGATCGGCACCGCCACCAGCGGCGTACGGCGCCTGGCCCGGCGCGCCGACCTGAGTGATCCCGTCTGGTCGGCCGGGGAGCCGCTGCTCGTGCAGCGCGAGGTGCCCGGGCCGCTGGTGATGGTGCAGTCGGTGTTCGCGGCAGGCGAGCTGGTCGCCTTCCACGCCTGTGTCCGGACCGGTGAAGGGGCTCGGGGCGGCGCCAGCCGCAAGCGAGGCATCGCGTTGCCCGCCGTACGTCAGCACCTGGCGAAGCTGGGAAGTGAGCTTCGGTGGCACGGCGCGCTGTCGGCGGACGTCATCCTCGGCGAGAAGGGACCGGTGTTCATCGACCTCAACCCGCGGCTGGTCGAGCCGGTGAACGCCTTGCTGTCCGGGGTGGATCTCATAACGCCGCTGCTCGACCTCGCACGTGACCGCACGCCCACCCCGCAGCCCTCCGCGAACCCTGACGTGGCCACCCATCAGCTGCTGCTGGCCGTTCTGGGCGCGGCTCAGCGTTCCGGGCGGCGCAGGGCGGTGCTGGGCGAACTCACGTCCGCCGCACTGCGCCGGCGTGACTACGCGGGCAGCAGGGAGGAGCTCATGCCGGGGTTCGATCCGCGCGGCACACTGCTGCTCGCGCTCGCCGCGGGCGCCACGCTCGCGCGCCCGGACGCCTGGCGGTGGTTCGCCTCAGGCAGCGTGGCCGCGTACGCGCTCAGCCCGCAAGGATGGCGGCACCTCGTGGACGCGTCATAGTGCGCGCCCCCTCGACCGTCAGCCCTTGGCGGGCGGCTCCATCTGTCCTGACGGCAGATCCCGCAGCCGGCGCAGCGGCGTGGCCAGCAGGATCAGCCCGCTGAGGGCGAAGACGCCCAGCATGATCCACAGTGCGCCCCTGACGCTGAACGCGACGGCCAGTGTCCCCGCCACCAGGGCGCCCAGCGGCATCGCGCCGTAGTTGACCACCTGGCTGCTGGTGCTCACTCTCCCCATGAGGGTCGTGGGCACGTAGCCCTGTACGAACCCCGAGAAGATCACGTTCCCCGCGACGATACCGGCGATGATCACGATGCCGGCGATGACGAACGGCACCAGCATCACCCCTTGATCGGCGCACGCGATGAACAGGCCGACCGGGGCCAGCCCGGCCTTGCCGATCAGGACGGCACGGGCACTGCCCACCCGCGCCGCCAGCGGGCGCGCCGCGAAGGCGCCGATGACGCCACCCAGGCTGGTCGCGGCGATCAGCCCGCCGGTCGTCCCCGGGCTCAGCCCGACGTCGCCGACCAGGAAGACGACGAGGAGGGACGCGTAGCCGGTCAGCGCAAAGTTGGCGACGCACCCGTAGAGCATGTTGCCGCGCAGCAGCGGGTCGGCCACGACCGTCCGCAGCCCCTCCCGGATCTCGCTGCGCAGCCGTCGCCGCGGGGCCCGCTCGATGACCTCCCGGTGCCTGATGCGCTGCAGGGAGAGGGCGGAGACGGCGAAACTCGCGGCGTCCACCAGGAGCCCGCCGACGGCCGAGAACACCTGCGCGAGCACTCCGGCCACGCCCGGCCCCGCCAGGTTGGCCACCTGCTCGCTGCCCTGCAGCTTGGCGTTGGCCTCCAGCAGATCCTTGCCCGGGACCAGGGAGGGCAGGTACGCGCGGTAGGCGGTCGCGAAGAACACCTTCGCCGTGCCCGCGACCAGGGCGACCACGATGAGCTGGACGGTGGTCAGCATGCCCAGGACGGCCGTGACCGGCACGCTGAGAAAGGCGGCCATCGACACGTAGTCGGCCACCAGCATCACCGTGCGCCGCGAGAGCCGGTCCACCCAGGCGCCCGCGGGCAAGCCGATGACCAGCCACGGCAGCCACGTGGCCGCCGTGAGCACACTGACCGTGAACGCGGAGGCGTGTAACACGGTCACCGCGACCAGCGGGAGGGCGACGCCGGTGACCGCGCTGCCCAGGCTGCTGGCGCTCTCGCCGATCCAGAGCAGCCGGAAGTCACGCTCGCGGAGCAGACCGAACCGGGGCGGCCGGGTGGCAGGGGTGGCGCGGGTGGTGGTGGTCATAGCCGGCCCGGCACCGCCCGGGCGAAGGCGAACACGGACTCGCGCTCTCTTCCGTCGTCGGGCAGGTCGCGGTCGGCCCATCGGGTCATCACAGCGATGATCTCGGCGGCGAACTCGGCCAGTTCGTCGTCGGTCACGTGGAGCCAGGTCTCGGTGGAGAAGGGACCGTGCGGCCAGCGTTCCTGGACGGATTGTGGCTGGTCCGCCCAGCGGCGGACGTGGCCGGTCTGCCGCTCCAGGTTCATCGATTCGAGAGCTCGGGCGATCGCCTCGCCGGCGGCGTCGTGGATGAAGTCGTTGGACGACCAGCGCAGCTTCTGCGAGGTGCGGCGCCACCATCGCTCGCGCCGGTCCTGAGCCAGCTCCGGCGCCTCCTCGATGAGGCCGGCCCCGGCCAGCGCGCGCAGGTGATGGCTGATGTTGCCCACCGCTTCCCCGGTGTGCTGGGACAACGTGCTCGCGGTGGCAGGCCCGTTGACCTTCAGCAGGTCGAGCAGGCGGCGGCGCAACGGGTGCGCCATGGCGGCGAGCACCTGCGAATCGGTGATCGACGAATGATCAGACATGGCAGACACCCTAAATCCACAAGAGTCCTTGTGCAACGACTCTTGTGGATTTTCGCCGCCGAACCGCACCCCGCCGCCACCTGTCGCGCCGCCCCTCCTCAAGAGGTACGGGGCCCTCGATGACCTGGGGTTACCGGACCACGATGCACTCGGAGAACTCCGACGTGGAGGTCGGGGTGCCGTCGGCCGTGAGTGGGGTGGCGGTGGCGGTGATCACGCTGGAGAGCGGCAGCGCGGCCACTTCGACGGCGCCTTCGGAGTGGCCTGCGCCGTCGGTGGTGACTGTGATCAGGCCGCCGGGCAGGTAGAGAAGGCCCTCGCCGAACCCGGTCGGATCGCATGAGCCGCTCGAATAGAACTCGACGCGCATCCGGGTCTGGGGCAGGCTGTCGAGGTTCCAGGTGACCGTGGTGGAGGCAGGGGCTCGGAGCGCGCTGCTGAGCGACGGGGCGTTCTGCAGGTCGTTGGCCCCGGCGTCGGCGTCCAGGGGGTCGAGCACGGGACTGTCGACGTTGCGTCCGTCCGGCGCGAGGTCGATGCCGAGTCCGTCGTTGCGGAAGATCGAGTTGACGAGGATGGTGTTGTTCGTCCCATTCGATATCTGAACACCGTCTTGGCCGTTGTGGGCGACGACGTTGTGGCCGGAGACCGTGCCGTCGCCGATGTGGTTGCCACTGCCGTCGATCTCGATGCCGCTTTCGGTGTTACCCAGGTTCGCGGTTCCCGCCAGGTCGGTTCCGATGCGGTTGCCCAGGACGTGGGTTCCGGAGGAGGTCGATTGGAGGTGAACGCCGTTTCCCGCGTTGGCTGAGATCACGTTGGCCGCTCCGGGTTCGGTGCCGCCGATGACGTTGTCGTTTCCCACGGAGACCAGGATGCCCTGGCCGAAGCCGATGGCCTGTCCGTTGGGCATCGCGGTCGCGCCGGAGGAGTCGACGCCGATCTTGTTGCCCTGGATCAGATTCGCGTCGGCGGGATCGACGTCGTTCTGCGAGAGCTCGATCCCGAACCAGTCGTTGCCGGAGATGACATTGCCGTCACCGGGGCCGGTGCCGCCGATCCGGTTGCGGTCGCCCCCGTGGACCCAGACGCCCTCGCCGTTGCCGATCGCCCTGGTGCCGGTGAGATCGGTGCCGATCAGGTTCCCCTGGAGCAGGTTGTCGTCTCCTGAGACGTACACACCTACGGCGCAGTCCGCGAGCAGATTGTCGCTCACGGTGTTGGCGTCGGATTCCTCGATGGAGACACATCTGCCTCCGAAAGCGGCGAGGCCACCGGATCCGGCGGCGTCGGTGCCGATCCGGTTGCCTGTGATCACGTTGCGGCTTCCCGCTGTCACACGCGCGCCATAGCCGCTTGAGATCAGATTGCCACTGGTCTGCGAGCCGCCGATGACGTTGTCGTCGCCGTCTATCTGGATGCCGTAACCGGTGCTGATCGGTGTGACGCCGGCGACATCGGTGCCGATGTACGAGGCGGTGACCTGATTCTGGTCACCCGTGATGCGAATGTCAGCGCGGGTGACGCCGGCCAGCGGCGCGCCGTTGACCACGAGCCCGGTGATGAGACTGCCGTCGGTCCGTACGTCGAGCCCGGCCTGGATCGTGTTCGAGGTGTCGATCTCCACCTGCAGCGTGGCCGGCGTGACGGCGCTGGGGCGGATCGAGCCGGGCTGGCTGTAGCCGTCGATGGTGACGGGATCGGTTATCGCCGGAAGCCCGCCGCGCCCCAGGACGATCGTGTGCGGGCCTGCCCCGGGAATCCTGAAGACGATGTCGTCCTTACCGGGGTTGGCGTTCGCCTGCGTGATCGCGTCGGCCAAGGAGCGGGCCCCGGCATCGTTGGCGTTGAGGACGACGTAGGTACTCACGGCCGCGGAGGCAGGCGCGGCTGGAGACACCGCCCCCACCACGCCGGACGCGATGATCAGCGCCCACCACGCCGCCGTCGCGCGCCTTCTCGGGCCGATCATCATCGCCCGGTGTGCCCTGCCTGTCGACCGCGGCCGAAGGGACGGCATCATGATGGCTCCACCTCCATATCGCAGACCCACTCGGGCTGCGCCTGGCCTGGATCGTGCGGCCACGCATGGAGGTGAACCGTGTCCTGCTACACACATCGACCGTGTCATCTGGTACACAGGCGCGCGCGGCGAGCCCTTCGCCCTTGGCACGGGAACAGCGGCGGTGGGTCATCGGCAGCAGTCGCGCGTTATATGAGGGAGGCAACATAACAGAATGTGGCGGCGGGCTTTCGGAGGAAGAGGTGTCCGCCGCATCGGGGAAGTGAGATCGCATGGCCGGCCACCTGGCTTAGCGCTCAGTGGCGCCCGATCGAGCCGATCCAGCTCTCTGTGAGGACGTCCAGCATCTCGTCGTGCCCGACACCCCAGGTCCCCGGTTTCCAGTGGCGTGCGACGTGGTCGAGCTCGGTGATGGCGATGACGCCGCGAAAGTGGCGGGTGCCGGCCGCGAACCGGCCGGCGCGGTCGAGCCCCTCCTTGATGTCACTGATGGCCTCGTTCAGCCACTCGTCGAGGAGCGTGCGGATCTCGGGGTCAACGGCGGCGGCCTCGAAGGCGGCCGTGGTGTAGGGGCGAATCACATCCCATCGTTCCGAGGTCGACGCGAGCCACGCGCGGATCCGTTCTCGCGAGCCGTCCTCGACCACGGCGACCAACTCGCGCTCGGTCGACCCGTGCTCGGCGGAGGGGAGCCGGTCGAGCGCGGCGTTGAGCCGCTCCGAGAAGAGGGCCTTCATCAGATCGACCTTGGAGGGGAAGTACGCGTAGAAGGTCACCCGCGTCGTCCCCGCCGCCGACGCGATGTCGTCGACCGTCGTCGTCGAGTAGCCCTTCGACCCGAACAGGTCCTGGCCGGCGTCGAGTAGGAGCTTTCGCGTCATCTCCTTCTGTGCCGCACGAAGCGTCGCCATGCCCGCCAGCTTAGAGCACCACGGCCGCGTTCCGCTCTCGCTGATCGTCCTGAATACGTGCTGCTCAGACTATTGACGGTGTGTCAAATCATATGGCACCTTGCACACCCAACAGGTGATTGCGCTCACACATCGGGTGGCCGATCCCCGGGCGGTGCAACCGATCGCCCAGCCCATCGACAAGATCGCCCAGCCCATCGACAAGGAAGACATCCGCAATGACGCAGACCGCTGCGCGCAGGCAGGGCTACACCGCCACGGTGGTCGCCGGCTGCTTCGCCGTACTCCTCGCCCAAGTGGCGTACTCGCTGCCCGGCGCGCTCAATGGCACGTTCCAGCAGGAGTTCCAGACCACCGGTGCCGAACTGACCTGGATCACGGCCGCCTTCGCCATCCCCATGGTCGTCTTCGAGCTGACCACCGGCGTGATCGGTGACCTGTTCGGTCGCAAGCGGCTGCTGCAGGCGGGCGCTCTGCTGACCGTTGCCGGCTCACTCGTCAGCCATGTCGCCGCGACGGTCCAGATCCTGTGGATCGGGCAGATCGTCGCGGGCCTCGGAGCCGCGATCCTCTACCCGATCTCGCTCGCCATGCTGGCCGCGGTCAGCCCGTCGCCGGAGGCCCGTGCCAAGGCCATCGCCGTCTGGGCCGGCTTCCTCTCGATCGGTGCGGCGATCTCCCCGCTGATGGGCGGGTGGCTGGCCGCGGAGGGCGACTGGCGAACGTCGTACCTCGTGGTGATCGCGGCGGCGGTCATCTCGATCATCATCACCCAGTTCGCCGCCGATTCCTCGGCGCCGGAGGGGCGCAAGCTGGACATCCCCGGCCAGGTCACGCTGGCCCTCGGTCTGATCGCCATCCTCTTCGCGGCCACGCAGGGCTCCGAAGCCGGCTTCGCCCGCCCTGAGATCATCGGCGCCTTCGTCGCGGGCCTCGTGCTCCTCGCCGCCTTCGTCGTCATCGAGTTGCGGACCGACGTCCCGCTGCTGCACCTCAACATCTTCGCCAACCGTTCCTACGCGATCGTCGCGATCGCCACGGTGGTCGGCATGTTCGCGTTCCTCGCGACGTGCTACTCGATGAGCATCTGGCTCGGCGCGATCCAGCACCAGAGCGCTCTGAAGATCGGTGTGCTGTTCCTGTTCATCCAGGGTCCGGCCTTCGTGCTGGTGAAGGCCGTCTCCCACGTGATCCGGAACTTCTCGCCTCGTTGGGTGCTCACCGTCGGTTTCGCCCTCATCGCCGTCAGCGGCGTCTGGTGCTCGACGTTCGACGTCCACGACATGAACTGGACACAGTTCATCGCTCCGATGCTGGCCCTCGGTGTCGGCTTCGCGCTCACCGTCGGCTCGATCACGGCCGTCGCGATCAACACCGTTCCGCTGCGGCTCGCCGGCATGGCCAGCGCCACCACCAACCTGCTCCGCGACTTCGGCTTCGCGCTCGGTCCGGTGCTCATCGCCGCGTTCGCGGTCAGCCGGGCGAACGGTGACCTGAACGCCGGTTTCGGCGGGGCGATCGGTGAGTCCGGGCTCCAGCCGCCGTACACCGACATCGCCGGGGGGATCGCACAGGGGAGTGGCGCCATGGCGATCAACTCGATGCCGGTCGTGCCGGGCGCCGGTCCGGACCTGCCGCCGGTGCCGATGCCGGACAGCCTCCGCCTGCTCGCGCTCGAGTCGCTGGGCAATGCCTACAGCCTGGCATTTCTGGTCGCCGGCCTCTGTGCCGCCGCTGCCGCGGCTCTGACGCTGTTCGGACTCTTCGACTCGAAGCATGTCGATGTCCGTACGGGCGGATAATATAATTTACCTGCCGGACACTCCCTTGACGTGCTGTAAATCTAAGTGACACGATTCACATTACGGCGTGACGCAGTCACTCGCCGAGACCGAAAGGAGTGGCAGCGATGGGTGCCCAGACTGCCGAGAGCACCGCCGGCAGCACTGTCAACACCGTCCTCGGCCCCGTCCCCGCGCGGGAGCTGGGAGTCGTCGCGGTTCACGAGGCTCTGCTGTCGGTGGTTCCGGGAGCGGAGCACGCGTTCGACGTCACCATCGACCGTGCCGAGATCTTCGAGATCCTGGCCGAGAAGCTGACGGACTTCCGCGGGCACGGCGGCGGGACGATCGTCGACAGCACCGGCATGTTCCACGGGCGCGATGTGCGGCTGTACGAGGCCCTCTCGCGCACGACCGGCGTGCACATCGTCGCGTCGACGGGCCAGGGTCCCGAGGAGATGCTCGGCGGCTACTTCCTGACACCACAGACCAACCCCCCGACGCCCTGGCCGGCCGAGAGATTCGCCGACCTCTTCGCCAAGGAGGTCACCGAGGGCATGGTCGTCCCCCGCGTCGAGCGGCGGGGTGCCGCGGGCCTCGTGGCCACCGCCGCGACCCTCGCGGGCATGACCGCGACCGACGAGAGCCTGTTCCGCGGTGCGGCCCGCGCCGCCTCGGCCACCGGTGTCCCGGTGTCCATCCGCTACGGGAACGACGCCGTGCGCGACCTCGAGGTCGTCCTGGACGAGAAGCTGCCGGCCGACCGCGTCCTTGTCGGCGGGCTCGATCGCGAGGACGCCGTCGCGGCCGGCGCGCCGCTCGCGGTCGTGACCCGCGGCGCCTACGCCGCTCTCGACCACGTGGGCACCGAGGACGACGCCCACGTGACCGACACCGAGCGCGCCGCCCTGGTCGCCGAGCTGATCGAGGCCGGCCACGGCGACCGGATCCTGCTCTCGAGCAACGCGACCGGCGTCGCCAAGGGCCACCCGGCCAACGACGTGCGCTACAGCCACGTCCTGACCACGTTCGTTCCCCTCCTCAAGGCACAGGGCCTCAGCGACGAGGACGTCCAGCGGATCCTCGTGGACAACCCGCGCGACCTGCTGTCGGTGCGCTGAGCGCGCGACAGCCCAAGATCATCAAGTTGTTCCGTAAAAGGTGAGTGTTGTGTCGAGAGTGAACACCGTCCTGGGGCCGATCCCGGCCGAAGAACTGGGTCTCGTGGCCGTCCACGAGCACATCGGGTACGGCATGCCGGGCTCTGAGCTGGACACGAAGTGGTGGAAGACCCCCGAGGAGCGGTACGAGGAGACCGTCCCGAAGCTGCGCCGGTTCCATGAGTACGGCGGCGGCACGTTCGTCGACGCGACCGGGATCTGCAACGGCCGAGACGTCGACCACTACCGGTCGCTGTCCGCGAAGACCGGCGTGCACATCGTCGCGAGCACCGGCTTCGTCGGCGGCGACACCGCGCTGCCGTTCTTCGCCCGGGCCGGTGTGGACTACCTGGCCGAGCACTTCATCCACGAGATCACCGTCGGCATCGGCGACACCGGCGGACGCGCCGGCATCATCAAGGTCGGCGTGAGCCGCGGCGGCCGCATGACGGACCTGGACAAGCGCATCTACCGAGCCGCCGCCCGCGCCGCCCTGACCACCGGCGTGCCCATCCTGACCCACCTCGCGATCGACGCCGAGAACGCGATCGCCATCTTCGACGCGGAGGGTCTCCCGCTCGACCGTGTCCTGTTCGGGCACGTCGACGACGGCGTGAACGCCGACAAGACCCGCGACACCTGGATCGCGGAGCAGGGCGGCCGGATCGGGTTCGACACCTTCGGCTACGAGACCGAGCTCGAGGACCCGCCGTTCTGGGCCCGTCCGCGCAAGGAGCGGCTGGACCACTTCCTCCGGTTCATCGGTCAGGGGCACTTGGGCAAGGTGCTCGCCTCGGCCGACGCCAACTGCAGCCCGCTGGGCTGGCCTGGCGTGAAGGGCCACACCGTCAACTACATCTTCGAGGACCTCATCCCGGACCTCCGTGCCGCCGGTCTCGACGAGGCGACGATCAAGACGATCTTCGTCGACAACCCCGCTGACTTCCTGACGATCCAGCAAGGACAACGAGCATGAAGACCTCAGACCTGAAGAACCTGAACATCGCCATCGTCGGCGCGGGGTACGCCGGAGCCGCCGCGGCCAAGGCCCTGAGCCTCCTCGGCGCCACCGTCAACGTCTACGAGCAGGCGAGCCAGACCCGCGAGGTCGGCGCCGGCATCGGCCTGCGGCCGTCCACCATGGACCGGTTCCGCCAGTGGGGCATCTTCGACGCGATCGCGAAGGTGAGCTCGCCGAGCGACTACTTCGAGATCCTCACGCCCACCGCCGACCCGATCATGAAGGAGGCGTGGCCGGAGATCGACACCTTCGGCCAGAAGACCCACCTCATCCACCGCTGTGACTTCATCGAGGCTCTCCTGGGCGTGCTCCCCGAGGGCATGGTGCACCTCGGTCACAAGCTGGAGAGCGTCAAGGACGAGGGTGACAAGGCGACGCTGACCTTCACCAACGGCGAGTCGGTCACCGCCGACCTGGTCGTCGGAGCCGACGGCATCAAGTCGGTCGTGCGCGGGCAACTGTTCAGCGACAACCAGCCGGTGTTCTCCGGCGAGCACGCCTACCGCGCCGTGATCTCCGTCGACGACGCCCGCGGAATGGCCGTCGACGACAACCTCCGGATGTACATCGGCCGGGGCACGAAGATCTACTTCCTGCCGCTGCGCCACCGCGGTCAGGTCTCGTTCGACATCACCGCCCTGTGCCCGGACAGCACCTGGGCGCCGAAGATCACCAAGGACGACCTGCTGAAGACCGTCGAGGGTTTCGACGAGCGGATCGTGGACATCACCCGCGACCTCGACATGGACGCCGTCAACTGCCGCGCGGTCTACGACATCGACTCGGTCGACACGTGGCACTCCGACTCCGTCGTCCTCGTGGGCGACGCGGCCCACTCGATGCTGCACCACCAGGGTCAGGGCGCGAACTCGGCGATCCTGGACGCCGGCGGCCTCGCCGACGCCCTCAAGGAGGCCGGCTCCGTCAAGGAGGCGCTGGCGCGCTACCAGGCCATCCGCAAGCCGGTGACCGACGAGCTGCAGCGGATCTCGCGCCAGGGCTGGACCGAGGACGAGATCAGCGACGTCTTCCCAGGCCAGAAGCCCGCCTCCCAGAAGCCCGCGTCCCACCAGCCCGCCTCCCACCAGCCCGCCTCCCAGCAGCCGAAGGACTGACGCCATGCCACTGCACCCCGACATCGCCCACGTCCTCGCCGGCCTGCCGGCGCCGCCTCCCGGCCCGCTGAACCCGGAGGCGATGCGCGCCGGCGAGGAGTCCCAGGTTCCGCCCGTGGCCGACCGCCTGCCGCTCCACTCCGTCGAGGACCTCACCGCGCGGACCGCTGCCGGACAGGTCCCGGTGCGGATCTACACACCGGCCGAGGCCGACGCGTACGGCCTGCTGGTCTACTTCCACGGCGGCGCGTTCTTCCTCGGCAGCCTTGAGACGCACGACCACATCGCGCGCTCCCTGGCCAAGGAGACCGGGCTCAAGGTCGTCTCCGTCGGCTACCGGCTGGCGCCCGAGCACGCCTTCCCGGCCGGTCTCGAGGACTGCTACGCCGCGGTCCGATGGGCGGCCGAGAACGGCGAGACCTTGGGCTGGGACGGCACGACGCTGGCCATCGCCGGTGACAGCTCCGGCGGCACGTTCGTCGCCGCGGTCGCCGGCATGGCGCACGACGACGGCTTCGACCGGATCACCCACCAGGTGATGTTCTACCCCTCGCTCGATCTCGATTTCGACGCCGACCGCTACGCCTCGTTGCGCGAGAACGCCGTCGGCTACGGCCTGGAGACGGCGGGGCTGAAGCCGTTCAACGCCTTCTATCTCGACAGCGGAGCCGACCCCGCCGATCCGCGGGTCTCTCCGATCAAGCGGGCAGACCTCACCGGGCTGCCGCCCGCGCTGATCGTGACCGCGGAGCACGACCCGCTGCGTGATGAGGGCGAACTCTACGGCCGGCGCCTCAAGGAGGCCGGAGTCGACGCCACGGTGAGTCGCTACCTGGGCGCCGGCCACGGATTCGTGCAGCACTTCTCCTGGATCCCGGCGTACCACCGGGTCTTCGAGGAGACGGCCGCCTTCCTGAGGCGCGCGTCATGACGCAGGTGAACGTTCATCCCCTGGTCTCGCCGTGGGGCCGGTTCGGTCTGTACAGCTTCTTCATCGACGCTCCCGAGCCGGCCATCGTCGACACCGGGATCGCCTCCTCTCCCGCCGAGGGCATGGCCCCCGCGCTCGAAGCCATCGGGCGCCGCATCGAGGACGTGCGCTGGATCCTGCTGACCCACGGCCACATCGACCATGTCGGCGGCGCCCACGCCCTGTGGGAGCTCACCGGCCGGCGCGCCCAGGTCGTCATCCACGAGGCCGACGCCCCGATGCTGCGCTCGCGCCGGGCGCACGTGGACGAGTACCTCCACGGCCGGGGGCGGTATCTGAACGACCCCGAGGGCGCGGCGAAGGTGACGGCCGCCGCCCATGCGGTCATCTCCGGCGAGATGGAGCCGACCATGCTGGTCAACGGCGGTGAGACCCTCTCGCTCGGTGGCGACGTCACCGTCTCCGTCCACTCGATCCCGGGCCACACGCCCGGATCGGTGGCCTATGTGATCGACGGACAGCGCTCCGTGTTCGTCGGCGACGCCGTCCAGGTCCACGGGGCCGCCAACGGCTTCCCCGGCTACCTGGATCCGGTCGCGTACCGCGCCGGCCTGCGGTACCTGCGCGACGAGATCCGTCCGCGACACCTGTACCTCGGGCACCCGTACCGCCGCGCGGACGGCACGCCGTACGGCGTCGAGCTCGACGCCGCCCAGGCTCGGGAGGCGCTCCAGGGGAGCCTGGACATCGAGGCCGGTGTCAGCGAAGCGGCCTGCCGCTGCCTTCAGGACGGCCTGCGGGAGACGGACTCGCCGTACTCGCCGTTCGCCCCCGTCGCCGAGAGGCTCGGCTACACCGGCGACCCCACGCTTGAGCCGTCGCCGTTCTTCACGTCGATGCACGGCTACCGCACGCACTTCAACCAGAACTCGTGACAGAGGATTCGCACTGATGGCCGACTTCCAGACGATCCAGGCGGGCGAGCAGACGATCGCCGTCCGCAAGGACCTGCGGGTACCGATGCGCGACGGGGTCACCCTCGCCGCGGACGCCTACCACGGCACGGAGGACAAGCCGCGGCCGGCCCTGATCGCGATGAGCGCCTACGGCAAGGAACTGCAGGCCCTCGCCCTCACCACGCCGCCGCAGCGTCGCCCCAGTCCGATGTGGGACGGCTGTATCGAGGCCGGCGACATCGCGCGCGTCGTCAAGGAGGACTACGTCCACGTCATCGGTGACATGCGTGGCACCGGTGACTCCGGCGGCGTGATGATCGGCAACTACAACGCCGGTGGCGTTCCCCAGGGGCAGGACCTGTACGACCTCATCGAATGGGTCGCCGAGCAGCCGTGGTGTGACGGAAACGTCGGCATGATCGGCATCTCCTACTTCGGGTCGATGCAGGTGCTCGCCGCGGCCGAGCGGCCGCCGCACCTGAAGGCGATCTTCGTCAGCGGCGGCCATTTCGACTTCTACGAGACCACCTACCACGGCGGCATCATGTGGTTCATGCCGCGGGCCGCCCGCGAGGGACGCGGCGGCGACTCCGGCATCGCGCACACCAACGTCAAGTCCCGCATGCAGGAGGTCCACTCCCCGGAGGAGCTCAGGAAACTCGTCGACGAGCGGCTCCGGGACCCGGACGTGGCCGCGTGGCCGAACCTCGTGCACGTGCTGAAGTACCCGAAGAACCGCGAGTTCTGGTTCGACATCGTGATGAACGACCTCGACGGGGAGTGGTACGAGGAGCGCAACCCCATCACGCTGGCCGAGAACATCGACATCCCGGTCTACCTGCAGATCGACCAGGGACGCGGCTGGACTGTGGACGGCCACATCGAGCTGTTCAACGTGCTGAGGGGGCCCAAGAAGCTGGACATCGGCTCCTACCCGCCGATGCAGTCGCGCCCCTGGATCGAGGAGCACGACAAGATGTTCCGCTGGTACGAGTACTGGCTCAAGGGCGTCGACAACGGCATCATGGACGAGCCGCCCGTGAGCGTCTTCGTAGAGGGCTCGCGTGAGGTGGTCACCGCACAGCAGTGGCCGCCGAAGGAGATCGAGCACCAGCCGCTCTACCTGCGCCCGCGCCGCAAGCTCTCCTCGGAGCCTGAGCTGATGGGCGCGGAGCACGCCGCCCCGGACGGCTTCTACCAGGCGCCGCTGACGGTGACCGACCAGGTGGAGATTCTCAGCTGGAGCACCGAGCCGTTCGAGGAGCCCACGGAGCTCATCGGCCCCGGTGCGGCGCACCTGTTCGCCGAGATCGACCAGGATGACACGAATTTCATCATGCGGCTGTGGGACGTCGCCCCGAACGGAAGCCGCCAACTGATCACCACAGGCTTCCTCAAGGCGTCGCACCGCGAGTTGGACGACCGGACGACCGAGGGCGACCCGTACCACCCGCACACCCGCGCCGTGCCGGTGGAGCCCGGGAAGATCGAGGAGTACGTCCTGCGGCTCTACCCGTTCGCGGCGACGTTCGTCCCCGGCCACCGGCTGCTGGTGGAGCTGTCCAACGACGAACCGCTGGCCGACGCGCACAACGCGCTGCTGCCGCCGGACGCGTTCCACCTGCCGGTGGGTCGCCCCGTCACCCACAAGATCTATCGCGACGCCGCCCACCGGTCCCGGCTCGTGCTGCCGTTCACGAAGCGCACCGCGGCCCGCGCGGCTACTGGTCGGTGATGACGACGACGCCCGACGGCGCGTCCAGCAGCTCCACCGTACGGTCGGCGGCCCGGTCGATCTGGACCCGGGGCTCCGCGGGGATCCGCTGCTCGTTGTAGGTGCCGGGCCCGTAGAACTGCCCGTAACTCAGGACGACACCGCCCTCGGCCAGAACGGAACGTTCCAGCTCGGCGGCCGCCCTGGCATCGGGCCCGTCGGGCAGCTGCCAGGCGACCGTCTGGGCCAGGATCTTCGGCGATCCGCTCTGCCGCGCCGCCTCGATCACGTTCTGGTTGCCCTCGGTCCGGATGCGGGCGTTGAGCTCCGCGTGATCACCGATCTTCGCCACCTCGTCCGGCAGATCGGTCAGCTCGTTCAGGATGACGTCCGGCCCGAAGTCGCGGACCGCCTGGATCAGCGCGTCGCGGTCGAAGACGTCGCAGACGATCGGCTCGGCCCCGAGCCGGGCGAGCAGTGCCGTCTTGCTGGGCGAGCGCGTCATGCCGCCGACCACGTGCCCCGCCCGAACCAGGCGGGGAATGAGCCGCTGCCCGATCACGCCGGACGCGCCGGCCAGGAATATCTTCATGATTCTCGCCTAACTTGAGAACGTGGCAGTCAGCCTAGACGCTGACCGCTATGTCAGCCTCGAGTCATGCCGATCTTCGCGACGTGTTCTCCGAAGGCGCCGAGTCGCCGTTCGGCCCGAATAACACTCGTGTACCTCAGAATGCGTGCCCCGGATCTGGCCCACGGGTCACATGAGGACTCGGCGAGTCACGCCGAACAACTCTCCGATGGTCACCGCTCTGCGGCCCGCCAAGCCGCCATCGACGGCTGCGAACCATGAGCGACCGGTGTCCCGCCGCCGCTGATATGCGACCTGGACACGTCGGCGAGGCTTACGTACGATTCGAGGACGCCGGGGGGCCACGTCGCTGCATGTCCAGGGGGGCATCTGTGCGTGAGGTGAAACAGGGGAGCAGGGCCGAGGTCTGCATCCGCCGGGCCGAACACGCCCTCCACGAGGAGGGCAACCTGCATACCAGCCGCCGCTGGTTCGAGGAGGCACACCAGGAGGCCGAGCGCTGGGGTGACACCGCGGTGCAGGCTCGGGCGGCGCTGGGCCTGGGCGGGATCTGGCTGAACGAGCACCGCACCACCGCCGAGTCGCTGATGATCAGCACTCGCCAGCAGCAGGCCCTGGCCGCCATCACCCCCGGCTCTGCCCTCGCCGTACGGCTGCGCGTGCGATTGGCCGCCGAGCGGGACAACCTCATCGGCGAGCACGCCTCGGTCCTGCGGACGCTGGCCCACGCCAGGAACACCGGCGACCCGGTGGCCCTGGCCGAGGCGCTGAGCCTGTCCCATCACTGCCTGATGAGCCCCGAACACCAGGACCTCAGGTTCGAGCTGGCCCGGGAGCTGATCGGCCTGGCGAGCCGGACGGAACGCCGTGGCGACCTGCTGATGGGGCTGCTGTGGTGGACGGTCGACCTGTTCCTGGCCGCCGACCCGCACGCCGAGCGATCTCTGGGCGAGTTACGCGACCGGCTGGCCGCCAGGGACCATCCCGCGATCGGATTCGTCATCGACGCGATCGAGGTCATGCTCCTTATCAGGGCGGGCCGGTTGGAGGAGGCCGAGCGGGCGGCGGCGGCCTGCTCGGAGCGCGGCACGGCCGCGGGTGATGTCAACGCCATCGGCTGGTACGGCGCGCAGCTGGCGACGATCCGCTGGTATCAGGGACGCGTCGCCGAACTGCTCCCGTTGCTGTCGGACCTGGTGAACTCCTCGGCACTGTGTCACGCGGACTACGCCTACTTCCCGGCGCTGGCGGTGGCCGCCGCCGAGGCGGGAGACCGGCGCCTGGCCGAGACGATGGTGAGCCGGCTGCGCGACATCACGCTCCCACCGGCGAAAAACTGGCTGGCGGCGATGTACGGGCTGGTCGAGGCAGCTCACCTGCTGGACGACGAGGCCCTGGCCGCGCGGGCCTACGACCTGCTCAGGCCCTACGCCCGGCTGCCGATGGTCGCCAGCCGCGGAGCGGCCTGTTTCGGCTCCGCCCACCAGTCTCTCGGGCTGGCCGCGCTGACGATGGGCCAGGTGGAGCGGGCCGTCGAGCACTTCGGCGAGGCGCTGCGGGCCAACCAGGCGCTCGGCCACTGGCCCGCGGCGGCGCTGAGCCGCTGGCGGCTCGGCCATGCGCTGGTGCGGCTCGGCGGGCCACGCGATGAGCTGGTGATGGCGGAGAAGGAGGCTGCGGAGCTGGGCATGGCGCTCCCCGAGGTGCGGGGCCCGCAGGCACGTGCCGCCGGGCCGTCGGTGGCGGTGTGCTCGAAAGGCGGGCGCTGGTGGCAGGTCGAGCTGGCCGGCCGGACCGCGCTGGTCAAGCCGAGCGTGGGCATGCGCCACCTTTCCATCCTGATCGCCAACCCCAGACGGGAGATCCGCGCCATCGACCTCGTCGCCGGCGGGGAGGACACGCCGGTCCAGCCGGCCCACTCCGCTCAACCAGTCCTCGACGAGCACGCGGAACGCACTTACGTGGCGCGGATGACCGAGCTCGAAGAGGAGATCGACGAGCTGGAGGCCGCCAACGACCTGGAGCGCGCTGCGGCGCTGCGGGCCGAGCGCGACTGGCTGATCTCGGAGCTGACCGGGAGCACCGGGCTGGGCGGCCGGACGCGGCACTTCACCGATGACCATGAACGGGCCAGGATCGCGGTGAGCAAGGCCATCCGGCGGGCGCTGACGCATATCGCCGAGGCCGACGATGTGATCGGCGCGGAGTTGCGCGCCACCGTGCAGACGGGTGTCCGCTGCTCCTACCTGCCTCGGTGATCACGGGGCTTGCCAGTGTCCCACCAGAGCGGCGTACACGGATGAGGCGGCGAGCAGTTCCCGGTGGGTTCCGGCCTGCGCGCGGTTCCCGTCCAGCAGCAGGATCCGCTGCGCACGGCCGGCGGAGCTGATGCGGTGCGCGATCACGACGAGCGTGCGGCCCGTGGCGGCCAGGGCCTCCTCCGCCCTGGCCTCGGCGCCGGGGTCGAGGTGGCAGGTCGCCTCGTCGAGCACGAGCACGCTCGCCGCCGAGAGGTAGACCCGGCCGAGCGCGATCAGCTGCCGTTCGCCCGCCGACAGAACCGGGCCGCCGATCCCCAGCGGGGCGTCGTACCCGCCTAGCCGGTTGACCAGCGGCCACATCCCGAGCGCAGTCACGGTCAGGTCCAGGTCGGCGTCCTTCGCCTCCGGCCGCAGGTAGGTGAGGTTGTCCCGCAGGCTCGCGGTGAACACGTAGGCCTCCTGCGGGACCAGCGCCACCGAACGGCGCAGGTGCGCCTCGTCGATCTCGTTGACGTCGACACCGCCGAGGCGCACGGTGCCGTACTGCGGGCGCGTCAGGCCGGCCAGCAGAGCGGCGAGCGTGGACTTGCCGATCCCGCTGGCTCCCACGATCGCCAGGTGCTCGCCCGCCGCGATGCTCAGGGTGAGGTCGTCGATCACCGGCTCGACCTGCGGGCCGTAGCCGAAGGTCAGCCCGGTCACCCGCAGGTCTCCGGCGTCCGGCCGGGCATGCCCCCGCCGCGCCGGCACGTCGGGGAGAGTGCTCGTCTCCGCGATCCTGTGCAGCAGCACGCCCAATTGCCTGCACCAGGAGGCGACCGTCCCGGTCAGTGAGCGCAACGCCGGGTCGAGGCTGCCGGCCAGGTAGGTGGCCGCGCCGACCAGCTCACCCGAGGTCAACCGGCCGGAAGCGATCAGCCACGGAGCCAGCAGCAGGACCAGGATCAGCGGGACGACCCCGCCGACCGCCATGATCAGGCCACGTGCCGAGGAGGTCCGCGCCATCGCGATACCGGCCCGAGCCTCCGCCATGACCGCCCGCTCCACCGCGTCGTGCGCGGTCGGGGCGGCGCCGCACGCCACCACGTCGCGCAGGCCCTCGATGACGCCGGTCGCCTCCCGCGCCATTCTCTCCCCCGCCAGGATCAGTTCGCGCTGGCGTACGGCAAGGGCCCGCGTCAGCCACGCGAACAGCCCGAGGCTCACCGCGATCAGCGGGGCGGCGATCGCCGCCACGACCGGCGCGAGCGCGATCAGACCGGCCAGGGCCGCGATCAGCGACGCGACGGTCGGCCGGAGCGTGCGCAGCAGCGCGGCGACCAGGTTCCGCACGGTCTCGGTCTGGCCGCTGAGCCGGGCCACCACCGAGCCGTCCCCGCTCCGGCCCTCCTGCGTCGCGCGGCGCAGCGCTCCGGCGACCACCTTCCTGACCAGTACGTCGCGGATCGGCTCCACCATGTCCGCCAGCCACGGGAAGGTGTTGCGGGTGGCCAGCGCCTGAACCACCATCGCCAGCCCGAGCAGTCCCAGCCAGCCGAGCCCGACCAGCGGATGTCCGGCAAGGAAGCCCTGGTCCAGCGCCGCGGCCACGGCGAGGCCCGACAGTAGGGCGGGAAGGGATTCCACGACTGACCATCCGGCCAGAATGGTCAGCCCTCGGCGGCGCCTGGACAGCTCCTCGGTCAGGAGCCGCCATCCGGCCCGGCTCACCAGGCGGTCCGTCATGCCGGCTCCTTGCCGAACAGGGCCCGGTAGTCCGGCTCCCGCCAGAGCCGGTGGTGCCGGCCGGTCGCCCGCACCCGCCCGCCCTCCAGCCAGACGACCAGGTCGGCGTGGGCGGCGGTGGTGAGGCGATGAGCCACGATGATTCTGGTACGGCCGGCCAGCAGGTTTCTCAGGGTGGTGGTCACCTCGGCCTCGGTCACGGTGTCCAGGTTGGAGGTGGCGTCGTCGAGGATGAGGACCCGGCGTTCGCGGACCACGGCACGGGCCAGCCCGAGCCGCTGCGCCTCCCCGCCGGACAGTGGCGCCAGCTCCAGCGCGGTGTCGTAGGCGGCGGGCAGCCGGCTGATGAAGCCGTCGGCCGACACTGACCTGGCCGCGAGCCTCACCTGGTCGCGGGAGACGTCCGCGCAGCCGTACGCGATCATGTCGTGGACGGTCTCCCCCAGCGGGGCGGGCCGCTCGAACGCGTAGGCCACCGCGCGGCGCAGTTCCTCGGAGCGGATCTCGGCCACGGCGGCGCCGTCCAGTGAGACCTCGCCGCGCTCGGGCGCGAGCAGTCCGCCGGCCAGCGCGGCGAGGGTGGATTTGCCGGCTCCCGACCGGCCGACGACGGCGACGGCGAGTCCGGGTGGTATCTCCAGGTCGAGCCCGTCCAGTACGGCGTCACCATCGGCGTGCACCGTCACCGACCTGAAGGTGATCGCGCCTGGGCCGTCGGGCAGCGGCAGGCAGCCGCCCGGCCCGGCGGGCAGATCCAGCACCTCGGCCAGCCGGGCCGCTCCGGCGCGGATGTGCGCCAGGCCCATCAGCGTGTCCACCACGCCGAGCAGGCCGAGCGCGATGCTGACGTACCCCGCGACCGCGATCCAGGAGCCGGGAGTGATCCGCCCGTCGGACACGCCGATCCCGGCGACGGCGAGCACCACGATCTGGGTCAGCGGGGCCAGCAGCCCCACCTTCCACACGGTGCGGCGCTGGGCCTCCCAGGTCGCCCGCCCGGCCGCGGCCAGCTCGGGCAGCGGCGCGAGCACCCGTTCCACCTCACGCTCCAGGGTGCCGCTGGCGTGGATGGTGCGCGAACCGGCCAGCGTCTCCACCAGGCGGGCCGACAGCGTGCCCTGAACTTCCTGGTAGCGCTGGATCAGCCCCGTCGTCTCCGCGATGAAGCGCCGCACGAGCACCGCCGCGACCGGCGCGCACACCACGAAGGCGATCGCCAGCCGCCAGTCGATCACCGCGAGCGCCACCAGGCCGCCGGTGGACAGCGTCACCGCGCCCGCCACGGAGAGCACGACCGATACCAGGCCCGACGCCTCGGCCGCCCCGCTCACCAGCCGGCTGCTCACGTCGCCGGCGGAGAACCGGCGCTGCCCCGCGATCCCGGCCTCCAGCACCCGCCGGAACATCCCCCTGCGCAGCGACACCTCGACGGCGATACTGCCCGCCGCGCTCGCCCGCACCTCCAGCACCCCCATCAGCAGGCCGGCCCCGATCAGTCCTCCGAGCCAGGCCAGAGCCGGGCCTGGCGCACCGACAAGGGCCGAGTCGACCGCCCGGGCAAGCGCGGCGGGAACCGACAGCGTCACCGCGATCCCCGCCGCGGTCGACAGCACCGACACGACCGTCCACCCCGGCGCCCCGCGGACCGAATAGAGCAACATGCGTGCCGGGGTGTCCACCTCACGTGCGTTGAGCGGAGCCATTCGCCACCTCCCCGCCGTGGTACGCCGGGCGCCGGTCGATCCTGGCCCGCACGGCGTCGGACCCGAAGTGGTAGTCGATCCGCCGGGCGGCTTCCGCCCATTGCCGCATGGTGAACGCCGGAGTCAGCGCCTCCACCACGAACGGATCGCTCCACCGGGCTCTGGCCCGGCGCCAGAGAACCTCGGGTGACGCGGTCAGGATGTTGCCCACCGTGCCCTCGTAGATCGGCATCGCCCGAGCCTCGCCGTCCGGCTCGATCTGGAGCGCGTTGAAGACGACGCCGCGCGCGATGAGCTGGGGATGCATCTGCAGGATGCGGTTGTCGGTGGCGGTGACCATGACGGAGCCGGGGGCCTGTTCGCGCAGCCGGTGCGCGAAGGCGGGGTCGTTGAGCAGCCCGACCTGCTCCTCGGTGAGCAGCTCGCGCTCGTCGAAGCCGCGCCGGTTGGCCAGCCCGCCGGGTACGGCGGCGCCGAAGGCGATGAACCCCAGCTCGGGGAATCGCCGCGCGATGTCCTCGCAGAACGCCGGCATCTCGGCGAAGTTGCTCTGCAGCAGCACGCAGTCGATCCCGAAGGACACGGGTTCGCGCCCCTGGGCTCTGCGTTCGGCGCACAGGTCGTCCAGCAGGCGCAGGGCTCGCATCGCATGGCCGAACGAGCCGTTCCTGCCGCGGATCCGGTCGTGGGTCGCGCTGCTCGCCCCGTCCAGGCTCACCACCACCCGGTCGCAGACCTCGGCCAGGCTCCGTGCCATCTCCTCGGTCATCAGCCAGCCGCTGGTGTAGAGGGCGACGCTGAGCCCGCCGTCCGCCAGCCGTGCGACGACCTCGGCGAGATTTTTGATCAATAGTGGTTCTCCGCCGGCGATGGCGACGCCCCGCGGGCGCATGGCCACGATGGCGTCGGCAACGCGCAGCATGTCCGCGTGACTCAATCGGCGGGACGGCCTCCTGCCGGATTCGGAGTAGCAGTGCATGCAACGCAAGGGGCAGGCGTAGGTGATATCCCAGATCACTTCGTCCGGCATTTCTCTGGCGTTCATTTCTCCCCGCTTCTTCGGGGATGGGTGGCCCGGCCGGGCCGCCCATCCCCGATGCTCATTTCAGCGGATCGGTGTATCCGCAGGTACGCCATTCACCGCAGGAATATCCGTAACAGGTGACCTGGCACGGCCACAGGCCTTTGGCTTCGGCTGGAAGCAGGTCCAGCGAGTTGATGTCGACGGTCACTTTCTTCTCCTCCTGATTGGCCGCGGGCGCCCTGTCCGGTCGCCCGCGGCCTCTGTCAGATCACTTCGGGTCAGTCCACGTGCACGTGGTGATACACGAGCGACTGCAGGTGATCCCGCCACACGGCCAGAGTCCGCGCGGCTCCGCCGGCAGCAGGTCCAGCGCGCTGATGTCGATCGACATTTGTGTCACCTCCTCTCCGGATGAGCGGCCGGGCTCAGCCGTCCGTCTGCTTGCAGGTGTTCGTGCACGACGGGAGACAGGAGAAATCACATGTCACCAGCCAGCCGCACGAGTCGTGGCACGGGAAAAGTCCCTGGGTTTCCGCCGGGAGCAGATCCAGCGCGCTGATGTCGACAGCCATGGTTGTCACCTCCTTTCGTCTTTCGCTTGTTCTAGGCGGCCAGAAGGAAGCGCAGTAAGGCGTCCACGATGTGACCGGAAATCAGGTCATGGCCGCCGGTCGGGCTTTCCAGATAGGTGAAATCCCGGCCTTCGTGACGCCCGGCCGACAGCAGGCGCGCGCGCAGTTCACGCGACTGGCTGACCGGAATCACCTCGTCATTGCGGGCGTGGACGATCAGCAGCCGGGCCGTGATCCGCTCGCAGAGCCGCGCCACATCCCGCGGGCCGAGATCGTCGTCGATCACGGTGCGGCCGCCGAGGCGGTCCAGCAGTGCCCGGACTCCGGGTGAACCTTCCGCATAGAGGCGCGGCCCGGACAGGAACGGCGAGACGGCGACACAGCCGGACCACAGGTCGGGATCGGCGCAGGCGGCCAGCAGCGCCAGGTAGGCGCCGTAGCTGGTGCCGTGCACCAGCAGCGCCTGGCCTGGACGGGCCAGGCGCCTTGCCAGATGCCGGATGTCGGCCAGGTCGGGCCCGCCCCAGGCGCCCAGCAGGGCGCGCTGGTGCGCCGAGCCGTACCCGATGCTGCCCCGGTAGTTGGGCGCGACGATGGCGATCCCGGCGCCGGCCACGGCCTGCATGAGCGGGTCGAAGCCCAGCTGGGTGGCTGCCTCAGGACCGCCGTGCAGGGAGATCAGCAGGCGGCGAGCACGGCGCGGGTCGCCGTAGACCACGGCCTCGATCGGCCCGCCGGGCCCGGCGAACTGCTCGACGCGGGCGCCGGCCCAGCCCGGGGCGTCGTCGGCGGCCAGGTCCCACCGCCCGGTGGCGGGGTCGACGGTGGCGATGCCGCCGGGCTGGGCGGGTGCGGAGAACGGGAAGCGCAGTCCTTGCGCGCCCCAGGCGCAGCCGTGGCCGATGACACCGGGCGGGATCGGCACCTGGCGGATCCGCTCCATCCGGGGGGTGTAGACCATCAGTTGCGAGCAGGCACCCCGGTTGACCCGCAGCGCGACGTCTTCGCCGGTGGGGTCGGCGGCCATCGGAGCGACGCTGCCGTCGATCGTGTCCAGGACGCCGGGAAAGCTCAGGGAGCCGGCGTCCGCGTGGCCGAGCCGTAACCGCTGCCCCACTGTCCCGGCCAGGATCTGCCGGCCCGAGCTCGGCGCGCTGAGCAGCAGGTGCTGCCCGGGTGAGGTGCCCGGCAGCGGCATCACCCCACCGGAGTGAAGATCCACCACGACCGGCCTGACCGTGTCACCCAGCCGCTGGTTGAATCCCAGGGCACCGCCGGTGTCCAGGGGGTGTCCGCCGGTCAGCACCCCTGGCAGCTCGGCGACCGTCTCCAGGCTCGACCCGTCGCCCGGTACCCGCCAGATGGTCGAGCGCTCGCCGGCGGTACCGACCGCCACGGCCAGCAGCCGGGGGTCAGGAGAGGCGATCAGCCGCACCGCCGGGCAGGCGACCGTGAGCAGGGTCCGTTCCGCCAGGCCGTCCTCGGCCAGCATCAGCCGGTTGTGGTCACGTCCTGGCCTGGTGAACAGGATCCGGCCGTCGGTCAGGGTGAGCAGTTGCGTCCAGATCGACTGCTCGCCGCTCAGCGTCTCGCGCAGCGGTGTCCGTCCGGAGAAGGACCACCGTTCCACGCGCAGCGGACCGTCGCCCTGACGAGTCAGGCAGGCCGCGTGGCTGCCGTCGGCGGCGAACGAGAAGCTGATCCGGTTCAGTGCGGCGGCCGGCACGGCGTCACACCGTCCCGTGGCTCGCGTGCTGGGGTGTTTCTCGCCTGGAGGTCAGGAGCGCGTCGAGCATCCACCACCTGGGCCCGCCGTGGCGGAGCCGGAGCAGGAAGGCCATGGCGCCGCTGAGGCCGGTGTTGTAGCCGGCGTGGACCTCGACGCCGGATTCGTCGGGCAGCACCATGAGGCCGTCCCGGAGGATGTTGCGCGCGTACATCGCGGTGGCCAGCTCAGAGGCCCAGCGGTGGTAACGCTGTTCACCGGTGAAGTCGGCCAGATCCAGCAGGAAGTCGGCATCTCCCGACAGGCCGTGGCAGGAACTGGTGCCCGAATACCACCGGCTTTCGCGGATCGCCGTACCGGCGGCCTCCGCGAGCTCCCGGTGCCGCTGCTGACCGGTCGCCGCCCACAGGCGGATCAGGAAGGTGCCGACCCCGGAGGAGCCGCTGCACCAGTGCCGCGCCCGGTCATCCGCGGCCTCTTCCTTCTCGCCACTGGGCCACCACGCGGCATCGCCCTCGGTGATGGCGACCGCCTCCAGCGTCTCCGCCGCGCGCTGGGCGGCCTCGAGGTAGTCGGCGCCGCCCGTGGCGAGCCAGGCGTACAGCATGAAGGTGCCCGCCCCCGCGACCCCGTGCGCGAACCCGTAGTGGACCAGCCCGGCCAGCACCGAGTCGAACGTCTTGGGAATCGGCCAGACCAGCAGACCGTCCTCCCGCTCATGCGCGGAGCGCAGCACGCTGTCCGCGGCCAGCGTGAACCGGTCCAGCAGCTCGGGGTCGCCGGTCGAGCGATGCAGGTGCAGCTGCAGCATGCCGGCGCCGGTGGCGCCGTGGCAGATGTCGTGGTTAGGCCACTGCACCGGCACCTTCTTGGCCAGTTCGACCGCCTGCGCGGCCATCTCCTCATCGCCCAGCAGCCGGGCGGCGTCGTACAGGGCCCAGGCTGTTCCGGAACGGCCGAAGTACAGGCCCGGCAGGATGCGCGGGATGGTGAACAGACGTGGCCGGATCCAGCCGGCCACGTCCGCGACCCCGGCGAGCAGCTCGGCGTTGCCGAGGACCTGGGCGCCGCGGGTGAGCACGCTCAGCACCCCGCCGGCTCCGTGCTGCACGTTGAGCGGATCGGTCGTCGTGCCGAACTCGCCCGCCGTCCACAGCCAGGGGCTCGCCGGATCCATGGTGCGCAGGATGTGGTTCAGCCCGTCGCTGATCAGCCGGTCGGTGCGACCGGTCGACAGGCCGCCGTCCTGCACCGGGCCCGGCGTCTGGTCGAGGGTCGCCAGGAACGCGCGGGCGCGGCCCAGCGTCCACCGTTGTTCCGGGTCGTCCTTCGTCAGGCCGAGCACCAGCGGGGACAGGCGTCGCAGCGCGGGCATGTCCGCGCCGAGGAGGGCGACGAGCTCGGCCATCCGCTCCTCGCCCGGCCGGTCGGCGGGCTTGTCGGCAGGCAGCAGCGGATCCACGGCGCAGGCGAGATAGACGATCGACGCCCCCAGCGCGAACAGATCCGCCTGCCGGGTGGGCGCCCGGCCCGATCTCGCTGCCGAGATCTGCTCCGGCGCGCCGTACCCGGGGGTGAAAACCCTGCGCACGCGGGTGCCGTCAGGGACGACGAACTCCAGGTCGATCAGGCGGATCCGGCCCTCCGGCGTGACCATCACGTTGTTGGGGGTGAAGTCACGCAGCACGAGTCCCTGCTCGTGGACGGCGGCCATGATCTCCACGAGTTGCCCGGCCTTGTCGACCACCTCGGCCAGCGGGACGCCCCGGCCCTTCTCCTCGCCGGCCCGCGCGGCGGCCCAGGCTCGCAACGTGACACCGGGGACCTGTTCCTGGACCAGGAAGAGATTGTCCTGCTGGGACACCATCGCCACGTTGGCCGGCGTGACCCCCAGCGGACCGAGCCGGTCGAGCATGTCCGCCTCGTGGCGCAACCTGTCACGGGCGTCCTTCCCGTCCAGCAGGCCCATCACCTGGGGCCGTGCCTGCTTCAGGATGACCTCGCCGCCCGTCTGCCGGTCGACTCCGCGATAGACGCCGCCGCGGTAGGACTGCCGGATGGCCTCGCGTACCACGAAGCGGTCCCCGATCAGCACCGCTTCCGGCGTGCTCGACGGCGTGCTCGACGGCGTGCTCGACGGCGCGGTCGGCGGCGCGGTCGGCTCAGGCTCGGGCAGTGGTGACCTGGCCCACGGCGGCGGGCTGAACCAGGCCAGCCGCTCGTCCTTGCGCCGCTCCCCTTCCGGGCCCACCACCATCGACTCGAAACTGCCGTCGTTGGTGAAGACCGGCTGGGCTCCGAAGACGCCGAAGCGGTAGAAGACCAGGCTGTCGGGGCGCAGCCGGCGATCGGACAGCACCACCGGGCCGGGGAGCCCCTCGGTCACCCGGTCCAGCTCCGCCGCCAGCCGGCGGAACTGCTCATCGTCGGCGGGATAGGCCGTGATGAACTTCCCCCCGCTGCCGCGGTCACAGTTGACCGACAGCAGCGCGTCGAGCTGGTCCAGGCCCCGGGCGAACTTGAACGAGCAGCCCTCCCGGACCAGGACCTCGGCGGCTCGGGTCAGCACCACCGGCGCGGACAGCAGCGTCGCCGAGACGTGCAGCTTCCAGCCCTGGTCTCGGCGACGGTGCTTGGGCGGCGTCAGCAGGCACCAGAACTCACCCGGCTCGATCTGCCACGCTTCGGCCTCCTCCCGCGCCAGTACGGCACGGGCTATGTCCACCAGCAGTCGCGAGTCGTCCACTTCGCGCATCGGGGTCCTCTCCCATCAGACGGTGACACCTCGATTGGAGAGGCGTGACATGTCGTGACAGGAGATGGAACGGTCCTGGAACATCCCCGGTGGATTGCTCTCCGGTGAGCCCGATCAAGGCCGGCGAGGTGGGTCAGGTGACCCGCATGAGCCCGCGTGGGGAGACAACCGGCCGATCAGGCTGACTCCCGGGTGACGGAGGCGGCGCCCCACAGCGCGTCTCTGGCGTGGTCGGTGGCCACCAGGAGAGCCCCGGACAGGGGCGTGTCACTCCTCTGCGGCAAGGCGGCCGCTCGGATCGTCGGCACGCCTACGCCGCCGGCGCCGACACGAAGATGGTGTTCTCGATGCTGCGCCACAGCTCGACCAATCTGACCGAGAACACGTACACGACGGTGCTACCGAAGCTGGCCACACGGCCACCGAGGCGAGCGCCGCGATCGGCCTTTGATCCGGAGGAGTCGAGATGTTGGGCTTGCCTGGGACATGGCAGACAGGAAAGATCAGGAACTACCTCAGCCACTCACGAACCTCGGCCATGGAACGTCGATCAACCCGGAGCCGAGGCCCCCGCCGGTGGCATCTCTTGGAACGGGAGTAGGCAGGCGACATAATCGCCGAATGTCCCAAGTGCCTAAGCTGATCAAGTTAACGCTGGCGGTGTCAGCGCTGGCATTGGTGGTCAAGGTTCTCAAGTGGATGACTGGGCCCTACAACGTGCGTGGACCGCTCGACTGGGTGTTCATTGCTACGGCGGCTCTCGGCGTGGCTGCGGCCTTGGGTGCGGCTGCGTGGGGCTTGTTCAGGGCGGGCCTGGAGCAGAAGCGTGGTGTGTCGTCATCAGGGGAAGCAGCCGAGAGGCCAGTAAGGTATGCGGTCCTGTCCGGGGGCATGCTGGCGTGCGCGGTGCTGGGGCTCGGGTCGATCTTCATGACTCTTAGCTCAACGGATGGGGAGATTCGTTCTCAGTCAGATCGATCGGCGGGGCGGGATACACCACCATGGCTCTTGGCATGCTGATGCTGGCGGGGATGGCCGTGTGGACCTCTGTCATAGCAAGCAGGAGGCGGTAGCAGAGCGGCCCTTTGGCGGCGGTGCGGTGGACTTCCCCTTCTAGCGTGGAGACCTGACCGGCGAGATCCACGGCGATCCCGTCTTGCTCTACAGCCTGATCGAGTGGCTCGGTCGCGATGACCTGGACTTCGTCGCGGATCGGATCGAACGCGAGCATCCGGAACTCGCCGAGGAAGAGTGAACGCTGTCAGCACGCCAGTCCCCGTCCCCACGGCCGGTGCACCCGCGGCCGAGGCGGCGCCGCGCCGCACGCCGTCGTCGTGCCCACCGGACAAGGCGTCGAGTCGACGGCGGATCCTGCGGTACGCCGGTCCCCGGTGGATGATCGAGCGGACCACCGAGCGACGGCTCGACGGAGATGGGCGCGGCGCCTGCGCCGCCGCGAACGTCGACGTCGCGTTCGGCCTGGCCGACATCGCCCGGGAGCATGGTGGCGCCGTCGCGGGCGAGGACGACCTCCTCCATAACCGGACCATGCTGCGGTGGGATGTACGGCACACCGGCGCGCTGCTGGAACGCCATGGTGGCGGAAACCGGCCGTACCTGGGACGGCCCGGGTTGACCGGTCAGTCGACGGGTTGCGAGGCCGCGGTGATCACGTCGTCGAGGACTTCGCGGGAGGTGATGAGGTCGCCGATCATGCGGTCGATGCGGTCACGTTCTGCGGTGAGCTCGGCGACCAGCTTCGCGTCGGCGATCATGGAGGGGCCGCCGTCGGCGTCGCGCATGCATGGCAGCAGCTCTACGATCTTCCTGCTGTGCAGCCCCGCGGCGAACAGCTCCTGGATGCGAATGACTCGGTCGATCGCGGCGTCCGGGTAGTCGCGCTGGCCCCCCGAGGTACGGTCGGCGGCCAGCAGGCCCTGCTGCTCGTAGTACCGCAGGGACCGCTCGCTCACCCCAGTCCGCCGCGCCAGCTCGCCGATGCGCATGTCACCCCTCGCTTGAACTTGACATTAATGTTAGGTCTTACCGTTCCGGCATGGCACAGGACCTGAATCTCTTCGAGTACAACCCGATCACCGAGCGGCCGACGATCACCTGGCCCGGTGGCGCCCGGGTCGCCGTGTACGTCGGGCTCAACGTCGAGCACTTCCTGCTCGGTCGCCCGTCCACGAGCATCTGGCCCGGCACCGCCAATCTGGTGCCCGACGCGCTCAACCACGGCTGGCGTGACTACGGCGCCCGGGTCGGCATCTGGCGCATCACCGACATCCTGGACCGGCACGGCGTCCGGGCCAGCGTGCTGCTCAACTCCGACGTCGTCCACCACTACCCACAGATCGTCAAGGCCGGCGTCGAACGCGACTGGGCGTGGCTGGCGCACGGGCGGACCAACTCGATCCTGCACACCGGTATGGACCGCGACGACGAGCGCCGCGTTCTCACCGAGATCACCGACACCATCGCCGAGGGCACCGGCCGCCGGCCGAGCGGCTGGATGGGGCCCGGCCTGACCGAGACGTTCCATACCCCAGAGTTGCTGGCCGATCTCGGCTTCCGCTACCTGCTGGACTGGACCAACGACGACCAGCCGTACCCGCTGCGGGTGCCCGGGATGATCAGTGTCCCGTATTCGGTCGAGCTCAACGACCTGATGCTGTTCGGCAACGGCACGACCGGGCCGGAGTTCCTCCAGATCGTCACCGACCAGTACGAGCAGTTGCACGCCGAGTCCGCGCACAGCGGCCGGGTGATGGCGCTGGCTCTGCACCCGTTCTCGATCGGCCAGGCATTCCGTGCGAAGTACCTTGACCGGGCGCTGGCGTACCTGGCGGCGCAGCCGGATGTCTGGCTGACCACCAGCGACGAGATCGCCGAGCACTACCTGCGTACAGCCGACGCGCGCCGTAGCTGATCAACGCCACGTTCGCCGATCCCGCCCTGGCCGGAGTCACCTGGACCCGGCTGAACCGTACTCACCTCGAGCACGACCTCCAGGTCGCCGACCTACGCGTCATCCGGCCGGAGAACCCCACCCAGGCGCTGGAGGACTTGTCAGCCACCGCTGCGATGGGCTGGCCCGCACCGCGCAGAAGATCGTGTGGTCGACCAAGCCGTGATCAGGAGCTCTCGACCGTGTCCAGAGTGGTACTGGACGGAAGTGGCTGTGAGTCGTTGTGTGCCTCTGTTGCAGTACCGATATTCCCTGATCATCCAGGACAGCCCGGAAATCAGATGAGCATCAGATGCCCGAAGTGGGACGATCCGGAGCCATGGCTAAGAGGACGATTCTCACGGACCTGAAGAGGGCAAGGCGCTCCGGTGAACCCGTGAGGGTCAGCCGTGAGATCGAATGTGCGGATCGACTTGATGCCTACGTGATGGGCATTGGCCGCAAGTGGGCACTGCTGCACACCATCTCTGACGAACTTCATCTCGATGGCTATTCGGTTATACGCCTTCGCGACATCGAGCACGCGACGCGTTCAAGCTGGAAGGGTTCGACCATGACCCATCGCGCCCTTATCTTGCGCGGGGAGCATCCCCAGCCTCTGGCGGGGATCGACCTGGATTCCACCACGGGCCTGATCACAACGTTGACCAAGGCGTTTCCTCTCATGGCTGTCTACATCGAGAGGATCGACCCACAAGTCTGCTACATCGGCCGTGCTCGCGGGATCACCCGGAAGAAGCGATTGCGTCTCCAAGAGATCAGTCCGGCGGCGGACTGGGCACTCATATGCTCTACGAACAAGACGACGGACATCACACGGTTCGACGTCGGTGGCGGGTACATCGATGCGCTCCACGCAGTCGGCGGCGATCCCCCAGAGCGTTGATTCTCGACGGTGCAGTGTCGCTGCGACCGATCTTTTCGGCGAGTTCGCTCCATGTCGGAGCCTCCAACACCGCAATCTGATCACTCAGCCACTCGGTCACCTTGTCGGGATGGAGTTCGGGCACGAAAAGCCAGTGCCGGCCGATGAGAAAGGGATGAAGCTGGAGCTGTTCCGCGAGGGCCTATGAAGTGCCAACGGTGAGCTGGAATTGTTCCTCGGCTGGCTCGCCCTGCGGGCCGATATGTATCTCTAGGAGTTCGCAGGCGTAGGTCCGGTCCTCGATGCTCTGCCCAGCCTCAAGATCACCCAAGAAAGTCGCTCACTCGTGCCCTCATCGCCCAATGATCGCGCAGCAACGCGGCGTCTTGCCGATGAATTGTCAGCTCGGGAACCAGCTACTGATCATGCTGGGTTGAGCTGGGATAACGGGGGGGCAGGTCAGGGCGGGCCGGTTGACCGCGAGTCCCGTGAGTGACCGCGGTTCCCCGGCCGTTCTGGCACGGATCTGGCATGCGATCAAGCCCGTATCTCCTGGAGGCGGTGAGCGTCGATGGACGCCGTCTGCAAGATCAGGCATGCTGGTTCCTCCTATAGTGGAGGATCAGATGGGGATCGGGTTAACCGAGATTTTGCTCGTGTTGATCATATGGGCTGTTCCGGCCGCGCTGTTGTTCTTTTTCCTCTACTGGACGATCCGCTTGGCGATCAGGCATGAGAAGCGGCGACTGCCGACTGCCCGGGAGAGCGCGGATCAAGAGCGACGGGAACGTATGGCGGCGGAACGTGTTGCTCAGTATCGCCCCAGACAGCGTCGGTCCAAGTGAGTCCGAGGCTTCGACCTGCGGGCCCGGTGTCCGTGGACGTTCGCCGGGTTCCGCCCTCGTTTGCCTTCTTGGCTGTACTCGTGGCTGTACAGCCAGGGCGCCATCACTCGCCTTCTGTTTACAAGGTCCCCAAACGATCTCCAGGATCGTTCACAACAGTTCGCGCTGCTGGTCATCGGTCATCTTGCCGTTCGGCTCCGTTCGGCCCGGTTCATGATCGTCTGCCCGGGTGGCTCCCAAGGTGGCTCCCAGACTGGTTGCCGGGGCCGCGTGAGTATCAATGCTCCTCAAGTGATCCGTCTGGCGAGCCCTCTTACGTACCTGCACGATGAGTCGTACGGCGACGCGTCAGCACCGACGCGGCAATGATGCTGTCTTGGAAGTCTGTGGATCACCACATAGCGAGGAGAGGGAAGCGGATGACTGTCGTGCGGCTGCGCCCGGTGAACGAGGACGACTTGGAGATGTTCCGGCGATTCGCCACGGTGCCTGGTCTGATCGGACTTGACTGGGCTGGCTTTCGTGATGCACAGGCCCCGGTACGGCGATTCGCCACCGACGGATATCTCAGTCCTGACCACAGTCGACTCATCGTCGCTGTAGACGATGACAGAGCGGCAGGGTTTGTTGACTGGCGTTCGAGAGGGTACGACGTATCGAAATTCTGGGAGATCGGGATCGCATTATTGCCCGACTGGCGCGGTCGGGGCATTGGCTGGCGCACGCAGGCGACATTGTGTGACTACCTGTTCGCTCACACACCAGCCGAAAGGATCGAGGCGCGTACCCATCCGAACAACATCGCGGAACAGAGATCATTGGAGAAGGCAGGGTTCCAGCACGAAGGCAAGCTGCGTTCCATCGAGTTTCGCGAAGGCCAGTGGTGCGACGCCTGGGTTTACAGCAGACTACGCAAAGATCCAACCCCTGTTCAGATGCCGATCGCGTAGTCGACGCGGGACCCGGCTCACCTTCAAACGACCGTCCGGTACGCCAGCGCAGTCATGCGCATCACCGCCAGACCTTGAACGGAGCAGACAGCAACCACCCTGTTCAGTGAGCCGTACTGAGGAACGAAGCACGGATCGTCGATCGCCCCCCAGCAATCTACGGCGACCGGCCATGCAGTCGCGATCGTGGGGCTGCATCTGTGCGGCGGCGCGGCAACCCCGGCCGGCGCGTTCGGTTGGTACGGCGGGGCGGGCGTGCGGTGCCCGGCCGGTGTCCCGCCGCCGTCCGGGACCGGCCCCCAGGCCGCACGCCAGGACGGCGGGCGGGCGGAGGGCCGGGGCTACGGCGGCGCGCCGCGCCGCCGCTTGACGATCGAGGAGGCTAAGAAACTGCTCGACGCGATCAAGGATGACCGGCTCGAAGCGTTCTGGATCTGCGCTCTCACGCTCGGCCTGCGACGCGGCGAACTGCTCGGCCTCCGCTGGACCGATATCGATTTCGGCAACGGGCATCTCGCGGTACGGCAGACCCTTCAGCGGGCGGACGGAAGCCTTCAGCTCGTCGATCCCAAGACCGATCGCTCCCGCCGAACCGTTCCCGTACCGGAACCGACCCTTGCGGCGCTCCGCAAGCACAGGCGCGTCCAGGCAGCGGAGCAACTGGCGGCGGGGGAGCGGTGGAAGGATCATGGGCTCGTCTTCTCGACGTCCATCGGCACTCCGCTGGAGCCAGGGAACCTCAGCACCCGATGGCGCAAGGCAAGGGAAAAGGCCGGCCTCGGCTGGCTGCGGCTCCACGATCTCCGCCACGCCTGTGCGTCCTATCTGCTGGCCTGCGGTGCCTCGCCTCGGACGGTCATGAAGACTCTCGGGCCAGATCGCACTGACCATGAACACGTACGCCCACGTGCTTCCCGATATCGAGCGGGCGGCAGTTGATGCGGTCGCCAAGCAGCTCTTCGGATGATCTTCAAACGACCAAGGGCCGGACTCCACGCAACGGGATTCCGGCCCTCTTGGCTGTAAAAGGTGGCTGTACAGCCTCATCAAACAAGATCAATGAGAGGTGTTTTTGCTGGTAGGGCGCCCGGGGCTCGAACCCGGAACCTACGGATTAAAAGTCCGCAGCTCTGCCAATTGAGCTAACGCCCCCTGCAACAGCAAGGGTACAGAGACTACCGCCCTCCACGCGACGCACTTCCCGCCCCCTCAGCGGTAAGCGGACAGCCCAGTCAGCGCCTCGCCCAGCACCAGCGTGTGGATCTCCTGTGTGCCCTCGTATGTCAGCACACTCTCCAGATTGTTCATGTGCCTGATCACAGGGTACTCCAGCGTGATCCCGTTGCCCCCGAGGATCGATCGGGCCTGCCGGGCGATGTCCAGGGCCGCGCGTACGTTGGCCAGCTTGCCGAAGCTGATCTGCCGCGGCTCCAGCTTGCCCGCGTCCTTCAGCTGCCCCAGGTGCAGCGCCGTGAGCCCGGCCTGGGCCGCCCCGACGTACATCCACGCCAGCTTCTCCTGAGTCAGCTGGAACGCCCCGATCGGCTTGTCGAACTGCACCCGCGTCTTGGCGTACGACACCGCGGCCTCCAGGCAGGCACGGGCCGCCCCCACAACCCCCCAGAGGATCCCGAAACGCGCCTCCGACAGGCACGACAGTGGCCCCTTCAGCCCGGAGACGCCGGGCAGCACGGCGGAGGCCGGGAGCCGGACGTCGTCGAAGTAGAGGGACGAGGTGACGGATGCCCTGAGGGACATCTTCTTGTGGATCTCAGGGGCGGAGAAGCCCGGGGTGTCGGTCGGCACGACGAAGCCGCGGACCCCGTCGTCGGTCTGCGCCCACACCACGGCCACGTCGGCGATGGAGCCGTTGGTGATCCACATCTTGGAGCCGTTGAGCACCCAGTCGGAGCCGTCGCGCTTGGCGTGGGTGCGCATGTTGGAAGGGTCGGAGCCGTGGTCGGGCTCGGTGAGGCCGAAGCAGCCGATCGCCTCGCCGGCCGCCATCCGGGGCAGCCACTCGTCCTTCTGCTCGTCGGAGCCGTACCGCCAGATGGGGAACATCGCCAGAGAGCCTTGCACCGACACGAACGACCGCAGGCCCGAGTCGGCGGCCTCCAGCTCGCGGCAGGCCACACCGTACGAGATGGCGTCCGTGCCCGCGCAGCCGTAGCCCTCCAGGTGCATGCCGAGCAGGCCGAGCGCGCCGAGCGCGGGCGCGAGCTCGCGCGCCGGGAACGTGGCCTCCTCGAACCAGTCGCCCACGTACGGCAGGACGCGGTCGGCGACGAAGGAACTGACCGTGTCGCGGATCAGCCTCTGGTCGCCGCTGAGCCGGTCGTCGAGGCGCAGCAGGTCGTCCATCGCGGGTCCTCTCCTCGGATTAGGGGGCTACCAGGGTTGTACCAGGGGCAATCCTGATGTGCGAACACCGGGTCCAGGGGCAGTCTTGAGGTATGAACGAACAGAACATCAAGCATCTTCGCAGGACCCAAAACGGCCGGATCATCGCCGGCGTCTGCTCAGGCGTCGGAGACTACGTCGGCATCGACGCCAACCTCATCCGCATCGGACTCGCCATCGCGACGCTGTTCGGCGGCGTCGGGATCGGTGTGTACGCGATCGCCTGGCTGCTCATTCCCGAGGAGGGCAAGGACACCTCGATCGTCCAGGACCTGATCAGCAAGCAGCAGGCCAAGTCGACCTGGCAGAGCAGCACCGACCCGTGGAAAGACGAGCAGAAGCCGCAGCAGTGATCAGGCGGTGGCCTGCGCGCCGCCGCGGTCGGCGGTGGCCTCCTCACCGCCCTCCAGGCGGGACTCGGTCCAGATCATGGCGAGCATGGCCGCACACGTCACCCCTATGACGCCGGCCAGCGCGACCACGGGCTCCGGGCCGAGTCTCTCGGCGGCCAGTCCGCCGGCCAGGATGCCGATGCCCTGCGCGGCCATCAACCCCGCGTGCACGAGACCGAACGCCTGACCGCGCCGCTCGGGGGGCACCCGCTGAACGAACGCGGCGTTCGCGGCCAACTGGTAGGCCCCGCCGATGCCCGACACGACCCACGCCAGCAGCACCACGGCGAGCGGTGGCCGCATCGCGGTCACGATCAGCGGCAGGCAGCTGAGCATGGCCAGCCAGCCCATCATCCGCAGCCGCCCCGACGGCGACACGAACCTGCTGAACACGAACGCCCCCAGCACGGTCCCCGTCGGCATCGCGGCCATGAGCAATCCCGTGATCACCGGAACGGGCAGCGTGCCCGTGTAGAGCTTGGCGGCGTAGGGCGCGGCGAGGCCCTCAGGCAGGATGTAGAAGCCACAGAGCCAGGCGAACAGCACGAGCATGCGCAGCTTCCGGTCACCGAAGACCAGCCGCGCTCCCGCCCTCGTCATCGCCCACATGGACGGCTTGGCCCCGTCTCCGCTCGCGGCCGGCCGCCGCCGTACACCCGTGACCAGGATCAGCGCCGACGCCAGGAACGTGGCCGCGTCGAGCGCGAGGGCCCGGTAGGGACCCATGGTGGCGATCATCGCGCCGCCCACCGCGAAGCCCAGCATCTGTACGGCCTGGTTCGTCATGTTCTGCAACGCCGAGCCGGCGACGTAGCGGTCGCCTTCCAGGATCTCCGGCAGCAGCGCCGCGCGAGCGGCCGAGAACGGCGCGCTGAGCAGCACCACGAAGAACACCAGCGCGCAGAGCACCGCGAACGGCACGCCGGGCAGCGCCATCACGGCGACGAGCGCGGCGCGGAGCAGGTCGCACGCGAGCATGACGCCCCTGCGCGCGAACCGGTCGGCCAGCCCCGCCAGGAGCGGGCCGCCGAGGATGGATGGCAGGTAGGTCAGCGCGTAGACCGACGCGGTCGCGAGCGCCGATCCCGTACGGTCGTAGACGAGCACGGCCAGCGCCACCTGGGCGAGCTGGTCGCCGAGCAGCGACAGGCTCTGGCCGTACCAGAGTGCGCGAAACTCCCTGATGGCGATGACCTCGCCATAGGTGGCTTGACGTTCCAGATCACGGCGATGCCGCCCGGGCAGCCGTCGCGTCCGCATGGCCCCCATTGAACTCCGCTGTGCCTGACTCAGAGTGTTCAGTATGTCACCTAAGGTGCCTGAACACTTGGCAGGCCGCAACCCAAAGCAGTCAACCCGCTGCGAACGGTTACCAGCCCAGCTCGTGCAGCCTGTCGTCGTCGATGCCGAAGTGGTGGCCGACCTCATGGACGACGGTGATGCGCACCTCGTCGACTACATCCGCTTCGGTATCGCAGATCTGGCATATCGGATTGCGGTAGATCTCGATCCGGTCGGGCAGAACCCCTGAGTACCAGTCGCCGCGTTCGGTGAGGGGGACGCCGGTGTACAGGCCCAACAGGTGGGGTTCGGGCGGATCGTCGACCACCGTGACGACGACATTGCTCATCGCGCGGGTCAGCTGTGGAGGGATCGTGTCCAACGCCTCGGCCACGAGCTCCTCGAACTTCTCCCGCGAAACCTCGATCACGTTACCCATTCTGCCCCGCTGGTCAGGTAAGCAAGAAACCGTATGAAGTTCGTTGACAGGTTGACCGCCGTTGTTCAGTCACGCCTGGCCAAAGCGCTGGTCGTGCTCGTCGTCGCCGCCATCGGCGCGTGGCTGGGCATTTTCCTCAGTGGCACGCTCAGCACCCAGGTGGGCCCCGTCGAGACCGGTATGTCGCTCCGTCCCGCCTGGGATGGTGAGACCGTCGTCGACGCCAGCCCCCTCGGCACGCTCACGTTCAACACCCACGACGCGCCGCTGCGGCTCCGCATCACGCTCGAGAACATCGACCAGGAACGTGCCAAGACCCTCTTCGAGGACCCGCGCCTGGCCGACCGGCTCCCCGAGATCATCGAACGTGACCTGCTCGACGGTACGCGTGCCCTGATCATCCGCTCGCTCCTGTGCGCGGGCGCGGGCGCGCTGATCGCCGTCCTCATGGTGTTCCGGCGCCCGCGCGTCGCACTGCTCGGCCTGGTCGCCGCGTCCGTGGCGCTCGCCGCCACAGGCGCGCTCGCCGCCCTCACCTTCCGCCCCAACTCCCTGGTCGAACCCCGCTACACCGGCCTGGTCGCCGCCGCGCCGTCCCTGGTCGGCAGCGCCGAGTCGATCGTGACCAAGTTCGAGTCGTACCGGTCGCAGCTCACCAAGCTCGTGACGAACGTCTCCAAGCTGTACGACACGGTCTCCACCCTGCCCGTGTACGACGCCGACCCGCGATCCATCCGGGTCCTGCACGTCTCCGACATCCACATCAACCCGATCGCCTGGAATGTCATCCGGTCCCTGAAGGAACAGTTCGCCGTCGACCTGATCATCGACACGGGTGACATCTCCGACCATGGCACCAAGGCGGAGAACAAGTTCGTCGAGGAGATCAGCCGCCTCGGCGTGCCGTACGTCTTCGTCCGCGGCAACCACGACTCGAAGGTCACCCAGAAGGCGGTCGCCGCCCAGAAGAACGCCATCGTCCTGGACGACAAGACCGAGACGGTGGCCGGACTCAAGATCTACGGCCTCGGCGACCCGCGCTTCACCCCCGACAAGACGACGGCGGTCGACTCGAACCCCGACGCCCTGGCCCAGTTCGGCCGCTCGCATCTCGGCAGCCTGGACGAACCCGACCTCGTCGCCGTCCACGACTCCCTGATCGGCCGCGGCTTCTCAGGCGCGACCCCCATGGTTCTCGCCGGCCACGCCCACGCCCGTTCCACCAGCGTGCTGCCCAGCGGCACCCGGGTGCTCGTCCAGGGCTCTACGGGCGGCGCCGGCCTGCGGGCCCTCGAACACGCCGAGCCCACCCCCGTGCAGGCCTCGGTTCTGTACTTCGACAAGGAGACCAAACGCCTCCAGGCCTGGGACGACATCACGCTCGGCGGGCTGGGGGAGCAGTCGGCGTACATCCAGCGTCACGTGGAGGAGAACCCGGGACGTATGATTTCTCCAGAGCCATCGAGCGCCCCGTCGCCAACGGGATCCGTGAGTGGCACGCCAACGCCGGCCGCCGGTCCGCCACTTTGGCATCAGGGGCGATCGTCCCCTATGCTTCAGAGGTCTCCGACGGAAGGCGACCGGGAATCCTAAGCCCCCATCGTCTAGCGGCCTAGGACACCGCCCTTTCAAGGCGGCGGCACGGGTTCGAATCCCGTTGGGGGCACGGCGAGCGTCTAGCGCCACTAGGAAAACGGTAGGTCGAAGACCTCCGGAAGACTGGTAAGCTAAGCGAGTCGCAAAGCAAGGTCCTGTAGAGCAGTTTGGAGTGCTCGCCACCCTGTCAAGGTGGAGGTCGCGGGTTCAAGTCCCGTCAGGACCGCTTCTGGTCAGGTAGCTCAGTTGGTACGAGCGTCCGCCTGAAAAGCGGAAGGTCGGCGGTTCGACCCCGCCCCTGACCACCTCACACGACCAGCAAGAAAGCCCCGAAGCGATCATCGCTCCGGGGCGTTTTTGTTGTCTTGACGACAGCCCTGACGACAACCGGCAGTAGCAGCCGTGCCTGAGCTGCTGCAGAATCTCCGTGTGAACCGGACCGACAACACGATGCCGCTGCGCATCCAAGAGCAGGACGGCCGCCGCTACAGACACGACGTGGGCGGGTCCTACAAGGACATCGGCGTGGACACGAACATCGCGGAGCGGAAGGCTCGACAGCGCGTCCGGCTGATCCTGCTAAGGGGCGATCAGCCGGAGCCTACGAGGCACCGCCACAGCGAGAAATGGCTCTACTAGCGAGCATGAAGAAGCGCCCCAGGAGATCCCGGGGCGCTTCAGTCTTCTGTGTGCTCCGAGGAGTGGACAAGACGCAGAGTCTGGGCACGGATCTCACGGAGCTGGTCCGGTGTGAGCTGGTCGACCAGCCGGTGCATATCCTCGTACTCTTCGGATGCGGCTGTCATGTCATTGAGTGTAGGCCCGCTCATCTGCGATGATCCGGCAGATGCAGGGCATTGGTGACGGCAACCTCAGCGACCGAAACCACATGCGGGACACCGCCGACCGCTTGCCACCTCCTGGTCGGCATCGGGGAGCAGAGCGACTGCTACACCTGAAAAGCGGAAGGTCGGCGGTTCGACCCTGCCCCTGACCACCTCAATCGACCAGCAAGAATGCCCCGAAGCGGTGATCGCTCCGGGCGTTTCTGTGTCTGCTGACGGCAACCCTGGCGATGTCCTTCGCAGGCTCGTGTGTGACATCGGTAGCGATACCGCGCCTTGCAACGGCGGCTTCGAGAGCGCACCTGACCGCGCCACCCGTTGGACAGAATCGATATTGGGGGGCCGGACGCCTGTCGCCGTCGTTCCGCAACCACAGGGCAGTCGCTACCCGCCTCTCTGAGGTTCCGCATCCAGCGAGAGAGGTGTGCATGCGAAAATTCCGGATGGATGTCGGCCTAGCCCTTTTCGCGCTGGCCGGAGTCGTTGGCGGGCTTGCTTGGGTCAGCGAGGCTTTGCTCAACTCGCTCATGTTGTGGGCCGTCGCAGCGTTCCTGGTTTGGAAGGGCATCATAGCTTTTCTGGGCAGGATCGAACCCTCGCAGACGCCGGCCCCGTCCCCCCTCACACCGGCGGATTCGGCGGGGCCCCAGAAAGCGCCCGACGTGCTTTCCTCCCCTTCAGCCTTGGGCGACAGGGCGCTCGACACGCCGCCACCGCCTGCGCGAACGGATCACCCGGATGAACTGCTGGCAACGGGGGAGGTCGTCAAAGACTTCAAGTTGTTCATGCGTCGCGTCATCGCCGTGCTTCTTCTTTTCCTCCTGGTGCCGCTGACGCTGATCTCCTTCATCGGGGGGGTGGTCTTGCTGTCCGAAGGCACGGTGCTGGGAGCTGGTGCCGCTTTCCTGCTGGCCGGAGGGCTTGGGTGGTGCTGCTGGGGCCGCCCGCTGCGCAAACTCTGGGGAGGCGACGGCGATGAGGAATCGCAGGTCACCGAGGACCACACGAGGGCGGGGGCCGAGTCCGGAAGTGACTACGAGAGCGGCGGGACGGCGTCGGGCAGCGCGGTGCCCGTGTCCGCTCCAGTGCGGCTATCCCTTCCCGAAGAGATCCTCCTCCTCTCGTATCGCTATGGGGTCGCCTACGATGACGAGCGGAGCGCGATTGCTTGCGCGGGGGCGGAACTCGGCGAACTCGCGTTGCGCCGTAGGGTGCAGGTCACGGCTCGGAAGTTCAGGCTTTTCGGCGTCCAGGTGTACGTCTGGTCAGGTGCGATCCGTGTGCTGGACCCTGCTCCCACCGGACTTGCCTGGGCCGACGAGCTTATGGCAGAGCTGGAGCGCCTCGGGAATTCGCGGCGACGCCTCATGCCCTTTGCTACGGCTCGGACAAGCTCCGAAAGCAGGCTGGTAAGCCTGGACAAGTGGCTTCGGCTGCGCGGCGACAAAGCACTCCTCCTGCACAGGGAGGCGCTGACCGAACGTCGTGTGCTGTTCCACAGTCCAGGCTTTCGGCCGAGACAGGAAGAACGCCACTACCCGGATCCCTCCGTGCGCAACGAGCTGATCAGCCGGCTTCGTGCCGTCGGCGACGGAGGGGTCCCCCTGGACGAGCACATGCTGCTCTTGCTGAACCTCGTGGCGGAGGCCGGGCTGAACGAGGAACTGGGACTGACCTCGAGCACGAGCCAACGATTCGACCGCGCCCACGGAAACGGAGCGGCGGGGGCACTGCCGGAAGAGATGAGGGAAACCAGCGCAATGCTTGCTGTGAGCATTTCCCGGAGAAGTCGAGGTGACGGGGGCGGTAGTGACGGGGATGGTGGTGACGGCGGCGAGTAGCCGCTGACCCGATCGTGTCACTTGGAATGAAAGGTGCTCACTGTGCCGGTTCCGGTTCACCGTGGATCATCGGTACGGGCGCACTGCGGGTAATCGGTTCCGGTCCATTGCGGAACCGGTAACCGATTGACCGCAGGTGTCGATATTCCGCGAAGGACAGCAGCAGGGACGTGACGGTCCCGCAGAGGTTCAGCGTCAGCCATAGCCAGTGGGACACCCCATTGGAGTCGCCTTCCCAGAGCTCTGAGACATTGATCAGCAGCATGATGAGCGTTGTGCCGATCGGCGCGAGCAGCGGGTGGATCTCGCCGGTCCACATGCCGGTACGCGCTGCCCAGTAGACGGTGCAGCCCCAGAAGCAGCAGTACCAGAGGAGAAGGAATGGTAGCCCGAGTATGAGGGCGAGTACTTCTACTCCCTCTCCGTCGATGTTGATGGAGGGGTTGGGGTGAAGAAACATTAGGAGGAACGGCAGGCAGATGACGGTCAGTGCGAGCGCCGCACGTACCAGGAGACGCCGCGCACCGGGCAGGAGTCGGGCGCGGTGGCCGGGGCGGGTGATGACGAGCATCAGGAGAAGCGACAGCGGCGGCAGAAGAAGAGCAGTGCCTCCAGTCTGCAACATCTTCATGAATGAGTTGGCCCAGGGGTAAAGAAAGCCATGGTAACCGGAGGTGATCACCACGATGGTGGCCATGCCGACCGTTGCTCGCCAGAATGCGAGCCGATCCAGTATCCGGTCTTCTCTGAGTGGACCGACTTTGGGTTTGAACACGAGCTTGGCGGCGAGCCATGGGCGGAGCATTATGGCGAGGACGCGCGAGTAGGATGACTGCAAGCATTCCTCCCGTATCCCGATTCGGGTATCCCGTCTGTCACGGTTGTTCGCGTTATCATCCGAACGCCACCTACCGTCGCTGTCTTGCTGGGGAGAAACTTCTCTCGACCCGGCACGTCAATCGAACTACGTCTCCCTCCCCCGAAGGGATTACCGGCGGCGTCATCCTCAATGATGTTGGAAGGACTTGCATGCCGCTTGCAGAGCATTTGACCAGGAGGGGGCACGTCCTAGAGAGGTCGGCCAGGAGGAAGTGGGTGCAGCCTCATACCTGCTCATGGAATTCGGTGACAGTGTTGAAACCCTAGAACGTCTGCTACAGAAATGTTCTCATTGAGCCTTTTCGTGCGCCCAGCAGAGCAGGAGGTGAAGCCGTGACGTAGCGGTGGATCTTGCTGTTCGTAAGCTCGTCGTTGCTTGCCGGTGGAAGCCAGCCCAGATGCGCAGGAACCGGACCCCGGCGCGTGGCTGTTGAACAAGATCGACGCCCGCGAGCGGGCCTTACCGGCCAGATCGAGCAGACCCAGGCGGAGATTGACGCCATGGCCGTGCACCTCGGCGAAATATACGAAGCGATCAAGCACCTGCGGATCACCCGTAAGACTTCGCTCAGCCATGCACCCAGGCCAGCTGATAACACCTTGACCAGCCCGCCTTCCGCAAGGCGATGGACGAAAGGGGCGTCAACTCGCACAACGCCCTCTTCAGGGACGCCCATTCTGGTGGCCATGCGAAAGATCGGCTCTAGGAAGGATGGCCACAGGTACCCCTGAGGCAAGGGGTCATCTGGTTCGCCGGTCCGACCCCGCACAGCTCGCCGTAGCGCAAAGCCGCATAGCCCCGGCGAGTCACCAGAATGCGAAGCGGCGTATCCTTCGCCCGTGGGACTGCGGTTCGAGATGCGCCGGTCCGACTCGCCGTGGGTCGACACCGTGTGGACATGCAGGAGCGAGCAGGTCACTGCGATGACGTCCGTCGCAGGGGTGTGTTGGGGCCTGGTGTTCTGGGAGCAGGCCGGCCGGACGTACGCGGGCATCACCGGTCCCGAGACCCGGACCGGCACGGCGCCGGTGCCGGAGGGCGCGACCTTTACCGGCATCGAGTTCGCCGTGGGCACCTCGTTGCGGGCCGTGCCCACGCCGGCGCTGGTCGACGGCGGCATCGGGCTCCTCGACACCACGCGCCGGACGTTCCGGCTGGACGGCGCGCGCTGGGAGACGCCCGGCCCCGACGACGCCGAGGCCCTGGTCGGCAGTCTCGTCCGGGCCGGGACCGTGGTCCGTGACCTGCTCGTCGCCGAGGTGCTGCGTGGTCACCGCCCCGCCGCCTCGGGGCGCACGGTCGAACGCCGGTTCCGCGCCGCGACTGGACTGACGCGGGGCGTGGTCCGGCAGATCGAGCGGGCCCGCATGGCGGCGGAGCTGCTGGCTGCCGGCGACCCGGCCGCCGACGTCGTTGCCAAGCTCGACTACTTCGACGAGCCGCACCTGGCCCGGGCACTGCGCTCCTACGTCGGCCGCACCGTCAGGCAGCTGCGCGAGGGCGCCGGCGGCGCGATCGCCCTCGACCTGGATCAGCGCTTGACGTCGTAGACCAGCTTCAGGATCCCGTTCGAGTAGCTCTCCGACTCCCGCAGCGTCAGCATGTGCTTGTCTCGGTCAGCCCGGCCGAACAGGCTCTTACCGGCACCGAGCAGCACGGGGAAGACGAGCAGGTTGTACTGGTCGATCAGGCCCGCATCCGACAGCCGCCGGGCCAGCTCCGCGCTCCCGTGGATGAAGATCGCGCCGCCCTCGCCCTCCTTGAGCGCGGCGACGTCCTCGGTCGAGCGCAGGATCGTCGTCGGCCCCCACCCGTCGACGAGGGCGTCGTCAGACAGCGTGGTCGACACCACGTACTTGGGCAGCTCCTTGTAGTCGGCGTGGTCCTCCGAGCCGGGCCAGAACGGCGCGAACGCCTCGTAGCTGCGGCGGCCGAACATCAGCGCCGTCGTGTCGGTGAGTTCCTCGCCCTTCAGCGACCAGGCTTCTGGGACGAAATCGAGGTCCTTGACCACCCACCCGCCGCTGCGGTGCTCCTCCTCAGGACCGCCGCCGGGCGAGTCAACAACGCCGTCTAGCGACATGAAACCGGTGTAGACCAGGTCACGCATTGTGCTGTCTCCTCATGTTCGGGCGAACTGCTGGGTCCACGCTAGACCCAGCCGCGGCGGCCGTCTTGGACGGAAACGACAGCGGGTCCACATGCGTACCGGAACACCGCCGCTACTGAACCTGTCGAGCTTGAGGGGACCGCCGTCGCGTGATGCGACCTCGCCGCCTCCGGCAGGGCTGCCGGAGGCGGCACGACTAGAACCCGCGGATGGGGTGTCTCTCCGGGATTCACGGATGGAGGGTCGCGCCTTCGGGCGAGTCCCTATACTTGTTAACGCTAACATTCCGCCTTTCGATCGTGCTTTCATCTCTGTCGAGCGGGTTGTGGTGGCGGAGAGGAGCAAATCTCAGGCGGAAGGAGCTGTCAAGGGCCCCGCGAGTGCCGGGCCGGGAGAAGTGGGAGGTGTGCCGGTCTATCTGGTGTTTCAAGAGCGGCCGCACCTGGCCGGTGAAAGGTTGTTCGTGATGAACGTTTCATCGGCGATGTCGTGGCTCGGGTGACGGCGCCGCAACTTTCAGGAGGATCGGACGGACGTCGGAGCATGTCCGTCGCAGATGTGTCGGATAGGTAAACCGAAACTTTCTGGGGATGCTTGACACATTTCGTAATGGTTTCCACACTGAGTCACCGAGACGGTCTTCCTGCCAGTCGGTGGTGCGCGGCTGGGATCGCCGTCCGCGACGCCCGGTGGTGTGCGTCCCCGGTGAGGGACGTGGCGTCGGTCCATGGGATGTCCCCGCGTTTCCCCCGCTTTCCATGATCAAAAATGGAGGCTCAGTCATGGGCACGAATGCCATACCCCCGCCCGGAACCAGGCGGCCCTTCAGCGGCCTACGCCGGGCCCTGATCGCCGGCGCTATCGGCACCCTCGTACTCGGCACGATCACGACGGTGACCGGCCCGGTCTCTGCCGGTGCCGCTTCCGCCGTTGCCGCGGCGAGCACGCTCGGCGCGGCGGCCCAGCAGAGCGGACGATACTTCGGCACCGCGATCGCCGGAGGCAAGCTCGGCGACTCGGCGTACACCACGATCGCGAACCGCGAGTTCGACATGGTGACGGCCGAGAACGAGATGAAGATCGACGCCACCGAACCCAACCGAGGCCAGTTCAACTTCACGAACGGCGACCGCGTCTACAACTGGGCCGTGCAGAACGGCAAGCGGGTCCGCGGGCATACCCTGGCCTGGCACAACCAGCAGCCGGGCTGGATGCAGTCCTTGTCCGGTGCGACGCTGCGCCAGGCGATGATCGACCACATCAACGGCGTGATGGCCCACTACAGGGGCAAGATCTACGCCTGGGACGTGGTCAACGAGGCCTTCGCCGACGGCAACTCCGGCGGCCGGCGCGACTCCAACCTGCAGCGCACCGGCAACGACTGGATCGAGGTCGCCTTCCGCACCGCACGCGCCGCCGACCCGGCCGCCAAGCTCTGCTACAACGACTACAACATCGACAACTGGACCTGGGCCAAGACCCAGGGCGTCTACAACATGGTCCGCGACTTCAAGTCGCGCGGCGTGCCGATCGACTGCGTCGGCCTGCAGTCACACTTCAACAGCAACAGCCCCTACAACAGCAACTACCGCACCACCATCCAGAGCTTCGCCGCCCTCGGCGTCGACGTACAGATCACCGAGCTGGACATCCAGGGCGGCTCGGCGACCACCTACGCCAACGTGACCAACGACTGCCTGGCCGTCTCCCGCTGCACGGGCATCACCGTGTGGGGTGTCCGCGACAGCGACTCCTGGCTGGGCGCGAACACCAGCCCGCTGCTCTTCGACGGCAACGGCAACAAGAAGGCCGCCTACACCTCGGTCCTCAACGCCCTCAACGCCGCGGACCCGAACCCAGATCCCACCCCGACGCCCACCCCCACGCCGACCTCGGGTGGCGGTACCGGGCAGATCAAGGGTGTGGCCTCCGGACGTTGCGTGGACGTGCCCGGCTCCAGCACCACCGACGGCACCCAGGTGAACCTTTGGGACTGCCACACCAATCCCAACCAGCAGTGGACCTATACCGCCGCCGGTGAGTTCAGGGTCTACGGCAACAAGTGCCTGGACGCCGCCGGCACCGCCAACGGCGTCAAGGCTCAGATCTACACCTGCTGGGGCGGCGACAACCAGAAATGGCGCATCAACGCCGACGGCAGCATCACCGGCGTGCAGTCCGGCCTGTGCCTGGACGCCGTCGGCACCGGAACCGCCAACGGCACCCTGATCCAGCTCTATACCTGCTATGGCGGCAACAACCAGAAATGGACCTGGAACGGCACCCCGGGAACCCCCGGCCCGACGCCGACACCGACCGGCACGTGTGCTCTTCCGTCGACGTACCGATGGACATCAACGGGCCCGCTGGCGAACCCGAAGTCGGGGTGGGTCTCGCTCAAGGACTTCACCATCGTCCCCTACAACGGCAGGCATCTCGTCTATGCGACGACGCACGACACCGGAACCACGTGGGGTTCGATGAACTTCGGCCTCTTCACCAACTGGTCCGACATGGCCTCGGCCAGCCAGAACACGATGTCTTCCGCCACTGTCGCGCCTACGCTCCTCTACTTCGCACCGAGGAACATCTGGGTGCTCGCCTACCAGTGGGGTGGGACCGCTTTCTCCTACAGGACGTCGAGCGACCCCACCAATCCGAATGGCTGGTCATCGCAGCAGGTGCTCTTCTCCGGAAGCATCTCCGGCTCCGGAACAGGACCCATCGACCAGACACTCATCGGTGACAGCACGAACATGTATCTGTTCTTCGCCGGGGACAACGGCAAGATCTACCGGGCCAGTATGCCCATCGGGAATTTCCCGGGCAGTTTTGGCACGACCTCGACAGTGATCATGAGTGACACGACGAACAATCTGTTCGAAGGAGTTCAGGTCTACAAGCTGCAGGGCCAGAACCGATACCTCATGCTCGTCGAGGCGATCGGCTCGCAGGGTCGCTACTTCCGCTCGTTCACGGCCACCAGTCTGGACGGTTCGTGGACACCGCAGGCCGCGACCGAGAGCAATCCCTTCGCCGGCAAGGCCAACAGTGGCGCCACCTGGACCAACGACATCAGTCACGGCGAACTGGTTCGCAGCGATCCCGATCAGACCATGACCGTTGATCCCTGCAATCTGCAGTTGCTCTACCAGGGGCGTAACCCCAGCTCCGGCGGCGACTATGGGCTCCTGCCCTACCGGCCGGGAGTGCTGACACAGCAGCGCTAATGGCGTGGAGTCGGAGCGGCGGGCTCGGCGTGAGGGCCGAGCCCGCCCGGGTAACGCGGAGAGCGCAGCGTGACCACGTCCCGCCGCCGAGGCGGCGGCGACCGCGAGTCTGATCCATCGGGCCGAGGGCCGCCCCGGTCAACTGGTGCCCGATGGGCCGCCTGGGGAGATCAGTCCGGTTTCGTAGGCCAGCACGACGGCTTGGACACGGTCGCGGAGGCCGAGTTTGGACAGGATGCGGGCGACATGGGTTTTCACCGTCGTCGCGCTGAGCGTCAGCCGGTCGGCGAGTTCGGCGTTGCTCAGGCCGGTGGCGAGCAGGCGTAGTACTTCCAGTTCGCGTGGCGTCAGTTCGGACAGATCGCGGTGGAGATCGGCCTTCGCCTCGTCTCGGGGTGCGAACCGCTCGATGAGGCGGCGCGTGATGGTCGGTGCGAGCAGGGCGTCGCCGGAGCGCACCAGACGTACCGCGGCCACCAGGTGCTCGGGGCTGACGTCTTTGAGCAGGAAGCCGCTGGCGCCGGCGGTGAGGGCGGCGTAGACGTAGTGGTCGAGATCGTACGTGGTCAGGATGACGACGCGGGTCTCGTTCGCTCCACCGCTCATGATCTGACGGGTGGCTTCGATGCCGTCCATCCGCGGCATCCGGATGTCCATGAGCACGACGTCCGGCCTGGTGCTCCGTACGGCCGCGACCGCTTCGGCACCGTCGGCCGCCTCCGCCGCGACCTCGATGCCATCGGCGGAGAGGATCATCCGAAACCCGGTGCGGACCAGCGCCTGGTCGTCGGCGATCACCGCGCGCAGCGGCCCGCTCATGCGCCGGTCCACGGAAGGCGGGCCGTGATCCGATACCCGCCCTCGGTTCTGGGGCCGGCGACCAGGGTTCCGCCGTAGACGGCCAGCCGTTCACGTAGCCCGATCAGCCCGCGGCCGTTGCCGGCCCGCGACTGGGGGCCCGGCACGCCGCCGGTGTCGGTGACCTCGATCTCCAGCCAGTTGCCGCTGTGGCCGATCGCGATGGACGCCGCCGCGCCGACCGCATGCTTCATCGTGTTGGTCAACGCCTCCTGCACGACGCGGTAGACGGTGAGGCCGACCCCGTCGGGCAGGGGGCTCGGCGGCGAGAGCGCGATGTCCACCGGCACCCCCGCGGCGCGTACCCGCTCGACGAGGCCGCCGAGCTGGTCGAGTCCAGGTTGCGGTTCGAGGCCATCGCTCCGGCTGTCCACGTGCCCGTCTTCCGGTCCTGCGAGCAGGCCCATGACGTTGCGCAGTTCGGCCATGGCGGCTCGACCGCTGCTTTCGATCGCGAGCAGTGCCTGCTTGGACAGCTCCGGCTCGACGTCCATCACCTTGCGCGCCGCGCCCGCCTGGATCACCATCACACTCACATTGTGGGTCACCACATCATGGAGTTCGGCGGCGATCCGGGAACGCTCGGCCTCGACTGCCTGCCGCATGGCGTCCTCCTGGGCCTGCTGAAGTTCGGTGAGCCGATCCCGGCTCCGCCGCAGGAAGCGGACGATGCTCGCGCAGACCCCGGCGCTCAGCAGGACGACGTAAGGCCCCAGCCAACTGGGAAGACTGGGAAGGCTGGACGCGAGGTCTCGGTCCAGGGCACCGGCCAGCACGGCCGCGAGCAGGAGGCCGGCCACCGCGGGCACTCGGTTGCGGCTGTGGGCGATGGCGCTGTAGCCGGCGATCGCGCAAGTCAGCACGGTGATCCACGTCTGACCGCCGTTCGTGGCCAGCGCCGCGAACACCACCACCCAGAAGGTGGTGAGCGGATACCGGCGCCGGGCCGCCAGCGGCAAGGCGGTCAGCGCCACCAGGAGCAGGGGCGGCTCCTCGGAGACGGCGCCATGCGGCGGGTCGATCCGCGCAGGGGCGGACGGCTGGACGTCGGTCCTCACGCCCGGTAGCTCCGGAGGAGACGGAACCACCGGAGAAGACGGAACCACCGGAGGAGAGGGCACCACCGGGGGAGACGGCAGTTGCAGCCATTCGGCCAGAGGGTGTGACTGCACGTCGACTCTATGAAACGGGCCTTGGAGTCCTGCCGCCGCCATCAGCGCGATGACGGTCAGGAAGATCGCGAGCAGTGCGTCGGCGGTGAGAGCCCTGCGAGACGGACGGACGGTTCGCGGTTCCGGACGCAACATGTCCCGCACGTACTGCCGCCAAAGCCGTCGTTCGTCTGTTGCCACCGGCACATTGTCGCGCTCACGTGGTCCGCCGCACATCGGCTTCAGTGACCACGGCGGTGTCCGCTGGGAGTACATCGCAGGGATGACACCGCAGGCGGGTCGTTCTCTGGAGGTATCCGATATGGGTACGTCGGCCGACGCGCATGGACATCAGCCGCATCTAGCCTCGTCCCTGCCATCAGGCCGCCGCGGGACTTCCCGCCTGAGCGGCCCTTTCGATCGGAAGGACGGACACGTTCATGGGGCATGTGACAGAGCCAGTGGACACAGGCAGGCGGTACGGCGGCGCGGGTGCCCCGGCGCACGCCGCCGGGGGAGGGGCGGCCGCCACCGAGCGGGGCATCTCCCGGATCCTGCGCGGCGGTGTGGTCGCCGCCGGGGTGCTCGCCTTCGTGGCGACCACGTCGATCACGTCGGCCGCGTCCGCGCGGTCCGCGCCTGCCTCGGCCGGCCTTTCGACGACGATGAGCAGCACAACCTACCTGCCCAAGCCGACCGGTTCGCATCCGGTCGGCACCACGTCCCTGTACCTGAAAGACACCTCCCGCCCCGACCCCTGGGTCCCTTCGGTGAATGCCCGGGAGCTCATGGCCTCCCTGTGGTACCCGGCCAAGTCGCCGGGCCGTAAGCGGGCCCCGTACATGACACCCAAGGAATCCGAGCTCCTTCTGAAGAGCGGGAAGATCACCAGCGTGCCGGCCGACACGCTGAGCAAGACGCGGACCAACGCCTTCACCGACGCCAAGCCGGCAGGTCGTAAGCACGGTCTACCCCTCGTCGTGCTCTCCCCCGGCCACAGCAAGCCCCGGACCGAACTCACGGCACTGGCCGAGGATCTGGCCAGCCGAGGCCATGTGGTGGTCGCGATCGACCACACCTACGAGAATGTCGCCACCACCTTCCCCGACGGACGGGTGACCACCTGCGTCACCTGCGAGATGGACAAGAATCCGGCATGGTGGGAGAAGCTGGCGAACAGCCGGGCGGCCGACGTCTCCTTCGTGCTCGACCAGTTGACCGGGTCGCGGTCGAAGTGGAAGGGCGCTCGCCTGATCGACACCTCCAGGATCGCCATGGCCGGTCACTCCGTCGGAGGAGCGAGCACCATCGCGGCCATGCTCAAGGACTCCCGGATACGCGCCGGCATCAACATGGACGGCACCACAGAGGTCCGGATCCCGGACGGCGGACTGGCGCGGCCGTTCCTGTTCTTGGGCAAGCCGGCCACCTACACCCCGGGGGAGGGAGAGGCGGCCGCCACCTGGGAACGCGACTGGAAGCAGATGAACGGCTGGAAGCGCTGGCTCCTGGTGACCGGGGCGGAGCACACCTCCTTCACCGACCTGGGTGTGCTGGTCGACCAGCTAGGCATCGACGTCGGCGCCGACATTCCCGGTGTCCGCGCCATGGACATCACCCGCAGGTACGTCGCGGCCTTCTTCGACCTGCACCTGCGCAAGAAAGCCCAACCCCTGCTGAACAAGCCGTCGACCCGCTACCCCGAGGTCAAGCACTGCTCGCCCGAGACGAAAACCTGCCAGTAGGACGCTGCCCGGTGCGGGCCAGCGCGCAGGCGGCCACCCTCTCGTCGTCGTCGCGCAGCATGTGTGAGGTGCCCTAGCTGATCCAGCGCACCGGCTGTCCAGTCAGGCGGGAGATGGTCTCGAAATCGGCGTCGGCATGCAGCACGGTGAGCTTGTGATGCCGAGCCGTCACCGCCATGAGGAGATCGACCGGTGAAGCGCATTGGTGCCACCCCTTGTCGGCCAATTCGCGCTGCAACGTGCTCGTCTCGTGCCAAGCGGAATCAGGGATCCCGTAGTGCGGGAAGGTCTCTTGAAGGAGGTTGCCGGCCTCGTAGAAGGCCGGTCGGCCGCCGACGGCCCGAAGATACTCTTGCCTGACCGGCTCACAGATGCCGACGAGTCCGGCGCAGACTGTCTGGTCCCATTCCGCACCGACCTGACCACGGTAGAAGCGGACCAAGGCGCTGGTGTCGATGAGGTAGACCTCTGTCACGCAACGGCCTGCTGTGCGCCGTCACCCTTGTCAATGGCTGAGAAGTCGATCTCTCCCTCGGCCACCATCGCACGCATGCGAGCCACAGCCGCTGCTCGCCTGCGCCGATCGACGATCTCTCGTAGAGCGGCGTTCACGGTGTCTTTCTTGGATGAGGTGCCGAGCAACTTCGCGGCTTCGGCCAAGGCTTCGTCATCGAGATCGATCAGGGTCTTCGTCATGCCACCCCCTTGTATATACGAATTCAGATCAGTATATCAGGGGGAGTTGGCCCTGGCGATTCTCGAGGCACGGGTTCAGGGCGGGAGCGCAGCGCGTGGACGGCGGTGATCGGTTCGGTCAGTTCGAGGATCAGGTTGGTCTGGGAGGCCACCGCCACGGCCAGCCGGTCGTCCTCCACCTTGACCGTGCCGTTCTCGTTGTAGTTGCGGACATGTCGCACTCGGGCGATCTGCTCGCGCGGGACGCGCAGGTCGAAGAACGCGCCGTAGCGGATGCGCACCTCGTCGGCGGAGACGACATGGGGCCGGGTGACGCAGGCCGCGATGACCGCGAGCACGATGAGAACCGTGTAGGCGTCGACAACCAGGATCACGGTGCGCAGGCCGACCGGGGCGCCGAACGCCCGCAGCAGGATCTCCGCGCCCACCAGCTCCACGATCATCGCGAACAGGAAGATCGCCATCGTGGTGGTCTGCGCGCGGGTGGGGCAGGCTCGCGATCATCGCAGCCGCCATCTCGTCCGGAAGGTAGGCAGCGAGGTCGGCGGCGAGCGTGGTGACGCGGGGGTCGCCGGGGCCGGCGTCGGCGAGCTCGTCCAACCGGGCGTAGAGGGCGTGCCCCCGCGCGACCGCGTCGGGTTCGGTGAGCGGGCGGAACAGTTCGATGAACTCGGCCCGGTCGGCCGGGTCGGCCACGGTGTCCAGCAGAGCCAGCAACTCGCGGTCGATCGCCGCGGACTTCGAGCCCTCGGCGGTGAGATCGCGCAGCACCGCCGCCATGTCGGACGACACCGTCGAGTCGGGATGCAAGTCCGCCTCCGCCAGCAACGCGGCCAGCCGGTTCCGTTTGACGCCGATCGCCTGCTGCTGCCGGGCCAGGTCGGCGTCCAGTTCCAGGAGCATGTCCCGCAGCTCCCGGCCCTGGTCGTCGGCCAGGGCGTCGCGGATCTCGTCCAGCGACAGGCCCAGCTCGGCCAGCCGGCGTACGCGGGCGAGAGTCACCGCGTCCCGTAACCGGTACTCCCGGTAGCCGTTGGCCAGGCGTTCGGGCTCGGGGAGGAGTTTCAGGTGGTGGTAGTGGCGTACGGTCCGGATGGACACCCCGACCAGCGCGGCAAGCTCGCCGATCCTCATGCCCCTCATTGGACACGTTGACGCTACGTCAAGGTCAAGCCGGCTGCCCGGCTGCGCTCCGGCAGGCTGGCCGGGGGACGCCGCGTTCGTACCGGTCGCAAGATCTTTATATGGATGGCAGGCCGGGTGGCGGGGCTTCTAGTTTGTGTTCATGGTGGTGGGATTCCTGTTCTGTGCCGATCCGCTGCGGCCGCGCAAGGTCGATGGGCATTTCGAGGGCGAGGCGCGAGCCGTCCGGGAGCTCGGCGGCCAGGTCGCGCTGGTCGACCATGACGCGCTCACTCTGGGACGGGTCGCGGACGCGGTGGCACGGGTGCCGCAGGGGTTCGGGCCGGTGTGGTATCGCGGCTGGATGCTGGACGTCGAGGCGTACCACGCGCTGGAGGAGGCGCTCGGGCGGCGTGGTTGCCGGCTGCTGACCGGTTGGCGTGCGTATCGGTCGGGTCATGAGCTTCCCGGGTGGATCGACTGCTTCCGCGAGCTGACCCCGGAGACGGTCGTCGTGCCGATGACGCCGGGGGAGGCGCCGCCCGGCCCGCGGGAACTGGCCCGGGCGGTCACCGGCCTGGGCGAGGGCGGCTTCGTGGTGAAGGACTACGTCAAGTCGCGCAAGCGGGAGTGGCTGGAGGCCTGCTACGCCCCTGACCTGGCCGCGCTGCCCCGGGTGGCGGCGCGGTTCGTGGAGTTGCAGGGCGAGTACCTGGCGGGCGGGCTCGTCATCCGCCGCTTCGAACTTTTCTCGGGCTCCGAGACCCGGATCTGGTGGGTAGACGGGGAGCCGGTCGTCGCCGGCCCGCATCCCGACACCCCCGGCGAGGCAGTTGAGGCCCCCTCGGACCTGGGGCACGTACGGAGTGCGGTTCGCGAGCTGGGCGCTCGGTTCGTGACGACGGACCTGGTACGGCGGGCCGACGGCGCGTGGCGGGTGATCGAGGTCGGCGATGGCCAGGTCAGCGACTGGCCCCGCGGCGCCGAACCAGCCGACCTCCTCCCTCACCTGCTGGCGGCCGATCCGAAATGATCCGGTTGCCCGCGGGCCAGGCTGGTTCACGGCCGATACAGGGGCCATCCGTCACAGCGGTGCTCCCCGCGGCGTGCAGGTCCCGGCTGATCATCTGTGATGGCCTCTATGAAGTCAGGTCACCGTTCGGATTCGCAGGCGGACCGCCGGCGGTGAGCAGGCGACGGGCGAAGGCGGCACAGGCGTCGCGGAAATCCGAGGGCTCGATGATGGAGAAGTCGGCGTCCAGGAAGGCGAGGTGGAGGATGAGCCACTCCCAGGAGTCGAGCCAGACGGTGACCCGGGTCTCCTGCTCGTCGACGCGCTGGATCTGCGCGTCCTGATATTTCAACGCGTCGGCGACCTCGTGCGGCTTCGCCTGCACGACGAACTGGACGCGACGACGGTCGGCGTTCAGGCCCTGCCGGAGGTACGACAGGGCCGTGTCGGCCGGCAACCTGCGGGCGGAGTGACGGACGCCGGTGCGTACGAGGTCGGTGACACGGTCGAGGCGGAACACCCGCCAGTCGGATCTGTCCAGGTCCCAGCCCAGGAGGTACCAGCGCAGATGCAGGTGGACCTGCCGGTGCGGCTCCACCCGTCGCCGGCTCGACCTCTTGTGCTGGTCCGTGTAGTCGAACGACACGACCTCCCGGCCGGTGATCGCCTCGGCCAGGCCGGCCAGGACCTCCGTGTTCACGCCGGGTGCGCGTTGCCGGCCGGTCTCCAGGCTGGCGCGCAACGCGGTCGCGCGTGGACGTAGCCGCGCCGGGAGGAACTGGTCGAGTTTGCCGTAGGCACGGGTGGCCGCGTCGTCGAGAGTCCCGTCCTCGTCCGAGCCCGCGGAGGCGAGAGTGGCGAGACCGAGCAGCGCCGCGATCGCCTCGTCGTCGTCGAGGACGAGCGGAGGCATCGTCCGGCCCGCCACGAGCCGGTAGTAGCCACCGGGCCCCGGTTGTGTCTCAACGGGATAGCCGTAGCCCCGGAGTCGTTCGACGTCACGGCGGACGGTCCGCGGGCTCACCGCCAGCCGGGAGGCCAACTCTTCCCCGCTGAACGGCCGGCCCGTCTGCAGGGTCGACAGCAGGGCCAGCATGCGTTCGGTCACATCGGCCATGACCCCATCATGGGCGCAATTGCGGTCAGAATCCGGCCACATCTGGTCCTACCGTCGGGAGCATGCGCAACATCTCCATCAAGGGCGCCCGTACGAACAACCTCCGCCACGTGGACGTGGAGGTCCCACGCAACCACCTCGTCGTCTTCGCCGGCCTGTCGGGGGCGGGCAAGTCGTCGCTGGTCTTCGACACGATCGCGGCGGAGGCCGGTTACCAGCTCAACGACACCTTTCCGCCGTTCACCCGGAATCGGCTGCCGAAGTGGACCCGTCCCGACGTGGAGCACATCAGCGGGCTCTCACCGGTGGTGGTGATCGACCAGCGGCGCATCGGCGGCAACGCGCGCTCCACGCTCGGCACGATCACCGATACCTGGACCTACCTGCGGCTGTTGTACTCGCGACTCAGCGAGCCCCACGTGGGGGAGTCGAACCACTTCTCGTTCAACGACCCGGCTGGGATGTGCCCGAGGTGCTCGGGACTCGGCGAGATCGTCGCCTCCGCCGTCGAGCGCTTCCTCGACCTGGACAAGTCACTCCAGCAGGGCGCGATTCGGCTGCCCGGTTTCGGTGACGGGGGCTACTGGTACGCCAAGTACGCCGACATCGGGTCCTTCACCCCGGACACGCCACTGCGGGAGTGGAGCCAGGCCGAGCGGAACGCGCTGCTCTACGGCGGCGAGGCGGCGGCCGGGTTGGGGCACCGGCCGCCCAAGGACTACGAGGGGGTCGTCGAGCGATTCGAGCGGATCTACCTGCACACCTCGGACAACACCTCCGAGCGCAAGCAGGAGACGATCCGCCGGTTCACCCGGTCCGAGGTCTGCCCGGACTGCGGTGGGGACCGGCTCAACGAGCGGTCCCGCTCCGCGACCGTTCTGGGACACACGCTCGGCGAGCTGTCCCACCTGGAGGTCGCCGAGCTCGCCGAACTCATCCGGGGCATCGACGCGCCGCACGTCGCCCCCGTCGTGTCCGCGCTGGTCTCCAGGCTGGACGCCATGGACGCCATCGGGCTGGGCTACCTCACCCTGGCGCGCGCGACCACGACACTGTCGGGCGGCGAGTCCCAGCGCGTCAAGATCGTGAAACATCTCGGCTCCAGCCTCACTGAGATGATCTACGTGTTCGACGAGCCCACGGTCGGGCTGCATCCCACCGACGTCGAGTCCGTGACGAGACTGCTCGGACGACTGCGCGACAGCGGCAACAGCGTCCTCGTCGTCGAGCACGACCCCGCCGTGATGGCGGTCGCCGACCAGATCATCGAAATCGGTTCCGGCGCCGGGGCCGATGGAGGCAGGCTCGTCTTCCAGGGCGGCTTCGAGGAGCTCCGGCGCGCCGACACGCACACCGGTCGCGCGCTCTCCCAGCCCCGGCCTGCCAGACGCACTCCGCGTACGGCAAAGGCGACGATCACGATCACCGACGCGACGCGTAACAACCTGCGGCATGTCACCACCGGCATTCCCGTCGGCGTGATGACCGCCCTCACCGGCGTCGCCGGCTCCGGGAAGTCCAGCCTCGCCGCCGAGCTGGTCGAGCAGCACGAGGTCACCGTCATCGACCAGCGGCCGGTCAGCACCAACCGCCGGTCCACGCCCGTCACCTACACCGGCGTCGCACCGGCGATCCGCAAGCTGTTCGCCCGGCACAGCGGGGTGCCCGCCGCGTTGTTCAGCGCCAACTCGGCAGGGGCCTGCCCCGAGTGCGGCGGCCTCGGGATCGTGCACACCGACCTGGCCTTCATGGACGGTCAGGAGGCCGTGTGCGAGGTCTGCCAGGGGCGGCGCTTCGTTCCCGAGGTGCTCGCCCACACCGTCGACGGGCTGTCCATCGCCGACGTCGAGGCTCTCTCCGTCGACCAGGCCAGGGACCGGCTGCCCGACGACCACATCGTCAAGGCCCTGCGGCACCTGTCAGAGGTCGGTCTCGGCTATCTCCGGCTGGGCCAGGCGCTCACCACGCTCTCGGGAGGGGAGTGCCAGCGCGTCAAGATCGCCAAGGAGTTGCGCGACACCGAACGGCCCACCGCCTACCTGCTCGACGAGCCCACGACGGGCCTGCATCCCAGCGACATCGACACCCTGCTCCACGTGCTGGACGCGCTGGTCGAGCAGGGCCACACCGTGGTGGTGATCGAGCACGACCTGGACGTCGTCCGCCACGCCGACTGGTTGATCGACCTGGGGCCGGGGCCCGGCAGGCACGGCGGGACCGTCCTCTACGAGGGCCCCGTCGCGGGCTACCCGCGGGACGCCGGCACGCCGACGGCACGAGCCCTCGCGGCCCACGATCGGGCGGGCCGGAGTTGGGCCGAGGCGGTTCGGGGCACATCAGCGCCCTGGAGCCCCGGGCGTAGGCCGTCCGTTCACTGAGCGTGCGTGGGGGCTGACCTGTCTCCGCTGCGATCAGCCGCAGTCGCAGCCACAGCCGTCGCAGCCGCAGCCGTCCTCGCCGGGGCAGCACGAGCCGCAGTTGCCGCAGCAGTCGCAGCCGGAGCAGTCGCAACGCTGGCAGAAGGAGTTCTCATGTTCCTCGTCCCAGGCGGGCCGATACAGGCCGCACGTGCAGCAGGTCAGCGCGGCGCAGGCCAGCGACAGCAGCCCGCCGGGGTCCCGCTTCGGTGGCCGTCCATCCGGCGGCGCGCCGGGATCAGGTCCAGGCGCGTGTCCGGGCGGGTGGCCGGCGCCGTGCGTCCCGGCGGTGGCGAAGGCTCGGGAGACGGCCCTGCCGGTCTCCCGTACCAGCAGGGCCCGCGTCAGTCCGGGACGCGGCAGGTCCAGCTCGGCCACGGCGGCGCGCAGATCGGCGTGCGCGGCGTCGCAGTGACGGCGCGCCTGGTCCAGGTCAGTGCCGGTGGCGGCCAGCGGGTTGTACGCCCCGGACGCACGGTCGTCGGCCAGGTCCTCCACCGCGTCGATCAGGTGTGCCAGCCTCCCGAACCCGCGCCCGGCCGCTTCCAGGGCCTCCAGGTTGTGCGGCCTTCCCGTGAGCACCGCGGTATGCGCGAACGCGGCGGCCACGGCGTCCTCGGTGGGCCTCGTCAACTCCGGTAACCCGGGCGTCGCGGCGCTCCCCGAGGCCGCCCGGCCGCGTTCCAGAAGGGCCTGGCGACGGGCCGCCCCTGTCAGAGGGCTGGGATCGAACCCCAGCGTGCCGGCCGTGACAGTGCCGGCCGAGGACCAGCGGCGCGCCAGGCGGGTGGCGCCGGCGGCCACCGGGCGGCGAGCGTAGACGCCATCGCCGTCCGCCACGTGATCGCGCATCTTTCCGGCGGCCAGGAGCAGCGACACCGAGCCTGCCAGCCGTACCCCTTCGGCCTCGACCACGTCGGCGCCCTTGAAGCCGCGCAGCGCGCACGCGCCCGCCCGGCGGCGTGGCGCGGACGCAGGGGACTGGGCCTCGGTGAGGACGGACACGAGCAGGCCGTCGTAGTTGGTGACCAGGCGGGACAACTGTCCGTGTTCGTCGCGGAGCGCCAGACAGAGCCCGCACAGGTGGCCCATCCAGTCCGCGTAGAGCCCCTCGCGCATGACATGCCGACACGGGCGGACAATGCCGAACATGCGTCCCCTTATGTGCGTATTGCGGAGCCAACCGTAGCATCGGGCCGGTAGGAGCATGGTGGTGCGAGCGCCTACCTTGGGGGCATGCGCCTGACCGCCTTCACCGACATCTCGCTGCGGATCGTGATGCGCCTGGCCGTGGTGCGCGGTGACGAGCTGCTGACCACGCGGGCGGTCGCCGACGCGCTCGCGGTGCCGTACACACATGCCGCCAAGGCGGTGGCGCGGTTGAGCGAGCTGGGGCTGGTGGAGGCCAGGCGGGGGCGCGGCGGTGGGCTGCAGCTGACCGCGGAGGGGCGTGGCGTCACGGTGGGCTCGCTCGTGCGGCGCCTGGAGGGCGAGCACGAGGTGGTGGGGTGCGAGGACGCGCTGATGCCGTGCCCGTTGCGGGCGGCCTGCCGCCTGCGCGGCGCGCTGCGCCAGGCGCAGGAGGCCTTCTACGCCTCGCTTGACAGGCTCACGGTCGCCGAGCTGGTGGCCGAGCCGACCGGGCCGGTGCTGCTCACGCTGACCGCCCCTCCCGGGTGAGGGACCGGCCACCGGCCCACTTAATATGCATTCCAGATGCCAATTATCTGGAGGTTCCCCATGCTGTCCGCGGAAAGCGCCGCGATCATCAGGGCCACCATTCCCGCCGTGGGCGCGTCGCTCGACACGATCACCACGCGGTTCTACGAGACGATGTTCGGCGACCGTCCCGAACTGCTCGACGGGCTGTTCAACCGCGGCAACCAGCGCAGCGGCGAGCAGCGCAGGGCGCTGGCCGGGTCCATCGCCTCGTTCGCCGGGGCACTTCTGGCCAACCCGAACGAGCGTCCCGACGCCCTGCTCGCCCGCATCGCGCACAAGCACGCCGCCGTCGGCATCACCGACGACCAGTACGTGATCGTGCACAAGTACCTCTTCGCCGCCATCGTCGAGGTGCTGGGCGAGGCCGTCACGCCGGAGGTCGCCGCGGCCTGGGACGAGGTCTACTGGCTGATGGCCGGCGCCCTGATCGCGATGGAGGCCCGCATCTACGCCCACGCCGGCGCGCATGAGGGTCGCACCTGGCGGCCGTGGCGGGTCGCCGAGCGCCGCGAGGAGACCGCCGACGTCATGTCGCTCCTGCTCGCGCCCATCGGCGACGAGCCCGTCCCGCCCGCGCTCCCCGGTCAGTACGTCAGCGTCCAGGTGCTGATGCCCGACGGAGTGCGCCAGCTGCGGCAGTACACGCTGTCCGGATACGGCGCCAACGGGCTGCGGCGGATCACCGTCAAGCGGGTGCGTGGCGAGGGCGCACCCGAGGGCGAGGTGTCCAACCTGCTGCACGCCACCGTCAAGGAGGGCGACGAGCTGATCCTGTCGGCTGCGTTCGGGGACGTGACGCTCGCCGGAGGCGAGGCGCCGCTGGTGTTCGCCTCGGCCGGCATCGGCTGCACCCCCATCACCGCGATGCTCCAGCACCTGGCCGACACCGGCAGCACCCGCCGCGTGCTGCTGCTGCACGCCGACCGGTCCGCGTCCGACCACGCGCTGCGCGACGACATGGAGTCGCTGACGGCCGCGCTGCCCGGCGGCGAGAAGATCTTCTGGTACGAGGACGGCGACCGTGGCGAGGACGGCCGGATGGACCTGACCGACGTCGAGATCCCCGCCAGCGCGGTCGTCTACCTGTGCGGTCCGTTGCCGTTCATGCGGGACGCGCGGGCCCAGCTCATCGGGGCAGGAGTGGCGCCGCGGGACATCCACTACGAGGTGTTCGGCCCTGACCTGTGGCTTCCGGCCTCCTGAACCGGGACCAACGACCCTACTGGCCCCGATCCGGCGGCTGGCACCCTGCAAGAGGCAGGACGACGGATCGAGGCCAGGATGTGCAACTACTGCGGGTGCCGGGACTTCCCACTGATCGGCAGGCTCTCCGAGGAGCATGTGCGGATCAGTGAGCTGGCCGGCGCGCTGCGCCGGGCCATCAGGGCGACCCGGTACGACGAGGCCCTCCCGTTGCTCGACCCGCTGCTGGCCGAGCTGCTCCCGCACACCGCCGACGAGGAGCGCGGCCTGTTCGCCGAATTGCGCGCGGAGGGGTCGCTGGCCGACGAGGTCGAACGGCTGTGCGGCGAGCACACCGACATCCACGGCGTGCTCACGGGGATCGACCGCGCGTCGCCGGACTGGCCGCGAGTGCTGGGAGCGCTGGAGTTGCTGCAGCGGCACATCGACAAGGAGGAGCACGGACTGTTCCCCGCGGCGGTCATCATGCTCCCCATCCCCGCCTGGGAGCGCATCACCACCGAGCCCGCCCGGTGACCGGGGGTGACAGCTGACCTACCGGCGCGACAACGTGGGCTCCGGCGCTCGCGCATCGCCAGACGGCAACGCCGGCATCCATGCCTACTTGAGCAGACGCTCACCCAGTCGTGTCAGGTCGGCCCCTGTGAGCTGGGCGAGAGGACGTTCGAGGACTTCCCTCGTGGCGGGGGTGCTCACCTCCCACTCCTCCAGGAGGCAGGCCAGCTCAACGATGTGCTCGACGTCCAGACCACCGTCGCGCAACGCCGTGTAGATCCGGTCTCTCAACTCGTCGACGACCTGCGCGGCTTGCTCTTCGTCGTGCACACCGCAGTCTCGCCCTACTCCGTGGATCCGGGCAAGTCACCGAGGAAGGGCCGAGGCGGCCTCCTCATCGGCGCCATCAGGATGGCGCCTGAGCGGAGGCCGCCTCGACTCGCGACAACCGGGGCTGGTCTACCAACCACCCCAGTCGTCCCAGTTATCCCAGTTATCCCAGTTGTTCCAGTGGCCCCAGCCACCGCCCCACCAGCGCCTACGGTGGCAGAAGCGACGGCGACGCCAGCGACGGCCGCAGCCGCCCCACGTCCTTGTCATGATGCCTCCCCCATTGGCTTCTTCCTCAATTCGGACGCTAACACCCAGATCGGGATAAATCACGAGGTGTGGTTGAGGTTTCAACGAGGCTTGACCGGCATTTTCAGCGTGATCTGGCGTGGAACCCCGGGCGTTCACGCCTGGGAGGAAACGACAGCGCGGGAGGGCTGTCAGGGGCCGGGCGGTGTGGTGACGGGTGGCCGTCGAGTGGCTCAGCCCGGGCGTTTGTGGTTGTCGATGTACTCTTGATGATCGATAGTGGTGCGCCGCCGCAGGAGGCGGCGAAGTACGACGGCGACCAGAAATGCCCGCCCCACAGGTACTTACGGATGTCTGCCGGATACTCCTTGCGCAGAAGCCGGGCGGACACGCCCTTGATGCTGTTCGCCAGCGCCGAGAGGGCGACTTTGGGCAGGTGGTGCACGAGCAGGGTGCACGTGATCTTCCTCGCCGTTGAACTCGGCCGGCTCCGCCCCGAAACTGTCGCATACCTCGATCATGATGTCTTCGCGGCGAGGCGGAATCTCGTCGGTGAACACACCTGCCGACACTTTCGGGGTGAAGGCCATATGTGCGTGAAGCGCGCGGACGACGCTTCGGCCTCTTCTCATGCCGGGGTTCGGTTTTCCGATCCGGCGGCGTGGGCTTGGCGATAATGTGTTCGAGATGAAGCTGGTGGTGCAGGTCAAGCTGCTGCCGACACCTGAACAGGCGGCGGCGCTCGAGGCGACGTTGCGCGCGGCCAACGACGCGGCCACCTGGGTGGCGGCGCTCGCCCACGACCGGCGGGTGTTTCGCAACTACGATCTGCGCAAGCACGCCTACGGGCAGGTCAAGGACAGGTACGGGCTGGCGGCTCAGGCCGCGCAGCATGTCATCAAGAAGGTCGCCGACGCCTACGCCACCCTGCACGCCAACCTGCGCAACGGCCATCTGGGCAGGCCCGGCTCCGCCCGGCGTGAACGGGTCCAGGCCAGGCCGATCGTCTTTCGCCCCGGCGCGGCCCAGCCGTTCGACGACCGCTGCCTGTCCTGGCAGCTGAACGCCCGCACGGTGTCGATCTGGACCACATGCGGCCGGATGAAGGGCGTGGCGTTCACCGCCTCGCCCGATCAGCTCACCATGCTGGCCGCTCACCGCAAAGGCGAATCCGACCTCGTCCACCGCGATGGCATGTGGTTCCTCATCGCCACCTGCGACCTGCCGGACGTGCCGGTGCGCGCGCCGGACGGATTCACCGGGGTGGATCTGGGGATCGCCAACATCGCCACCACCGCCACCGGCACCGGCGATGGTGTCCGCCACAGCGGCAAGACCCTGAACGCGGTCCGCCACCGCCACCGGGAGCTGCGCCGCCGCCTGCAGACCAAGCAGACCAAGTCCGCGAAACGGCTGCTGAAGAAACGCCGCCGCCAGGAAGCGCGTTTCGCCGCCGACCTCAACCACACCATCGCCAAGCGCATCGTGACCGAGGCTGCACGCACCGGGCGAGGCATCGCCCTGGAAGATCTCCAGGGCATCCGCGACCGGGTACGGCTCCGCAACCCCCAGCGGGTCACGCTGCATTCATGGTCGTTTCACCAGCTCGGCCACTTCATCGCCTACAAGGCGGCCCGCGCCGGTGTCGCCCTGGTCTGGGTGGACCCGGCCTACACCTCGCAAGCCTGCTCGGCCTGCGGGCACGTGGACAAGGACAACCGGCCCGGCCAGGCCCGCTTCGCCTGTACGTCGTGCGGCTTCGCTGAGCACGCCGACGTCAACGCAGCTCGTAACATCGCCGCACGCGGTGTCACCAGCTGGGCAGTGAGTCACGCTGCCTGACGCGGACCAGACCGTCGAAACCACCGACGGCGAGGAACTGCAAGCTCAGCCCTTCAGGGCTGAGAAGCTGACTACGACAGACGCTCGCCCCTCAGGCGGGATTGAAGCGGAAGTACTGACCGAACGACCAGCGCGGCGAGAGGCCGCCGGTGATCTGGACCACCTGCTCGATGTCGAAGTCGATGAGCCGGTGCGCACCGGGCACCGCCGCCGCCCGGTCCGGGTCCCAGTCGATGCGGGCGCGGCCGGTCAGGTGCAGGGTGTGACCGCCCTCCCAGTCGAGAAAGAGCAGGCCGCAGCGCGGGTCGAGGGCGAGGTTGCCCAAGGTCATGTACATGGAGTTGCCGGTGTAGTCGGGCCAGGTCAGCCGCCGGTCGCCGGTCAGGGTGACGAACCCGGGGTTGCCGCCGCGGTGCGAGGCGTCGGAGCCCAGGCCGGCGGCGTGGGTGGCGACGAAGAACGTGTCGGCCGCGGTGATCCACCGCCGTTGGGCGGGGGTCGGCTCGCGGGTGACGCGCGCCGTCCTGCTCGCCGCCTGGACCTCGGTCTCGGTCACCGTACGGGTCTGGATGTACTTCGGGCAGTTGGAGTACACCTGCTCGGTGCGTACCGTGAGCCGGCCGCCGTCCTCGCGGGCTCGGCCGTTGACCCGCATCCTCTTGCGACTGGCCGGCTCGATGGCGAGCATGCCGATGTCCTGTTCGGTGGCGAACCGCCCGGCGAGCGGGTCGCCGTCGCCGGGCAGCCGGTCGGCGACGACGGTGCGGTCGTCGGGCGTGGTGACGAACCCGGGCGGGCCGGTGAGCGCGCCGGCCCAGACCGCCCCGCTGTCGTCGGCGGCCGCGATCACCAGCAGGTGCTGCCGGCTGAGGAACTCGGCGGCCACCGGTGGGATGACGGCGCCCACAGTGGCCGATCCCCGGCCGTCGGCGGTGAGGCCGGCGCGGTGCCGTACCGCGCGTTCGCCCGCGTGGAACATCGGGGACTCCTTGTGGCTCGTGGGGCCGGGTCAGGTGCGTGGGTGGTTAGAAGAAGCCGCAGGTCGGCGCGCCCTGCGTGGGGGCCGGTGCGGTGCCCGCTCCGGCCGGGGTGAAGATCTCCAGGCGAATACCGTCCGGGTCGGTGAAGAACACTCCGCCGGAGCTCGCGCCTTCGGCGTGCGGGACGATCCCGTCATAGACCAGCTCGGCGCCGAGCTCGCGCAGGGTGGTCTCGGCGCGGCGGACCGCGTCGATGTCGGCCACCTGGAACGACAGGTGGTGAAGCCCCGGCAGGCCGGTGGCGAACGTGCCGTCGCTCTGCTGCCACAGCGTGATCAGCAGGGCGCCTTCGCGGCCGAGCAGGGCGAACCTGCGGTCACCGTCGGTCTGCGCGCCGATGACCTCCAGGCCGAAGACCTGACAGTAGAAGGCGGTCGAGCGGGCGAGGTCGGTCACGTTCAACCCGACGTGGCCGGTCTGCAGAGTGGGCGTGCTCATGTGGCGACTCCAGGAGCTCATGGGAGAGACGTCAGCCATTTCTAATGGCTAGCGGAGGGATGTGACGCTAGAATGCCCTATGGCTCTAACGGAGTCAACATGCCGATACCATGAGAAAATGGATGTGGCCAATCTCGCCGACGGTGGTGCCCCGGTCCTGGGTGAGCCGTTGCCGCTCGAGTTCGGCAACACCGTCTACGCGGTGCGCGGCCGTCCCCGCGACGGTCTGGAGACCGCCGAGCACCTCGCCGCCTGGCTCCGAGACGTGCGCGCACGCCTCGCGGTCACCCTCTCGGACGCCGACCTGCGCGGCGTGACCGACGGCGACCTGATCTCCGGCCGGGAGCTTCGCGACGCCATCCGGCTACTGGCGGACGCCGCCGTGGCCGGGCAGGACGCCGACCCCGACGCGGTCGCGACGCTCAACCGCCACGCGCGACAGGCTCCGCGATGGCCCCAACTGCGCATCGCCCCTGAGCCGCACGTGACGGTGGGCACCGCGGGCCGGCCGGTCGCGGCCGTCCTCGCCGCGCTCGCCGAGGACGCGATCCGCCTCTTCGGCGGGCCACTACGCCACGAGATCCACGCCTGTCACGGCCCCGGCTGTGTGCTGTACTTCGTCCGCGACTCGTCGCGACGCGAGTGGTGCTCGCCCGGCTGCGGCAACCGCGCGCGGGCGGCCCGCCACTACGCCAAGGTACGCAAGCCCTGAGCCCCGGCCGGCCGGTGGGTCAGCGCAGCCGTTCGGCCAGGAAGTCCTCCCAGCTGCGCTTGCCCACGGTGGCCCCTTCGAGGGTCAGGTTGGCGCCGGCCCGGTAGACGCGGCCCACCTTGCCCGGCATCCGGACTGGCATCATCGGCCTGCGCCGGCCGCGCGCCCGCAGGTATCCGCGGATCAGTTCGGCCATGCCGTACACCCTGGGGCCGGCCAGGTCGGGCACCAGGCCGGCCGGTGTGCCGAGCGTCAGCTCCACCAGTCGTTCGGCCACCTCCCGCGCGTCGACCGGCTGGAAACGGAGCCCGCCCGGGACCGGGATCACCGGCAGCTTCGCCATGCCCTGCGCCACCTTCAGCACCAGGTCGTGGAACTGGGCGGCACGCAGCGTGGTCCACGGCAGCCCGGAGTCGGCCACGGCCCGCTCCGCGCCCAGCTTGGACGTGAAGTAGCCCAGCGGGACCCGGTCCGCCCCGATCACCGAGATGTGCACCAGATGCCGCACCCCGGCGCGCGACGCGGCCCGGACCAGGGCGCGGGCCGCCTCGTCGTCGCCCTTGGGGCCGCCCGCGAGGTGCAGGACGGTCTCGACTCCGTCCACCGCGGGCTCGATCCCCTCGTCCTTGAGCAGGTCACCGGTTACGTACTCGATGCCGTCGCCGGGCGCGTGACCACGCCGGCTGAGCACCCGCACGTCGTGACCGGCGTTCTGTAGGAGCGGGACGACAAGGCGGCCGAGCGTGCCCGTGCCGCCGGTGATCAGAATGGGTGACGTCATCGCTTCTCCAAGGTCGTTCCGTACGGAGCGCCGGGCTTCCGGTCACATCCACCGGATTCCGCGGGTCTACTGTTACGACCCGCGGCGAGGAAGGAACGTGACACGGTGGACGAGCGCGACTGGCTGACCGAACGTTTCGAGGAGCATCGGCCGCAACTGCGAGCGGTGGCCTACCGGATGCTCGGCTCGGTGAGCGAGGCCGACGACGCCGTGCAGGACGCCTGGCTGCGGCTCGCCCGCGCCGACACCGGCGGCGTGGAGAACCTCGGCGCGTGGCTGACCACGGTGGTCGCGCGCGTGTGCCTGAACGTGCTGCGTTCGCGCGAGCAGCGGCGCGAGGAACCTCTCGAAGCACGCCTGCCCGACCCGATCATCAGCGTCGAGGACGGGGCCGACCCCGAGCGAGAGGCGCTGCTGGCCGACTCGGTCGGGTTGGCGCTGCTGGTGGTGCTGGAGACGTTGTCGCCGGCCGAGCGGCTGGCTTTCGTGCTGCACGACATGTTCGCCGTGCCGTTCGAGGAGATCGCCCCGATGATCGAGCGGTCGCCGGCCGCGGCCAGGCAACTGGCGAGCCGCGCCCGCCGCCGGGTGCGGGGGCAGGCGCCGGCGCCCGACCCCGATCTCACCCGTCAGCGCGACGTCGTCAACGCCTTCTTCGCCGCCGCGCGCGACGGGGACTTCGACGCGCTCGTCGCCGTGCTCGACCCCGGCGTCGTGCTCCGGTCCGACGGAGGCGCGGGGCGCGCCCGCCACACCGTCACGATCCGCGGCGCACGGGCCGTGGCCGAACAGGCGGTCACCTTCGGCCGGTTCTCCCCGTTCGTCCGGCCGGCGCTGGTCAACGGGGCCGCCGGGGTCGTGGTCGCCGCGGGCGGACGCCCGCTGTCGGTCATGGGCTTCGTCGTCACGGACGGCAGGATCGTGGAGATCGACGTGATCGCGGACCCGGAGCGCCTCCACCGGCTCGCTCTCCCCGGGCTCGACGACTGACGACGAGGGGCTGAAACCCATCTAAAGTTAACTGCATGCACTAGTTTGGCAACTGTGAGTAATGGAGACGTTGCCGGACCACCCCTGGTCCATCGCACCGCCGCTCGGGTGCTGCGGCGCATCGGACGGCGGGGAGCCTCGCTGGCGTTCGTCGGCCTGCTGGGTCTGGTCATCGCCGCGTCTCTGGAGTTCGTGCCGGTCGAGCAGCTCGGCACTCCCGGCTACGCCACGCTGGCCTCTGTCGCTCCGCTGAAGGTCTGGGCGGTGGTCTGGGGCCTCACCGGCGCGCTGTGCCTGGTGCAGATGTTCATGCGTTCCGACCGGGTGGCCTTCGCCGTCGCCACCGCCCTCCTCCTGCTGTACGGCCTGATCTATCTGATCTCGACGTTCACCGGCGACAATCCGCGAGGCTGGGTCGGCGGCGCCGTGTGGCTCGCCTTCGGCGGCTGGATCGCGCTGATCGCCACCTGGCCCGAGGCCGTCGTGGTCGATCGGCTGCCGGGCGACGCGACCGACGCGGCGGTGGTCATCGTCGCCGACGCCGCCGGAATCATCCGGTCGTGGAACCCTGAGGCCGCGACCATGTTCGGCTGGACCACCGAAGAGGCGGTCGGGCGGCCGTTGACGATCCTGATGCCGTCCCGTTTCCGCGAACAGCACGCCGCCGCTCTGTCCCGCGTGTGCTCCGTCGGCCGCTCCGACCTGGCCGGGCGCGTCATCCCGGTGGCGGGCCTGCACCGCGACGGCACGGAGTTCGCGATGACCCTCACGGTCAACGCCTGGCACAGCGACGACGGCATCACCTACACAGGAGTCATCCGACCAGCAGGAGGTCGCAGTGTCCGGGCTGAGTGACATCATCGTCCAGCTCGCCATCGCCATCGTCCCGCTGGGCGTGGCCTACCTCGCGTTCCGCTCCGCGACCGACGCCAACAAGAAGACGCAGCAGACCGCGCTGCAGCAGGCCGAGCGCCAGGCCGAGTTAGAGCGTTCCAAGGTCGACGCCGAAGCCTTCACCCGCGCGAAGACGATCTACGAAGCCGCGCTCACCCAGATGGAGCAGCAGGTGGCCCGCGTGCAGAGTCAGGCCGCACAGTTCAGCACCGACCTGATCGCCGAACAGACCACCGCCACCGCGATGGGCGACCAGATCCGCCGGCTCCAGGCGCAGATCCGCGCCCTGGAACGCACTGTGGCCGCGTTACGGGCCCAGCTCGTCGCCGCGGGGCTCTCCCCGTCGCCCGCCTCCGAGCCGACCGGGCCGTTCCCGATCAGGCGCTCGTCCCGCGCCCGGTCGCCGGAGTGACGCGCGGCGTACGCGCTCCGGTCCCGGCCAGGGGAGTTGCGGCTCCCGTAAGGGGAGGCGCGAAGGTGGGGGCATGCACGGCGACACGCTCTACTCGATCGGTGATCTGGCCCGGCGGACCGGGCTGACGGTCAAGGCCATCAGGTTCTACTCCGACAGCGGGATCGTGCCGCCGACCGACCGTGGCCCGGCCGGTCACCGCCTCTACGGCGGCGACGCCGTCGCCCGCCTGGACCTCGTACGAACGCTGCGCGACCTGGGAGTGGGCCTGCCCGCGATCCGCAGGGTCCTGAACCGGGAGATCTCGCTTCCCGAGGTCGCCGCCGCGCACGCCGACGCCCTGGCGGTGCAGATCCGCACCCTGCGTCAGCGGCGCGCGGTGCTGACGGCGGTGGCCAGACGCGGCGCAGACTCTGAGGAGACGGATCTCATGCACAAGCTGGCGAGGCTTTCGGAGGACGAACGACGGCGGCTGATCGGCGAATTCCTCGACGCCGTTTTCGGCGGCCTGGAGGACGGCGCCGGATTCGCCGGGATCAGCCGCTCGATGACCCCCGAGCTGCCCGACGATCCCGAGACCGAGCAGGTCGAGGCGTGGGTGGAGCTCGCCGAGCTCTCCCAGGACCCGGACTTCCGCGCCAGTGTCCGGCACCTCGCTGAGCACCATGCGGCCGAGCGGGCCCAGGGCGACACCCGGATGCTGCGCCGTGACTCCGCGGCGATGGTCCGTGACCACGTCGCCCCGGCGCTCGCGGCCGGCATCGACCCCGTCTCACGCCGGGCCGATCCGGTCGTCGCGGCGGTCACCGCCGAGTACGCGCGCGTCTTCGGCTGCCCCGACGACGCCGGCCTGCGCCGCAACCTGCTGGCCCGATTGGAGAGCGCGAACGACCCGCGCAGAGAGGTGTATCTGCGGCTGCTGGCGGTGGTCAACGGCTGGCCGGCGCCGGAAAGCCTGACGCCGGTGCTGGACTGGTTCATCCGGGCGTTGCGGGCCCGGGAGTAGGTGGGCCCACTCGTTGACGGGCGCCGGACCGGTGGACAGACGCTCGGGTGATCTGTCACTATTTTTCGTATGATCATCGGAAAGGACGACGCCACCCTCATATGGTGAGCGTTCTCGTGCAGCGGGAAGCTGCCGAAATTCGCGAAGAATGGCTGGGCCGGGCGTTGTCGACGCTGCCCGCCGACCGTCCGGCCGCAGAGGCCGCCATCTCCGAGCTTTACCTCCTGATCGGCCTCGCTCCGCCACGGTTCCACTGGGTCTCGTCACCGGTCATGGCCCTGGCGACCATGCCTCCGGGTGTGCGCCCGCGGCCCGCCGAGACCATCGAGCGTGTGTCCGAATGGCCGGTGCCGGCCAAGCTCGCGTTCCTGATGAGGAAGCTGTGCCACGAACTCGACGTCCAGGTCAAGTGGGTCCAGCAGCCGCTGGATCAGCTGATCCGGGAGCAGGTTCGCCACTCGCTCTCACGATCCATTGACAGCTCGCTCACCATGCCGCTCCGGGCGGCGCACAACGCCCCGCACCAGAGGGGCACCTGGTACGGAGTGCAGTGCGCCTCCTGGATAGCCCACTACGACGCCCTGCGCAGGGCGGCCGGCGTGGTCTTCACCCCCGAGCAGACCCGGCGGCTCGATCTCTGGGCGGCGGTGACCGGGATATGCGGCTGGTGGTGGCCCCGCGAAGACGTGTGCGTCATCTCCGAGCGGCCCGTCGCCTTGCGCACGGAGGTGTGGGGAGATGACGGCGAGGTACGCCCGTACTGTGCGGACGGCCCCGCGGTGCGTTACTCGGACGGGTGGGATGTCCACGTCTGGCACGGGACCCGGGTGCCCGCCTGGGTGATCACGGATCCCAGTGTCGAGCGGATCGCGCGGGAGGCCAACGTCGAGGTCAGGCGGTGCGCGATCGAGCGCATCGGCTGGGAGGCCTACATCGACGGGGCCGGGCTCCGGCTGGTCGCCACCGCGCCCGACCCCGGCAATCCCGGCTCCGAACTATGGCTCTTCGACATGCGCGCGGAGACGAGGGTGCTCCTGACCGTCAACGGGTCCGTCGAACGCGACGGGCATCGCCGGAAGTACGGGCTGACCGTGCCGGGTTTCCTCGACGATCCCGTCGAGGCCGCCGGTTGGACCTACGGGCTGTCCGCCGCGCAGTACTCCCTGCTCCTCCGACGAACCTGAGGTGAATTCCATGACTGTGACTCTCGCTTCGCTCTCCCAGCAGACCGGACTCGCCGTGCTCGACCACCTCGAACGGTCGGTCCGCATCCCCGTCGTCGACGGGCTCCAGGCCCAGGGCGACCTCATCGTCATCCCGTACGCCGTCGTCGCGTCGTCGGTGACGTTCTGGCCGGACCGCGGCTGGACGGACGTGCCCCCGGAAGGGGTCGAACTGCTCCGCGGAGCGGCCGGGGGCAATCCGCACACGCTCGTCGCCGACCCGGGCACCTGCCGGTGGACGACTCGCGTGATGGACTCCGAATGGCTAGCGATCGGGGTCTTCGAGACCTCGGCCCCGGCCTACCTGCTGCATCCCGAGCACGGTGCCACGGGCTGCGCGCCGGGGACGTACGTCGTCCGGCGGCAGCGCGAGCGCGACGGGCAGCGGGCGCGCGTCGTCGCGGACTGATTCAGTCGCCCGCTGGTTCGCCGGCAGCGTGCCGCGATCACACCAGCGGGCTCTGATTCCTAGTTGTACTTGTACAGCCTGGTGGCCACCTGGTGGTCGTCGTCGAACACCGAGGCGCGGTACATGCTGATGGCGAGGTCACCGTGTTCGGCCTTCCCGCAGGTGTTGACCCCGGCCAGCTGGTGGATCTCGTAGCGGGCCGTCGGGTCGCCGCCGACGAAGTATTCGGCCCGCGCCTGGTGCTCGTCGGCGCCCGTGTCACACGCGAAGACGAACGTGTTCTTCTCGGCGAAGCAGGTGCTGGCGGCGCCTCTCGTCGACACGCAGATCGCGGACCTGGCCCGGGCGCCGGCCGGGGTGACGCGTGTATCTCTTTTCACTGGATATTTGGTGACGTCGCGGACTGTCTTCCATCGGCTGACCTTGACCCGTCTGTCGCCTTTGTACAGTGCCGCTCTGAACGTGATGGTTTTGCCGATTTCGCGGCTTCCGCGAATCTCGCCTTCGCGGGCGAGATTGTGAATGACGTACTTCGTGCCCAGGTAGCCGTTCAGGTAGTACTCGACCGCGGGATGGAGCCGGTCGTTCCTCGTGTCCTCGATCGAGACGCCCGGCCGGCTGCTCTCGTCGTCTCCCACGCAGGCCGCCGCGCCCTTGACCCGTACGCATTCGGGCTCGTCGGCGCGGGTCTCGCCGGTCTCGGCGGGCGTCGCGACCGTGGCGGGCGCCGCCGCCGGCGCCTCGCCCTCGGGACGGGCCGCACCGCTCGCCGCGGCTCCCTCGACGCCGAAGGCCATGGCGGCGAGTACGGCCACTACCAAGGATCTGCCTAATGTCACTTTGGCCTCACCAGGATCAGGAGTCACGAAGTTTGCGTGAGTGTGACGTACAGAGCCCTTTATATGGTTCCGAATGCGGACCAATGGACCTTTCCGGGCGCCTTTCCTCTGTGTCGGTGATGCGCGGTTTAAGCACCCGTCAACCTCCGGTAAACCTAGAAGGTCGAACGAAAAGGGGGCCCGAGTGGCGAACGCGCTTGACCTGCTCCGCTCCGACCCGCGGACCGCGGGCTGGCTGGCCGGCGTGGAAGCCGGCGACTCCCCGGAGGTCGAGATCGTCCTGCCGGACCCCAGCACCCTGCTCGACCTGGCCGTGCCGCACGAGGACGTCAACGAGCTCGTCGCGCTGGCCGGCGAGCTGCGGGCCGACCCGGAGCTGTGGTGGCTGCTGCGACGCTGCGTCCACCGGATGACGGCCGCCATCGGGACGATCGGCGACGCCTTCGACCTGCCCTACCTGCCGGCGGGGCTGGGCCCGATCGGCCGCTACTTCCCGGCCTACGTGTTCGCCGCCACGCTTCCTTACGTTCGGGCCTACCACCGCGAGAGGGGAGTGCCGGCCGACGTGTCGCGGCACACCCTGGCCGACCTCGGCCGCAACCTCGCCCTGCACCGCAGGCGGCACGGCACCGGCGGCGTGCTGCAGCCCTTCTGGATCAAGCTGCACTTCCGCGGCGAGCTCTACCAGCTGGGACGCCTGCAGTTCCAGCGCGGGACGCTGGGCGGGCGCACCGGGCAAGCGGTCGCCGCGGCCCTGCCGCTCGGTCCCGGAGACCCCGCCCTGCAGCTGCACATCCCCGACTTCTACGGCCCGCTGACCCGGGCCGCCTGCGACGACTCGCTGGCCCGCGCCCGCGAGTTCTTCCCGCGCCACTTCCCCGAGGAGAAGTACGCCGTAGCCACCTGCCACTCCTGGTTGCTCGATCCGCAGCTGCGCGATCACCTGCCGGAGAGCTCCAACATCGTCGGCTTCCAGCGCCGCTTCCGCCCCGGTCACCCGGCCGAGCACCCCAACGACAGCGGGCCGATCGAGTTCGTCTTCGGCGATCCCGACCTGAAGCTGGACGCGTTGTCCCCACGCACCACGCTGGAGCGCGCGATCGTCGATCACCTGCGGGACGGCGGCCACTGGTACGGCGGCAACGGGTGGTTCCCACTCTGAACCGTCCCACTCTGAACCGTCCCGCTCTGAACCGTCCCGCTTAACAAGGTGTGCGAATCCGCTCGAAGCGGGATCATGTGGGCATGCTGTCCATCTTCGCCGCGGTCCTGGCCGCCCTCGCCCTGCTGCTGAACGGCGTCATGGCGGGCATCTTCTACGCGTTCTCCAACTCCGTCCTGCCGGGGCTCGACGCCGTCGACCCCGCGCAGGCGGCCACCGTTATGCGCAGCATCAACCGGAAGATCCTCAACCCGGGATTTCTGCCGGTCTTCACGCTCTCGCCGCTCGCCTCCGCGGGCGCCGGCCTGCTCCTGCTGCTCGACGGCCAGACCACCGCCGCGACCTGGTTCTTCGCGGCGGGAGTGGTCTACGCGCTGGGCGCGTTCCTGCCGACGGCCGCGCTCAACGTGCCGATGAACAACGCCCTGGACGCCGACCGGCTGGACTGGGCGGCGTACTCGCCGCGCTGGACCCGCTGGAACACGGTCCGCGCCGTCGCGAGCGTCGCCGCCCTGCTGCTGATCGGTGCGGGGCTGTACGTATGGCGGTGATCGGTACGGTTTCGCCGATCACATGTTGATCATGTGGCCGGACAGGCCGTGGATCGCCTCCTTGACCGCCTCGCCGAGGGTCGGGTGGGCGTGCACGTTGCGGGCGACCTCGTGGACGGTGAGGTCCCACTGCTGGGCCAGCGTCAGCTCGGGCAGCAGCTCGGTCACCTCGGGGCCGATCAGGTGGGCGCCGAGCAGCTCGCCGTACTTGTCATCACTGATGATCTTGACGAAGCCGGTGGTGTCGCCCAGGCCGTGGGCCTTGCCGTTCGCCGTGAACGGGAACTTGGCCACCTTCACGTCATAGCCCAGGTCGCGGGCCTGCGCCTCGGTGTAGCCGAAGCTGGCCACCTGCGGCTGGCAGTAGGTGGCCCGCGGGATCATCACGTAGTCGAGCTCCATCGTCTCGGCGTCGCCGATGGTCTCGGCCGCGATGATGCCCATCGCCTCGGCCGCGTGGGCCAGCATGAGCTTGGCGGTGACGTCGCCGATGGCGAAGATGTGCGGCACGTTGGTCCGGCAGCGGCCGTCGATCGCGATCGCGCCCCGGTCGGTCACGGCCACGCCGGTCTTCTCCAGCCCGTAGCCGTCGATCCGCGGCGCGAAGCCGATCGCCTGCAGCACCTTGTCGGCCTCGAGCACCTGCTGCTGCCCGTCGCGGCTGACGGTCACCTTGACGGAGGAGCCGGTGTCGGTGATGTCCTCCACGCGGGTCGAGGTCAGCACCTCGATGCCGAGCCGCTTGTAGCGCTTGGCCAGCTCGGCCGACACCTCCTCGTCCTCCAGCGGCACCAGCCGGTCGAGGAACTCCACGATCGTCACCTTGACGCCGTAGTTGCGCAGCACGTACGCGAACTCCACGCCGATCGCGCCGGCGCCCGCGATGATGATGCTGGCCGGCAACTGCTCGGAGAGGATCTGCTCCTCGTACGTCACCACCCGCTCCGACAGGCTGGTGCCCGGGATCAACCTGGTGGTGGCGCCCGTGGCGATGATGCAGTGGTCGAAGGTGACGGTCTCGTCGTTGACCTGGATCGTGTTGGCGTCCAGGAACGTGCCACGGCCGTCGTACTCGGTGATGGCGTTCTTCTTCATCAGGTAGTGGACGCCCTTGACCCGGCCGTCGGCCACCTTGCGGCTGCGCGTGTAGGCGGCGCCGTAGTCGAAGGTCACCTCGCCGCTGATGCCGAACGTCTTGGCCTCGTTGTGGAAGATGTGGGCCAGCTCGGCGTTGCGCAGCAGCGCCTTGGACGGGATGCACCCCACGTTCAGGCAGACGCCACCCCAGTATTTCTCCTCGATGACCGCTGCGCGCAGCCCGAGCTGGGCGGCGCGGACCGCGGCCGTATATCCTCCTGGACCCGCGCCGAGAACGACGACGTCATAGTGAGAGCTCATGAGTCGGACCATACCGCCCGCCCGGCGCTACCCCTGACCGCCGCCCTCGTCCTGATGTCCTGCCCCCTTTCGTGCTCCGGCCGACGATCCGGCGAGCAGCTTCCGGACGTGGTCGCACAGCACGCGGGCCTCGTTGTGCTCGGTGTCCTTGGCCGCGTAGAGCAGCGTCACCGGGCCGCGCCTGGCCGCCTCCAGCAGGGGCCGCAGGGCCTCGGGATGCTGGTCGAGCTGGGCCCGGTAGCGGGAGGCGAACTCCTGGAAACGCTCGGGGCGGTGGCCGAACCACTGGCGCAGCTCGGTCGCGGGCGCGAGGTCCTTCAGCCAGCCGTCCAGGTGCAGGTCGGCCTTGCGAACGCCGCGCGGCCAGAGCCGGTCGACCAGGAACACCGTCCCCTCGGCGGGTTCGTGGTCATAGACGCGTTGGATTCTCACAGGTCCCATACAGGTCGCGTACCCGGGCGGGCCGCGATCATCGCGCACCACGCCGGGTTGGTAGCCTGACCTCCTGATGTATCGCCTCGTATTCACGCAGGTCTTGCGACGTTTCGACGCCGAGGCCGTGCACCACCTGACCGTCCGGACCCTCGCGGTCCTCTCGACGCTGCCGCTGGTCAAGCGCCTGCTGCACCGGCGGCTCGCGCCGCGTGACCCGGCCCTTCGGATCAGCGCGTTCGGCGTGCACTTCCCCGGGCCGCTGGGCCTGGCCGCCGGCTTCGACAAGGACGCCGCCTGCGCCGAGGGCATCGCCGCGCTCGGCTTCGGCCATGTCGAGGTCGGCACCATCACCGCCCACGGCCAGCCCGGCAACCCCCGGCCTCGGCTGTTCAGGCTGGTGCGGGAGCGGGCCGTCATCAACCGGATGGGCTTCAACAACGAGGGGGCCGTCGCCGCCGCCCGCCGCCTGCGCCGCCCGCGCGGGCTGCCGGTCGTGGTGGGGGTCAACATCGGCAAGACCAAGGTCGTGCCGGAGGCGCGGGCCGCGGCCGACTACGTGGAGAGCGCCAAGGAGCTGGCGCCGCTGGCCGACTATCTCGTGGTCAACGTCAGCTCGCCCAACACGCCCGGGCTGCGCGACCTGCAGGCAGTGGAGCTGCTCCGGCCGCTGCTGAGCGCGGTCAAGGAGGTCGCCGACGGCACCGCCCGCCGCACCCCGCTCCTGGTGAAGATCGCCCCCGACCTGGCCGACGACGACGTGGACGCGGTGGCCGACCTGGCGCTGGAGCTGGGCCTCGACGGCATCATCGCGACCAACACCACGATCAGGCACGGCGGCGAGACCGGCGGCCTGTCGGGGCGGCCGCTCAAGGAGCGCTCGCTGGAGGTGTTGCGCCGGCTGCGGGCCCGCGTCGGCGACCGGCTCACCCTCGTCTCCGTGGGCGGCGTGGAGGACGTCGACGACGTGTGGGAGCGGCTGCTCGCCGGTGCCACGCTCGTGCAGGGCTACACCGGCTGGATCTACGGCGGTCCGCTGTGGGCCTCGCGCATCCACCGGCAGCTGTCACGCCGCGTACGCCGCCACCGCCTGACCTCCATCACCGAGATCATCGGCCGCACCGCCTGAGACGGCACCGCCTGAGACGGCACCGCCTGAGACGGCACCGCCTGAAACCGGTGGTGCGGTGCGGAGGTGTGGCGCGGGTCCTAGGGTGGGACGGTGAACTTCCCACTGGTTGACGGCGTCGTCCTGCGTCCGCTCGCGGTCGACGACGCGGAGGCCCTCGCCGAGGCGTACACCCGCAACCGTGAGCACCTGCGCCGCTGGGACCCTGACCGTCCCGACGACTTCTTCACCCCGGAGGGTCAGGCCGCCCGGGTGCAGGACCAACTGGAGCAACGAAGCACCGGACGCCTGGTGCCGTACGTGCTCGCCGACGGCGACACCGTCGTCGGCTGCCTCAACCTGAACGACATCGTCCTCGGCGCCTACCGCAACGCCCACCTGGGCTACTGGGTCGACGCCCGGTACAACGGCCGCGGTCTCGCGACCGCGGCCACGCTGGCGGCCTGCCGGGTGGCCGACGAGCACCTGCGCCTGCACCGGGTTCAGGCGGTCACCCTGCTGGACAACGTGGCCTCCCAGCGAGTGCTGGACAAGGCGGGGTTCGAGCCCATCGGCGTCGCCCCGCGCTACCTGCACATCGACGGCTCGTGGCAGGACCACCGGCTCTTCCAGCGCATCCTCAACGAGCGCCCACCCGGGAGCTAGCCGGCGGGGAGGCCGGCTCGGGCTCTGGGCAGCGTGACGGTCACGCTCAGGCCGCCCTCCGGACGAGGCGTGGCGACGGCCGTACCTCCATGTGCCCGGGCGATCGCCCGGACGATCGACAGCCCCAGCCCGGCGCCGGAAGCCGAACCGACGCGATCGCGTTCGAGCCTGCTGAAGGGCTCGAAGAGCCGCGCGACCTGCGCGGCCGCCACCGCCGGCCCGGTGTTCTCGACGGTGAGAGCGACATGGTCGCCCAGCGTGGCGGTGCGGACCTCGATCAGGCCGCGCTCGTCGTTGTACTTGGTCGCGTTGTCCACGAGATTGGCGATCATCCGCTCCAGCAGGACCGGGTCGCCGACCGTGGGAGCGGACTCCAGATCGGGACGGTCGGCCAGGTCGCGCAGATCCACCGGCTCCCGCGTGGTCAGCTCCCGCTCGCTCTGGGTCAGCAGGAGCAGCCCCTCGATCAGGCGCTCCTGCCTGCCGTTCGCGGCGAGCAGTTCGTCACGGACGGGGCGGAGCGGCCGGGGGAGGGCGTCATCGGCGAGGGAGACCTGGAGCAGCGCCCTGCTGATCGCCAGGGGTGTCCTGAGTTCGTGCGAGACGTTGGCCACGAACCGCCGCTGGCCGTCGAAAGCCCGGTCGAGCCGTTCCAGCATGGAGTCGAAGGTGTCGGCCAGCTCCTTGATCTCGTCGTGCGGCCCGCCGAGCGAGATCCTGCGGTGCAGCGTCTCTCCCGACAGTTTCCTGGCGGTCTCGGTGACGGTGAGCAGCGGAGTCATCGCCCGCCGGGCGATGAACCAGCCGGCCGCCAGACCGGCGAGCCCCACGATGGCGGTCGCCAGCAGGGACCAACTCAGCAGCCAGCTCATCACCTGCTCCCGATAACGCCCGATCTGGTCGTTGACCGACGACACCATGATCGCTCTGCCGGATCCCGGTGGCGGGGTCGGCGCCTCGGTCCCGGCCGGCCGTACGAAGGCTCCCTCGGCGAGGACCTGCTGGTTGAGGATCTGGTTGACCACGACGTAGTTGATCGCCACCAGGATGCCGGCGGCGAGGAAGAAGAGACTCCCGTAGGTGAGGGTCAGCCGCCAGCGGACCGGCATCCGCCGGCCGGTCAGATGCGGTAACCCGCGCCGGGCACGGTCTCGATCACCGGCGGCTGGCCGAGCTTCTTCCGCAGGGTCATCACCGTCATCCGCACCGAGTTCGTGAAGTAGTTGATGTTCTCGTCCCATGCCTTCTCCAGCAGCCCCTCAGCGCTCACCACGGTGCCCTCGGCCCGCATGAGTATCTCCAGCACGGCGAACTCCTTGGGGCTGAGCGCCACATATCGCGCATCCCTGAAGACCTGGCGGCGGCCGGGATCCAGGCTCAGTCCGGCGCGTACCAGCACGGGCGGCACCGCCCGCGGTGTACGGCGGGCGAGTGCGCGCAGGCGGGCCACGAGTTCGGGGAAGTCGAAGGGTTTGGTCAGGTAGTCGTCGGCGCCGAGGCCCAGCCCCTCGACCTTGGAGCGCAGATCGCTCGCCGCCGTCAGCATGATGATCCGCGACGGGATCCGCTCCGCGGCCAGCGTGCGGCACACGTCGTCGCCCTGGATGGACGGTAGATCCCGGTCCAGGACGATCACGTCGTAGTCGTTGGTCATGGCCCGCTCGACGGCGGCGGAGCCGTCATGGACGACGTCCACCGCCATCGCCTCCTTCCGGAGGCCCGTCGCCACGACCTCGGCGAGGACGCGTTCGTCCTCGGCAATGAGCACCCGCATGCGGGAAATGATCCACGACGAACCGTAAGAGGTGGGTTAAGCCCCTGAGAGGGGGCGTCAGGTGGTCGCGAGCGCCAGCGTCGGTGGCATCCTGGCCGCTCGCATGGCCGGATAGATCCCCGCCACGACCCCCACCAGGAGCGTCGCCGCCAGGCCGCCGCCCATGGCCCACAGGGGCACCACGGCGGGCATGTCCCGTACGGCCGCGAAGCCGATCGTGACCCCGGCCCCGCACACCGCGCCCACCGCTCCGCCCAGGCCGGACAGCAGCAGCGACTCGGTCAGGAACTGGGTGCGCACGTGGCCGCGCCTGGCCCCCAGCGCCCGCCGCAGGCCGATCTCCCGCCGCCGCTCAAGCACCGAGATGACCATCGTGTTGGCCACGCCGACCCCGCCGACCAGCAGGGCGACCGCCCCGACCCCCAGCAGGAGGCCGGTGAAGGCGCCCGCGGCCGCCGCCCGCGCGGCCAGGGCGTCGGACGGCCGGCTGACCTTGACCTCCTCCGGATGCTCCGGGTTCGCCGTTCTGGACAGCACGTCGCGGACGTCGAGGATGTGGTCGTTGTCCGCCCGCGTGTAGATGGTGGTCGGATATCCGTCGAAGGCCAGGTAGTGCTCTGCCGCGGCGAAGCCGACAAGCACAGATCTGTCGATCTCGCCGGCCAGGGTCGAGCTGTCGAGCACGCCGATCACGGTCCACCACTGCCCGCCGATCCACACCTGCCCGCCCGTCTCAAGGCCGAGCCGGTCGGCGGCCAGCGCACCGAGGACGACGGCCCGCTGCCGCTCGGTCGCCGGGTTGAGCCAGACGCCGTGGCGCACCGAGGTCTTGAGCGTCTGGAGCAGGTCGGCCGTCGCGGCCTGCACCAGGATCGCGCCCGTGTTGGTGACCGGAATGCGGTCCGTGCGGTAGGCCGACACGCTGATCAACCCGGTGGAGGCCACGGATTCCACCGGCCCGATGCCCTTGACCATCTCGGTCGAGGTCTTCGGCAGGTGGGCGCCGTCGCCGAACATGGTGTCGCCGGGTGAGACCCGCAGCAGATTGGTGCCGAGCTGGTCCAACTGGTTGAGCAGGTCCGCCCTGCTGCTGGAGGAGATGCCCACCACGGCCACCATGGTGGCGATGCCGATCGCGATGCCCAGCGCCGACAGCAGCGCCCGGGCGGGGCGGGAGCGCAGCCCTTCCGCGCCCACCCGGATGACGTCCGATGCCGCGAGTCTCATTCGATCCGCCCGTCCCGTAGCCGGATCCGTCTGGGCGCCGCGACGGCCACCTCGGTGTCGTGGGTGATGATCGCGACGGTGGTGCCCGACCCGTTCAGCTCGCGAAGGATCGACAGCACCTCGGCTCCCGAGATGCTGTCCAGATTTCCGGTGGGCTCGTCGGCGAGCAGCAGCACGGGCTCTCCCACGACGGCTCTGGCCACGGCGACCCGCTGCTTCTCGCCACCGGAGAGCTGGTTCGGCCGGTGATCCAGCCGGTGACCGAGCCCCACCCGCCGCAGCGCGACGGCCGCCCGCTCGGTGCGCTCGCTCCGCCGTACGCCCGCGTAGAGCAGGCCGTCGGCCACGTTGTCCAGCGCGCTCAGGCCGTCGGACAGGTGGAAGGACTGGAAGACGAAGCCGATGTGCCGGGCGCGCAGCTCCGACAAGCCGTTGTCGTCGAGTTCGGCGACGTCGTGTCCCGCGATGCGCACGGTCCCGGCCGATGGCCGATCCAGGGTGCCGATCAGATGCAGCATCGTGGACTTGCCGGAGCCGGAGGGGCCGACGATCGCCACCAGCTCTCCCGCCTCCACCTTCAGATCCACGCCGCGCAGCGCGCGAACCCCGCCGGGGTAGGTCTTCTCGGCGCCGATCAGCTCAATCACCGGGCACCTCGACCTTCATCCCGGGCTGCAGCCGGTCGCCGGTGATCTCCACGCGTCCGGAGGCGAACATGCCGGTCCGCACCTTGGCGATGCGCTTGCCCGCGCCCTCGACGACGCGGACGCCGTACCCTCCCTCGCGCAGCGCGAGGAGCGCCTCGACCGGGACGGACAGGACGCCGGGACGCACCTCGCTCCGCATGGACACGGAGACCGGCGCCTGGTCGAACCCCTTGAGCTCGCCATCCAGGCTCACCTCGACGTCGATGGTCGGCTCACCGCCCGGCCGCTCCGGCTGCCGGGCGACGCTGCCGATCGACGTGACACGGCCGGTGGCCTGGTCACCTGTCAGGCTCTCCAGGTCGACCTTCGCCTCCAGTCTGGCCAGGTGCTGGCTGGTCGCCGCCAGATCGATGTGGACGATCAGCCTCGTGCCGGTCGCCGTGACGGCCGACCGGCCGGCCGGATCGCCTTTCGCGCCGGTCATCTCGGCGATGCGGATGGGACCCGTTGCCACGATCACCTGGGATCCGTCCACGCGGCCGGTTCTGCCCAGGCCGCTCTTGCCCTGCCAGGCCTTGACCGCCTTCGCCGTCTCCGCGGTGAAGGTGTTGTCGACCTTCCCCGGATCGTGGCCGAGGGCCTTGAGGTTGGTTTCGAGCTGCTTGACGTCCTTGCCCGTGGTTCCTTGCGACATTTGTCGATAAATGGGCGTCTCGCCGTACATGAGGAGTACGGGCTTGCCAGCGACCTCATAGATCCAGCCGCACCGGCGGATCACAGCGCCCTCCGGCCTGGTCTTTGTGATCACGCCACGCGCCTGGTTGGGCAGGGCGCGGCGCTCGGCGTAGCCGAGAGTGCCCGGAACGGCCTTGTGGTCCACGAGGTCGGATCGGGTGATGTCGGCCGTCCCGGCGGGCGCGGCGGTCGAGGCGGACACGGGCGCCGCGTCGTCGCGGGTGGCGACCAGCGCCACGACCGCGCACCCCGCCACGACCGCGCCCAGGAGGGCGAGGCGACGCTTCACTGGTCACCGGGCTGGGGAAGCAGCGGTTTGCAGGCCTTGTCGGCGTTCTTCATCACCGGCGACTCGGGGGAGACTCCCGCCTCCGCGGGCACGCCCATCGCGGCCTGGCCGCCGTCGAATTTCGGGTCCGGCATCTTGACGCCGTGTTCCCGCATGCATTTCGCGTAGGCGATGAATTTGGCCTGATCCGCGGCGGGAATTTCAGCGGCGCCTTTCCCGGCCATGACCGGGGCGTACTGCTTGCATGCCTCCTGGGCCTCTTTCAGCGCCGCCTCGCCGCCTGCGGGCATCTTCATCTTGATCTTACCGTCGGTGCCGGGATCGTCCATTTCGACGCCGTGCTCCCGCATGCACTGGGCGTACTTCACCGCGTCGCCCTGCGCTTTCGCGGGGCTCGCGGACGCCGTGCCGCCACCGGCCGACGCGACCCCGGTGGACGACGGCTGCGCGCCGCAGGCCGCCGCGCACACCAGGGGAACAGCGGCAATCAATAATCTGAATTTCGCCATGCCGGATTTCTAACTGAACCCGGTTAAGCATGCGTTAAGCGAATCTGTTTATGTGATGTTTATGTGCCTGTTCGCCGCGCCCGACGTCGCCGACGAAACCACGCCGATGAAGCACGCAGGCGAATGTCAGGCGCGGGACACTAGACGCTGGGACGGGTCGACTCCGCGTCGTGGGTCATCTGGTCGAGGCGCTCCATGAGCTCGGTCATCGTGTACGAGCTGGGCCGGTGTGGCCTGCGCCGCTGCCACGGGCGGGGCCCGTCGAGGGGGCGATACCGCACGTCGAGGGCGTCGAGCCGGCCCAGGTGCGCCTTGAGCCGCTCGGTGAGGCCCTCGCCCGCCTCGCCGAGCCAGGCCACCTCGGCCAGCGCGCACCCCCGGGGCCAGGCACGATAGTCGAGCGTGCCGGCGTCGGGGATGTACTCGCTCCAGAGCTGCGCCTGGACCCCGACGACACGAGCGCGCTCCTCGTCCGTCCAGTCATCCGGAGCGGGGGCGAAGGCAGCCACGTCGGCCACCGTGATCACGTCGCCGAGGGCCCTGGGCTCGTCCTCGGAGGTCGACTCCGCGTAGTCGAAGTAGAGCGGGAACACCGGCGTCGCCACCACGTCGTGGCCGGCCGAGGCGGCGCGCCGGCCGACCTCCATGCCGCGCCACGGCATGACCAGGGTGTCCTGGCGCAGCCCGCCGCTGACGAACGCCTCGTCCCAGACGACCGCGCGCGAGCCCCGCTCGGCCAGCAGGTCGGCGAGCCGCCGCAGGAACCACGACTGCAGCGCGCTCATGGAGCCCAGCCCCAGCGAGTCGCGGTAGGCGGTGATCTCGGGCGAGGCCGCCCAGTGGTCGAGCACCACCTCGTCGCCGCCGATGTGCACGTAGGGCGTCTCGCCGAGGGCGCCGATCAGCTCGTCGAAGATCGTGGCCAGGAACTCGACCGTGGGCGGCAGCGGCGAGAGGATCGCGGGGGAGATGCCCCAGTGGTCGAGCACCTCGTGGCGCTCGCCGGTGGCCCCCAGCGCGGGGTAGGCGGCCAGGATGGCCGAGGCGTGACCGGGCACGTCGATCTCGGGCACGATCACGACCTCGCGAGCCCGCCCGTAGGCGGCCAGTTCGGTCAGGTCGTCGAGCGAGTAGCAGCCGCCGTGCGGCAGATCGTCGTAGGTCCGCGGGTCGCCGCGCAGGTCGGTCACGGTGCGCGGCCGGTGCGAGGAGACCTCGTTCAGCAGCGGGTAGGCCCTGCTCTCCACCCGCCATCCCTGGTCGTCGGCCAGGTGCAGGTGGAGCCGGTTGAGCTTGTGCACGGCCATCAGGTCGATCAGGCGCAGGACCTCCCGCTTGGGGAAGAAGTGCCGGGCCACGTCCAGGTGCAGCCCCCGCCAGGCGAACCGGGGGGAGTCCTCGATCCGCACCCCGGGAACAGTCCAGGCCGCGCTCGCCGAGAACCGATAGGACGCGTCGGGCAGCAGCTGGTGCAGCGACTGACCGGCGTAGAACGCCCCGGCCCGCCCACCCGCGGTGATCTCCACCCCGCGCGACCCCACGACCATCTTGTACGCCTCGGGCCCGAGCGCCGGGTCGTGCCGCAGGTCGACCGCCCCCGAGTCACCGGGTAGCAGGTCGAGCCCGGGAAGCGCCACGCGTACGGCGCCGGCCAGCTCGGCCGGCCCCGACACGGTGGCGCCACGGGGCAGCTCGTACGAGGCGGAGAGGGGCCTGAGCAGGCGTGGCTGGGGGATCACGAGGTGAAGTATCGCTGCAGACCGTTCGCCAACGCCAGAGCGATCCGCTCCCGGAACTTCGGATCGCTGAGCTTCGCCGCCTCGGCGGGGTTCTTCATGTTGCCGGTCTCGATGAAGACCTTCGGCACGGCCGACAGGTTGAGCCCGCCGAGGTCGTTGCGGAAGTCGAGCGCCTTGCTGCCGATGTAGGTCGAGTAGGGCAGACCGGTGCCCTTGCGGTAGGCGTCGCGGATGTCGACCCCCAGCCTGCGGGAGTCGGCCACGACCGGGTCGACCGGCCCGTTGATCTTCTTGGGCATGATCACGTGGAACCCGCGGTTGCCCGGGGCGCTCCCGTCGGCGTGGATGGAGATGACCGCGTTGGCCTTGGCCTGGTTGCCGATCGCGGCCCGCTCGGTGATGCACGGTCCCACGCTGTTGTTGTCGGACCTGGTCAGCTTGACCTTGGCGCCCCGGCTCTTGAGGATCTTGGCGGTCCGGTTGGCGATGTCCCAGGTGAAGGCGGCCTCGGTGTAGCCGCCGTTGGTCTGTGTGCCGGTGGTGTCGCAGGCCTTCCACTGGGTCAGCACGTTCACCTTGCGGTTGACGGCTGCGGGATTGCGGTAGTTGCCACCGTTGTGACCGGGATCGAGGACGATCACCTTGCCGTCGAGCGGGTTGGCCACGGCGGCGGCGGCCGCCGCCGGCGCGGGCGCTGCGGTGACCGGGGCCGGCGCGTCGGCCTGACCTGCCGCGGAGCCACCGGAGGCGGCGGCGCCGCACGCGGAGGCGATCAGGCCGCAGGCGGCGAGGACGCTGGCTGGAAGTGGACGCATGGCTTCCAACTTACGCCAGGGCCGGTTCTCACCAGACGCGTTCGCCGACCTCCTGCCGCTGGAGCAGCGCGGCCAGCTCCCGCGCGTCCTCGGCGTCGAGGCCGAGCACGACGCGGGGGCGGCCCCACGGGTGGTCGAGGGAGTGGGCGACGTAGCTGGCCACGGACTCGGCGTCGGCGCCGAGCCCCCTGCCCGCCCGCCAGTAGCCCCAGGCCCGCTCGAGTTCGGCCGCCGCCCGTTGGGCGCAGGACACCAGTTCTGGATCACGCATGACCGTTCCCCCGGATCAGATCGTGACCGAACGATATTCGGCCACACTTTGCATGACCCTGGCGAGTAAACCGCCGTACGTGGAGGATGCCGGGCGAGTTGACCGAGCCTTTGGCTGTTCTTAGACGGGTCCCGTGCTGCGCCGTACGATCAGCTCGGGTGTCACCTGGCGTAGCCTCGCGACCTTGGCGGGATCTCCGATCCGGTCGCTGAGCAGTGCCGCCGCCGACCGGCCCATGGTGCGGCGCGGCTGGTCGACGGACGTGAGCGAGATGTGGTGCGACGCCGACAGGTGGGTGTTGTCGTAGCCGACCACCGACAGGTCGTCGGGCACCCGCAGGCCAAGGTCGCCGGCGGCCGACAGCACGCCGAGCGCCACCATGTCGTTGGCGGCGAAGATCGCCGAGGGCCGTGGATCCCGAGTCAGCAGGGCGTGCGCCGCCTCCCTGCCGCCCTCCTCGGACGAGGACGCGGCCTCGACCATGATGTACGGGGCGAGGGCGTGCCTGCGCATCGCCACGAGGTAGCCCTCGCACCGTGACGGGCGCGGGCCCTCGATGTGCGCGATGCGCTTGTGGCCCAGGTCGACCAGGTGGTCGATGGCCAGGCGGGCGCCCAGTTGGTCGTCGTCGACGACGATGTCGACGCCTTCGAGCTCGATGTCACGTTCCCCTACGACGACCGTCGGCGTGTAGGAGGTCGCCTCGATCAGCGTCTCGCTGGTCGGGGCGATGCCTAACAGCACCAGCCCGTCGACCCTGAGCTCCAGGAAGGCCTCCACGGCCTCGTCCTCGAACGCGGGGTCCCACTGGCTGTTGCCGATCAGCATGCGCAGCCCGTCGCCGTGCAGGCTCTCCTGCAGGCCGTCGAGAAACTCGGCGTAGAACGGGTTGTGCAGGTCGGCGACGAGCGCGCCGACGAGGTGGGTGCGGCCCTCGACGAGGCTGCGCGCGACCGCGTTGGGCCGGTAGCCGAGCTCGCGGGCCGCCTGGAGCACGGCCTGCCGCCGATGCTCGCTCACGTGCGGGGAGCCGCGTAACACGAGCGAGACCAGCGATTTCGAGACGCCCGCACGCTCGGCGACGTTGCGGATGGTGGGTCTTGGACGAGGCAGTGCGTCAACCTCTCGTAGCTCGGCGATAGTTGAAGTCTTGACGGGCGGTCCTGACATGTGTCTCCCCCGCGATGCGAAGTTGGGCACCTGTCTCACCAAACGATCGAGTCAGCCGCAGGGTACGGCCTGAGGTAAGGGAAGGCTGATATTGACCGGATCGCCACACGTCCGCTATTGGGGATCGCGTCGGATAGTGTGCAAGGGTGACACCCGGTAAGTCGGCCGAGACCGCACGACCCACGCGGCGCAGGCTGAGCGTCGACCGCCGCCGCGAGGAGCTCATGGCGGCGGCCCTGGAGCTCTTCAGCAAGCGCGATGCCGAAGACGTCTCGATCGACGACGTCGCCTCGGCCGCGGGCGCCTCGCGGGCGCTGGTCTACCACTACTTCGGCGGCAAGCAGGAGCTCTATGTGGCGGCGCTGAGGAGCGCGGCCGAGCAGTTGGAGTCGCGGCTGCGCCCGCAGGGGGGCGGCCGGCCGCTCGACGAGCTGTCAGCGGGGCTCACTCGCTACTTCGACTTCGTCGAGGAGCACGCGGCGGGGTTCGCCGCGCTGCTGCGCGGCGGGCCCGCCAACCGCGCGGGGGAGGTCGGCGAGATCGTCGACGGAGTCCGGCAACGCCTCTTCCGGCTCATCCAGAAGCAGATGCGGGTCGAGCAGCCGAGCCCGGTGCTCCGCACCACGCTGCGATCGTGGATCGCCTCGGTCGAGACCGCGGGTCTCGACTGGCTCGAACATCGCGACATCGAACGCCCCACGCTCGAGAAGATGCTCGTCGACCACATGGTGTCACTGCTCAGTGTGGCCGCCGGCTACGACCCCGACGTCAACCGGCTCCTGATACTCCTGACGCAGGAGCAACTCGCGTAGGGTGCGGCCGGCGTAGAGGTCAGGAGAAATGGCGCCGGGCGGGCGGCGCCAACTCCCGTTTGCGACGCTTCGTCGTCACAGAGGTGGACCAGGCCGTCCAGCCGGGCCCACCGTTCAACCCCCCTGAGGTTCGTGACGACCTCGGCATTACTCCGAGCGCTGCTGCGGAATCCCCGCCAGCAGTGCCCGAACCTCGGTCTCGCGGTAACGCCGGTGACCTCCGAGGGTACGAATCGACGTCAACTTGCCCGCCTTGGCCCACCGCGTAACGGTCTTGGGGTCGACCCTGAACATGGTCGCGACCTCGGCGGGCGTGAGCAGTGGCTCGGCCTCGGGTGTACGAGCTGACATTTGTGCGGCCTCTCCTCCGTGTGGACCGGCTTAGCGATCCTGTGACTGCTTGTGCGCGTGTCACGGATGTCCCCCTATGTGCCAGAGCGTGCGGCTTTTCTGGCTCATATGCGGCATCACCCGAAGTGACCATACAGCCACGCTGAGCGATTGGCGAGCCCTTCTTTGACCCAACTGCCCGCCCCCGTGGCGATGTCACGCTCGGTGATTCTAGCGACACGTTTCGTGGTATCGCAGTGAAAACGGCAAACTACTCAGTTCGCAGAAGTGAGTGGTCGGGAGTCGTGACCGACTCATGCAGGTCAGAGGGTTGTAATGGGGTTCAGTTGGCAGATTCCAGAAGTTGCATTGACTTCCAGCGCAGGATGACCCTCTGATACATGGCGAAGGCAAGTTCTTCTTGACCCGTGTCCAGGCCGGTGAGGGACGCCGAGAGCTCGGCCACCGACTGGTCGGCCTGGAGCGCGTCGTCGTCCATGAGGTGCACGAGACCGCCGTAGTCGAGCTCGACCAGCGAGTGCGGATGGAACTCCTCCAGCCAGCGGGCGACGTCCTCCACGTCGAAGTTGGCCGACACGTCGTCGCCCAGGTGCCTGCGCAGCACCTGCAGCGCCCGCGCCGACCGCCTGCGGGCCTGGGCCATGGAGGTGACGTAGATGAGGTTGCGTCCCGTCGCCGTCGTCACATCCTGTCCCGGTGTCGAGGAGCCGAGCACCAGCCAGCGCTCGTTTCCATCAAACGGCACGAACCACGAGGGCGGCACGTGCCACGCCGTGGTGCGGATGTGGGTGCGGAGCGCCGACGAGCCGCCCGTGCGCTTGTAGCGGTCGAAGTCGTCGGCGGTCTGGTCGGCGATGGTCTTGGGGACGAGACGGTCCATCAGCTTCACCGGGGTGCCGCCCCGCAGCCGTGAGAACGCCAGCCACGACCGCAACTGGGTCTGCCAGGGGCAGACGTACAGCCGGTCCTCCACGCGCCGCAGGTAGGCGTTGGGGCTCTCCTGCGCGGGCACCGGCTGCGGAGGTGTGCCGAGCAGGCGCAGCACGGCCTCGCCGTGCTCGGCGTTGAGCGCGTTGGCGCGGCGGGGGCGGTCGCGCGAGTCGGCGTAGTCGGCCCACACCTTCCGCTCAGTCTCGGCAAAGGCGCTCAACGGCTCGTAGACACGGAGGTACGCGGCATAGGGCAGCACGGAGGCATCGTGTCATGAAGACCACCGGTGTGCACCGTAGTGGCCATTACGCTGGGAGGCGATCTCCGCCGCGAAGAGGCGGCGGACCGGACCAGGAGTCACTACAGTGACCGACGTCTTCAGTCCGTCCCACAAGGACACGCACGAGCAGGTCGTCTTCTGCGCCGACGCGCACAGCGGCCTGCGAGCCATCATCGCCATCCACAACACCGCGCTCGGCCCCGCCCTCGGCGGCACCAGGTTCTATCCGTACGCGAGCGAGCAGGCGGCACTCACCGACGTGCTCAACCTCGCGAGAGGGATGGCCTACAAGAACGCGCTGGCCGGGCTCGACCTCGGTGGCGGCAAGGCCGTCATCATCGGCGACCCGAGTCGCGACAAGAGCGAGGCGCTGCTGCGCGCCTACGGCAGGTTCGTCGAGTCGCTCGGCGGGCGCTACCTCACCGCCTGTGACGTGGGCACCTTCAGCGAGGACATGGACATCATCGCCCGCGAGTCACGCTTCGTCACCGGCCGCACGACGGCCCACGGCGGCGCCGGCGACTCCTCCATCCTGACCGCCTACGGCGTCTTCCAGGGCATGCGGGCCTCGGCCGAGCAGGTCTACGGCACGCCGTCGCTGCTCGGACGCCGGGTCGGCGTCGAGGGCGTCGGCAAGGTCGGCCACCGGCTGGTCGAACTGCTCCGCGAGGACGGCGCCGACGTGGTCATCTGCGACGTCAGCGAGCAGGCCGTCGAGCGGGTGCGCCGGCTGCGTCCCGAGGTGGACGTGGTGGCCGACGCCGAGGCGCTGACCTCGGCCGACCTCGACATCTTCGCGCCCTGCGCGCTGGGCGGAGCGCTCGACGACGACACGGTCGACCGGCTGCGCGCGAAGATCGTCTGCGGCGCGGCCAACAACCAGCTGGCCCACACGGGCGTCGAGAAGCAACTGGCCGAGCGCGGCATCCTCTACGCGCCCGACTACGTGGTCAACTCCGGCGGCGTGATCCAGGTCGCCGACGAGATCGAGGGCTTCAGCATGGAACGCGCTCGGGCCAAGGCGGAGCGGATCTACGACACCACCCTGAAGATCTTCGCTATCGCGGCCGAGGAGGACGTCCCCCCGGCGGTGGCAGCGGATAGGCTGGCTGAGCGCAGAATGTCGGAAGTCGGGCGCGTTAGGGGCATTTGGCTGGGCCGCTGACGCCCCGCGCCCATACGACGTACCGAGCTGGGCACAAAACAGGTACGGTAATAGGCGAACGATAGGCTGACGCCCATAGTCAGGCGGCGTCAGTGTGTGGTGCGTTAGCGACGAGGGGTCGGGGACGACCCCACACGAGGGGGTCGAGCCAATGGGGCGCGGCCGAGCAAAGGCCAAGCAGGTCAAGGTTGCTCGCCAGCTGAAGTACAACAGCGGTGGCACGGATCTTGACCGTCTTCGCGATGAACTCGGGGTCGGAGACCCCGGCCGTGAGGACGACACCGACGACCTCAACGATGAGCTGGCGGATCGCTATGCCGATTACGCCGACGACTACGGCACCGGAAACGACGATCGTCCTTCCGGCAACCGGTCTTCTAGTTGACGCATTCGCGCACCCGGCGTGAGATCACGCCGGGTGCGCGTGTGCGCGTCGCCGGTGCGACCATCTGTTTCTCATCCTGGAGGCCCGAAGTCGCTCGCGCGGCTTCGGGCCTCCAGGATGATCGCCGTCGGCCCGCGCGCGGTGGGCCGGCCGGGTGGCTTCAGCGGGCCTGGCGGTAACGGGCCTGTCCGGTGCCCAGAGTGATCTCGCCGAGCACCCACGCGTCCACGTAGCGGCCCTGGAGCAGCCTGAGGGCCTCGTCCACCGCCTCGGCGGCGACGATGGCGGCCATCCCCACGCCGAGGTTGAACGTGCGGTCCATGTCGGCCTGAGCGATGCGGCCGTGCCCGGCCAGCACCGAGAAGACCGCCGGAGGGGTCCACGCCGCCCGGTCCAGCACCGCGTCGAGGTGGTCGGGCAGCGAGCGTGACAGGTTGCCCTCGATGCCGCCGCCGGTGATGTGCGCGTAGGCGTGCACGTCGACCTCGCGGGCCAGGGCCAGGCAGTCGAGGGAGTAGATGCGCGTGGGCTCCAGCAGTTCCTCGCCCAGCGGGCGGTCGAGCTCCGGCAGGTCGGCGTCGAGCGACAGCGACGCCTCGCGCAGCACGTGGCGCACCAGGGAGTAGCCGTTGGAGTGCACCCCGGACGAGGCCAGGGCCAGCACCACGTCGCCCTCGCGCACCCGGGACGGCCCGAGCATGGCCGAGGCCTCCACGACGCCCGTGCCGGCGCCGGCCAGGTCGTACTCGTCGGGGCCCATGGCACCCGGGTGCTCGGCCGTCTCGCCGCCCACCAGGGCCGCCCCGGCCAGGCGGCAGCCCTCGGCGACGCCGCCGACGATCTCGGCGATGCGCTCGGGCACCACCTTGCCGCAGGCGATGTAGTCGGTCATGAAGAGCGGCTCGGCCCCGCAGACCACCAGGTCGTCGAGGACCATGCCGACGAGGTCGATGCCGATCGTGTCGTGCCTGCCGTACTGCTGGGCGAGCATGACCTTGGTGCCCACCCCGTCGGTGGAGGTCGCCAGCAACGGCCGCTGGTAGCGCAGCAGCGCCGAGGCGTCGAACAGGCCGGCGAACCCGCTGGCGTCGTCGACCACCTCGGGCCGGCGGGAGCGGGCCACCTTGTCCCGCATCAGCGAGACGGCCCGCTCGCCCGCCTCGATGTCGACCCCGGCTGCCTCGTAGCTCGTCACGCCTTGCTCTCCAACACGAACTTGCCGACGTTGTCCTGGTCGATCGGGATCGGATAAGAACCGTCGAAGCACGCCCGGCAGAGGCGTTCGGCGGGGATCGTGGTCGCCTTGGTCAGGCCCTCGAGGGAGATGTAGCCGAGGGAGTCGGCGCCGAGGGAGGCCCGGATCTCGTCGACGGACAGCGAGCCCGCGATGAGCTCGGCCCTGGTCGCGAAGTCGATGCCGTAGAAGCACGGCCAGGCGACGGGCGGCGAGGAGATGCGTACGTGCACCTCGCGCGCTCCGGCCTCGCGCAGCATCCTGACGATCGCGCGCTGGGTGTTGCCGCGCACGATCGAGTCGTCGACCACGACCAGCCGCTTGCCCTCGACGACCTCGCGCAGCGGGTTGAGCTTGAGCCGGATGCCGAGCTGGCGGATGGTCTGCGACGGCTGGATGAACGTGCGGCCGACGTAGGAGTTCTTCACCAGGCCCTGGCCGTAGGGGATGCCGCTCTCCTCGGCGTAGCCGACGGCGGCGGGCGTGCCGGACTCGGGGGTGGGGATGACCAGGTCGGCCTCGACGGGGTGCTCGCGGGCCAGCACCCGGCCGACCTCGACCCGGGTGACCTGGACGCCGCGCCCGGCGATCGTGGTGTCGGGGCGGGCGAGGTAGACGTACTCGAACAGGCAGCCCTTGGGCTCGGCCAGGGCGAAGCGGCGCGACCGGACGCCGCGCTCGTCGATGGTGAGCAGCTCGCCGGGCTCGATCTCGCGGGTGAACGTGGCGCCCACGATGTCGAGGGCGGCCGTCTCGGAGGCGACCACCCACCCGCGCTCCAGCCGGCCGAGGACCAGCGGGCGGATGCCCTGCGGGTCGCGGGCGGCGTAGAGCGTCTTCTCGTCCATGAACACCAGTGAGTAGGCGCCCTTGACCTGCGGCAGCAGCTCGGCCGCGGAGTCCTCGATGGACCGGCTGCGATCCTGGGCCAGCAGGGTGGTGAGCACCTCGGTGTCGGTGGTCGCCCGGGTCGCCCCCGGAGACAGGCGCTGGGCCAGCTCGGGGGTGTTGATCAGGTTGCCGTTGTGGGCGAGCGCGAGGCCGCCCACGTCGGTGGAGCTCAGCGTGGGTTGTGCGTTCTCCCACACGCTGGAGCCCGTGGTGGAGTAGCGGCAGTGACCGATCGCCAGGTGACCGCGGAGCGTGCCCAGCACCGACTCGTCGAAGACCTGGGCGACGAGGCCCATGTCCTTGTAGACGAGGATGCGGCTGCCCTCGCTGACCGCGATGCCCGCGGACTCTTGGCCGCGGTGCTGCAACGCGTACAGCCCGTAGTAGGTGAGTTTGGAAACTTCCTCGCCTGGAGCCCATACGCCGAAGACCCCGCAGGCGTCTTGGGGTGCGCGGTCTTGGGGGTCCAGGTCATGGCCGAGCCGGCCGTCGCCCTTCAGCACATGCTTCAGTCTAGGTCGGACTCTTCCCTGCTCGCACACCCGGGGCGGATCAGCGAGCGTGAGCCGATCTTCCGGCGTCCGGTGACCGGGGTGCCCGGGCCCGTTCCAGGCGCTGGAGCGTCTTGGTGACGGCCGGGGGCTCGACGCATGCCCCATCTTGCCTGCTGCCTGCCACTTTGGCGCATGGTGACGGAACGTTGGAGCGATCCTGACCGTGTCGGGCGGTTTCGGTGGCGCTCTGCGCGCAAGGGTGAAGTATCCGGTATGTAGACACCTCGGGAGACGCAGACGTGAAGACACCTGAGGACCCGAACCAGCCTCGTCCGTCCAGTGACGAACCCCCCGGGCGACCGTCCGGCCCGGACGAGCCGCCGTCCACCTCCAGGTGGGACGACGACCTGCCCGACGACTACCTGGGCTCCGGCGCCCCAGGGGCGCGCAGCGAACCCGACGAGCCCGACCTGCCCATCGAACCCCTGCCGCCGGTGGTGCCGCACCCCGACGAGCCGCCGACGGAGGGCGAGCCGACGCCGAAGCGGCTGCACCCGCCCGGCAGGGAGCCCGGTGAGGAGCCGCCCGTACCTCCGAGTCCCGACCTGCCCACCTCGCCCGAGGTGCCGGAGCCGACGGAGGTGTCCGACGGCGGTGAGGCCGACGCCGAGCGCACCGTGGCCTTCGGCACGCCTGCCCGGCCCCGTCCCGAGGCGCAGCCGTACCAGGGACCCGGTGGCACGCCGCCCTACCCGGGCTGGGAGGGGGCCCAGGGGCACGAGCAGGGTCCGCCGGCCCCGTCGGCGCCCTCCAGGTACGACCCGGCGCCCGGTGTGCCTGGCCGGCCCGGCGAGCCGGCGGTGCCGGGCACCACGCCCTCCAGCCCGTACGGTGGCCCGCCCGGTGGCGGGCCGCCCGGTTACGCCCAGCCGGGCGGCTACGGGCCGGGCCCCTACGGCTACCAGCCGAGCGGGCCGGGCAGCGGCCTGGCCACGGCGTCGCTGGTGCTCGGCGTGGCCAGCCCGTTTCTCGTCTTCGTCTGTTTCACCGGTCTGCTCACCGCCATCCTGTCGATCGTGTTCGGGACCGTGGCCCTCACGAAGGGGGTCGGCAAGGGCCGGGCGATCACCGGCATCGTGCTGAGCGTGCTGGCGCTGATCCTCTTCACCGTCGTGGCCGTCTGGTTCTACAGCGTGGTGCAGGAGTGCGCCCAGCTGCCCGGCGAGCTCGCCGACCAGTGCTTCCGGAACAAGTTTCCGTGGATGACGCCCCCGAGCTAGAGCGGCAGATGCTCGGACAGGTCGGCACGGGCGCCGCTCGCCGAGACGGCCCCGGTGGCCATGGCGTCGGCCCAGGTGAGGCGGCCCATGGCGAGCTCGATCCAGGTGCGGCCGTCCATCTCGACCACGTTGGGGGGAGTGCCGCGCGTGTGGCGGGGACCCGCGATGGCCTGCACGGCGGCGTAGGGCGGCACCCGTACCTCGACGGTGCGGCCCGGAGCGGCCGCCACTAGCCGGTCGAGCAGGTGGCGCACGGCCTGCCGGGCGGCGTCGCGTTCGGGCGTGAGGCCCCGGTCGTAGGCGGCGAGCACGGCCGCGACGAGCGCGCCGGGCAGCGCGGTGGCCGGCCCGTCGTAGGGCGGCTCGTCGAGCGCGACCAGCTGGGCGTCGAGGGCGGCCCGCAGCTTCTCGGGATCGGGTCTGCGTGGTGGCACCCCGCCATTGTCCTCCTGGTCAGGCGTGCCGTACCCATCCCTGGATGCGTCGATGCCTAGATAATCCAGAACGGAACCAATCGGTAGACTGGCGGCATGATCGCCCTGGCGCCCACTCGCACGGAGCCCGACCTGTCATTCCTGCTGGACCACGCCGGTCATGTCCTGCGCACCCGGATAGCGGCGGCGCTCGCCGAGATCGGCCTGACCGCGCGGATGCACTGCGTCCTGGTCCACGCCCTGGAGGAGGAGCGCACTCAGATCCAGCTCGCCGAGCTCGGCGACATGGACAAGACCACCATGGTGGTCACGGTCGACGCCCTGGAGAAGGCCGGGCTGGCCGAGCGCCGCCCGTCCACCACCGACCGCAGAGCGCGGATCATCGCGGTCACCGAGAAGGGCGCGCAGGTCGCGAGACGGAGCCAGGAGGTCGTCGACGGTGTCCACCGGGAGGCTCTGGCCGCGCTGCCGGCGGACGAGGCCGAGGTGCTCGTACGAGCGATGAACCGCCTGGTCACAGGCCATCTGGCCAGTCCGGTCGAGGCCCCGCCGGGAGCCCGCCGAGCACGGCAGCGCACAAAGTAGGTCCGCAAAGGATCGTCTATAACAAAACTATCTGTTACGGTCTCTCCTGTTCCTCTCGGATCAGGAGACGGCTTTGTCGCATACCGAAATTTCCTCCCGGCGCCCTCGCGCCGCCTCGCGTTGGACCGCGCTCGGCGTGCTGTCCACCGCATCGCTGATGACGATCCTCGACGGGAGCATCGTGACCGTCGCGCTGCCCGCCATGCAGCGGGACCTGGGCTTCTCGCCGGCCGGCCTGAGCTGGACCGTCAACGCCTATCTGATCGCCTTCGGCGGGTTGCTGCTCCTCGCCGGGCGGCTGGGCGACCTCCTTGGCCGCAAGATCATGTTCCTGGCCGGCAACGCGGTCTTCACCGCCGCGTCGCTGCTCGCCGGCCTGTCCACCGGTCCCGGCCTGCTGATCGCCGCCCGGTTCGCGCAGGGTGTCGGCAGCGCCATGGCCGCCGCGGTCGTGCTCGGCATCCTGGTGACCCTGTTCGCCGAGCCCGGTGAGCGTGCCAAGGCGATCGGCGTCTTCAGCTTCACCGGGGCCGCCGGCGCCTCGATCGGTCAGGTCCTGGGCGGCGTCCTCACCGACGCGTTCAGCTGGCACTGGATTTTCTTCGTCAACCTGCCGATCGGCCTGGCGACGATCGCGCTGGCGATCCGGGTGCTGCCGGACGAGCGCGGGGCCGGGCTCGCCGCCGGGGCGGACGTCGTCGGCGCCGTCCTGGTCACCAGCGGTCTGATGCTGGGCATCTACACCGTGGTCAAGATCGAGGAGTACGGCTGGCTCGCGGCGCACACCCTCGGCCTGGGCGCGGTTTCGCTCGCCCTGCTGGCCGGATTCGTCGCCCGCCAGATGACCGCCCGAACCCCGCTGATGCCTCTGCGGATCCTCCGCTCGCGCAACGTCTCAGGCGCCAACCTGGTCCAGATGCTGATGGTGTCGGCCATGTTCGCCTTCCAGATCATCGTCGCGATCTTCATGCAGAAGGTGCTCGGTTACGGCGCGCTCGGCGCCGGCCTCGCCCTGCTGCCCGCGGCGGTCGCCATCGGCGGCGTGTCCCTGTTCGTCTCGGCCCGGCTCAACACCCGCTTCGGCGAGCGAGCCGTCCTGGTGGCCGGACTGTTGCTCCTGCTCGGTGCGATGAGCTGGCTCAGCCGGGTCCCGGTGAACGCCGACTACGTCACCGACCTGCTGCCGGTGATGGTGCTCATCGCGGGCGGCGGTCTGGTGCTCCCGGCGTTGGCCGCGCTCGGCATGTCGGGCGCCAGGGCCGACGACGCGGGCCTGGCTTCCGGGCTGTTCAACACGACCCAGCAGATCGGGATGGCCGTGGGCGTCGCGGTGCTGTCCACGCTGGCCGCCTCGCGCACCTCGGACCTGCTGTCCGCCGGCACCGCCGAGGCCGCCGCGCTGACCAGCGGTTATCGCCTGGCGTTCGGTTGCGCCACGGCGCTGCTCGCGACCGCCTTCGTCGTCGCCCTCGTGGTGCTGAGGCAGCCGCGGCCGGAACGCCAGGACTGATCGGGAATTCGCGCCCGCGGAGGGGACGTGATGTCGGCCACATCGGTTCCCTCTTCGGCGGAAATAGTTAGAAATGACTGGAGTTATCCGAGTACCTATCGGACTGATAACGAAGATGTAAAGATACGCCCGTGCTGACACATGTCGACGACAGGTTCGAGAGTGCGGATGCCGAGGCCGAGCACCGCACCGCGTCCCTCCACCGGGAGTTCGGCGGCCCTCTCCGGCGGCATGTGCGCGGCCTGACCGGAAACGACCTCCGGTGGACCGAGGACGTCGTACGGGAGGCGATCGGCAAGGCCGGGCGCGACCCGGCGAGACGGCACTGGGAGTCGAGCCTGTTGTGGGCGTGGCTCGTCACCGAGTCCCGCCGCCTGGTGAGAGACGGGCGCCGGCGCGACGGGGCGCGTTCTCAGGAGGCGGCTGCGGATGGGGCAGAACGCCCGTTATCCGCCATCGTCGTCTTAGCCGCTCTTCGTGATCTTTCGGAAGAACACCGCGAAGTCATCGAGCAGACGTACCTACGGGACCGTACGATAAGTGAGGCGGCGGAGATTCTGGGGATCCCGCCGGGCACGGTGAAGTCCAGGCTCTACTACGGGATCAAGGCTCTCCGTGCGCTGCTGGCGAACAAGGGGGTAGCCGGGTAATGCACGAAGGGGTGGCGGCCTACGTTCTCGGCGTCCTCGACGAAGACGAGCACGAGGCGTTCGAGCGCCACCTCGACACGTGCGCGTCGTGCCAGGCGGAGCTCAAGGAGCTGGCCCAGACTCCTGACCTGCTCGACGAGCTGAAGTTCGTTCCCTCCGCTTCGGAGGACGACCCCCCGATGCCCATGCCGCGCTGACGCGGCGCGGCGCGTCAGCATGGTTGCCCGACGGCGGCCGGCCGCTGCCGTCGGTCGCGGTCGTGGGGCACACCAAGGGCAAGCGGATCGGAAGTTGACCTCAAGTAAAGTTGAGGTCTTAGTCTCCATGTCATGAGCATGGAGATGACCGCGTGGCACCAGTTGTATTCGATGAACGACCAGCGGGAGCGTCGTCCTGTGTCCAGGGCGACGCTCCGCCGCGTCTGGGGATTCGCCCGCCCGCATCGCCGGAAGGTGGCCCTGTTCCTGCTGCTCAGCGTGGTGATGGCGGCGCTGGCCGTCGCCCCTCCGGTCCTGGCGGGGCGGGTGATCGACGCGATCGGCCGCGGTGAGGCGGCCGGCGTGGTGGTCGGCCTAGCCGCCCTGATCGCGGGCCTGGCGGTCCTGGAGGCGGGGCTCGGGCTGCTGACCCGCTGGCTGTCGGCCGGCCTCGGCGAAGGGCTGATCGTCGACCTGCGTACCGCGGTCTTCGACCACGTACAGCGGATGCCGATCGCGTTCTTCACCAGGACCCGCACCGGCGCCCTGGTCAGCCGGCTGAACAACGACGTGATCGGCGCCCAGCGCGCCTTCACCGACACGCTGTCCGGCGTGGCGGGCAACGTCGTGACCCTGCTTCTCGCGGTCACCGTGATGATCGGCATCTCCTGGCAGATCACCCTGCTGGCACTGGTGCTGCTGCCGGTGTTCGTGCTGCCCGCCCGCCGGATGGGCGTCCGGATCGCCCGGCTGCGCCGCGAGGCGGCCGACCACAACGCGGCCATGGGCACCCAGATGACCGAGCGGTTCTCCGCGCCCGGCGCGACCCTGGTCAAGCTGTTCGGCCGGCCCGCGTACGAGTCGTCCGAGTTCGCCCGCCGGGCCGGCCGGGTGCGCGACATCGGCGTCCGCACGGCCATGACGCAGTCGGTCTTCGTCACCGCCCTGACCCTGGTCTCCGCGCTCGCCCTGGCGCTCGTCTACGGGCTCGGCGGCTTCTACGCGCTGCGCCAGCAGCTCGAACCGGGCTCGGTGGTGGCGATGGCGCTGCTGCTGACCCGGCTCTACTCGCCGCTGACCGCGCTCGCCAGCGCCCGCGTGGACGTGATGAGCGCGCTGGTCAGCTTCGAGCGGGTCTTCGAGGTGCTCGACCTCAAGCCGCTCATCCAGGACCGGCCAGGCGCGGTCGAGGTGCCCGACGGGCCGGTCTCCGTCGAGTTCGACGACGTGCGCTTCGCCTACCCCTCGGCCGACAAGGTCTCGCTCGCCTCGCTGGAGGAGGTGGCCGTGCTCGACAGCCGCGGCGGTGCCGAGGTGCTGCACGGCGTCTCGTTCCGGGCCGAGCCGGGGCAGATGGTCGCGCTGGTGGGCTCCTCCGGCGCGGGCAAGTCCACGATCGCGCAGCTCCTGCCCCGCCTGTACGACGTCGACTCCGGCGCCGTCCGGCTCGGCGGCGTGGACGTCCGCGACCTGACCGCCGACTCGATCCGCGCGACCCTGGGCATGGTCACCCAGGACGGTCACCTCTTCCACGACTCGATCCGGGCCAATCTGCTGTTCGCCCGGCCCGAGGCGAGCGAGGACGACCTCTGGGACGCGCTGCGCAGAGCCAGGCTCGGCACGCTGATCGAGTCGCTGCCCGATGGGCTCGACACCGTGGTGGGCGAGCGCGGCTACCGGCTGTCCGGCGGCGAGCGCCAGCGGCTCACGATCGCCCGGCTGCTGCTGGCCCGGCCCCAGGTGGTCATCCTGGACGAGGCCACGGCCGCGCTCGACTCCACCTCCGAGGCGGCCGTGCAGGCGGCGCTGGCCGAGGCACTGGAGGGGCGCACCGCCGTGGTGATCGCGCACCGGCTGTCCACCGTACGGGCCGCCGACGTCATCCTGGTGATCGAGGACGGCCGGGTGGCGGAGCGCGGCACGCACGCCGAGCTGCTCGCCGTCGGCGGCCGCTACGAGGAGCTCTACCGCACTCAGTTCGCCGATCCCACGGTGGTCGGCGTCGCCTGAGGAGGCTCCACGGGCCCGCGCCGGGCGCGCAGCGTGTAGAGGCTCACCGCGATCCCGGCCAGCACGCCGTCCGTCCTGGCCGGGGTCGCGGAGCGGCGGCGCTAACCGCGGCGGGTGCGGGCCAGGGCGGCCATGACGGCACCGGTGAGGGCGACGCCGAACAGCACCCCGTACGTCCGCCGGAAGCCGTCCATCAGCAGGTCCACGGCCACCGGTGACAGCTCCGACAGGGTGGCCGCGTAGACCTGCGCCCCCAGCTCGGGGCCCACCGAGCCGGCCAGCACGCTGAGCGAGAGCCCGACGCTGAGCACGATGCCCACGTTCATGATCATCAGCCGGAACCCGTTGACCACGCCCAGGCTCCCGGCCGGCAGCGCGCCCATGACCTGCGTGGTGTTGCCGGTGAGGAACGTGCCGCTGCCGCAGCCCGCCACGAAGAGCCCGATGCCGATGATCCAGTAAGGCGTCGCGGGATCGGTCGTCAGCATCAGCGTGCCGAGCCCCGCGGCGCTCATCAGCGAGCCCCCGATCGCCAGCGCGTACGGCGAGATCCAGCGGCCGACCGAGCCCGCGATGGGCGAGGCCAGGGCCATGCCGACCGGCACCGGCAGCACGCTCAGCCCGGCCGCGAAGGCGTCCACGCCACGCGCCGCCTGGAAGTACAGCGCCACCACCAGGATCAGCGAGGCCCGGGCGATGGCGTTGCAGAACGACGCCAGGTTCGCGCAGGCCAGCATCCGCCCGCCGAACAGCCGCGGGTCGAGCACCGGATGTGAGGCCCGGCGTTCGACCAGCACGATGAGCGGCGCCAGCACCACGAACACCGCCACGCCGACCGGCACGACCGGGCTGGACAGGCCGCGCGAGCCCGCCTCCGACAGCGCCAGCAGCACCGCCGACAGCGCGGCGAAGACCAGCGCGTTGCCCAGCGCGTCGACCGGCTGTTTCGGCCCCCGGGGCACCCTGCGCAGGGTGATCGCGCCCCAGATGATCGCGATCAGCCCGGCGGGCACGTTCACCCAGAAGATCCACTGCCAGCCCGCGGTCTCCGCGATCAGGCCGCCGAGCGTGGGCCCGGTGAGCTGAGCCACCGACATGGTGCCGATGTAGACCCCCATGCCCTGGCTGAGCCGCTCGGGCGGGAACGCGTCGGTGATGATGACCGTGCCGTTGGCCAGGATCATCGCCGCCCCGACCGCCTGGAGCATCCGCATCGCGACCAGGAACCACACGTTCGGAGACAGCCCGGCGAGCAGCGAGGCCACGGTGAACAACGCGAAGCCCAGCAGGTAGACCTCCCGCCGGCCCAGCAGATCGGCGACCCGGCCGAAGAACACCAGGCTCGCGGTGTTGACCAGCAGGAACGACAGCAGGATCCAGTTCGACTGGAACGGGTCGGCCGAGAAGTGCCGCACGACCGTGGGCAGGGCGACGTTCAGCGTGCTGCCCGCGACACCGATGAGGATGAGTCCGAGGCTGGTGACCGAGCAGACCTTCCAGGCGTAGCGCATCCGGGCGGCGTGATCGGGGGGGACCTCGAGCATGCCCTCCACTATGACGTACAACGTACGTCCACTTTGGGCGGGGTCAGTGGGCCCGCTTGCGCAGCCCTTCGAGATCGTGGATCACCACGCGGCGCCTGCCGGTCTCGATCAGCCCGCGGTCGCGCAGCGTGCGCAGCGCCTTGCTCACCGCCTCGCGCGAGGCGCCGGTCCATCCGGCCAGCTCGTCTTGGGAGAGCGGCAGCGCCACGCGCACGCCGCTGTTGGTCTTCTCGCCATAGCGCTCGGCCAGCTCCAGCAGCCGCGTCGCCACCCTGCCGGTCGTGTCGAACGCGCCGTACTCGATCCGCTTGCGGTCCGCGTCGCGCAGCCGCCCCGTCACGAGCTGCATGAGAAGAACGGCGATGCGCCCGTGAGCCTGCAGGAAGGCCGGGAAGTCGCGCACCACGAAGCCCGCGATCGGCTCCAGCGCGGTGACTGTGGCCGAACGCGGCGAGCCGTCGATGGCCGACATGTCGCCCAGCAGCCCGCCGGGCCCGCGTACGGCCAGCACCACCTCGGTGCCGCTGCTGGTGTGGGAGGACACCTTGACCCGGCCCTCGGTCAGCACGAGCACCCAGTCGGAGGTGTCGCCCTCGGTCATGACGGTCGCCCCGCGCTCCCAGCGCCGCGGTCGCCCGACCGCGCGGAACGCCTCGATCTCCTCGGGGGTCAGCAGGGAGAGGAACTCGCCGGGCTCTGGAGTCATGCGCTGATTATGGCCGGGGAATCCCTGACCAGCTATGTCAACGCCGTCAGAACATACGCGCCCACACGTTCTTCCTTGCCCTTGAGGCTCAGCCTGCCCAGCGGGCTCACCGTGGCGCCGCGCCCCAGCTGCTTGAGCGTGGTCTCGCCGATCACCACGGTGCCCGGCTCGGCCAGCCCCTGCAGCCTGGCGGCCACGTTCACGCAGTCGCCCATGGCGTTGAAGCCGCGCAGCTCGGGGCTGCCGATGTTGCCCACGAGGGCCGGCCCGGTGTTGACCCCCACCCGGAACGTCGGCCACTCGACGTCGTCCACCCGGCTCCAGGAGACCTCCTCCGCCACCTCGGCGGCCGCCTGCTGCATGGCCAGCGCCGCCCGGCAGGCCGCCCTGGCGTGGTCGTCCTGCGTGGCCGGAGCGTTGAACAGGGCCAGCAGCGCGTCACCGACGAACTGCACGATCGTGCCGCCGTTGTTGAGGATGCACGGCACGGCGGCCGTGTGGTAGCGGTTGAGCATCTCCACGATCTCGCCCGGCGTGACCAGCTCGGAGAACGTGGTGAACCCCTTCAGGTCGGCGAAGAGCGCGGTCAGCTCCTTCAGCTGGCCGCCCAGCGCCGCCTGGGCCGGATCGGCCAGCAGGGCGTTGGCCACGTCCGGCGACATGTACTGCCGGAAGAGGGTGTCGAGCTCCTGGTAGAGGCGGGCGTTCTCGAGCGAGAGCGACAGCTGCCCGGCCAGGGTCGCGGCCAGCGCCTCGTCCTGCGCGGTGCGCCCGACCGGCACCTCCAGCGCGCCCGCCGGCCGCCCCTTGACGGTCAGCGGGAAGGCCAGCAGGTTGTCCCGCCTGATCGGCTCGTCTCCGGTGAAGTCGTACTCGCGGGAGCCGATGTGGGTCCTGCCCTCGGCGATCAGGCCGATCCGCACGTCTCCGTACGCCTGCCGCACGTGTTCCAGGACGTTGGCGAGGAGCTGCGTCTCGGGCAGGCCGACACGGGTCTGGGCGCTCACCGCGACGAGGGCCGACAGCCGCTCCGACAGCTCGCGCTCGTTGGCCAGCGCCTCACCTGCCCGGTCGAGGACCGCGACCTGGCTCTCGTTGAGCCGGAACTTCCCCGACAGCCGGGTGGCGGCCAGCGGCTCGCCCCGGCGGACGTGCTCGACCAGCTCCTCCAGCGCCTTGTCGTACTGCTGCTGGATGCGCGCCAGGGTGGCCGCCAGCGTCACCGAGTCGAACAGCCCCGCGCTGGAGCCCTCGCGTCTGAACTGCAGGTAGGCGCTGTAGGCCACGAACACGAAGGCGAACGTGAGCAGGATGTGCCACTCCCACCAGGACAGATGCCAGTTGAGCTGCGACATCCCGGCGACCATCGACTCGGCGAGCAGGGCGTAGGCGGTGATCAGGCTGATCAGCATGGCCGACGGCCGCCGCCGGTGCAGCCTGAACATCATCACGCTGGCGGCGGCGTACAGGATGAGGCCGGGGATCGCGCCCCAGGACAGCCAGAGGACCGGCGCGGTCAGCGGCGGCCGGCTGAGCGGCGTCAGCCCGTCGATCAGCGAGGCGAGCCCCCACAGGATCATGAAGCCGAACAGCGCGCCGCGCACGAGATGCTGGTAGGCGAGCACGATCCGCGCCTCGCGCTCGCCCAGCGGCAGGGCCGAGGCGAAGGCGAACCCGGCCGCGATGGTGAGCCCGACCTGCTGGCCGAGGTCGAACCCCAGCGAGCCGGTGGGCAGGATGACCCGCGGCGTGGCCAGGCCGTGCAGGAAGAAGAAGCCCGCGCTGGCCAGGAACACCATCGACACCAGGAACAACCGGGCGTCCTGCCGCCTGCGGGACGCCTCGCTGATCAGCGTGCCGAGCACCACGTTGACGCCGGCCACCGTGATGATCATCCAGAAGTGGCTGGGGTTGTGCTGCCAGTGGATGTTCAGCTGCGGCTGGGCCAGCAGCAGCCAGAGCCCTGCTAACGGCAGGATCAGGTGGAGAGCCCAGACGACCCCTCGCACCGGCTGCGTCGCGGGTGGGAGGTAGGGACTGTCGGTCGCCAAGGTCGTCCTCCGTCGAATGGTGCCCCCCGGACAGTCCCGATTATCCATGCCGTACGGGGCCTGCCAATGCGTCCTTTTACGGGTAGTCGACCATCTTGACCTGTCAAGAAGCGTCAGGGCCGACAGTAACGCTTTGCGATGTAATAAACACGTTATGTAGTTTCTGTACTCCCCTGGAACGTTTGAAACGTGAACCTCATGCTCAACCTGAGCAACACCTGTTGTCCGGAAGGAAACTGATCATGAAGGTTCGCGGGGGGCGCACGCTCACTCTCGCCGCCGTTGGCGCACTGGCGGCATCACTTCTCACCGTCGGTGGCGCCGCCACGGCCTCGGCGACGAGCCAGACGTCCGCGGCGGGCGAGGTGCACGCCTGCGTGCACAAGAAGACCCGGTACGCGCGCATCGTCAACCCGGCCACCAAGTGCCGGACGACCGAGGTCCGCGTGCTGATCGGCGGGGGATCGTCCACCACGACGGTCGTCGAGGGCAGCAAGGGCGACACCGGCCCGCAGGGCCCCAAGGGCGACACGGGCTCTCAGGGCCCGCAGGGCCGCCAGGGCCTCGCCGGCAAGCAGGGCCTCCAGGGCCCGAAGGGTGAGACCGGCCCCGCCGGTCCCCAGGGTCCCAAGGGCGAGACCGGCCCGCAGGGCCCGAAGGGCGCCGACGGCAAGGACGGCAAGAACGGTCTCCCCGGCAAGGACGGCCAGGACGGCAAGCCCGGCCTCCCCGGCAAGGACGGCAAGAACGGCCAGGACGGCAAGCAGGGCCCTAAGGGCGACACCGGCCCTCAGGGCCCCAAGGGTGACTCCGGCTCGGCCAAGCTGACCAGCTACACCAAGACCGCGAGCCTCAACTCGGTCGGCTCGGCCACCGCCAGGTGCAACAGCGGCGACATCGCCAGCGGTGGCGGCTTCTCGTTCGGCACGCTCAAGAACGCCAAGGTCATGGGCAGCGCCCCTGGCAGCGGCTCGTGGACCGTCACCGTGGCCAAGGACGACAACGGCGGCGGCAACGACAGGCCCTCGGGCGAAGCCTCGATCCAGAGCGGTGGCGGTCACAACGGCACCAGCGTGAACGGCACCGCTTACGTGGTCTGCCTCAAGAGCTGACACCGAAAGAGCTGACACCGACAGGAAGGGCCGGCACGAAGTTCCGTGCCGGCCCTTCCTGTTGAGTGAACCTCAGCCGAACAGCGCGGGCAGCGCGGCCGAGTGCCGGTCGCGCAGCTCCGAGACGGGCACCTCCAGCACGCCCTCCACGACGAGCGACGTGCCGCCCGTGACGCCCAGCCCGTGACAGGGCACGTCGTGGTCGCCGCACAGCGCGGCGAACTCCTCGAACCGTTCCGGCGCGACCGCGACCAGCGCCCGCGCGGCCGACTCGCTGAACAGCTCGATGAACGGGTCCTCGCCCAGCGTCACCGTGGCGCCGACGCCCCGAGCCAGGCACGACTCAGCCAGCGCGATCGCCAGCCCGCCGTCGGACAGGTCGTGGGAGCCTTCGAGCAGCCCGCGCCGGGCCGCCTCCACGAGCACGGTGGCCAGAGCCCGCTCGGCCTCCAGATCGGCCGCGGGCGGCAGGCCGCCGAGGTGGCCGTGGACGACGTGCGCCCACTCCGAGCCGCCGAACTCGTCGAGCGTCTCGCCGAGCAGCGCGACGCGCAGCCCTTCGGCGACGAAGCCGGTGCGGACCCGCTTGGCCACGTCGTCGATCACGCCGAGCACGCCCACGACCGGGGTCGGGTGGATGGCGGTCGTGCCGGTCTGGTTGTAGAAGGACACGTTGCCACCGGTGACCGGCACGCCCAGGATCTTGCAGGCGTCGGCCAGGCCGCGCACCGCCTCGGCGAACTGCCACATCACCTCGGGGTCCTCGGGCGAACCGAAGTTGAGGCAGTTGGTGACGGCCAGCGGCTCGGCGCCGGTCACGGCGACGTTGCGGTAGGCCTCGGCCAGCGCGAGCTGCGCGCCCGCGTAGGGGTCGAGTTTGGCGTAGCGACCGTTGCCGTCGGTGGCCAGCGCGATGCCCCTGGTGGTCGGCTCGGTCCCGTCGATGGCCTCGTGTTCATGGTCGCGACCGCTTCGGGGCTCGTTGGCTCGTGCCTCGCTCCCTCCCGTCGAGTTCCATCGCTCCGAGATACGCAGCATCCCGGCATCGGCCGGTTGCGCCAGCACGGTGTTGGAACGGACGTAGCGGTCGTACTGGGAGGTCACCCACTCCTTGGACGCCAGGTTGGGCGAGCCGAGCAGCTGGAGCAGCGTGGCCCGCAGGTCGGTGGGCCGGTCGAGCCGGTCGGGAGAGTCGCTGTTGAGGGCGGCCTGCCCGGAGGGCTCGTGGAAGGGCCGCTCGTAGACGGGCCCCTCGTCGGCCGCGGTGCCCGGCGGGATGTCGACGATCGTCTCGCCGTCCCAGGTCATCACCAGCCGGCCGGTGTCGGTGACCTCGCCGATGACGGTGGCCGGGACGTCCCACTTCTCGCAGATCGCCATGAACGCGGGGATGTCGGAGGGCTGGACGACGGCCATCATCCGTTCCTGCGACTCGCTCATCAGGATCTCCTCGGGCCTGAGCGAGGGATCGCGGAGCGGGACCAGGTTGAGGTCGACGCGCATGCCGCCGGTGCCCTTGGCGGCCAGCTCGGTGGTGGCGCACGAGACGCCCGCCGCGCCGAGGTCCTGGATGCCGACGACCACGTCGGCCGCGTAGAGCTCCAGGCAGCACTCGATCAGCAGCTTCTCCATGAACGGGTCGCCCACCTGCACGGCGGGCCGCTTGGCGTGCGACTCGTCCTCGAAGGTCGCGCTGGCCAGGACGCTCGCGCCGCCGATGCCGTCGGGGCCGGTCGAGGCGCCGAACAGCACGACCTGGTTGCCCGGGCCGGGGGCGGTGGCCAGCTTGATCTGATCCTTGCGCAACAGGCCCACGCAGAGCGCGTTGACCAGCGGGTTGCCGATGTAGCAGGGGTCGAAGACGACCTCGCCGCCGATGTTGGGCAGGCCCAGGCAGTTGCCGTAGTGGCTGATGCCCTCGACCACGCCGGGCAGCACCCGCCGGGTGTCGACGGCGTCGGCGCCGCCGAACCTCAGGGAGTCCATGACCGCGATCGGGCGGGCGCCCATCGACATGATGTCGCGCACGATGCCGCCGACGCCGGTGGCGGCCCCCTGGTGCGGCTCCACGTAGGACGGGTGGTTGTGCGACTCGATCTTGAAGGTGGCGGCCCAGCCGTCGCCGATGTCGACGACACCGGCGTTCTCGCCCATGCCGACGAGCAGCGCCTCGGACTTGGGCGCCTTGGTGGCGAACTGCTTGAGATGCACCTTGGACGACTTGTACGAGCAGTGCTCGGACCACATGACGCTGTAGATGGCCAGCTCGGAGCCGGTGGGACGGCGGCCGAGGATCTCCTTGACCCGGTCGTACTCGTCCTGCTTCATCCCGAGCTCGGCGAAGGGCATCGGCTCGTCGGGCGTCTCGGCGGCCCGCTGGACGCTGTCGGCCGCGATGCTGTGTCGCTCGCTCACGTGTTCACCAGCTTCTTTAGGATGGAGGTGAAGAAGCCGAGGCCGTCGGTGCTCGGGGCGCCGACCAGGTCCTCGACCGCGTGCTCGGGGTGCGGCATGAGGCCGACCACGTTGCCCGCCTCGTTGCTGATGCCGGCGATGTCGTTGAGCGAGCCGTTGGGGTTGCCGCCGAGGTAGCGCACGACGACCTGGCCGCCGGACTCGAGCGCGGCGAGCGTGTCGGCCGAGGCCACGTAGCGGCCCTCGCCGTGCTTGATCGGCAGCACGATCTCCTGGCCGGGCGCGAACGCGCCGGTCCACGGGGTGCCGGTCTGCTCGATGCGGAGCCGCTGGTCACGGCATACGTAATGGAGCGAGGCGTTGCGGGTCAGCGCGCCAGGCAACAGGTGCGCCTCACACAGGATCTGGAACCCGTTGCAGGTGCCGAGCACGGGCAGCCCCGCGCGGGCGGCCGGGATGAGCTCGTCCATCAGCGGCGCGAACCGGGAGATGGCTCCACAGCGGAGGTAGTCGCCGTAGGAGAAGCCGCCCGGCAGGAACACCGCGTCGACCCCCTTGAGGTCGTGGTCGGCGTGCCACAGCGGAACCGCCTCCGCGCCGACGAGATGCACGGCTCTGGCGGCGTCCTGGTCGTCGAGAGTTCCTGGAAACGTGACTACGCCCACACGGGCAGCGCTCATGACAGTCGTCCCCTTCGAGGATTGCGCACGCACGCGCCGCCGTCGCTTCGGGGTGGACGGGGCGGTGCTCCCAGGTTATCGGGTACGGAGGGTTGTTCCTCGCCAGGTGGGCCAGGTCAGCGAGCCCGGCAGGGCGGGCCGCTTCGGCGCGCTGCGGCGGGCATCGGCGGAAGGTGGCCGGCAGGAGTCGTGTTCAGACGGCGGCGAGCTGACGGGGACGGGCGGTGGCCTCGTCGTCCCAGGAGAGCCGCTTGCGCAGGTGGACCGTGGTGCCGTTGCCGGGCGTGACGCCGAAGGAGATCTCGTCCACGACGGATCGCATGATCAGCAGGCCGCGGCCGTTCTCGGTGTCGGGAGGCGGGAAGTGCGGCGGCATCGACGGCAGGCCGCCTCCGCTGTCGGCCACGCGCACGTCGCAGCGGCCGTATCCGATCGACGCGGTCACTTCGTAGCGATTGGCGGGACCTCCGTGCCGCACCGCGTTGGAGCACGCCTCGGAGACCGCGAGCAGCATGTCGGCGATGCAGGTCTCGCTCACGTTGAGCGAACGCAGCGCATCGCCCAGCACTCGCCTGACCATCGGGATGCCTATCGCATCCCGCGGCAGTGCCAACGAGAACTCAATGTCCACCGGACTCCTCCGGGCTCCGGAATGTCACCTGGAGTAGGTTTCCCCGTGAAATCGGGGCTAACCGCAAAATCACGTTGTTGTTATTTAGTGTTGGCACGCCCGTGGCATTGTGGCACGCCAAAATCTGGCTTTAAGCCGCCAGGGGGAAATCCAGTGTCAAATGTGCTGTTCTACCCCTCAACCCGGACGCTGTAGTCCTCGATCACCGTGTTGGCCAGGAGAGTCTCGGCCATTTTTCGGACGTCCGCAATGGCCGCCTCGTCGGCGGGGCCGTCGAGCTCGATCTCGAACCGCTTGCCCTGCCGCACCTCCGCGACGCCGGAGAAGCCCAGCCGGGGCAGCGCTCGGGCGATCGCCTGACCCTGCGGATCGAGAATCTCGGGCTTCAGCATGACGTCTACGATGACGCGCGCCACTGCGTTCCTCCTGGCTATGGCAGTGATGGGAAAGCCCAGCCTACCGGTGCGTGTGGCCACCGGCACAACGGGAACGGGGAGGGCATGGGGCTTGCGCGAAGGGCTGTGACGTCTGCCACCATGTCCCCAAAGCGTACGAACCACCACCAGTTGGTCAGACGCTCAGCAGGCCGGCCAAAGTGGCGACCCCACCAAGACAGGCCCCGAACGCACAGGAGTGGCACGTGACAGCCGACGCCTCTCGTGGTGCTCAAGCACCCCCAGAGCTCGTCCAACTGCTCACCCCGGAGGGAGAGCGGGTCGAGCATCCCGACTACGACATCGACCTGACGCCGGAAGAGGTCAGGTCCCTCTACCGCGACCTGGCACTCGTCAGGCGCGTGGACCTGGAGGCCGTGGCCCTGCAGCGGCAGGGCGAGCTCGGCATCTGGGCCTCGCTGCTCGGTCAGGAGGCCGCCCAGATCGGCTCCGGCCGCGCGCTGACCGACGCCGACATGGCCTTCCCCACCTACCGTGAGCACGGCGTGGCCTGGTGCCGCGACGTCGACCCGGTCAAGCTCCTCGGCCTGTTCCGCGGCGTCAACCACGGCGGCTGGGACCCCAAGGAGCACAACTTCCACCTCTACACGATCGTCATCGGCAGCCAGACCCTCCACGCGGTGGGCTACGCCATGGGCATCCAGCGCGACGACGCGACCGCGGCCACCATCGCCTACTTCGGCGACGGCGCCACCTCCCAGGGCGACGTCAACGAGGCGTTCATCTGGGCCAGCGTGTTCAACGCGCCGATCGTGTTCTTCTGCCAGAACAACCAGTGGGCCATCTCCGAACCCCTGGAGAAGCAGAGCCGCATCCCCCTCTACCGCAGGGCCTCCGGTTTCGGCTTCCCCGGCGTCCGGGTCGACGGCAACGACGTGTTCGCCTGCCTCGCCGTCACCCGCCAGGCGCTCAGGAACGCCCGCGAGGGCCAGGGCCCCACGCTCGTCGAGGCCTACACCTACCGGATGGGCGCCCACACCACCACCGACGACCCGACGCGCTACCGGGTGGCCAGCGAGCTGGAAGCCTGGAAGCTCAAGGACCCGATCGAGCGGGTCAAGGCCTACCTGTTCAAGAACGAGCACGCCGACCAGGCGTTCTTCGACTCCATCGACGCCGAGGCCGACCAGCTCGGCGCCGACCTGCGCAGGCGCTGCCTCGCCATGCCCGATCCCCGGCCGCTCGACATCTTCGACCACGTCTACTCCGAGCCGCACACGCTGATCGACGAGGAGCGCGCCCAGTTCGCCGCCTATCTGGAGGGCTTCGAGTCATGAGCGACCGGAGTGAGTTCAGTGAGCACAGCACTTTGGTCCTGACGTCGGCGAAGGAGGGCTCATGACCGTGATGAGCCTGTCCAAGGCGCTCAACGAGGGCATGCGCAAGGCCATGGAGGACGACCCCAAGGTCCTCATCATGGGCGAGGACGTCGGCAAGCTGGGCGGCGTGTTCCGGGTCACCGACGGCCTGCAGAAGGACTTCGGCGAAGACCGGGTCATCGACACCCCCCTGGCCGAGTCGGGCATCATCGGCACCGCGATCGGGCTGGCGCTGCGCGGTTACCGGCCGGTGTGCGAGATCCAGTTCGACGGCTTCGTCTTCCCCGCGGCCGACCAGATCATCACCCAGCTGGCCAAGATGCCGATGCGCTCGCTGGGCGCGATCAAGCTGCCGGTGGTCGTACGCATCCCGTGCGGCGGCGGCATCGGCGCGGTCGAGCACCACAGCGAGTCGCCCGAGGCCTACTTCACCCACACCGCCGGGCTGCGCGTCGTGGCCTGCTCCAACCCGGCCGACGCCTACTCGATGATCCAGCAAGCCATCCGCAGCGACGACCCGGTCATCTTCTTCGAGCCCAAGCGCCGCTACTGGGAGAAGGCCGAGATCGACACGTCGACCGGCGACTGGTGGCCCCCGTTCGACAAGGGCCGGGTGGTCCGGCCCGGCACCGATGCCACGCTGATCGCCTACGGACCCATGGTCAAGACCTGCCTGGAGGCCGCGACGGCCGCCGAGGACGACGGGCGCTCGCTGGAGGTCATCGACCTGCGCTCGCTCAACCCGCTCGACCAGCCGCTGGTGATGGACTCCGCGAGCCGTACGGGCCGGGTGGTGGTCGTCCACGAGGCGCCGGTCAACAACGGGTTCGGGGCCGAGCTGGCGGCGCGGATCACCGAGCGGTGCTTCTACCGCCTGGAGGCTCCGGTGCTGCGGGTCGGCGGCTTCTCCACGCCGTACCCCCCGTCGAAGCTTGAGGAGCACTACCTGCCCGACCTGGACAGGGTGCTCGACGCCGTCGACCGCGCCTTCGGCTACTGAGAGGGGGACCTGGTCTCATGCGACGTGACTTCAAGCTCCCCGACGTCGGCGAAGGGCTGACCGAGGCGGAGATCGTCCGCTGGCATGTCAAGCAGGGTGACGCGGTCAAGGTCAACCAGATCGTGGTCGAGATCGAGACGGCCAAATCCATCGTGGAGCTGCCCGTCCCCTGGGACGGACTGGTGGCTGAGCTGCTGGCCGACGAGGGCCAGACGGTCGACGTGGGCGTGGCCATCATCTCCGTCGAGACGGAGGAGGCGCCGGCCGGCGCCGGCCAGGGCGGCGAGTCCCAGACCGGACAGAGCAGCGGGTCTCAGACCGGCCGGGCCGAGGGCCAGGCCGGCCGGATCGAGGGCCAGGCCGGCCGGATCGAGGCCCTGGCCGACGACCTGGTGCCGCGTCCGCCCGAGGAGGGCGCGGTGGAGCCGGGCACCCACGGCAGCCCGGCGCCCAAGGAGCAGCGCCAGGCGGTCCTGGTCGGCTACGGCGTCAAGACCGGCGCCACCAGGCGCCGCCCCCGCAAACCGGGTACCCAGGTGCGGCCTGAGGGCGCGGCCCAGGCGCCCCCGGTCGCCGGCCCGTCCCGGGGCGAGGCGGGGAGCGCGTCGAAACCCGTGGTCGAGGGCCGCGCGGCGGGTCCGGCCGCCGATCGTCGCGCCGTGCTGGCCAAACCGCCGGTACGCAAGCTGGCCAAGGACCTGGGCGTCGACCTCGCCACGATCACGGGCACCGGCCCCGAGGGCTCCATCACCCGAGACGACGTCCACGCCGCGACACGGCCGGTGGCCGCGGCGGCGCCCGCCAGCCGGGGTGAGGAGCGCATCCCCGTCAAGGGCGTGCGCAGGATGACCGCGCAGGCCATGGTGACCAGCGCCTTCACCGCACCGCACGTCACCGAGTTCCTCCAGGTGGACGTCACCGAGACCATGGACGCGGTCCGTCGGCTGCGCGCGCTGCCCGACTTCACCGAGGTCAAAGTCTCGCCGCTGCTCCTGGTGGCCAAGGCGGTGCTGACGGCGGCCGGCCGCCACCCGATGATCAACTCCTCCTGGGACGAGGAGGCCCAGGAGATCGTGGTCAAGCACTACGTGCATCTCGGCATCGCGGCCGCGACCCCGCGCGGGCTCGTGGTGCCCAATGTCAAGAACGCCCATGAGCTGTCGCTCCCCGAGCTGGCCAGGCGGCTGGGCGAGCTGGCCGAGACGGCCAGGGCGGGCCGCACCCAGCCCGCCGAGATGGCCGGGGGCACGATCACGATCACCAACGTGGGCGTGTTCGGCGTCGACGCCGGCACTCCCATCCTCAACCCGGGCGAGGCGGCCATCCTGGCCTTCGGCCAGGTCAGGGACATGCCGTGGGTGGTCGACGGCGAGCTGGCGGTCCGCAAGGTGACGACCCTGGCGCTTTCGTTCGACCACCGGATCGTCGACGGCGAGCTGGGCTCGATGTTCCTGCGCGACGTGGGCGCGATGCTGGAGGATCCCCTGCGGATGCTGGCCTGGAGCTGATCCGGTCGCCTGACCGCGACCGGATCCGCCCAAGCATGTCGGCCCGGACGCGGGCGCCCTGGTGCGCTCGCGTCCGGACCGAACCGCGACCCCTCCGGCCCGCGCGACAAAGCCTGACCCGTATCACCGGCCGGCCCGTATCACCGGCCGGCCCGTATCACCGGCCGGCCCGTATCACCGGCCGGCCCGTATCACCGGCCGGCCCGCGACAACGCTCGATCGGTGGCCACGACCCGGGCGGGCGGCTTCGCGGGACGCGGCGATAAGGTGACCACATGATCCGCCACGTCGTGCTCTTCACCTGGACCGAAGACGCCACCGAGGAGCAGAAGGCCACGGTCGCGGCCGAGCTGCGCGAGCTGCCCGGCCTCATCCCGCAGATCCGCGCCTACACGATCGGCGGCGATGTCGGGGTCAACCAGGGCAATCACGAGTTCGCGGTCGTCGCCGACTTCGACACCGTCGACGACTACCTGGTCTACCGCGACCACCCTCGGCACCTGGCGGTTGTCACCGACCACATCAGGCCCATCATGGCGGCGCGTGCCGCCGTGCAGATCGAGGCGTAGGTCAGATCTCCGGCGGCTGGTTCTCGCGGTGCATCAGCCGGTTCTCGGAGGTGCGCCCGCGTCGCGGGGCGAGCACGATGCTCAGCACGATGCCCGCTCCGCCGACGAGCATGAAGATCAAGCCGATCACGTCCATGTGGACGCTGTCTCCGAACACGTCGGGCTCGATGGCGAACCTCAGGATGGCGCCGAGCGTGAGGAAGAAGATGCTGACCCCGACACCCATGACGACCTCCGAAGGCAAAGAGCGAGTACGCCCACGGTCATACCCGGGTATGGGCGATCACACGCTCGGGCGGGGCAGGAGAGTGGCCGGCCGCCGTTCAGGGTGATCAGCTCGCCGAACCCCACGTGCCTGACCGCGCACCGCGGCTGAGAACGCGGAACGCCCGCTCCGGAGCCGGAGCGGGCGTCGGCGATCCTCAGGGGAGGCTCAGAAGGCTTCCTCCGGCAGGTCCATGAGGTCCAGGCCGGTGGCGGCGGCCACGCGGCGCTCGGCGGCCAGACGCGGCAGCACGGTCGTCGCGAAGAACGAGGCCGCGGCGACCTTGCCCTGGTAGAAGGGGTCCTCGCCGTCGTCCAGCTTGGCCAGGGCCACCTCGGCCTGGCGCAGCAGCAGCCAGCCGATCACCAGGTCGCCCAGCGCCAGCAGGAACCGGGTGGTGTTGAGGCCGACCTTGTAGACCTCCTTGGGCGTCTCCATCGAGCCGATCGCCCATCCGGCCATCGTGTCGCCCATGGCCTTGACGTCGGCGGCGGCCTCGGCGAGCAGCTTTCGCTCCTCCTTGAGCCGGCCGTTGCCCGCCTCGGAGGAGGCGAACGCGTCGATCTCGGTCAGCAGCGACCCGAGCGCGGCGCCCTGGTTCCTCAGGATCTTGCGGAAGAACAGGTCGAGGCCCTGGATGGCGGTGGTGCCCTCGTAGAGCGAGTCGATCTTGGCGTCGCGGATGTACTGCTCGATCGGGTATTCCTGCAGGTAACCCGAGCCGCCCAGGGTCTGCAGCGACCGGGCGAGCAGTTCGTACGACCGCTCCGAGCCGACGCCCTTGACCAGCGGCAGCAGCAGGTCGTTCATGGCCTGCGCGTGCTGGTCGCCGGGGTTGAGCTGGATGGTGTCCTGGAAGGTCGCCGTGTAGAGGACGAGCGCCCGCATGCCCTCGGCGTACGACTTCTGCAGCATCAGCTCGCGGCGCACATCAGGGTGGCGGGTGATGGGCACCCGCGGCGCGGTCTTGTCGGACATCTGGGTCAGGTCGGCGCCCTGCAGGCGGGACTTGGCGTACTCCAGGGCGTTGAGGTAGCCGGTGGAGAGCGTGGCGATGGCCTTGGTGCCGACCATCATCCGGGCGTGCTCGATGACCATGAACATCTGCTTGATGCCCTCGTGCACGTCGCCGATCAGCCAGCCGATCGCCGGGTGCTTGTCGCCGAAGGTCAGCTCGCAGGTCGTGGAGACCTTCAGGCCCATCTTCTTCTCGACGTTGGTGACGTAGACGCCGTTGCGCTCGCCCAGCTCGCCGTTCTCCAGGTTCACGTGGAACTTGGGCACCAGGAACATCGACAGGCCCTTGGTGCCTGGGCCGTGGCCTTCGGGGCGGGCCAGCACCAGGTGGAAGATGTTCTCGGTCAGGTCGTGCTCGGCGCTGGTGATGAAGCGCTTGACGCCCTCGATGTGCCAGGTGCCGTCGGGCTGCCGCACGGCCTTGGCCCGGCCGGCGCCGACGTCGGAGCCGGCGTCGGGCTCGGTGAGCACCATGGTGGCGCCCCAGTTGCGCTCGATGGCCAGCTCGGCGAACCTCTTCTGGTCGTCGTTGCCGACCTTCCACAGGGTGTAGGCGAAGCTGGGCCCGGCCCCGTACATGTACACGGCGGGGTTGGCGCCCAGCACCATCTCGGCGGTGGCCCACGCGAGGCTCCGGGGGATGCCGGGGCCGCCCAGGTCGGTCGGCAGGTCCAGGTGGGCCCAGCCGCCGTCGACGAGCGCCTTGTACGACTTCTTGAAGCCGGCCGGCATCGTGACGCTGCTGGTCTCCGGGTCGAAGACCGGCGGATGGCGGTCGCCTTCCTCGAACGAGTCGGCGATGACACCCGAAGCCAGTCGGCCGACCTCGTCCAGGATGCTGCGGGCGACATCTTCGTCCACATCCGCGTACGGCCCGGTGCCGAGGATCTCGCCGCGCCCGAACACCTCGAAGAGGTTGAACTCCAGGTCACGCAGGTTGCTCTTGAAGTGGCCCATGGCTGCTGATCTCCTTGAACCGGGGGCTTTATCTACTGGCTAGTAACCCTACTAGCAATGCTACCCGCGAGTAACCAGCGGTATGCGTGGCATGCTCGTCTTCATGGATGCCGAAGAACTCGCCACGCGCTGGCGAGAGCGGCTGGAATCCTGGGCCATTCCAGAGGAGATCATGGCCAAGGCCCCGGTCGATCCCTGGGGCCACTCGCCCGGCCGCTTCGCCACGCGCACCGATTGGGCGCTCACCGCCCCGGACGACGGGCCCACGATGGCCCGGCTCACTGAGGCGCTGCCACCCGGTGGCGCGCTGCTCGACGTTGGCGCCGGCACCGGCGCCGCCTCGCTCCCGCTGCACGAGCGCATCGGCGAGCTCTACGCCGTCGACACCTCGCCCGCGATGCTGGCCGAGCTCACCACCCGGGCCGACAAGCTGGGCGTCGCCCTGACGTCGGTCGAGGGCCGCTGGCCCGACGTGGTCGAGCAGGTGCCCGTGGTCGACGTGACGATCGCCGCGCACGTCGTCTACAACGTGCCCGACCTGGCCGTCTTCCTGCGCGCGCTCGACGACCGCACCCGGGGCCGGGTGGTGATCGAGCTCCCGCAGCGCCATCCGATGAGCTGGCTGGCGCCGCTCTGGCAGCACTTCCACGGCGTCGAGCGCCCGGTCAGGCCCGTCGCCGAAGACTGCGTCGCGCTGGCGGCCGCGCTCGGCTACGCCGTGCAGGTCGAGGAACGGGAGGCGCCGCTCGAACGCTTCTCCTCCTTGGAGGAGCTCGCGGCCAGTGCCTGCCAGCGCATCTGCCTCGACCCGGCGCTCGCCACAGAGGTCGGGGAGACCGCGCTCTCCCTCGGCATGTGGCCCGTCCCGAAAGACCGCTGGGTCACCATCTGGTGGGAATGACCAGGCCCGCACCGCCGTTCCCTCGATAGAGCCCCCGCTCCCGGACGAGACGCGCCGTACCCGGAAAGCCAAGACGACGCACGATCTGTCGTCCCGCTGCCCGGAGGTTTCACTCATGGCCTGGATCTTCCTTGTCGTCGCCGGTCTCTTCGAGGTCGTCATGGCCCTGTCGCTCAAGCTGAGCGACGGGTTCTCCCACGTGTGGTGGTCGGTCTCGTTCTTCGTCACGGCCGTGCTGAGTTTCGGTCTGCTCTCGTACGCGCTCAAATCCCTCGACGTCGGCACCGCGTACGCGGTGTGGACCGGCATCGGCGCGGTGGGCACGGCGGTGGTCGGCATGCTGGCCATGGGGGACAACGCGTCGTTCGTCCGGATCGCCTCGATCGCCCTCATCGTCGTGGGGATCGTCGGCCTCAACCTGGCCGGCGCGCACTGACCCCGCGCGATCCGGTAAGGGAATTCTCAGGGTCCGTCCCCGATGCGAACCGGGGGACCCAAAAGGCACCCTGAGGACATGAACGAACTCAGTCGAAGCGACGAAGTCTCCCTGTCCGGCGCCGCGCTGCGCGGCGCTCCCTGGAGGACCGCGGCCATCGGCGGTGGCGCGATCACCGCGGCCAGCTGGGGCATGGGCGTGCTGCTGCCCGGCCCCGCCGACCTGGTCTGGGCGCTGGGCCTCGGCATCAGCCTGTTCGCGCTGATCGCCACCATCGGCGCGGTGTCCAAGCCGAACGAGGGCGACCGGGTGACCCGGCAGGCCCGCCGCTGGTCGCTGCAGCATCCGTGGAAGTTCGCGCTGCTCCCCGCCGGGATCACCGCGGTGCTGGACTACCCGGTGCAGCTGGTGCTCGACGGCGAGGGCGTCTTCGGCTCGGCCTTCCAGTCGCTCTGGCACGGCCTGCTGGTGTACATCATCGCCGGCATCCTCACCCTCACCATGCGGGGACGCGCGGGGAGCGAGTGACGCCGTCAGGCGCGCTCGGCCGCGCGCTTGAGCCCCTGCAGGGTCCGGTTCATGTTCGCGGTGTTGTGGCTCGCCCGGTCGGGCACGTTGGTGGCCCAGCCGCCGACGATGTTCATGAACCTGCCCCGGGTGTCCCAGGTCTTCTGCTCCACCCTGCAGCCCGTCTCGGTCGGGGTGATGTCGAAGCGCCAGATGGCGATGTCGAGCACTCCCGCCGCGCGCACGTGATAGGCGAAGGTGTGGCCTGGCTCCGCGGCGGTGACCGTGCAACTGGTGGACCAGCGCCGGCTCCCGTTGCGGTTGCCGCCGACGAACCTGGCTCCTGGCCTGGCCTCCTTGACGGGGCCGATCCACCGCGCGCGCAGGCACTCCGCGTTCCAGTCGCCGATCCCGGACAGATCGGTGACCAGTGCGTAGACCCGCTCGGGCGAAGCGGTGATCTCGATGCTCGCGGACGCGCTCGGCTCGCTCATGCGGTCAGCATCGCTGACAGAACGTTATTCGGGCAACCCCCGCTCCGCCTGGCTCCGGCAGACGCAGAACTCGTTGCCCTCGGGGTCCCGCATGGTCACCCAGCCGGTGCCGTCGGCCTGGCGACGGTCCCAGAGCACCGTCGCGCCCAGGCCCAGGAGCCGCTCGACCTCCTGGTCGCGGGTGCGGCCCTCGGTGCCGTTGACGTCGAGGTGGACGCGGTTCTTCACGGTCTTGCCCTCGGGGACCCGGATGAACAGCAGGAACGGCTCGCGCTCGGTGCGGAGCATGACCTCGTCGTCGCCCGGCTCGTCGTCGTCGCCGAGCGGCAGCCCGGTCGCCTCGCTCCACCAGGAAGCCAGCTCGTACGGCTCCGCGCAGTCGATGGTCACGGCATGGATCTCAATCATCCCGCCAGCCAAGCGCCCCCAGTAGGCCCCGTCAAACGGGTTACACGATAATGAGCCCCATGTCGCGAACCCCTTCAGACCCGCTCTTCCGTACGGCCACGGCCGAGGATGTGCCCGCGATCGTCGCGATGCTGGCCGACGACCCGCTCGGCGCGAAGCGCGAGGGCGACCCGGGCGACGACCGCTACCTGAACGCCTTCGCCCGCATCGACGCCGACCCCCACGACGAGCTGATCGTGGCCGAGCGTGACGGCGAGGTCGTGGGCACCATGCAGCTCACCTACCTGGCCGGCCTGTCACGGCTCGGCGCCGAGCGCTGTCAGATCGAGGCGGTCAGGGTCGCGGCCGCCAGCAGGGGAGAGGGTCTCGGCCGCCGGATGATCCAGTGGGGCATCGACCGGGCCAGGGCGCGCGGCTGCGCGATGGTGCAGCTCACCTCCGACAAGTCGCGCACCGGCGCGCACCGGTTCTACGACTCGCTCGGCTTCGCCGCCTCCCACGAGGGTTACAAGCTGTCGCTGAGCTGAGCGACCATCCATCTGCACCACTCGGCGCGGTGCCGTTCGTAGCCGAGGCCGCACCGTAGCGTCGCGTAGTTGCCGAACCTGGGGTCGCCCGGCCCGGGCGGCTCCGCGAAGTGCTCCTCCTCGCGCTCGTACTCGGCCAGCCGCGCTTCGTGCACCGCGAGCTGGTCGGCGAACAGCCGCCTGACCAGCTCGGGATCGGCCAGCCACGACGCGTACGTCTTCAGCACCAGCTCGTCGCGCTCGGGCCGCTCGCGCGGTGGCGTGGTCACCCATTCCCGCAGCGCCCCGGAGCCCTCGGGCGTCAGACGGTAGACCTTCTTGTCCTGCGGGCCCGGCCCGTGCCGGGTCTCGTAGACGACCAGCCCGCCGGCCAGCAGTTTCTGCAGCTCGGGGTGGATCTGGCTGTGACCGGCCGTCCAGAAGTAGGAGACGGGCCGCCGCATGGCCGCGGCGATGTCATAGCCGGTGCGTTCGCCGCGGGCCAGCACGGCGAGGATCGCGAATCCAAGGGTCGAGGTTTTCGTCGTTGAGCTCATGGTGCTTCCAAGGGTATTGTGCGTCCCGCGACTATGTCAGTTCAGACATACGGTAAGAGGGGGCGCCATGCGAAGGATCATCGGCTTGCTAGGGCTCGTGGTGGTGGTGACCGCTTGCGGGGGCACGGTCACCGCGACCGCGTCGGGCGCCCCCACCCCGGCGCCCACGCCGACGTCCAGTCCGGCCCCGACCCCGACCCCGACCCGCGTGATCACCGGTCCGAACGTGAGCGGCTGCTTCGGCGAGGAGGACGGCGAGATCTTCACCCACGGCGACGACCTGCCCGGTGTGATCACGGGCAAGGGCGAGGTCGGCGTGGTGATCACCTACGAGCGCCTCGGCAACGTCTGCAACTGGCGCCCGCTCTCCGACCGCCTGGTCCAGGCCGGCTATCGCGTCCTCCTCTACGCCCGCGACAGCAGCGTCACACCGGAGGACATGGCCGTCAGGATGGGCAAGCGGCTGGCCGGAAAGAAGGGCGTCAAGCGGCTGGCCGGAAAGAAGGGCGTCAAGCGGCTGTTCTTCGTCGGCGGCTCCATCGGCGGCACCGTCTCCGCTCCGGCCGCGGCGCGGATGGGCGACAAGGCGGCGGGCATCGTCGCCCTGTCAGGCGCGATCGAGACCGAGAACGCGGCCGCGATCACCGTGCCGCTGCTCCAGATCGGCACCGAGCACGACGGCTACGGCGGCGCCAAGGACCTCCAGGCGGCCCACGACGCCGCCACCAAGGCCCCCGCCAACGAGGTGCACGTCATCAAGGGCGAGCGCATTCACGCCACGGACCTGTTCCGCAGCTCCTACGGCCCCGAGGTGCTCGACCGGATCGTCGCCTTCATGGACCGGCACAAGGGCTGACCTCGACCAGGTTGTCGTGGTAGACGGCCCCCCGGCCCAGGTCGGCGTCGCGTTCCTCGACGACGGCGTTCGCGTTCGCGCCACCGGGGCTGTGCTTCGGCCAGCGCCCCTTGGGCGAGGCCACCACGCCGCGCGCCACCCGGTCGCTGACCTCGACGTCGGCCAGGAACTCGCCGCGGTCGTTGTGCACCCGCGCCCGCTGCCCGCTCACCAGCCCACGTTCGGCCGCGTCGGCCGGGTTGACCAGCACGACCGGCTCCTTGGCCCGGCGCCGCAGCTCCGGATTGTTGCCGAACACCGTGTTGAGGAACGTGTGCGCCGCGGGCGTGATCAAAGTCAGCTTGTACGGCGAGCGGCCGGCCGTACGGACCGACAGCGACGGCACGTACGCCTCACCCGCGGGCGGGAAGCGCAACCGGCCCGACGGCGTCGGGAAGCCCTCGGCGAACGGAATGAACGGCTTGGGATAGTTCATCCGCACCCAGCCCTCCTTGCGCAGCCGGTCCAGCGTGATGCCCTCCAGCGACGGGTGCCCGCCGGCCAGCAGTTGCCCGGCCAGCTCCAGGTCCGAGTCGTACAACGAGGGCTCGGTCAGCCCCATGTGCCGGGCCAGCCGCCGGAACGTCTCGGTCGTCGACAGGCACTCGCCCGGAGGCTCCACGGCGGGCTCGTTCCACTGCAGGTACATGTGGCCGTAGCCGGCGTGCAGGTCGAGGTGCTCGGTCTGCATGGTCGCGGGCAGCACGATGTCGGCGTAGTCGACCGTGTCGGTGGGGAACTGCTCCATCACCACGGTGAACAGGTCGTCGCGCAGGAGCTCACGCCTGATCGCGTTGGTGTCGGAGGTGGAGCCGACGGGGTTGGCCCCGTACACCCACAGGCACTTCACCGAGCCGAGGTCGGAGGCCAGCCGGGTCATGGTCAGCGCGCGCACCGGCGCGGCCAGCAGGTCCTCGCGCGTGTCGACGCGGAGGCGCACGTGCCCGCTGGTGGAGTAGGAGACGCCGCCGCCCGGGTGCCGCCAGTCGCCGGTGACGCCCGGGATCGCGGCGATGGTGCGCATCGCGGTGCCGCCGCCCGCGTGGCGCTGGATGCCCATCGTGGCGCGGATCGCCGTGGGCCGGGTGCGCGCGAGCCGTATCCCCAGGCTGTGGATGTCCTCGGCCGGAAGGCCGGTGATCTCCGCCACTTTCGCGACCGGGTGGCTCAGGATCTCCTCGCGGAAGGCCGCCCAGCCCTCCGTGTGCTCGGCCAGGAACTCCTCGTCCTGCGCGCCCTCCGCGAGCACCACGTTGAGCAGCCCGAGCGCCAGCGCCGCGTCCGTGCCCGGCCTGATCGCCAGGTGCTGGTCGGCCTGGTCGGCGGTCCTCGTGCGGATCGGGTCGATCGCCACCACGTGGGCGCCGTCCGCCCGCGCGTCCTGGACGAACTTCCACAGGTGGTGGCCGCTGGTCAGCGTGTTGGTGCCCCAGAGCAGGATCAGCTTGGACAGCGCGAAATCCTCGGGATCCATCCCGCCGGGGGTGCCGTTGGTCAGCATCAGCCCGGTGTTGCCGGCGGTGGAGCAGATGTTCAGCCGGTGCCTGGAGGCGCCCAGGACGTTCCAGAACCGGCGCCCGGCCATCCCCTCGCAGCCCTGGACGAAACCGAGCGACCCGGTGCCCTGGTAGGGCCAGATCGCCTCGCCGCCGTGCTCCTCGATGATGCCGCGTAGCCGTACCGAGATCTCCTCCAGTGCCTCGTCCCAGCTGATCCGCTCGAACCGACCCGACCCCTTCGGTCCCGTACGACGCAGCGGGTGCAGGATGCGGTCGTCCGCCCGGGTGTGCTCCAGATAGCGGTTGACCTTCACGCAGAGGGAGCCCCGCGTGTAGGGGTGGTCCGGGTTGCCGCGCATCTTCACGGCCCGGCCCTCGTCGACGGTCACGATCCACGAGCAGCCATCAGGGCAGTCCAGTGGACAAGCTCCCCAAACCCTCAGTTCACCCGACATAGGGCAGAGCTTACTTCCCAGACCAGAACCGCCCGGGGGAGCCGTGTTGCCGATGGGACACCTGGGGCGTGTACTCTGCCTCGCGCGCCTCGTCTACCGCTTGACGTGCGGTGACGGGCGCGAAAGCCGGACGCTTCGAAACGCCGGGGCGGGGCACGTCACTGCCGACCGAGTCGTTATTCGGTGCAGACGGAGGTGACGATTAGGGACACTAGCGGCTAAAGATCGTACGGTCCGGCCGGGAAGGTGCAGAATCGCTGTCGGTGGCCGAAATCAGCGAACGCGCGAACACGGAGGATCTCTCGAAGGAGGACCCTGCCGTGGCTGAGGCACGTCCAGACCACGAGGTCTACGTAGTGGAGCCGCTGCTGCCGCAACGCCTCCGCCGCCCCTCCGACCTGCTGCGATTCCTCGCCACGCTGCTCGTGCTCGGCGCGGTCATCCTGCTCGCCCTGATCGCCAAGCAGACCCTCAACGGGCTTGAGGCCGACGTCACCGAGGGCACCACTCTCGTCCCCGACCTGCTCAGCCGCGTGGCCACGTTCCTCGGCGGCGCGGCCGTGCTCACCGTGCCCGTGGCGTTCGCCGTCGAGCGCGTCTTCCACCGCGACGGGCTGCGCGTCGCCGAAGGTCTGATCGCCGCGATCATCGGCATGGTCGGCTCCTTCCTGCTCGGCCAGTGGCTCCTCTCCGGCAACGCCGAGGACCTGGGCCAGCTGCTCACCGGCGGCCGCTCGATCGAGCCGCTCAACACGCTGCTCACGTCCGTGATCGCCTACACCACCGCCGTGCGCATCTCCCGCCGGCCCACCTGGCGCGCGCTCACCTGGACCGTGATCGCGCTCTACATCTTCGCGCTGTTCTCCGGCCGGCAGATCACGCTGCCGGGCGCCGTCGTCACCGTCCTGGTCGGCATGGCGATGGGCTACGCCACGCTCTACGGCGTGGGCAGCCCCAACACCAGGCCGCCCGGCAACGCCGTGGTCGCCGCCCTCCGCAAACTCTCCTTCGCCCCGGTCTCGGCCCGCCGGATCGACGACGACCACCAGGGCAGCCGCCGCTACCACATGGGCCTCCAGGACGGCAGCAGCCTCGACGTCACCGTGCTCGATCGCGACCGCCAGGTGGCCGGCCTGCCGTACCGGCTGTGGCGGCGGATCCGGCTCAACTCCGAGACCAGGCGCCGGGCGATCAGGTCGCTCCGCGCCGAGCTGGAGCGCGAGGCGCTCATGGCGTACGCCACGCAGGCGGCGGGCGCGAGCACGCCGCGACTCCTCGGCACCAGCGAGATCGGCACCGAGGCCGCGCTGCTCGCCTACGAGCACCTCGACACGCGCACGCTCGACGAGGTCCCCGACGACGAGATCGACGACGGCGTCCTCGCGCAGATCTGGGAGCAGGTGGCGCTGCTGCAGATCCAGCGGCTGGCGCACCGGCGGCTCACCGGCGACGGGATCCACCTCGACAGAGCGGGCCGCGTCGTGCTGACCGACGCCCGCAGCGGCGAGATCGCCGCCGGTGACCTGCTGCTGCGGCTCGACGTCGCGCAGCTGCTGACCTACCTCGCGCTGCGCGTCGGGCCCGAACGCTCGGTCCGCGCGGCCGCCGCCGTCATGGGCCCCGACGCGCTGGGTCACGCGATGCCGCTGCTCCAGCGCATCGCGCTGACCCGCGAGACCCGCTCGGCCCTGTCCAAGGACAAGGGCCTGCTGGCCGCCATCCGCGAGCAGATCGTCGCGCTCAAGCCCCAGAGCACGGTCGAGGAGGTACGCCTCGAACGCTTCAGGCCGCGCACCCTGGTGACCATCATCGCCAGCACGCTGGCCGCCTACTTCCTGCTCTCCCAGCTCAGCCAGGTCAACCTGGGCCACGTGATCTCCACGGCCAACTGGGGCTGGTCGGGCCTGGCGCTCGTCGCCTCGTTCGTCAGCTTCGTGGCGGCCGCGCTGATGCTGCGCGGATTCGTGCCCGAGGCGCTGCCGCTGTGGCGCACCGTGCTCGTGCAGTTCGCGGCCTCGTTCGTGAAGCTCGTGGCGCCGGCAGCGGTCGGCGGCGTCGCCATCAACACCCGCTACCTGCAAAAACGCGGGATCTCCCCGTCGCTCGCGGTGGCCAGCGTGGGCGCCTCGCAGCTGGTCATGATGATCTTCCACATCACGTTGCTGCTGCTGTTCGCCTACATCACCGGCTCCAACACCGCCACCTCGTTCAGCCCGTCGCGCGAGCTGGTCCTCGCCCTGCTGGCGCTGGCCGTGCTGGTCGTCGTGCTGCTGGGAGTGCCACGGCTGCGCCGGATGATCACCGAGCGGATGCGGAGGTTGTTCTCCAACGTGCTGCCGCGGCTGCTCGACGTGATCCAGTCGCCGCGCAAGATGATCGAGGGCTGCGCCGGGACCCTGATGATCACCCTGGCGTTCGTGGTCTGCCTCGACGCCTGCGTAGCGGCCTTCGGCGGTGAGCTCGACTTCACCGCCGTCGCCGTCGTCTTCCTCACCGCCAACGCCATCGGCTCGGCCGCGCCGACGCCCGGTGGCCTGGGCGCCGTCGAGGCGTCGCTCATCGTCGGCCTGACCGTGGCCGGCCTGCCCAAGGAGCTGGCCACATCGGCCGTGCTGCTCTACCGGCTGCTCACCTTCTGGCTGCCGGTGCTGCCCGGCTGGGCCTCGTTCACCTACCTCCAGCGGCACGAGGCCCTGTGACGGTCACGAGGCCGAACAGGTGATCTTGTCGATCGCCTCCAGCTCGTCCTCGGTGAAGACGGGGCCCTCCAGGCAGGCGACGTTGTCCTCCAACTGCCGCACGCTGCTCGCGCCGATCAGCACGCTGGTCACCCGGGGGTCCCGGAGGGTCCACAGCAGCGCCATCTGCGCCAGCGTCTGACCCCTGCTCCTGGCGATCTCGCCGAGGTCGCGGGCCAGCTCGCGGTCGATCTGGTCGGCGCTCAGGAACCTGCTGGTCGCGGCCCGGGAGTCGGCGGGCACGCCGTCCAGGTAGCGGTCGGTCAGCAACCCCTGCGCGAGCGGTGAGTAGACGACGCAGCCCATCCCCGCCTCCTCCAGCACGTCGAGCAGCCCGCCCTCGATCCACCGGTTGATCATCGAGTAGGACGGCTGGTGGACGAGCAGCGGCGTGCCCAGCTCACGCATGATCCGCGCCGCCTGCGCGGTCTGCTCGGCCGAGTAGTTGGAGATGCCCGCGTACAGCGCCTTGCCCGAGCGCACCGCCCGGTCCAGCGCGCCCATCGTCTCCTCCAGCGGCGTGTCGGGATCGGGACGGTGGCTGTAGAAGATGTCGACGTACTCCAGCCCCATCCGCGCCAGTGACTGGTCGAGGCTGGCCAGCACGTACTTGCGCGACCCCCACTCCCCGTAGGGCCCGGGCCACATGTCGTAGCCGGCCTTGCTGGAGATGACCAGTTCGTCCCGGTAGGCGGCGAAATCCTGCCGAAGGACGCACCCGAAGTTGCTCTCCGCCGACCCGTACGGCACGCCGTAGTTGTTGGCCAGGTCGAAGTGCGTGATGCCCAGATCGAACGCCCGGCGCAGGATCGCGCGCGAGGTGGAGATCGGGCGGTCGTCGCCGAAGTTGTGCCACAACCCCAGCGACACGGCCGGCAGCCTGAGCCCGCTCCTCCCGCTGCGGTTGTACGGCTGGCGCTCGTAGCGGCTCTCGCCGGCCTGATAGGTCACGTGGTGCCTCTCTCGATGATCCAGGCGAGGGCGAAGGCCTCCTCACGCCAGGCGTCGTAGCGCCCGCTGCGCCCGCCGTGGCCCGCACCCATCTCGGTCTTGAGCAGGAACGGCCCTCCCTGAGCCGTGGCCCGCAACCTGGCGATCCACTTCGCGGGCTCGTGGTAGAGCACCCGGGTGTCGTTCAGGCTGGTGATCGCCAGAATCGGTGGGTACGACCGCTCGTCCACGTTCTCGTACGGCGTGTAGCTCTTCATGTAGGCGTACACATCGGCGTTGTGCAGCGGGTCGCCCCACTCGTCCCACTCGATCACCGTCAGCGGCAGCGACGGGTCGAGGATCGTGTTGAGCGCGTCGACGAACGGCACCTCGGCCACCACCCCCGCGAACTCCTCCGGCGCCAGGTTGGCCACCGCGCCCATCAGCAGGCCGCCCGCCGAGCCGCCTCTCGCGATGACCCGATCGCTCCAACCGGCCTGCTTGAGGTGCCTGGCCGCGGCCACGAAGTCGGTGAACGTGTTGCGCTTCTTGGTCAGCTTGCCGTCCTCGTACCAGCGCCTGCCCATCTCACCCCCGCCCCTGACGTGGGCCACGGCGAAGATGAAGCCGCGGTCGAGCAGCGACAGCCTCGGCACCGAGAAGCCCGGGTCGATGGAGGTCTCGTAGCTGCCGTAGCCGTACAGGACGGTGGGGGCGGGGGCGCTGGTGTCCTTGCGCTTGACGATGGAGATCGGGACCCGCGTGCCGTCGCCGGTCGTGGCCCAGTCGCGGAACTGCTCGTAGTCGCCGGGGGTGTAGCCGCCGAGCACCGGCCGCTGCTTGAGCAGGATCAGCTCGCGGGTGGCCAGCTCGTAGTCGTAGACGCTGGGCGGCGTGATCATGCTGGTGTAGGCCAGCCGGAGCCGGCGCGTGGTGAACTCGGGGTTGCCCGCCGGGCTGACGTCGTAGAGCGGCTCGGGGAACTCGATCTCGTACGCGCCCCCGGCGTAGGCGGCCTCCACCCGGTCGCGCCAGCCGTTGTGCGGGGCTTCGTCCCCGTACGGGAGCACCCGGATGCCGGTCAGCCCGTCGCGGCGGAAGTGGATGACGGCATGGTCGGAGAACGCCTCGATGTCGAGCAGCCGGGTGCCTTCGCTGTGGGCGATCAGCGGCGTCCAGTCGCCGGGAGCGTCGAGCGGGGCGGTGGCCAGCTCGAAGTTCTCGGCGTTCTCGTTGTGGAGCACGTAGAAGAAGTCGCCGGCGTGCTCGACGCTGTATTCGACGCCCACCGTCCGCGGCCGGACGACGCGGAACTCACCCGTGGGGTCGTTGGCGTCGAGGACGCGCGCCTCACTGGTGATCTTGCTACCGGCGCCGAGGACGAGGTAGCGCTCACTCCTCGTGAGCCCGATGCCGATCCAGTAGCGCTCGTCGGATTCCTCGTAGACCAGGACGTCGTCAGCTGTGCCGAGGGCGTGACGGTAGACCTGGAAGGGGCGCCAGGCGTCGTCTACGCGGGTGTAGAAGAACGTCGAGCCGTCGGCCGACCAGCAGCCGCCATAGAAGACGTCCTCGATCTGGTCGTCCAGCAGCTCGCCGGTCTCCAGGTTCTTGAACCTCAGCGTGAAGCGCTCGGCGCCCTTGTAGTCGGTGGAGTAGGCCAGCATCGTGCCGTCGGGGGTGATGCTGCTGGTGCCGATGGAGAAGAAGGGGCTGTCGCCGGCCAGCTCGTTGCCGTCGAGCACGACCTCTTCCCGGTCGAGGCGCTCGCCGGGCTTGACCTCGGGCGGCGTGTCACCGTCGGCGGGGACCCGGCAGGAGACGGCGTACTGCTTGCCCTCCTCGGTGCGCGTGTAGTACCACCACGCGCCCTTGCGGCTCGGCACCGACAGGTCGGTCTCCTGGGTGCGGCCCTTGATCTCCTGGAACACCTGCTCCTGCAGGTCGGCCAGGTGAGCGGTCTCCTCTTTGAGGAAGGTGTTCTCCGCTTCGAGATAGGCGATGGTGTCGGGGTCGTCCTTGTCGGCGAGCCACGCGTACTCGTCGACCACGGTGTCGCCATGGTGCGCGCGCTCAGTCAGGACCTTCTTCGCCAGTGGCGGTCTTTTGCTGCTCACGTGGGGAGTCTATGGTCGCCTGTGATCGTTCTGTGGCCATGAACGGTGGTGAATGCGTCTCGGGCGGTCGGGGGCGCTGCTAATCTTGAGAAGTCGACGCGGTGCGGCAACCAACCTCCTTCACTTAGGTGACATTGGCATGGTGCGCAGCATTGGTCGGTAATCTCTCAGACTCACCTAGCTTGAAGATCGGTTCGCGGATCGCTCTGAAGGCTGGTAAGTTAGAGGGGTTGCCCTGGGAACGGGGTGGTGTTCGATTTCTGCTGGTCAGACTGGTTCGGGTGAATTTGACACGGATCTGGGGGGCTGGGAGGATTTGAACACAACAGAACGAAATGTGAAGCGAAGTGAACGCCTCTGAGCGGGTCCGGTTGGTTCCGGGTTTGTGAGGGTGTACGCGTCCGTTTCTTGAGAACTCAACAGTGTGTTAAAAGCCAGTGCATGATGCACAACCCCGTCATGTATGTGACGGATTCCTTTGGTTGACA